>NZ_PGVB01000025.1 GCF_002860205.1 Bacillus sp. T33-2
AGTAAAATTTAGAGTCGGGGAAGTCTCAACTTTTTAAGAAAGAGCAATTATGAAATTGATTCACCTATATAATTTATTATATTAATGTTCCTAAAAGAAAACAGCTCATAATCAATTGTTATGAGCGTTAAGTTAAAATTAAGCTGATTCTATTTCCCCTTTGAATCCGGAGTATTTTTTAATATATGATATAACGTGTTAGTAATTTCTCTCATTGGCTCTATAAAGCTTTCATAATCTTTTATATCATTAGGTAATTCACCTTCATGAACCACATAATTACTGGCTCTATAAACTGCTTTTATTTCATTTGCAAAACCTATTGATATTACTTCGTTTTCTATTAGTATATGAATTATTCTTTGAACTGGTAATTTGGTATGTTCATTTTTTAATTTAAAATATAATTTACGTAATATGGTCTCTAGTAAAATTCTCTGCTCGTAAGTTGCTCTGATCTCATCTTTTTTTTCAAAATAATCATCAAATAATATTGGATCGTTTGTTTCGGTATTATCCTTATACTCTTTAATTAAAACATTATTACTACCATGTGATAAAATTTCTTTATTCCTAGTGACTTTATCTTTTCTTAGAATTTCTAATAAAGTCCATACTTTACTATCTAAAATCGGTTTAATTACTAATAGCAAAAATATCGATAATGCTATTATTAATATTGTTATTCCATTGTTAATGTTTAATTTAATTTTAGTAAACTCAGCAAATTGTGTAATTAAAATGTATGTAATTAAAGTAATTATTAGGGATATACGAGTGAATAGTGTAGATGAAATAAGATTTTCTTTAGTAATTTCTCCACTTTTTAAATCATACTCATATGTACTAATTAATTCGTCAATTTGTTTTAATAACTCTAATCTGGTTTCTTTTGTAATGTGCTCGTTTTCATAGACCCTTGCATATACCATTTTTGCAATGTCAACTGCATTAACATTTATATTGCAATTTTTAACTTTCTCAAACCCATTTATAAATGTATCAAAATCAATATGAGCAATTGGTACCCCACTATTAACATGATTTCTTATTACTAAGTTAGTTATTTCATCCTTTAGTCTTAGTATCTCTTTTCTTTGTTCCCTTCTGTGCTTTATTTCTTGATAAGAAAAGAAAATCACAGCTAATATTAAAGACAATATTGTGGCTGTATTAACTATTTCACTTGAGTTTACAATCCCATCTATAAATTTTTTCATTTAACATCTCCATTCTAATACCATCAATTCTTTTACATTATATTACAATGTATAATATAAAAAAACGAATGTTTTTTATTTTTTCAACTAACAAATCATTATAAGCACACCCTTTATTAATTTTATATCATTTGCTATTTTACAAATCGCTGTATAGTTTAAGTTGATTTAGCTTACCTGAAAATATATTCAATATGCGGAATAAAAAAAGGAAGGCTCTTTTCAAATAAGAGCCTTCCTCCTCAATTCTTATATTCCTCTTTCTCCTCCGCCACCCGCGGCATCTCCCTAAAAAACTCATTCTCCGCATATTCCTGCTGAATATCCCTAACCCGCTCGATAAAATAACCCTCTAACTCCTTATCCGTACAATAAACAAAGCAGCCCTTCTGTCCACGGGTCATCAATGTACGATAAGTATTACGGATAATCTGGTCAGCAAGCTTTTCTGCTTCCTCAGGATTTTCCTTCAGCATTTTCTTCAAACCTTTTAAGGAGTTGTCTGTTTTCGCGCGTTTGGAATGGTCGGTTAACACCTCTCCATCCCTGTAAACCAGATCGTCCCCGATGATGGCACCGACGTAATCGAATTCGAGTCCCTGGCAGGTATGAATACAGCCGATTTCATTGACCGAATTTTCATCAATGGCCCATGTCGCGGAGTTATCGAGATTCCAGCTCATGCTGAATTTATGCTCAGGCAGCTCTATGTCATGGATATTCGTGTTCGACTTCCCTTCTTTCAGCCAGTTCCAGCAGTAACCTGCTACCATCCGGGATTTGTTGTTCTTTTTATTCAATCTAGCAATCTCTTCCCGCATTTCATTTGGGTTTGTGAAGATCCGGAAATCATAATTAGTCCCGATATAATTGGAATTCGCCGTTTCGCGAATCTGCAGGACATCGTCAATCCAGCTTAAATAGCCATCAGAACCATTACAGCGGAACTGCGAATCAAGCTTCATCCTAGTCACATTCGCTCCCAATTCCTTCGCGAACTTTTTAATCGCCCCAATACTTCCGATATCCTTGAGAGTAACCCGCTGCCGTTCATCGATAAAAAAGACAGACAGCTTGGATGCATTCATGATTTCTTTTACCTGATTTTCACCAAGGTTGCTAAAAAGGCCAGACTTCTCATTAAGGCGGTGGGCTTCATCGACAATGAGGACATCGAACTCATTCGCAGGTGCATTAATATAGCTGCCTGACCCAACAAACAGATTATCAATATGGCCCTTGCGGAAGTTCTGTTTTAACTTGGTCGCGTAAATATTCCTCGGCGCAGCATTCTTCGTCACATACTGGGCCACCAAACTTCGGTTCGTCGCCTCAACCAGCAGGTTTATAGCTAAAACGGACTTACCGGTCCCTGGTCCTCCTTCAATGACCAACACCTGCTTCGTGTTTGTCCTTAACGATTCTTTGGCAAGGTGCAAAGACGTTTCATAGACGACTTTTTGGTCATCAATCATGACAAACTCCTGATTCCCCTGGAGCATGCTGTTCAGAGAATCCTGCAGCGATTTGGATGGACGAATCCTTCCTTTATCAATCGTATATAAAATTTCTTTATTATCACCGTGCTTAATATATCTTTTGATAAAATTGCGCAGCTTACCAGAATCTCCTTTTATAAAAACTGGCGCTTCCTCGATATAATATTCATAGACTGGGTCAGTCAGCGGATCCTGTTCACCCTGGTTTATGTAATTATGCAGATAAGCACACGGATAAAGTTGAATTTCTTCTTTTTGCGCATTCTCATTATAGTCCTTGATCAAAGCAGCATATGACCAGGCCTGGTAAGACGGATGAGTTGTCTCACGCACACCTCTGTTGATCACCGTTTTAACAATCGCCTCTTTACCCTCAATCTTCTCCACCGTTTCCCACTGCTTCAGCTCAACGATGACAATCGATTGGCGCACATACTGATCCGAGCCGGATATGAGGAAATCCACCCGCTTCGAGGTATGAGGAATCTTAAACTCAATCGCAACACCCGCATCATTAGGAATCTCGCTGTCACTCAACACCCGGTACATATACTGCATCGAGTTGTCCCAAGACCGAACCTCGCTCATTAATCCGCCCAATCTTGCTGTTATAATTGCTGACAATATTATTCACCAGCTCATCATCAAAAACATCCTTCAAAAACTCATCCTTCGTTGCTTCATAAACAATCAACTACCCTCACCCCTTCTGAACGGGATACTTCAGCTCATTCTTCTTCATCTTCTTCAAAACTTCCTCTTCCAGATCAATATCCATCTTGTCAGCTAACTGAACAAGGTAGATTAAGATATCAGCCATTTCTTCTTTGATATTCTGTTCTGATTGGCTTACCGCTTCCTCGCTGGTTTTCCATTGGAAGTTCTCCAGGAGTTCATTGGCCTCCAGAGAAATTGATATGGCTAGGTCTTTTTCATTGTGGTAGGGTTTCCATTTGCGGGCGTCTCGGAAGTTTAGGATTGTTTGGCCGATTTTGTCCATAGGTTGGTCACTCCATTAGTTTACTTTATTTGTAAATATCTGTTTTGATTCTATCATTCTTCTTTATGTTGTGAGATTATCGTTAAGTCCCAAGCAAGGAAAAAGAGCCAATTCCCTAAATAGGACCTGGCCCTCATTAAAGATTATTATAGAGGACGCTAGAACCTTCCCCGTGTCTCACAAGATATGTTAAGTTTGAAGCTTCCCTATTTTCTAGTCATACGCTTGCATATTGCTTGTAGTTTTTTCGACTAACATTTTTATCATCTCTTTTTTGGATGCGTTCCAATTCATAAATGGCTTATCAAAATCTTTTATATACTGAATAAAAACATTGAATAATACGTCTTTATCCCATTTTTCTTTTAAAATTCTATTTTTAATTTTCTCTATTTCTATTTTTGTATTTTTACTTAAAATATTACTCGAATAAAAATCATGAATTACATAAAATTCCTTACTATTAACTAATTCCTTTAATTTATTGCTATCTGTATTTGGAAGGATATACTTTTCATTTAGAAGGTGGATAATCATATTAATTTCACCATTGATAAATCCTCTCACCTTTTTATACCTAAAGGTCCTATTACCTTCACTTAAATAGTAAGTTATACATGATAGTGTAAAATAGTTCGGATTTTTCTTTAATATTTCAATTAATATATTTTCCGGGATTTCTTTTTCGAAGTCCTTTAATATAATAATTAAATTTAAAATTTCCGTGTTTTTATTATTGTGATATTTTATTATTTCTAATGTTTTACTAAAGATTAAATCATGGATAGAATAATCACCTATTTTAACTGCCTCATTAGAAATATAAACAGTCAGCTTCGAATACTTTAGTACATTTTGAGCAGTCAATGAAAATGTTAATACATAATGTGTTAAGTCTATGAATTTAAAAAGCAGATACCGCTTATATTCATTATTTTTCATTACATCAAAGGAAGTTGATATTAAACTTTTCCAGACCTTTTCTAAGGAAGAAAGTATGAATGAAACAATACTATGCTTATCATTTTCAAACTCTATAATTATCGCTCTTATCTCCGATAGGAAAGAATTTGTGGCACGCCTTATACTAGGTTTATCTAGGGATTTTGGTTCTTCAAAGAGACTAAAGTATTCCTTTAATATTTTTTTTAATTTAACTACCCATATATGTTTCTTTAAAAATGGGTTAGTTTCTAAAAATGCTTTTGATTCATTGATTGTAAGTTTATAGTCATTACTTGTTTCAATATAAATCTGTTTAATTAATGAAGCATCTTGGTGGGAATTAGTAAATATAAAAATATCATCAATATATCTTACTATCTCAAAATCTCGTTTATAAACAAGGTTCTCTTTCTGAATTCTTTCATACACAAGCTTATCTATTCTAGTTAATACGATTTCTGCTACTATTCGAGAAAATTCCGGTCCTACAATTATCCCATTGGTTTCCCCATAATTACTGCTACTCATTACCTTATCCAAAGTGGTTGAAAGTCTTTTTCCATTCCTGTTCTTCTTTGCAAATTCTCGACTACCTAAGTAAGCCCAATCAATACTGTGGGTATATATACTATAAAAGCAATTTGAAATATCTAGCTTTTGCAGTAAAGAGTACTTAGTTTCTAGTTTCTTAAACAAATTTGATTTATAGAAGTCTGTTATTTTTTTAAATCTTTTTTTGGAAAAGTAACTATCCATATATTTTTCATATTCATTATTATTGATCTCGTACTCTTCATTAAGAAGAAAATTCATATCTGACTCAATTTTATCTATTGGTTTTTTGCTAATGGAATTTATGTCATAGGGAAATCTAATGGAGAAAATTGTATGCGTATGAAAAAAACTAATTAATTCCTGATCATACTTTTCGATAAACTTTGTAGTTTGTAACTGCGCCAACGGATGCAATAAGCTTAGTAGTCTATTTGAAAAATCATTTTTATAAATATAAAAGTGATAAGGTTGTGTTTCATTTAATATAAGATTGTCAATACTCAATTCATCCCATTTAGGGTTATTATTAATATAATTATATAGTTCTTGGTTCGAATAAATTAGAGGTATTTCATACGGTAACAAATCTAATAACAGAGCAGTTGCTTTTGAAATATTCAATAAAATCTCCTCGGTTTTTGTAGAATTTTTTGGAAATCATGGTATAATTATAGAGCAAAAGCCGGATGCAGTACAGGAAATTCCTATAACTAGTACATTATAGGGGCATTACTGTATTAAGTATTCTTTGGAGTACTCAAAACTAGCTAAACTTAGGAGTTTAAAACTCTGGTAAGCTGGAAAAACACAACTTTAATATGTTATATCCGGCTCTTGCAAAGAAGGTGGATTAAATGAGAACAAATCTAAATAAGGAGTTATTAGAATTCTATTACTTGAAATCTTATAACACCTTAAGTACAGGCTT
This sequence comes from Bacillus sp. T33-2, assembly GCF_002860205.1. GTDB lineage: Bacteria > Bacillota > Bacilli > Bacillales > Cytobacillaceae > T33-2. The sequence continues at coordinate 6,148 of NZ_PGVB01000025.1, forward strand.
GGACAAGATTTCAGCTACGAAATTTACTAGAATTAAAGATGAAGAATTTAAGATTATTCTTAAAAAGATTGAAAACGGGAAATACCAATTTACAAGATTAAAACATATAGATTTACCTGATAACAGACGTGTTTATATTCCAACAATTCGAGATAGATTAGTTATAGATTATTTAAAAGATGCCTTAAATAATAAATATAAGATTAAATATAAAAATAGAGATGAAATAATACAGACCTTACAAGCAAAATTAACCATCCAAAAGGATTATTATATTATTCGGTTAGATATTAAAAACTTTTTCTCCTCTATACCACACAATAAATTACTATATAAATTGAAAAAAGGGGCACTTATTCCTCAGAGCGAATATATCTTAATAAAAGAGTTACTGAAACGTTCGCCCTCCGGAATCCCTCAAGGTATGTCTATATCAAATTCTCTATCAGAGATTTATTTAGAGCAATTTGATATGCAAATGAAAAGAATTGATCAACGAATTAATTATTATTGCAGGTATGTGGATGATATACTACTTATTTTCAATGGGGATTTTGGAAAAAAAGAAAAAGAAAATATCAAAAAGAAAATAGAGGAACTGTTAAATTTTTATGGGTTAGAGCATAACTCAGATAAATTTATCGAAACTCCTTCACAAAAAAACAAACCCATACAGTTTGAATATTTAGGATATGACTTTAGCCTTTTAAAAAATAAATTATATACTTCTATTTCTAGTAAAAAAGTAAATAGGTTAAAAAGAAAAATAAATTCATGTTTTGACTTATACATTAAAGATAAAAAAACTAAGAATATAGATAACATTAACTTACTAATAGAAAGACTAAATGTTTTAACTAAAAGTCAATTTTTAATCAAGAAAGAAAAGTATATAAGAATATCCACCTTAAAAGAGTATTACAAACTCCAATTTATAACTTCTGGATTTATTTCGTCATATAAATATGCTGATAAGTCCCAGATTGAAGGTGTTTGTCAAGAGATTGACAGGTTAATCATCAAACGTACAAATTCACTAAAAACAGTAATTACATCTAGAGACTCTAAAAGAATCTTATATAGCATATCAATGTACCGTAATTACAAAGAGAACAAGGTTATCCCAATTTCTAGATTTACAACCAATGAATATAGGAAAAGGATTCAATTTATTAACCCATCAATTAACAATAGATTCTTAAATAGCCTAAATTTCAACCAGTTAGAGAGGCATTATTTTCAACTCCTTAACATTGACAAAATGTAAATTTTAAATTTTAATAACTAAATTTTAGATACGGCATACAAGTATCCCTATAAAAAGAAGATCCTTCCTGCCAAAGTACAAGGAAGGTCTTCTTTTCTTCGGTTTAATTAGCTGTGTTATCTCACTAAACCATCCCCTACCATTACATACTTTCCTGTAGTCAGGCAATCCCAAATGCCCTCTAGCATGTAGCTTCTGAGTAGACATCCTAATCTCAGCATAACAACCCAATTTATGATATATTGCGGTTACAACTACAAGCTGCATGGATTCCTGGCGTGGTCTTTGTTCACAGTAATATTGGCTTCTGAGTGTTTTGTGCCGTACTGGTCGATGTGCTCGATGGCTGCATCGATGTGTATACCACCTTGACTGCGGTGTCGAGGCTCAGGTATTCGTCGGCCCAGTCGGTTTCGGTTGCTGGCACTACGTTTGGCAGTGCAACGGCTGCTGCTTGGTCTCCATGTACGGTGATGTCTTTTTCATGGAATGCAGCCGCTAGCTGGTCTTTCTTTTTCTCAAGCCAATCTCATGAACGATGAGTGTTTCGGCTGAAGATAGACACGGGGACGGTTCTCGTGTCTCATTCAGGAACCGCAATAGTCTTACTTGAGTCAATGACGCACAATGGAAAAAGATGTGGTATAAAGCCGCTGTCCCAGCGTTATGAAACGATAGCACTTAGTTCATTGACAAAATGTCTGTCTCTAAGAATTGATATTATTGCAAGGAGTTCCCACCACATATCATTTTTCAAACAAAAAGTTTCTTCGGCTTCCTCTTCTACCCCATCCCGCCAAGCTCTTTCAGAAGACAAGGAATCTTTAAACCTGATAACAGGTGTATATACTGAAGCTCCATTAAGCATATATTTATCTACTGTATCTTTTGTCACTATATTACACGGCAAAATTTCAACAGCTAATATATCATTCAGAATGTCTTCATATAAATCGTTCAACCCTAATATGGCAGTAAGGTCGATTAATACCGTCCCAAGGTAGGATTCCCGCCTTGCAGGAAGTTTGATAAAATCATAGGCATAACCTAACAAAGTGTTTATCTCATCCTCCTCAGCTGCATACGAGGATGCTAAGCCCAATTCAGAAATTTCATACCTATTGCAAAGCCAAATAGCCGTCCTACTAATTAGAGACCTGATAACTTCGTTGCGATCAAATTCATGAAGCAAGATGACCGCCGGAATCATGGAAACGGCAAATCTATCAGATATAGGTGAAAAGAAACCAGAATTCTTCTCTAATAAGGTAGCCAACAGGTTTCCTATTTCCTTAGCTTTCTCCATTTCATTTCTTCTCAGTTTCAATAAACCCGCTAATCCTAAAATCTCCATAGACTGGGAGCAAATCACTGGATAAGCAACAAAAACATGAACACCGCCTATGTGACGATTGAAAATAGACTCATCTTCTTCCTTATATTTCATTAAAGTTTCGATAAGATTCTCTGAGCAGCAAAGAAAATGATCATGAATTAAGTGAAAAACTTCATGGATCCACCTTGGAAGTCCCTCATTTTTTTCATGCAAAGCATGGACTATCGCTCTTATTGGAAACAGGCTAACATAACATGCCAATAAAGTTCTTCCGGTATTTTTTAATTCATAAGCAAAAATAGCTGATTCGAGCACCGCACCAAAGTAGGATCTTTTAGTACCATTCCGGCATTTTTCAAACCAAATCCTTGAGTATTGCTCGATTTCTTTAAAGGTTCCTTTTCCTTGCTTCATATTCACAACCATGGACAAGAATTCAGGATTTTCCTCAATCAGACCATAAGGGTTAGCACCTTCCTTCAACATCATACCTAAAAGGTAATCAACATCCCATACTTGAAATCCCATGTTTCCATGTTCTAAGCACCATTTTTTATATGTCTGTGCTGAAGCACTCGCACCACCTACAAGTCTTCCGGTAGTGACTAACACTACTCGTCTTTCAATTTCAGTATTAAATGAAGGATGCGCTATGGGATTCATTCTTGCTTCTTCCAGTTGCCATCTTACTTGTCCAAAGTCTGCTAAACCGATATTTCCTCCCTTCGATTGGAATACATATTGAATAATCTTATCTCCTTCTTGCTTTTTAGCTATGAAATCTTTTCCAAACTCAAATGCTCCGTGAAGGAAATGAATATCGAAAAATTCATTTTTTAGGAGAATGCATAACAGCGGTATATCAAAATCTCTTTCCCGTAATGTTTCAACGTAACCGGCGAGTACGTTTCTTAGCAAAGAAATCAGCTCTTTTCTTAGACAATATTATTTCTCTTCTTTTCAATTGTTCCTCTGTTGGCTTAATGTTCAAAATCTGATCTTTATTGGCTGGATTGATATAGAGAGTAGGCATAATAGGACTGCCATCTTCATTAAATCTGATATCCATTTTTTCCAAACCGTCCAACAAAGTGTCAAAGGTAAATGGCTGTCCTTCACCAGAGACTACCTGACCACTTGCTTCACAGACATCCAAAATGGAATTAAAAAGCTGTGGCATCAGAGATTGAATACCTGAATCGGAAGCATCTTCAACGGTTTCCATAAATGTTTCAACATCTGTATTCATGACCACCTGATTATGCAAAACAAAGTTCATCTCTACTTCCATTGGTTCCTTTTCAATTAGGATATCATCGGCTGTAGTCCTGATACGTGCTGGTCCTTCAAGTGAAGATTTATTTGATCCTGAATATAAGACATTCTTTAAATCCATGAATTGATTTACCGCATGCGAAAAGAAGTTAAAGTAAGCTGTTTGATATTCTGGTAACTCAGAGATTAATCTACGTTTTTCATTCTCCATCTTTATCACCAAATCCCCTAATATTGGTATGAATATAATACGAAATTTAAAATAATTAACTATCCCCTCTTTCGATTAGAAGAAGTATCTTTCAGTCTTTTTGAATCCTATATCAACCAGGTACCGTTTCCACCTCTATGTCTTCTTCGATAATTTTATTGACTATAGTAGAAACTTGCTTTTCTGTAAAGTGCTCTTTTCTATGGCTAAGGACACAATTAAGTAAATCAGGTAAATACAATACCATTTCTTTGTGTTGCCCCTTTATATTTAATTTAGCATTTCCTGTAAAAACAATTATTGAATAAATACCTGAATAAAAATCCAAATTCCCATCTGGCAACTTATTAATAAAATATGATTCATCAACAACTACCAAAACTTTTGCCTTAATCGCATATAAGTGGGTTGAATTTTGTATTATAGGATTAAAAAGCTTATGAACAGATGACTTATAGATTACATCCCAGTACTCATTATAAACGTGTCCTTCAATAATTCCAGAGTAATTCTTAGTTTCAATAACAAATAGTCCATATTTCGAAATTACTAAGTGGTCAATTTGTGTTGGTTTATAATCTTGATTGGATACAATTAGATTTAAATTTAATAAAACGTTGTAGTCATCAATTTGTTCTATTTTTAGTAATTCATTATGAACCATTAGCTCGCCCTTGTTGCCTTTATTAATGGCCCGCTTGGTTCTTTTGTCCTTATAATAAAAGATTCCATCTTCTATAAAAGGATTTTCGGAAATGCTTAACCGAATCATCCTTGGTATTGTTGATTTTCTTGTTTAGGACTTTATCTATTGTTTCACTGAAGTTTTTTACTTCTATGATTTTGTCATATGCTTCATTATCTAATTTATATGAAGGTTCAGGATACCTGTCTAAATTTGTATCCACATTTGATGTAACATTCGGAGAAGCTCCAGTTTGTTCATTTCTAAGATTTACAGTTAGTAAGATAATAAAAAAAATAAATACTAATATTATTATTGAGTATAAGGGATTTTTTTTAAATAAATAATAGGACAAGATTTCAAGTAAAGTCCCTCCACCACCTTCTATAAAACCTGCATAATATCCCTTCTTGTATATTATCTGTTCTTCTTCATTCAAGCCTCTTTTAAAATCGTCATAAATATAGTCTTCATAGGCAGCCTCATATCCTTCAAGATAGCCGTCCATGTATATCTCCTCTTGCATAGGCAGTAAAAGTACTTAGAGAGAACAAAGATAAAAATGTTATAAAAATCAATAAGAATTTTTTCAGCATTTCAGCTTCTCCATTTATAGTTTATATATTTAAATCTTACCAATTTTCAAGCAGCTTATATAGTAAATAATAGGAGATTTTCTAGTTTAACTGATGTGGTGCTATCCATGAAATGAATTAGTCTCATGCGGAAGATAAACAGCTATGGACCTATGTCCTAAGAGGGGTCAGAATAAAAGTAGTAAAGGATGAATCCTAGAGGGGCACAGATACGTGGAGTGGTGGTTTTTTATTCTTCTTTTAAAGGATTAGTGTGGTTGGCTATCAGGAATATTAAGAAATACTTGAAAAAATATTCAATGATTGAAGCAGTAACGAATACAGGGACATGAGATCCATCCCCATGTCCCACCTTAGACCCTACAAAAGAATCTCTTCCCCTTCATCCATCTCCTTCGCCTTCTCAAAAACCCCCTTCGCCACAGCCAAATCAAAATGAGCAGCCCCAACTGACTTAAATATCGTAATATCCTCAACTCCCCGCTCGACCGGATTCACATGAAGTTCCGCTAATGTACCAGATAGCTGATCAAATGACCATATCCCTCGTTGCACGGCATCAATGAATTCTCCGGCTTCCGATTTAAATCCCTCATAATCATCCGCATAGATCAATGCTGCTTTTTCAATCGCAACTAACGGGATTTCTCGCATTTCGGGTAAGTAACTGCCTACCCCGATGATATGGGTTCCTGCTTTTACATAATCAGCATCGAACACTTCTTCGGTTGACCGGGTTGCACAGCAAATGACATCAGACTGGGCGACGGCTTCGTTCCGGTCGACACCGGTATGTATCTTAGCGGCAATACCCGCCTCTTTGAGCTTTTCGCTGAATGTGTATGTCTTTTCGATGGAACGGTTGATTAAATAAATGTCTTGAATCGGCAGCACATTCACTATTCCTAATACTTGCTCGAACGCCATTCCGCCTGTACCAATGACGGTCAACACTTGGCTGTCGGGCCTGGCGAGATGGCGGGCTGAAATGGCACTTAATGCCCCGGTTCTCAATCGGGTCAAATACGAAGCGGACAGTAAGCTGATATGTCTTCCTGTTTCGAGTTCTGTGAGTAAAATGGCTCCTTGTGTGGTCGGAAGGTCAGCTGAGCTGTTATCAGGAAAAATCGAGACAATTTTGGTCGCTGCCATGGACGTTCCATCCGAACTTGGCATATAGAGAACCGATCCGTTGCGTTCCGGGACATTCAGTACCGTACGATGAGGATTATCAACACGGCCTTCATGAATGGCCACCAACATGTTTTCGACATCGCGAATGGCATCTTCGATTTTATAAATAGATTGGATCAGTTGTTCGTTCAGTATAAGCATATAGAATCTCTCCTTTTAAGTAAAAACTCGGCCAAATTATTTGGCCGAGCTAATTTTACCAGTGATCACAGTTGGTTCAACGCGGCTTTTCACTGCCCAGATGGCAATCAATGACACCAGAGCAGTAAACATGATGTAGAGTGCAACTGGGACGTAGGAATTATCGAATGATGCAAGCAGCGCAGTGGCAACGAGAGGTGCTGTACCACCAGCGACTGCGGCACCAATTTGATAACCTAGTGAGACCCCAGTATAACGAACCTTGGCATCAAAGATTTCGGAGAACATGGTTCCAAGTACTGCCGTAATCGGAGCCCAAATAATCCCCAGGCCGATAATCGTCGCCAAAACCAACATTAGTACACTGCCTTGATGAATCATCCAGAAATAAGGGAAAGCGAAAGCCATCATCGCCAATGTACCGGCGATATACATTTTCTTACGGCCAACGCGGTCTGATAAACTTCCCATGATTGGGATAAGGATCGTCGTAATGGCGGTTGAAACCATTACGGAACCTAACACAGCAGAGCGGCTGAATCCTAGAGTGCTTGTCGCATATGAAACTATGAACGTACTGAAAATATAGAATGGAGCTGTCTCCACCACTTTCGCACCGATGGTGATCAGCACTTCCTTCCAGTAATAGCGAAGTGTATCGACGATTGGCAGCTTTGGAGAATTTCACCTTTTTGCTGAACTTCCTTGAATCAGGAGTCTCATCGATTCCTTTTCGAATCCATAAACCAAAGACCACGAGCAATGCACTGAAGATGAATGGCACGCGCCAGCCCCATGACATGAATTGCTGCTCAGGCAATAAGCTCATGAGCCAAAGAGCAAGTGTACCCATCACCATTTCGATCGTCACACCCATCTGTGGAATTGAACCGAAGAATCCTCTGCGTTCTACTGGAGCATACTCAGTTGCAAGCAACAGCGCTCCTCCCCATTCCCCTCCGATTCCAAGTCCCTGGATGAGACGAAGTGTGATCAAAATGATCGGTGCAGCTATGCCAATTGCTTGATATGTAGGCAGAATCCCCGAGCAAATGTTGCAGCACCCATTAAGCTCAGTGTTAAAACGAGTGTCTTTTTCCGGCCGATTCGATCCCCGATATGATTAAAAATAATTCCTCCAAATGGCCGGATAAAAAACGAAAGTTCAAACGGTGCATACACTAATAGCAATCCTACGTACAGACCAAACCATCCGATTCTTAGTTGTCTCTTCCAGGTAAGAAACACAGGGACGATTCTTATGTTTCGTTAAGGATCCGAAAACAGAGGGACTGTTCCGCTGTCTCACAAAATCCATCTATCTTTATTATTGTATGACGCTGGAACCTACCCTCGCCCCTGGACAGCCTCTTTAAATATTCTATTCTCCTCCACTTGAAGAAGCTGCCACAGCGGCAGTTGATATGGCTGCCATAGAAGCTGCTTGCTGAGCCTGTATCAATGTTTCGATTGTGGTAGAAAGATTTGTCTGAAGCAGGGAAGAATCTTCGATTTTGTCACTGACTACGAAAGTAACGGCCATCATGAAATTGATGTCTTTTTTCCATTTGAATGGCTTCTCTGCGTTCAATTGCTCCCATATTTCTTTTATTTCCGTAAGGTTGTCGATTCCTTTTTCAATGAAGGTGAGCAAAGCCATTTGGGGATAGAACATGGATTTCGGTTTGATTCGTTCTTTTTTCATTCGGTCAAATATTTCTGTGGATTTCGCAACCAACTCATCTGAAGAGCTGTTTTCATGCAACGAAAGAATATGGCTCGTGCTTTGCAGATCATTTCCTTTCCGAAACCCATTTTGTGAAAGCTTGCTGTATAGGTCTTCAATATGGAAAATCAGTTCATCAGTCTGTCGGTCGTTTTGTGCCAGCATGACCGCAAGCGATAATCGCTGTGACCTGTCAAAAACAAATGCTCCTCCCTCATCTTCTTGTAGATGCTTCTTGCCCGTTTAGAAAGGGATCCAAGGTCTTTTGCATCTGTTGTGATCAGCAGCATTGCGGCAATATAGGTGAAAATATTTTTGCTGAATCCCCCTGAGACCAGCTCATCGTATGCAGCAATAAAGACCGGAAACATCTCCTTGGGATTTTCAAATCTGGTATCCAGCAAGGCTGCAAAGGTAAATCGGGACTGAGACCGTAAAGGCGAAAACAAGCCGGATTGATTTTTAATATATTCCGCAACGTCATTGAATCTTTCAATATCAAAGCTGCGATTGTTTGAAATATACAAAGATGCCACCATCATCAATACTGATTGATCGGAAACCTTCCAGCGAAACCTTTCTCTTAGCTCGGAATAGATTTGTGTATATCTTTCCATATTATTCTTAGGTTTTTCCATATGGACCTCCATTGAATAATTATTTACCTTTCATACGATTGAGGTTTAAAAAAGTTCTGTATGCAATATTTTTTGCCTTACATTCATTTTGAAGGAACAGCAAAATTATATTGGCCTGTAATTTGAAAATATGGATTCAGGAATGAGAAGTATTAGAGATAGGCCCTCCAATTAGTGATGGCTATACACCATTGTTTTGCAATTTAACGATCTGTCACGTTAATTTCGTAGATATATGGTCTTGTTTGTAAGAATGGAAAAATTCAATTTGGCGGTTCTCGTGTCCGAAGATTTCATTTCTAAAAATATGAAAAAAGCATCCCGAAGGATACCTAATCATAAACTCTAAGTGGTTCAACGTTGACTTTTAATACTATGGCTGCAGGATCATGAACCATATTTATTTTGTCTACCATATATTCCTTCTTGTATATCGTTACAGTATTACTGGCCCTCAAAGCTGCAATATATTGCTCCCAATGCTTTACATAGGAGCTTAGAAGACATTTGTCTTTTAGATAATAATCTACTCTGTTTGAAACGTGCTTCAACTCTACACCCCCTTTTGATAGAGTTTATGAAAAATATTATCTAATAATGACAAGCTGTTTATCGTTTCCTCAGCAACAAAAAAGGAAGCACGAGAACTAAAATTATAAGACAAAGGGACGGTTCCGCTGTCTCACAAAATAACATATTTTTATGATTTATGAGACACTGGAACCGTCCCCGCGTTTCGACTAATTGGTTATATAGTTTTATTGAATTTCAACTAAATATTGCTTAAGGTTATTTCTTCAAAAATAAAAAAGAGCTGCAAAAAACAGCTCTTCTCTCAGGAATTGAATATGCAACTAAACGGTCCCTGCTTCCTTCACCGCAGGTTCTCCCGCTGCAGTCAGAACTTTATCCCGGCTTAATAATATAGCCAGTATTAAGTTCAAGACTCCAGTCCCGATTAGTAGCCATTCGATGTCGATGAAATCTGCGATTGGACCGAAGAGCAGCATTCCAAGAGGCATCATTGAGGTGGAGATCATCCCCATTACACCAAAAACCCTGCCCAAATAATTTTCTTCGATTTTCTCCTGCAATAAGACCGTGGTCGGTGTATTAAAAATCGGCATGGCAACTCCGAACAACGCCATGAAACCTAAGTAGATCCAGAAGTTCGGAACGATTCCGAGCGCAAGCGTACAGATTCCCATTACCAGGCTAGCGAGTGTCATTGTGGTTATTTTATTTCTAAAGCCTCCCCAGGAAGCGATGATTCCTCCGCCTGCCATCATGCCAATTGAAAAAGCAATTTCGATAGCTGTCAGCTCCCACACATCGCCGCCAAAGCTGCGTGTCACTTGCAATGGCGTTAAAAACGCAGCTGGTGCCATCAGTACCAGGAAGACTGCAAAGAATAGAAAGAATCGCTTCAGAAACCCCTGGCTGTTGACATATATTAAGCCTTCTTTAAAATCGTTGAAGTAGCTCGTTGTTTGTTGTTGTGCTGCCTTCTCATGCACTGAGATTTTCAAAAATGCTAACAGAGTTATAATCGCAATTGCCGCCGTAATGACATCGATGAAAAAGATAATTTCAATGGATGCCATTGCTAATAATGCTGCGCTGACCATTGGAGATACAAACATGATGACAGCTTGGATCGTCCCATTTGCCCCATTCACCTTCGTGAGCTGATCCTTCGGGACAATCTGCGGTAAAATCGCACCGACAGCCGGCGTTTGAATGCCCGTTCCAAGAGCACGAATCGCTGCCATGGCGAAGAGCAGCCAAGTCGAGTCATATCCCATTAAAAAGAGAATCGCCAGGATTAAGGTAGCAAAGGCAATGAGGCCATCTGCTAAAATAATCAGCAGTTTACGATTGTAGCGGTCCGCCCACACCCCTGCCACTGGTGACAATAGAAAGGTTGGGATAAAACCGCAAATGATATACAGTGTCATCATCATCCCAGATTCCGTCTCTAACGTGATATACCACATAATCGCATATTGAACCAGGGAAGACCCGAATAGGGAAATCGTCTGGCTGCTCAAAAAGAGGATAATATTTTTTAACCAATTCTCCTTGAGGTTCTCATTTACAGTATTCATGGACTAACCACTCTTTTCTTTTAGTTTTTTATATGCTCCCCCTGCGTTCCTATGCATATTGCCGATCTATTTTTAAAGACAGAAAAAAGAGGGGCAGACTGGGGCTGTTGACAATGTGGGAAAGGATCTAAATTCCTTTCCCATTTTGTTTTTTTTCTATTTTTTAAGTATTTTTATATCCCTATTTCACCCTTTTTTGAAGCTAATTCAATGCCTTTACCATCCGTTTTAAGTTTAATGCCAACGCCGAAAAGAGACATTGTTCAAGAATTTTTTCAATGCCCCTCTTATTAGTTTTAAGTAAGTTGAGTTTCGTCTTCATGGTTCCGAAGGAACCTTCACACCAAACTCTTCTTAACTTTTGAATCCGTTTATATTCATCTGTTTTTGATCTTATTTTGTTTGCTTCTAATAATTCATGCGCAATTGGTCGTTCAATAGTTCTTTTACTTGCTGTTTTTCCAAAGCATTGCTCTCTAAATGGACAGACTTTACAGTCTTTTGCTTTCGCAGAATATACTTTGTAATACTGTTGTTCATCGGTTCGTCTCAAATGGGTAAAAGAAAGTTTTTGTTGATTTTGACAAGTGTATGTATCGTTTTCATCATCATAAATAAAATCTCGATAAGAAGTAGAATTATGAGCCGTGTTGGATTGAGTTGGACTAATATACCCCGTAATTTCCAGGGTTTTTAACCCATGATGAATTGGAGGATGTAAGAAATTTTGTGCAAATGGTTAAACTCACCATTAAGGAGATGATCATTTATGCAAAACGAAACAAACTGGTTGGCTAAAGAATTAGCGAAAGATTGCCGGACTGTGGAAGACATTCAGGAAAAGTTGAAGGATCTGTTCAAAAATACCATCCAACATGTGTTTGAAGCGGAAATTGACAATCATCTGGGCTACAAAAAACATGATAACGAAGGGGACCATTCCGGGAATAGCCGAAATGGATATAGCCAAAAAACGGTTAAAACCAAGTTTGGAAATGCAGAGCTAAAGGTGCCGAGAGACAGAAAAGGCGAATTTGAACCACAGATCATCAAGAAATATGAAACCACATCCAATGGGTTGGAAGACCAAATTATTGGCCTCTATGCAAAAGGCATGTCTACCAGGGACATTGAAGACCACATTCAGGACCTCTATGGAATAGAAGTATCGCCTGCGATGGTCAGTAAGGTAACCGATAAAATCATGCCCCTAATTGTGGAATGGCAATCACGTCCATTGGATCGGGTCTATCCGATCGTCTTTTTGGATGCCATCCACTTCAAAGTACGGAAAGAAAATCGGATTGTAAGCAAGGCTGCCTACAGTGTTTTAGGGATCAATATATCCGGTCACAAAGAGATTTTGGGCATTTGGATTGGAGAAAATGAGAGTGCGAGTTTCTGGCTGGGAGTCTGTAACGATCTTAAAAACAGAGGGGTGCAGGATATTCTGATTGCCTGTAAGGACGGACTTTCTGGCTTCTCTGAGGCGATTAGTACGGTCTTTCCACAGACTGATATCCAGTTATGTATCATTCACCAAATCCGTAATTCCATGAAGTATGTTTCGTATAAGGAACAAAAAGGCATTATGGCAGACTTGAAGAAAATCTATCAGGCCCTCACTCTGGAAGAGGCTGAAATGGAGTTCTCCAACTTCAAGGAGAAATGGGGCAAAAAGCACCCAATCATCATCAAATCATGGGAAACAAACTGGCTGGAACTGACCGCCTACTTTAGTTACCCTGCCGAAATCAGAAGACTCATTTATACCACAAATACGATTGAAGGCTATCACCGTCAGCTGAGGAAAGTCACCAAGACAAAGACAGCCTATCCAACGGATGATTCACTCAGGAAGATTATTTATTTGGCTACTATGGAAATCTCCAAGAAGTGGACTATGCCTGTAAGGGGATGGAAAGAATGTATATCACAACTGGCCATTTATTATGGGGAACGATTGGAAGCTGAGCTTTCCGCTTGACCGAAGTGTGGTGCCGGCTTGACATGGAGCCTCTGCGGGCATGATTTCCGGCGATTGGACGATACCTTCCAAAAGAAAGGCATCGCCCAGCTCAGAGCCTATCATGCCCGCCACTCCATATAAAGCCTTTACATATAATGAAGTGAAACCCCATTTACACAAAAAGATTTATACTCCCCATTGCGGGGAGTGACAGGCACTTTTTTAGAAGGATTTACAACAAACCATTTCTTACCATTGATAAAATATCACTTTCTGACTGAAGAATATCCTTTTCAGCTCTATCTGCAATAAGCTCTGCTGCAAGTTGAGCTTCTTGAATTGCCTCTACCTCATCGATGGTGAGAATTTTTCTATCTTCCATTATAACTTGACCATCAATAATTGATGTTTCAACCTCATGCCCCCGTGCAGAGTACACAAGATTTGGTACAATATTTCGAATCGGTTTTGTATAAACCGGAAAGAACGATGGATCCTGCAAATTATAGATAACCATATCTGCTTTTTTTCCTTTGCGAATGGAACCTACCATATGATCAATTCCCATTACCTTTGCAGCTTCAATCGTTGCCATTCTTAAAGCCAAGGTAGCATTAAACACTCTTGGATCTGACATCTTTACCTTGTTTAGAATAGCTGCTGTTTTCATTTCATTGATCATATTGTTGCAGTTATTACCCGGTGCTTGGTCCGAGCCTAGGCATGCAGTACCACCTGATTCAAGGAAATGATACACGGGTGGAACGAGACCATCGATGATTCCAATACTTCCAGGACAATAAATCATACTGGCACCGCTCCTGGCTACTCTTGCAGTTTCTTCGTTTGTTGCTTCTGTCAAGTGAACGGCTATTAATCTGTCATTTAAAATACCATTTTCATCCAGGAAGTCGATTGATCTTTTTCCATAGCGTTTATTCATTTGGAAGACTTCCCTGTCACCTTGGGCGACATGCATATGAAGTTTGGTGTTGAATTTCTCGCCATATCCCTTTATTTCATTGAGAAGTTCCAGACTCATCATATCGGGGCCATGAGGGCCCATAATGACTGTAATCCTGCCATTCTCACTCTCGTGATGGGTTTCATATAACTCTACGTTTCTCTTAAGTTTTGTATTTCCGATTGAAGAATCAAAAGGATATAACTCTTCAACAGGCAAGTCCCCTACATTTTCGGGAATTTCGTTTACAAGCTCTGCCAGACGGGCCCTGGCTCCAATTTTTTTGTAATTCTCGACAATTAAATCCATCCTTCCGTCATAATCGCAAAAGGTTGTTGTTCCCGATTTAATGCCCTCAATAATATTAACCATGGACCCTTTCACGCTTTCTTCCGGCTTCATATGCTTCATGAACGGCCATAGACCTTTTTGCATCCAATTTGACATATCCTGGGCTACTCCTCGGAAAATGGCAATTCCCGTATGGATATGGGCATCAATGAAACCCGGCACAACTAATTTATTCCTTGCGTCGATTTCTCGTTCGGCTTTGTAGCTGCTCTGTATTGCTGCACTGCCGACATCTTGTATGATATTTCCTTTAATGGCAACGGAACCGTTTTCAATAAAACCAACACCGTTCCCTTCCATCGTGAGTATATGTGCATTTTGTATAAGAAGATCTACTTTCAATCCTTTTCCTCCTTACCTAGACGCTTATATTGACAGGTTTTTGAGAGCTTTTTGCCTTTTTATTCAAGAGATAGAGAGCCAGGAAGGTTGTAACTGCTGTGGTGATGATCCCTAACCAGCCAGCTGTTAACCCGGATACCAAAAACCCTAAAAATGAACAGACAGCAATTAATATTGCATAAGGAAGCTGTGTTCTTACATGCTCAATATGGTCACAAGCAGCACCGGTTGATGCAAGGATCGTGGTATCTGATATAGGTGAACAGTGATCACCGAACAACCCTCCACTGATAACAGCTCCTATTACAAGCGGAAGCGAGATATCCATCGAAACACCCATTGGGATGGCAATTGGCATCATAATCGCAAATACTCCCCACGAACTTCCTGTAGAGAAGGCAATCAGGGAACCTAACAAAAAAATTAGTGCCGGGACAATGAATGCAGGGAGATAATCACCAACGATAGTGGACATATATGCGCCGAGTTCCATCTTCCCTGAAATTTTTCCAATCGACCAGGCAAGAACTAGGATCATCGGGACAATCATCAAGTTAATAATTCCCTGGGTAAACTCATCAAATGCTGTTTTAACAGTGTGGAGTTTGGATTTAACAGAAAGCACTCCGGCTCCAATCGAGCCTGCTAAAAATCCGCATGAAATGGCCAACACTATGTTCGCCTTAATAAATGATCCCCTAAATCCATTTTCCGCTATATTTCCTGTCCAGAATATCACAGTAAAAATCGTGGCAAACAGAAGCAGCATCGGAATTAAAAATTGGTGAAATTTAAATACATGGCCTTCTGGAAAATCTTCGGAGTTTTGTGAAGTGACCAAGGGTTTGTCATTCTCACCGATCACTTCCCCGGTTTCTATTGCTCTTTTCTCCGCAAGGTACATTGGCCCAATGTCTAACCTGGTATTAATGACGTATAAAACGCCAATCATTGCGAAAATCCCGTACAAATTATAAGGAATCATCTGTAAAAATAGCGTCCATGGACTTTCAGTTAGACTTAGAGCCGTAATTTGAGTAGCAATCAAACCAGTGATAAAAGGCCCGTAGCTACTAATAGGAGACATGGATGCGAGAGGTGCCCCCATTGAATCCAATATATAAGCTAATTTGACGCGTGAAACTTTTACCCTGTCAGTCAAAGGCCTCATGATCGTTCCCAGGATAAGAACTGGCTCTGTATAGGAGAATAGAAAAGCACTTCCCCATGTTACATTTTGCGCCTTTCTTCTGGTATTCACTTTTTTCGTGGCAACTTGGGCAAATGCCTGCGCAGCACCCGTCACTTTTAAAATATGAATAAAGCCGCCTGCTAAACTGACCAATATTAAGAGACTGGCATTCCAAGGATCTGCGATGGATGGAATCATGAAATCAGAAATGCTTTTGGCAAAACCAGAAAATGGATTCCAGGAGTTAATGATGGTAGAACCTACCCAAACACCAATGAATAAGGATAATAATGTCTGCCTGGTCAGTAAAGCGATGATAATGGCTATTAACGGCGGTAACAGTGATAAAGCACCATATTCCATAGTATTTCCCCCTTTTTTAATAACGAAATGGCAGAACTGGCTTGTAAAGATTCTGTTAAAGGTAAACTATCCCCCTTCTAAAAATGGTATTTTGAATAATGCGAATATTAGAAATACATATATTACATAACAAATATAACCAATAACGGTCCACATTACAATACAAAATATTAATTACACTTATAATTTTATTAGCTGTATTTATGTAGAGTCGTGATTCATGGTTTCAATCCCAAAAAAAAGAAGGCAGTTGAATAGTGGATTCAACAAACTTCTCTATCTATGTAAGCCTATTTTGAAATGCTTTACCCTATGACTCCCTAGAGCATTAGTCAATTGGTTCCCACGCCGTCCCTGACCATATTGCAATTGCCGGTACATCTCCTGGAGTTCGAAAAGCATGGGGATACGTACTATCAAAATAAATACTGTCCCCTTGTTGTAATAGATATGTTTCTTTTTCAATTATAACTTCCAATTCTCCCTGAATGACAATTCCCCCTTCTTCCCCTTTATGACCATAAAGTTGGAGTTCTTCTCCCCCGTCCGGGCTGACAGTAATCTCAAAAAATTCCAACTTCCTGCCATTTAAAGGAGCTAACACTCTATATTGAACATTTTTGTGTCTCATCTTTAATATTTCTTGTTCTTCTCGTCTTGAAACGATAACAGTCTGTTTATCAATTCCTTCAAAAAAATACGATAAAGAGACATCAAACAGAATGCTTAGCCTCCATAATGTATCAATAGATGGTTTCGCTTTTCCCCTTTCCAACTGGGATACCATACTTTGACTTAAGCCTATTTGATCCGCCACCTCATCTACAGTTAATCGAGCTTTTTTTCTTATGAAACGCATTTTTTCTCCAATTAGCTCTACTGGAAATTCAGATTTATGAATGTTCATTGTATACCAGTTTCCTCTCGGTTCTCATTTATTTCTAAGATCATCTATCCTCACAAATCCCTTTTATTTTAACATAGGCTGGAACATTTTTTGGACCAGAGCCATAGAAAAGCCAAAATGAAGTTTTGTCCATGAATTGAAAAAACTAATCAACTAGGGGGAACGCCTGCCACTCCTGCTTTACCGGTCCATCCCCCTACTCGTTCGTTGAGCAGGGGGTTTTTTATTGTGTTTTTTGAAAATAAAAAAACAGACCCTTTTGGAGCCTGTTTCGGTATGCTATATCAAAATTAAGCTTTTTTAACGTTAGCTGCTTGAGGTCCACGTGCACCTTGCTCAACGTCGAAAGTAACTTTTTGACCTTCGTCTAATGATTTGAAACCGTCAGATTGGATTGCAGAGAAATGAACGAATACATCGTCTCCACCTTCGCGCTCGATGAATCCGAAGCCTTTTTCTGCGTTAAACCATTTAACTGTACCTTGTTCCATGTTTGTTGCCTCCTAGTGCTAATGCACATTGTATTACTATCCTTGCCCAAAGTGATCATTAGAACGAAGAGTCGAACTTTACACCGAACAAAAATAATTCTTTCTAAAAATAACAGGAAATAGGAGTAATTACAAGGGACCTTACTTAGTAGGACGCCTTCCTCCTAAAAATAATCAAAGGAACGCGTCAGCTAATAAAGTGTAAGTTGTAATTTTGTCGTGAAAGTTATGTACATTGTTGATAATCATGAATTCCTCAGTCTTGTATATTTCACTCAATCTAAGAATTTCATCCTTAACGATTTGGGGTTTACCAATAATCATGCGTTTTCGATTTTCCTGTATCTTCATTCGTTCATCTTTTGTTAAGGGTATGTTTTTGGCCTCTTCGACGGAAGGGATCCTCGTGTCTCCACCCTTTTCAACTGATAACAGCCACATATCCTGGCTTAGGGCGATTTCTTCAGCTTTTTCCTGTGTTGGGGCACAAACAACAAACACACATATATTTGCTTTAGGCTCTGCAAGCATTGGCGAGGGTTGAAAGTTTTTATAGTAATAGTCCAGGGCCTGTTCTCCATTAATTGGAGTGATAAAATGTCCATAAGTAAAAGCTGTCCACTTTCTGCGGCCAGCCTTGCCCCCCGATGTGTAATCCCTAAAAGCCACATTTCCGGTATGCTGCCTGTCACAGGGAAGGCATTGACGTTATGGTAAGGGTGGTCTATGGGTAAATGGTTCACTAAAAAGCCTTGCAGGTCATTAACTTGCCGGGGGAATTCATTCAGGCTTTTCCTTAATCCATCTGTGAGTGCCAATCGGGTTGTAGCGGAACCGCCTGGTGATCGCCCAATTCCTGCATCAATACGGTTCGGAAACAAGGCTTCTAATAGCTTGAAGTTTTCAGCAATCTTATAGGGGCTGTACTGAGGAAGCAAAACACCGCCTGAACCTACACGGATTTTTCTAGTATTTGAAGCTATATGAGAAATCAGAACCTCTGGAGAGGACCCTGCTATTCCATTCGTATTATGATGCTCCGCTACCCAAAAACGAGTGTAGCCAGGTCTTCAGTTAGTTGAGCCAGTTTTACTGTTTTTTGTAAAGCGGTGCTTGCCGAATCCCCTTTACTTATTACTGATTGATCAAGAACCTTAATCTCAATAGGTAAACCTCCACAATTAAACAGGTATGTATAATTGTATTCTTACCCTTTGCCAACACTTCCTACTCAAAGCCAGTATCTTTTGCCAAACTGCTTTAATGCAAGGTGGAACATTACATAGAATGTATCTGATTTTGCTCCGGGAACACTTTGTTGGAAGCAAGCTTCTTTCCAAATGCCAGTATGAATATAAACATGAGGAAGGGGATGATGTAACTTACCAATTGCAACAGAAAAGAATGCTCATCTATCCTTTTTTAGTATAAGGATAATATGTTTGAAGTTTTTTGCTCCGCTGAGAGGATCTGTCACCCCGCTACACTAAACCTCCATCCTCCACCCCGACACAGCGAGCCAGCGCTCATACCGTTCATATTCAGGCATGATTTTTCCGACAAGCCGCCAAAATGAACGGTCGTGATTCATATGGACCATATGGCACATTTCATGGACGACAACATAATCAATCACTTCCATTGGTGCCATGGATAGCTTCCAATTGAATGTCAAATTCCTCATGGAATCACACGTTCCCCAGTTCGTCTTACTGTCCGTGATTCGAATCGAGCGCGGCTTTATTTTGAATTCGCTTTGATAAAATTTAACCCGTTTTTCGACTAATGCCTTGCACAGCTGATAGTAAAATCGCTTTAAAGCCTGTTTGATGCTCTCTTCATTTTGCTCTTTCACGTATACGTGGAGCTTGTCTGCCTCGAACACGGCATTGTCTTTTTCGATATCTGCATCCTGGGAAATCAGAATGCGATAGAGCCTCCCCAAATATAGAAATTGTCCGCCTGGTCCGTACTCTTTTTCCCTACCGGCTGAGGCCCGCTCTTTCATTTCCTTCACCCTTTGCAGGATCAAGTCCCATTGGCCTTCTAGGATTTGAAGCACACTTGCATCTGAGGTCCCCTTAGGAGCGTGGACTTCGACATGTCCGTACAAATCCATATAAATGCCGATTGTTTTCCGATTTTTATAAATCACACCATACCCGATTGTTTCACCCAAAAAAGTATGAAGCATGTCATCACCTGCATTTTATTCTATAAATACGCCCCAGCCATCAGAATGGCCGCCGTAAGGCTTGCTTATTTTATCCAGCTTTTCCTGCACTTTTTTTAATTCGCTATGGTTAAGGAGCATCCTTTTCGAGCAACTGCAAGCCCACTCATCTGTCTCATCATCCTGCTCGAGTAAGCCATGAAAGCCTTCTTCCTTCAATACGGGCAGAAGCTTCTCGCCAGTTGCCTTATCCGGCACAGCTATAAAAAACTCCACTGGCTGCGGCTTTTTAAAACTGACACCTTCATTAAACAAACTGCGCAATGCTTCTCCATCTGCGTCGTTTGGAAATTTCATAATCCATTCCAAGGTGGGAGTTCTATGCTCGGTGTACGACTGAAAGAAATCCGTAAAGAGAAAAAAATGACTTTGAAGGAACTTGCTGAAGGGGCCGGTGTATCCATTAGTTTTCTATCGCAGGTCGAACGGGGAAAGTCCAGTGTCACACTAGAGTCACTGCGAAAAATCTCAGAAGTACTTGGTGTCAATCCAAGTACATTCTTCTCAAGTAACAATGAACCTATAAGTGAGCCCTCATTTCATTATCAAGATTTGACACAACAAGTCCCACATGCTGATTTTCACCCAATACTTGTCACGCTCCCAGCAAACCAAAGTGACGGACAACCCTTTGCACATAGCGGGCATGAATTTGTATATGTAATAGAAGGAACTCTAACACTGCAAATAGGTACAAAAATGATCGAACTCCAACAGGGAGAGTCCTGGTTCTTTTCAGCCAGCGAAACGCATTATTGGTACAACCATACAGACCAAACCATCCGATTCTTAGTTGTCTCTTCCAGGTAAGAAACAAAGGGACGGTTCCGCTGTCTCACAAAATAACATATTTTTATGATTTATGAGACACTGGAACCGTCCCCGCGTTTCGACTAATTGGTTATATAGTTTTATTGAATTTCATTAAATATTGCTTAAGGTTATTTCTTCAAAAATAAAAAAGAGCTGCAAAAAAAAGCTCTTCTCTCAGGAATTGAATATGCAACTAAACGGTCCCTGCTTCCTTCACCACAGGTTCTCCCGCTGCGATCAGTACTTTATCCCGGCTTAATAATATAGCCAGTATTAAGTTCAAAACTCCAGTGCCGATTAGTAGCCATTCGATGTCGATGAAATCTGCGATTGGACCGAAGAGCAGCATTCCAAGAGGCATCATTGAGGTGGAGATCATCCCCATTACACCAAAAACCCTGCCCAAATAATTTTCTTCGATTTTCTCCTGCAATAAGACCGTGGTCGGTGTATTAAAAATCGGCATGGCAACTCCGAACAACGCCATGAAACCTAAGTAGATCCAGAAGTTCGGAACGATTCCGAGCGCAAGCGTACAGATTCCCATTACCAGGCTAGCGAGTGTCATTGTGGTTATTTTATTTCTATGAAACACAGGGACGGTTCTCGTGTTCCATTTTGGAACACACGAGAACCGCCCCTATATTTACCTATGTTTATAAATCGTAATAATCCATTGTAGAAGTCTCTACAAATCCGCACGATTTGTAAAGATTGAGTGCATTGGAATTTTCTGCTGCCACCTGGAGCATAATTTCCTTTGCGTTCGCTTCCTTCAATTTCCCGACACCCATAAGGAGGATCTCTCTGCCAAATCCTTTGCGGCGGTGTTCTGGTAAAACGCCCAGGCCAAAAAT
Source organism: Bacillus sp. T33-2 (assembly GCF_002860205.1). Taxonomy (GTDB): domain Bacteria; phylum Bacillota; class Bacilli; order Bacillales; family Cytobacillaceae; genus T33-2. The sequence goes on from NZ_PGVB01000025.1 coordinate 27,807, forward strand.
TGCACCAAGTTTGGATGTTAGCTGAAGGTTCACCTTGCCGACGATTTGCCCATCCATTTCGGCCAGATAGGCCGTCATCCCCCGCTTCTCTTCCTCTTCTGGCATGATCAGGTCCTCAGGATTTACCTCGACTTCTTGCTCATCGTTAAAATAAATCGCGTTCTGACGCGCTATCTCCATTGCGTCTGCATTGGTCGCTTTTCTAAAGGAGAGAGCTGACTGCTGCTGGGCTGGCTGCCCTTTCAGATACATTTCATATTCCGAATGTTTGTACCGTGCACCTGTTGCAGTGATGAACTTCTGCCCTGAATCGGACTGGCGATCACTTAATAACAGCATCCCTTTTGAATCTCTTCGTTTAGCTTCTGCCAGGACGAGCTCAAACAGTTTTGTAAAAACACCCTGCCTCCTGTACTCATGATCGACCATACCATTGACTTCCCACGGACCGCCAAAGCTGCAAACCCCTATGTAGCCAATCAGCCGTTCCCCGTCAAAATACATGAATTCATTGATATTCTGCACACCGTTCTTTTCGCCAGTAACACCCAGCTTATAATCCAGCTCCAGTTTTAGCGCAGTTTGGTCATGTTCAACGCACCGCTCCTGAAGCTGATGAACCAACTCATAATCCTCAGAATCAATATTCCCTTTAAGCTTGATCCAAGGTTTCACTATCTTTCGCATAATCCACACCCCCATCCTACTCTAATTCGATTAGATGGCCAAAAAATCCTCTATGAACATGGGGAAGGATCTCGCGTCTCATCCCGGAACTGAGACGGTTAAGAGAAGAGCCCTGATTATTGTGGTTTAAGTTCATGGTATACAAGACAAATAAGATAAAGCTCATTTCAAATGGATAAACGAGGATATGAAAATATCACTCAATTGACACTGTGCCAGATTACGTGGTAAAAACAATGATCTTAACACCAAAATTAACGATTATAGGGATAAATTAAAGAGGATAGCGAAATATCTATCCTCTTTCTTTTACACGTTTTATTATGTTTTATTTCTAAGTGCCACCATTACCCATGTTCCAGCAAAAGCCTAGAAATGGAGATTTTTTTAACAAAGACACTTTTCCAGTGATTTCGGACGGTACCGCTGCCTAATAAATAATATGAGACGCGAGAATCGTCCCCGTGTCTCAAAACTATCGTGATGACAAAATTAATTTAATCAGTTTATTTTCTGGTTGTGGTGGCGATTGCTTGCTTCAGGGTCCTCTTCACTAGGTCACCGCGGATAAATGCTAAGGCTGTTTCTCTTGCTCCTCTCAACGAGGTGAAGACATTTTGTTTGATTAAGTCCTTTAGATTATCAGTTTTGAAAACATTGTATGGGAACGGTGACTTAGGAAGCTTTGATGCCGTCGTAAGGGTGTTAGTTCCTTTGATTTTAGAAACCAACCTTCCCCAGTGATCCTGCCTTGCCTATTTTATCGAGCCCTTTCAGTGCAAAGATCGAGACCAATCCGTAGGAAAAGAATTTGGCCGTGCTTCGGACGTCGTCATTTACGACATCTCGTTCCCAGGCAGCTTCAATGGAATCCCATATGTATTTCCCTATATCGATAGGATTCATGATGATGTTTCCGATCCCCTAAAGGCACTAGTTTTGACAATAACCAGCATACTAGAATTACACGAAGAAAACACCTTGAGTGGTCAAGGTGTAATTTACTAAATATATTTAAATGTTCTGTATTTTCATTTTTTATGATTTCGATAGCTACTTTCTCTGTTATTTTGTACTATCACACGAAACGTTGAAAGGCACATTCAGCCAATCAAAGGCTACACAAAAATATAAAGGCTAGTAATATTAAAATTAATTTTGTAATAATTCGTTATACAATTTTTCCGCTTTATACAATTCTCCTAAAAACGGATTTTCATAGTCACTATAACTATCCATATAAGCACGAACGCCACCACTGATATTTATACTATTGATATCGTTGTTATTATTCAAGATTTCCAATGCATTCCTATATCTTTTATATATAAGTTGTAAAATACCATTGTTTATATCTGCACTATAATCTTTTTCAAGATTATTTATCACAACTTTTATTTGTTCAATTAATTGAGTTTTCTTATCCATTGTTTCCTCCTATTTACTTGGAACTGGCCTAATTTCCTTTATCCATTCAGAAGGCCACCCCTGAGGCAATAATATTTGATCACCATCACCCTCGAGTAATGCTCCTGTCTTTGTATATTGCTTTTCAACTCTACCGATATTTAAAACCTGTCCCTTTGGAACTTCTAAAACAGCTTCATATTGTCTAGAATTTTTCCAATCGGGCACTAATGCAGTTTTTATTTTTGCATTTATTCTATTTCCAGCCGGTCCAGAAGTGACAAATGCTCCATTTACTTTTGCCCCACCACCATAAGTTCTATATAGTGTAATATTTTCTTCTGTAATCACAGTTCTATAAACCCCATCAGTGAATGATTCTCTTATCCAACTGGGTAATTCTATTTTTTCAATTACTTTTACTTTATCATCGATATCTGTTGCATACTTACCAAAGGTTTCTACTTTACCCGTACCTCTAACCTCTACTACTGGATCAATTCCCTTATTATTTGGCTTAGGATCCCCAATAATCCTCACGATTGTATCTCTCGCGTCTTTTAATCCATCCCTTATTGTATAATCCATCCAAGGTCCGTCGGCTACGAGTCCTAGTTGTGGAATCCGCAGATCATCCATGGCGTCCAAAATTTAAATTTATCACAAAAAACAAAAACACCTGTTGCCTAAAAGGCAATCAAGTGCATTATAGTTAGCTATATAAAGTAATTCATTACTATATCTATCTTTAAACCAAGGAGCCTGTTTAACCTCGCTTATTTACCTATGATAATATACATTCGAAATATCATGGTTGAACCTAAAAACTCTTCACTACTTTAAAAAACTTACCCATCCTACCACCTAATGTTTACCCATATATAATTTCTTATTATTTCTTTCAGAGGTAGTTATCTTAGCTTCTTATATACCTCATATAAATCTAATAATTGTTTTCCAAGTTCGCTATTAAAATCCCACGAATCAGCAATAGCTCTTGGATATGATGGGATATGACTTTTGCTTTCAATCATTAGTTCTATATCTTTATAGAAATTTTTAAGTTGACTTATCGTCCCATCTTTACCTTGACCTAGTTCGTGAGCTTTAATTTCACACTCTAGCTTCATTTTCACTTTTTCAGCTTCCTTTATAAAGTTTACGGTTTTATTAAGCTGTCTAGGTTCGTTATATACCATTGTTCTACACCTCCAATATATTGATTTCCCATCTGAAACTGCAGACCTGCTTTTCCTTTAATTATAATTGTGTCTGGTTTAACTTGCCATTGTTGAATACCTGTCATTCTGTTCCAATCTGGCGGAAGTGCTAAATTACTTCTATTAACTTGTGGTGAAAATGTTTCAAACAAATATCTTCCTTTTGCATAAGCATTAATATTATCATAAAATCTTAACCCATAAGTATTTGAACCTGCAACATAATGTTCACAAGCCTTCTCATAATGCAAACCTATGCTTGTCCCTTTGTTTTGCCTTCTTTAAGCTTTCGTTGGTAGTAAGCATGAAACACAGGGTTCCTCGGTAGTTTACTTCCTTTAGCTACTTGCACTTGTTGCACTGCCAAGTTGTAAAATAAAGCATGCAACGCCCGATTCCCCTGTTTGCTTTTTTGTTCCTTGCCTTTCCCACCGGAGCCGAAGTAAACTGGCGCAATCCCCGCAAATCGTGCTAATTTGTTGGCATTTGGAAAACGTCTAACGTCACCAATCTCTGCAATTAAAGCTGAAGCTGTTACAAGGTCTATTCCTGGCATAGAGTCTAGCTGAAAGTCTAGTAAGCTCATTAACTCTTTTAATTCTCTTTCCACCTTGCCTATTTCCTGCTTTCCAAATAAAATGTGGCGCACAAAGCTTTCTACCAAAAAGTTTCGAGTTTCCTGATATTCTTTTGTTGTGTTCCCATCTTCTATTACTAGCTTCAATATTTCATTCGCTTTTTTCACCGAACAAGTATTATGGCTCACTTCTAATAAGAAGGTGGTCAATTGTTTTATACTCACACCTTCTAAACAAGACGGTGATGGGTATCGTTCCCAAAATGCTAAAGCTGTTTTCCCATCCACCTCGGAGAAAAACTTCTTATAGCTAGGGTAATGGTGACTCAATTGAATATGCAGTTGATTCTTCAAAGCACCTTGCGCCTTCACCAATGCATTTCTTCTAGTGACCAATTGTTGTATCGACCAATATAAATCATGTGGCTTAGCATCTGGCAAATGGCTAAGTTGTCTTACCAATATTCTAGCCACACATTCCGCATCCCAGCTATCACTTTTTTGTACGGTCACATGGCTTTTTCGTTCAGCATAAGAAAGAGCTGGGTTAACCTCTTTTACAACTTGTCCATGGTCCGTTAGATATTGTGCCAGCGCTCGACCGTAACCGCCCACATCTTCTAATCCAAATACAGGTGTCAACCCTTCTTCTGTCAGTTTATCCATATCTAGTAAAAATGTTGAGAAAGCGGACGGTTTATTTTCAACCTTTATTTCATCAAGCTTCTCCTGCCAACAATTAATAATCACTGCCACATGCTGCTGTTTATGCAAGTCTACACCCACATAAATGTGTTTCTGTTTTTCATGCATGGTTCATCCTCCTATTCAGTTGTCAATTATGGAATGAAAATGCCGGCAACCTTAGTTCGAGCGTTCACCAATTGGTGCGCATTGGTACGAAAGCCTATCCATTTTCATCGTTACATAGTAATTTATAAGAAAATGAGTCCCTTTTTTAAGTAACCTATTAAATTATTGCTTCATGTTTCCCATTTGCTTGTATTTTTCCGTATGTATAGATCCCTTGATAAAAACTTTCTCGGTCTAAAATTCTTTTCATTTGTACTTTTGTAAATGCTTTACCTTGTGTTGTTTGATAACCTTCATCATTTAATGCTTCTGCCAACCTAGACAGTGACCATTTTCTATGTATCTGTTTAAGCTCAAACAACCGTTTCACAACTTCTGCATGATTGTTATGTATCTTTAGTTCCTTTTCACCTTTTTGTTTCATATAGCCAAATGTTACCCTTCCCCCTGCATATCCACCTTCTTTTGCCTTTTTATTTCTTCCTTTCGTTAGCTTCAGCGCTATTTCAAGCCGTTGATATTGGTCTAATAACTCCATTAAGCCATTGACCAAAAAATCGTTTGGGTCTTTTTTGTGAATGCTGTAAAATGGCTGTTCAATGCTTTTAATATTACAGCCATATTTCTTTAGTTCTCGTTGAATCAGTACCTTGACAATATCTGACCGCCATAATCGGCTTGTATTGAGCACCACCACATTATCAATTTGGACAGAAGAAAGGTGAGCCAACATCTCCTGTAAGCCCACCCTGTCTATTTCGAATGCTTCTTCATTTAGTTTTGCGCCACTAATTCCTTCGTCTCTAAAAATATGTATCAACTTCAATCCATGCTCTTTACAATATGCTTTAATTTCATCTTCTTGATATTTCAAACTATATCCATCTCTTGCTTGCCCTTGAGTGGAGACTCGTATATACCCAACAACGTTCAACTTTTCACCCTCCCGTTACATAAATTGTAATTTTCGTAACGTTTTTTAACGAATAGCGAGTATTATACGACCGTCTCTTGTAAAAATACAACCATAAGTTAATTTTCTTATACAATAAAACAGCACCTCATTACGTTACCCATTGGTTATCGCCACGAGCTTTGTCATTGTCGTTAGTTTGTTAGCCAATCCATGTCATAACTACCCCTACCATATAAAATGTCATCTCGCCTAATTATCGTACTTTTCTTACTATCCAAGTATTAAAACGATACTCCATGATGGTACAACCATCATGAGCTTTCGATTCTCAAACAAATCACATTCTTATTGTCTCACTCAAAAATCTTCACTTTTTATTATTCACTATCTTTATGTATCCTTATCGATACCATCTTTAGCATTACGAGCTTTGTCATTCTATTTAATTTAAGTGCTTTGCAGTATCATAAGTATCCCTACCTTATAAAACATCATCTCGTTCGGTTCTCGCACTTTTCTCGATAGACAAAATATTACAAGATACTCCATGAGGTCTCTATTTTACATAAGTTATACTTTACTGTGTTCAACCAAACTTATTACATGCAAAAAGCACCTTTTGTCAACTAACAAAAAGTGCTTCGCGGCTTCAAATACTATATTAATTATCATATTCAGTTACTAATCTTCATAAATAACAGACCCCATATATTTAAGGTTCCTACCATCAAGTTTTGCTTCCTCAACAAGTTCCTCATATTCAAAATCATATAACCGAATAACAATATTGTACTTTTCTTCTAAACTTTCACCATAAAAGTCTTTAAGTTCACTTATAAGTGCGTCAGAATAAGAAGCATTCTTTAGTAATTCAGACAAAGAAGACGTAGGATATTCATTGTAAGTACATTCTAATAAATCTTGGTTATACTCAAGGAAGTCTATTTTAAAATCATTCATAAAGCTTGAAGGAATTCTGTCTCCCTCATTATCATATTTTATTTCTACATACTTGCTTAGCAGATCCTCATTACTACAATTTCCAAACCAAAGAGAAACAGCTCCTGGGTTTTCCATCTTAATCCCCCATTTCTAATTATCTAAGCCCTTCAGGTAATGAATCAATTCCGCCTTTCAACCTATAATGTGCCCAATTTCTTAATTTCCTTTTAAATGTTTCATAATCAAGTGAGTGATCAATCAGATCAAGAAGCTCTCTATGAGCTTTTCCAGAACCATCAAACCCATGTCTTCCTACTGGGTTTACAAACTCAACGTCTTTCGTTAACGTTCTCATTTCTGCTATATCTTCAGCCGTTACGCCCCACCGTTTAAAAATTGGTGCTCGAGATACTAGATGCCATTCATGGTAGCCACCGGGATAACGAATCCTACTCTCAATTATGGTCCTTAATTTTGGAGTAGACCAGGCTAGTTCAAATTCATCTATGCTCAATTCATTAAACCATTTTGCAAAATCTTTACTTCCTGGCATAGTTTCTGGTGTAAAGGTTCTAGTCCTAGAGGTTTCTTTAACAAAGTTGCCTTTTACAAGATTATTTAATTGCTCATTTGACAATCTTTTTTCCTTCTGTTTTTTACTAGCAGAAGGTTTCTCTCTTACCCCGGGTTTCACGCTACTTGCTTTAGGTCTTGCTGGCTTAGATATACTAGTTTCACCCGTACCCTTAGTATCTATTTCTGGATCAATTCCCTTATTATTTGGCTTAGGATCCCCAATAATCCTCACGATCGTATCTCTTGCATCTTTTAATCCATCTCTGACTGTATAACTAAGGGCCGGTCCGTCTGGCACAAGGCCTAATTGTGGAATCCGCAGATCCAGTACTTGTTTCATTTTCTTGTCTGCCCAGGTTTTTGTTCTCGAAATTGGGCCTTTCACTACATCATCCAGGGTCTTTTGCAGCGCTGTTTTAATTGTGGCAGGATTAAGAGCATTCTTTACTTGATGTAAGGTTTTGGAGTTTCGAATTGAAATTGCCGCTTGCTTCAGGGTCCTCTTGACTAAGTCACCGCGCATAAATGCTAAGGCTGTTTCTCGTGCTCCTCTTATAGAGGTGAAAACATTTTGTTTGATTAAGTCTTTTAGTTTATCAGTTTTGAAAACATTGTAAGGGACGGGTGACTTTGGCGTCTTAGATGCAGTCGTAAGGGAGTTAGTTCCTTTGATTTTAGAACCAACCTTCCCCAGTGATCCTGCCTTGCCTATTTTATCGAGCCCTTTCAGTCCAAAAATTGACACGAAGCCGTAGGAAAAGAATTTTGCAGTGCTTCGGACATCGCCATTCACCACATCACGTTCCCAGGCAGCTTCAATGGAATCCCAGATATATTTTCCCGTATCGATAGGGTTCATGATGATGTTTCCGATCCCCTTAAGGAAACCGATTGGATCCGTGAATAAAGCTTTCAGCGTCTCGAAAAGGCCAACCAGCATATCGACAACGGCCTGGATAATTCCTTCAATCACACCAATTATAGCATCGGCTACCTTTTCATACCAACGCTTATCCGCAGTAACCTCCGTTAAGACCGGCCATTCACTGGCAAGTGGCTCCGGATTACTGCTGTCTAAGGTGAGAGGGCTCAAATGGCTGTTTTTAAAAACAGTCTCGATGTATTTGATTTTTTGGGTTAAGGATTGGATGGAGTCTTCGATGGTATCGAGTGCTCTTGTCTGATGATGGTCGAACTCAAGCAGCCTGTCTACCGTCTGTGACTTGTTTTTTTTAGCAGTTTGTATTGCCCTTAAAAAGAGGTCATCCTGGAGTCTTGGCAGGCCGACAATATCCTGCACGGATTGCATCGTAGCGTTTGTGTCGTTTGTCAAACTGATAGTGGTATTACGTACCTTATTTAACCCGTTTTCCAGCTCATTTTCCAAAAAGCTCTGGCGAATAAAACCAGATCGTGCAGGTTCCAATGAATGGAGGGCATTTTTCATTCGCCTGAGGAGTGATTGATAATCTTGGAGGAAAGTCTCGTAGGAAGACAGAAATGGTATATGGTGGTGTTCATAAAAGGAACGTATCGCGTGACCTCCCTGGCCTTTTAGGGAGTCTTCTTGAGAGATGAGCCCTTCTACACCGCCTTTAATCTGCTTTATTTGTTTCGATTGAGATGACAGCTTTTCGATAACATCGTCGATTCCGGCATGAAACGCGTCCACGTCAAGCACTTTCATAGTCAGTTATACTCCCCCTCTTATCTTGCAATTGTGAAAGTAATACCCTGGTCAGACCTGCGCATCCTATGACCGATTGACCGTTTGCTTACTGGTTTTGTAGTAAGAGAACTTTATATGACTCTATTACAGACTGCAAGCTGCCCAATTTAGATCATTAAGCCTACCTTTAACATGCAGCTGAATTCTGACCACCTTTGGGACTAGGGATGTCGTTTCTAAGGAGCTGACTTCTTTTTTCATATCAGTCAATGCCTGTTCTACGTGACCAAAAAAAGTCACTTTTCCCACTACCTTTCCCAAATCAGACGACCACTATTTACTATCGCGGGCTATCTCTACGTTCTTCCGACTCCAATGCAGCAATCATTTGTCTAATTCGTTCAATTTCTTGTTCGATTTGTTCAATCGTTTTGGATAACACTCGGAAAACATGGTTAAACTGGCTTCCACTGAGACCTTGATATTCTGTAAGGACATTATTTTCACGAATCCTGTCAAACCAGCTCGCTAGATCACCCTCCCAAGTCACAGCAGATAACTCAGGGGTCGTACACAAACGTTCATGACGGATGAAATCCTGTTGATGCTGTGACAACTCCCCTTCACATCTAATCAGCCGCTGAAGATGCATCTGCTTTTTTCTTAATTTTGCATAAAAATAAGATAGAGACATTTTGACCTGCACCTCCTGCTGAAGATTTATAAAACATTTGTAAATTTATATCTATAAACGCCAATAATATCCTAAATTCCCAGCTAAATTCCTATTTACATATTTTATACTTTTGTACTAGGTGATTAAATAGGTAAATTGTATTGATTTTCATAAAATTACATTTTTCTGAAAACATAACACATTATGAAATTACTTGACTAATTCTGCAGAAAATCACATGAAAAAGAGAGACACCAAACATACAGAGATATGTCTATGTGACTCTGTATGCGGGTCTCTCTCCTTTTTTAAAATGAAATTAATTGGAGTGCAATTCCAGTTAAAAAGGGTTACTCAAAGTCAATTACAAAATTAGAATTTTTTGTATGCTCAATTACTCTTCTGGATATCGATTTTCCCAGTTTTATAGTATTCGTATTACAAAACCGTTGACAATCATTTCGCCATCAACCTTTACAGTTTTGTTGTCTTTTTTTTACTTTTATATAAGAAGATGTTACAGTAATTTTCAAAAGTATTCACCCTTATATTCACCAGGTTGAATTTTTTTATTTAACGATGAGCCAGGCACATTCGTTAAATATATACCAACGGTACGATAGCCTGCATTTCTACGGTGTAATTTGGGTCACACAGTCACAAGCGGTTCCTTTCCTGGAAGAATCACCGGTACTCACCAAAACAGCTAGCCAACTTTGTTGTCCTGCAATCCAATTCGCCGGCAGCATGCAAAATCGCTGAAACTCACTGCACTTTTTACGTCTGCATCGTACTACCGCATTAACAATAAATGCACCCGGGACAAATCCATTAACATACAAAGCATATTTTAGTAGTTTCACGAAGTCCCCGCTACTACCCTCAGATAATGTAGGTAGCAAACTTCTTGTTGTTGGCCCAGCAATACCAGTTTGATTTTCTGGAGCAATTCCTTCTTCTGTTTGAATACCGTATATTAACGCTTTGTTCGTATTCCTCTGGTATAAACCATCACAAGGGTTGAACACCCGCAGTTGTCAAATGTTAAAGTTCAGATCCTGCTTCATTTGCCGAATCCGAGAATCTCCTCCAGGTAGAAGCACATACTCATCCATTATTAAAAAGGCCTTGAAGACTTAATCATAAACTTTCCCTTCTCGAATAGTAGACCTGCATCGATTTGTAATTACATTTCGGCAGCTTCCGTTCCTTCACCAAAAGTGCCGGTAAAACCTGTTGGGTGTAGCCTTTACATTACATGCCACCTTGCAAAATTTTAACAATGTTTTGCCCTTTTTGCATCTGTCGGAACAAGTCCTCGAACCATTTCTCCCCATGCTCTGTATGCTGCTTTTATACCTTCGCCAAAGTTATCAGACGGCTTTGAAATGCCCAGCTCGATTTGTAGAGCCGTGGTTAATGCATACATCGTAGACCATCCTGTTTTTCCAGTTTCCGGGGCACGATTATAACCATACCTACCACTATAAGTTGAATTAACCCATTGTTGAACCTTTATTACCATTTCATCCATCAAAGATTTCTCCTTTCAATTTGTCTTGCATGCCTTTCCTAATGGATAACAAAAAGGAGGAAACTCTCAAAAAACTCCATTAAAAGTCTAGTAAAAAATCGTTGATGTGATGATGTGTAACAATAGAAAGGAATTCCTAGACATAGACCGAATAATGTGACTATGGAAAAAGGTAAGAAAAAAGGTGGGATGATCATGTGGATGACGGATGATGAGATAGAATATTACAAGGCACGCAGTAAGTTTATCTCGGGTGCTGGATGCTTCATTGCGGTTGCAGTTGTAATTTTGATACTCATTGTTTCAGTTTTTTCATTCGCCTCAAAGGTTTTGGATTTAATGGAGCCCAAAGATAGGCAGCTTTTTGTAAGTAAATCTCCTGATCAAACCCATGCTATTAAAGTAATTGAAAAGGGGCGTGGTTTGTCTTTTGCTGACCCAACCGTTTTGATTTCCTACAAAAAATATAAAATTGAACGCCAACTTAATAATGATCGAAAGGATCTGGCAGCTGACAACGTTTCTATTAATTGGAACAATAATGAAGAGGCAACGGTTATTCTATACGGCGACGAGCAATACCCGAGAGTAATTCAATTTAAAGTACCAGAGAAAGGGGAATATCCGTTTCAAGTTATTAAAGAAGATTTGGATATTATTACTTTGCTAAGCAGACAATCTCCTAACCATGTCAATGTCGTTGAATTGAGAAGAAAACGTTCATTGGGGATGCCATATGCTAATAATCCTCCTGTCGAGGTTTATTATGGCAAAATCGGAAGTAGCCTACAGAAATATGACGCACCCTATGCAGATCAGCAACACCGTATGGATTTTTTTGAAATAATTTGGCATGATGATCAACACGCGACGATTCATGCAAAACAGCACTTGGGCAAGGGTTCTACTCGACTAGTTTCTACATTGGAAATTACCTTAAATTAAGGTTATGTTAATATTCCACTGCATCCTAGCTCGTTCTAAGGTATCCATGCTTTTTCTTATCCCAAAGGATGTGAGCATGTTTTTAAATAGCACTTCTATTATCGGCGTGCTTCTGAATTCTTCATCAAAATGTATTTCGTTTTCACAAGAAAGGGTATTACACTTAGGAGAATTCTAGGTTGATAGTGACCAAGAAGCCCTTGATAAGAATCCGCTGCGGCATGGTGAAATTCATCCACTATAATAAAATCATAATAACCACTGGTCGTAGGCTCATACAGCTTTTTACTGTTAAAACTCTGGATACTTACAAACAAGTGATCAAGAGATTGGGCTGCTGATTTCCCACAAGAATATCCCCAAAGTTCGGGTCCTTTACATCACCCGATCCAGACTCTGGCTAGAAGTTTCTCTTGTCTCCATTATGGAAAGGGGGTGATTATCGTGGAATTTCTAAAAGAAGTGTTGAAAGGGGTTGTTTCCAGGCAATCTCATAGCTCTTTCTCAGCAAAGAAAACCACCCCGCGCAGGAAACAAAGGGTGGTTTCCCGATCAATCTTTAATCACCAAACATGGATCCTATTTTGCATTCTCATCAGCTTGATGAATTCCGAATATATTCCCTTCGGTATCAATATAGTATCCTTGCCACGCCATTCCAGGCAGTGCATATTTGGGCAATGCGACCTTGCCGCCATTCTCAAGAATTTTGGCTTCCGCTTCGTCATAATTATCGACACCCATTGTACAAGCATACCCATTAAGAGCTTGGCTTGCTTTCGGCGGAGGACTTTGACGCTGCATCAAAGCACCATTAATCCCAGGTTCATTCTCATCGCCAGTCACCGCTCCAAAGTAAGGCATTCCTGCGAAATCACTCCAATCTTGAAATGACCATCCAAATACCTCACCATAAAATTTCTTTGCCCGTTCCATGTCATCCACATGAATTTCGAAGTGAACTAATCTTCCCATGATTACCTCCTAGTTTTGTTCAAAATGTTTCTTCTTACCGTAAGTTGATACTTATGTAGCTTCATGCCTATGGTCTTTATTTATATTTTCAAATCTAAGATGCAGCAGGCTTTTCAATTTGAGTTAAGTCACCTCTTTATTATAGGACAGTTGCGGGAATATATACAATTTTACAAAAATATAATTTTAACTGACAAAAAAGGCAGCTCCCTGATGATGGATAGCTACCTTCGTTTAATTATGAAAAGGTAGGAGCAGGGAATTCATCAATTCTCATACGAAGTAAACTATATGGTTTTTCCCGCAGATCTCTTCCATAATGAAATCTCGCCTGCCGATGTAATTGATTCACAATGACATATAAGTATTTATCGGGGCCAATCGAAAAAGTATCCGGCCATAAAATTCTCGGGTCATGTGCGATGGTTTCCATTGCGCCATTCGGCAATATCTTCCGGATACTGTTGTTTTCATAGTCTCCTGCATAAACAGTTCCTTTTGCGCCGGTGATCATTCCATCAGACGCACCTTTTTCCCCCCAATACTGCACATAATGGGATAAATTCATGTCCTGTATCCTTCTGTCTCTTAGGGCTTCTGTTGAGATTGAGAACAGTTGACGGCTGGTTAGCGGAGCATAAAATAAAACCTTTCCATCAGGAGAAATCGCTAAACTATCGGAAGCCAATCGAAATGGGGAAGTTGAACCGTCCGGGTTGCGATTCATCAAAATTTCCCCTTCTACTTTTGGCAAAAGATAGGGATCGGGTGATGTTGATACTGCCCCATTTAACCGTCTAAACGTGTTCCCAGTTTCTAAATCTACGACAATAATGGCCCCTGGCCCTCTGGAAGAAGAATCCGTTATATATGCATAGCCTGCTCTTCCAACGCGAAAATCCAAACGGACATCATTCAGATAAGTTGTTGGCAAGACAACATCTTCTGTAAAGGTATATACTCTCCTTATTGTATTCGTGCTTAAATCAACAGCAACTAATTTTGCTCCCCCTTGAATAGGTTCAGAAAAATTTGGTGCCCCTGTATCTAGGACCCAAAGTGTTCCTCTTCCATCAGCAACGATACTTTGGACACTGACGAAAGACATCGCAATATTACCAGTATTAACCAAATTGGTTTCTAAACTGGGATAAGGCTGAAATTCACCCTCAACAATTTCCGCCACAGTAAATTGAACGTCGTCTCCCCATTTCGGAAAGCAAACAAAAATACGACCGGTTTCGGAAACGCTGACACCTGTAGGCATAGCCCCATAAAAAGCATGCACCAGTTCAAACTGCCCAAAATATTTTTCCATAGGTAACATAGGTTGCATGATATCCTCCTCATCAAATCCGAACGGATATCACCTATATATGATGAAAATTTTTTGTAGTGCCTGGTTCTTGTGAATTTTTTATCGTGATAGATGCTGTGGGTTTCAACTTCCCATTATTAAAAATGTTGGTTTTATTAACGCTAGAATGAAATTATTTAAGAACCTCATTTACTTATGATACAGTTCACAGTGATAAGTCTAAATGAGGTTTTTCCAGCTGAAGTAATTAAGACTCGAATTTTTCAAAGACAGGCTCTGTTAAAATTATTTTTTCCGGTACAACCGACCATACATAGAAGCTAGACTCAGGAAATACACCTTGTGAAGAAATTAATGATTCAAATTCATTCTGAACTCCAGTTTCTTTAGCCATTTCACCTAAAAAACTAATTGTATCCGTGTAGAAAAAACCTGGACTTAAACGTCCTTTTGACCTTTCAATGCCAAAAGCTCCTATAACACACAAGCTCCATAAGATAAATACCACCTGAATACTCGGTTCCTATGATTCTTGTTGCCCTACCATTACTAGGTCGCCATCGCTCGGGAACAACGGAATTATGAGTATTAGCCATCACTGCATCAAAGCATTATCAGTGTGGGGACAGGCACCTTACAGTGTTTTCTCTAAAACTTTTTAAAAAGCCGATTTCCCCCGCACTTTTCAAGTATAATGAACCATATTCAGATGATGTATATGATACTTCTTGGAGAGAATCCTATCCATATGACGAAAAAACAAATAAAGAGGTTGAATAATGAGTAAAAGAAGTTTTGAGGATTATCATGTAAGCGATGAAATCAAGAGAGCACTAGCTGTTTTAAAATACGAAACGCCAACAGAAGTTCAAAGTAAAGTCATCCCAGCAGCAATGGAGAACCAGGATCTTGTGGTAAAAGCACAAACAGGAAGCGGCAAGACAGCCTCCTTTGGTATTCCTGTTTCCGATATGATTGATTGGGAGGAAAAAAAGCCACAGGCTTTAATTCTTACCCCAACCAGGGAGCTAGCGGTTCAAGTCCGCGAAGATATTACGAATATTGGAAGGTTTAAACGCATTAAAGCAGTGGCCGTCTATGGAAAGGAACCATTTTCAAAACAAAAGGATGAATTGAAGCAAAAAACTCATGTAGTCGTTGGTACGCCTGGCCGGGTTATGGACCATATTGAACGAGAAACCCTCGATTTGGATCAAATAAAGTACCTTATTATAGATGAAGCTGATGAGATGCTTAATAGAGGTTTCATCGATGAAGTGGAAGCGATCATCAATGAGCTGCCTTCAAACCGAGTGACAATGGTGTTTTCGGCTACCCTGGCTAAAGATGTTGAAGATCTTTGCTACAAGTATATGAAAGATCCTCTTCAGATTGAGATTGAATCAACTGGAGTAACGGCAGATACCATTGAACATTCTTTAATCGAAGTGAGAGAAGAAGAAAAGATTTCACTCCTTAAAGACGTCACGGTTGTAGAAAATCCAGACAGCTGCCTGATTTTCTGCCGTACAAAAGAAAACGTTGATACGGTGTACAGCGAACTCGATAAAGCTGGATATTCTTGTGAGAGGCTCCATGGGGGACTGGAACAAGAGGACCGGTTCTCTGTTATGGAAGGGTTCAAACTGGGCAACTTCCGCTATCTGGTGGCCACCGATGTAGCTGCGAGAGGCATTGATATTGATAATGTGACACTTGTCATCAACTATGACGTGCCTATGGAAAAAGAGAGCTATGTGCACAGAACCGGAAGAACCGGCCGTGCCGGAAATAAAGGAAAAGCCATTACGTTTTCAACACCCTATGAAGGAAAGTTCATTAAAGCTATTGAAAAATACATTGGCTTTGAAATACCTGTTATAGAAGCACCGAGTCATATGGAAGTGGCGGGTGGAAAAGCTGCTTTCGAAGAAAAAATCAGCGGCCGTCGAGTTGTGAGAAATAATAAAACAGCCCGAATCAATCAAGATATTATGAAACTCCATTTCACCGGTGGTAAAAAGAAGAAAATACGCGCTGTTGACTTTGTCGGAACGATCGCAAAAATCCCTGGAGTCACAGCAGATGATATCGGCATTATAACCATCCACGATCAAATGTCCTATGTAGATATTCTGAATGGCAAGGGCTCGCTGGTTTTACAAGCCATGGAGAATGCGACTATCAAAGGTAAGAAGTTAAAGGTGAGCAAAGCAATTAAATAGATAGAAAAAGGAAAAGCATACACCCTTCTCATTATAGAAAGTGAAGGGGATGTATGCTTTCATTTTTGTCCCGCTTTTATAAATTGCTTATGGCATCTTTAACATCCGTAAATCTACTTACAACCTGAAATTCCTTCCCGATTGATGAATCATCCTCCAGACATCCAAAAATGACTTTGGCAACATCCTCACGAGGAACTTCTCCTCTTTCAACTTCACTTGCTATTTCCGGTTCCACTCTCATTTGTTAGTAATCCTGGGTGGACGATTGTAAAATCTAAGGCGGTTCCCCCCAGCACTGATCTGCATAGTGCTTGGCGACCACATAAGGCGAAGTGAATCAATTTGCCCTTTCTTTGGTTTGGCTCGCTTTGTACCTATATTCTTCAATCCTTCCGCCGGGCACAAGTTATTGCTTCTTTATTTTAGCTCAGGTCTGTTCCAACGAAAGTATTTTAGAGTTTGATGTTATCCACCTTATTTTACAATTACCTGCCTTTATACAGTATAAATTCAAGGCCCTACTCCCGTGTGCCAACTCAACACCATTTATACATAGCAAAAAACGTTCTATATAATCCCTTGACAAAACATCCAACTCTATACGATACTTAATATCTAATTAGAATAATTATATTTAAATAATAGTTTGTTAAAAATTTCGCAAACTATTAATATATAAAAACACATCAAGGAGGACAATACATATGTCTTTAATTGGAAAAGTAGTACAACCTTTCTCAGCAAGTGCCTACCATAAGGGAGAGTTTATTGACGTTACTGACGAGAATTTTAAAGGTCAATGGAGTGTCGTTTGCTTTTATCCGGCAGATTTCACATTCGTATGCCCTACTGAACTGGAAGACTTGCAAAACGAATATGCAACTCTGAAAGAACTTGGAGTTGAAGTTTACTCTGTTTCTACAGATACTCATTTCACTCATAAGGCATGGCACGACCATTCAGAAGCTATTGGCAAGATTGAATATATTATGATTGGTGACCCTTCACAAAGGATTTCTCGCAACTTCGACGTATTGAACGAAGAAGAAGGTCTTGCTCAGCGCGGAACTTTCATAATCGATCCAGATGGCGTTGTTCAGGCTATGGAAATCAATGCGGACGGCATTGGCCGTGATGCAAGCACGCTCGTTAACAAGATTAAGGCAGCACAATATGTCCGCAACAATCCAGGCGAAGTTTGCCCAGCTAAATGGCAAGAAGGTTCTGAAACTCTTAAGCCAAGCCTTGATCTTGTAGGAAAGATTTAAGGAGCGCTATAAATGGTACTAGAAGCAGATATTAAGGCACAATTAAACCAATACCTTCAGCTGATGGAAGGCGATATCGTGCTGAAAGTCAGTGCAGGTTCTGATGACGTATCCAAGGACATGCTGGCTCTGATTGACGAGCTGGCTTCCATGTCATCTAAAATCACTGTCGAAACAGCTCAATTAACGAGAACGCCAAGTTTTAGTGTGAATCGCGTTGGCGAAGATACTGGGGTAACTTTTGCTGGTATCCCTCTTGGACACGAATTCACTTCATTGGTGCTGGCTCTCCTCCAGGTGAGCGGACGAGCTCCCAAGGTTGAACAGAAGGTTATTGATCAGATTAAAAGCATTAAAGGCGAATATCATTTTGAATCGTACATCAGCTTGAGCTGCCACAACTGTCCTGATGTTGTACAAGCTCTGAACTTGATGAGCATTCTTAATCCTGGCATTACACACACGATGATTGATGGGGCTGCATTCAAGGAAGAAGTCGAACGCAAAGACATCATGGCAGTGCCAACTGTTTTCCTGAATGGCGAATCCTTTGGCAGCGGCCGGATGACCATTGAGGAAATCCTCGCGAAAATGGGAAGCGGCCAGGATGCATCAGAGTTTTCGGATAAGGATCCATTCGATGTGCTTGTTATCGGTGGCGGTCCAGCCGGGGCAAGTTCAGCCATCTATGCTGCACGTAAAGGCATTCGCACAGGTATTGTTGCTGAACGCTTTGGTGGACAAATCATGGATACTTTGGGCATTGAGAACTTTATCAGTACGAAATATACTGAAGGTCCAAAGCTCGCTGCAAGCCTTGAAGAACATGTGAAAGAATACGACATAGATGTCATGAACCTACAGCGTGCCAAGCGTCTCGAAAAGAAGGATCTCATCGAGATCGAACTCGAAAACGGAGCGGTTCTTAAGAGCAAAACCGTTATCCTTTCAACAGGTGCCCGCTGGCGCAATGTTGGCGTACCAGGAGAAGCTGAGTTCAAGAACAAAGGTGTCGCATACTGCCCTCACTGTGACGGCCCATTATTTGAAGGAAAACACGTTGCGGTTATCGGCGGCGGCAATTCCGGCATTGAGGCAGCAATTGATCTGGCAGGAATTGTGAAACATGTCACAGTTCTTGAGTTCATGCCAGAGCTGAAAGCTGATTTGGTCCTCCAGGAGCGCCTATACAGCCTGCCTAACGTCACTGTCCTGAAGAACGTCCAGACAAAAGAAATCACCGGCACCGACAAAGTGAACGGCATTTCTTATATTGATCGTGAGACAGGTGAAGAACATCACATTGAATTGCAGGGTGTATTCGTTCAGATCGGCCTTGTGCCAAATACCGATTGGCTGGGTGAAACGATTGAACGCACCCGTTTCGGTGAAATCGTAGTCGACAAGCACGGCGCTACCAACATCCCGGGAGTGTTTGCTGCAGGCGACTGTACGGACAGTGCTTATAAGCAAATCATCATCTCAATGGGGTCAGGTGCTACTGCAGCCTTAGGCGCATTCGATTATTTGATTCGAAATTAATGAATGAACATTAGCAGCACCACCGTCGATGCCAGACTTTCGCTGACCTATCAACAAAGGTTGCATAATTCTCTTTGTTGATCAGGTCAGCGTTAATGAATCAACCATTCTATATCTAAGTTCCTGAAAGTCGATTTGTTACCATTGGAAACAAATCGACTTTTTCTTTTGTTTCAATGTTGTTCGAGCCGACATCATTGAACGCAAATAAAATTATATTCAGCACATGATAAACATGCTAAACAAAAAATTCCTCTTCAGAAATCCGATTAAATGAGGAAAATAAAAAATGTAGCATTTCAAAAACAAAGATTCTCCTGCTAAGCTAAACAAGACTCACGAAGACGCTTAATATCGCTTAAGGGAGGGAGACCAAACATTCTCGCGTATTCTCGGCTGAACTGGGAAGGACTCTCATAACCAACTTGGAATCCAGCATTCGCCGCTTCCGCTATATCTGAAAGCAAAAGACGACGGAGACAAAGGGACGGTTCCGCCATCTCAAAAAATCACTATTTTTACCATCTGCGAGACTCTGGAACCACCCCTTTGTTTGCTTAAAAGAGCCTGCTTTATTCTTCCATGTACCATAAAAATCCTGTATTATAAAGGTAAGGTGGTGAGGGCTGTGAGAGCAATGACTTTGGGAAGAATTGACGAAGCTATTGAGTCGAATAAAAAGATTGCAAATCTTAAAATTAAGATTTCAGCCAGTCGGGAAAAGGGGCGAAGTAGGAAATTCCGTTCACGAAGCAAAGGAGAAGTTGAAGCCCTGACTCAAATTTCGATTTCACGTTGGAACAAAGCTGTGTCTGAGGGGAAAATTAAATCCCTTGGCGATCGGGTATTGTACTATGATTACAATTGATGATTTAAGAAAAGAATTGGAACTTATTAAAGATAAACCTAAATTCCAAAAAATGCTTGACTTCGCTTCAATCCTGACATCATTTTTCGAGCAGGAAAACATAAAGCCAATAGTCGTAGGCGGTTTATCTGTAGAAATATACACACGAAATGACTATACAACGCATGATATAGATTTTGTAAGTAGTGGATGGGACCGATTCGATCAAGTTCTTAGAGAAATCGGATTTACGAAGACCGAACGGGAATGGTATCATACTGAAGCAGAACTAGCTATCGAAGTCCCTGATAATTATTTAGACGGAGATTACGATAGGGTCATTGAGTTACATTTGCCAAACAGCAGGAAGCTGTATGTCATTGGAATTGAGGATATCATCATCCACAGATTAGAAGGAATTTTTCATTCGAATCCAGAAGATGATGTAGACTATGAATGGGCTATGCGGATGTTCCTAATCCACAAGGATGATAACATTGACCTGGATTACCTTATAAATGAAGCCAAAAGAACGAAAACATATCAAATAATTGAAAAATGGCTAGAATTAGGCTAAAGGAGATTGCTCCTTTTACCGGGTTCCGTTTCCTATCACAAAATGTTAATTTACAGCTAAATTTGTTAAGTAAAATGTATATCAAATTGCACCGCAATCTGCGGTGCTTTTTTGTATTCAACAAAAATAGCCCAGTCCGATATGATACGAACTGAGCTATTATCTCTATTTATTTTTACTTCCTATTCCACTAAAGCAAAGTGGTTAGTTGAAGAAAAAACAAAGTCAAATACTATTTATCGGTATCTAATTCAGGTCCCCAAGGAGCTGGTGCTATGGATTCTTCTTTGATATTTTGTCTCTTCAGCCCTAATTTTTTTGCATAATAATCAAGCGTTTCAAAAACAGTAAAACGGTGAAAACTGCCGTTGAGAAAATGCGGCTCATTTCGTCTGTTAGGGTCTATCTGCCCAAGAGGAATCGAGACTCTTCCTGTATTATCGTTAAACTCATTGATTGGGACACTGAAGTTGATATGTTCGTTATAGCCATTTGCAACTGCTATAACAGTAACCTCTCCCATATTTTTCATTGGAAACCTGGGGTCTTTAGGAACAGTAACAGGTATTATTGCTTCCCCTTGGGAATTTGTTAATTCTGTTGCTATTATATTCTCCAATGAATTTAATATAACTAATCGAGCGTTGCATATCGGATTACCTTTTTCTTCGGACGGAATAACAGTTGTCGTTACTTTAGCAGTCAATATTGCGGACACTGGTGTTATCACTTTTCTCCGCAAAAATTGATATTGGGGGATTGAAACAAAGCATAATCAACAATATAAAAAAACTCTTTTTGACCAAGGATACCACTAATTCTTTTCTTGTTTTATCCTCAGTATATTTTGATTTTTTATTCTAGATAAATACACTCGATGCTTGTTCCACTATGTGGCAGGTTAGCACAACAAGAAAAGGAGCCACCACAGCGACCTCCGCCTTTAACTCTTATACCCGTTATTTTAAGTGCAACTCATCATAATCTCACCAAAAAGACCTGCGTTTTAAATAGTGAAAGGAAAGTTATCCCTATTACTGTTTGTTGATTAATAACCGTTTGGTTTTTCGAATGGAATCTTTATATCCTTTAGGCAAATTAATTACTTCCAATCTCCCTAAATTTACCCATTTATATTCTTTATGTTCTTCACTAATAAAAATATTAGAAGGATTATCACACTTACAAAAATAAGTTACAATAAATACAAACTTACCTTTCAATACTTCAAATACATAAGAATCAACGATATTTTCCACAGTACAATTGATTCCAAGTTCTTCTTGTATCTCTCTTACCAAACATTCTTCAGGTTTCTCGTGTTCCTCAATTCTTCCGCCAGGCAATTCCCATTCATTTCTCTCATTTTTCAATAATAAAACATTTTCATTATTTAAGATGACTCCTTTAATTGAAATGGACAGTTTTAAACTCAAAAAAAAACCTCCTTTATAATGACAATACCTCTGAATTTTTAAAATACCTATTATCGTTTGTAAATAATATCCCGCCAACAATATGCCCTTTCCGCTAATCCAATTCTCTGTGCTGGAGTCAGTTCCTCTCCAAATGCTTTGAAAGGCTGACAAAAGTTATAGTAAGTTCGTAAAATGGTGATTGCCATTTGAGCTTATTTAGGATTGAAATTGCTATAGATATATGATTTTCCGTCACCCCTAGAAGTCACCAATGGGCGTTCCAAAATTGACAGGCTACGTCTAATTTCCTGCAAAAAGGCATTCACCGAATTGTCATTAGCCCTTACGATAAGTCTTGCCAAATGCTCATTTGATAACTTTGAGGTATCGGTAAGAACATCAATGTAACGGCTCCCACGGTCCGCCATCGCAATCGGATGCTCAATTTTATTCGATTTATGGACGGCATAATCGGTTCCATCTGGTGCAATTTTTGTTTCGTAAAACTTGTGTACAGCCAGTCTTCTTTTCAAATATTCTACTGCAACCTCATAGACGGATTGTTCCGATAAGAAATTGTCCTCCGCCCAATTTCTCAGGTACTTATTTGAATCAATAAATTCCTGGAAAGCAGCTTCTCTCGAAAGTGTCTTGTCGAAGGTGTTAATAAAATGATGCAATCTGCCTTGTTGAATCTCAACTGAAAAAGCCTTTTTTATTGCGGACTTCAATACCATATCGTCATCACTGAGCACACGCCACTTGTCCGTTTTTACCATATCTTTGATAAGGAACATTTGAGCCATCGCAGTATAGGTATGATTAACGTGTAATCCATCAACATATTTGCCTCTTAGCTGTAATTCCTTCATCTCAAGGTAGTATTCATTTTGGCTTTGAGTATCGTTTGGAGTCGGCTCCATTGGATAATACGAATACTTGGTATATTTAGCATTCTTCCTTAGCTCCATTGGCAAATGGTCGTCTTTATAGGTCTCAGTGTTCTGTTCCAATTGTTTGAAGTCAATTTCCCAATCATAAGCCACATCTGCTCGGAACACATAACGGGATGAGGAATCAGTAGAAACCACAGTTTGTGTTGGCAGTTGTTTTTCGGAGACAGTGCCTTTTGTCCTTGGTTGTCCCTTTTTTCGAACATTATTTAAGTGATACACCATCATATCAGTATTTAACCAGATGCGAGGAAATGTCATTTTGGCAAATTGTTTCGTTTCGTGTGTTTCTAAAAACTCCAAACAACAACGGTATAGCCATTCTAATTTACTGTAATAGGTGCTTCTTCCTATCCCCAAGATTTTACAGGTGCTTGAAACAGGAACCCGATTAATCAAATGTTCGGCAAATGAAGGCAAAATATCATTTCTCTTCTGAGCGTAGGTAGTTGATTGTGACTTGTTCGGTAAGAGATTTGTGTATTTTCCGCACGATTTACATTGAACTTTTTGTGCATTGGAACTCGCTTTTCCTCGCTTATAAAAAGTCTTCGGGTTATCAAAATAGGTATCATTGCTTAAACAGCCATCTTTATGAAATTCGTAATCAGGTTCTAGGGGGACAACTGAGTTAATTCGAATTAACCGTTCAATCTCAGTAGCCAGAGACCAATTAGAAAAGGTCTTTGTGTAACACCCCAAAGTTGGTACTCCGTTAATATCTGTTGGGTCGGGTACGCAATTGATTGTTCGTTCTTCTTCTTTTCCAGTCATTTTATATCTTTTGATTTTTCCAACACTGTAACTTATCTGCGGCTGATGAAAATTTTTACAAAACGGGTTGGAACAATAATTCACTTGAGTCTTGCAAAAATGCTGTCGTCTAAATCTGTCGGTTAATGACTAGTTTTGGTTAGTGCCAAAAAATAAGAATGACATCCCTTTTTTCGTGGAATTGGAAAGTTACCACACTCACCAAAAATCCCAGAAAAAAGGAGATGTCTTAGTGTTATGGTATCTTTCCACACTACTATCGTCAAGTTTGTTCTTGCCCTTGTTCTTGCCCTTGGTCTTACACTTTCAAAGCCGCAGATAAACCATCTGCTTTCTTATATGCATGGAATCATCCTTGCCGCTGGAAGAAAGAATGTAACCCAAATCATGAACAGCACTGGCAAGAAACGCGACTTGAGTTCCATGACCCGATTCCTTAAGGAATCCCCCTGGTGTCCCAACCGTGTGCAGCGTAGAAGGATGTCCTTCTTGATGGAGAAAATCCGTAAGGACCGCGAGAAAGCTGGAGATTCAAAACCTATCATCTTCTTTATTGTGGATGACGCTAGTTGCAGGAAAACTCCAGCTGCGAGGAAGATGGAACGTCTGGATTTTCATCATTCGCATGCGGATGGAAAATCAATATGGTCCCATTGCGTCGTTACCGCCCACGTGGTGGCCGAAGGCTACTCGTTTGCCTGGGATTTTCGTCCCTATTTCCGTGAATCATTCTGCGCGGAAAACGGGTTGGAGTTCAAAAGCAAGATTGAACTTGCCATGGAACTCATTAAGGCTTTTCCGGCAACTGAAGAGGAACAGGTCTATGTGTTGATGGACAGTTGGTATTCGAGCAAGAATGTAATTGATGCCTGTAACGCAAAAGGGTTCCATGTAATATGTGCATCTAAGAATAATCGACTGATTTGTCCAAAGGGCTACCGTATAAAGATTTCCGAATTCGCAAAAAAGGTTATCGACGAATCCGACCTTCGCACCGTTACAGTGAAGGGAAAGAGTCGATACCGGATATGTGAAATGGAAGGCCCACTGTCGGATATTGAAAATATCAAAATCCTGCTTTCCTGGGAGAAGAAGTTCAACCGGGAAAAATCTCCCTTCACCATCCTGTGCACCGACCTTACTCTGGATGTCGTTACCATCCTTAAGTATTATCAGGTCCGGTGGGAAATTGAGACAGGATATCGTTATTTTAAGGAGCTACTGGGTTTTGACCAATATCAGGTATTGTCCTTTAAAGCCATTGAAAGGTATTGGGTGATTCAGTATCTCACCCAGAATTTTCTAGAGTTCCAGCGACATGAATGGTCCAAATCCACACCCCATACTCTAGGTGATACGGTCCGAAGGATCAGGGAAGATGCCTTGGGACAGGTGGTTGTTTATGCCTACCAGGAAGGAAAGGCGAAAACCCCACTCAAAAAGGTGCTGGAACTCCTGAAATTGACCGCTTAAAAATGGCTATTGATAGGGACACCACCCGTTTGTCCTTTTTTAGGGATTTAAATAAAAAATGCAAGAGTCTAGTAATTCATTTGTATCTCATATGTTTTCCCTTTCCAATGCAAGTGGACGGGGCGAAAGGCGTAATGAATATATGTTGTTTTCATCTTTTTGTCGGAAAGGGTGTTATAACCTTCCTCACGCTGTTTCATTTCTGTGGATGTAATATTAGGGTCAATACGGCTTATAGAGTCGTTTTTAGTTGCTAGACGTTTTATTTTAGTCATCACTTAACCCCAATTCACGTTTCAATCTTATATTACTCCGTTTACTTTCAACAAATTTTATAAAGTCATCATCCTTTAGTAAATGTGGCAGCGTTTCTTCGATTATCTGAGCAGGAGTTAACCCTGTATAGTCCGAGTAATGCTCTAAAATTTTTCGTGATTGAAACGATAACCTTAGTGTTACATCCTCGGCATTGGGGTATTTTGGTTTAATTTTCACATCAACACATCTCTTGTTATTTGGTATATTTCTGTATGCCAATTTGTATGCAAAAATGTAATGTAATTTGTAGGGGTACAATGGCTATTGTACCCCTACATTTTTATATACAAATTGTACTAAAAATTCACTATTAATTATAACCAAAACCCCTTCATATCAAACAAAAATGACCTACAAATTAGTGTACAATTTATAGGTCATTTTTCATTACATTTTTAATGTTTGTGACAGGAAACGGAACCCGTTAGCCTCCTTTGGTCTTTTTTTATTTCCTCCCTCATATTTTCTGAATAAACGGTTAATGCTGACAGATAATGAGCTAGATATGGGATGTGAGGGAATGAGAAAAATTAAGCTGAGTGATTTGAATGAGGTCATAGAAAGAAATAGGAGTATGGTTAATAAACAAATAGCGAAACTTTCCAGCCCCAAAAGAAAGAAAAGGAATCGGGTAAGAAGCAAAGGGGAACGAGAAGCACTAGACCAAATCTCCGTTCGGAAATGGAAAAAAGCTTTAGTAAGCGGGAAAGTCAGAAAGATTAGTGATAAAGTTTGGTATTATGATTATCGGGATTAACCCTTGGGGAGCCAGAGGAACGGTTCTACTGTCCCAAAAATTACATTTTTACATTTTATCAGACGCTGGATCCGTCTTTTTTTCACATGGAATTAGTCCAGTTTTCCATTTTAGGTCTCCCAAGAAAAACAATAAGTGTCCAAAAATTATTCCTGTCTTTTTAATAAATCTTGTTTATATTCAATAGCGGAAAGGTAACGTCAATCCGCTAAGTTTCGGAATCAGATCCTCTATTGCAGAAACAACCTTATCCTTCTCCCCATCTTGAACCATTTCTTCCATTTTCGAAAAGCTTTCGATTGAAACGGGTGCCTGTCACTACCCGAAATATGTCGAATTTTTAATTAGAGTAACTGACCCAAGGATGTCGTTGCACACAAAAAATTAAGCTCCTGTCCCTAACTTCGATTATATAAAACTAAATTACAGGGTCATGCACCACCCTGGAATTTAATTGATAACGTACTTTTGACAGCGAGTCGAGGGGATAACTTCATCGTTCTTAGGCTTGGCTGGTTTTTCGCCTTTGTTTCACGTCAGTTTGAACCAGCAAATCATCATTTCAAAGGGATCAGGTGCTACTGCAGCCTTGGGCGCATTCGATTATTTGATTCGAAAATTAATGAATGAACATTAGCAACACAACCCTCGATGCCACACCTTCGCTGACCTATCAACAAAAGTTGAATAATTCTCTTTGTTGATCACGTCAGCGTTAATGAATCAACCATTCTATATCTAAGTTCCCGAAAGTCGATTTGTTACCATTGGATAACAAATCGACTTTTTCTTTTGTTTCAACGTTGTTCGGGCCGACATCATTGAACGCAAATAAAATTATATTCAGCACATGATAAACATGCTAAACAAAAAATTCCTCTTCAGAAATCCGATTAAATGAGGAAAATAAAAAATGTAGCATTTCAAAAACAAAGATTCTCCTGCTAAGCTAAACAAGACTCACGAAGACGCTTAATATCGCTTAAGGGAGGGAGACCAAACATTCGCGCGTATTCTCGGCTGAACTGGGAAGGACTCTCATAACCAACATGGAATCCAGCATTCGCCGCTTCCGCTATATCTGAAAGCAAAAGACGACGGGCTTCCTGCAATCTTACTTGCTTTTGATATTGCAAGGGGCTCATAGCGGTAACCTCTTTGAAATGAAAGTGCAATGATGATGGGCTCATGTTTGCGACCTTTGCCAACTCATCGATACGCAGCGGCTTAGCGAAGTCGCGGTTTATGAGATTAATCACTTTCGCGATCCGCTCAGCATGGCTGCCTGCCACGGCGAACTGCCTGACTGAAGCACCTCCCTGTTCATCCTGCAAAATCCAGTAAAGAATTTCACGAATGACCAACGGAGCAAGAACTGGAATATCCCTCTCCGAATCTAGAAGCCGAACTAATCTCAATACTGCGCCAAGAAGAGACGTGCTCGTTTGGCTCACGAAAAGGCCGCGTCCCGATCCTTCCTTTTGAATCCAATCCGAATGAGCCATTTTCATGATATCTACAATCTGATCAGTACTAAAATTTAGTTGGAGGCTTAAGTAAGGACGCTGCTGAGAAGCTTCAATGATATGCCCGGTAATCGGCAAATTTACGGAGGCGACCAAGTAGGACGCTGGATTATAGTGATAGCATTCTTGTCCTAACATCACCATTTTTGCTCCTTGTGCAACAATGCACAAAGCAGGATCATACACCGAATAGATCGGTTGCTTCTCTCCTTCATAGCGAAATAGTTTTAAAGAAGAAATAGCTGTAGAATGTACTCTAGCACCAGCTGTATGGCGATTGATAACACTTGCTAATTCCAGCTGTTGTCTTGTGATTTCGTCATTTATTTTCATAGTAATCATCATGCCCCTCCCTTTCTTTCGCTCCGATAATTCATACATCAATTTTATATATTTTGGACGATTGTGCAATAACTCTGTCGTAATCGGCTACCGTATCTGCCCCAATATGCTCCATACTGTTTGAGAAGTAACCTTCACAATCCACAGTTAAAGGAGAATATCAAAATGGAAAAAAGAAACAATGGAGAACAAACATCTTATGTAGGCATGTGGGTTACCCAGGACGGATATATCCGCCACGAGCTTCTGCCTAACGGACGTTACGACGAGGCGCGCGGCAATCGCAAAAGCGCCTATCAAGGCCGCTATATAATTAATGGTGATCATATTGACTATGTAGACGATACCGGTTTCACAGCTGACGGGGATTTTCGCAATGGCGTTCTCTATCACGCAGGGATGATTTTATATCGAGAAGAGTAAGTAAATGGGAAAAGGAATTGAACAACATGTCCAGCAGGTTATCAATTTATACATTAGCAGTTCCGAGTTTTCTGGTCGGGACATCGGAGACAGGGCTCCATGTCAAACGAACATATAAGACTGCACAATTTATTGATAACAAAAGGGAGCATTACCTAAGATAATTGCTCCCGGGGTTTTTTAAACTTCTACTTTTTTGGAGCTAGACGAAATGAACAGCCAAATGTTTGTAATTCCTTTGTTTGAAGCTACCCTTTCTGTGAAGGAAAGGAATCCAGCAATCTATTGCAGCCACATTTTAAACAAGCCTTCTGCTACCCCTAGATTATATATGTAAAAGGTACTTATTTCCAGTGGTCGTCTTCAATCATCTCCCAGTATAGCTGTATCCATAGTTATCACCTCCTTCCCGATAAGGAAAGAAGACTGCACAACCGACCACCCTCTCAAAATACAGCCAACTCCATTCTAGCATAATCTAAAACCCTATCAATCCTCGACAAAATTCGGAGAGTGACAGGCACCCAAAACCATTTGTCATATTAAACTTGTCCTCTCCATAGCATGTACAGACAAAATAAAGGAGAGTGATTGCATGTTAAACCGAATCGCAGGGCGTTTCTCGAAACTGGTTGAAAAGTACCTTCCTGATGCCTTTGTTATCGCTGCGCTACTGACACTGCTGGTGTTTCTCCTGGGCTTTTTTATGAAGCCATCTGAACCTGGTGAGCTGGTCAAATCCTTCGGAGATGGCTTCTGGGTATACCTTGCTTTTACAATGCAAATGGTCCTGTTGCTTATGACTGGAATGACATTGGCTTCAGTGCCAATGATTCAGCATCTGCTGACTGCGCTGGCATCAAAGGCAAAGACAGCAAACCAAGCTTATCTTTTAACATTTTTTGTTTCATCTGCTGCCTACTATATAAACTGGGGGCTCGCTGTTGTTGTGGGTGCGATTATTGCACGTGAAGTTGGAAAACGGAATCAGAATGCCCACTTTCCTCTTTTAGTGGCTTCTGCTTATACACCTACCGTCCTATATACAGCTGGGGTATCTAGTTCCATTGGATTGACAGTAGCAACAAAAGGACATTTCCTTGAAGAAATTGCAGGAGTGATTCCAACATCAGAAACAATCTTCCATCCCGGGACGATCACCATTTTACTGGCCCTTTTAATTACCATCCCAATTTTTATTATTTTGATAGCTCCCAAAAAAGACATAATCTCATACACTCCGCCAAAACAAGTAAAAGACGAGGAAAAGCGGAATGAGCCTGCAACACCTGCCGGCCGCCTGGAAATACACCGTTTCTTGGCATCTTAACTGGATTGATTGGATTAGTGTATGTTATCTATGAGTTTTTTAATGGAAGGGATCTGGACTTAAATATTATTAATATCACATTCCTGTCACTGGGGCTTCTATTGCATAAGTCACTAATACAGTATGCTATAGCATTTAAAGAGGCGGGTTCTGCTATTTCTCCCATTATCCTTCAATTCCCATTTTATGCCGGGATTATAGCCGTATTAGGCAGTTCAGGTCTTGCGGAGTATATCATTAATGGAATGACTTCTATAGCCAGTAAGGAATCTTTTGATATTTTTACGTATTGGACAGCAGGCCTCGTAAATATCCTGGCTCCTTCTGGCGGAGGACAGTGGGCTTTGCAGGGACCATTGCAAGTTCCAGCAGGTCTACAGCTCGGTGTGGATCCGGCCATAACTGCAATGGCGGTTGGTTGGGGAGATGCCTGGACAAATCTGATCCAGCCTTTCTGGGCACTGCCACTTTTAAGTGTAGTCGGACTTCATATCCGCCATATTATGGGCTATTGTGCACTATTATGCATTTGGGTGGGACTTATTACTACAATTCTGATGTTCTTTGTTTATTAACTAGTCATGGAAAAGCGGCCAATTTGACAGGGTTGGCCGCTTTTCCAAAAATTAGGGCGATGCCTTCTTTCACTTTTCCTACGCTTTCTGTACTTCGTGATTCATCTTAATTAAGACGGTTCGCCCCTACTAACCCTCCATTAAATCGAGTATGTCCTAATCCACCTTTGAAACCTAAACCTCTTTTTTATTAAGCTGCAATAGCCCTAAGATGGCATATAATTTATTGGTAAATTCATGGGCTTGGGCTCTTAAGTCGGCGGAATACTGTTTCACCTCAGAAAGCGCATCGATCATATGCTTGATCTCCGTCCGGTCCCGGAAGCTGGCAACAATTCCGATCCGCTTGTCTCTCTCCATTATCAGTTGTGTATTGACAATCATTATTTTCTCTCTATATTGAATTTCAACATCCATTTGTTTTTCATTGCAGCCTAGCAGCTGTAGCATATTAGGAGAACCAATTACTTGGGACACGTGCTGCCGTTCTGCCTTTTCATGAATTTCTAGTAAACGATGCGCAGATGAATTCATCATTGTAATAGACCCTTTATCATCTACCGCTAATATTACCTCTATTACTGCAAGATGGCACTTCTTTCTCGATACATAGCAGCAATCTGATATGGTTCTAAGTTAAGTGTGTCTTTTCGTATACTGTCAGCCAGAAGATAGCTTCCTAGTATAAGGCCCCTATTAAGTAACGAGTGAGTAGATCCAGGAGGATTAACGCCTTTTATGTTGAATTCCTTATTATGCTAACGGGCAGGTTAGTTGAAGAAGAAATTAAGGGGATTTGCCTATAATAAGGAGGGAATTTTAATGCTGTTTATGATGATTGTCAAAGCCTCGAAGAATTCAGAAGCCGGAAATCTCCCAAGCCCTGAGCTCATAGAAGCCATGACGAAGTACAATGAGGAATTAGTTAAGGCAGGCGTACGAGTTATGGCCAAAGGACTTCATCCAAGTTCGAATGGAATTCGCATTTCGTATATGAAACCAATGGAAAAGCCTGTGGTTACGGATGGCCCATTTACGGAAACGAAAGAATTGATTGCCGGATTCATTTTAATTGATGCGAAGTCGAGGGAAGAAGCCATAGAGTGGGCCATGCGGATGCCCGACCCGCAGGGACACGGGGAAGGCCAGATTGAATTGCGTCAAGTATTTGAGCTGCCGGAGTTGACCTAGAATCCGGAGATATTTGCCAAGGAAGGAAAAATAGAGAGAGAGAACTAACTAAAGGGTGCGTTGATCCGGGCAGGATTAACGGCCTTTTTTGGTGAATTCCTTATTGAACAAACGGGCAGTTTACTTTAATAAGGTGAATTTCATTTTGCTATTCTTGGAAAGTCCTTATTAAGTATATAATTACTATCAACTTTGCTATAACAAAAAAACGGAGAGGAATGTCTCCTCTCTGTTTCTATATCTATTATACCATAAAAAGGTAAACTGTTTAAGGCTGTTTTTATCTTTAATATCACTGTAAATTACATATGGTGGGACACTCTTAAAGGGGGCTTTCGATGTTTGCTGATTTTGATGTGAATGAAAAATCAAATCTCATTAGTATTCTCCAATTTCTACAAGATGGAACAAAAAAAATTAGAACTTATGACCTTATAACTAGAGAAGAGATTGGTGAAATAAGTAATGAATACCTGCCGCAAGGTCCACGGTTATCACCAAATAAAAATCAACTTGCTTTTTTTAGCAACAATAATCCTCTATATCTTTGGGATATGAAGAACGACACTGTTAAACCTATTTTTAATCGTCCTTTTCTAAATGCAGGATTCTGTGAGTGGTCATCTTGTGGAAATCAAATATGTTTTTCTGCATATTCAACAGACCCTAACAAGACAACTCCACCAGACATTTATTTAATGGATTTGGAAAACACTGAAGTTGTCCAACTTACAGATAGTGTAGGTGTCGATCGATTTCCGCAATGGTCACCCTCCAGTCAATTTATTGCTTTCCATAGACAATACCTCAATGAACAAAATACTCCTAAGAAGATTTGCATAGTAGATACTAAAACAAGAGTTTTCAGCACAATTCCTCAATCAGATAGCTCAAACCATCAAATTGGAAGGTATTGTTGGTCAAAAAATTCTGCTCATATTGTTGTGAAAGAAGTAAGTAATGATGGTGTATTATTAAAAGTATTTCGTACATCAGATATGGCATTGGAATGGACATATTCATGTCCTGAGATTGTTGGAGGTGCATTCTTAAACAATAAGCAAATTCTTGTTGTTTGTAAAAAGGAATTGTTGATCGTTTCATTTCCTGAGGGAGACATTGCTCAAAAGGTTAATCTACCAAATAGTATTTCCATCCAAGAAACACTACGGGGTCCAAGTATTTCATTAAGTTGTGATTCTGATAATATTTATTTTATAAATGAAGATTCTTGTTTATACAAATGGAATGAGGAAGGTTCTTTAGAGTTGTTAATCCAAAATTCTGAGGAACAACTACCTATTTTTACTCATCAGGAGTATACAGTTAAGTCGAAAGATAGTCGCAATATCCCAGTACATTCGTTAACTCCAGAAAACCCGAAGGATATGGGGATTTTATTTGTACATGGAGGACCTGGTGAAAAGTATGACCCGAAAGATCCTATGATAGTCCGATTATTAAAAGAAGGCTATGAAGTAATTGTACCCGCATATCGAGGTTGTGCCGGATATGGAGAAGAACACAGAGAGGCTAATATAGGAGAGTATGGACGTGCTGATGTTTGGGATGTTTTAGCTGTTGGTTTTTATTGGAAAATAATGACTCGTTATAAACGACCTTTAGCCATAATGGGATATAGTTATGGTGGTTTTTTAACTTTTTTAGCCTTATCTTACTCTAAAGTACCTTGGGATTATGGAATTACTTTATGGGGGGTAACGAGAATAGAACATATGGGATTACATCTTCTAAAAGCATATCCTATCGATTCAAATAACAGAAAGAGAGCTGAAAGAGAAAGAAATCCTTTAGAACAAGCAACTAAAATTAGGACACCGCTTTTAATTTTACATGGTGGGCAAGATTCGACAGCTAACAATGAAGAAGTTAAATTCATCCAAAAACAGATTCAATCTCATGGTGGAACGTGTGAATTGATAATTTATGAAAATGAAACTCATGGACTAGGTAAAAAACGTCCAGAAATGTTTGAGCAAGTTTTTTCCTTTTTGAAAAAATATTAGGTTAGCAAATGCTTTTTACGGAGTAATGTCGTGGAAGTATTCGCATAGGAGGATTTCTCGAGCAAATTCTGTTACCATCTGGGAAGCGTCCTGCGACTGCTAAGATTCTATTGTTATCTGAAAGAATTGTGAAGATATATACTTAAACTAAAGGGTGCGTTACTTGTATAAGAAATTTAAAAAAGCCCTGTATCAATGATTACTTGGTAATCTACGATATAGGCTTCATCTATCGATAACTAATTTTCCTTATATATATTTAACATACTGCGCAATTCAATGCGTAAGGGATCTAAGTCGATATCATTTTTTTGAACATTACGTAAGATTCGGAGTGAAATAATCGACAAATATAGAGAAATTCACTCGCACAGGTATAGTTGCTGAAGGCTTTGGTCGGCAACTCATGGACACTCTGGGCATTGAGAACTTTATTCAGTACGAAATATACTAAAGTCCCAAGATCGCTGCAAGTCTCGAAGAACATGGAAAGAATACGAGATTGATGTCATGAATATGCAGCGTCCCAAGGGTCTGGGAAAGAAGCATCTTGTCGAGATTGAACTTGAGAACGGTGCGGTTGGTTAAGAGCAAAACCGTTATCCTTTCAACAGGTGCCCACACTGGCGCAATGTTGGCGTCCAGGTGCCGGTCATGAACCACATATATGAAAGTCGCTTTGCTATCTGATTGATAGTAAAGCGACTTTATTTTTTACAAGAGGTACAGATTACATGTCTATTATTTAGCTGCCGGAATGCTCTAAATTAGAGCTATTATGTTATTCATTCTTCAACACTTCCGCCAGTCCTTGCAGAGCATTTGGCTGCCGAATGCGATAGTGACGTCCTTCCTTTTGCAAATATCCTTTATCACAAAATTGTGCAAGGACATGCAATAAATGGCGGTAGGATACACCCAAAAAGTCACAAACCGTTACGTGTTTTTCTTTATATACATTTCCATCTGCGGTTTGCAAAATAAAATCAGCCAGCCGATTTTCAAGCGGGAAAGCAAGGCTTTGTGTATACTTCGCAGCCATGTTCGTTGATTTCGCACTTAAAAACCTGGTCAATTCCCGCAGAAATTTCACATCTTCCAGCAATTGTCCACGGTAATGATGAAAAGGGATAGCAAAGCAGACGGTCTTAGTTGAGGTTTGAATCCCTTTTGTATAGTAAACATCATTTAACAACTCCATTTCCCCAATGTATTCATGCGCGTTAATGAAATTAATGAGGGATACCTTGCCGTTTTGATGCGTTACATAAATTTTTGCTTTTCCTTCAATGACATAGAATAAAAAATCCGGCCGCATGCCTTCATGGATAATCCATTCATCTCGTTGATATTCACGCACTTCTATAAATTCATCAACCGATAAAGAAAACAAATCTGCAATCGAGTGTTCATCTAAGTAATACTCTCTTTTTTCGTTTTTATAAATTTCCATAACCCACCTCAAAATATGAGATATCTCATATTAACATCTGAATCCCCATGATATCATGCAAGCATTGGGGGGATACAGAAATGAATTCACAACGCTGGATGAGCAGGCAGTTTTTTAATTTTTATATGACGTGGGGCATTTTTCTTCCCTTTTGGACGGGGTGGATGATTCAGACAAAAGGGGTTTCCATTTCAGAAGCCAGTTTAATCATGAGTTTGGGTTTGATCGCCCGGGGACTTTCCACACTGGTTGCCTACCCTTACTTATCGTTGAAATTTAGCAGCAAGGCCTTATTAAATATGATGGCTATCGGCACACTGATTGCCATTCTATTCTATATACCGGTCAGCTCCTTTAATGGATTACTTATGGTAACCTTACTGATCAATGTCATTTACCCCACATTGATGCCGGCATTAGACAGCGCAGCAGGCATTCTTGTGCAGAGTAACCAATTAAAGGATTATGGAAAAAGCCGATCATGGGGGTCTATTGGGTTTGTCGCAGCCGGGATTATTTTAACCTTCTTTACGGGGATGCTCGGGGATGAAGTGATTTTATATGGATTGCTGCTCGGCATGTTAGTATTCCTGTTTTTCGGCTTTTTGCAGGCACCAGTTGTTTTATCTGCTAAACCGAAAACGGAACATGCAAAAAATCACAGCATACGGGAATTATTTCGTATCAATCACTTTGGTTTGGTTCTCGTCATTGTGATTTTACTGCAGTCAGCACATGCTTCTTATTACAACTATGGGTATCTATTTTTACAAGAAATCCATGCTCCCAAATATTTAATCGGAGTAATCCTCAATATTGCCGTGATTGCAGAAATCATTTTCTTCTCGATCGCAGACCGGATGTTTAATAAATTTTCTGCAGGGTTCTTATTGGTGATCGCTGCTCTTGGTTCAACCCTGCGCTGGATATTGGTATTTGCCTTCCCAAATGTTATCGTGTTCTGTTTGGCGCAAACATTACATTCATTGTCTTTTGCGATGGGGCATTACGCCTTTATGAAATACTTAGTCAGAAATATTCCACATACACACATTCCAAAAGCCCAAGGGGTGTATTCAGCACTAGCCCTTGGCTGGGGTACAGCAGTGTTCACCATGTTCGGCGGCTATTTATTTGAAATAGAGCCAAGATACGCCTTTATCGGAATGATTGCATGTTCCATTCCATCCATGCTGCTTGCCCTTATTTATCAAAAAACGGATCATAAACAACAAGAAGTGGCCGTTATTAACTAAAGTGAACTATTCACCAACTTACTAAAGATGAAGGACACTCTCTGGAAATGTCCTTCATCCGGGTTTTAAAGGGACCAAAAAACGCCAAATTTGAAGAACCTACTCTATTTGTGGTATGGTTCTCCGTCATGTATCTAAATGAGGTTATAAATAGTAACATAAAAGGTTTTGAAAGATTAATCGAAGAGGTTGTTTTTTACTTTGATGCCCTTTATTAGGGGCTTTGTAATGACTTATAAACATAGAAATAGTTGGAAAACTTTCTCATTGATTAGAACTAGGTTAACAACTTTTATAATTGCTATGTAGCCCCACTGCATGATAAATTAAGGTTGGTTTTGCAAAGATTGTTGTTTTTCGTATTCATTCACACCCGAATGTATGGACAAGCAGCCCTCCTTGTTTTTCACCTTAAATAAATAACAATAGCCAGCAAAGTTTACGAAAAGAGTCTTATTAAAAATGTGAAAATCATCCATTTCAATCCAATTGACAGCCTTACATTGCAGTAAGGCCTTTTGTTAAATTCTTTTTCCATAAAACTACGTAACCAAAATAGGCTTGTTTTTAATTTTCTTTATACTCCCTTAACCCAGTCTTCATTTCTATCTCTCATCCCACTCTATTTGTCGTCATTTTTTGATTTATTGATGCACTTGCATTCATATGTTTGTATAATTCTTCTGTAACTAGGAGAGGATTATCGATCATACAGAAATGTCCGGCTTGAGGAATAATGGTGAATGTGGAATTTGGAACTGTTTCATTTAACCTGTAGCCCCAATAAGCCGGTAAGAAGGGATCATGCTGTCCCCATATGAATGACGCTTTTACTTTTATATTAGGCAGTTCGGGTACGATATCTTGTGTTTGGTGATGTTCTAGAGCAAACGAAGCCGTTTGTAACTCTTCCGCTCCCCCAGGATGATTATATGGAGCAACCAAAGCCGAAATGAGGTCTGGGGTTATCAGTTCTTGATGGTAAGTACCTGTCCTTAAAAATCTTTCGATGTAAGTTGGAGAAGGTTCGAACTCAGGTGCTGTAGGGTAACGGAGAGCCATAACTCTTCCAAGTGGCCAATTGCTAAAAGTAACTCCATCAGTTACAACAAAGCTGGCCACCCGTTCTGGATATTTGACAGCTAAGATTTGAGCGATTCCTCCCCCAAGGTCATGGCCCACAAAATGGGCTTTTTGTATTCCAAAATAATCAAGCAGCTTTATCATATATTCAGCTTGATGAGGCAAAGAGAGTTTTTCATATTCCGCACGTGGAACACGGTCTGAAAGTCCGTAGCCTAAAAGATCGGGAGCAATCACTCTACATTGAGTAGCTAACTGTTGAATAATTGGCATCCAAATAAAGGAATTAGTTGGGATCCCATGCATTAACACTACTGTTTCGTTTCCAACTCCAGCCACTCTACAGAATAATTGATACTCACCAATTTGGATGTTGCCTTGCCTCATTTGCACAATTACCACTTCTTTCTTGTAAAATTTCAGCATTTGTAATTTTAGCAATATGAAGCTGCTTTATACACGAAGCTAACAGTTTTTTCCTGAAGCAAAAAGAAAATAAACTGAATAGAGTCTTTTCTCATGCGTTCTGTTTTGCTATTCTGTTTTTAATTGAAAAAGTGAAATCAAACCACACCGTGAGATTTCAGTACTACAGATGGAACGATCATCTTATTTTTCAAAAAAATGGGTACCCTTTAAAAAATTTACTATTGAGATACCACCTTCTGAATAACTGTAACTATCAATACCTATAACAATAACCCATAGCCCACACAGTTTGAAACTCTTTTAAAGAGTTACTTTGTTAGCAGGGCATCAACCTTAAAATTTCTTCACCAGCTGCCTGTCAACTACTGAGCGTCTTACTTAGATTGGACTTTCCCAATTAGCAAATAACGGTTTGCGGTCACGCAATAAACAAGAGAAATACCAGGTTTTTTGACCTGGTATAGCTTTATGTCTTCCTCAAATTTATCATTACCCTATAGCTTTTACATTTTGTAAATAAAAATGAACCCGCTAAATTATGATTAGGACGCTACGCTTCAAAAATACTTCATTCCTGGGTATAGATGTTCTATACATTTTTTTGGAAGAATTCATATGATTGGTTATTTTAATCAAAAACCTCATTTAATTATGATACGGTTCTCCGTTATTAATCCTTATGAGAATAATTACTATACTTTCTGTCTTACTTATTCACGTGAGTCGCCAATTTTTTAATAAAATATCTTTCTATCTCACACATTCACATGTGTGCCCACACCAGCGATTATTGCCTTTTCATAAACAGCGGCCGCCACAGCAAGATCGAAATAGGCAATCCCGACTGATTTGAAAAAGGTAATCTCCTCATCCCTTTCCCTGCCACTAATCTGCCCCGCCGACATTTCCCCGAGTTCTCCATGCAGGTTTGAGAAACTCCATGTCCCCGCGTTTGCAGGGATGATGAAGTCACCCGCTTCATCCTTTACCCCCTCAATCGTATCAACTACAATTTTCGAACTCCTTAAGAGTGTTTTCTCATCCACTTCCTGCATATGTGGCAGGTACGAGCCTATGCCGTTAATATGGGTGCCTGGCCTTAATGCTGTCCCTGAAAAAACCGGAGATTCTGAGCGGGTGCTGCAGGTGACAATGTCGGCTTCAACAACAGCATGGTCCGGATCATCTGCTACCGAAATCTCGCCATCATAACTTGGGCAAAACTCTATAATTCTTTCAGCAAATGCCTCTGCTTTCTTTTTTGTCAGGTTATATAGGTGGATAATTTTTATGTTACGGACTGCAAGCATAGCCTGCAGCTGTTCCTCTGCCATTGCTCCACAGCCAATAATAGCAACGGATGATGCATTTTCTTTAGAAAGGTGTTTTGTCGCGATTCCGCTTGCCGCACCGGTCCTCAGCCTCGTTAAGTAGGTCGCGTTCATACAGGCCAGATGTTCTCCATCGTCGGTGCTGCTTAACAGAATAACGCCTTGTGTCGTCTTCTTCCCGACAACTCGATTGCCGGGAAAAATGGTAACCACTTTGACGGCCGCTTTCCCGACTGACTCCATTGCACTTGGCATATACAGCGCTGAAGCGTTTTTCTCGGGAAACTCGAGGACGGTTCGATGCGGATTCAAAATTTTTCCTGCAGTGTAATCTAGCAAAGCTTTTTCAAGATCCTGAATGGCTTCTTCCATTGAGTATATGGAACGGATTTGTTCCTCTGATAAGATAAGCATGTTTATCCTCCGAAAAAAGGAACCGCAGGTCGCGATTCCTCGTGTATTTTTAGGCAGCCTCTGAATCCAGTTCCTGGTTTTTGCGGTCACGGACATACGAGACGGCAATGAGCGATATTGCTGAAGCCAGCATGATGTACAATGCTACGGGCACATAGGAATTGTTATATTGCTTGAGCAGCGCGGTTGCGACGAGCGGGGCCGTTCCTCCGGCGAGGGCGGCACCAATCTGGTAACCAAGTGTGATTCCGGTATAACGGACGTTCGATTTAAATATTTCCGAGAACATCGTACCGAGTACAGCAGTGATTGGGGCCCAAATGATACCTAGACCCAGCACGGTAGCCAAAATAAGCAACACGGCTGATTCTTGCTGCAGCATCCAAAAATAAGGGAATGCATACAGGATCATCAGGACTGTTCCGCCAACATAAAGTTTTTTGCGGCCAATTTTATCTGAAAGATTACCCATTATCGGGATCAAGATAGTAGTGATAATAGTAGCGATTGTAACGGCATTCAAAGTGATCGTTCGAGAATATCCGAGATTGGTTGTAGCATATGAAACAATAAATGTAGAAAAAATATAAAATGGCGCAGTTTCTACTACTTTGGCTCCGACTGCGATTAAAACCTCTTTCCAGTGTGAGCGCATAGTCTCAAAAAACGGGACTTTTGCTATTTCCCCTTTTTCTTGTGCTTTTTTGAATGATGGCGTTTCATCGATACCTTTACGGATCCATAAACCAAAAATGATCAGAAGAGCACTCAATATGAACGGAACACGCCAGCCCCAGGTCATAAATGCACTTTCAGGCATCAGTGTCATAAGTGACAATGACAGCGTTCCGAGCAGCATTCCAATCGTTACACCCATTTGCGGAATGCTACCGAATAATCCGCGTTTGTCTTTGGGTGCATATTCCACCGCAAGAAGCAGCGCGCCGCCCCATTCACCGCCAAGCCCCAATCCTTGAATCAAGCGCAGGATGATCAGAAGAATGGGCGCCATCACACCGATAGATTCATATGTAGGAAGGAATCCCATCAATACTGTGCCTCCACCCATGAAGGACAATGTCAGGACAAGCGTTTTCTTCCTTCCGATCCGGTCCCCGATATGGCTGAAAATGATGCCGCCAAGCGGACGGATGAAAAATGCCAAAGCGAAAGAAGCATATGCGAGCATTAACCCGACTGTTGGATCTTTACTGTGGAAAAATAGTTCGTTAAATACAAGTGCTGCCACAGTCCCATATAAAAAATAATCAAACCATTCAATTGAACTCCCTACCAGACTTGCAACCAGCACTTTCTTAGAAACCTTATTTTCCATAGGTATCCCTCCTTTTTTACTATCATAATAATGATAACTAAGATAATATTATTTTACAATTTGTATATTTCAGAATATTAAATTTAAGAATTTATCCGATAAGAATCATCCGTCTTTCATTTCTGACTCACATCAGGAATGCCGAATTTAAGTCCGCGCCCATTCCATAAAGTAAGGAAACCCTGTGTAAAAGCAACTAGTTCCTCATAAACCTTTTGCATTGAATCAGGCATAACAGT
The DNA here is from genome assembly GCF_002860205.1 of Bacillus sp. T33-2. Classification (GTDB taxonomy): domain Bacteria; phylum Bacillota; class Bacilli; order Bacillales; family Cytobacillaceae; genus T33-2. The sequence continues at coordinate 69,172 of NZ_PGVB01000025.1, forward strand.
AACTAAAAGGCAGCCCGGGATTCCTCGGGCTGCCTTTCTTCATTCTTAATCTTCATCTTCATCATCTTGGTCATCTTCATCTTCGTCTTCATCATCGGTGTCATTTTCGAAGTATTCCAGATTTTTAACCGTGAATTGGTCAATGGTTTCACCGTCAGAGGTGGTTGTTGTGAATGTAATCGTATCTTTGTCCACTGCTGCGTGCATGGACACGGCGATAGGATCCATGTTGACATAGTCGAATTTCTCATCGGCGACGGCATCATAATGTTTTTTGCCGGTTGTGCCAGCTACTACATAGACGGCGCCATTCGGATCTTCGACTCCAGCCTTCAATTTCTTCGTTCTGCCATAGGAATGGTCATGTCCGGAGAAGACGATGTCCATTCCTAGTTCATCCACGACTGGAGGGAGCTTTTCCTTCATTATCGCATTACCGCCGAACGGGTTGGTGTAATAAGGAGGCTTGTGGGTCACAAGGATCTTCCATGGCTTGTCCGAATTCTGTACATCCTGCTTCAGCCATTCGAGCTGCTGGTTCAGGACTTCGTTGCTGTCTGTGTAGCCCAGGACACTGATGTGCATATTGTTATACTCAACCGAATATGTGCCGCCTTTATCCACATCAGGGCCGTTTTCCGGTGAGTTGAAAATGGATTTTGCCACGCTTCCGTCCGGGTCTCCCATATATTCATGGTTCCCGAGAGCAGCGACAAGGTCTGTTGAGCGGATGGTGCTGAAGCTGCTCATCAGTACAAGTGCGTCATTCCATTGATTGAATTTTGCTGATTCATCAATCAGGTCGCCAACATGGATCATGAATGACAAATCGTTCTTGCTCTGGCTCTCCAATATCTTGCCAAAATCGCTCAGGTCGGAAGGTGATTGCGTGTCACCGAAGACGGCAAACTCGAAGCTTTGCTTCCTTTTAGCAGTAGTGAATTCCTCAATTGGCGACCAGTTCTTTCCGTCACCAACCTGGTAAACATACGTAGTATCCTGCTGCAGTTTGGTCAAGTTCACCTCGTTCACCCGGACGATTCCGTTCTTTGTGATATTCATTTCTCCTGAGAATACCTGGTTGCTTGAGTTGCCTTCAACGGTTTTCAGCACCCGCGCACCTTTTCTGTCAAAATCCTTTTTCTTGGCAAACTTGATTACAGCTTTTCCATCGGAAAGCGGGCTCGACATCCACGTAAAGCCTTTTCCTTTATAAGGATCTCCGGTTGGAGTGGAAATGATATTCATAATTTCTGTGGCATCTGCCAGGGCAGGGTATGTCTGCGTGTTCATTTTAAACGAATACTTGCCGTCCTTTGCCGCATATACAGAGATCTTTTTCACTTGATCGGTGATAGAGCCCGCGATTAGGGATCCTTGTTCATCCGTTTTTCCAAGTGAAATTGGGTCTGTGCTGCCATCAATGATGGCAAAAATCTCTGCACCGCTGACTAACTGGTTATTTATATCTTTTACTGTCATTGCAGTCGGCTTTCCGATTAGAATAGGCTCGGCAGTTACAGTGTAGGCCCCTTTTATGTCCATGCTCGCCGGTACCATGGAAAATGTCGGTACAAAGCTGCTATCAACCGGATTTCGGAAATTTAACACAGCTTCCGATATATCATAAGTCAACTTGCTTCCTTCTTTAGTCGATGATGGAATACGAACCTGTATGGTCGCTGCATCTGCAGAAGAAGCAGTTTCACTGCTATTGAGATTTAACGTTAGGTCCCCAGTTGCATCATCGTAGCTGTACGTACTTTCGCTGAATCCGTTCGAGAAGGTTACACCTTCAACCGGATAATTTTTATCGAAATTCATTGTCATAGTGGAGCCGGTTAGCTGAGCCGGGTTTGTTGCCTTCACAACAAGGTTGAACAGATCACCCAGAAATGCCGTTTCCTGCTGATTGACTACTTCCATTTTTGGGCCGCCAGTGTTTACCGTGAAATAAGCCGTTTTGATTGCCTGGTTGCCGAATTTGTCCGGGACAATTAGGGTAACTTTATGGGTTCCATCTCCCCATGTGAGTCCGCTTAGTGAAACGGATCCGTCCATATCATACGAGTAATGGCCTTCCATGTTGGAATAATTTACTCCATCAACAAAAATGCTGATTTTCTCCCAATCGATGCCGGTTTTGAAAGGGTCATCTTCATATTCAGCAACACTCGCTTTAAAATCGATTGAGTTTGTGTCAAAATTTTTCCCATCCACATTAATGGACTGGATGACAGGCGGATTCAAGTCATCCATCTTTTCGCCGTAGACGGCGCGGATATTATCGATGTAGACGGTTCCTTTTGTCATCGGCCCTGTAATTCCTGACTTTGTTGACATCATCCTGAATGTCTGGGTGCCTGATAACTTGAATGGACCCTTAAAAGTTGTTGGAATGGCGGCCTCGACGTATTTCCAGCCTGTCCAGTCAATCCCCGGTTTTTCCTTCGTAAGGTCGATGCTCTGGTTCTTTCCGCTTCCATCGACAATCAGCATCCTCAGCCAATAGCCCTGTGCTTCAGGGGTGGCATAGACCCACATTCCGATGCCTGTTGGGCTGTCGTTGATTGTCGTGTTGGCGCCAGGTCCGGCATATACCCCAAGGGTTGTTCCAGTTTGCGCACCCGTGAAATCGAAATCCAATTTCAATGACTGGCTGCCGAACCTCACCTGGTCCGGGAACTTTGAAGGGCTGAGGATTCCTTTTTCCCCGCGGCCGGCTGTTGCCGTTTTCCAGCCGGTAATGCCCTTTTCAAAATCGAAGATAACTTCAGGCAGCTTGCCAACGGAAACCTTCATCTCTGCTGAAAGGGATGTCCCTTTTAAAGTAGCCGTAATGGTTCCTGAAACGTTTTTGTCCCCAGTGTGCAGGACGCCGGAGTCATCAATAGTTCCCATTCCTTCAGGGATAGTAAACTCAATGTCCTGGAGATTCCAGTCGACAACCCTCTTTTGGAACTTTGCGATTAAATTCAGGTTGGCTTCACTGTTTCTCGCCACCGTCAATTCACTCGAAGAAAAACTCAACTCATCGGGCTGTGCTATTTCTATTATACTTTTGCCAACCTGCTGTTCCTGATAGTTTAGGAGAATATCAAATTGACCTGTTTTCCCGTTTGAAATAAATTTACCGCTTTGATCAATGCTGCCGAAGGACGGATCTGACACAGTCCATGTGAGGCCTCTTTGCGGCAGGGGCGCGGATGCCATCGATTTGTCCCGTCCTCTTGCCGAAAATTGGATTGTTGATCCAGGCGTGAACGACTCGTCATACGGTTCGATATGGGCAGATGAAAAAGCATGGTCGGATGGTTCCTTGGAAACAATCAGCCAGGAGTTTGCTACACTTCTTTCGTTTCGGTCGGAAGGTTTATTATCCACCTCAAGAGTATCGCCGCCAAGTGTGCGGGTTGTAAACGTCGAAGAGCCACCGCCATCCAGATTCAGGGCACTGACCGCACCGAGGTCAATCATCAATTGTGCCAAATCGGGCATGGAAATCCCGGCAGAATAGGGCTCCTGCCTTCCATCGATGACGACAAAAAAGACATCGCCTTCCTGCTTGATCCCAACAGCCGTCCGTGGCTCTTTATCTTGTCCAGTTTGAGGAGTTTGATAGATTTTACTGTCCTTTACGAGGATGGCGTTACCGCCCAATGCCTCCTGGAGCTGATCCTTTATGCCTTCGTATACCACAGCATCTCCAATAACCGCTTCCCCGGACTTTGTGATTCCGAAGAATTTGCCAGAACCGCCATTGGCCGCTTTAACTGCTTGTCCATCCTTGTAAACAACACCAATTGGTTCCCCCGTAGCCATATTATAAAAATCGGCGTTTACGGCAGCCACCACGGTATGGTTTTCGCTATTTGCCGCAGTTGCCTGCTGCCTGACAGGCTGGAGTCCGTATGCCGTGCCATCGTTCGGTGTCCCCGCTTCAATGGAGATAGCTGGGTTTTGTACATCTACATCGACTACAAAACTTTCAATCTTCTTGCCGTCTTTCCCTTCAAAGCTGTAATGCTTTTCCTTTATACCTGGTGCAAGGTCAGCCTGGTACTGATTGATCGGAGTTGGAGCAATAACAGACTGCAAATCAAACGTGCCGAGAGCCGATGTAAGGCTTGGTGCAATAATGCTGCTTGCCAGGGCCAATGACATGGTGACCGGTAAAATCCTTTTCTTCCATTTTGAACGCATGTGGAGCCTCCTAGATTAAATTGTAAAAAAATTACGGCAGCAAAAGACCATACCATTATAGTTCTGGAATATTAGGCAGCCATGACAGGAATGTTAAGAATTCACAAAATTTTCTAGCATAAAGGTCCCGGAGATAAAAGTGGGTTCTAATGCTACTTTTGAAGGAGATGTGCAAAAAACTGAACTGTGCCAGTTATCCCATGCTGCTCAATGTTATGCTTCTATTAATTTTTGTTAAACCAGTACATTGCAGAAACATGTTTTAGGAGCACTGTTTGTGGTAGATCGTACGAAGTTTGTCCGAATGGATTGGTGATTTTTCAGTTTCAGCAGTATGTCTGATTTTCAACAAAAAAAGACTTCAAAAATGAAGCCCAGTAAGGCAGAGTTATTTGGTTGTTCCCGCAAATGGGGTGAAGAATAGTGGCATTCCTCCTCGATAATAAAGGACTTCATTCGGGATTTAATTAACTATGTTACGAGTTGGATCATATCGTTGTGTCTAGTCGATGCGCGCATCCTGTGAGTAAAGAATGTGGTTAGATTTTCACTTCTAAGTTGGTAATTCTTAAGTGGTTTCGCGGAGCAGTAAATACTCTATCCTATTGTTCGTTCCAAGTTGACGTTCTGTGTACGGGTGGCACGGGCGTTCGTGCGATACACAGTTGGAGATCCTGGATATTCGGTTTTTGCTGTGCCTGTTATTGTCATCCCTCCTTTCTACTGGTGGAGTTTATACTCAATCACCCGGACCGATAAAATCTAAGCTAGCCGGAGAATATACCTCATATGCTTCCTTTTTGTCCTCGGCACTGATTCGGATTGGACTGCCCTTTCCCTTTTCATTGACGGTTTGACTTGTCATGCTACTCATTTTTTGGCCCCCCGCCATTCGTAACTGTGGGTCTCCAGTTTGCTCATAGATTCTTTGCAGCTCCGGAATCCTGACTTTTCGCATCTGGCTAACAACGGTGAACAGCTGTGTCCTGTGCATTGGAAGCATGTTTGAAACAAACATAACTTGTCACTACCTTTCCGAAAAGTTTAGGTTGCCCTATGCCAATAATTTTCCACGCCACTTAAGCGTATCCCTTCCTTATAGAACGGATATTTACCGTCAATATGTTTACTTATATACGGCATTCCTTCTTTTGTTGAGGGTTTGTGCCTTTTTTCAGCATCGAAATAACGAGATTGCCGATTATCCATGGAATAAACTGCAGATTTTTTTCGGTATGAAAAGGAACTCCTAGTGATGACGTTTATGTGGGTCTATAAATAGTTTCTTTCGTTTCATACATTGCATTAGGAAATTTGAAATACTGAATCCCGACTGATTTGAACAAGGTTATCTCTTCCCCTGCCTGTTATGCGTCCTGATGACAAATCTCCGAGTTCTCAGTGAAGGTTTGAGAAAGTCCAAGTTCCGTTTTTGGCAGGGATTATAAAACATAGTTGATGCTATTTTGAAAATTAAAACCCCGGGCATATTAACCAACGGGGTCATTCGCTATTTACTACAGAACTCAGTAAAAATATTTCTTGCTGGATAATCTCTTTGTATGCAGCATCCGGGAATCTATTAATATCATCCAAAAGCCGACCGATCTCTCTAAGCAACACTAAGCGTTCATCTTCTTGCATACCTTACCTCACATTTGTAATTGAGTATATTTGCCTATTATCTATTTTAATAATAGGATAAAAGTATGTAAATCCAAAACCATAAAAATGCCCACAAGTATGTTCAAAATGAAAAAGTGAAACTTGTGATCGAAATACCGCTTTTGGTTTACTATTGTTCTATATATGTTTAGAAACATATATTTTTTTACACAAAAAATAGACATTGAAGAAATTAGAAGAGTAAATTTATATTCTCCTTGAGTATCAATTGCAGATAAAAAAGCCTATCTTGATTGGATAGGCCATTATGATCTATAACTTATCATCTATTCACTTATCCCTATGTCCTCGCCTGTTCGAATTCCTGTGCCTTGACCTTGATCTTGATCTTAATCTTGTTCTGAAATTTGAACCTTGAGCTTCAACTTCGTTCTCGTCTTCATCTTCATCTTGAGTTTCAGCTTCGTCCTCGTTTTCATCTTCATCTTGAGCTTCAACTTCGTCTTCGTCTTCATCTTGGTCTACATCTTGGTCTTGGTCTTGATCTTGGTCTTGATCCTGGTCTTGGTCTGATTCTTGATCCTGTTCGGCATCAGCACGGGCGCGTGCTCTTGCTCTGGAATCGGATTCAGATTCGGATTCGACATCAATATCGATGTCAACGCAGGAATTTCCACTGTTTTCGATTTCCGCACGGTTAGTATTTCTATTCCTGTTCTTTAACTCATTATCATTCTCGTTATCATTTTGATTATCGTTATGAACGTCTACATTTACGTCATTTTCAAAATCGACCTGGGATCTTGAATCGTTCTCAGAATTAGAATTATTATTCCTGTTTTGATTGCTCCTTGAGTTGCTGTTAGAGTTAGAATTTCGTCTGCTCCTGCTTCTCCGTCTTTGTCCCATATTTATCCTCTCCTTTCTTTTCATATTATCCAAATTATGCATTTTCCTATGACCAGGTATGGACAAAAACCACCCCTCATTCACACATTTTGTTAATTTCATGCAATGTGTAATTATTCGTCATTTTTTATTTTCGGGGTTATTTTTCGTCCCGGTGGGTAACGTTTTAATAGCAGGTGGATTCCCCCCATCCATCTCTCCATACCTTTTGTCTTCTGTTGCTTTAGGCAGCAGTTTTTTTGAACAAAAAAAGCCTGTCCCACTTTTGAATGTTCACAGGCTCAACTAAAGATCAACATCCCTTATTTTTTAAATCTATCCAATATAGTAAAAAACTCCCTGATAAAATCGTAGAATAATTTCTGTGCTGGAAGCAGCTTGCGTTCTACGGGAATAACCACACCGACCGTACGGGTTACCTGTGGCTCAGCTATAGGCAGCCTTACTGTTGCGCGGGGCAGGCTGTCAGCTAATGTAACTTCAGGAATAAGCGTCACACCCAAACCCGCCGAGACCAACCCTTTAATCGCGTCAATATCGTCTCCTTCAAATGATACATTGGGCTGGAAGCCAAGCTGCCTGCAGGCATTATCCACGAGCTCACGTAAAACAAACCCCTTGGGGAACAAGATAAATGAATGATCTTTTAACTGGTTCAGGTCCAGTGACGGTTTATCCGCAAGGGAATGGCTAGCTGGCAGTAGTGCAACAATATTTTCTGTAAATAGAATATGCCCTTTAACCTTATTTTCCTGCTTTGGCACCGGACCAACAAGTGCCATATCAATTTCTCCTTTCACCACTCCATTAATCAATTCATGGTAGGAACTCTGTTTCAGTTCAAATTTAACTTGAGGATAGCGCTCGCGAAAGGCAGAAATGACAGTTGGCAATGTATAGGCAGCCAGGCTGCTTGGGAATCCAATACGAATTTTGCCTTGCTCAGGGTCTAAATACTCCTGAACCTCCCGCCTCGCATTTTCGACGACATTGATGGCTTCTTCCATATGTTCCAGAAACATTCGTCCAATGTGCGTTAATTTGACATTCCTTCCTTCCCGGATAAAAAGGTCAACACCCAGCTCCGCTTCCAGATTAAAAATCTGCCTGCTCACAGCGGATTGTGCTACATTTAACGCCAAAGCGGCCTCCGTCACATGTTCCCGCTTGGCCACTTCAATAAAATATTGTATCTGTCTTAGTTCCAATATCAGCACCCCCTATCTCCAAATCATCTAATATCGGCATCATTATTATCTAATTTACATATTGTTTAGATTATTTTTTAATTATACACTAAAAAAATCTTACATTTATTAAAGCGTTAAAGTCTGTTTCTGTCAGATGAGCCTGGATAATACATTTTTATAGCAAGGGGTGCTGAAAACAAAATGGCAATTACACAAGAACCTAAAGAAACGGGAACAATCATTGCAAAAGATTATGTGAACGAAGTATATGAAACTGTAAAAAAACGCAATCCTAATGAAAGTGAATTTCATCAGGCCGTCAAAGAAATTTTTGATTCTCTCGTACCTGTATTTGCTAAGCATCCTAAATATATGGATCATGGCATTCTTGAAAGAATTGTGGAACCTGAAAGAGTGATAACCTTCAGAGTGCCATGGGTGGACGATCAAGGCAAAGTACAGGTAAACCGTGGGTTCCGTGTCCAGTTTAACAGCGCAATCGGGCCATACAAAGGCGGCTTGCGGTTCCATCCGTCCGTTAATGCCAGCATCATCAAATTTCTGGGCTTTGAGCAGATTTTCAAAAACTCTCTCACCGGCCAGCCGATCGGGGGCGGCAAAGGCGGATCGGATTTTGACCCTAAGGGAAAATCCGATGGTGAGATCATGCGTTTCACTCAAAGCTTCATGATGGAACTCAGCCGACATATTGGACCCGATATTGACGTGCCAGCTGGTGATATTGGTGTTGGTGCAAGAGAGATTGGATTCATGTTTGGACAGTATAAGAGAATTCGCGGGGCATATGAAGCCGGAGTATTGACAGGCAAAGGGCTTGGATACGGTGGAAGCTTAACACGGACCGAGGCTACAGGCTATGGTACTGTTTACTTTGTACAGGAAATGCTCAAAGACAAAGGCCTTGACTTTGAAGGCAGCACAGTCGTTGTATCCGGTTCTGGCAATGTCTCCATCTATGCGATCGAAAAGGCTGTGCAGCTGGGTGCGAAAGTTGTGGCGTGCAGCGATTCCAACGGCTATGTTTATGATCCAAACGGCATCAATCTTGATACAGTAAAACGGATAAAAGAAGTCGAAAGAAAAAGAATCAGTGAATATGTGAAGGAACACCCGGAGGCACAGTACGTTGAAGGATGCTCCGGCATTTGGTCCATCCCTTGCGATATCGCCCTGCCATGTGCGACGCAGAATGAAATTAACGAGGAATCCGCAAAAATCCTGGTGTCCAATGGAGTGAAAGCCGTTGGTGAGGGGGCAAATATGCCATCGACACTGGAAGCAATTGACGTGTTCCTGAACAGCAATGTTCTCTTCGGCCCGGCAAAAGCCGCCAATGCAGGTGGTGTAGCCGTTTCTGCACTAGAAATGGCCCAAAACAGCGCGCGATTGTCCTGGACGTTTGAAGAAGTGGATACTAAATTGCATCAAATTATGGTAAACATCTATCAAAACAGTGTGAAAGCCGCCGAAGAGTATGGCTATCCCGGCAACCTGGTTGTTGGCGCCAATATCGCAGGATTTTTAAAAGTAGCCGATGCAATGGTGGTGCAAGGAGTTATTTAATTTAAAATCCAGGTGACGAAATACGTCATCTGAATAATTAAGGGTGATTGCTTTAGAACTTTCTTGAACAATCACCCTTTTAACTTATGACCTTTTAAAGTACTAATCAATTATCCCTACGATAAAGATCCCTGCTCTTGTACCCCGCGCCAAGAATCATCTTCATTTCCTCACGCCGTTTTGCTTGAGTGGCCTCTTGTTTGGCACTATATACAAAGCGGGCCCAATCCTTACGGTAGCCAGGGGTCAATGTTTGATAAAATGCAAGTAAGTCCGGCGTATCTTGCAAATCTTTTTCCACCTGTGGAATCAAATCGATATAATCATCCACACACTGGCTGGCTTTTGTAGATGTTTGGTTTTTACGAGCCTCTTCTTTCAGGCCGACAACCGTAAATACGTCATCCAATCCAACCATGCGCGCAAATTTAATGTTGCTTGACCCGATATACCCATCTTCACCGGCACCCAGCCCGGCCAGCAAATCATCGCGGTGGATGAAGGTCGGATAAACTTTATTCCCTTTTTTAGGATAGGCCAAATAGATATAGCCATTTTTGATTAGAGAATCCTTTTCGATCACCTTGTCCACAAGTGCCTTTAAAGAATCCATATCCAGCATAAACGCAAAAATGAGGTCATATTTGCTGTCGGTCAGCTCTGTATCATAATCTGCTAACTCGGTTAAATAATCTGCGCCATCCGGCAGGTTCAATACCGCTCTCTTATTGTATTTTTTCAAGTTCAGTTTTTCGACTATTGTTTTAGACACCATCAATCACCCGGTAGTATTTATTCCATTGCTAAACCCAGTGTAGAGCTTTTCTTTTTGATTGGCAACAAGTGAAACCAGTCGATGTGCGAGCCCCTCAGGGCGAAGACCGGGGCATATTTGCCCTTATACTTGCCAGGATAACATAAACATTCCTAATCTATTAACACAAAAAAATCGTTTATTTCATTTCCTGGAACTTTTTCTCTTAGAGGCCGTATATAAAATATTCGAATTAAAGGAGAAATCGTGATGTACGAATACAAATTTGTCGAGGTTACCATAGGTTCTTTTAGTGGAAATCCAAAAGATGATTACCAAGATATCATTAATGAACACGCACGGAAAGGATGGAGGCTTCACCAAATCTTTACTCCACCGTTCGGCCCAAATGGCCAAGCTTACATTATGGAATTGATTTTTGAAAAGAAGATTAACGATTAAGCTGGATGCAGGCCTGCTTTATCTTTGAATACTAATTTTTTGCCATGGGATCTTTAACGTAAAGTCAAAGTTGGACATTGGGATGTAAATTCGGTCACATGGTGGATGTTATAGAATCATGGAATAACTCTTTTAGGAAAACCAGTACATAGTGATGATTTTGAAGTTCACAGGTCAGATTTGTTCCAGTACATGCAGTGTAACTTAAACAATTATTGGGCTAACAAATCCGGGAAATGGTTTTTATTTTTAATAGAAATTTAAAACAAGCACTGTCAGGATGAACGTACGACAGCATTTTCCACCTCTTTCGTACTGCTAAATATAGGCTGTTTGACTTGATTATCAAGAATCAAATAGCTTTTTTACATGTTTCATATGGAACTTTTTTTAAAACTAAGAACAACTTGGTCTGTGGGCCCTGTTTAACGTTTTAATGAACTATATTGGGCCATAACTGGATAAACTGGTTTCTTGAACGCATTTCTTTACCGCGGACAGGATTTTCAACAATTTTTTTAAATTGCTCATTGCTATTTTTATAACATGCTGATAATATAAAGAAGCATTAATTTGGAAAGCTAATATTCTGTGTATCTTGAAGAGTCTTTCCAAGCAGATAATTTTTGACCACTTCCACAGGGAGTCAAGGCCATACGGACAGCCGGGTCAAATGCCGATTGGCAACTTAGTTGCCTTATTGATTGAGTTAAAAGCTCAAATTTTATAAGTTGGTTACTTTACAACCAGTGCATAGGCACACAACTTGTGAAACGGTCAATAAGAGTGGTAAAAGTAATTATTTGCTATATAGACTCTGATCCTATTAAGATATATTTTGAATATTAAAGAGCTTTCTGCCATCATGTCCCGGGACTTTTATCGTGTCTATTACATATGTCCTGCAGTCATGGCTGTGCTTATTTTTAATATTGAATATATCAAAGCAAGTGTTGTGCGCGAATATGCGTTATTGCACTTGCTTTTTCTATTGTGCAAAACTTTCAGTTTTACAAAATCTATTTGGTCAGGAGATAAGAGAATGGCAAAAGCACTTATCATTGGCGCTGGCGGAGTGGCATCAGTTGCCGTCCATAAATGTGTCCAAAACAGCGAAGTATTTGAAGAGATTTGCATCGCAAGCCGTACAAAATCCAAATGTGATGAGTTAAAAGCGAAGCTGGATGGCGGCAAATCAAAAATCACGACTGCACAGGTTGATGCTAATAATGTGGACGACCTGATTGCTTTGATTAATGAAGTAAAACCAGATATCGTCATGAACCTGGCGTTGCCTTACCAGGATCTCACAATCATGGATGCTTGCCTTGCAACCAAGACACATTACATGGATACAGCAAACTATGAGCCAGAAGATACAGCAAAATTTGAATACAGCTGGCAATGGGAATACAAAGAGCGTTTCGAAAAAGCTGGCATCACTGCTCTATTGGGCAGCGGCTTTGATCCAGGCGTAACTGGCGTATTCTCTGCGTACGCACTGAAGCATTATTTTGATGAAATCGAATATATCGATATTCTTGATTGCAACGGCGGCGACCACGGCTACCCATTTGCAACAAATTTCAACCCTGAAATCAATATCCGTGAGGTTTCTGCCAACGGACGTTATTGGGAAAATGGCGAATGGATCGAAACGGAACCAATGGAAATCAAGCGTGTCTATAACTTCGCTGAAGTTGGCGAGAAAGATATGTACTTGCTTTACCACGAAGAGCTTGAATCTCTTGCGAAAAACATCCCTGGCCTTAAGCGTATCCGTTTCTTCATGACATTTGGCCAGAGCTATTTGACTCACCTTAAGGCGCTTGAAAATGTCGGCATGACTTCAATCGAACCAATCGAATTTGAAGGAAAGCAAATCATCCCGCTCCAGTTCCTTAAGGCGGTATTGCCAGATCCAGCATCCCTTGGACCGCGTACAGTCGGCAAAACAAACATCGGCTGCATCTTCAAAGGGAAAAAGGACGGGAAAGATAAAACTTATTACGTGTACAATGTTTGTGACCACCAGGAATGCTACAAAGAAGTCGGCTCCCAGGCGATCTCCTATACAACAGGTGTCCCTGCCATGATCGGTGCAGCAATGGTCGTGACTGGCAAATGGAATAAACCGGGCGTATTCAATATTGAAGAATTTGATCCAGATCCATTCATGGAAGAGTTAAATAAATGGGGACTTCCATGGGTAGAAGATTTCAATCCAGTTCTTGTCGATGCTCTGCCTGAAGAAGCTAAAGAGCCGGAGCTAGTTCGCTAAAATGCGTTTTGAAGAACTGCCAACACCTTGTTATGTAGTCGACGAAAAGCTTGTCGAAAAAAATCTTCAGATCCTGAACGGCGTCATGCAGCGCACAGGGGCTAAGATTGTGTTGGCACAAAAAGCTTTTTCGATGACAGCAATGTATCCCCTCATTGGTCAATATTTAAGTGGCACGACAGCAAGCGGTTTATTCGAGGCACGCCTAGGCTACGAGGAAATGGGCAAAGAGAATCACGTCTTTGCCCCTGCCTACCGCGATGATGAAATAGATGAAATTATCTCAATCTGCGATCATATTATCTTTAATTCTTTTTCACAGCTGGAAAAATTTAAAGATAAAGCTCTTCAGGCAGGCAGGAAAGTCGGCCTGCGCATCAATCCTGAATGCTCGACACAGATTGGGCATGCGATCTACGATCCATGTTCACCAGGCTCCAGGTTCGGTGTAACGAAAGAGCATTTCCGCCCTGATTTGCTTGAAGGTGTTTCAGGTTTGCATTTCCATACACTTTGCCAGCAAAACTCTGACGACCTTGAAACCACTCTGAATGCTGTGGAAGAAAAGTTTGGACAATGGCTTCCGCAAATGGAATGGATCAACTTTGGCGGCGGCCACCATATTACAAGAGAAGATTATGATATTCCAAGACTGGAAGCCTGCATTAAGAGAATGCAGGATAAATACGGTCTGGAGGTCTATCTTGAGCCTGGTGAGGCGATTGCTCTGAATGCAGGATATCTGATTACCTCAGTGCTTGACCTGCATGAAAACGGAATGGAAATCGCAATTCTCGACACATCCGCTACCTGCCATATGCCTGACGTGCTGGAAATGCCGTACCGCCCTCCTCTGTTGGGATCAGGAGAAGCCGGCGAAAAGCCTTATACATACCGGCTTGGCGGACAGACCTGCCTGACAGGTGACATCATCGGCGACTATTCCTTTGATCAGCCATTAAAGAGCGGAGACCGGCTGGTTTTTGGCGACATGGCCATCTACACGATGGTGAAAAACACCACGTTCAACGGAATGCCGCTGCCTGCCATCGCCATTCAGGACAAAGATGGAGATTGCAAGGTAGTGCGTGAATTTGGCTATGACGATTTTAAGATGAGATTGGCGTAATTACTTTTTAAAGAACCAGGTTCTGAAAACGGATCTGGTTCTTTTTTTTGCTAAAAGTATGTGGCAGCACTTAATAATTGGTGGACTGTGCTGGGGGCTAATCATAAATAAATATAAGCCTGACATAAAATGTCAGGCTTGAAGTTTTCTGTGGAAAGTGTTTTTAAAACAATATAAAGTGGCGGCTAGATATCTTCAGTGGAACGATGTTTTAAGACAGAGCTTCCCTTTCCTGCTTCCGCCCGCGGTGCTTTCGTCCATGCAGCACATAGTAAATCGCGATTCCGAGCAGGACATAGCCGGAGCTGTACAAATATAATTGGCTGAAGCTCATTTTGGCTGCTGCCAGCCCGACGATAAACGATCCAAGCCCTATCCCCGTATCAAAGATGGACAGGAATGTGGCCGTGGCCATTGCACTGCGTTTTGGATGGGCTGCCTGGATGGCAATCGTCTGGTAGGTTGGAAACAATGTGCCCCATCCCAACCCGGCAAACGCTGCAGACAACAGGAACATCTGTGCCGAATTTGCCGTGCCCAAAATAAACATCCCTATCGCGAAGAAAATGATTGCCGGGTACACTATGACACCTGGGCCGTATAGGTCATACAGTTTCCCTGTAAAAGGCCTGGACAGCAGCAGCACAACGGCATACACAACAAAGAAGTAGCTTGAAACGTAGCCGAGCCCTAATTCATTGGCGTACACAGAAACGAATGAAAGAATCGATGAATACACAATCGCAAAAAACGCTCCTGTCAATGCAATTGGAAGTGCGGCGGCCTCAAAAAGCCCTTTAAGGTTGAACGGTGCGGCCGCTGCCCCGGCTCCTTGTTCCTCCAATTTCTGTTTGCCGGCCGTTATGAACAATGCTGCCAGCAAGCCGGCGAATGCAGATGCAGCTGCTATTTCAAGCATTGGCGTAACACCCCATTTCTGCATGACGGTAAGCCCGAGAAATGGCCCCAAGACCATTGCAAAGGTTGAAGACAAAATGAAGTAGCCCATTCCTTCACCGCGCCGCTGCCCAGGAATGATATTTGCTGCAGTAGAGCCAGTTGCAGTAGTCGCAATCCCAAAACCAATGCCATGCAAGAAACGGATGAGCAATAACGCTGCTATTGTATTTGCAAAAAAGTATAGCATGGTCGCGCCTAAAAACAGACCCAGTGCAAAAAGCAAAATTGTGCGTCCGCCCCATTTTTCAATCCATCTTCCTGCAAACGGCCGGATAATAATCGCTGATACCAAAAAAACGGTCGTCATCAATCCTGCCTCCAAATTTTTGCCGCCAAGCTCGCCAACAACATAAATCGGCATCGTGACGAGCAAAAAATAAAAGGCCATGAATAAAAACAAATTACTTAATGAAATACTGATGAAATCCTTTGTCCACAATCTAGGCTGGTTGTTTTTCATGCTCCTCTGTCCCCTTTATATATGTTTAAGCCATACTGTAACCAATAGCTGAAGCTGTTTCTGTGATGCTTCTGGCACGCGTTCGATCACTCCCTGTTGGGCTGTAAGAACCGCCTTCTCCCAGTTAGCAAATTCCACTTCAGCCTTTTTTGACAGTTGAATATATTTTTTCCGCCTGTCTTCCCCGGAATGCCGTTCAATATATCCGTGCCTGGCCAGCCTTTGGATCGTCCGGGTCATTGGCGGCGCTTCAACCGCTAAATAATCGCACAGCTCTGTTTGTGTCAGTTTTCCCTTTTCTTTTAATACGTAAAGCACCGACCATTGAGAACTGAAAAGCCCGAAAGGCTCCAATGCCTCATTCAAGTGCTTTGTCAGATGCCTGGAAAGCTGATGGATCGAATGAAAGAAAACATGGTTATTTTCCATTGGTCATCACTCCAAAAAAATAATCTTTTTCATTATACCAAAATTAATTACCTAGGTAATAATTATATTCAACTTTTCCACATTGTGAACGAGACATATAAAAATCCATCCCTTGACATTGCGTAATTGAGGCGCAACCAAAAAAAATGACATGGCGCCCCCTGCATGAAGTGGCAGCCTGCCATCTAAAATCAGACGGCAGGCACATTCAAACGTGCCTGCCTCGTAGTCCAACTATTCGATTGTAATGGTTACCGAATTAAAATTGCGGCCTTTGCCTAACGGGTTGTAGTTCCTCTCGATATTGCCTGCTGCGTCTACCCCAAACCACTTGATTGTCGTGGTCTTATCAATTTTAAGCGTTTCGGCAGCCTCTCGTGTGCCGCTTAATTTCAGCTTTTGTGATTCAAATGTTGGACGGCTTCCATCCAGAGTATAGTAGATTGTTGCCGGTTCACTCGTTACAAATCTAAGATCGACCGGTTCTGAAAATTTACCTTTTAAAGGTACAGTTATCGTGGCAGGCGGCTTTTTATCTTTTGATTGGTTGTATGCGACTTTAATCAAGCCAATCAATCCGTTCGCAAATTCCATTGCTTCCTCATGGCCTTCACTATAAGGCGGCTGGAAGCCGACAGGCCGCCACCTGTTTGCCTGGCTGTCCCAAAGATCTGCCCCTACCTCAAAATTCCACGCATAGATACCCTTTTCGTACCATAAATAGTCCGCGGAATTTCCGGCAGCGGAATATAGCACGTCCGGAATTGGACCCGTACGGCTTGGCAGAATGACCGTACCACGGTGATCCTGGATGTCATTTAAAATTTCAGTCGATGCTGCCCAGTAGAACGCCTCCTCACCGGCGGAAGGACGCGGCAATGTAGTGCGGGTCGCGTCATACGCACCCGGCGACCACATGAAGTATCCGCCGTAGCTATGGACATTCATCGCAAATTTAATATTAGGATTTTGATCCGCCAGCCACACTAGATTCTTCGCTTCAGGCTCCGAGTGCTCAGCCGGTCCGGCATAAACGTCACTCAGGCAGTTTGTCGCTGTCGCCCCGATAAATCCGTCAAGAGCCGAACCGATTGAATGGTTGCGGTTCAAATCCACGCCCCACTGGTTTCGGTAACCTGGGTCTGACTGAGACGGCCCGCAATGGTTTGTCATATTTCTCCTTTGCCAATTATAGTCGTAAAAACTGTAATGTGCACCGTCAGGATTCATTGATGGCACCAGGAAAATATCCAGGTTATCAACGAGACGTTTTGTTTCGGCGTCGTGAGCGTAGTTTCGCAGCAGCCGTTCAGCAGTTTCAATCGTCACTAGCGGAGTTACCCACTCACGGGCATGCTCCTGCGAATAGCCAAGAACGCCAGGTTTCGAACCATCACGCTGTTTTCCAATGCGGATGGCCTTGACAGTAAACGGATCGCGGGAAACCTTGTCAGGCGCTTTGAGATTGTCCGTCAGCTTCGCCGTTGCCGGAGAAACAGCTTCTGCTCCGCTGCTGCCACGATATGTAGTGGCGTAGACAAGATCGCCGGCACTGTCATTCAAAGCATTGACAACTTGGTAAGCGGTGCTGACAATATTCCCGGAGCCATCTGTTGCAAGCTCTGCGACAATATTTTTCCCATCAACAGAAACTTTTAGCGGGGCATAAGCAACACCAGGGTTTTTAAATGCGACTGTAATGTTATTGCCGCCTTCATGGCCCCACGCTTTCGAGCTCACAACAACAGCGTCACCGGATGTAGTACCCAATGTGGCTTGGGCAAGCCGGCGGTATCCATTCGTTTTATTCGGCATGTCGATGATTTCAACAAGCTCCGGAAACTCGGTTGCAAGCTGTTCTGCCCGTTCGTAAAGTTCAGTCGGATCCATGTAATGGTCAACGAATTCCTTTACGTAATGCTTTCCGGGATTGTCCGGTTTGCCGCCACCAAGCCATTCCGTTACGACCTCGCTTGCAATCCCGCCAAGATTGCTGCTAATTTGCACCGTCTTAGGGACACTGTCAATCGGCAGCAATAAGTAGTGGTATAGGTACTCCCCATAATCTACTTTTCTTGAAAGTGTTGCTGATTTCTCAGCGCCATTTTCAAGCCAGCTTGCTGTGAGCACAGTACTTGCCGAGGTACCAGCGCTCGACTTCACTTCAATATAAAGGAATGTGCCAGACTGATTCGTAAAATGGTTGGCCCTGAGGATTTTGATTGTATCCTCTGCAGCGGCAACGCTTGCTTCTTGTTTTACCGCTTCATTCCGTTCAGTGACTCTTTGCTTCCATTGTGTTTCATTAATGAGCGTATCTTTGACATTTATTCCATGTTGTTTTAGCAGTTTGATCTCGGATGGTGTGACAACCGCGTCGACCTCCAGCTCGCCGTCATGTTCATGGACGCGGTGCGCAAGGTCAATGCCAAGCTCCAGTAGCTTGTCCATGGCTTTTTTGTCAGGTACCTCCAACTGGACAATCGACGCGGCCTCTTCCTTGGATAAAGGTTCGGACAATTGTTGTTCGGCAACAGCAACACCTGGTGGGTTCATTGCAGGGTATACAGCCGAAAACCCGAGGGCAGCAACAGCCGTTATCATGACAAAACCTTGCATGATTTTTTTCCTTTTCTTCATCTTTAATTCGACACCTCCTAATATTCACCCTGTAAGGCGAATTTAAGAAGATTATAGATTCAATGCTATTAGTTTTTTGTCGATACTCGCAGCGAACAGGTAACCAATGATACTACATGATTCTACAACTGAGGATTTATATTATTATTGTTGTTTATCGGCATCACCCACAAAAGCATCAGCGTTTTATTTAAAATGGTGTGTAGTTCATCAAAAACGTTTTGTATCCTGTTATTTTCGAATAATGCCACATGCAGGAATACCGACATGACAACACAGAAGACGTTAATGAAAAAACAAAAAAACGGGCGATGAAGCCCGTTTGTTGTCGAAACTTTTTCGTTCCTGTTTGCATGTACAGAAAACGTCCTGTGCTGCAACTGTCCTAAAAAAAGGAAGAAGATCTCTTCCGTTTCACAAAACACAGTCGGCCATTCACCAATGGAAACCATTCATACTGAATAGCTGCACCTTAATTGATAGTATTTTCCCAAAATGCCTTCAGCCGCTCCTGATATTCAGCTTCTGCAACCGTATATGCCTCGATGTGTCCCGCGCCTGGGACGATCCATAGCTTTTTGTCGCCATTGGCAGCATCATGAAGGCGGTGAGCCATTTCAGTCGGGACAAGTTCGTCGATGTCCCCATGTATGATGAATAGTGGAAGATTGTTTTTCTTGACGCTTTCCAGGGCAGACGCTTCGCCAAACGTGTAACCCGCGCGAATATCTGTGATCACACTCGTGACCTGCATGATCGGGAAGGCTGGCAGACGGTACAAGTATTTTAATTGGTGGGACAATTCATCCTGCACGGATGTATAGCCGCTGTCTGCAATGACTCCCTTCACTTCAGGCGGCAGCTGTTCACCGCTTGCCATCAGCACGGTGGCGGCTCCCATCGAGAATCCGTGAAGGATGATGTTTTCATCTTTCTGTTCATCAATCAAGAATTGCACCCACTGTACGTAATCTTTTCGGTCATGCCAGCCGTAGCCGATATAGTCGCCTTCACTTTCTCCGTGTCCCCTGGCATCCGGTTTCAGGACATCAAACCCCTGGTCATAATAGAATTTGGTGATGCCTGGCATTTGTTCATTGTTGCCTTTGTAGCCGTGTGCCAAAATGACAGCATTCCCGTTTGAGTTTTCATTTTTTAAAAATCTTGCGCTTAGCTTCAGGCCATCGTGAGACTGGATTGCAACTTTTTCAAAATGCTGCTGTTCCGTCCATTTTAATATCTCTGCCAGCTTTGCTTGCTGTTCCTCTTCACTTTGCATACTCGCAGCCTGCGCACTTTCTCCCCCGCCGTGCAACTCGGGTGTTTCATGGCTCCGGTTGATGGCGACATTATAAAAGTAATTACCACCTCCGACAAGGCCGAAAGCTACCAATAAAACAATGCTGCTTGTAATCATCATCATTCGTTTCTTCACTCTTTATCCCCTTAAATTTTATCTAAAATTTTTATCTGTATTTTACCAGAAAGCCAGCCACCATTGGTCAAACTTTGTATATTCCAGTTTGTGCCATTCTTTACACCATCTTAATAATTGCATGAGTGATTCTATCAGTCTCCCGGACGATACTCTTAGTCTTTATTCACTATTTTTCATTTCACTTATCCACTTATATTGCCAACGGCTCAGAAACACCTGCCAAACTTCTGTTTCACAAACAGCCAGCACCCTTCTTTCGTTCTATTTTTTCGCAGTGGGAGAATCCTTACATTATCGTAACACAACTTAAAGAATTATCTGTTAATTTCATTTATGGAGATTGTTTTTCTAAAAACATGAATGTGGAGGTATGTTTGATGAATGGCAATAACGGGCTGAACAGGCGTGATTTTTTAAAAGTTGGCGGAATGAGCACTTTGGCTCTGACCTTGAGTGCAACAGGCGTATATGGACTTGGCGATGCAACAAAGAGTCTGGCAGCAGCAAACAAACCGGCGCGGAGTTTTGGCGGTTACGGCCCCTTGGTTAAGGATCCGAACTGCCTGCTTGATCTGCCACAGGGATTTCAATACCGGATCATTTCACAAACTGGCGACAAAATGCCAAACGGGGACCTCGTTCCTGAAAACCTTGATGGAATGGCTGCGTACCAGGGCCCGAAAAATACGACGATCCTTGTACGGAACCATGAAATTGGCACAAATGCGCAATATCCGGTAAACGGAAAGAATCCGTGGCGCAAGGGCGCAGGCGGCGGGACAACTGCTCTTGTTGTCGGGGAGAACAGAAAAGTGCTCCATGAGTATGTGACCAACTCAGGCACGATTCGAAACTGTGCCGGCGGCCCATCCACCTGGGGGACGTGGCTGACATGTGAAGAAACTCGCGATCTTGGCCATGGTTTTGTTTTTGAAGTGAATCCGTTTGACCCTGAGAATGAAATGTCAAAGACGCCAATACGTGACATGGGCTACTTTTCCCACGAAGCATGTGCCGTAGACCCGGCCACAGGCGTATGGTATTTGACCGAAGATAACAGCCCGAGTTTTCTTTACCGCTTTACGCCAAATGACCGCAGCCAAAAGCTCGGTTCCCTTCAAAAAGGCGGCATCCTTGAAGCAATGGCGCTTGACGAGCTGCCTTCCTCATCGGCTAGCAATTTTAAAACCGGACAAACCTTTGGCATCGTCTGGAAGCAGGTTAAACCAGAACGGGCAAAGGAAGACGCAAGGGATCTCGGCTGCATCCAGTTCAGCCGGCTGGAGGGGGCTTGGTTCAATGCAGGAGCATTTTGGTTTGATGATACAAGCGCAGGCGAACAGGAAAAGGGCCGGATCTACCGCTATTTCCCGGCAACCAATACGCTGGAGCTGTTCTATGAATCTGCTTCCTCGAATGAATTGGAAATGCCGGACAACATTACAATTACTCCTTGGGGTGACCTATGGATTGCTGAAGACGGGCCGGGCAATGACCGGATTGTTGGCCTGACCCCTGAAGGCAACGTTTACCCGTTTGCCGAAAACCAGCTGAATGGTTCGGAATTTGCCGGGCCTGCGTTTTCCCCGGACGGAAAAACACTTTTTGTGAATGTACAGGATCCTGGCATCACCTTCGCGATTTGGGGGCCGTTTGCGAGAAGGAATGCTTCACGCCAGCGTGCGATGAACCATGCAGCACCTCCTTCAAGCCTTGCACCTGTGGTTTCCCAAAAGCTTGCCGCATTTGCGGACAAGCAAGGCATGTCCGTGCTGGAAGCGGCTGCACTGGAGCGCCATGGGATGCCAATCATTTAATAGCGAGGAGGTATGAACATGTTACAGAACATCGGGATTCCAGGGCTGATCCTCATCCTGGTCATTGCCTTAATTATTTTCGGCCCATCAAAGCTGCCTGAAATCGGCCGGGCCTTTGGCAATACGCTGAGAGAATTCAAAAAGGCAACGAATGATTTAGTCCATGGCGACCAAGAACAAAAGAAGAACGCCGACGAAAATATCAAGCTTCAGGCTGTTGAAAAGCGAAATTAAATCAGGACCTTTAAACGTGCCTGACCCCCGGTACGTTAACGCTGTACCCACAGGGATCAGGCACTTTTTAACATGTTTGATGCGAAGCCGTACAAAACTGGCCCTGTCAAAAATTTGACGGGGCCAGTTTTTGTTTGTTTTTCGCCGGTTTAATCAACACTTATCACAGTTTCCCAATCCCGTGTTCTCCTTTCAGGATATCCTGGCCAGTGCTTTCATTTTTTTCAGAATCCTGCCTAATGGAATTTAGTTTTGCTGAGAGTTCCATAAACCATTCCTTGTCCCCGGTTGCCAGGGCCAAATCGATTAATGTAATAATTTGCCCTTCCAGGTTGGTGTCTGCATCATGAAATTTTTCGACCCATTTGTTCAGCGTCACAATGCATTTCCCAATCGTTCCTTTATTATCACTTGCCACTACATTCACTTTCACTGAGCCGCGCAAAGCATCGATCGTTTCAATATAACCGTGTATCAGTTCCCCGTGTTTGGACTTGCCTTTAATCCAGTCGCCTACTTCCAAATGGTCTTTGTCGTTCGTCACCATCTATAATCACCTCTTATATCAAATTTATATTCGTTATGATTAAATCGGCATGAAAGTTGACTATAAAATTTCTATACTATCCTTTACCCAAAAATAAAGAGATAAAATATTTTGGGCAGAAAAAATGCAGGCACTTCTTTTGAAAAAGAAACTTGCAAATGGTAATCTAAATTTCATTACTTACTAAAAGTAAGTTCATATACTTCAGGAGGAAAGAGCATATGGCAATATCAGCGCAAACCTTGTCCACTGTCATCCGGGAACGCCGTTCTGTCAGGAAATATGACCCAAACCATAGAATTTCAAAAGAAGAAATCGAAGAAATATTGAAACAGGCGATTCTTGCACCATCTTCTAGCAATCTGCAACCCTGGAAATTCATTGTCATCCAGGATGCGGAAGTGAAAAAGGAACTCCGCGCTATCGCGAATAACCAGGAGCAGGTTGAAACATCCTCTGCGGTGATTGCAGTTCTGGGCGACAGGGAAATGTACAAAAATGTTGAGAAGGTTTACCGCAGTGCCAATGAAGCAGGTTACCTGGATGAGGCAAACATGAACCGCCTGATCGAGGGAACAAATAAAACATATCCTCAAATTCCAATCGAGGGGCGGGAAAACATTGCGTCATTTGATGCCGGCCTTGTATCCATGCAGCTGATGCTGGCCGCAAAGGCAAAAGGCTATGACACGGTGCCAATGGGCGGTTTCAATAAACAGGCGTTCGCTGAAAAATTCAACATCTCAGTTCGATATTTCCCGGTAGTTTTGATAGCGGTAGGAAAAGCTGCAGCACCCGCTTTCCAAACAACCCGGCTTCCTTTGGAAGATGTTGTGAGCTATATCTGATTAATATATATATTTAGTATTCTGTCAGCCTCACGTTCTTGTGGGGCTTTATCTTTAAAAACCATTCGTTGCCTTTTTTTTATCGTAACACTGCAGCATTTTACTTCCGTACTTTGGCCGGACTGTACACCTAATTGAATCATCCTATAAAATTTCAGTTTATTGTCATTTAACAACGCTCCAATCCATTCTATATCTTCCTATTCCGCCTCAATAAACAATTGTAAAGCCGTATTATTTTATCTCTTGAAAATTAGCTGTTACATATGAATAAAGTTATTTAATCGGAGAAGTTCATCACAAGTAGTGTTATCCTTTCTGTAGGTAACTTATAATAAAGATAAAAAATCGAATGTAGTTGGAGGAAATAAATTGGAGATTAGTTTCTTATCTATATTAACCCTAGGATTCCTGCTTGGAATTAAACATGCGATTGAACCGGATCATATTATCGCTGTTTCTACAATTGCCAGCGAGAGCAAAAAACTGAGCAGGTCCTCATTGGCTGGTGTTTTTTGGGGGATTGGCCATACATCGACCCTGCTGGCTGTTGGTATCATTGTTATTGTACTCAACGGGGCAATCCCGGAAATATTGTCAATGTCGTTAGAATTTACTGTTGGTATAATGCTTATTTATCTTGGAGTAAACAGAATTTATAACTTTAAAAAGAAAATCAACTCTCAATCTGAGAACCATCACCGTCACCACCAAAACCAAAGCAAAAAATTTCCATATTTCAAGTCTATGATTATTGGACTTGTTCACGGTTTGGCCGGAAGTGCTGCAATGGTTCTCTTAACCATGAGTACTGCCCAAGATGTTGGGGAGGCGGTATTTTATATTTTTATCTTTGGTATTGGTACGATCGTTGGAATGTTATTTTTCACTACCATTATCGGTGTCCCATTTGTCTTAAGTGTCAACCATCTAAGTGCCCATAATGCACTTACACTTTTCACTGGAGTAATTAGTACAGTCTTTGGTGTTTACTATATGTACAAATTAGCGTTTATTGAAGGCCTTTTTAAACTTTGGTTGCAAGCTTTATAAAAAATTGACCTTTAAACGGCTTATGAAAAAACATATCTTTCATTCTAATAAAATACGTTTATCATACATAATAAAGTGTTATACCTGATTCTTAATCGGTCGTTTTTCACTAAGGCTCGCTGTTAAATGGCTATCTTCGAAAAAAGGGGAGGCCCAAAGGACACTTCTTTTGGGCCTCCCCCTTCGTTATTAAAGTTCCTTTTTAGCCAATGCAAGTGCACCAACCAGCCCGGCATTATCTCCCAAACCAGGTGGTACAATATACGAATCAATATTTTCTACAATTGTACTGGAGTGAATGTATCCATTTAAATTCTTTAAAACTTTTTCACGGATTAACGGGAAAAGCTGCTCTTGTTTCATGACTCCTCCGCCAATTATGACCTTATTGGGAGAAAGAATTAAAATATAACTTGTGATAGCTTGAGCAAGATAATACGCCTCTAGTTCCCACACATTTTCCTCTTGCTGAAGATCTACACCTTTTTTGCCCCACCTTGTCTCGATCGCAGGACCCGATGCCATTCCTTCTAAACAATCATTATGATAAGGACAGTTGCCTTCGTAATTGTCCTCAGGATGTCTTCTTGTTAAAATATGACCCATTTCAGGATGGAGCAACCCGTGAAGAAGGTTTCCCTCTGCTATGGCGCCAACACCTATGCCGGTTCCTACTGTGATATAAATGCAGCTATCTAGCCCTTGTGCAGCCCCCCATATATTTTCACCTAATGCGGCTGCATTAACATCTGTATCAAATCCTACAGGAATGGGAAAGTGCTTTTGCAGCTCGCCAACAAAGTCAAAATTATTCCAATATGGTTTAGGAGTACTAGTGATAAAGCCGTACGTGCCGCTATTCTTGTCAGGATCAATCGGTCCAAATGACCCTATCCCAATGGCTGAAACATTTTTATCCCTAAAGAAAGCAATGACTTTCTCCATTGTCTCGGCGGGGGTGGTCGTAGGAAAACTAACTCTTTCATAGAGCTCTCCATTTTTCCCGCCTATTCCACACACAAATTTGGTGCCACCTGCTTCTATAGCCCCTAACTTCATTTATAAACACTCCCTCTATAAATATCGATTTATCAACGGTTTGAGCCGTTGTTGGGGGTGTCAAAAAAATATTTTTCGACACGAACACTAACATAATTTTCTAAATATGTGAATCTGTTACAGTTGATTGGTGCGCTACGCGGTCACTACTGGTTAAATCTGGTGGTAGTGAAGTGATCTTTATTCGATGCACCCTGGATCTCTGCGTTGCTTATGATGACGTACCCTCCCATGTCTCTTGGCATCTTTGCGCCTACATTCCTTCGTTCGGTCTAGTCATAAGGCAGAGGCTGGCTAAGCTCCTATAGGGACTCAAGGTCGAATGGAATAAATTCTGCCGGCTTCTCCGTGTCATCCTGTTGTCTAGTAAAACGGGGGAATGTGAACGTCAGGCTGCCTTTTCGAGCTTGGGAATGTCCTCTATCATTCGCTGCGCGTCAAACGCCAAGTGTTTTGTACTTATCGCATGTAATACCTTCAGTAACTTCCCGCATAACACCACAATCGACTGCTTCTTTTTCAAAGGGTTTTTCGTTCGATTCGTATAATAATCATTTAACTGTCGGAACGCTTCGTTATGCCGGATCAGTGGCATCACGACACGGAACAGGAGGGCACGCAAGCGCCTTCTTCCACGCTTGGAAATCTGTTTTTGGCCTTTATGCTCCCCTGAAGAATTTTCCCGTAATGTCAATCCCGCAAGTTTTAGTAGTTGGCGTGGATCTTGGTAGTGGGAAAAGCTTCCGATTTCAGATAGTAAATCTACAATGGTTGCGTCCCCTAAACCAGGGACAGTCTTAAGCCATTCATATTCTACGGATGTTTGGACAAGTTCTGTTAACTTCTGGGTCAGTGACTCAACTTCTTCTTCGAGTTGCCGAAAACGGCGCACAAGTGTGGCATTTTCGATACGGGCCATCTGTTGTCCTTCCTTGACGCCAATCGAGGTTTGAGCGAGTTCAATTCATGGCTTTAGGCTTTTGTAAAGATTTGAGCCCTTCGCTTTTTCGGTATAGATTCATGATTCCCTCGGCTTCTTTGCCTGCAAGATCACTTGGGAATGGCGTGTGCTCCAAAGCAGCGAGTGCCATTTTTCCGAATGATGGAAACACCTGCACAAACTCTGGAAAATAGCGATCCAGCCAGCGAATCAACTGGTTGCGCACGGAACCACTTTCTTCTACAAGCTTCGCCCGGAGGGTAGCCCCAACCCGAAGGTCGGCTTCCATTCCTTTCAGGATGCGAGGGTAACTGAACCGGCCGTCCTTCACCAGACGTGCGATGACCAGGGCATCCTTTGCATCATGCTTCGTTGGAAGATTGTCATCCAACTCTTTGGAACGCTTGACATGCATCGGATTAGTCATGACGAGAGGGATGCCTCTATCATCAAGGAAGTAGGCTAGATTCAGCCAATAGTGGCCAGTAGGTTCAATGCCGACAATGACCGACGATTTGCCATATTCCTTCATGGACGCCAGGATTCGCTGATAAAACGCTTCAAACCCTTCTTTCGATTGTGAAACAGGAATAGCTTTTTGGAGCACCCGCCCCCGTTCATCCACAAAGCAGGCATAATGCGTACGCTTTGCAATATCCATCCCAATGACGAGAGTTTGTTCGGTGACTTGATTAATTTTGTGATTTTGAGTAAAATTCATGGGAGTCCTCCTTGGTTCTAAGTTAGGGGTCAATTCGTGTAGATTTGACACCCCGCATCATACCAAGAGGGCTTTTTTTGTTCAAGTCCCCGAAAAAGTTTCTAACAGGAATGCTCCTATTTTAAACGATTTCGTGACTGCCTTATACATGACCTCTTACATTTAAATGTGAAAGCTTTAACGCCTTAGATAGATAAATGCTTTACCACATACTCAGCTTTTTGAATGGATTTTCCCCCAGACCTCTTGAAATACTACTTTTAACGGGATTTTTTCTCTTTCAGCAATTTTTTTGCAATCTTCATATTCAGGTGAAGCCTGTGTCATAACGCCGCTATAATATCCTTTTTTAACATTCACTGTTCCCCATGGCGTCTCAACCACACTAAAGGTTCTTTCCAGTCTGTGAGTATGAATTGGGAAGTATCTGAGACCGAGTGTTGTTGTCTCTAGGAAGATAACTTCTTTCACTTTTTCTAGTTTTTTAGAGTGACAGAGCACATGGAGCAGAATTCCAGGTCGGTTTTTCTTCATATAAATAGGAATATAATACGCTTCATTTACACCAGTATCGAAAAGCTTATCCATTAGATATCCAAGCCATTCAGCCGAAATATCATCTAGATTCACTTCGAGCTTCATCATGCCTCCATCAATATGTTCATCTTTATGCTGAAAATGGTCAGCCAAAATTAAACTACCTCCTTCACAGTTCACCAATAAGGACGCGTAATACATTGGGATGATTATCAAAATCCTTTGTACCCGCGCCGTAGCCAATTTCCTCCACGATCATTCCTGGAATCGGCCCAAATTCCTGAGCTAGCGTTGCTGCAATTCCTGCACCTGTCGGTGTAGTCAATTCACCGTTAATGTCTGATTTCGCTAAAGGGATTCCTTTTAAAATATCTAATGTTGCAGGGGCGGGGACTGGATAAAGCCCATGGTCGATCATGATTTTCCCATTCCCAACTGGTATCTGCGAACATACTACTTTGTCTATATTTAAGGAATCTATCGCAATAGCAGTCCCTACAATATCAACAATCGAATCAACTGCACCCACTTCGTGAAAATGAACCTTTGATAGTGGAATCCCGTGTATTTTCGCCTCTGCTTCTCCAATTTTTGTGAAAATGCTGATAGATATCTCTTTTACACGATCATTTAGCTCTGAGGATTCGATTAACCGGACAATCTGGCTATAATGACTATGGCCATGGCTGTGATTATGATTGTGATCATGACTGTGGCCATGGCTGTCACTGTGAGTGTGATCATGACTGTGGCCATGACTTTGATCATGACTGTGATCATGACTGTGGCCATGACTGTGATCATGACTGTGGCCATGACTTTGATCATGACTGTGATCATGACTGTGGCCATGACTGTGACTGTGATTGTCATTTTGACTATGTACATGTTTGGTCTCATGATGATTTTTTGTCGTATGATGTTCTTTTATGATTACGTCGAATTTCGTCGCGGTAATTCCCTTTTTGTTAACCTTTTTCCACGCTAATTCAACTTCATTTTCGAGCTTTAGTTTTTTAATCCCAGCTATTATAAGTTCTTGATTGACCCCTAAATCACTTAAAGCTCCAACTGTCATATCTCCACTTATCCCGGAAAAACAATCAAGATACAGTATTTTCATAATTATCACCCATTGAATTTACTCGTTTATAAAAATTGTAGTTGAGCAGAGCACTATAATAACCTGCTCCAAACCCATTATCGATATTAACAACGGTTACACCAGGAGCACAAGAATTCAACATCGTTAATAATGCAGACAGACCATTGAAACTTGCCCCATACCCCACGCTCGTAGGTACTGCAATTATCGGATTATCTATAAGCCCCCCTACGACTGATGGAAGAGCTCCCTCCATCCCAGCAACAATAACCGTTGATGTAGCACCCTTTATCACATCAAGCTGTGAAAATAAACGATGAATTCCCGCTACACCCACATCATATATTCGTTTTACTCTGCAGCCAAATGCTTCTGCGGTAATCGCGGCCTCTTCAGCAACACGTAAATCAGATGTTCCGGCACATAAAATGGCAATATAACCTTCGTATTTATGTTCTGGTTCATCCTTATGAAGCCACAATAACGTTTGAGCGACCTCATTATAAGAAACATCTTCTAATGTACGGGCAATTTTTTTCCCTTTTTCAGAATCGACTCTAGTAACCAGGATTCTTTTCATTCTCGTTCTAAGCTTGTCTAAGATTTCAATAATTTGTTCTGTTGTTTTTCCTTCACCATAAATAACCTCAGGGAAACCTGTTCGCTGTTCCCTTTCATAGTCAATTTTTGCATACCCCAAATCAACGTAGGATAAGAGTTGAGATTTCGCATTATCAATTGATACGGAACCCTCTTTTACTTGTAATAATAGATCTTCAAGATTTGACATGTTCATCCACTTCTATCCCCTTGCTGTATGTCTCCACATTATGAAGTGCCTTATTCATACTGCCGCTCTTATATCCAAGTAAATCAACCGTAACGTATTGATAGCCAAAATTAATGAGCTTTTCAGAGATGAACCGACGCTTTTCTAATACTTTCTCTATCTCATGCGGTTCTACCTCTATTCTCGCTATATCTCCATGTGTCCTCACTCTAACTTGCTTAAGCCCTAGATTTTTTAATAACTCTTCAGACTGGTCAACCCTTGTTAATTTTTCTGCCGTTATCTGTTCCCCATAAGCAATTCTGGAGGATAAGCAGGCAAAAGAAGGCTTATCCCAAGTTCTCAGATTTAATTTCTTGGACAAAAATCTGATCTCTTCTTTATACAATTGAGCTTCTTGTAAAGGTCCTCTTACACCGTGTTCCCTTGCAGCCAGGACTCCTGGTCGGTAATCACTCATATCATCTGCAATTAACCCAAATATTATATTTTTATACTTATACTTTTTTAAAATAGGTTCCAGTTCAGTAAATAATCCCTTTTTACAAAAGTAACAACGGTTTAAGTCATTTTCTACGTAGCCTGGGATCGCCAATTCTGAAGTTGAAAGGACTTTATGTGTTATCCCCATTTCCTTTGCTATGGAAATGGATTCGTTTAGTTCACTTGACGGGTATGTTTCAGAATCAGCAGTAACAGCTATTACTTTGTCAGGTCCCAAAACATCCAATGCAACCTTTGCTAGAAAAGTGCTATCCACCCCGCCTGAAAATGCAACAACAACACTATCAAGCTCCTGGAGGATATGTTTTAATTGATTGTATTTTTCATAGACGTCCATTGATATCACCTCTTTACTGGAAATCATTTAATAATACGGCTTTAATCAACGTTTCATCGCGGCGTTCCATCATTTCGAATACATTTTGTAATTCACTCATTTTTAAAGTATGGCTAACAATATCTGTAGTGTTCACTTTTTTTGAAGCTATTAACTCTACTACGGTATCCCATACACCAGGACTGCTTATCGACCCCAATATGTTCATTTCACTGGTTACAACTTTATCCACATCAAGACTTGCCCTCCTACCACCGCAAACTCCCAATAGGCAAAGCGAAGCTCCTAGGTCAGCTGCAGAAACCATATTTTCCAAAGCAACAGGATTGCCACTCGCTTCAATTAAAACAGAGAATTTTTCAGATGTATCCAATGCCTGTTCAGATAGATTAATTGTTTTATCTGCGCCAATTTTCTTACCCACCTCAAGACGGTTCTCCAGCATATCGAACAGAGTCACTTCCTTTGCACCGAACAACTTAGCCATTTGGACAGATAATAACCCGATCGGACCTGCACCAAAAACGGCTACACGGTCTTTAGGGGTTATGTTTAATAATTTAACTCCACGATAGGCAACTGCGGCAGGCTCAATGATACAGGCTTCTTGGAAACTGATGTCAGGGTGGTATTTATACAAACCTGAAGCTGGGTATACAAGAAACTCTGCAGCTGCACCATCTTTACCTAAAATTCCTGTTTCTAAGCGATTTGGACAGACATTATATTTTCCAGACTTACAAAATTCACAGCGTCGGCAAGGGATTGTAGTTTCACCAACTACATGATCCCCAATTGCAAAACTGCTCACTTCGTCCCCAACAGCAACAACCACACCTGCCCACTCATGGCCTGGAATAATTGGAAACGACGCTCTTCCATCTTGTAAAAAGCTTAGTACACCGTGGTAGATTTCCAAGTCGGTCCCGCATACACCAACCGCTCCTATTTTTACTAGAACCTCATCTGAATCAATTTTTGGAACTTCCACCTGAATCGATTCAACCTTCTTTATGCCACTTATACTTATGGCGTTCATTGTCGCTGTTACCAATAGATAAACCTCCCCAAAACTTATCCTTTTACCGATCCAGCAAGCATGCCGCGAATAAAATATTTACTTAAAAAGATATAGACAATCATTGTTGGAAGAGCAGCTAGAATCGAACCAGCCATCTGCAAATTCCAATAGGTCACTTGGCTTCCGGCTAAACTTTGTAATGCAACCATAATAGGCTGTGTTTCTTTCCCAGTTACTGTAACTGCCAGTAGAAAATCGTTCCAAATCGATGTGAATTGCCAAATACCGGTGACGACAAAGGCAGGAATCGACAGTGGCAGGATAATCCAATAGTAGCTACCAAGGATACCGCAGCCATCTGACTTCGCCGCTTCAACCATGGAAGTTGGTATTCCTGCATAAAAGTTCCGGAAAATTAATGTTGTAATTGGCACTCCGTAAAAGGCGTGAACCAGAATTAACCCGGGAATCGTGTTATAAAGACCAAGCTTTTGTAATGAAGTGACCATTGGAATTAAAATACTCTGATAAGGGATAAACATCCCAAATAATAGTAAAGTAAAGAGGATTTCTGACCCCTTGAACTTCCACTTCGAAAGGACGTAGCCATTCAGTGAGCCAAGGATTGACGAAATTAACGTTGCTGGTATTACTAATAAAAACGTATTTATATAATGGGGACCCAGAATAGAGAAGGCCTCTTTATACGCTGAAAAATCAATACTGGAAGGAAGATTCCAAATGTTATCAAGTGTTGCTTCTGATGCAGTTTTTAAACTGGTCATCACAATGACGTACAGTGGTATTAAATAAAAGATCGACATGAGGATGAGAATTAAATATATCAGGAGCCTATTAATCCTTATTGTATGTGTCATTCTTCCACTTCCTTACGGCGATTTGAAATTAAATAAGGGATGATTAATAAGGACACGAATAGCAGCATAAGCATAGCAATTGCAGCACCTTGACCGTAGTGGTGACCTCTGAATGTGGTCTCAAACATATAAACTCCTGGCATATCAGTTACATAACCATTTCCAGGTCCTGTCATAACATAGATTAAATCGAATATTTTTAAGGAAATGTGACCGACGATAATTACAGCACTTATCGTAATAGGTCTTAATAGCGGGAGAATGACCTTAAAGAATATTTGCAGCTCAGTGGCCCCGTCAATTCTCGCTGCTTCCTTATAGGAATCATCGATCCCCCTCAACCCTGACAAATACATAGCCATCACGAATCCTGACATTTGCCATAATGCGGCGATCACCAGCGAAATTTGAGCAACAGGTATACCAAATTCTATGTCACCGAAAGGGAAGCTAAGTAACACTTTTGGATTAACGTACCATAAAGGGAGGTTTTCAACTCCAAAGAATTGTAGAATCTTGTTATAGCCTGTTGATGGATTTAACAGCCATTGCCAAACTGCACCTGTGACGATAAAGGACATCGCCATGGGAAAAATAAATAAATTTTGAAAAAAACGGCTCCCTTTTATTTTTGAATCTATAAATGCAGACATTACTATTCCTAGCACAATGGAAGTAATAACAAATAGTATAGTAAAGACGAGTGTATTTCGAAAATCTGATTGAAATCGAAAGTCATCAAATAAAAAAAGATAATTTTTCAGTCCTGCAAAGCTCATATCCATAGCGGCTGTGTTTGCATGACTTAAAGATAAATATCCCGTCCAAAAAATAAACCCATATACAAATATTCCTATGCCTATTAAAGAAGGCAGCAAAAATATCAAAGAAACTATACGATCTTGTGTGAAAACTTTCTTTTTCTTGGTATTTATATTAAGTTGCATATTGGTCTTTGTCTCAGGGAGACTCATTATTAACCACCTACTATACCTAGACTTTGTTAGAAAAGAGGATGACTCAAAATAATGAGTCAGCTCACCCCCGTCAATATCCTTTATAGAAATTCGCAATGTTGACCGGCGGGAGTCAGACCATTATGAGTCAGCCTCTTAGTGCAGTTATTTTAGATTATTATCCGCTGCTTCTTGCAACTTTTTAGCAGCGTCATCGACATCTTTCTGTGCTACGAACGTATTGACAATTTTATTTGCTTCAGTCACAAAGCCTTCTTTAGCTGCAGAACCATGTGCAATACTTGCTGTTAGCTCATTGGTTTTAAATTCTTCCATTTGATCCTTTAAGTACTCGCTATAGTCACCTTTTCCTGCGTCAATCCTTGCAGGAATAGAACCTTTCTTTGGATTAAATGCATCCTGTCCTTCTACTGAGCCGAGAACTTTTAAAAACTCACGGGCTGCGTCACTGTTTTTTGCTCCCTTTGGCAAGGCGAAAGTATCAGATACAACCATAAAAATGTTCCCATTGTTTGGTGATGGGGCATAACCGTAATCCTTGTTAGCTTCCATTCCAACTGAAGTATAATATCCTTGTAACCAGTCACCCATAATGGTCATTGCGGCTTTATCTTCTTGAATTAAAGTCGCTGCATCTTGCCAGCTCCGGGCAGGATGGTCTTCATTTGCGTATGAAAGCATTTTCAAAAATGTTTTCAGTGCATCCTTTACTTCTGGACTATCAAACTTCTGTTCACCAGTCCAAAGCTTGTTGTAATTATCCACTCCTAGAGTCCCAACAAGAACAGTTTCAAACACATGCAGAGATTCCCAGCCTTCTTTACTGCCAAATCCAAATGGAGTAATCCCTTTTTTCTTTAAAGCATCAGCTACTTTAAAGAAGTCATCAAACGTTTTAGGCACTTCCAACCCATTCTCATCAAATAATTTCTTGTTATACCACAATTCATTCCCTCTATGGATGTTCACCGGAACCGAATAAATTTCGCCATCGCTGCTGATCATGCTGATTAACGATTCAGGGAATTTATCCATCCAGCCTTCTTCTTCATATAGGTCAGTAAGTGGCTCCATTTTTCCTGATTCAACCCAACTTCCATTTAACTCAGCTCCTGCATGAACCTGGAACAGATCCGGCGGGTCTCCACCTTGCATGCGTGTGGCTAAAACCGCTTTCGCGTTTGAACCTGCGCCGCCAGCAACAGTAGCGTTCACAACTTCAATATCTTTGTGCGATTTAGCAAAGGAGTCAATAATGGCATTCAAACCATCCGCTTCTCCGCCGCGTGTCCACCAGCTAAATAATTCTACTTTTTTACCATCAGTTTTTTTATCTTCTTTGTCTTTAGATGTTGTTTCGGAATCTGCACACCCTATTAATAAACTAGACAAAACTAACATAAGCGTGATCAACATGAACACCGATTTTTTCATTCTCAAGCGATTTTCCCCCTTAATTTAGTAAGATATTCACTATCTGGAATTGCTAAGAGCCACGTCTGTTTACTATCACCCCCTTTTATTATTCGCGGAAATATCACAATCTTTTATTAAGTATAAATTTTCAAAAAACAAAATTCACACGTATGTCTCTTTTATATTGTATTTACTGGAAATACTGATTCCTTTTCTCCTTTAAAAATTGCAATGATTTTCTTAAGTCTTCTTTGCCGTTTATGCCATCTTCAATTGAAATCCAGCCAGTAAACTGGTTTGAATGTAAAATCTCAAAAATGGCATCATAATCAATTAACCCTTCTCCAATAACTCCGTGCTGTAGTGCCTTCGGGTATCCCTCTACTGGTTGATGCTTCAAGTCAGAAAGAGAGTATCCAGCTACTAAATAGCGGTCACTTGCATGCATGGTTATTAATCTATCTTTTACTTTATCCAGAAAATCAACATGGTCACAGCCTGCGAACATAGCGTTTGAAGGATCATAATTCACTCCGAACCATGAGGAAGAGATTCCATTTACAATCTCGAAAAATATTTCTGCGTTTAGAGCAAACTCTGGGTATGTCCAAAAACCGTCTTTATAGTGATTTTCAATTAAAAGATGC
The DNA here is from genome assembly GCF_002860205.1 of Bacillus sp. T33-2. Taxonomy (GTDB): domain Bacteria; phylum Bacillota; class Bacilli; order Bacillales; family Cytobacillaceae; genus T33-2. The sequence continues at coordinate 104,668 of NZ_PGVB01000025.1, forward strand.
ACTCTCTTCTCCATTGCATATGGCAGTAAGGCTTCTATACATTCAACCGTCCATTTGATTCCATTTTCCCGTGATATTTCTGGGCGGTCTTGACCTGAAAGAACACGGCAGCTTCGAAAATCCTCAGGACCCAAGAAAGCCATTACATCGATCATCTTTTTCATTTTCGCTATTTCTTTTGCCCTATATAATGGATCAGGATGGGTAAAATCAGGCGAAGAACACATCATAGGAATTTGCAGGTTATACTCTAGGCAGGCATCCTTGATTTTTTGCAAGTATTCTTCATTCGTTTTTTTCAAAAATAGCGGATATAACTCCAGTCCCTCACTTCCAAGTTCTCCGGCCTCTTTTATCCAGTCAAAAAGAGACATTTCACCATTTGATAAGGCATCCATATAGCCCTTTGGGAATAAGGCAATTTTAGGTTTTAATAAAAGTTCCATGCAAAATCTCCTTTATTTATGCTTAGCCTACTTTGGACGCCTTTACTTTATTCACCAAATTAGTTAAAGTCTCCTTCAATTCTTGACAATTTGTGCTTGGTTTAAACTCTTTATTGTCGATTACAAGAGGTGCTCCTACCACTACTAATGGTGCTCCATGCTTTGGCATTTCAGCTGCCTGGTCCAGTGATAAACCTCCAACGGCCTGAACCGGAATGGAGACAGCATTAACGACTGGCTCAAGATCATCATAGGGTGATTTCTCCGGCGCTTCGCCTCGCTCATCAAAACCAGTATGAACGATTATATAATCTACTCCATTAGCCTCAAGCATCTTTGCACATTCTACTTTATCCGGGGCAGCCATGATATCTCCCATTACTTTAATGTTGAACTCTCTTGCAGCTTTAATTACGGCTCTGATTGTTGCAGGATGGGCTACTCCCATGACTACCACATGTGTTGCTCCTGCTTTTGCCATCATTTCAGCCTCAAGATAGCCGCCATCCATGGTTTTTAAATCCGCCACTATTGGATGTTCCGGAAACTCTGCCCTCAATCTTTTTACGGCATGCAAGCCCTCCGCAAGCAATAACGGCGTTCCAGCTTCAATCCAATCGACTCCAGACTCTACTGCTACCTTCGCCACTTCTACGGCTTCTTCAATATTTGTTAAGTCTAATGAAACTTGTACAATCGGCTCCATTTGTTATGGCCTCCCTTTTATTGGTTTGGTAATAAAATAGATTTTGCCTGCTCAAGAGAATCCATCTCGTTAAAAGCCTTTTCCCAATCCGAAATAGGATACTGCTTTGCAATTAAGAGCGGATCAATATCTCCCTTTTCCATCATTAGTAACACTTTTTCCCACATTGGATAGTTGTGGCTGAAGGATCCTTGTAATCTTGCTGCTTTTTGAATCAATGGATCCAGTGAAAAATTAATTGGTTTTGGCCCCCAGCCGATTTTTGTAATTTGGCCTCCAGGTCGTACCGCCTCTATACTTTGCTTCAACGTAATACTGATTCCGACTGCATCTAAAATTAGGTCTGGGCCAAACCCATCTCCTCTTGATAAGATCTTCTGAACCACATCTGCTTCCTCAGAAATAAGTACTTCATCTGCTCCAAATTGTTTAGCAAGCTCTAATCGATTTTGATCTTTTCTTGTACCAACAACTAACAGCTTCCCTGGTGAAAATAATTTAGCTATTTGCGTACACATTAAACCAATCGGACCTGGCCCAAAAATGACTACATAATCTCCTGGTCTTATCTGCGAATGATGTGCAACAGCATTATAGGCGACACACGATGGCTCTGTTAATGCTGCCTTCTCAAACGAAACATTATCGGGAATTTTATGCAGAATGGCTTCTCTTGATTTTACATACTCTGCCATAGCTCCATTTTCCAACACTCCAAATCCTCGGCGATTGGGGCAAAGGTTATAATCGCCAGTACGACAATAAATACATGTTTCACATACATAAGAAGGTGTTTCACTTACTACTCTGTCACCTGGCTTAAAGCCTTTTACATGAGAACCGACTTCCGCAATCACCCCTGAAAATTCGTGTCCTAATGTTACTGGCCTTTTCACTTCAAATCCTTGAATATCATGGTACATATGTAAATCACTTCCACATACACCTGCAGCCTGTACGTTAATTAAGACATCTTTCGGTCCTAATTCTGGTATTTCAACATCCCGAAGTTCAACCTTCTTATTTCCTGATTCATAATTTACAACTGCTTTCATAGAGAACCTCCAAATCTATTAATTTTGTCCAAATACAATTACCTTTCTCTTGAGAAAAGCTCGACTATTTCACGAGGTGAGGCTGTACCAGTTTGACCGAGCTTCTTTATTACAACAGCCGAACAATACTGGGCAAACTCTGCCGCTATGTTTCCAGGATGACCACTCCCAAGAACTGACACAAAACCTGACAAAAAGCTGTCCCCTGCTCCAACAATGTCTGTTGGGGGCGTTACATGTAAGGGGGGAATATGGAGATGGCTGTTTTCATTAAACCAGATCGTCCCTCGATCTCCCAATGTCAAGCAGCAAGGTCCCTTAATTTGTTCGGATAGCTTAAAACCTGCATCAAGATAATCTTCCAGATTGAGCTCATTCGTTTTATCTCTTTCTTCCTGGATTGACCAGTTCATTATTTCGACTTCATTTGGTTTTACAATTACGTTTCTAAACGTTGCTATTCTCTCCCTGCTATCAACTACAAAAACCTTTCCCCTATCAGCCCAGTATTCCATTCTGTCTTTTATTTCTTGAACAACAATACCGTTTTTTAATTGATCAGATACTGCAACAATATCAACCGCTTGAACGAATAGGTCGAATTTCTCGAGGAGGAATTCCATACAATGTGGTGCCATCGTCTCATAATTATAAAAGTCGAGCCTCGGAGCTTCCTGTTGTGATTGTCCATGACCGATTAGTATCGGCTTACAATAAGTTGGTGTAATAAAGGATTGATCTAAAACAGTGTAATCCAACCTCACGCCTATATCTTCAAGGTCCTTTTGCAGAAGAGTCCCTCGCCAGTCGTTTCCAAATATTGTACATAAATACACAGTTCCTGCTCCTAAATCAACTAAGTTAGCTGCGACATTCCCTGCTGCGCCTGGTGAGTGAATTTCCCGAACAACCGGAAGCGGATAATGAGGGGTTTCCCTGGATAATTCACTTAGCCTCATATCCGCATGCCAGTAAATATCCAGACAGGCATCGCCAATGACTCCAATTTTTAATTTCGGAAAGTTCGCCAGAATTCGTTCAGCATCAGTTTGAGTTAAAGTGCTTTCTTTTGAATTTAGTTTATGTATATCTGCCCTTACCATTGATTCACCCCTTTCCATGTACCATTTTTAACTTGGATAATTCACGCCAGATGGCAGGTATGGTTTCTTGATGTAACCCTTCAAAGTGAAAGCCTATCCCGCCAAGGCTTGTCGGACGGTGAATAATATTTTTTCTTGGACGATAATAATAATCCCAATCCTCATATCCAACCTTTTTTTGATAGTTTCCCAGTTTTACAATATCAAAATTCGCAGTTGTGATTTTTTGAATAGTGAATCTTAGGTTGCGGCCAATTGAAAGCGCTTTTAAAAAAACTTCTGGTCCGGTAACTGTTGAACCGAAATTGACAAACACTCCACCTTCTAATTTTGAAACTGTTGTGCAGTACCGTTGGAAATCCCTTCCGCTTGCACCGCCTTGTATGCGAAAGTTTGACTCTGGATGAAGCTGTATATCATCAGTGCCTAAAGTTATATGACATGTAATTGGGACCTTTAATTTGTTACAGGTAAACAAGATACTATTGTGCCGGAAAGGAAATTGGGTTTCATGGCATTCTATATAATCCATGAGACTCTCACCATATCCTAAACCTTTCTTATATCCTTCTCTTAAAGCCTTGTGGAATAAAGATCCAGGTTCCGCCCACATTCCTAACGTGCCTTTTTGAAAAGAATCATCTACATTTTCTGCCGTTTCCCCAAACGCTGCCAGTTCAAAGTCCTGATAAGCTGTTGAACCGGTTGTGGCAATATGTGTAATCAGCCCTTGTTCTAACAGTTGAATAATATGATTACTTACCCCTGAGTCAATAATATTTCCACCAAGAGAAACCAATGCTTCTTTATTAGATTTTCTTGCTGATACCAGATGATTGATAAAATCCCTGAATTGCTCCGATTCCTCTCCCCAGCTGGTACGATAATCAATGGGTAGTATATTTGCGATTCGAAAGTCACTTCTTCTTTGGTTAATAGAATATAGGGTTGGATCTTTCTTTATGTTCTTGGGCTTTCCCGGGTTATGAAAGGTTAATCCTAATTCTTTTTTTCGTTTTAAAAGTGCATGAAATAAGTGCGGGATGGTAATTTGATGAAGTCCTTGGAATAAGTATCCTGTTCCTTCTGTTTTTTGAAGCAGATCTATGAAGTTTCTTCGAGGTCTATAATGATAATATGGATGATGTCGCTTATATTCGTAAGATGCTTGAACAGGAATAATATCATAATTTGCGGCTGTAATATTTTTCATTTGTAATCCTTTATTTTTCGCCTGGCTAACCGCCTTTAAAAATAGTTCCGGTCCTGAAATAGCTGAACCAAAATTCAGAAAGACACCACCCTCACTTAAGTTTAAAAATGAATTACATAAAATATCAAAATCTTTTCCGCTTGTTTGCCCTAATCGTTCAAAATCAACAATCGGGTGTTGATGGATGATATCTGTGCCTATTGAGATATGGCACGTATAGGGCACACCATGAATTTGGCATTGTACAAATACACAATCATCATAATGAGGAAACCGGCTTGGATTATCGGATAAATACTTGTATAAGCTTTCACCGTAGCCTAGTCCTTTTTCTGCGCCAAGCTGGATCGCTTCATTCATATATCTGCCTGTTTCTTCCCACATTCCGAATGATCCATCCTCAATAGCTGTCGCTACGTCCTCGGATGTTTCACCTAAAAATGCAAGCTCAAAATCATGGATGCTTGTTGCACCATTACCCGATACGTGAGTCAGGAATCCTTCCCTAACCATTTCGATAATGTACCTTGATAAACCATTTTTAATAACATGGGCACCCATAGACCAGATGACTGGTTTCCCTTCGGTTCGGAATTGCAGGATTTTATCAACAAGTTCATCAAACTCTTTCGGCTTATCCCATTGTTTTAATTCATCTTCATAGGGGCGTGCCATGTTAAGAATGGTCACCAGATTCTTCCGCTCAAAAACAGAATTTGTCTTAATATTTTGGAAGGAAAGTCGGTTTTTTCGGTCTATATTTTTCATGGAGACCCTCCTTAAATTTAAACAATTTTTAAAGCCTTTTTCCATTCGTCGATGTTTTTATAGTCACCAAACACGTAATCTGCCCCGGCTAATTTTAATCGTTCTTCCTTTGTTGGATTTAAACCCTCTCTGGCATCCTCATCGCTAGCCAACCCAATCGCTAGAGCCCCATACTCTTTTCCTAAGCCAATTTCAACTTTACCATCTCCTATCACTGAAAATTGGTTTGGAGAAAGACCCTTATCCTTAATTAAGTCCTCTATCACCTTTCGTTTAGAGCAGCCAGACCCTTTCACCTCTGCGCCGGCAATATCTTTAAAAAATTCATCAACTTCCAATAATTTTGCTTCTCTTACAACATCCGGGTGATCCGTACCACTTGCAAGATACAAATCTATTTTCTGCTCTCGCAGTGTTTCAAGAAATTCTCTGGCACCCTTCATAATATATTGTTCTATTTTTCTGGTTTGCCGTACTCTCTTTTTCCTCTCATCAACAGTAAGCATCAGTTTTTCATTGTATTCATTCTTATAATCCCACTTATCAAGAACCTGTTTATTCAGGCCTTTACGTTTCACTTGCTCAGCTAGCCATTCCATTTGTTGTATGGTTTGGATCCCCGTTGAGTGCTGGATATAATCCTTTACTTCTTGTTCTATCCGGCTCATTTCCTCGTCTGAAATATGCGCGTCACCAACAATTTTCTCTATCATTAATGGGACCATTACTTCTTCCCATCCATTTCTTAAAGTTGAGATCGTGCCGTCAAAATCAAAGATGACAGCCCGCATTTGAATTATTGTCATTACTTCACCCCAGCTTTTATTTGCCCCATTTGTTTTCAGTGATCGAGGATAACTATTCAGGTCTTGTTAACAGACTGATTGGATGGTTAAGCAGTTCATCAAATATGATGGCCACTGCACCGATGGCACTTTGAGAGGCTCCGAATGTTGAAGGTAAAATTTTTATTATATTTTTATCAAAATGAAATACTCGCTCTTTCACATTTTTCTCAATCCTGTGTAAATAAGTGGAGAGATAAGGAAATAGTCGCCCTCCTATAACAATTTGATCGATGTCATACATATTAAAAATATTAACCATTGCCTGTTCATTGTAAAAGAGCATTTCTTCAATACATTTTTGTGCCTGTTTGTCGCCATTCATAATTCCTTTAAAAAGGTCATCAATACTCCCATTTTTATTCCAGCTTCTTAATAATGGAGGTATTGAACAAATTGTCTCCCAACAGCCAAAATTTCCGCATTCACATTGTTCTCCGTTTGACAAAACCGTCATATGTCCCACTTGGCCATACAACCCATTACTTCCTCTAATTAGTTTTCCATTTGAAATGACCCCGGAGCCGATTCCCATTCCAATCGTAATAAAAATGAAATCGTTTCCATATTTTCCTATTCCAAACCATCGTTCAGCAAGTGCGGCTGCCCTTGCGTCATCCTCAATCATTGTTAAAACACCAAATTTCTCCTCGAGCATTTTTTTTACAGGGTAATTTTCCCACCCAGGAAAGTTAGGTGCTTTCTTTAAAACCCCTTCTTCCTTATCCATTGGTCCAGGGATAGAGACACCCATTCCGAGTAATTGATAACCGCCATTTCTTATTTGGTTAATAAAATTCTGTATATAGGGTGTAATTAATTCTAAAATGTCCTCAGGACCATTAAAACCTCTATAATCAACCTCTATTGATTTTATTTGTTCTCCAATTAAATTTGAAATGACAATTTCAAACGATGTACGGCCTATATCAATGCCAATAATTCTAAATTGCTTTGAATTAAATCCAAGCATGATTCTCTTTCTGCCCACTGTATTAGAAATAGGTTCAAACTCCTGAATAATATTCTTTTTGAGCAATTGTTGAGTTAAGTTAGTTATGGTTCCAGAAGTTAACCCTGTTAAATCTGATAATTCAACCCTGGAAATTGGGTGCCTTGACCAAATCTTATTGAGGATTGCAGACATATTCTGTTCTTTAACAAGTGTTAGATAGTTTTTTTCGGAGTTTATGTTAGACATCTCCTTGAATTACCTTATTGATTAAATTTAATCATTAAATTAATTAGATTATAAAAAATTAGCATTGCTGTGTCAAATGAATCTTTTGGATTTTTCAGACATCACTAACGCACATAATAATATTTTTCCCCGGGTACCATCATTTTAAATTTCTGTGTTCTGTCCTTTTGATATAAGTAATCAACTAAATAGGACGGGTTTTCGTAGTTATGCTCAAATAAATCGTAATGACATGGTATAAAGACATTTACATGAATCGATTGAATAAAATGAACGGCTTCCCGATAATTCATATTTCCTAAAAGGTCGATTTCATTTCTAAAATAATCTCTTCCATTGATGGGAATGTAAGCTGCATCAATTTGATGGGATTTCACTTCGTTTATCAGCTCAGAATATACCAATGTGTCACCGGCATGATAAAAACAAATACCATCAAGATATACGATATATCCAACGTAAAAATGGTTTCCATCAGAATCTGTTTCAAACTCCTCATGTTTACAGGCCAACACGTGGAATTTAATCCCATCAATAATATAGACTTTACCTGCATTAACAGGGAAAATACGAGAGTCATTAATCCCCAGATTCTTTAGAATTGAAACATGTGCTTTAGGAATGACAAATATGCACTTTGGAGATGCTTTCGAGACTTCTTTCACCGTTACAGGATCAAGATGGTCAAGATGGTGATGTGTAATAAAGTAGTAGTTAGCATTGGATATTTCAGCTGGCAAAACTGGCGGCGGAAAATTCCTAGGACAACTTTCTGGATCTACTTCTTTCACATAATCACTTAAATACAAGTCAAAATACAGCACGCGTCCACTTTCTCCCTTAATCGCAACTCCTTCCTGACCCATATGAGTAATTAATAATGAATTCTTTTGAACATTGCAGCCGTCTATTTGTTGAACAAGATTCGTCCTAGTTTTATTTTGCATATCCATGATCCCTTTCCAATAGATTTAATGCGACTGAAAGACTGGCATAATCCCCAATCCGCTCTCCTAATCCGGCCGGCTCAATTTTGCAGGAAGAAGCAGAGAGCTCTAGTGCTTCCTTAGAAACTACTTTCCTCATAGACGGTTCTAATAACTCGCTTTGCCGAAGGTATATACTGCCCAAAATAATCTTGTCTGGATTTAACATATCAATAATTATAGAAAGGCCTAAACCGAGGTATTCACCAACTTTATGGAAAATGTTTATTGCTTCATGATCTCCCTGTTTTGCAAAGGTACCTACTCTTTCTGCAGTAATTAACCCAACATCTTCAAATGTTTGGCAGTATTTTGCTGGGTTCCCGTCCGATATTAATTTTTCAGCATGAGCCTTTGCCAGCTGTGCTATCCCTCCGCCGCTGCAGAACCCTTCAAAGGATCCCATCTTGCCAAAACCAATTGGCCCTTCATTAGCAAGCCGAATATGACCGACCTCTCCAGCCATATCATTCTTACCCTCATAAAGATTTCCGTTTAAGATCAATCCAGCCCCCATGCCTGTGCCAAATGTTAGAAATACCAGGTTCTGGCACCCTCGTCCATTTCCCCACTTCCATTCTGCTAATGCGCATGCATTTGCATCATTTTGCAGCCCAACTGGAACAGTGTATTTCCGCTTAAATATTTGAACTATTTTTACACGATTCCAGTTCTTTAAATTGGGTGGAGAAAGAATTACCCCTTCTTTGCTATTTAGTGGTCCGCCACATGATATCCCAATTGCTGCAACGTTGTTTACTAAATCATGTTTAACTAATAATTTATCCAGTGTATCCATCATTAATTGAATGGTCTCACTCGGTTGTTCGGGAGTCGGAAATTTTTCCTTGCACTTTATATTAATCGTATTTTCGCTGGGAACTCCGATCGACACTGCACATTTTGTGCCGCCTATATCCAAACCAACTAATACCTTCATACTGAGAAAATCTCCTTTTCAAGCATGATACATAATGCATGGTATATAGGCAGATGTCTTTCTTGAATTCTTGGTGTATCTTCGTACGGGACACAAATTGTGGTATCACAATAAGCTTTCATTTGCCCCCCGTCTTTCCCGGTTAAGCCAATTGTATGAATCCCCAGTTCTTTTGCAACCATTATTGCATTAATGATATTCTCGGAATTCCCTGATGTACTAATTCCAATAAGGACATCGCGTGCATTCCCATAACCGAATACTTGTTGGGCAAAGACCATATCGGCACCTACATCATTTGCAAAGGCTGTAATAAGTGCATGCTGGCTTACCAAAGAGATTGCCGGAATGGCACCCTGTAAATGGTCAGCTATGTAATTTCCACGTTTGCCAAACCTTTTAAAGAACCTCTGGTGTAATGCAGGCTCAATGGGTCTCTTTAACTTAAAACCTTTCATTAATTCACCCACAATGTGCTCACTGTCCGCAGCACTGCCGCCATTACCGCAAATCAAATATTTGCCACCTGTTCTATAGCTTTCTAGTAACAAAGTAAATGCCTTATCAATCTCCCCCACGCACCCTTTTAAGTCAGGATAACTGTCTAAAAGTGATTGTAATTCATTATTCAAAAAATGTTCCCTCCTCTTTTTTATTATTTTTTTAATGATTAAGATAATTATAATAGCGCGTGCCCCTACTTTCAATAATCAGAAACATTATATTGAACTTTTATAGCAAACCATATTCTGAAAAACCCCCGATGCTTTAATGCATTACCACTCTGGGGGTCTGACCCCCGTTGCTTTAACGCGTTACCGCTCTGGGGGTCAGGCACCTATCTGAATTTCATTTTCTTCAGTCCAATTATAAAGAACACAGCTGAGAACCCGATAAGGGCTAGAACTGCCTGTACCATGGCCGGTGAATACAGGCTGCCGCTTATAATTTCACGGAATCCTGTCATCATCCAGCTCTGCGGAACGGCTTTTGCGATTTGCCTCATCATTTCCGGCACGATATCAAGCGGCCAGTATACGCCTCCGAGCATGCATGTGCTTACAATCAGGACGGCACTTACCGCCCCAGCCTGCTGTCTTGTCTTCACCAGTCCGGCCATCATCAATCCGAATCCGACTATGGACAGAATCGCAAGGGAAGCAAACGGGATAAAATAAGCCAGGTTGCCCCAATTTGCCCCAAATATCAGCTTCATGCCCGTCATCAAGACTGCCAGCTGAATCCAGCCCATGATAAAGTATGAAAGCAAATATCCGATCATAATTTGGGCTTTCGTCGCTGGTGTAACAAGGAGGCGCGGCCATGTTCCAGCCGCCCTTTCATCCAGGATAGCTGATGCTGCTCCAGATATTCCGAACATCATAAACATGATCGTAAATCCGACCGATAGCAGGCCGCCTGCCTCCCCGGTCCCTTCATCCTTTTGGACGATTTCTTTTTCGATCGTGACGCCTTCACTGGCCGCAACACTCTCAAGCAATGCGGGAAACTGGGTGCTGTCAATCTGGGATGTGGCTGAATAGGACTGGAAAACAGTTCTGGCCGCCCCCTCAACATATGGATATAAAGCCGTGTATTCCTGGCCTTTTCGCTGAACAACTACATCGAACAATGGCTCCTTCGCTTCAATCCGTTCAATGAGGTCAGCAGGAACGATGACCGCGGCGGCCGCTTCCTGAGCCCTTATATTTTCTTTCGCTTTTGACTCAGACGATTCCACCCATTTGTATTGATCATTTGCCTTTAGAAGCTCCACTATTTGCCTGCTGGCTTCATCCTTTCCACCCACGATGTTCACAACAGGCTTGTTTCTTTCCGAGCCACCGGATACGCCACCAAAAATGATGCTGAAAATGAGCGGCATTACAAGCATCATCACCCAGGCAGATGGTGTTTTGAATATGTCTTTTAGGCGAAGCCATGTAATGACAAAAATTTTACGCATAGCTGAGCCTCCTCTCGGCAGATTGGCGCATCCATCCGATCGCAAAGAACAAAACGCCCATGCCGATTAAGATGGCCGCTTCCGGAACAACTTCGATAAATGTGCCGCCTGACATCAAATCCAAAAAGGTTTGCAGCGCGAGTGCGTTTGGGAGCACTTGTACAATCCCATTCATCCAGTCCGGGAACAGATAAAGCGGGACCATGCTGCCCCCGATTCCCGACAAGATTTGTGTTCCAAGCATCCCGGCAACATTAAAGGCCTTTTCTGTTTTTATGAAGGATCCGATGAGGACGCCCAGTCCGCAAGCACTGAATACGTAGGCAATGCCAGCCAAAGCCACACCTGAAAGAGAATTCCCCCAATCCACTCCAAAAAGCAGGCTGGTACCAAGGATAATGACCATCAGTTGAATCAGGCTCATGAACAGAAGCCCTGTAAACTTGCCCATCATATATTGACTATGGGTTAAAGTCGACACGAGCAATCGGCTGTACACTTCCTGCTCCTTTTCCTCGATCATGGCACTGACCCCGATTACCACCGTCATAAGCAGGAACATCACACCCATGCCTGCCGCATAATATTGAAAGGAATCGACCTGTTGGGCCTCCGCTTCCACCGCTTCTTCATTTAAAAGAGGAAATCCAGCAGCTTGTTCCTGTACGGCAGCTGGGCCCTGCTCGGCTATTTCAGGCAGCGGTTTTCCCGCCTGGATTGCGGCTTCAACAGCCAATTGCATTCCCGTGGCATTGACTTCAGCCGTCTGCACGAATTGCTGTATGACATTTTCTATGATGGTTGTCTGGATATCCGCACCGGGAATCGAGACGATTTTCAGTTCCGCTGCTTCGCCCGACATTACGGACGAAGTAAAATCAGAATCGATGATGAAGCCAGCGGTCAGCTTTTGATTTTCAAGCTGGTCCATCAGGTCTTCCTGTTTTAGGGATTTCACTGACACTAGATCTTTCATGCCTTGGGCAAAAACCTCTTCTGCAAGCACTTCCCCAAGAGCTCCCTTGTCCAGGTTAACTAATCCGACGGAAAACTTTTTGATTGTCTCTTCTTCGCCGCCCATCATTTTTCCAAATGCGGCACCGAGAATCGAGATTAATAGAATAGGCATTAAAATCAATGTCAGAAGTGCTTTTTTATCACGGCCAATCAGCAAGGCATCTTTTAAAGCCAGCCACCAAAAGTTCATATTAGTCCCCCTTTCCCGTGTTTCTTTTTAATCGCGCAGGCTTCTCCCGGTCAGATGCAAAAATACACTTTCAAGATTCGGTTCGATAATGTCGACAGAACCTATTTTTGTGCCTTGCCTGCTGACAGCCTGGATAAGCTCACTTAACACAGCCTGCGGTTCTTTATGAAATACGGTAAGCTGCTGATTATGTATCTGTACGTCCCGCTTCTCAACAAGAGGGGCAAGTTCGGCTGGAATGTGTTCCAGGTTCTCGTCGGTATCCGTGAAAGTGAGCACAATCCGTGACCGGTCGCCGATTTTTTCGCGAAGCTCCGGAATCGTGCCACTGGCAATGAACTGGCCATGGTCCATGATGCCAATCCGCTCACACAGGAACTCCACTTCCTCCATGTAATGACTTGTATAGATCACCGCCATGCCTTCAGCGTTAAGCCTCTTCACGGTTTCAAGAATATGGGTCCGGGATTGAGGGTCAATGCCCACGGTCGGCTCATCCATAATTAACAGCTCGGGCTTGTGCAAAATGGCTGCCCCAATGTTCACCCTCCGTTTCATCCCACCCGAAAAGGTTTCGACTTTGTCATTTGACCGGTCAGTAAGACCGATAATTTCAAGCGCCTCATCCACACGCTGCCTAAGCACCAGGCCTTGCAGGCCGTACATTCTCCCCCAGAACATCAGGTTTTCCTTTGCGGACATTGTTTGATAGAGTGCAATTTCCTGGGGAACGATCCCGATCCTGCCCTGTGCTTTTTTCGGCTGCTTCACCATGTCAATTCCGGCCACCTCGATATTCCCTGAAGTTGGCAGAAACAGGCCGCTTATCATTTGAATTGTGGTTGTTTTCCCTGCACCATTAGGTCCAAGCAGCCCGAAGGACTCGCCTTTTTGGACAGAAAATGTCACACCTTTTACCGCTTCATGCTGGTTATACTTTTTACGCAACTCCGAAACAGCCAGCAACACCATTTTTTCCACTCCCATCTTTTCTGGTATAAATATACTATAATTATAGCAATTTTCTACTTTAGGTGTGATAATATTCACAAAATTCGTGTTTTCTTTTGATATTCTAATTTATTGGAGTATGATATTGTAAAAGTAAAATCAGGGAAGAACATAATGGATCCGCGACTAAAGGAATTAGCTGATTTTACAAAAACCAAGCTTGGACTCGCAGATTACCATCTACATACAGTTCAAATTTATCGTGATAGAAATATTCTTCACGGCATGGACTAGACGCTGACGATGGAGTGGTATCCGAAGCAGATAACCGAACAGCCAGATGACGATTGCAATCCCGATGGAACTGCAGTTATTGATTTAGCCATACACAGCCGCCGTTTTAACAGCATCATTTTTGTAGGTGGAATATCTCATGCAGTCGGCAACACATTTGATGGAAATGATTCAATTATAAAGTGGATTGAGCGGGAAACCGGCTTGAAGTACGGGCAGCAGTTAAAGATCTGGAAACAAGACGATCTAAAAATTCATTTTGAAGGTTGTTTTAATGGAGTGGCTGTTTCACCTTCTGGCTTTATCGACTTTGAACTGGACGAGAACGGGAATTTGGTCTTTTTTGCTGCTAATGGGCCGTTTCCGTCAGCCGATACATTTCAGCAAGAAGAGTTTGCCTTGTCTCTGGCAGATGTTGTACCCCTAGCAAGAAACCAATTTAAACTTTTCGAATTTCCTTCATTTGAACAAGAAAAATGGTTCCCCGTGTACGGGCTGGAAGAGATTTACTTAACCAATAACAAAAGTGAAACTATTCCTTTTTTTGCAGACGTTAGATCCAGCTTGAAGATAGATAAAATTCTGCAATGGGATTCACCTTCGCCAGAACCGTTCACCAGACGGGAAATCAACCTGAATGAAACGATTGCGACCTGAGCAGGCTCTTGTCCGTGAACCTCATCCAGATACATTTCCAATCACCGAGCCAGACCAAGAAAAAATCATTGCCTCAGTTATAGAGTTTTTACGCAAGGTATTTCCCGATGACTCTGGCAAATGGAAGCTCACTCACATATACCGTGACAAAGGTTATATAAATGCGGAATTAAGGCCAACAAAGCAGGATTTGCACGTATTCCAGGGCAAGCTAGTGGTTTTATTGATAGTGATACGTTTGAAGCGGTGAATTTTATCGGCAATGTAGAATTCCTGGAGATGTTTAATACATACTCCCCAGCTGAAAAAATTACAGTAAGTTTCGAAGCAGCATTTGAAAAAATCGCAGAAATGATTGAATTAAAACCTGTTTACGTGTATGATTCCTCACAGCAAAAATATGTATTATGCGGGAAAATAGATTGCAAGTACGGCGTGAATGCAAGTACTGGGGATGTAATCATGCTGGATGAAATATAGTCATAAGGAGAAACCACAATGGTACTAATACGGGACGCGGTGATTCACGATTTGCCGGCAATGCTGGACATTTATAACGATGCGATCCGGAACACAACCGCCACATTTGATTTAGAAGAACAAAGCCTGGAGCAGCGGGAACTCTGGTTCAGGAAGTACGGCGGGAAATATCCGCTTATTGTTGCAGAAGCCGAGGGTGAAGTGGCAGGGTACTGCTCCTTGTCCCCATTCAGGGACAAGGAAGCGTATGCCAGAACGACCGAATTATCGGTTTATATTTCAGAACATCATCGCGGCAAAGGCATCGGAGCTTCTCTGATGAAAGAAATTTTACATAGGGCAGCACAGCTTCAATACCATACCATCATCGGCGGAATTACAGACGGGAACGAGGCCAGTGTAAGGCTCCACGAAAAATTCGGCTTTGAATTCATTGGCCGGTTTAAACAGGTCGGTTATAAATTCAACCAGTGGCAGGATGTCAGTTTTTATCAGTTGATCCTTCCACCCTCAACTTAGCAAAAAACAGGCATGGCCTTTTCATATCAAGGCCATGCCTGTTTTATTCGCCATGAAGATACAACCGGTCACCAGGCCTTACCACTGAGAGCAACGGGAGATCAATATCGGCGACGCGGCCGATTACATTGACCTTTTCATCAGCCGGCAGGTCATTCAGGGTGATTTGGATCTCTCCCCTGTACCTGCCGTAAAGGTCATTATCCATCGTGATGGAGCCCCGTGGACGTTTGACTGTATTTTCCGGCACAACGCTATTTTTGCTCCTCGTATTCATAAAGCGGAGGACATCCCGGGCAAAATCCGGGCGCAGCTTGTATTCACCGGCATTTAAGAAAGAACTTTGAAACCGGATCGGGACAATCGTTTCCGCGTCGTATTTGATCAACTGTTCGAGCAGACCTTCACCGGGATCGGGATCCCCAATATACACGTCCTGAACACCACTTTTAAATAATTCAAGTGCCGCGGCGAACGGGTCCATATCACGGTGTTTTTCCAAGGTTGGCAGGCCCCTAAACAGTGGCCCCCGTTTTTCCCCTCTCCCCGGAACGTAAGCCCAAACAGGGATGCCATATCGTTTGTATAAGTCATTTTGTTCCCTGAAAAATTCTTCATCAAGCCCGGTTTCCGGCCGTGGGTAAAAATTATGCCAGGCGATAAGATTCTCGCTCTTAAGCCCGCCCTTCAGCAGTTCCTTCAAATCCGCTTCAAACAGGATACTCGCGTTGATCGCGAGACGGAATCGCTTTGCCAGCCTGATGATCGTTTCATTGTCGAAGAAATCGTCCAGCCTTAAACCAGCTACTCCTAGGGAAGTTAAATCTTCCAAATCTGCAATTCCCAAATGGGCCGGTGTGTTGTATGAAACATCAGCATACACTTCTATCCCCGCATCTTTCGCTGCCTGAAGCAGCTGTTTGGCACGGACAGCCAGATCGCCGGATTCTTCAGGGATATGAAGCGAGGTGAACGCCCGCTTCACTCCTTTTTTTCCTGCATCTATAATCCTTTCCTCTGCAAAAGGATCATTCAGGTAAAACGAAATTCCGATCAATCAAACTCACCAGCCATCTCGTCTTTAAACCCAAACAGGTAGGTGAAGATGAATCCGGCAGCATATGCGATCAACAAGCCGGCCAAATAAAGCAGAACCTCTCCCGTATTTACAATAAACGCAAGCGGCAGTCCTGATACACCGACCGCAATTGTCGCTATATCAAAGTGTGCCTGGAATGCTCCTCCCACACCTGCTCCAAGACAGGCTGTAAGGAACGGCCGGCCAAGCGGCAAGGTTACACCGAAGATAAGTGGCTCCCCGATTCCAAGCATGCCTGATGGCAGCGCCCCGCCAATCGCCCGTTTCAGGCGCTTTTTCTTGGTTTTGAAGTAGATGGCAAAAGCAGCACCAACCTGACCTGCTCCACCCATCGCCAAAATCGGAAGCAGCGGGTCGTCGCCGATGGAATTGATCAGTTCAAGATGGACTGGTGTAAGTCCCTGGTGAAGCCCGGTAACAACAAGCGGAAGGAACGTCGCTCCCAAAATAAAGCCTGCGACAACCCCGCCGATATCCAATACAGCCAGCAATCCTTTCGTGATCGCATCAGAAATCATTCCGCCAAGTGGCATAAATACAATATAAGTTACAATTCCGGTAATCAATAAGGCTATTGTCGGCGTTACAATAATATCAAGCGACTGTGGGACAAAGCGGCGCACCCGCTTTTCAACAAGCGCAATGAATACAGCTGCCAAAAGGACCCCGATCAAGCCACCGCGCCCAGGCACAAGTGCTTCTCCGAACAATGTGATATTGGCAATGGCAGGGTTGATGATCAGGACACCCGCCAACCCCCCAAGCGCAGGTGATCCGCCGAATTCCTTGGCGGCATTTATACCGACCAGAATTCCAAGATAAGCAAATAGCCCGCCGCCTATCGTGGTCAGGATCATGGCAAGCTGCGATTCAGCATTCAGCCAGCCAGCCTGGATAATCGCCCGGGAAATACCAGTGATCAAACCTGAAGCAACAAGCGCAGGGATCAACGGGATAAAAATGCTGGCAATCTTCCGCAAAAACAGCTTAAATGGAGTTGCATTTTTTTGATTCAGCTCTGACTTGGTGGCGGTCGCCCGTTCTTTAAGATTGATATCGCCGGATGCAGCTACCAATTTACCAAACTCGTCTGTAACTCTTGTGACTTTTCCTGGTCCTAAAATGATTTGCAATGTTTCTTCCTCGACAACACCCAGTACACCGTCGATTCTTTTAATCCCATCTTTATTGACAAGTGCCGGGTTTACCGGAGTAACCCGAAGGCGCGTCATACAGTTTGTAAATGATGCAATGTTAGAAGCTCCCCCCAGCTGCTCCAAAAGCTTTCTAGCCAGTTCTTGATTTTCGCCAGCCATTTTAATGCCCCCTTCTTCACTTTAAAAACTAATAACCTATTGGAAAAATTGCATAAAAAATGAGATTAATATAAATCTTTGACTAACTAACGCTTTCATATAACTGTTGGCCAATTAACAACGAGACACGGATTGATCTTTGCGCTGCGGTTTTCCTACCACCCCCAAAAAGTGTTATTTATTTTGTTTTAAAAATTGAATCGCTTCCCTTGTTCTGTCTATATAATCAACCGTCTCCCCGTACTGTTCAGTGGCCATGCTCAAAAACAAAATATCGATGATGAACAGCTGGGCCAACCGGGAAGACGTGGCTGCACTCCTGAAGGGCGCTTCCGCCGAATACGACGTATACAAACTGATATCCGCCAGGGATGCAACGGTTGATTGCCCATATTTAGTGAGGCTGATTGTTTTCATCCCCTTCTTTTTTGCCAGGGACAGGAGCTTCACAACTTCCGGTGTTTCCCCGGAAAAAGATATTCCAAATGCGATATCATTGGGTCCGGCGTTGGCGATTAGAGAGGCAACTAAATGCGTATCAGGAAATGCCGTTGCCCGCCGGTTGATGCGAAGCAGCTTTTGCTGGGCATCCATGGCGATCAGATGTGACGCGCCGATTCCGAAAAGATGGACATTTTCCGCCGCAAGCAGTGCTTTCACGGCCCGTTCCAGCTCTTCGTAATTAATGATTTCAGCGGAATCCTGCAGGCTTTGGATGCTATTGCTGGTTGTTTTCTGCACGATTGAATAGATTGGCTCGGCCGGTTCAATATCGCGGTAGCCTTTCTCAGCGGGTTTTACCAAATCTCCGGCAATTCTCACTTTCAAATCCTGAAAACCTTTGAGGCCGAGGGATTTGCAAAGCCTGATGACAGCGGATCCACTCGTTTTCGATTCCGCTCCCAGCGCACTGACAGTGCTGTTCACCACAACATGGGGGTTTTCAAGAATGTATTGCCCAATCTTGCGTTCTGATGCCGGAAGCTGCTCCAGCATGTTTTCGATCATTTTAAGTCCGCCCGTTGCCACTTGCCCTACCACCTTTGGATGCGCTTTCTTTAAGTTGAACTTGTTATATTATGCGATATTCTGAAGCAGCCGGATTGATCAAAGGTACATTTTATGACTTCCTGGAATTTACGATTTCTATCGCTTTCCGGACATATCCGCCCGCCTCGTTTAACAGGCTTGATGCCTCGTCTTTTTTGATGTTCGCCTTGATCATCACAATTGCTGTTTTCACATTGTTATCCGCTTGTTCAAGAACATTCTTCGCCTGGTCATAAGGTACATCCGTTATTTTCATGATGATGCCGATCGCCCGCTCTTTTAGTTTATAATTGCTCACATGGACATCGACCATCAGGTTTTCATAAGCTTTGCCCATCAGGATCATCGATGAGGTTGAAATCATGTTAAGCACCATTTTTTGTGCGGTCGCAGCTTTCAGTCTTGTAGAACCTGTCAACACCTCAGGTCCAACGATCACCTCAATGCTCTGTTCGGCTTCCTGGCTGATCAGTGAATTTTCATTGCATGACAGGGCGACCGTTTTAGCGCCGACGCTGCGTGCATATTTTAAAGCACCTATCACATAGGGGGTCCGACCGCTGGCAGCAATTCCGACAACAGTATCATTTTCATTAAGCCCGATCGCTTTTAAATCGGATTCGCCAAGCTCCGGCCGGTCTTCGGCACCTTCCACCGCTTTAACGAAAGCGCTTTCACCACCAGCAATAAGACCCTGTACAGTAGCGGGATCGGTACTGAATGTCGGCGGACATTCAACAGCATCAAGAACTCCGAGCCTGCCGCTTGTTCCGGCCCCGATATAAATGAGGCGCCCGCCTTTTTTTAAAGACTCGAATGTGAAGTTTACTGCCTTTTCAATATCCGGTATCACTTTCTCGACGGCGCATGCCACTTTTTTATCTTCTTCATTCATCACTTTCAAGATGTCGAGTGGCTCTGCCGTATCAATTTTCACCGTTCCCTCGTTGCGCGACTCGGTTGTTAATCCGGTAAGATTCTGATCCATTCTGATACCTCCAAATGGTTCTAATTGGTAGCTTTAAAAATAGTATAAAATTTTCGGAATAAATATTCAATATATTATTTGATTTTTTGAAACTTTATTTTAAAAGATAGTTTTCAATTGCTTTAGCTACCCCTCCATTTGAATTCGTTTCAGTTACTGCATCCGCTGCGTGTTTCACTTTTTCAGGAGCGTTCCCCATCGCAATCCCCAAGCCGGCCGTTTCAATCATTACCAGGTCATTATAGTTATCACCAATCGCCGCAACCTGGGACATATGAAGCCCGAGATGCTCAACCAGTTTGATTAGTGCTGCCCCCTTCGTAATCCCGGCAGGCGATATTTCGAGGTTGACAAAATCAAAGCTGCTGGAGATTTCCAGGTCGGTGGCCTGTTTTTTCAAAAGTGCAGAAAAGGAATGGAGGCTCCCTTCCTCTTGAAAAACAGCCATTTTCGTAATATCAGGATTTGTCTCTTCTATATAACCGCGTAGATCTTCCACATGTTTCACACTGCATTGATTCCGGTATTTTGCACAAATTTCTGCCTTTCCCCCGGATCGTTCCAGTGCTGGGATATTTTTTTCAATCCAGCGTAAGTTCCACTTGTTTCGTTCCGGCACCAGTAAAATATCGCCCTCGTATAAATGAGTGTAAATGCCGTTGGACTGGCATATGTCCAAAAAAGTCAAAATTGCCTGCTGACTGAATCTTGCTTGCTCAATCGTCTGCCCATCCTCATCTATTAAAACCGCGCCATTATAGGCGATGATTGGTTCATGCAGGCCGATCGTTTCAGAAATCCATTTTGTCGATAAAGGAGAACGGCCGCTGCAGATGACCACTTTTCCGCCCCTGTTTCGATACGTATGAATTGCGTCTATAGTCTCTTGATCGATTTCCCTGTCATTGTTAAATAAAGTTCCATCCAAATCGACTGCAAGCAATGAATATTCCATGTCGAACCTCCAGATATGGTTATCCATTTAAATATATGCTATTCTCAATAAAATCTGAATAGTTATTTCAATAATCCTTTGTAAAATTTGAAAAAATATTTTAACAGAAAAGTTTAAAGTGGGGCTTGTTGTCATTTAAGCGGGGTTGTTTCCGGCGGGTTTCAATAAAGCTAACTATCTCCTTTCCCTATTATCGCTTTGTTAAGATAATACTAACAAAAAAGCTTATACTGTCGGTTCACTGAAAGAACTCAAGGACCAGGGCAAGACGATAGGCGTTTCCTGCTTCTCTATCGATCAACTGAAAGAAGCCAACAAAGACGGCGATGTGGATGTCCTTCAATCAGAATATAACCTGTTCAAACGCGTGGCTGAGACAGATCTTTGTCCGTCGTCGCCCATATGATGGACAGTTTCCCACTTCCTCCGGCAGCTTTTGTCCATCATCGCCCTCATGATGGACAGTTTCCCACTTCCTCCGGCAGCTTTTGTCCATCATCGCCCTCATGATGGACAGTTTCCCACTTCCTCCGGCAGCTTTTGTCCATCATCAGCCTCATGATGGACAGTTCCTCCCTTTTACCGGCAGCTTTTGTCCAT
>NZ_PGVB01000026.1 GCF_002860205.1 Bacillus sp. T33-2
AAGTTACCGAAACACCTCGCCGACACCTGTTTGCGTCACCTAGAACCCGGCTAGCTGACCGAATCACCTCGCCGTTACCTGTTTGCGTCACCTAGAATCCGGCTAGCTGACCGAATCAGCCCTCATGCTCAAAATAGCGTTACTTAGGTACGGATTTTACCCTGATGGTTTGTCAACGAATTCATCCAATCATGGATTTCATCGAAAAGATTCGTTTTATTATGTTTGACATCATAAAAAAAATCCACAGCAACGGGTTACTATGGAATGACGTAAATTTAATACTCACTTATCTTTCAAAAAACAAGGCGGAAAAATCCGCCTTGTCCTCAGTCTATCAAGCCTTCCTCTTTAAGATACTCTTTGGCAACCTTCTCCGGAGACTGCTTCAAGCTGTCCACTTTATAGTTCAGCTCGCGCATTGTTTCATCGGTCAGTTTGCCGGCGAGTATATTGATGGCTTTTTCAAGCTCTGGATATTCTTTTAATGTCTCTTCTTTTACCAATGGAACCGCATAGTACGGAGGGAAGAAGCCTTTGTCATCTTCCAGCACCTTGAGGTCGAATTCCTCGAGCAAGCCGTCCGTGGAGAAGGCATCAATCACGTCACTCTCTCCACTTTTTATAGCTTTGTACCTCAAACCGCCATCGACGGCCTTCACATCACCGAACTGCATATTATACTTGTCGGCCAGTCCGACCAAACCATCGTCCCTGTTCGTGAACTCCATGGTCGCGCCTACGCTTAGTTCGTTACTTACTGCCGCCAGGTCCGAGAAAGTTTCCAGGCCGTACTGCGCTGCGGTTTCCTGCGTCACAGCCAGTGTATAGGTGTTATTGAACCCGAGCGGCTTCAATGCTTTAATATTGTACCTGTTGGCAAATTCCTTTGCGACAGTGTTATAGACTTGATCGGGATCATTCGAAACTTGTTGTTTTAAAATACTGACAAGCCCTGTGCCGGTATATTCCACATACATATCGATATCGCCGCGCTGGATGGCATTGAAGACGACCTGCGTCCCGCCTAGGTTCAGTTTTCTTTCTACCTGGATATCGGTTTTATCCTCGACCACATCCGCAACCATATTCGCTAAAACCATTGCCTCACTGAAGTTTTTCGACCCGATGACAATTTTATCCTTGGCATTGACGATCGGATAAGCCATAGCCGCACCTAAAATCATCACAGATGCAGTTGCGGGGATCAGGATCTTCTTGGAAGGGAACCGGCGGCCCGCATTCTTATTGGCCGCTGAGGCGCTCGTTTTATTCGTATATGAAATCTTTGATTCAAGCTTGCCGACAACAAAGTCGATCAGCAGGGCCAGAATACAGGCTGGGATCGCCCCGGCAAGAATCATGTTATTATCAACGGTTGAAACTCCTGAGAATACAAGGTAGCCAAGCCCGCCTGCACCAACGAAGGCGGCAATGGTCATCAAACCGACAGCGGTTACCGCAGAAATCCTGATTCCCGCCATGATCACCGGGAATGCCAGTGGAAGCTGGATTTTCCGCATCGTCTGGCTTCTGGTCAACCCGATTCCTTTTGCAGCCTCTAAAATATCCGCATCAATATTCGTCAAGCCAGTATAAGTGTTTTTTATGATCGGAAGTAATGAATAAAGGACAACCATGACAATGGCGGGTGTGCTTCCAATCCCGATGAACGGAATCAGGAAACCAAGCAGCGCCAGGCTGGGTACTGCCTGCAGGACATTGGCGGTGCCAATGACCGGTTTAGAAAGCTGTTCACTTCTTGAAACCAGGATTCCCAAAGGGACACCAATAATAATTGCGGCAAGGACAGAAACGACACTCAGGTAAATATGCTGTCCAAAAAGATTAAAAATCTGGTTATAATTCGCCGTTACGTAATCGAAAAAGGCATTCATTAAAACGCCACCTCCAAGTCAATCAACTGGCTGCTTAATGCGGCCAGTATGCTGCTTCTCGTAATCAGGCCGGTCAATTGCCCGGCACTGTTGACGACTGGCAAATAGCCGATTTTATGCTCATTCATCATTTTCATGACGGAAATCAGGTCTGCATCTTCAGGGACAGAGACGACATTGCTCTCCATCATTTCCCCGATGGATGCATTCCGGTCCTGCATTTTGATATCTTTTAAGGTTACTAGACCTATAAGTTGTTTATTTTGGTCGGTGACCATCAAGCTGTCCACCCTTTTTTCTTTCATAATCTCGATCGCCTGCAGCACATTGCGCTTCGGCGTGACCTTCACAGGGTCGAAAATCATCATGTCATATGCTTTTAAGACCTCGGGGTTATTCCAGACTCGTCTTTTGCCGATAAAGCTTTCAACGAATTCTGACGCCGGATTTTTTAAAATATTTTCCGGTGTATCATACTGCAGGATTTCCCCATCTTTCAGCAGGCAAATTTTATCCGCTATTTTATAGGCTTCGTCCATGTCGTGGGTGACGAAGATGATCGTCTTGTTCAATTCCTTCTGCATATTGAAAAGCTCTTCCTGGAGGGAACTTCGTTTGACGGGATCTAATGCGCTGAAGGGTTCATCCATGAGGATGATATCGGAGTCCGTGGAAAAGGCTCTTGCCACCCCGACCCGCTGCTGCTGTCCACCGCTCAATTCCTTCGGGAACCGGTGCATATATTCCGTTGGATCCAAACCAACGAGTTCAAGCAGCTCTTCTGTTTTCTTTTCAATTGCTTCTGGATCTTCGCCTTTTAATTTTGGAATGAGTTCGAGGTTTTCTTTGATGGTCATATGTGGGAAAAGCCCGGTGTTTTGAATCACATACCCGATATTCCTGCGTAATTCGATTGGGTCAACCGTGGAAATATCCTTGCCATTCACAAAAATTTTCCCGGATGACGGCTGAATCAGCCTGTTGACCATTTTGAGCAAGGTCGTTTTGCCACATCCGCTTGGGCCGATAAAAACGACAAGCTCCCCGGCTTCAATATTCAGGCTGAAATTGTCTATGACTGTTTTTCTATGATACTTTTTAAAGATATTTTCAAACTGAATCATTATATACCCCCATTGTTATTTATTAACCAAGTTAGTTAAAACTGTACCTTTCTATACCCAAAATTTATTTTTCTAATCAAACGAAATTTAACAAACCTACAACTTATTAATTCAACCACAAAAAGTAACAACTTCATTGTAACACAAAAGTTGTTTGTTTGCAGGGATAAATGTCTGCCAAGAAAAAAACTACTGACGCCATCCCCAAATCAGACACGTCCCAATCAATCTTAAAAATAGACAGAGCTCCGATTTCTTCGGATTCATTAAATGCTAAAAGTGTTCTTCGGATTGTCTTACCCTGCTGTGCTCCAATAATTAATCAAACGTTTGATTAAAAAAAAGATAGATTAAGCAAAATCATTTGCCTAACCTATCCTTTGTTGTCCAAACAATTGAAAAAGTGGTTCCTTCATGAGGGGTTTTGTGTGTCAGGTAAATGTCAGAGACGTTCAGGAGTGAGATGAACAGCAATCTCGAGTTCCTATACAAATTTGAATTTGCTTGCATACAGCGGGGATTTTTAACTTGTAAAAACCTTCATGTTTTTAGCCATTCTTTCCGGCAATCTGCTATTCTTACATTGCAAAAAGTAGTAAAATATAACTAATTTATCGTAGGAGATGACATACGAAATGGGTTTGCCTAAAACAATCGCAGAATTGGACCGAATTAAAGCAGAGTGCAGATCAATGGTTACTAAAAGGGCTTCCGCCTCTGGCGCTGCAGCCATTATACCGGCACCTGGAGCTGACATAGCTGCAGACGTAGCAATCATGCTGGAGTTATTGCCAGCAATAAACCGGAAATTCGGCTTGTCGCAGGAACAGATTGATGAGCTTGATCCAGATACAAAGAAAATGATTTTAATTCTGATCACATCCGCTGGAAGTGAATTAATCGGGAAAGTCATTACGAAACAAATAGTAGCTCAATTGTTGAAAAAAGTGGGTGCGCGAGTAGCCGTAAAATCGGTAGTAAAATTTGTTCCTTTTTTAGGACAGGCTGCTGCAGCCGGCATCAGTTTCGGTGCGATGAAATACCTGGGCAATTCGCACATTGATGAATGCTATGCAATCGCCAAGCGCTATATAGAAAATTCCAACTAACATCATGCAGTGATATGTCCAATTCGACTAGGAATTGGACTTTTATTTTTTTGGAGATACAATGTTTTACTGATGTGTCCTATGGGTCAGATGGAAACATTTGTGGCATCAATAATAAACTTATTTTTCCGATATAAAAGATAACTCTATAGGATAAGGGCGTGCATCATGTTATCAAACATCACAATCAGGACAAAATTGATTCTATCTTTTATTGTTGTGTTGCTCGTTCCAAGCGTGACAATTGGATTGACATCATTCAGCAACTCGAAAAATAAGGTTGAAGAACAAATTTCACTTTCTGCTAAAGAATCAGTAGCGTTATTAAATGCGACAATTGACCAATTTATCGAACCCCAAATTAACAATGCAGATTATTTGTCAGACAGCATCACAATGTCGGAATACCAGGATGCAACTAACTTCCGTTCGAACACATTGACTGCTTTTCTTGGAAAACACCCTGAAATTTCAACCATATATATTGGAACGGCTGATGGAACCTTTATCAATGCACCGGACAAGGAAATGCCTGCCGGGTATGATCCACGCCAAAGACCGTGGTATAAAAGCGCCATGAATAAAAAGGGTGAGGTTATTTTAACGAGTCCGTATGTTTCTGCCACTACTGGTGATTTTGTAGTAGCTATAGCAGCGACAGTGAAAGACGGATCAGCTGTTATATCATGGGAACTTAAATTAGATACAATCGAGAAAATTACAAAAGCAGTAACTATTGGTAAACAGGGTTATACATTTATTTTGGATCAAGACAAAAAAATCGTAGCTCACCCTAACGTGAAATCTAACGAGGAACAAACAGCGGATTGGGCAGTGGATATGTTCAGTAGTACTGCCGGGAGCTTTGATTACACTTCTGATAAAGAAGATAAAAAAATGTTTTACGAGACAAATACCTTAACCGGCTGGAAAATCGGGGGCACAATGAACCAGCATGAAGTAGATACTGAAGCACAACCGATTTTAATTGGCACAGTTACAGTTCTGGCTATTGCCACTGTTTTTGGAGCTATCCTGGCGTATTTTATTATCAGGTCAATTGCTCGGCCGCTCAGAAGATTGGTCGCAGTATCCGAGAAGATTGGCGCAGGAGATTTAACTCACAAAGTTGAATTGCAGACAAACGATGAATTGGGCAAATTAGGGGCAAGCTTTGACAAAATGGTGGAATCCTTAAGGTCAATCCTTTCTAGCTTAAGCACTTCAATTGAACAGGTTGCATCATCTTCTGAACAGCTGAAGGCCAGCGCCGACCAAACCACGTCTGCAACGGAGCATGTGGCTTCAGCTATTCAGGAAATCGCCAGCGGCTCTGAAACTTCAAGTGAACTGCTTGAGAAAAACTCCACTTCTATTGATGAAATACTGAAAGGAGTGCTGCGGATTGCGGAGAGTTCGACGATGGTATCGGAATTGTCCAGGGAAACTGCTGCAGATGCTGAGGATGGCGGGGAGTCGGTGGACAATAACTTAGTCCAGATGGAGTCCATCCATACTTCGGTTGGTGAATCGAATAAAGTGATCCAGTCCCTGGCGGAACGTTCACAGGAAATCGGCAAGATCATTGATGTCATCAATGGAATTTCCGAGCAGACCAACCTGCTCGCATTAAATGCGGCTATCGAGGCTGCGCGTGCTGGTGAACATGGGAAGGGATTCGCAGTTGTTGCTGATGAAGTGCGGAAATTGGCTGAGCAATCACAAAGCTCTACTAAACTCATCTCTGAATTAATAGGCACAATACAGAGAGATACCCAGCATTCCGTCAAGATTATGGAAGAAGTAACCGTCAACGCTGAACAAGGGGTAAAGGTCTCTGTAGAAACGTCGCAAAAATTTGCCAAAATCATCGAGAGCACGAAAGCGATAGCACCACAGCTTGAGGAAATTTCAGCAACGGTGCAGCAAATTTCTGCGAGTGTGGAAGAGGTTGCGGCCTCATCAACACATATTACTCAAACAGCAAAAGTAAATTCCTCAAACTCAGAGGAAGTGGCTGCATCTACAGAAGAACAGCTTGCATCAATGGAGGAAATCAACTCTTCGGCACAGTCGCTGGCCTATATGGCAGATGAATTAAAAGATCTGGTTAGTAAGTTTAAAATATAAGCAAGCTTATGTTGTATTGTAAGATTAAAAAAGGCCAAACGCATACAACGACCCGCGCTCACTTTATCTGGTGTATGCGGGTCGTTTTTTACGTTTTTCTCTCAAATGTTGTGGAAGATCGTTCAATCTGCGATGAATTTCCTGATCTCGGACGAGAAGAAGAAATTAAAAGCGTGTGCAGGCGGGGAATGCGGGTGGCTGTTTGTTGATACGAGCAGGAATAAAAGCCGGAGATGGTGTTCAATGGAAGACTGCGGAAATCGGGCTAAAGCGAAAAGACATTACCAAAAAAAGAAGTTGCAATTAAAATAAACACCGGATCCCCTGGATATTAATATAATGTTTAACGCTGATAAAAATCCCAGTCTGCCTGTTCCCACTAACTGACAAGGACAGGCAGCTTAACCGAAATTTCCCCTCCCCTTAGCATTGCAGACCGCAGAAGACTTTCTTTATGTCATATTTATTGAAGGACAAGGGGATCTGCCGTCTCCATAACCATAATTATCGGCATAATCTAAATTAACTTTGTATCTATAAATAAGTGGCCCTTCTCTTGCGAATTGTTTCCTGCGCGCTGAGACCCTGAGAAATTAAATAGAATGAGAAAAGCAACACTAAAAAACACAACAGTGGAAACAGCAGAATCCATTGTGAATGGTAAAGGAATGACCTGAATTGTCCAATCAATCCCGCCCATTCTTTTGTAATTGGAATATACACTTGCGGACCACCCAGTCGCAATATCGTGCCGCCAACAAATAAATTGAATATCCCTAGCTGACCTATTAAATGAAGCACTTGTATGATTTCATTTACGAAAATAATTACCAAATGGTTCCTCAGTGAAGGCAGGATATGTTTTTTGGCAATATGCAGCTTACTTCCCCCAATTGATTGGGACGCTACTACATATAAACTCTTTTTCACTTCCATCGTTTTCCCATAAACCGTGAAAAAGACACTTGGCAGCCCGAAAAGAGTCAGGAGGCTTCCAACAA
Source organism: Bacillus sp. T33-2 (assembly GCF_002860205.1). Taxonomy (GTDB): domain Bacteria; phylum Bacillota; class Bacilli; order Bacillales; family Cytobacillaceae; genus T33-2. Next base: position 7,263 of record NZ_PGVB01000026.1, read on the forward strand.
TGAGTGTCAGAGTAATAGGTTTCAGAATGGGGTTTATATTGATTTCGATTAATATAAAATAAATAAAAATGAAAATTGGAAATCCACTGAAGACGTTCATTTTTATTTTTTTAGTTGGAACCTGAATATTTGTCTTGGTTAATGCCATCAGTATTCCTAATAATGCACCTAGCATCACCCTCACCAGGGCAACAATAATCACCGTGAAAATCGTGAATTTAGCACCATGCAACAATAATGTCAATATATCGTAACCCCATTTATCCGTCCCGAACAGATGCTCCTTTGAGGGAGGAAAAGGCGGGGCTCTCATTTCTTCACCATTCTCGGTTTCTATGTATTTTATATCCATTTGTTTATTTACTTCATATGGGGCGACATGAGGACCAATAATAGCAATTACCACAAAGAAAAAAACCAACAGAAGACCAGCTATCAACTTCCAATTCCATTTACGCACGCCAGAAAATCCTCTCCACTGCCAAGATAAATAATTTGATAGATAAAAAAGTAGCCAGGTATAGAACAAAAAACGCAATTAATGTAATTGCAACAAGATTATATTGGTATCCGAATTTAATGGGATATTCGAATAAAATTTCTGTCAGGCCCCGCGTATTATATAGGTACTCGATGATGAAAAGGTTGCTGATCGCTATCCCTACTATTTTATGCAAATCTGCTTTTAAAAAAGGCAGAACATTGCTGGTCACATGGTTAACATAGATATATTTCTTTGACAAACCCTTTGATTTTGCTGTAAGTATATAATCCTGTGTAAGAACCTCATATGTCCGTTCCGCTAATGTTCGGATTAAATAAAACAAAGGCACGATAATTAATGAAACAATCGGCAGAAAAATTGCCGGTTCCTCCATTGAAAGCGACGCTACCTTTACTGTTTTGATTCCTGTCGTTTTGAATATATATGTAACCAGCAACTGAAATAACAGTACTAATATGAAATCAGGAATGAAGCCAACAAAGCCAAGCAATGAATTCAGCCATCTTTCACTCATTTTCCAGAACCAGATTCCCAGAAAAAAAGAGAGAATGACGACAATCAGCAACGAGACAGTTAGATAGGTAAATGATGAAAGAAAAAAACTTGTTAAATCGTTCAATAAAAGGCCTTCGCGGCCTCCCTGCAAATAATAGAATGACTGGCCATTGAACAAACCTGCCACAAATTTTTTCACTTCCTCCAGAATGCCATGTAATTGAACAGCCACCCCAGTGTCAGTGTTCACCAAATATAATGGCAATGCGGCAAGCAGAAGTAGAACAGCTAAACTGATCAATTGATTAACCAAAAATCTTAAATACCACATATGGACGGCTCCTTCCTATGATGTCTGGTTTACGTCAACCTAACAATTTAAATCAGATATACCACCAATCAAAAATATGTACAGAACAATGGACATTTCAATTGTTAACGGTAGAAATCCATTCATCCGGGTAATTGAATAAACTTCTGTTTCTGTTAGATTGTGTGTCGTTTTACTTTGAATGGATTTGTTTATGGAAGGAAGTATATCCCATTGATGACATTACAGGTTGGGTTGACATGAGGGAATCAATGCGAACAAAGATGTTAAGACGGCAATCTTGTCTTGAGGATTTTCCACAGAAGTTGATGATAGCTTGAATCTGTTTTTAGCACTGCGTCAAGCGTTTATCTTGGCACCTGACACTGGTCTGCCGCACCAAAGCAACGATGCGGGCTGTCGTGCACATTAAGTATAAAACTTGTTTTGACGTTAGCATTAGCTGTTCCTGCCTGACATAATACTGTTCTGAATTTTTCGGGATAATTGTCCTAAGATCAATTCAATAAATCGTTATCGCGTTCTTCCAGCGTGAGCAGCTCTTAGGTATAACCACGATATGGACAGGCCAAAAAGGTCTTGTATGATAATACGGTAAAACGTTATCTGTCTCGACTACTTTATTTACTGGAGTATTTCCACTTAACACCTCGCCACAATAATAATCTTCAGTCATTACTAACCCCCTAAATGTTTGAATTTGGTCTGTGGTTCAAGAAAGGCAAACTACAACAAGGGAACCCTTACGATGTGTTTACGCAAAAAATTTTTCATTACAGTATGCACGGGCATATAAAATAAAGTCCCTGCACTCGGCTGCCCTTTTTAACCTGCTACGAAAATGTGATGGACTGTTTGGGTTTTGTCTAATCCGGATTGCCTCCTGTAAAATAAGACGCCGTCTTTCAGGAAAACGTTTCAACAACTTAGATATTGCCTCTTCTTTGGAGAAAATCTTTTTTTCTTCAAGGGCACAGACGATCCTGCTAACTGTAGTTATGGAAAAATCCAGCATATCATCAAATAAAAAAAGAAATTTATTTTTTGATTTTTTATACCAATAATGGTTGATGTTATACTTGATACTTTCAACAATGTTATCCCAGCCTACTTCAAAATCATATGAAGAGATGTCTGGTCCATATAATGTGATTCCATGATGTTTTAATACCCACCACGTAATAGAATTCACATCCCAATAACCCGTTTTAATGACTCCCTTACTGCAGTAGGGGTAAGGTGGCAAGTCACGGTTGTTTTTACCCAGGCTGCTTAACTGAAGGTACATTCCATCCAGTTTTCTGCCCAACTCTTTTTTGTTTAAATGAGAATGTAAATCTTTTAAAGTATTTACCTCTTTTTTATTCAATTCCCTGTTTAATAGGACAACGAAATCAATGTCGCTTTTGTCCAGATTGAATGCATCCAATGCAATAGAGCCATAAATATAAACCCCACAGATCACCTTGTCTGAAAGTGCGTGTGTAAGCTGCCTTACATAATTGTCAACAAATTCATCAATAATCGTAGGTACCATATACACCATCCTAGTAGTCCATCAGTAACTTAGATATATTTCGTCCTGCATAAAGATTAATGTTTTTCCCGTATTCATTTACGCACTCGAACTTTGATGCTTCTGTGTGCTGACGGTCAAGTAGCATGCCCATGAAAATGCTATAGTCATGATGATTCCAGCCACCCAGGAATTGGTTTAAACTGAAGAACTATTGATTAAAAACCCTCCGATAGCTGACCTAAGGCAATGCCTATATGGTTAAAAGAATTATTCAAACCCACCTGTGTACTGGAAGACTCTGGCGCTTTGCTGGCCAGAAGACTCTGTACCGCCGGGCTGATTGACCAACAGCCGATCCCCCATGGAATGATTACAACTAATAGAGCGGACACTGATTGGGTGGCATAAGGTAAAGTGAATAATGACACACAACCAGCAGCAGAGACACTAATATGGTCCTCACACTTCCAAACTTATCGGTTGACCAACCTCCGAGCCACCCGCCGAATACACCTGCTACTCCAAAGAAGATCAATATGATACTATTGAGTCTTTTTGCTAAACCCATTGTTTCATGAAGGAAAGGAATGAGGTAAGTATATAATGTAAACTGTCCAGTATACATCAAGATTGAAATTCCATGTAATGAAATGACAGTTTTACCTCTTAAAGCGGCAAACTGTTTTTGCAATGAAACAGTTCGATCAGTTGGCACTTTGGGCAGAAACTTCATAATCCCTATAATTGAGACAAGGGCCAGCACTGCCACCAACAAAAAAGTCATTCTCCAGCCAAAGTTATTACCAATTAAAGTTCCCAGGGGGACTCCTAATACTATGCCCATGAAAATAATTCCCAAAGCCCTGCCCCTTAGATTATCGGAGACTATATTAGCGGCAGTCGCCAGGGAAACAACGATCACGATAGAGCATGTTGAAGCAAGAATTATCCTCAAACTTTGAGGTTAAGGCACTAAGAAAAATCGCCCCAAACGCAAAAATTAACGAGAAGGCAGACACCAGTTGACCAACTGCTGCCACAGTTATATTAAGATCTGCTGCAATCCTGTCCAATAGCCCCGCAATGATGAATTCGACGGTTCCTGCCACAAAGGTTGCAAGTGCCAACGCAAAAATCCCCTTATTCATTGTTTACTCCTACAAAGATGAATTTATAGAAAAACAATAACTGGCTGCAATACCATTAAACATACCTGCACGCGTTACCAACAGACTGTTAATTTGCCGCTTTTAAACTGGCGATTGTTTCTTCGTTTTTATCCAGATACGGCAAAACCCTGCAGTATAACAGAATTCCAAAAAGTCCGATACTAGTTATAAAAACGGTAGTAGCGAAGCCGGGCATCTCTACACAAGGCCCTTCATTATTAAAAAACATATTACTTTACTATTATGCTGACCTAATAAATTAAAGATTTTTGCAGGTGCACCTCACCGTGCGCTATGTGGGTCACATGATAACCATGTGATTTATACAATTTAATAGGTTTTTCCCACCCCACTGTTGTTTCTATGACAAGCTGTTCAAATCCAAACTCTATTGCTTTCATTTCCAGAAAATCAAGAATTTGTTTTGCCAGTCCTTTTCTACGGTGGGTTTTAGCGACAGACATTCGGCAAATTCGTGCAGTTTTATCTCTCTCTTTGTAAAAGGCACCGGTAGCTACTACTGAATTTCCGATTATCCCAACAACAAATAAGCTTCCTGGTTGTGTATATGTTTGTAATATACCATATAAGTCTGGGTTCATATTTTTGTCTAATTCTGCAAAGTAGTCAAGAAGTCCATTTAATACTAGCTGCCGTGCCTCTGCCACATTATGCACTGTGACAGGTTCGATCTTCATTGTTTCAACAGACATTTGCTAGAGTACCTCCTTATGAAACTTCCAGCTGGAATATAACAATTGCAAACTACTCACAACAGCTCATCAAGGGGAAGCTCTGAAAACATTTTGTACCGGTACGCCTTTTCGTGGAATGTCATGAACTCAGTGACATCATTAGGTACCACCACGCATTTCACTCCCGCTTCAAGTGCGGCAATCGAGCCATTTATAGAATCTTCAATTGCAATCGCTTCATCAGGCTTCACCTTTAGTGCTTCAAGAGCCTTTATGTAAAGAGCTGGATCCGGCTTGACCTTTTCAACATCTTCCTTCGTTTTTATGGATCGGAAATATTTGCGAATACCAAATTTCTCAAGATAGTCTTCCACCCAATCCCGGGCTGAACTTGAGGCAACTCCAAGCAGCAAGCCTCTTTCGCTCATGTCATAAATGAGCTCCTTAATACCCTCCCTTAAAACTAAAATGTCTTTTAACTGGTGGAATTTTTCATGTACTTTTGCCTTTGTTCCCTCGCGATCAACCGGAATGCCTGCATGCCTGTCTATGTAGTCATAAAGAACATCATCCGTCGTCCCGATGCACTTTGCGAATTCCTCAAGCTGCAAGTTGAAGCTATATTCAGTTTCCAGCACTTCTTTAAAAACCTTGAACCATAGGGTTTCTGTATCGACAATGGTTCCATCAAAATCAAAAATTATTGCTTTAATCACCAGTCTCGCCTCCTGTAAACATGCCATGTTAAGCATGGTTTTATTCAAACATAACTTAATCATTGTCACTGAACAGTCCTCAATGGAGGCTCTGCATTCATCATAAATTCTGTTCTGAATTCTCAATTGTATTATTTAACCATTCTGGTAAGATTATTAAAAAAGTAAATCTTTTAAAAAAGGGGCATTATATTCTGGATTATCAGCATTGGGAAACCTTCATGGTTCTATCGGAAACAAATAGTTTCAGCCGCACCGCAGAGCTGCTGAATGTTTCACAAACTACGGTAACTAGCCGAATTAAACAATTAGAAAACCATATAGGCAAAAAATTGTTTATTAGAGATACAAGACACGTGCAGCTATCTGAAGCTGGGACGGTTTTATACCCCTTTGCGAAAAAAGGTGTAAATATGTTAAAGCAAGGGGAATTTACGGCCCGAAGCTATATCAACCATGATGAGAAAATTGAAATTGGCAGCTTAGTATCGTTGTGGCATTATTTTCTTTTGCCATATGTTCATAGTTTCAGGCATCAAAATCCAGACTACATTTGCGGATACACACAGGTACGACAAAAAGTTCATTGAATTCTTTGTTCGATGGAATTATTGATGTTTGTGTGATACCTTTTAAACCCCAGCACCCAGATTTAATATCGATTAAATTGTTTGAAGAGAATTTCCTTTTAATAGGATGTCCGTCCTCATTCACGGAAACAACACAGGCATTAGCACTGGACCAATTTGACAAAAGTTCCTTTCTGCACATACCATGGGAAACGCCATTTATGGAATGGTTCAAAAACGAGATTGGATTCACTTTTTTTCCTTCAATTGAGGTAGATGACACTACAATTTATATGAAACTTTTATTGGAACAAAAAATGATGGGTTTCTTGCCAGAAATCGTGGCACGACCTTACATTGAGACAAACAAACTTCGGTCCATAAAATTTATTTCATCGACTCCCATTCCCAAAAGGTCAGTTTACCTTGTTTACAATAAAAAGATATGTAATTCCCGCTCATTCCAGGCCCTTTCCAGCCTTATTCTCTGATAAGGTGTTTATTGGTGTAAGCAGTTTTTTGTCAAGGGACATCAATACATCCGCCCAATTTTCCAAAACCAACAGCGGTTTCATCAATGGCAGCTAACGCATCTTTGATTTCCCACGGTGGATCTGCGTAAGACATCGTTGGCCCCCTTACTGCTGTTATAGTTAGTTTTGTGCCCGCTTCATCTTTGCTTTTAATCAGGATGCCATCGATCAACGGATGGACAGTCATTTCGTTCCCCCCTCGGCATGCTCTTCCTCAATTCAGATTTCATTATATAGTTAAATATTTTTTTTGAGAAATGAATAAATTACATTGAATCTATTCGTTATTCCAATAAACACATGTTTGGTTTTGCAAGGAATAGGTTCATTTTAAAGGAAATACAAAAAGAGAAAAACCGAAGATTATTTGCTTTGTGATTTCGCCTTTTACCACGGTTTTGGAGTGGATTAAAGTCATTTTCGGCTTGTATCTGTTATATTTAGGTGTCATCACTCTTATTAAAAAGAAAACCACGATTGACACTTTGCAGGGTGGGGTACGGTCAGAAACTGGTTCTGTTTTCCGTTTATTCGCACAGGGTGTGAAATAAAAAGGAGCTGCGGTAACAGCTCCTGCAGTTTCATCTATTATTGCACTTCCATCCGAAGATCCCCAGCTTTAACCCAACCAACAATTTTGATCACCTGATACAGGCTAAGTGTAATCACTATTGGCAGAACCACCCCAACGGCGATATAAATGAGAAAGCTGATGAGGCCCTGATTTGCAAGGATATTTAAAGGGGCGATCAATGAATTAAGCCCCAGGCCTGCAATTTCGTAGGTTGCTGTGAATCCAAACCCCAAAGTAGCGATCGGGGCGCAAATAATTGCGGCCACGAAGGGCGGAATGATTAACAGCGGATTTTTTACCACATTAGGGAATTGTACTTTTGGCGTGACAAAACATTGGGCAAGAAATCCGCCAAGATCGTTCTGGCGCAATGACATTGCCGTAAAACCGGCAAATTGGACTGTGCAGCCAATTAAAGCAGCCGCGCTGGACACCGGGTCCAATTGCAGGGCAATCGCAATTGCTGCAGATGATGCCGGTGACATTAGCAATATGCTCCAGACAAGTGAAATATCAGCGGACTTCCCTGGACGGAGGAAGTGATTTCAGCACTGAGCCATTGCAAAAGTGGCGTAGTGACTGCCGCAAGTCCTACCCCCGCTACTCCGCCGGCCAATACTGCTCCGAAAGGGATTGCCATCATATCGAGCTTTGTCCGGCCCGTGATTCGTTTTCCTACATAGGTTGCGACAATTGCAGCCAGCACCGCGCTGATTGGCTGGCCCGAAACAATGGTAAAGGCGCCCTCAGCAGTCGGGTGGATCGCTGCCCCTCCGACGGCACTGCTGGCCATCGCACTAAAAATGACTAGAGTATTTCCGCCCAGTTGGTACGCGATGCCGGCGCCAATTGCTGGAGCCAAAAGAACCTTTGCTGCCGACCCTATCCCAATAAAAGCTTCCCAGCCGATAAACTTCCCGATCGTCTCAAACAACAAGCCGATTCCTAATGTAACTAAAACTGCGTTTGCAATTCCTGTTGATGCTTTATACATTCTATTAACTACGTACTCTTTCATCCTGCCTGCTCCTTCTTGCTTCATGTTGTCTGTAGTAGTGGCTTACCCGATGGGTGATGTAATATGCTGCAATCTATCAAATCATTCTCAATTTTATTCCTCCAAACAGATTATGGCTGCTCTGATCGCGAGGTTTTTCTCAGAGATATTGCTCCTATTCTGTGGTGTTTTTGTTATCCTATCATAATTTATCTGAATACACAAACTACTTTTTTAATTCTGAATCATTATAAACGCTTACATTTTAATATTATTTAAATTTATCAAAAACTTATTCTGCAAAAATATGAAAGAATGCAGCTTTTTATTTATGTAACTCTGATTAAGAAGGAAATAAAAAACGGGATTGTTCTGCAATAATGCAGTACCAATCCCGCCAGCTTCCTGGATATTTCATTCTGATGCTCACGATTCATATAATTCAATCGGCAATCCATCCGGGTCAGAGAAGAAGGTGAATCGCTTTCCTGTGTATTCATCGGTTCGAACTGGTTCAATGCTTACTCCAAAAGAGGTTACATGGTGGATAGCTTCATCAATATCATCCACCTCGAACGCCAAGTGCCGAAGACCCGCTGCCTCCGGATAGCTGGGCCGTCCAGGTGGATTCGCGAACGAAAACAACTCAATTTGATATTCCCCGTTTACCTGCAGGTCCAGTTTATAAGAATCCCGTTCTTCCCGGTAAATTTCCTGACACGGAGTCAAGCCTAATATACGTACATAAAAATCTTTTGATTTCTCATAGTCTGAGCAAATAATCGCAACGTGATGAATTTTATTTAACTGCATGTGTTCACTCTCCAATAACAAAATGTAATTATTATTATACATTTGCAAGTACGGGTACCCAAGCCTATGAAAAAGACTAAAAAAAATATTGGTTTGTTCATAGTTTGTTAACAATTAGCGTTTAAGATAAACCATATTAGGAAGAATTTTTTCCTCCCCCCCTTTAAATATTTGTTGAATCCGGCATTTTAGCCGGATCTTTTTTTTTATGTATATCGAGGGTTTCCTAATTTAAAGGTGGGTGATGCGAAGAGTATGGGGCAGTTTTTGTGGAATGAGGACAGACGCCGACGATAAAATTCGGCTGCCATCCCCATAGTTGCCCCGCTGCAGATCGATGCATTCCCACTTAAAAATGGAGTTAAAAAAAACATTGAAAAGCCCTTCCCGAGTGGGAAGGGTTTCTTCAATTACCATGACACAACGAGCCAATCATCGTTCATAAAGATTGCGTACCCAGCAGTTTCAGGAGTAACCCCAACTTCAACTTGTTCTCCTGTTTGAGCGACATGCTTAATGCCGTCCGCAATACCGGCAGCATATTCCCCATGGTCAGAAAACAAATCACAGAGCACCTCATGGTTGCCTGGTTTTGCAGCAGCTGCACCTGTACTCATGTGGACAATGGGAACTCCATCTTTTACGATTGCAAAAACATCTGATTCACTTACGGCATAAAGTTTGGCACCATATTTTAATGCTACATGTATTTTATGGGAAAATTTTTCTTCATCCATCAGGCTTTCGTATCTTTGGCCATCCAGAACAACTACATCGGTTAGTGCTTCTTCCGCAGCCTGAGCGGGATGTTCAGTTTGAAGCTGGTCTAATGGATTGGCAATTTTCTCATTTGGAGTTGATTCAGTACTGCCTAGTGATTCTGATGTAATATCCGCAGAAGCAGGTTCGCTTTTCTGTATTTCAGTGCTTAAATTATCGTCACTTCCGTATTCAGGAGTGGTGGTTGCTACAGGATCCATTTCAGCTGTCACAACATTTACCGCGGCTGGCTGAGGAAGGTCTTCTATCGTACTAGCAATCTCTCTATTAACCAGTTTTTTTTCATGGTCAACGACATTTGGAGCTGTATCGCTTTTATGGTTTGCACTGGCGTACGAAAAACCCCCGGCTACAACCACCAAAGCCACGATAATAATTGTTTTAAGCTGTCTTTTCACTTTCCTCACTCCTGTTTGGTTATCTTCACTTATTAGACGTTTGAAAACAAAATAAGTTCCAAAAAAAACTAAAATTATTTCATTAATGTTACAAAAATGTTTCGACATTATTTCACCACAAAAATACAAATCTCAACATATTATGTATTATTTTCGTGCACGGTGTATCTTTCACTTATTCCGTCAATGAAGAAGTTGATTACCCTATTTCATTTTCATTGCGAATGACGGATTGACTCTCCAATCTTCATAAAAGCATCTCAATAATAAAAGCCCTGACCACATGAACTTCAGCGGGTCAGGGCATTACAATTATTAGCAAAGAACATTATTCCACAGAAATGGTCAGGTATGTTTTTAAAGTTTCCCCCGGGCTGACAAAGCTTAATTCTTCCTTCCGATTTAATTCATCCGTCATGGCCATCCAAGGCTCGACGCATACAAAATCCTGGCCTTGCTCAGTCCAAAGATACACGTACTTGAATTCCTCTCCATACTCCAATTTAACCAGCTTTTTCAGTTCTGGCAGGGTAAACGCAATCTGAGGTGTTTCAGCATCCAATAAGACGAGCGATTCCTTCTTGCCGGAAAGGTCGAGGCCTCTGCTGACATCTTGGACATCCATATCGTTATAGTCCAGGTATGTTTTTGCATCTGTTTTATATTCGAGATTATTACTGGCTGTCCTGAAATACGGATGAAACCCGGCATAGATCGGCATCGCAGAAGCTGATTTGTTCGTATATTCCTGCATAATTGTTAAACTATTGTCTTTTAGAACGTATGTAAACCTGACTTCAAAATCAAAAGGATATGCTTTTTTTGTTTCCGCATTGCTTTGCAGGCTCAATGTGATCGATGCTTCACCATCTACATTCGAGCTAATCACTTCCCACGGGTTCGTCCGTGCCACACCATGGTTCCTCATCTTATATACCTTTCCATCCCACTCATATTCCCCATTTTCCAACTGGCCTGAAATCGGGAACAGGATCGGGATGCCGCCCCTTACATTTGCATTTGCATCATAAAAGGTTTCCTTGTTGAGGAACAACAGCTCTTCCCCCTGGATGCCGAACCCAATCACCATGCCGCCTCTTTCGGGTGCTACTTTTACCCACGAATTGGTATCTGGATTCCTCAGCTCATAAATTTTATAATTTTTATCTTCACACTGTTTCACTTCGTGCATCGTTCTTCCATCCTTTCAATTCGCGTCTACTTTGTCCGTCTAAGGGTGTACTTTTTATTAGTCGTTCATTATACAATTGTAAACTTTTACATGCTGATTACAAACAAAAAGCAAAGCCCTTGGACGATTGTCCGGGCTTCGCTCTTACTTTCTTTATTTGTTGCGCAGGGCATCTACAATCCTGTCGTCTGTGACTTCCGGCACAACCCGTATAGATCCTCGTTCCGCTGCGTAACGTACCTCATCTATCAAGCCAAACACAGCCAGTTCCCTGCCAACTATCGATTGCTCTAGAAGATCCTGGTAACTGTCTTCATGTTTTTTGTAAAAATACAATGCGGTTCTCGCCGCATCTGTCATTGTGTACTTTTCCTCACTATTGCCGACCAGACTATTTAGGAAATAACCCGCGCCCAGAAAGTCCTCCAGGCTAAAAGATCCATCCGAGCCCGAACATACAACGACCAGATTTTCTCCCTTATCGATCTTTTTGATGTAGGATGCGACATGCTCTCCATTCAAGAATGAGGAAGTATAGATCTTTTTTGCTTTATGGCATTTATTTATTGCAACCGTCCCATTTGATGTAGACAAAATAAGTGTTTTCCCTGATACATGCTGTTTTAGGGACACAGGCCAGGGTGCCAGAAAACCTTCTATAATTTTACCTTCAAGCTCACCAGCGAGGACAAAGGTTTCAGCAGGCAGTCCTATTTTTCTTTCTGCTGCGTGTGAGCTGTCCCTGACAGGTATGACGGAAGCTGCACCATGTTCGAGGGTGGCTGCAATGGTCGTGGTAGCCAGCAACACGTCTATGATGACAGCAATTTGCCCATCCATGATTTGTTCGTCAATCATTTCTTTTTGCAACACAACATCTACTGCTGGCATCACTGGACTCCCCTTTTTATCTTTTATAGGCTCATTTCAGTTTTTAAACCTCGTTTCCACATCATGTATGGCCTTTTTCAGGATATCCACGGCCAGATCAGCTCCACTGCGCATCAGGTTTATCCTGATGCCTGTTTTGATCAATTCTGGGTTAGCTTCCAGAAATGAACCAGAAACACGGTAGATCATCGGCAGTATTTCAAAGCGGGATTCTGCACCAACAGGATAAACGGCAGCGCCATGCTTTTCACTTTCGGCAATAACCTCTTGGGCAATTGGTTCCTTAAGTGTCACGATAACATTTTTCTCCTGGGCATTGGCGACAATGGCCTGCTCGACCTGCGGTATTCCCCCTGAATTTAATTTGTCAGCCAGCCGTTGAGTCTCTTCATTTTGCACAGCCATCGTTACAGGGGCAATCACGAGAGACCGCAACAGCTCCATGGCCTCGTACCCTTGCACCTGGCCTCCTCCAGAATAATTTCGCTGACGGATTGTGTTGATCGCTTCTTCCTCACCGACGATCATCCCAATCCCTGGAGGTCCCAACAGCTTGAACCCTGAGAAACAGGAGTAGGACGCACCAAGCTCGACACCAATGCGCGGCACCTTGAAAACTGTATAGTTGTCATCCACGACAATCGGAAGTTCAGGTCGCACTTCCTTAACCGATTTGATTAGGCTGGCTAAATCGTAAGTATCATCAGGCATTTGCCTCGAATGCTGTGCATAGAAAACTTTGCAACCTGTATGCTCGGAAAGCACCGATTCCAGTTCGTGCTGATTATTAAAGTCCACAAATACCGGATTTAATCCGAGCATGCGTACCGTTTCTTTTGTTGTCGTATACATGGGACTTTTATGCATAAATAACTTATCGCCAGCATTGAGGAGCGCAGACAGGGTATAACGGATCGATCCTGTACCGGCGCCCCTAATCAAGGCACATGAAGGTACACCAAAAAATTTTGCCAGAACGTTTTCCACTTTCCTCGTATGGCTCGGCCTGCCCAGCCCTGGCACAACCCCCAGGTCCCCCTGGTTGAAAAACTCACTGCCACTGAACTCGTCAGCGATCGACTTTGTCAGCTCAAATTGTTTTTTCATGGCTTCATCAATACTCATTGTTGTCAATAATGCTGGATTCATAGTTTCCACTCCAAAATTCAGTTTTCTGATTATTGAACGATGTACAGGCCTGTCAATGCTAAAATATTCACCAAAATACCAACAATGATTGCCGCAATTGGCCCAGCTGCCAAACGGATGACTGGCTTGCCGGCAATTTCATTCAGGATATAAAGTGCAACCACCATGAACATCCCTGTGCCTGGCCAGATTTGGTTGGCTGCATTAATACCGCCGACTAACAGGGCGATCTCGAGTATTTGCAGCATGGCACTCCTGATATTATCACCAGAAAGTTTCAGCGCAGGGAATTTATTTAAGAATTTCCCGATCCGTCCCATGCTTAATACCTCTGCACCCATTGCACCTGCACCCAGCACCCCTGCCATAACAGGATTTGCAGACACATATCCGAGCCCAATGATCCAGTCACACCATCCATTAGTCGCATACACACCACTCACCAGTGCTGTTGTGATGACTAAAGGCATGAATGCAAGTGCCTGGATGAAGGCTACCAGTGCGGCTGATGTGATTTCCCCGTCTGCAAGCAGAGCTGCGGCGATAGGCTCCCCGGCAATCCAATGATAATTGGCCGCGATTGCAAGAATGGCACCCATCGGCAGCAGGAAGTATATATTTTTTCGAATTCGTTTTACGTTTTCAGCAAATAAGCCGTCACCGATATCTTCTACTCTCGATTTGTCACGGGCCGCATAAGTGATGAGACAAATCATTCCGACAAGCATGGCAATGCCCTGTGTACTTAAAGCCACTTCATTACCAGCAATGTTTACCGGATTAATTCTCTCTGTAATGATCCAGCCAAGTGCTGACAAAAGAAATGTAATAAGGCCTTTTCCTTTGCCGAACTGATACCCGACAGCAATGGCAGGAAACGCAACAAATGCGTAAATAATCGGGTCTCCAACAGATGCCAGTGCATCCAGGAAGTTTACAGGCAAATATTCAAAACCTTTGATGATTGCATCAAGTGTGAGTGGAACGATTGCCCCATAAACTACCCCAATGAAAACGGCAAGTGCTGTATTTTTAACAAACGTCCCGATAATATCTGCGGATAGTAACACAATGTGAATGACTATGATTCCTGTGGCTATTGTAATGGGCATGGCGAAGCCGGTGATAAAACCGATACTGATCGCAAACGTTACACCGCCAAGCTCCCTTCTTGTCATATTCCCATTCAAGAATTCTGGCATGATCGGCCTTAAGCCATCATGATATACTGCTATCGACCGGTTTGTTAAAAAAGTCGCATATCCTCCCATCAAGGAAAAAATCACAATTTTAATAATATCTACCATTTCCACCCCTCTAACCCCCAATATTCGTATTAACTGCCAGTTTTCGCTGAAAATCTATGAAACTTATTTACTCTTTAATAGTTTCAGAAGCATCGGGACAGCAGCACCGGCCTGATCTGCAGTAAATCCGAACGCCTTTGACCCCTTATTTATCGCGTCCAGCACCTGCTGTTCTTTCGGCGCACGCCCTGCCATTGCAATTGTGGCACATTTATCCCTGCCTAGCAGGCCGTAGGCCATCCCTAAAGCACCTCCGGCTCCACTCTGGCATGCGCCAAGGTAATAGTCGTACTCCCCTGTTTTAACTTTTAATGCAGCCTCCATATCAGTGAAAATGTCAGCCGTCATGTCCGGGGCACCTTCTCGTTCCACGAGTTCTTTTATTTCCGTTTTGCTTAATTGCCCGCCGATTGCAAATTTAGTCATGAAAAACCCTCTCCTTTTCGTTTGTTTAGTTAAGATGAATGCGGGGCACTTCTACATCATCCCGTTTCACCCCCTGTATTTACCTGGAATACAAGACTGTAATGAATCATTAAATAGCCCTTTTCCGCATCGGGCAATGCTCTACCCCACTGTTCTTCGATATATGAAACCTCATTGCGTGCCTCATCAGCATAGCCAGCATTGAGTGCTTCTTGCAGTACCTGAGCAGGCGGATTTTCAATGTTTTCGCCTGATGCCAGTCTGCTCAATGCCATAGGAAGATGGGTGAATAGCATTTCTCCTTGTAGGATGTCTTCGCGGCTGAGTGTTGCTGTCAAGTGGCCATAGGCTTTCACGGTTATTTGGGCCGCCTCAGCCGTGATCGTATTAGAAAATTGCAATACTCTTAGTCTCTCATTTAGGTCATCACGATTCATATAGAACCTCCAATATACAGTATTTAGTATTATGGCTCAGAAAAACCCCTCTAAATAGTCAAGGGAACATTGTAATAATGATACCTGCTAATACTGGGGAAATTTCCTGCCGGTCTCGACGAGTCGTTGTGTATTCAGCACAATTTGTGTATCAAGCAGCATAACCTGTTTTTTGACCTCTTCACGGCTGGAGTCGATTACAATCGTTGCTTCTGACGTCTGTTTCGTGAGTTCTTTAGCTTGTTCAGACTGAAAATCCACCGCGTTGAAAGTCTCCATAGATCGAATTTCATCGACATTCCATACTGCCGCATCAATTTTTCTCTCTTGCAGCATTTGAAACAGCAGCATGTAGTTAACATCTACAAAATGAACATCAAGTCCCTCGCATTCCAGTAGGGTAATTTTTGATTGATCCGGTGATGACCTGTCAATTCCCACTTTCATGCCAGATTCAATTTTTGTTTTTCCATGGTCCGACAAAAATATTTTATGCTCGGATACATATGAACCTGCTCCAAATGTTTTAACAATCTCAAGCCCTCTGTGCGGAATGTTCCATTCTTCTGCAGCCAATCTCGACACGATGGCAAAATCATACCGCCTTGCTTTAAGTGCTTCCAATCGGTTGCTGGCACCCCGCATATAAGCCAGGCTTATCCGTTTGTTAAGAGTTTGAAATCCATCCACGATACCTGTGGCCAGTCCCTCATATTTTTTCGAGTAGGGCAGTGGCATTGCACCAACCAAAGGACCTGTTCCAGATACATCTAATAAAACGCTTACATCTTTATTTAATAAAAAAGTGCCTAAATGCCCTCTTGCTTCCAATTCGATGGCGCCGAGCATCTCTAACTGCTTTAGTGCACCTTGCACAGTACCCCTTCCTAGACAGAGCCTGTCACAAAAATCAGACACCGTTGGAATTTTCTGCCCAACTTCCACAGCGAGTAATTCCAGTGCAATATGTTTTGCGGCGATGCCATTTTTCGAAAATAAACTTTCCCACATTTTATTCCTCTGCCTTATAAATATACTATATCCTGTATCTTGAATATATCAGTTCGGCCGGCAGTGGTAAAGAATAATTTATATTAAATTAGGAAAATTGTCATATTTCTAAGCAATTGGTCAGTAGTAAAGATGTATATTCCTAAGCATGCCAAAAAGAAGTCACACCACTACCACGAGGGGACTTCTTTTTGTATAACTCTCCAGCGCCCATTTTGGACTCCGGTATAGATTTACGTCCGGTCTGTCAGCTGACAAGGCCCTTTACTTTTTTTAATTTCGAAACCGCTGCCGAGTCAGCAACGACAATCACATTCGGATGGTTCCGCAGAACTGATGCCGGGCAATCAGTGCTCACGTTGCCCGCAAACATCCTAAAGATTGCTTCAGCCTTGTTTTCTCCTGAGGCGAGAAGCAGGATCTCCTTGCTTTTTAAAATTGTGGAAATCCCCATCGTGATTGCGTAGGCCGGCACTTCTTCCTCATCGCCAAAATAGCGGGCGTTGGCCTTCCGTGTCGACTCTGCCAGTTTGACGATATGGGTTGGTGTATCAAAAGGGGTGCCTGGTTCATTGAAACCGATATGGCCGTTTTCGCCGATGCCCAGCAATTGCAGGTCCACACCGCCAATGCTGTCAATTATTGCCTCATAATTCTTTGCTTCCTGTTCGATGTCATCTGATTGTCCGTTTGGAATATGGACATTTTCCTTCGGGATGTTGATATCGTTAAACAGATGTTTATACATGAAGTAATGGTAGCTGTTTGGGTTTTCGGGAGAAATCCCCACGTACTCATCCAGGTTATAAGTACAGACGTCCACGTATGATGTCTGATTTTTTTTAAAATCATCAACCAATAATTCATATGTCCGCACAGGAGTGCCGCCTGTCGCCAGGCCAAGCGCCGCATCAGGTTTGGACTTTATTTTCGCCAGTATGTGTTTGGCGGCAAAAATGCTCATCTCTTCGTAATTTTTTACTTCAACAAGCCTCATCGTTCCACTCCTCCCTTAAAGGCTGAAATGATTTCACATGATGTCCTTTAGAAAACTTTTTCCATATTCAGGCGGTTCAACACCAGTAAATTCTGCCAATGTTGCCGCGATATCTGCCATTGTCTCCCTCGTGCCAATCGACACCGGCTTCACATTTTTCCCTACCACCAAAATAGGCGTTTGTTCCCTCGTATGGTTGGAATGCCCGATCGTCGGGTCGTTCCCGTGGTCTGCTGTTATAATGAGGACGTCGTCTTCACCTAATTCCGGGATAAATGATGCCAGGAACCGATCTGCGTCCTCCAGCACTTCCTTGTACCAGACACTGTCCTCTTTATGGCCAGCCAGATCCGTCTCCTGGACATTGACAAGGAAGACCGCATTGTCTTCACTATTATGGTAAAACTTCCGGTATGTTTCGAGAACATCCTTTGTATTGACAACTGGATCCTTGAACCCGCGTGCCTGGATCACATCCGCCGTTTTGCCGATCCTATACACAGGGATGTCATTCATTTCTGCAATATGGGCAAATTGTTTTTCAAAATCGACACCGTACCCTAAATGGAGCACCTGGTACCCTTCTCCGTAAACATTGGCTTTTGGGGCATCAACGCCCCATTGCAGCCCGGAATTTTTCTCTTTTACGACAGAAAGGATTGTCTCAATGTCTGATTTTTTATTGCCAAAGACAATGACACGGCTTGTGTCCACATTTTCCCGGACAATTTTCCCTATTTGGGATACTTCCTTAAAGTTGAGCTGTTTCAGGTCCCCCACGACATTGATGATATTGCCGACCTGTGACTCGAGGTTGTCGCCAATGACGACTGCTCCATTCACAAGCAGGACGGTTGCCTCATCAATTGGATAAACCACTTCATACCCATTCGCTTCCAGCGACTTTTTAATCTTTGGCCCCACTTCGCTCATCAACCGTTTTTTGGGCACTCCCGGTTTGCTTCCCATCAATTCCTGGTGCCCCATGAATGTGTCTGCCCCAGGATGGGCGAGGTTACTCTTTCCATAAGCGGCAGTCGGCGTACCTACATCGTCTACTATTTTCCCTAAACCAAGTCCATACAGAGTCGGAATGCTTAGCTGGACGGTTTCCCTGATATGTTTATACGTATGGGCGGTTACGTCTTCAGGCTTTACTTCCCTGCAGTCTGCCATTGCGCCAACACCAAATCCGTCCAAAACGAGCAAGGTTATTTTAGCCATGTTCTACATCCCCCTTCTTTGAAAATGAACGAGCTCAGGCTGGCTGGAATTCACATTTCTAATGAATGCGACATGGGCCCTTGTGACAAAGATTTGCGTCCGGAACGCGTAAATAACTGTATCGCCGGTATTCATCCCGGCTTCACGCCGGAGGCAGCCATAGTAATCGATGTTTTCCGGTGACACACATTCAACACTTGTTCGTTGGTTCACAATATCATTTTCATTGCTTCCAAATAAGGCGCCTTCCATGTTAGAACGGGCATAAAATCCTCCCGCAATCGTATAGGCATGTTTTTCATCCATATGCGAGATTTCAGAAACGTAGACAATGCTCGGAATTTCCGGCAAATCTTCGCGATACGCATGCAAAGGAGTTGTCCCAGTGATAGAGTGTCCTGGCTCGCCATGGGTGACTCCCCATTCCTTCAGCATCGGGATGCTATGGCAGCTTGTGGCGCTAGGAGCGTTCACATGGCTCACCTTAACTCCCTTTCTTTCAAGAATTTCGCGGGCGAGCTTTATCGTTTCGATGTTTGAAGTAAACTTGAAATCATCTTTTTGTTCATTAATCTGCAGTACAGGGAAGCTCGTAATCCCGATGACGCGGATCCCTTTTAGCTTGAGAAGTGTATCAAGGCTTTCTTCAAGCTGTCCGATCAAAAACCCGCCAAATTGCCCCGGGTAGACCATATCATCTGGTTTGATCACACGGAGAATGACGTCTTGCGTCATCCCCAGTTTTTCCGCTGCGGCAGATAATTGCGCTGCCCGCTCAACTGAAAACAGGGTGACAACTTCTGGCTGCAGCTTTGTCAGTACATCTTCCCACTGGGATTTGCCTGGCTGGACTATGTGGCCGATATTCCCGATCTGGCAATTCTCCTTCTTCAGCTCAATTGCTTCGTCAATATCAACGGCGACAGCACGGCCGATGCCGTTTTGCTCGATTATCCGGCCGACGAACCCGCTTCTGCCAATTTGTTTTGTCATATAATACAGGTTAAGTCCATGTTCCTTTGCTGATTCACTAAGTTTCCTGACGTTATGCTCAAGAGAATCGAGATCGATCGCATAAGTATTGGCCGGGATGATTCCCTGTTGATGGAGCTTGGTGGCCGCTCTGATTAATCCTTCATTTCGCTTGAGCGTCATATTTAAAAACACGGCCAGGTCACCTCCTTGAGATTTCTTCCATTACCTGGTGTAATATTCGGATTACAGTGCTTGCAGAAGATTTCATCGGATTCACACGGGCTCCGTGCAGTTTTAAGTCAGGCCTGCTTTCCAAAAAGCTGCCTGAGACCCGATATACCATTGGGACTAATTCGTAGCGGGATTCCGCTCCGACCGGATAGGTCGCTGCCCCGAATTCGGAAGCCAGCTTGATTACTTCTTGTGCAATTGGGTGTTCAAACTCGACTATCACGTTTTTCGATTGTGAGTTTGTGATGTACGCTTCCTTTATGCCCTGGACTTCGCCATTATTCAAACGGTGGCACAGCTCCTGGACCTGCTCGTTTTGGATCGCGATCATGACCGGGGCAAATGCGAGGCTGCGCAGCAGTTCATGTGCTTCAAACCCCTGGACCTGCCCGCCCCCGGAGTAATTCCGCCCGTGCAGCAGTTCGATTGTATCTTTTCGGCCAATGATTACGCCGATTCCCTCCGGGCCTAAAAGCTTAAAGCCGGAGAAGGTTGAAAAATCTGCTCCCATCTGGCTGCCGATTTGTTTCATTTTCATCGCGCAATAATTGTCATCTACAACGACCGGCAAGTCCGGGCGTCTTTCTTTTACTAAAGAAATGATTTCTTTTAAATCGTAAGTATCGTCAGGCTGCTGCCGTGAATGCTGCACGTAGAAGACCTTCGAAACTTTATCATTTTCTAGTGTTTCGACAAGGGCATCATGGTCATTAAAGTCAACATGGTTTTGCTTTAACCCCAGCAGCCGGAACGTTTCCTTTGTTGTTGTATACATTGGCGCAGAATGCACGATACACTGGTCGCCAGCTTCAAGCAGCATGCTTAAAATGTTCCGGATCGCTCCAGTTCCGCTCCCCCGCACCAAGGCACATGCCTCGGCGCCGAATGTCCTTGCCAGCACCTTTTCGACTCGGGCCGTCATTAATGGCCGGTGGTATTCCGGGTGGAGCCCGACGTCACCGATGTGAAAAAACTCGTTATTCTTAAATTCCTTCGTGACCTCATCCAACAACCTGAATTGCAGGTTTTTTGCTTCGTCCAGGGTCATATTTTTTAAAACAGACCGTTCATATTTTAGGCTCATTTCCTGTCCTTCTTTCTAATTTCAGAATAGAGGGCGCGTACGGCCCCCTTTTACTGAACTAAAAGTGAATTGACATTAAAAGGCTAAGAATTTGCGTGGATTGTGAACCAGCATTTTTTCAATGATTTCATCGGTGACGCCATTTTGACTGAGAGCCGGGATGAAATTTTCAAACAGGTGGTTATAACCATATCCCCCGGTCGCCTTTAAATGTGATTTTCTCGTGATGTCACAGGAAAGCATGATCTGGTCTTCATATCCACGCTCAAGCAAGGCAAGCAGGTTATCCACCTTGTCGGAATCTTTCCGGTAGCTGTTCTTGCCGATCGTGTCGAACTGGATATAGGCTCCGCTTTGCAGCAGCTCCAGCTGTTCTTCCATATCTTCATTTAAGTCTTGGTGCCCAAATGATACACGGTTCAGTTTGACATTATATTTCTGGAAAAGTGCCAGCTGCTCTCTGCCCATTGTGCCAATTTCGCAATGGGTGCTGATAGGGGCACCTGTCGTTTTATGGGCCATGATAGATGCTGTGAAAACTTTCTCTTCGGTTTCGGTAATTTCATTCAGGCTGCTGCCGATTTCAGCTATCAGTCCTGCCTTGATTGTTGTGTCATCCATTCCAGTTGTGATATCACGGATCATGATGTCAGCAAGCTCTTCCGCTGATTTTTCAAATACAAACGCCGGATAGACGGACTCCTTATAAAATCCGGTGGAGGCAACAATGACAAGATCATGTTTGTTTGCGATGTCAAGAAGCGCCTGGGCATCTCTTCCCATCCCGATGTTTGAAACCTCGATGATTGTATTGCAGCCGGAATTTTTGAGCTCCTCGATCTCCTTATCCAGTGCAGGAGAGTTCTCCAGTTTTGAGTCCTGGTCCTGTTCCTTCCTGACCCCTGAAAGGTCAAAAACAAGATGCTCATGTATCATCGTTTTCTTAACAGCATTAGGGTCGACAAGGCCAGTTACGGCATGAATCTTCATTATGAAACATCTCCCAAAACGAAAGGCAGGCATAAAACCTACCTTTCAGTGAATTTAGATTAAATGAAGGAAATACAGCAGGTTAAGGACAATACCAGTCAATATGATTGCTACCGGACCTGCGGCCAGCTTCATGATTGGACGTCCCAAGCCTTCATTTGCAGCATATAGCAGGATATAAATCGTTAATGATAACCCGATAGCCTCAGGCGCCATCTTCATGGCCGCAAAAGCACCGCCGATGAACAATGCCAGCTCAATCATGGAATTCATGGATGAGCGGATGTTATCGGATGATTCACGCAATGATGGATAACGCTGCAGGAAGCGTCCAATCCCGCGAAGGGCAACTACTTCAAGGCAAATCCACAATGCACCGACGATACCGGCAACAACTGGGTTTGGCAATAAATATCCAATCGGGAAAACGAACGTTAGACCAACAACTCCGTAAACCCCTGTAGCAAGGGCAGTCGTAACAATCAATGGGATAAAGCTGATACCCCGGATAAAGTCAGCAATCGCGGCACTTTGCAAGAGGTCCCGCTGCTCCTGGCCGGACGCATCCCATGCCTGTTGCAGGATCGGCCCTGAAACCTCTGAACCTGTCATCAGCCCAAGGTTCGCAGCCATCGCCAGAAGGGCGCCAATTCCCGCCAGGATTGGAAGTCCCTTGTAAATCCTTTTCGTACGAGCTTCAAAGATATTTTCTTCCTCTGAATCTACTGAAATATTACCCTTGTTCTTAAGGTCTTTAGCAATCGCAAAGCTTACTAGAAGGATCATCCCGGCAAGCATCAGAACAGCGATCTGCATCGTAAAACCGCCGATGGTCGTGCCCAGGGAAAAATTATTGTTTGCCTGAGCTATTAAATCCTGTACTTGTCCATTCCCCCCGGCTTCTTTCAGCGCATTTATTTTAGCCGCAAAATCAGCGTCTTTTGGAAAGGTCACATCTGTTAATTTTCTTGCTTCTTCGACAGCTGCATTTGCTTTATCTGTGTAAATCCCACCAATAAGAGGGAGCAGCTGGCGTATGACTAAAACGATAAGACCAGAAATAAGTGCTCTCACCCAGCCAAACTGATATAAAATTGCGATAATCGGGAATGCAGTAAAGGCGACAAGAACTGGGGTTGACAGTTCGCCCAGGGCGCCAAGCAAATCTATTGGCAAAGCGGTAAATGCCGCTTGTACTCCAGTCAGGCCAAATAAGGCAACAAGCCCCCACGCACCACCAAGCGCTGCAGCAATCCACCATCGGGCAGCCATAACTCCTAAAATATCAGTCGGAAGGAAAAGCAGCCACGGGTTTAATAGTTCAAAAGATACCGCGAAGGAAATTCCGACAGACACGATAAAACCAATACTTAAACCAAAAGAGATCGAGGCAAGTTCAGTCCTCTTCATCCTGCCTTCAAGGAATTCTGGAAGGATGGGGCGGATTCCATCATGGAATACCGCTTTCCCCCAGTGTGATGCCAATGCAGTAAGCGCTGTCAGCAAAACTACGACAACGATTTCAATTAACGAAGTGTTTTGAAAAATGTCCATATGTTCCTCCTACTGAAGACCGTGTTTTTTTAGCAGGCTGCCGACAATGATTGGCACAGCCTGTTCAATGCTCTCTACAGCCATCCCGAAAGCAATCTTGCCTTCGTTGACCAATTTCTCGATCGCCTCTGCATTTGGTTTTTGGCCATTTTTTGCAACAGTAGAGCAGTTTCCATACCCAAGTATTCCGATTGCAACCGAAAGTGCAGCACCGCCGCCGCTGTTGCAAGCGCCAAGATAATAGTCAGCGTCGCCAGCTTTTACTTTTTTAGCACCTTCAAAATCAGAAGTGACCGTGACCTGGACATGCTCTCCCCCTGCTGCTTTCACAGCTCTTTCAGTTACATCCTTTTTAAGTCCTCCAACAACAATTCGTAACATTATTCATTCCCCTTTCCAGTTAATAAGCAGAAATACAATGTGATAAACGCCGCTTCAGCATCAATATTTGCACCTTTTGGATTGTTAGCCTGCAAAAGATCCTTTGCGTTTTGGTAATACTCCGGGTTTTGCGCGATGACGGTTTCCAGCTCTTCGGAAATCTCTGATACCGGATTGTTTTCGGAAATCCTTTGCAGCGCAACAGATAAATGGCTTGCAAACGAGCCCGCATTTTCCTCGGCAAGTTTTACATCAAGATAAGCCTCGACCTGATCAAACAGGACAGGCAAGCGGCCATAAATTTCGTCACTGATTTGGTTTGTATCATGCAGTAAGTCAAGTCTTTCTTTTAAGCTGGCATCCATGTTGTTACCCCTTTCATTTTTGCACTGATGTATTTTCAGGTAAGCTTAGATTTTGATAGCTATTTGTAATTACACACTTCAAAACTGCTGGTTATATTTAAAGTAACCACCCCCTGAAAGGTTGAAATCAATGTACAGTATTTTGTACTATGACTTAAAAAAATTAATACTTTGGCATAAGGTCGCCATTGACTACCCTTGTCTGTATATCTACTATTTCCCTGCCCGAAAGCAGGCTGATAATATAGGCCATCTTCCTGTTGTCCTTTTTAATGACACATACCGCCTCGTTCATTTGCTTTTCGTACTCGATTGCCAATGGAGACGTCAGCGGCTGGATATTATGGACTTCAAAATCGATTTCGTCCACATTCCAAATCATCGCGTCAATCGTACCGGCTTTCAGATGCTGGAGCAAGTGCATATAGTTAAGCTCCAGATATTCGATGTCCATGCCGTTTGCTTCTGCCTGTGTCAGGATCTTCTGGTCTGTCGAAAAGCTGTCAATCCCGACTTTCATCCCATCCTCAAGCCTTTTCTTTTCTGTATCTGAGAAGATGATCGCATGCTCTGAAACATAGGTTTTCCCGCCGAATTCAAGCGCAATGGTTAAATCGTCATTTTCATTCAATTCTTCCATGGCTGAAAACTTGGACATCAATGCGAAATCGTATCTGCCTTCCTTCACTCCTTCAAGCCGTGGCTTTGAGCCCCGCATAAAAGCTATATTGAGAGACAGCCCGAGAGATTCCCATTGGGATGTAAACCCGGTCGCCAGCCCCTCGTACTTTTTAGAATATGGGAGAGGCATCACTCCTTGGATGCGGTTTGCCCCAGAATATGTTAAAAGGTTGGGCACACTTTTATATCTTAAAAAAGTGCCAAGATGCCCCCTCGGTTCCACCCTGATGCAATTTTCACCTTCCAAAATCTTTAAGGCTGTTTGGATCGTGCCCCGCCCTACTTCAAACTTCTCCGCAAAATCACTGACCTTCGGCAAGCGTTTATTAACCTCTATAAAAAGCAGCTCTTCAGCAAGTTTTTGCAGGACAATGCCTTGTTTGGAATAAAAATTCTCCCACATTTTCAATCACCATTTTATCAATATACAATTTATTGTACTTTACAATTGCAGTTTAACACGAACAGAAACCGTTTACAACAGTTTTATTTTGATTTCTTTTTTGAGCCGGTTTTCCGTCTGCCATGTGCTTGGCAGATATTAAAATGAGGAATGTACAATTTATTGTATTCTAATTGATTATAGTGTAACATTCTAATTAACCGCTTACAATAGTTTTTTATTATTTTAATAATAATGGTAGGTTCCCGTAGTACGTTTCAATGTGCACAATTAGTTTTTCGGCAGCGGAATTTCATCAACCAACTGGACTAATATAGGCGGCATGTACAGAAAATTGTATATTCAGTACTGTTTAAATACTATTTTAGGAACTTAATAGAAAGGGTGATGTTCGATGTATCGAATGGTTTTTCTTGATATCGATGGCACGATTCTAAACACAAGAGAAGAGATGGATGAAAAGCTTATCACCGCCATTGGAGAACTCCAGCAACGAGGGATATTAGTCGGGCTTGCCACTGGACGTTCTTTCGACGCCTCAATTATATACGGCGAGAAATTTGGCTGCTCAATGTATGTCACCTATAATGGTGGTTACGTCATTCACAACAAAAAAGTCATTCACGATGTCAAAATACCTGCGGCGCTGGCATATGAACTTTGCCGCAAAACAGATGAACTGAAAGGGACTTATATACATTTCGCTGATCGCCAGTCAGTTTCCAATCACCCGCCCCGGGGCATCGAGTATCTACTCCCGAACGCAAAAAAAGCAGATATTGATCATACAAACCGGGATGCCCACCGTCTAGTCGTTTATCTCAATGCTGATGACAGGGCGGCTCTTCAAACGGATATTAGCGGGGCTGCCGTCTTTGATGAGGGTGACCGTCTGGAAGTCTTTTCAACGAAGTCAAAATGGTCAGGAATCCTTCCCTTGATCACTGAATTGGGTATCTTACCGGAGGAGGTCGTCACAATCGGCAATGGCACCAATGATATCGGCATGCTGTCATCAGCAGGTCTGGGGATCGCGATGCGGAATTCACCTGACTGTGTAAAGGAAAGCGCCGATTGGGTGACTGAAGATAACGACAATCATGGGGTAGTTTTGGCATTAAATAAGGTATTTAATTTAAACAATGATTTAGTCTCACGATAACGCAGCAGCTGAGATTTCGTAAGAAAAATATGCAAGCGCAACTTCAACAAGTTACGCTTGTTTCGCATAGCAGTGCGATACAACTTCTGGTTTTACCAGTGCAAAGGTAATCAAGATCTATTCGATCAAGCAGTATCGGCGGCAGATGGCGTGCTACACAACATTATTATTTCGGGATCGACATGATTCCCATGGCGACCAGAATATTGGCAATGATGCCGACCGCTATCGCCCCGACAGGCCCGACAGCGATACGGACAATCGGGCGTCCTGCAGCTTCATTCAACAAATACGTACCTGCTATGAAAAAGAACCCGAACCCGGGGGCAATCGCGTTGGCAGCATTGGCACCACCAATCAGAAGTGCCACTTCTAAAAGCTTTGTCATTGCGTTGCGTATATTTTCACCGGAATTGCGCACACCCGGATATTTATCCAGGAACCTCGCAATGGAGCTCAGGAGCATGACTTCGGCAAAAATGATAATGATTCCGCCAATCAAAGCCACCCACACATTGGGCGACAGCAAGCCGACAACGAAAATCAACGTAAAGCCGACCGGGCTGTAGACGCCAGTCGCAATAGCGGTACTGGCAACAAGGGGAATAAAGCCAAGGGCGCGGGCTGCGGCGGCGATGCCGGCATCTGTTCCTTTGTCCTCGGCCAGCAGGTTAAGGGAAATAGGGTCCCCGGCCATGATTGCCAGGTTGGTGGCAGCTGCGATCAGGCCGCCAATGACCATAAAGAAGGCCACATTCTTCTTGATTTTTGTTACTTTGCCACTGAACACTGCTGCTAAATCAATGGATGGGCCATCTTCACGTTTTTCCTTTATGGCGAAAAATAATAAAAAGATCATTCCAGTAATTAGGGCCATGCCTTCCTGGTTCAGGGTAACCGCAGTGTCAGAAAAGGTCAGCGCCTTGCTCTCGTTCAGCCATACAGCCAGTTGGCGGATAAGTGCAGACACGATAAAGGTGAGGATTCCCTTTTTTATACTGAACTGCAGGGCAACAGCCAAGGCCGGAAAAGCCATAAAAGTGACGACGACGGGAGCCCCCACCTGTCCCAAAGCATCCATAAAATTTAACGGAAGCCGTTCAAACAATTTTACAAAACCTTCAAGGCCTACAAGCAACCCGGCTCCATAGGATCCGCCAATCAAGGCTGCCAAAGGTGTGCCCCATTTACTTTTCGGGGTGATCAGCCCAATTATGTCCGTTCCGAGCAGGATACTGTGCACCAGAATGATGCTCGCTGATAAGGTGAAAGGTATCCCGAATCCAATCACGAGCCCGAAGCTCATAGCAAATGCGGTAAACGCCAAGTCCCGCCGGTTCAGCCTGCCCTCTGCATGTTCTGATACAATCGGGCGGAGACCATCATTGAACACCGCGATATTCATATTTGCAAGAACAGCGGCCACAGCCCCAATCAACACAATCAGCGTCATTTCCATCTCTGTTACCCCCTGTTATTTAATGTTTTGATAGCGGTTAAAATCAGCGGGACAGCCACATCTTTATGGTCACCCGTGAATCCGAATGCCTTTTTCCCCTCATTGACAGCGCTTACAATTTTTGATTCAACAGGTTTCTTTCCAGGCATGGACACTGTTTCGCAGTTTTGTTTGCCAAGAATGGCTATGGCCATGGCCAACGCTCCGCCTCCGCCAGTCGAACACGCACCAAAATAATAATCCGCCTGTCCCATTTTAATCGCCATTGCAGCGTCCAAATCTGATTTGATCACCGTGGAAATGCTGCTGTCAAACTGTTTAATTAAGCTTTCAATCTCTTTTTTGTCAACCTGCCCGCCAATCACTATTTTCATATTTTCTTATGTCCTCCTCGATTTTGTTTAAAAACATTTGTGTAATGGATCAGTAAATAACCAATTTCCCCATCCGGCAGTGGATATCCATGCAGACTTTCAATATGTTTAATTTCCTTGAGCACCAGAGGATAATAGTCGGTTTGCGGTATCTCTTTAAGAAGTTCAGGCATTGGCGCTTCGATATCTTCCCCCCTTTCAATCCTGGTGATGGCACATGGCAAATGGGTAAACAGCATTTCCGCGCTTTGGATATCATCGGTTCCCAGTATCAGCTGCATCTGTTGAAAAGCCTTTAACGTAAGGTCAGCCGAGCGGTGTGAAATCACATTTGATTGTGTCAGCAATGATAACCGTTCTCTTAATTCGGTAATGTTCATAAAATCCTCCAGCAGAATACCATATTTAGTATATTAAGAGTGAAGAAAAACTAGAACCTCATTCCTTTTTCCTTCCATGACTAGCTGCGTGGTTCTATTAAGGATGTTTTATGCTATGGCGTGACGCTGCGTCTTGGGATCGCTCAATCACTGCCCGACAATAACATACAAAATTCTTACATTATTAGTTTAACTTTTACAATTTTAGAGTTCAATAGGATGATTGATGTAACTTGATTGTAACTGCGACAGGTATTGTTAGAGGTAATTAATGCATAGGAGGTTGTTTCATGCGGAAGCTGCGCTTTATATTGGCTGTCATGTTTTTGTTTGCGATGCCTGTAAATCTGGTTGCGGCTGAGAACGATGCAGCAGTAAGAGGCTCATTCACAAATGAAGATGGTACACGTCCTTACGAGTTTTTTATCCCGGTGAAAATCAATAAGAAAGCCCCTTTAGTGGTCATGCTGCATGGCTGCACCCAAAATGCACAGGATTTTGCAGCTGGAACAGAGATGAACCAGCTTGCGAAAAAGCATGGCTTTTTTGTACTATACCCGGAACAATCCGCAGATTACAATGCCAACAAGTGCTGGAACTGGTTCGAGGAAATCAGCATGCTGTCGGCCATCAATTCAATTTATCTCGTCTATTCAGCTTTCCTGAATAGTTTTGGGAATGAAAAGAAAGCATGATTACCGCTGCTTTGAGTCAGAAAAGCATTAATCAAAGGTTTGATTAATTGCCGCTTTTAACTGCTGTAACTGGAATTTAAAAAAGCCACCCTCATCTCATGAAATGTAGGGTGGCATTGTTATTTTCTTTTCTAAAATCGAAATATCTTTTGTTATAGCAAGCCGTGTGAGCTTTTAAAAACTGTATTCGAGCAATTGTTTCCTCCTGTTATTCAATTTATCGACAGTTAATTCGTATTCCTCAAGCTGCCGGAGCAGCGTTTGCTTTCTTTCGCCAATCATTCTTTTAACTTCTTTCGGGCTTGGGCCGCCCTGGATGCTCCTGATCTCAACGAAGTATTCTGGTGAGATGATTTTTTTCCATTCTTCTTCTGATAGGGATACCTCGACGAATTCTTTTATCATCGTATTAATCTCGTCTATCTCCCAGTCATATAATTCTTTTTGCTCTTTGATCGTTCTTTTTGAGATGTGGCTGGCAATGGAGTGTGCTTTTCTAAACGAGATTCCATAATCTCTTGACAGGGTATCTGCCAGCTCGGTAATCGTAATACTCGATTTTGCCGCCATTTTCTTTGTGTGCTCATCATTTACATTCAAGGTGGCGATCACAGCATACATAAGCTTCATTACACGGTTTGCATTATTGAAAGCCCGGTATAAATGGGGCTGCAGATCATCCTCCGTATCGACGATGTCACCAAACGGAGTATTGTGAACCATATTCATGGCAGCCAAGGCATCCCCATACGCGCTGCTGGCTATCGAGCGTGAATGTTCGATTGACACCGGATTTCTCTTCTGCGGCATGATGCTGCTGCACTGTACATATGGGTCTGCAACATAAAAAGTTCCGAATTCCCTTGTCACATGCTGCAGGAAATCCTGGATCCATCTTCCTGTATTGACCATACAGGTCATCAGCGCTGTAGAGGTCTCCAGTAAATAATCGGCACCCGCGATAGAGTCATACGAATTCTCAATCAGTTTATCAAAACCCAATAATTCGCATGTCCGGTTGCGGCTGATTGGAAAACCCGTTGTGGTGAGTGCAGCCGCCCCCAGGGATGACTGATTGACAGTTTCATAGGCAGACCATAAGCGCGTGATGTCCCTTTGCAAAACGTCATAAATAGCAAGGAAATAATGCCCCAACGTCGTCGGCTGTGCCGGTTGAGTATGGGTATAACCCGTAATATAGGTTTCCGTGTGCCGCTCTGATTGCATGAGCAACGCTTCGCTTAATTGATATGAACTTTTTAGGAGGCTCAAGAGATGTCCCCTCAGCACCAGCCGGTACATGGCGATGCCCATATCATTCCGGCTGCGGCCGATATGTATTTTCCCAGCCAATTCAGCGCCGATTTCTTCACCAATTTTAGCCTCCATCATGAAAAACAGATCTTCAAATTGAGGCTGATAAGCTAACGAAGCGATTTCCGTTTTCGCAACCTTATTAATGCCCTCCAGCATAACCTTTGCTTCGTCTTCCCGGATGATTTTTTGCTCAGCCAGCATGATCACATGCGCGCGATGGATATCAAACATGACATCGAACAGGTAATCCCGCTGGTCATTAAATACAGGCATTAACAGCTCTTCCACGTAGGTTTTGCCAGGAAAAGCGATTCCTTCATTCTTGATAAAATCCTCTAGCTTGCTCATTTTTTTCAGCTCCGATTTTTCCTTTGATTGGGCGTTGTTCCTGTTCAGACACGCAGTGTGCGGTTAACGATAATTCACCGCATAATTGTTCTATACAGGGACTATTTTTTTGACATTTCGCCATATAATTTCATGGCAAGAACCTTATTTCGATATTTCGGCGCATAATTTCTAGGTAAGTGCATTCTTTTTTTGTGGGAAGTACGATTTATTCCCTGTAAGTGTGAATTTATTCCCGATAAGTGCAATTATAATCCCAGTAAGTGCAATTATAATCCCGGTAAGTCCGATTATATTCCCAGTACGTGTAAAAAATTTCCAACCGGACCCTATCTTTTTTAAAACGAGGGACCAAACCTAACCCAATCGATACGAAACAAAGACCTGGATCCGACCCTGTCCCTTTCCGGTCCTGGCGATACGCAAAACACCTCATTATACTCTAAGATAAAGACTGCTCAGCTTTAACCCCAAAAAACTTATTTGAGATGAACAGGACAACGGCAATCAAGGCGATCTGGATCATCCCGTAGGCAGCTGCCTGGCCCATGTTGAACATCCTGAGCTGGTTCATGATCTCGATCGAAATTGGGCGGTTGGAGATGGTGTACAGTAACACCGAGGTCGGAAATTCCCCGACCGATTCAACGAAAGCAAGCAGTGTTCCCGCTAACACACCAGGCATGATGATTGGCAGGATAACTTTCCTGAACGTATAGAACCATTTGGCCCCCAGGCTTCTCGATGCTTCTTCGATTGAATCATCCAGCTGCTCCAGGACGGCATTTGTCGATCTTACCACTAATGGAATGTGTCGGATAAAGTAAGCCAGGGGCAATATCCAGAATGTCCCGACGAGAATGTTTCCAAAGGAAAAAACGTTAGGCTCATTAAACGCGAAAATAAGGTTCATCCCGATAACTGTGGCAGGCAATGCCCAAGGAATCATGACCAGGATGTCAACGAAATTCTTGCCGATGAATTTCCGTTTCACCAGCACATAAGACGTTAAAACACCGAAAACCAAGTTGCCCGCTGTAGCAATAAAGGACAATAGCAAACTATTTTTTAACGGTTTAAATATATTCGGATCCTCAAACAACAACCGGTAGTTTTCAAAGTTGAAAACGGTCGGATAGGTCTGCCATGTCCATGTCCCGTCCGGCACCAATGACAGCAGCAGTATCGTGAAGTGCGGCAGCAGCAAAATAACTACACCAATGATCCCTGTCAATACCAGTACCCATTTCAAGACAGGGTTTTTCACCTCGCTGCGGTGGGCCCCGATACCTTTTGAAGCCATACGGTAATCCTTCCGGTTTTGATACCAGCGCATAAATAACAGGAATGCGATCGAAACAACCGAAAGGATGACGGATTGCGTCGCGGCAACCTCCATATCCCCATTAATCTTCGAAAAGTAGATTTGCAGGCTTAACACCCGGTACCCGCCGGCGAGCAAAAACGGGGCGCTGAACGAGGCCATCGAGATCATGAACACCAGCAGGGACGCGGCAACAATTGCCGGGGTCAAAAGCGGGAACGTCACTTTCCAGAAGACTTTTGAACGGCTGGCTCCCAAATTGTATGCAGCTTCCTCGAGTGACGGGTCAATTTTGTTAATTGCCGACGACACTGTCATATAAAAATAAACATACATCGTATATGCGTGCACGATCAGGATTCCGGATACCCCGCCAATTTTAAAAGGAACCTTCTCAAGGCCAAATAAATCCTTTATTGCATTTGGTACAAGCCCTGTTTCTCCATATAAAAACATGAACGACATGACTCCGACCAGTGATGGAAGAACAATAGGCATGATCGCCGCTGTTGAAAAAAAGCTTCGTCCCGGAAAATCATACCGGTTAAAAATAAACGCGAGCGGAATGCCGATCAGGGCACTGACGATCACACTTAAAACTGAAATATAAACAGAATTCCATAATGCCTGCAGGTTCGTTTTCGATTCCTGGCTGAAGAAATCCTGATAATTCCCAAAGTTTATCGATCCGTCTTTATGCAGGCTTTCTATAAAGGTCCTCAATGATGGATAAAGCACATAGGCAACCAATACTAAAAGCACAGGTATCAGCAGCAGGATCGTGAATCTGGTGTCACGGTTTTTTATCATGTGATATCACCACTCACTACTGGAATTACACGGATCTGATCTTCAGGCAGCTCGACCCACACCTCGGTTCCTTCTTTCATATTGCTGAACCTGACATTATTTAACAGTCTCACCTGCAGGAGCTGCCCGCTGACAGTAACCGTTACATTGATGACAGAGCCGAAGAATTCGACTTCTTCTATTTTCCCGCTAAAAATGTTTGGCCCTTCCAGAGGCTTTTCCAGAAGCTTGATCGCTTCCGGGCGAATGGAAAGAACAAGGTTGCCTTGATTTTCCGGGTTATAGTTAAACCGGTCATTATGTACAACAATATTTTTTGTTTCAGAGCCAAACTGAGCCGCTGCATGCACGTGATTTTGCTCTGTTTTGCCGATTGTTGCCGGCAATAGGTTAATCTCGCCGATAAAGCCAGCGACAAAGTCGTTGGCCGGTTCATTGTAGATTTCTGAAGGCGTACCGACCTGGTGGCAAACACCGAAATTAAAAACGGCAATTCTGTCACTCATTGACAAAGCTTCTTCTTGGTCATGGGTTACATAAATGGTGGTAATCTTGTATTCCTGCTGGAGCCTTAATATTTCGCTTCTCATCTCATCGCGGAGCTTTGCATCCAGGTTGCTCAACGGTTCATCAAGGAGAAGGATTTCCGGTTCTATTACCAATGCCCTTGCAAGTGCGACACGCTGCTGCTGGCCTCCGCTTAACTGGCTCACCTGACGTTCTGAGTATTTGTCCAGCCTTACCTTGCGAAGCACATCCTGGACCCTGGTTTTCAATTCGCTAGAGGAGATTTTCCTTACCTTTAGTCCGAAGGCTACATTTTCAAATACCGTCATGTGAGGAAAAAGGGCATAGTTTTGAAAAACCATGCCCGTATTTCTTTTTTCCGGAGGTACACGCGTCATATCCTTGTCGCCAAACCGCACAATTCCTTTGGTGGGATAATAAAATCCGGCGATCATCCGGAGGGTTGTGGTCTTGCCGCATCCGCTCGGACCAAGGAAAGTAAAAAATTCTCCATCCTTTATTTCCAGGTCTAAATGATCTACTGCAATTACTTTCCCAAAGGCTTTTTGGACATTTTCAATCTTAATCGACGCCATACCAACTACACTTCCCTATTGTTTAATTTCTTTCTCTCCACTTTTGATGTTCTCGTCCCAATGCTTCATCCAGCCATCGCTTTCCTTCTGGAATACTTTCCAGTCGATGTCCATAGGTTTAATCTCTGTATCTGTAATCCATTTCGGCAGGTCTTTTACATCGGTTCTGGTCGGTATCCGGTAAAATTCTTCGGCTAATTGTTTTGCAGCCTCAGGAGTGTTAACAAATTCATAGAAGGCTTCTGCCGCTTTCGGATGGGGCGCACCCTTCACCACAGCAATACCCTCTGTTAATACTGGTGTACCGCTCTCAGGAATAATAAATTCAAATGGATAGTTTTTATTTTCCTTGAGCATAACAACGTCCGGCATCGCCCAAACAGATAGAATACCTTCCCCTTTGGCAACCTTGTTGTACATCATTTCCGGATTAGCCGAGTATTCTTTTGTGTTGGCATCAAGCTTTTCCAGCCATTCGTATCCCTTGGCCGGATCACCTGAATCTTTGAAATCACGGTAGATCATCGCAGAAAAGATCGTTCTCATCGTTCCAGAAGCAAGCGGATAGCGGATAATGATTTTATCCTTCCATTTTGGATCTAACAGCTCATCCCAGTCTTTAGGTGCATCCTCTTTTTTAAGCTCTTTACTGTTATACATGATGACCTCGGGAGTCTGGCTCGTTCCGGACCAGTTCCAATCCGGATCATGGAAGCCCTCGTCAAGGCTCTTTGAATAGGTTGGTTCATAAGGTTCGAGCAGCCCTTCATCCTTAGCCTGGTCGAAGTTTACGGAAGGTGCTCCCCACCAGACATCTGCCTGAGGATTGTTCTTTTCTGAGCGGATTCGGTCAAGGACTTCCTGCGAACCCATATCGAGCCACTCGACATCAACACCGGGATTTTTCTCTTCAAACTGTGCTTCAAATTTTGACAGGATGTCTTTGCCATGTGGTGAATAAACAACAATTTTCTCTTCAAGTTTTGCTTCTTTCTTTTCTGCCGGTTCCCCTGAAGTTTTAGTAGAGCCTGATCCTTCATCCGAACCGCCGCACGCTGATAGCAGCATGGCAGCGGATAAGGTTAATGCCGTCAGTACTGATACTTTTTTCTTTTTCACAATAAAGCCCCCTCGTTAAGAAAATTTAAAAATACTTTCATGCTCCCTCAAAAACAGTGAAACAGCACCCAGGACCCCTGCGTTTTCTCCTAATTGTGAGATTTTCAATTCTACTGAACTCGGAAGATATTGAGTCACGACTTCTCTCAATTTAGGTAAAATCAGTTCAGAAGACTTTAAAACACCACCTCCCAAAATAATGACCTCCGGATTTAATAAACTGGCTGCATTGATAATTCCGTAAGCTAAATGCTCGATTGCTTCGTCAACCACTTTCAGGGCAATTTTGTCTCCATGTTTCGCGAGCCTGAACGCCATTTCTCCAGGCAGCTCCGAGTCGTGTGCTTGTTTATGATAAGGGTGGTCTGGCTCTTGCTGGATTAATTTTGTCAATTTGCCGCCAATGGCTTTTCCACCGGCGACACTTTCCAAATAACCATATCGGTGAAAGATGGGCTTGAATTCATTTTTGATATCGTTTATGTCTGTAACCATGTACCCCATTTCACCCGCAGCGCTGGAAGATCCTCTGTACAGCTGGTTATGTATGATAA
This sequence comes from Bacillus sp. T33-2, assembly GCF_002860205.1. GTDB lineage: Bacteria > Bacillota > Bacilli > Bacillales > Cytobacillaceae > T33-2. The sequence continues at coordinate 43,300 of NZ_PGVB01000026.1, forward strand.
TTCCACTGCCAATCCCTGTACCGACCGCAATGAATAAGACATTTTCCTTATTTTTCGCATTGCCCAGCCATTGTTCTCCAAGCGCCGCTACATTGACATCATTATCTACATAGACCGGATAAGGAAAATGCCGTGCTGCCTCAGTAATGAAAGGATAACGGATCCAATTTAAACTTGGCGCTTCCATGACTACTCCGCAAGTTGTGTCTGTAATGCCAGGAACGCCGGCTCCCATCCCAAGGATTTTTCCAGCATCAATCCCAGCCTTTTGCACCATGCAGCCGATTTCTTTTGAGATTTGTTTTAATAAGCCTGATTGTAAATACTGGTTCGTTTTGAAGCTGCTTGAGGCGACAATATTTCCACATAGATCAGATATCACTGTTTTTACTTTAGTACCGCCGATATCAGTGCCTATCAAATAGGCAGCTGTTTCATTAAAATAAAGCTGTATCGGCCTCCGCCCCCCTTGCGACGAGGATTCCCCAATTCCTTTTTCAAAGATCCATTTTTCCGAAATCAGTTCATCAACCAATAACGATACCGTCGGTTTGCTGACACTGATCTTTACAGCAATCTCCGCCCTTGAAATTGGTGAATTTTCCAATACACATTTAAGCACTCTTTTTTTGTTGATTGACTTCATTTGCTTAGCAGTATTTTTAGAATTCATTTCATCACGGCCTTATAGTTTGGTTAGTAAATTTTACTAATTAACTAAACTATAACCCAACAAGTAACCGTTTACAAGAATTATTATTTTAAATTTTATGATAATTTTATAATTGTATTCTCTAGGCTAATAATACCATTTTTAATTTTCTGAATAAATAGATATTTACATTTTTATTTTCTCATGTTATTGATTAGTTGAGAGTTTTTCTGCCGTTAGTTAGGTAGATTAACTAACCTGATGGCAAATGCGGAAAGGAGGGTAAGTACAACGGTTCTTAAACTCAAAAATGAAAGGGGTTACAAATCTTGAAAAAATATTTCAGTGGATTGCTCTCTATTCTATTGATTGTTTCGCTCCTGCCAGTGGCTGGAATGGCCACCGAAGCCCAGGAGCCGGATGTTGATCTTTGGAATGCAGTAAAGCCTCTCGACACCACCGTTACCTTCTTGAATACAGGCGCGCATCCTGATGATGAGCGAAGTGATTTCCTCGCGTATTTATCAAGGGGGCTTGGCGTAAAGACTTCAAGCTTGATCGCCAACCGCGGGGAAGGCGGGCAAAATGAAATTGGGCATGAATTAGATAACGCACTTGGAATCATCCGGTCCAGGGAAATGATTGAGGCTGCCAAGATTACCGGTGTAAAAGCCTATCACTTAAGCGAAACGACCTCAGACCCTATATACGATTTCGGTTTTTCAAAAACCCCTGAAGAAACGTTGCAAAAATGGGGCGAAGATCTGACGTATGAACGGCTGATCCGCTTCATTCGTACTTACCAGCCTGATATTCTGATGCCTTCATTCAGAAATGACCATACCCAGCACGGCCACCACCGCGCAATGGAAATCCTCAGTGAACGGGCATTTAAAGATGCAGGCGACCCGAATGTTTATCCTGAGCAATTGAAACAAGGGCTATCTGTCTGGCAGGTTAAAAAGATATTCCTGCCTGCGGAATCAAAGGATACTGCGACTACCTCTATTGAAATCGGAATGTATGACCCCATCTATAAAATGACCTACCCGCAGCTTGGGGAACAATCCCGTTATATGCACAAAAGCCAGGGAATGGGCGCTGATATCCCTGCCGCCCCAAGACAGGTCCACCTGGAATTGCTGGACAGTGCGGTTGATACAACAGGCAGCTTCGAACTTTTCGCCGGGGTTCCATATGATTTTAACGAGTGGGCCCAAGCACTGCCGAAAAATGAAAATGACTTGAAAAAGCAGTTTAGCAAACTCCAGGCCGATTTAGACTCGATTATTTCATCTTACCCTAACAACGATTCAGTCTTCGAAAAATCCCAGAAGGCATTGAAGGATGTCAGGAACCTGCTGAAGAAAACAAAAAGAGCATCGCTGGATTCTCAATTAAAAGCGGATTTGCTCCATAAGCTTTCCATTAAGGAAGAGCAATTACAAACAGCCAGCACTGAATCTTCAGAACTTGAGGTTTCGGCTGCTATAGCATCTAATATTCTTACAAAAGGTGAAACAACGACAGTTGAAGTACAGCTGAAAAATAATGGGGATGACAGCCTTCGCAACACAGCCGTGGAATTATCCGTTCCGGATGGCTGGAGAGTTGCCACGAAAGATCGTGTAAAAAAACTGGCTCCGGGAGAATCTGCAACTCTGTTATATTTTGTAGAGGTTCCAAAGAATGCTGACTATTACCACGCATACAAAGAACCAGTCATCCAGGCCCAAGTGCAATTTGAATCTCAAGGTGTGAAAACGAGCCTGGTTGAAGAAATTGACGGAACCGTAGCCGTCCTTCCCGATGTTGGCCTGACGTTGTCACCTGAAGACATTGTCGTGAATACGGCAGATGTCCAAAAAGAAATTCCTGTTTCTGTAAAGGTGAAAAACTATCGGAAAGGAAAAACCCAATCGTCCGTTTCGTTAAACATTCCAGATGGATGGGGAGTTTCTCCAGCAAATGCTGTTGTCCAGTTCAACAATCGGCAGGAAGAAAAAGAGGTGTCTTTCACGCTGACGCCGCCTGCCGACATTAAAGCAGGAAACTTTAAAATTGCAGCATTGGCAACAGTGAATGGTAAAACCTATGCCTCAACGATTCAGGAAATCAGTTACCAGCATATCGGAAACTTCTATTATCAGTACCCTGCGGAAGTGAATGGCGTTGCATTTGAACTTCTAAAAGATGAAAACCTGAAGATTGGCTATATTGACAGCGGCTTTGACAAAGTCGCAGATTACCTTGCCAATACAGGCCTGAAAATCACGAAGCTGACTGAAGCCGATTTGGCCACAGGGGATTTGGGCCAATACGATACGATTGTTACAGGGATCCGTGCGTACTTATCCCGTGCAGACTTGTTGAAGCATAACGCCCGCCTCCATCAATATGTTGAAAATGGCGGACATTTGGTCGTCCAGTACCACAAACCGAGTGACGGCTGGAACGCTCAAACAACCGCTCCATACCCGTTGACAATCGGCAATCCGTCCATCCGTTGGAGAGTTACAGACGAAAACGCCAAGGTCACTGTGTTAAAGCCGGAATCCCCTCTGTTCAATTATCCAAATAAAATTACCGATAGCGACTGGGATAACTGGGTGCAGGAAAGAGGGCTGTATTACCCGATGAAGTGGGACAGCAACTATGAAACCTTCGTCAGCATGGCTGACCCGAATGAGGCTCCATTCGATGGGGGCATCCTGATGGCCAAACACGGCAAGGGAACCTACCTCTATACAAACCTTGTATTCTACCGGCAGATTCAAGGACAGGTGCCCGGCGGATACAGGATCTTTACGAACTTAATCAGCTACGGGGCACAGAACTAAACAACCCACAAAAAAACAGGGTCCTCCAAGCACTAGCTTGCCGGGACCCTGTTTTTTGAGAAAAAACTTTAATCTAAACGTTTATTTGTAATCCAAATCGCCAGGCTTTTCGCTGTATTTAATCAAACGTTTGATTAATAATCTCAGGATTTTCGCGGGACAGCTATTCATGAGATTTCTTACCTGCACCCACGAAATGTTCATCACCGTTAAATACTGGCTCACTGCTGTTTGGCAAATACCAAAGTGTGCTGAGTGGTATTCCCTTTTCAGCGAACATTGCTGTCAGTTCTTCAATAAACACGCCGCGGGTGGGATCGCATGATGGACTGCTTTGGATGCCGAGCATCCCTGTAATTTCGAAATTGTGCTTGATATATTCTTCCGCCTGATGCAAAACGGGTTTTAAAATTTCCCTGCAATGGCCGCGGTATTCCGGGGTATTGTATTCTTCGTACGTCATTGGCGGACGGTCCAATCCCAGAAAGGTGAATTCCGGACATGGCAGCTGAAGGATGCCAAAGCCCTGTTTCGTGGCCCAGTCTGTCGCAGACAGCACTGCTCCCTCGGCTCTTGCTTCATTTTCGATAACTGTATTCTGGTTCAAAATGCAATGGGATACGAGGAGGATTCTTTTTTTACGCTGCATGTTTGTGTTCCCTCCGGAATATTTTACCCAGGTTAGGAAGACGGGTAATCAGGAACACCACGAGAAAGCATGTGACAATTTTATCAACAAAATTTCCTGTGATCCTTGAGATGAAGGTTGAGGCAAACACACCTTCCCCGGTGGCTCTTAACCACAGGACGACCAGGTCCATGCCGCTGGCATTTAATCCACCGAAGACTGCGACAGCAATGGGTGTTCCGATTAGCGGGGCGACGATTGACAATATGATTCCAGTTGAAAGGGCAACATACCATTTTGCAAAATTAAACTTTCGGCCCATGAATCCTGCGACCAGCGCAATGGCTATGTTTACGAGCCCGAAGAAAATCGCAGTAGGTCCAGTGGTCGCACCAAGTACAACATTGGTTAGTGCACCTGTCAACGCTCCCCACCAGGGCCCGAATAATACGGCGACTAGCACGGTTCCTATCGTATCAAGAAATAGCAGGGGGATTTTCAAAGAGGAAACAACCGTGCCCAAAATAACATTAAGCGCAATTCCCATCGCCGAATAAGTGAGAATGCTTGTTTTACTCGTTTTCATAAAATTTCTGCCTCCTTTATTATCAAAAGCTAATATGCTTTTAATCCTGTTTTGAAGCCTCTATCAGTTCGGCAAATTCTTTAACGATTGGCCGTTTTTCCGTTCCTTTCAAACTAGTAAAATAAAAGGTTCTCTGAAAAGGCTCAAATTTATCGATGATTTTTATCCGGCCCGCCTTTACTGCGTGATTTGCTGCAAGTTTCGATACACAGCTGATGCCGAGCCCTGCTTCAACAGAAGCAATTAACGCCTCTGTACTCCCGACCGAAGCGACCGTATGTAACTCAGACAAGCGAACCCCGTGCAGGGACAAGTAATCATCCATGACTTTTCTCGTTCCGGAGCCTTCCTCCCGCAATACAAATTCGTATTGTTTTACTTCACTGAAATCAAGGTGGTCCGCATTAGCTAAAGGATGGCCATCTGGTGCAATCAGGACGAGGGAATCTGAAGCAACCGGATAGTGTTTGATTTTCTCTGAATCCGGCTGTAAACCGATAAAGCCAACATCAATCTGGTGATCCAGCAGTTTAGCAAGAATTTCTTTGGAATCACCGATTTCTACTTTTACTTCAACTTTTGGGTAGAGGCGGCGGAATTGCCTCATCCAGTGCGGGACGATGTATGTACCGGGAATGGTGCTGGCGCCGATTGTAAGTGTTCCTGTCAGATTGTCATGGAAACCGTGCAGTTCCTCCGCCAATCTGTTCCATCTTTTGATCATTTCTTTAGCCGCTTGATAAACAGAAATTCCCGCAGGAGTAGGCTGGATTCCCGACAACGATCTATCCAGAAGCTCCAGGCCCAGATCCTCTTCCAGGCTCTTTATCTGCAGGCTTATCGCCGGCTGGGAACATTTTAATTTAGCAGCGGCTTCCGAAAAGCTTTTCTTTTCCACCACGAATATGAAAGCTTCAAGTTTCTTTAGATTCATAGAGCAAGCCTCGCTTGTATTTTATGTATTAAAAAATGTTATAGACCAAATAAGTTTTACTTATAACGTGATCAAAATAAAAATCACGATCCCCATAACCGTGATTATATAGAACAATTATAATTTAACTGGATTATTTTGTAAATGGTTTTTCAAAACAATTTACGGTTCTATATACAATAGGAAACATAAGGTTGTCGGCCGATGTGGAGGTAATTCTTACTAATACTTCCCTCAATATTAAGCTAAAAGGGAGCAATGGTAGCATGGAGTTTTTGGATCATAGGTCAATGTGCTACTATTGTTATCATATTAGAAGAGTAAGGCCACGCTTCGCCATTTTCAGTATAGAACCGAAATGAAAAGCACCTTATTAATTGAAGGTGCTTACGCAATGCTTAATATTCTTGGTGTCCCCCTGAGTATAAGTTATGAGCGAAGTCACTATCCAGTGTCGCAAAATAATCGTATGAATTGCAAAAGGTAGTAGCTAAATGCATAGCATCAAATATTTCTAGTTGAAATAATGCCATATATGATACGGCTACATCTTTAGTAGATTGATTGGTGTCCAAAATGTCTACATTAAAACCGAAATCATCTGTCAATGTGGCGATATAATCATTAAATATTTTTATTGAATGTTGGTACATGGGAGTTAACTGCGCTCTTTCAGCTGGAAATGTCTTTTTGAAATCCTTTACCAGATCTGACACTGGAAGGGAATACCTTTTCCCATTCGCGATTTCCAATACCACTTTGCTCGGTGCAAAACGTAGTAATTTTTTGACAAAACCCTGTTCACCAATTAATTTGTCTTCTTCAGTAAGTGGGTACTTCCTACCTCTTAAAGCATTTAATTGGATTTTCGTTGCAGATACTACTGCCCTTAAAACAAAATTTTTGAACAAGTTATGTACTACTTCACTAACAACTTGAACAGGGATACCTATTCTGCAGATCCCATCTTTATGCCATTTAGCCAAAACATTTCCAACCGCATCGCCACGAGGATCATTACTATCGAGAAAAGCCAAAATAAAACAAGCATCGATGCAAATAGATGCTTGTCCAAAATTAACATCCAAAACGTCATCATATGTGAGGACACTATCCACTTTTTATTTTCCCTCTTTGTAAAGATCAACTAGAGAATTTCCTGGCAATGTGGTTACGGAGAGCTTGTTACGGATAGCGGTCACATTAACTTTCTTGGCATTATCATGTTGAGGTTCAGCAAGTTTGTCTAGGACAGCTTGCAATTGTGACATATCAATCACCCCAATATTTATTTTCCTTTTATTATAATGCCAGTTGTTTAATCTGTCCATATTTTCCCACCTATTTTTTCTACTTTCTACCATCTTTACCCTTATCTTATCCAAGTAAACGGGAAAATGTTCCTGTTATTCCGGTCTAGATAAACTGAATAAGCTCTCCACCACTGAGTATGACAGTCACACACATTGACTCTAAATATGAATTTTTTGTCACAGAATGCACAATAGTTTGACACATAGACATGTGAAATACATCACAAATTAATCTTATACTGAGATTGTCGATGTTATTTTCACAGTATTAGGAGGTCAATGAAAAATGTCAAAACTGTTTACACCGCTTCAGATTGGACCATTAACTATTAAAAACCGCTTTATGATGGCCCCGATGGAAAACGGGCTTGCTGGTGATGGAGGAGTCGTAAATGAAAGAATTATCCTTTTTTTTGAAGAAAGAGCAAAAAATGAGGTTGGCATTATCCTGACTGGTTCTGTTGGTGTTTCACCAGAAGGCCGCGGTTTGCCGACTCAGTTAAGCATATATGATGACAGATTCATTCCGGGCTTAAAACAACTCACGGATGCTGTACACGAAGCAGGTTCTTTAATTGGAGCTCAACTGTACCATGCCGGTAGGCAGGCATCTGAAGCCATTACCGGAATCCAGCCAGTTGCACCGAGTGCAGTTCCATGTGTCATAGTGGGAAATGACCCTCGGGAGATGACAAGAGAAGAAATTGCTGAAATGAAAGAAAAGTTTGTACAGGCAGCAAGAAGATCTGTTGAAGCAGGCTTTGACATGATTGAAGTGCACTTTGCGCATGGGTACTTGCTCCACAGCTTCATGTCTCCACACAGCAACAAGCGAACTGATGAATTCGGAGGCAGCCTTGAAAACAGGATGCGTTTCCCGATAGCGGTTTTAAAAGAGATCGCTGAGGTTTGTGAAGGTAAGGCAGCGGTGACAATCCGAATAAGTGCTGATGAGTACCTGGAGGATGGATTAAAGTTCGAGGAAGTAATTACAATTTGTCAGGAAGCAGTTAAGGCAGGAGCACAGGCAATCAGCCTGTCAGCCGGCAGCTACGATTCCGTACAATACACGATTCAGCCAATGTTCATCAATCAGGGCTTCCTCGTGCCATTCAGCAAAAAACTTAAAGAATTAGTGAATGTTCCTGTCATTGTTGCTGGACGGCTTAACAGTGCTAACCTGATGGAAGGCATCATTGAAAAGGAAGAAGCCGATATGCTTGCGATCGGCCGTGGACTGATATCAGACGAAGAACTGGTTATCAAAATGCGGGAACAGCAATATGATGACATCCGATACTGTGTTGCCTGTAACCAGGGATGCATCGACAACGTATTCCAGGGAAAAGGCATTACATGTCTTGTAAATGCGCGTGCCGGTTTTGAAGCAGAAAGAAATATTGAAGAAGCTGCTGAAAAACAAAATGTCGTAATTATCGGAGCAGGCCCTGCAGGGATGGAAGCCGCCCGCGTTGCCAGCCTGCGTGGCCATAACGTGACCCTCATTGAAAGGGAACAGACAGTTGGCGGGAAATTTGACACTCTTGCTGCACCACCAGAAAAAGATACATTCCTTCTATATAAAGATTACTTAAATGGCCAATTGAACAAATTGGGAGTCAAATTTGTAGTAGAACATATAACAAATGCATCTGATCTTGAAAAATACCAGCCGAACAGTATCATTATTGCGACGGGCGCCCATCAGACGACGCCGCCGATTAAAGGCTCAAACCTTCCTCATGTACTTCTAGCCGAAGATGTTTTAAACGGCAAAGAAACAGGTGATACAGTAGCAATCATTGGCGGCGGACTTGTCGGAACGGAGACGGCAAAATACTTGGCGGATGCAGGCAAAACTGTAACCATCATTGAAATGGCCGATTCAATTGGCCGTGGAGTAGGCCCTACATTTGCAGGACACCTGTTTGAATTCATCGCAGAACGAAATGTAGTCCAGTTTGTTAATGCGAAAATCCTAGAAATAACGGAAGGCAAAATTGTCCTTGAAACTGGCGAAGTTGCAGCAGAACATATTGTCATTGCTGCAGGCTACGCGCCTAACAACTCTTTTATTGACGAGGTAAAGACTGCTTTTAGAAATGTGCAAACTGTCGGAGACGTGAACCAACCACGCCGGATAATTGATGCTACAGAAGAAGGATTCCTCGCTGCAGCAATGATTTAGAACCTGAAGCAAGCCCCCATGTTCACTTGGGGGCTCTTTTTATCTTATAAAGCCAGTATGTACAAAGGGTATTTATTAACATTGCAGGTCAACTTTTCATGGTGCAGGCCAAACCAGTAAGATAAACTTATCGTCTCAACGAAATACGGAAGGTCACAGGTTCCGTCCTTACACGTCTTTCGTACACTCTACAACTAAAAAAAGCCCTTTGTAATATGGTTTCACAGTTTTCACCTGGAAGCCTGCCTCTTTAATTGTCTGAAGCGTATTTCTATTTAGGTGGCAGCCATCGCAGACTTTTTTCCAAAGAGGGGTCAATAGTTCTTGTGTCTTGGCTAAAAAGGGCTGCTCCATTTTGACATGTTCAAAAAATAAGATGCTGGCTTGCGGTTTGCTAACCCGTTTAATTTCTTTTAATGCCTTGACCGGGTCTGGAATCGTGCAAAATACTAGTGTCGAAACCACAGTATCAAATGTTTGATCATCAAAATTTAGCTTTTCCGCTGATCGCACATGGATATGAATCGGAACGGATGCCTGTTTTCTGCGATCTTTTGATTTCTCTATCATTGAAAGATTTGGTTCGACCGCATCAACTTGTTCCACACCCTGATAAAACGGAAAATTAATGCCGGTTCCTGAACCTATTTCTAACACCCTTCCTCTAGCGTATCCAAGGAGTTCTTCTCTGATTTTGTTAAACTTTCTTCCTTCCAAAGGCTTCATTGCAAAATCATAAATCGAAGGAAACAACTTCCCCATTCTTTTCATCTCCGTTTTATCAATTGTTCTATTAATGTGACAATTCAATGGCTAGTGTAATTTTTCATTGGTCTGAATGGTTCATGTTTATTTAATCAAACGTTTGATTAAAAGTATAGGTAGAAGAATGGTTTAACACTTTTCATGATGATATAATAAAAGAAACGATGAAAGGAGGACAAACAAATGGAAAAGCAAATTTTACAAGCTCTTCAGCAGATTAATGAAACTTTGAAGCAACAAGGAGAAACTTTAAAGCAACAAGGCGAAACTTTGAAGGAACATGGGGAAACTTTGAAGGAACATGGTCTTATACTGGGAGCATTAAGATCTGGACAAGAAGCTCTTAAGGCCGAGCTTAGTGAATTCAAGCTTCAAAATGCCAGGGACTTTGGGCAGCTACGGGAACAGATTAGCGGAATTGAACTTAGCGTTGAAATCCTAAAAGAAGAAAGCTGGACCAACAAAAAAGATATCCGCAGGGTTCAAAAAACAATGGGGCTTAAGTAATCTGCAACGATATAAGTTATACTATCAACATGTGCATTATTGGGAATTTAAAACTCAGCCTCATATTCACTCATAGTCCCACCAGCCACTCATTCATTTTATCAGCCCTCACTGCGATTTCTCCATATCATGAATTCTGCTTCCTCCTTGTGTAGCAATAAACTTATTTATCATTCTAGAAGGCAATTAATCAAGTGTTTGATTATTTGCTTCTATTCTGTGACTCGAGTAATTGTGAATGGGATTCATATAGCCACCAGCATCTCAGGAATCTGAAATGTAGTGTGGCTTTTTAAGTGACAATGAGACGCCACGTGATTGTGTCTATTGTGTGAATCAAGTCACTTTTTGCTTAAATCAGCGTTATTTTTGCTTGAATGGAAGTGTTTTTTGCGTAAATCAACGTTTTTTTGCTTAAAACACCAAGGCACCCATCCATTGATGAGTGCCTTTTTGGGCCATTTTAATAGGTTGTCACGAACATTCCTCTATCTTTTCGAAAAAGCCACACTGATCATTTTGAAAATGCCCATTTTCGTTTCTTCTTTGAAAGGCTGTTTGCTTAGTTTGTTTGTATTTAATGGTGTTATGAACGGGTCGTCTGCTTTTTTGACGATTGAAGGATCCTTTACGACGAACTGGCCGGCTTCAATGCCTTTTTCGACTTCAACCCTGCTATGAAGCTGCAATCCTTTTTTGATGGTGCGCTTTTCTACTTTCCCTGTTGGTCCAAGCACGTAAACAAAACTGTTTTTGGCATCTTTCCGGATGGAGGTGTCTTGAACGGTCACCGCTTTTAAGACCTTGTCTGTCACGACTGAAATGTTGACATGGGTGCCCTTGATGATATCAACAGCTTTTTCATCGAGTTCAATTTCGAACGGGAAACGGCTTTCCTTTCCGACAGAAGGATCTTTTTCTGGGTAGGAGGAAATTTTCGTCAGCGTCCCTCCTGCTTTTTCTTTTAACATGTCGGAGGTAATGATCACTACCATCCCTGGCTCTGCTTTTTTGAGGTCAGCTTCAGCAAATGTGCCTTCCACTTTCGGCTTGTCCGAAATGATTGTCATGATCGGATTTTTCAATTCATAGTTGATTGCCTTCACAACACCGGTCACATCACTGTTGATGCCGAGCTGGTCCTCATCGTTTTGCGACTGGATGATTTCATCGTACTTTTCAATCTCGGTGAGAATACGGCTTTTTTCAAGTTCTTTATCATAGATTTCTTTTTCAATGGAGTAAGCGAGAATTTCTCCGGAAGCCCCTGATTCAGTGCCGAAGTCCTCCTCCTCCCCATCCCCTGAAGCCGGGAAACTATCATTTGACGACTGTGAGGATACAGACTGCAGGTATTGCAGCTGCTGGATTTGTTCATCAATCAGCGTTGCTTCCCTTGCAAGCTGGTCTTTTTCCATTTCAAGCTTTTTCCTGTCAGTTTCAACATGATCGGATGAATATTCATAGAGCGGAGTGCCGCTGTCGACCTTGTCTCCTTTTTTCACTAGAAATGCTTTAAAATCACCGGCATTGTCATTGTAATAGACATGATGTTCTTCATTTGGGGTGACCACGCCGAAAGCCTTGAATGTTTTTGTCAAATTTTCTTTTCCAGCCTCAACCCAGCTGCTGATATAAGAGGAACGCTTCACGCCGCTGTCGTCGTGCAACGCGAGGACAAGGTTGGCAGATACGAATAGCACTCCTGCTGCTGTGAGAATCGCTGTTTTCTTTTTCAAAGCGCGCACCTCCCTGTCAGATTATTTTTTCAAACTGGATGATCGAAAAAAGCGCGCCAAGCAGCCATAGGGCGACATTGAGCCCGACTACCATTGCGACAACGACTTTCATGCTTTTCTCGGTTAAATCTTTTAAATATTTGATCTGGATCCAAATGGCCCATGCTTTAAATATGGTGATCGAAGCAAGAAAAGAAACAATAAATCCGTTGGAGGTAAAGGTTTGGGCAAGGACGCCAAGTGAAAATGGCGATGATTCATCCGGCAATCCCAATGCCAGATTAACAGGAATCATAATCAGCTTCTCAGCCAATAAAATGAGTAAAACGAGCAGCTGCACCACAATGAGTTTTTTCAATTCCAGATCGGACAATGTCCAGAAAAAAAGCGCAGGCAAGAAGATGATTGCAGCACCATAAAACAATCCCCACAGGAGCTGGCCGATGACATAAAGTACTTTATGCATTTCGAACTCACTGCCTGATAGTTCCGTGAGCTTTCTCGACAGATATTCCGAGCCAATCCCGAAATAGGCACTAAGCCCAAAAATCAGGCCGCTTGCCAAAATCAAAAGGACCGCCCGCTTCCACACCCCTTCTGCTTCCTCTGCTTTTTTTAACTGGTATGAATATATATCAGGGTGCGAAAGGCCGCGGATCAGATGGCTTCGAAACATCATCGTTTATTTCCTCCAAATATGTATACTTCCCTTCCATTTTAGCTTAAAAGGGGTGGAATAAGAACTAATAACTGGCATGTTCATTGTTTTGCCGCAAATGGAATTTGTGTTCCAAATTACAATTGGTAAAAACAACCTTATGTATATATTCCCTGTCTCCAGATGATTTCCTGCTTAGTTTTTTGAGCTTTATTCCATCCAGCCCCGTTTTTCGATATAATAAAAGAATATGGTTTTTTTGTGGAAAAGGGGCGCCACGCTGACTAATGGATCTTAGAAATCAGATTGCGGCAAGTATATGATCTGTCCCCACACTTTGTGTGGTCAGCCTTCGCTCACACCGCATTATGCTGTTTTGTATAAATACCTAATGATATGTTCATGCATGCTTTGTAATATTAACTCATGTTGTTTTTGTTCGTGACTAAGGAGGGATCCAAGGTGGCATTAATCTATGGGCACCAGAAGGATTTGGTGCTGGCCGCAGCTAACGATATCAAGGATATGCTCCATCCAGAAAACGAGGATCATAAAAGGCTTGTACAAAAGGGCCTGATGCTGTATCGCCAGGGACTTGTCCATCGTCTGAAGGTTATCAGGGAGAAGGTTATGGCCACAGTCCAGGATGTCACGCCGGTTTTGGTTTCGGTCGACCTTAATTCTCCCTGGAACAGCGTATGCTCCTGTCCGTCAGAGGACTTTTGCCGGCATCGGCTCGCTGTCTTTTTTCAGGCCTACAGCCAGGCCGCCAGCGTCTCGGACTGGATTGAGGATTGGCGGGCCCCTATAAAAGAGAAGGACCTTGCCAGCCAATTAGGGTTAATGAAGGCAAAAGACCTTCTGAAAACGAGCACCCGGCTTGACCATGACTATGATAAATGGACGGCGGCATTTACTGGAAGTTTTAATTCCATCGTAAAAGGCAACGGCAGCCCAAGCCCATTCGTGATCCCGGAACTGTTCCGGATTTACTTGCGCCGTATCAGAGCGGATGCACCAGTAGAACAGGAGTGGAAAAACTTATATGATCTTGTCAGTGCGCTTCACTCTTTTTCACTGCTGGCTGGTTTAAGTGAAAGCGAGCGGCATTCAGAAGAAACGGTGAACCGGTATTACCGCTTTTTGTTCCATTCCCTCACCGAAGAGGCAGAAGCGGTGCTGCAAAAATTGGCTATCCTCTCCCTTCCGTTTGCGTTTGATGTCTTCATCAAGCATATAAAAGAAGAAGCAATCAGGCTGCTTGAAGGCAGCGAGCTGTTTGAATATGAACGGATTGGCCTTTACCGGTTGCTTTGGTCAAAATTATTGAGGAATAACGCCTGGCGCGATGCCGAACGGAACCGGCTTGAAAAATTCCGGATCAGGTCATTTGAAGAAGATTTAGCCCTGGCCCATCATTATTTCCTGGCCCGGAAGGATAAAAATGTGATAGATGTGGTTTCCGGCAGGGAAGAAAAAGCCTTTCCTTATACTCTGTACTGGATTGAAGTCTTGTCAGAACATAAGGAATGGAGCCGGATGGCCCCTTATGCTGATTATTTCGCGCATGGCCTTCGTCCTTATTTGTCCAGTCTGGGAAGCTACTATGCACGTTCTGATTTTGCACGCCTTGCCTTAAAAGTGCTGACTCCTTTCTGTACGGATGCTGGCCGGACGGACTTGCTTGAACGCGTAATGGTCCAGGCACTTCCATACAGCTTTGTCAGTTACGAGGAGTTTTTATTCGACAGGAAAATGTACGATAAATGGGCCGAGCTCTATACATTTGCAGGAATTGATTTTCAGGCTGTGTCAACGGCAAGGATTAAAACTGTGCAAAAGGAAGCACCAGTGGTCCTGCTTCCTCTCTACCACCAGGCGGTAGAGTACTTGATCAGCCAGAAAAACAGGGGCAGCTATAAACAGGCCGTCCGCGTGTTAAAAAAGCTCCGGACCATCTACAAAAAATTAAAACGCGTTCCCGAATGGGAGGCTTTTTTCGCGTTGCTGCTCGAACGGACAAAACGGCTGCGCGCCTTCCAGGAAGAATGCAAACGAAGCAAGCTGATTGAAGAGGAAAGTGCGATTGGGGTAAAGGGATAAACGCGTGAACCCCTGCCGACTCCAAAAGGAGGAGTAATCGATCCATGCTCACGACGAGAATGATTAAAATCAACATAAACCCGCTGGCGGATGGGCGTTATTTCCTGACCGGGGTGGATGAAAATGAATCGGAGATGCGCGTATCCAGCTGGAAGCATCTATTGTTTAACCGACACAAGGAAAGCTATTACGGCACAGTTGTGGATGCCGAAAAATCAAACGGGATTGAGGGAGTTGCCGTGGACGCCTGGCAGCTCGTCACGCTGTTTGCGGAGGAGTCTTTCAACCGGATCATTGATTGGGATTGGGATGAAACCGCCCAGCTTTGCCTTGCCTCGGCCCATTCGCTGTATGAGGCGATTTTGGAAAAAGACTGGCATCCCGATTTTTCAGGTCTCGAGGCCGGAGAGTTCCGCTGGGCCCTCCCACACCGGGTAGTAGACGAATTTAACCCGTCCTTTTGGGAGCAGGACATTCAAGAATTTGATGAACCTCTTCCAGTAAAAATGTTCATTTCCGACTTGTTTCATCGTGCATTGGAAGCCTATTTCAGTGACAATAGCGGATTAAAATTTTTGCTTGGCGAGAAGCTTGACGTTCTCCGCAAAAAAAAGATTTCTGCCCGCGAACTAGCCGCTTATTTTGATGAAGAAAGCTGGAAGCAATGGCTTGGATTAACAGAGGATCCAGCTCCGTTTTCAATCGGGCTCCGGCTGGAAGAGCCGTTGGAAGATGGCGACGACTGGAGGCTGGCGTTATTTTTACGCGGGAAAAAACAGCCTGGCATGCTTTTGGATGCGAATGACCCGGCTGCTTTCCCTGCCGGCTGGGATGTTTATCAGGACAAAATTGACCGTGAAGAAGCGCGGCTTGCCCGTTTGTTTCCCTGGTTGGAAGAAGATGGCCGGCTTCGAAGCGGCCTGAATGAGGAAGAAGCGTGGATGCTTTTGACAGAGGTGAGCGAGACGCTCATTTCACTGGGTGTGGAAATCCTGCTGCCATCATGGTGGGAAGCCGTCAAGAATGCGCACTTAAAGGTCAAGGCACGCCTGAAGGGGCAAACCAGCTACCGCCGTTCGTTTGTCGGCTTGAATGCGATGCTTGACTACGATTGGCGTTTCTCGATGAATGGTGTGGATTTGTCGGAAGATGAGTTTCAGCGCCTTGTGAACGAAAAGCGACGCCTCGTGTATTTGCGAGGCAAGTGGGTAAAGCTTGATCCGGGTTTTATCCGGCAAATCCAGGATTTGATGAAAAAGGCAGACAAAGAAGGTCTTCATATCCGGGATTTGCTCCAGCAGGAACTGCCCGATCCCGAGGGGGCTGTAGAGGACGACAACGCTTTTGAAGATCCGAGGGCGTTTGCCCGGATTCAGATTGAATTGAACCGCCACTGGAAGCAAATGATGAAGCAGCTGTCCCATACGAAAGAAATTCCGGAGGCTCCGTTACCTGCGGGCCTGAACGGCGAGCTGCGCCCGTACCAGAAGCTGGGGTTGAACTGGCTGCTGTTTTTGCGCCGGTATGGTTTTGGCGCCTGCCTTGCTGACGATATGGGACTGGGCAAAACAATTCAACTGATATCTTACCTGCTGTCAGTAAAAGAGCAGGAGTCCGGCTCCGGACCGGCCTTGATCATTTGCCCGACGTCTGTGCTGGGCAACTGGCAAAAGGAAATTGAACGCTTTGCACCGGATCTGAATCTGTATCTCCATTATGGATCAAATCGCCTGAAGGATGATGAGTTTCTTGAAAAAGCCAAAGGTTCGGATATTGTCCTGACGTCTTATGGGTTAACACACCTTGACCAGGAAGAACTTAAGAGTTTAAGCTGGAGCACGGTGGCCATTGACGAAGCCCAGAATATAAAAAACGCAGAAACAAAGCAATCCCGTGCTGTCCGGTCATTAAAAGGTCAGCATCACATCGCCTTGACAGGCACTCCGATGGAAAACCGGCTGTCTGAGCTCTGGTCAATTTTCGATTTTACAAATCACGGGTATCTTGGGAGTGCAGGACAATTTCAGAAGCAGTTCATCCTGCCGATTGAAAAAGACGATGAAAAGCAAAAAATCGCCCAGCTCCAGAGCTTGATTCGGCCGTTTTTGTTAAGGCGCACAAAAAAGGATGAGGAAGTGGCCCTGAACCTTCCGGACAAAGTCGAACAGAAGGAATATTGCCCGCTTTCGGCCGAGCAGGCCTCATTATACGAACAGCTCGTGAAGGATACTTTTGTGGAAATAGAGGCGTTATCAGGGTTTGCGCGAAAGGGGCTTATACTGCAGATGCTTGGCAGGTTGAAGCAGCTCTGCAACCATCCCTCCCTTTATTTGAAAGAGGAAAAGCCACAGCAGCTGGTTGAAAGGTCTGCGAAAATGGAGAAGCTGACCGAACTTGTCAGTGCCGTCCTGGACCAGGATGAAAGCTGCCTCATTTTTACCCAGTACATCGGCATGGGGGAAATGATCCAGACCGTGCTGAAGGATAAGTTCGGGATTGACGTGCCATTCCTGAATGGGAGCCTGACAAAGGCACGGCGCGACGAAATGATTCGCCAGTTCCAGGAGCGGGAATTCCCGGTCTTCCTGCTGTCGTTGAAAGCAGGCGGCACAGGGCTTAATCTGACTGCTGCGAACCATGTCATCCATTATGACCGCTGGTGGAACCCGGCCGTCGAGAACCAGGCTACTGACCGGGCCTACCGGATTGGCCAAAGCCGCTTTGTCCATGTCCATAAGCTGATCAGCACCGGTACACTTGAAGAAAAAATTGATGCTATGCTTGAGAAAAAGCAAGCCCTGAATGACCAGATCATCCAAAGCGACAACTGGATCACCGAACTGTCGACGGACGATCTTCAAGATCTTGTCAGATTGTCATAATTTTTGAGGCCGGTATCTTAATTTTTCCCGGCTTGTGTAATAAAATTGTGTTAAAGGACATGTGGGCAGCCCACATGTCCATATTTTTTTATTTCATAGTAAAACGTTTTCTATGAACGGTTTGATATGACATATTCTTCTTTTTCTTGTTTTACTTTTTCATGGTTGCGATGTGTCAAAAACATCGTTCTTTGGTTATCCCTCAATATAAAACATGTTAAATACCGCATAGCCGCTTCAAGAGAAACCTCATTCCTGCAAAGAATACCGATTGCCAGCTGGTGCAATCCGCGATTTAACTGGGTTTGTTTTTCGTTGGTGCCATTATGGCAGGACATGGAGTACTTTCCGTTATGTTGAACTGTAAAGGATTGATAAATTTTAGGATTCTGATTATGTGGTGTTAGAAGGAGAAGGGCATCGGAAAAGTAAGGAAATCTAGTGACTTGAATATTCTGCTCCTGACCCTCACCTCCCAAGAAAATAAATTCAAGCTTTCGACTATCCATATTCAACCTCCAATTTTGCCTAAATGTGCGGATGAAATAAACAGACGGTGTCGCTGCCAGTATCATTTGGCTTAATGTTCAAAATTATTTTACCATAACGTCGTTGGAATTTTCTTCAATTAAGTACATTTTTTTTGGACTTTTCGTCTGTTTTGTGAACAAATTTTAGTGAATTCCGCCGATCAAGTAATTTAAAAAAACCGGCGTGGGCCGCCGGCCAAATTTGAGGATATTGGAGAGGGGGTGTGGTTCTCTCTCTTAAAGATTTTAGAAAGGAAGTAATACGTGGACTTAGATTTGATTAGATACGTTATTTTGAGGGAAATGGTCGACTTTTTCCGGCTCTGCAATAAAGGAATATATCCTTCTTGTTTGCGGCTCCTTTACAGCAGTTTCAAGCTGATGAACCCGTTTCATCAATTCATCTACTTTCTCATTGGTTTTTCCGACCATTTTGATCAGGCTGACGAGGAGTTTTTCCAATCCCTCGGCGTCACCGGCATTTTTACTCAACAGCCACAGCCTCCCTCGGCTCGGACAGATCTATATGGGCGTCTTGCGGCCGGCTGCTGAGGAACCGGACGGTTTCTGCTACCACCTCAGTGACATAAACCCGTTTTCCTTCAGGATTGTCATAATGGCGCGTCTGGATCCGTCCTGTTACACCGATCACTGAACCCTTCCGGCAATAATTGACGGTGTTTTCCGCAGTTTTTCTCCATAGCGTACAATGTACAAAATCCGCGTCAATTTCTCCGCTCGGATTGCGGTATTGGCGGTTCACGGCCAGCGTCACATTTGCGACCGCTTTGCCATCAGCGGTATATTTGAGGTCTGGATCCCTTGTCAGCCGCCCCACGAGAATTACCTGGTTAATCATTTTTCATCTCCTTTCTTTGTGATGGTTCCATCATATGCCTACAATCTTTTCGAGTAAAATCGCCAAAAATCATTAATGATTGACAAAAGTTCTCCTTGAACTCCCATTTATGGCTGAAAAACATATTTTTATATAATGATTAATATTAAAAATGCGATTTCCGTGTTTTTCACCGATATTTTTCGACATGAGGTTAAGTGCGCATTCTGAATGTGGTGTGTTATAATTTGGGAAAACGATGGTTGGAGGTTGACATGAAAACTTTTAAACTGATTTCGATGCAAATCTCCGATGATGATGGGCTGACAGACATTGAACTGGAGGATGGCCTTATCATTAACAAAGAGGATGATGAGAGCAGCTGGCTGATGGAGGCTTTTGTCGAACATAAGTATATCCCCTATTTTGATGATGCATGCAGCAGTGACAAGGAGATAATCGCCCAAGTGGTCATTACAAAAAGGGAAAATGACCCTGCATCCTTTGCGACAAAAGTGTGTTCCGTGAAAAAACTAAAAGACCATGCAAGTGTTTTGCTTAAAGGTAAGCTGAAAAAGACAAAAAATGATTATCCAGAGCAATTGCTTGAGCATTTGTTGGAAAAAGGTTTGAGTGGTACTGAGCTGCTCACCGAGTTCAAAGAAAAAATCATATCCCGCCCGAAGCTCGTCCTTCCAAAAAAAGGGTAATGAACTCCAGTAACTTGTTCTGGAGTTTTTTTGTTTTAACGTACCGTCGGCTGATTTATGCTCTGCCGATGAAAAAGGACGGGTTGGATGCACCCGTCCTTCGTCTTCACTATTGGTCTTCATCATTTCTGTTGTTGTCACCGTTATTATCCAGGTTGTCTGAAAGTCTGTCTTCTCCTGGAGTGTTGTTGTCCCCGCCGTTGTTGCCATTGTTTCCATTGTTTCCGTTGTTTCCGTTCCGGTTATTTTTAATGCCATCATCAACCGGGCCGCCGTTCCGGTTAGTTTTAACACCATCATCGACGCGGCCGTTATTGTTATTACCGCCATTGTTATTGTTTCCGTTGTTATTGTTTCCGTTATCATCAGCCGGATTTTCTACATCAATATCATTTTCAGGCGGGGGATCCTGGTCATCATTATTACAGGCAGCCAGCAGCATAGCAGAAAGCAGGGAACCTCCGATTAACATCAACAGCCTTTTCTTCATGATTCAATGCCCCTTTCATAGTGGAAAATCTATATTTTTGAACCTCATGGCTCGGTCTGCTGTTATATTGCCCATAACGCGGAAAAACCTTGCATGATTACTTGATAAATTTCCAGCT
Source organism: Bacillus sp. T33-2 (assembly GCF_002860205.1). Lineage (GTDB taxonomy): Bacteria > Bacillota > Bacilli > Bacillales > Cytobacillaceae > T33-2. The sequence goes on from NZ_PGVB01000026.1 coordinate 63,781, forward strand.
ATGTTTAGGTATTGAATGAAATTCTGCGCAAGAGTAATGCCCCGGGCATTAAGAAAACCGGCTGGCATGCCAACCGGTTTCTTCTGCTATTTAGCAAATATCTTTCCGTTTCACTCGCAAGATCACCTGCCAGCTCCCATAGGCCACCCTTCTCCTATTTAAGGCTAAATATAATTCCGTTTCTCATACAAGTCCGCCATTAATTGCAACTGACGGGCCTCCCACAAATTAAGGGCATAGATGATTTCCTTTTCATACATAAGTTCGCCGCCAACTGCCACTGACAGGCCTGACTATTTAAGGGCAAACATGATTTCCGTTTCACACACAAGTTCGCCGTCAACTGTCGCAATCCCTTTTCCCTTGCCCATTGGGCCCCGGAACCTAAGCATTTCCACTTCCAGCCGGAGCTGGTCGCCGGGTTTCACTTGCCTTTTGAACCGGCAGTTATCAATACCTGCAAAAAACGCAAGCTTTCCCCGGTTTTCTTCAGGCATCAGCATGGCTACCGCCCCCACTTGGGCGAGGGCTTCGACAATCAGTACACCCGGCATTACCGGATAATCCGGGAAGTGCCCGTTAAAAAACTCCTCATTTGCTGTGACATTTTTTATGCCAATGGCTTTTTTGCCTTCTTCCACCTCAAGGATTTTGTCGACAAGCAAGAACGGATATCTGTGAGGAATAATTTCTTTAATTTGTGTAATATCAAGCATGTTAGTACCTCCTCTTAATATTAGGTGCTTATTTTTCATTGTACTAAAAACAGTAATCAAAAAGGAAGGGGAAAATCCCCTTCCTGCAAAGTTATTCTTTATTAATTAAATCCTTTATATGGGTCCATGTTGATTTTTCAAAAGTATCTGAGGGTTTTCCGTCCCCGATCACACTGTAGCCAAAAACAGCACCCAGTATGATGCTCAGGGCTAATAAGGCAATGACAATTATAATCCGAAGCCAGATTGGAATGAGGCGCACCCGGATCCTTTTCCTTTTTTCACGCGTTTGGTCTGGCTGTGCTTTCTTTTTTTGTTGCTTTATTTGCTCACGCGTTGCTGCTTCCTGATTATTGCTGTTCAAAGCCATTCTTTTCTTCCCCTCTTAACGAATTCCATTTACTAATCCGAGCATTTGGTCCGATAACGTGATAGATCGTGACTGGAACTGGTAGCCACGCTGGACATTAATAAGATCGGTCATCTCTTTGCTCAGATCGACATTGGACTGTTCAAGCGCTCCCTGCTGAATGGAAATACCGTTTCTCAACTGACCGTCCAGGTTTGTTAAAATATCATTTTCAGCAACTCCGAGCCCAGCGAGATTATCAGGCAGGCCAAAGAGGTTACCGCCTTTTTGCTCGAGAAACTGCGGTTTTTTTATATAAGTGACACCGAGGTTGAATTCCTGTGTGCCTCCATTTGCCATTTCCGCAATAAACCGGCCCTCACTTGTTATAGTAAAACCTTTGGGTGACCCAGCGACCGTAATCGGCTGGTTATTTTCATTCAAGACCGGATAGCCTTCTCCATTCACAAGCATGGATTCATTTTCAGAAACCGGTGTTAAGTATAGGGCACCATCACGTGTATACCGGACGGCTGTCCCATCTTCATTCTGGACGAGAACCCTGTAAAATTGCCCTTCTGCCGTGAAGGCGGTATCGAGTTGGCGATGAGTATGTTTAATACTTCCCTGTTGCATGACCACTTGGGAATGGTTGATTTTTGCGCCCGTTCCCTGCCGGATATTCAGCGGAGTCAGCCGGTTCTGTTCAGTGATATCATTTGGCTGGTTTCGGAATTCCTGGAAGATCAAATCGGTAAATGTTGCCTGACGCCGTTTAAATCCAGTAGTATCGACATTCGCAATATTATGGCTGATCATGTCCATTTGCTTTTGCAGCTGTGACAGTGTATTGGTCGCTGTGATTATTGATCTATTCATCATTATCCCTCATCATGGGCTGGTCCATTACCCAATTCTTCCTATTTCGTTGGCTGCCTTTTCCATGCTCCGGTCATAAGCTTGCAGCACTTTCTGGTTTGCCTCGAACGCGCGGTAGGCAGTGAGCATGTCCGTCATTGTTTTACTAACATCTACGTTGGACTGTTCAAGGTATCCCTGCTGCATTTTAAATTGGATCCCGTTTTCGTTGTATGCATTCGGAAGCGGGTTGCCATCCTCTGTGCGGAACAAGCCATCACCTTCTTTTATTAAGCGGCGCGGATCATTTGCAAATCCGATACCAAGCCTTGCTGTTTCACCATTCTCTCCAGTAACAATTCCATTCTCACTTATAGTAAAACGGTCACTCGACAATTGAATGGGATTTCCACCATCACTGAGGACATAGCGACCGGCGCCTGTCGTCAAAAAGCCCTGCCCGTCCAGAGTGAAGCCGCCATTGCGGGTGTAACGGAGGGTGCCGTCCTCCTGGCGCACCGTAAAGAATACTGAGCCTGTCGTTCCATCCTCAGTTGCGGGGATGTTAATATCAAGAAGGCCGACATCGGTATTGCTTCCTGTTTCACGAAGATCGCCCTGTATGAACTTTGGAATGGCTTCCTGCATATATACACCAGTATTCACTGATCCGACTGTATTGGAAAAAGGCAATGTCAGTCCATTTTCAGTCGGAATTTTTTGTTGTTCAAACCGCTGCAGAAGCAGCTCGGGAAAGGCCCTCATGGCTGACTGGTCTGCCTTGAATCCCGGTGTGTTGTTATTGGACATGTTGTTGGTAAGCATCTCTGTGCGGCGCTGCTGTGCGAGCATTCCAGACGCAACGGTGTAGAAACCTCTAAACATTTTGTCACCTCATGGTTGAAGCATGATTTAAATATATGTTAATGGGGATTTACCACTTATTATCATTATAAAAAAAAATTCGACAAGAAACATTAAAAAATTCAATTTTTTAGGTTTTTTTCTAAACAAAAGGGGTATAGGATAAAAAATCCGGCGTTCAGTCGGAACCCCGGATTTCTGCCTGCACTATTTAGCTTATCCTCCGTTTTGGAAGACGGTCGATGTTGTCGAGCATGATACCCGTGCCGATTGCGACACAATCCATTGGATTTTCAGCCACAATGACCGGGACTTTCAATTCGTCGGCCAAAAGCATATCCATGCCGTGAAGCAACGCCCCGCCTCCGGTCAAAATAACGCCGCGGTCAATAATGTCGGCGGACAATTCCGGCGGTGTACGCTCAAGCACAGTCTTTGCTGCCTGAACGATGACGGATACCGATTCTCTTAATGCTTCTTCAATTTCTTCTGACCGGACAGTGATCGTGCGCGGCAAACCTGAAACCATATCACGGCCGCGGATTTCCATTTCCTCTTTGCGTGAACCAGGGAAAACAGTACCGATCTGGATTTTAATATTTTCAGCTGTACGCTCACCGATGAGCAGCTTATATTCACGTTTAATATAATTTAAAATTTCGGAGTCAAATTTATCTCCAGCCATTTTGATTGATGAAGATGTAACAATATCCCCCATTGAAAGAACTGCCACATCAGTTGTTCCGCCGCCTATATCGACGACCATATTGCCGCTTGGCTGGAAAATATCCATGCCTGCGCCGATTGCAGCCACTTTTGGCTCTTCTTCAAGGTAAATCTTTTTGCCTCCGCTTTTTTCGGCTGCTTCCCTGATCGCTTTCTGTTCGACGCTTGTGATATTTGTCGGGCAGCAAATTAAAATGCGGGGCTTTGATAAAAATCCCTTTACATTCAGCTTATTGATAAAGTGTTTCAGCATCGCTTCAGTTACATCAAAGTCGGCAATCACTCCATCTTTTAACGGGCGGATCGCGATAATATTGCCGGGCGTCCGTCCTACCATCCGCCGCGCTTCTTCTCCGACTGCCAAAACTTTGTTGGTGTTCTTGTCAATTGCCACGACAGACGGCTCATTTAACACTATCCCACGGCCTTTTACATGAATAAGTACGTTGGCTGTACCAAGGTCAATTCCAATATCCCTTGCTAACATGATTTTTTCGTTCCTCCTTGACAAATGGCCGGCTGCGGCTGATCGTAACCCGGTATCCTGATGGAAGTTCTTATCTACCAAAATAGACAATGAAAGTGGAGATTATACAGGCGCGGCCGCATCTGCGAACCATATTCTAACCTAATTGTTTATTTTACCACAGTTATAGGAAATAAGTAACTGAAAAACGAAAAAAATGGTTATTTTTGCAGAATTTTGTCAAAAATGGTGCGAAAAAAGGGGCCATGGAGGGAGAATGTTCAACTTTATTAAACGTGTTGCTACAATTATACTCCCACAAAAAAATTTGCTCAGCTGACTACGAGCACACCGGACGTCAGGGATTTCAGGAATTAAATAAGGGATAAAACAGGGGAGGAAATTACGCTAATTTCTGGCGATAATTACATAAGAGCTTTTTGGAATGACGAGGAGGTTGGCTTTTTTGATTTTCGGAAGATTGAAATTGATGATTGGCACAGCTATTTAGAGTTATTTTCCATGTATATCAGCCGGTTACCGAGGCTGGGGAATGGCACCGAAATGATGAAATGTGCAGTTTCGCAATTCGGAAAGTTTGCGTTGCCCAGTTCGGGAGAAAATCTGGATTTACAAGGAGATATTTATTTACCATGTGAAGGTGCTGCTGATCAATTCCTGCAAAAAAGAAAAAGCATCGTATCATAATTTGTGAACTGCCCGAAAGACACATAGAAAGCCACTCCTCCATTAATTGTTAATGAAACTAATCGAGGAGTGGCTTTTTTATTGACGATTTGAAGGAAGTACTTAAATAGTTTACCAATAGTTCATCGAACCCCTATACTGTAATTCATGAATTTCCCCTTAGGCTGGTACCTTGCTACTGTCAGGCTAATTGGCATGCTGTAATTCCACTAAAATGGCCCCATTGTGCAAGTACTTTAAACACTATGGACTATGTTATTGCACAGGCTCCTCTTCCCTTTCTTCTTTTCGGTATTTCAGTTTTGTGGCTTCTCCTCCACGTAAATGGCGGATTGATTTATGGTAATCTAATATTTCCTTTACTTCGTTGGCAAGCTCCGGGTTAATTTCAGGGAGCCTTTCTGTCAGATCTTTATGGACTGTACTTTTGGATACGCCAAACTCCTTCGCGATTACGCGAACTGTTTTTTTCGTCTCCACGATATACTTTCCAATCTTGATAGTTCTCTCTTTGATGTAATCGTGCACACCACTCGCCCTCCCTAAATTGGATGTGAGAAGTGTGAAATGAGACTCGCTTTGTATCGCCAAATCCTGTTTATCCGCATTGTGAGGCTTGACCTTCAACTCTTTCATCCATGCGGCAGAAGGCCAAGCCTTCTGGTCGTTACGAAGAATAATCATGTTCCCGGCTGAATTCCTGTTCCCTTAAACGATTCCTCACCTCAAACACTCTCTTTGTCAGGTTTGTAACAGTTTATTAGCTTGGTTGAGGATATATGCAAGAAAAACTCAATAGGGACAAGGTAACATCGTTTTTAATTTCTTTTTCCTGGTTTTTTTCTAATTTGTAGTGAGCATTGAAATGTTGCGTATGTTGTGGTTCGAAATTATTTCCTGAGAAATGTGTCGATTTTTGCATCATTTCTCACGCCGATATTTGAAAATAAAATAACTTATCCACACAAGAAAGAATAAAAGCCAGGGGGCATCCCTGGCCTTCAATAATCATTTATTGCAACCTTGCTGCAAAAACTTCCTTCACCCGGGAAACAGCCGCTTTTGAGCCGCCTTTTTCCTGGACATTCTCGATCATCATTGAAATCAGAAGCTCTGGTGACTGTGGATTATAGGCTACAAACCAGCCAAGCTCCTGGCCCTTTTCCCCCTGCTTAAGCTTAAGCTCAGCCGTGCCCGTCTTTCCTGCAAGCGGATAGCCATTGATTTGGGCTGAATAGGCGGTTCCGTTTGGATCGGTGACAACCTTTGTAAGCATACGGTTGATGCTGGCTTTGTTTTCCTCGCTGACCAGCCCTTCCTGAAGGATTTGGTTCTTGGTATCTTCATTTTGCAGTACCGGCTTGATCATGTTGCCTTTGTTAACAAATGGCGTATAAGCTGCGGCCAGATGCAGGACACTCATTTCTACCTGGCCCTGTCCGTAACCGGAGTCAGCCAACATTTTTTCATTGTCCATGCTGCCTGTTTTAGACGGTTCGACTGGATAGAGGTAATCCAGTTCTTTTTCAAAGCCGAATTTCTTCAGTCCGTCGATAAACGAATCTTTGCCAATATCGAGCGCTGCACGGGCAAAATAGATGTTATCAGAGTAAATCAGCGCTTTTTCTAAATCGATCTGGCCTTTTACATCCGTAACCCTTGTAATATGATAAGAGCCCCATGATGAATCTTTTTGCCACCGCTTGTCGTTGATTTCGTAGGCTGTATTCAGGTTGATTTTCCCGCTGGACAAGCCAATCGCTGCTGTAATCGGCTTGATGACCGAACCTGGGGCATAGTTGGCCTTGAAGCGATTCAGCAATGGTTGGAGCGGGTCGTCTTCAAGCGCTTGTAATTTTTGCGGGGATATGCCAAGAGCCATTGCGTTCGGATCAAAGCCCGGGCTGCTGACCAGGGCAAGTGTTTCCCCGGTTACCGGGTTAATGGCTGCGGATGCACCTGTTTCCCCTTTTAACTGATCATAAATTTGCTGTTGAAGGACCACATCAATGGTCAGCTGGATGTTTTGCCCGTGCTCGACCGGCTTTTCTGCCAAGAGTTTTTCGCTGCCGTCCTTTTTGAGGATCGAAATTTTAATTCCATTTTTCCCTTTTAGCTTCTCTTCCAGCACCTGTTCAAAGCCGCGTTTGCCAATCACATCATTAGCCGTATAGCCCTTGCCTTCCAATTTGGCAAGGTCATCGGCAGTGACTGGCCCGACATATCCTAGCAGGTGGGAAACTGATTCCCCATATGGATATTCGCGCGCCTCAGCCTTTTGATTTGTGACCCCATCCATTGCAAAAAGCTGTTCACGGAGCGCAATGTCGTTTTTGGAAATTTTCTTGAGTGGGACAAACAAGTCTGGCTTGACCCAATCAGCGTTTAGCGACTTATTGATTTCCTCGGGACTCATGTCAAGCAAGGCTGAAAGCTGTGAAATGGTTGCATCTTTCTGGGCTCCCAGCTGGCCTGGCACTACACCGATTTGAAGCGCAGATCCGTTGATGGCGAGTCCATTTCCATTTATGTCGGAAATCTCGCCGCGCTTTGCCGGAGTATTTTTAAAACTGATCCTGTCGCTGCTTTCGAGTTCTGGGAATATATAGGTTGTGTTCCAGTCAACATACCAGTTTTCCTTGTCGCCGCGTTTCTCTTTGACAAGTTTTGCAGTATGGTCGAAACTGATGGGTCCGGCCACACTTTGCATTTTTGCCCTGTAAGAGTAGCTGGCTTTATCCTCCGGTTTTTCTTCGTCCTCAGGTTTTTTGAAATCTACATCCAGCTTTTCAATCTCTAAATCTTTGTATATTTTAGAATAGCGATTCACGAAGTCTTCTTTTGATACAGATTCCTTTGCCTTGTTCGATAAAAATCCGTACATTTCTTCGAATTTCTGGTCGTTCCACAGCTTTATATATTGCGCGAAACGTTCCTCTGGGCTCGGCTCCTTGCTGCAGCCCACAATACCAGCCGCCAAAATAATAGTGAGAAATGTAAATATTAATTTTTTCATGTCAGGTCCCTCCCGTCTTGTATGATTTTACCATAGTTTTATTCATTACGAAGACTGAAGGGCTTTTTTTTAATGATTTGACAGCAAAAAACCCGCCTGCTGTGAGACGGGTTTCCTTATGATTAGGAATTGCTGCTTTTGGTAGAATCAGTTTCTTCAGTAGAATCCTTCGACTCGCTGGCATCCTTTTCGATATCTTGTTTGTCAGTGCCTGTACCTTCGTCATTGCCTGTATCAGTGCCTGAACCAGATCCTTGCTTGTCTGTACCTTTGTCAGTGCCAGTGCCTTCTTTATCGCCAGTTTCTTCCTTTTCTGAAGAGCTGCCTTCTTCTGGAGATGTGCCTTCTTCGGATTGTTCGCCTTTTTCAGCAGCATCTTCTTCTGAAGCTTTCTGGCTGTCATCCTCTAGCTTCGCATCTTGTAAAGCACTCAGCGGTTTATTAAAATAAGCAAGTGGGTTGACAGGAATATTGTCTTTCCGAATCTCAAAGTGTACATGGACACCTGCTTTTTCATTGATCAAGCTTTGTCCGGCTTTGCCAAGAACTTGTGCTTGTTCTACCTGGTCGCCAACTTTGACTTCGAAATCCTTAACGGATTGATACTGTGTTACAATACCTTTGTCGTGCTCGATTTCAATTACATTGCCAAGGAACGCATCTTCTTCTACTTTAGTAACGGTACCGCCCATTGCAGCAAGGACGTTGAATTCTTTACCGTCTTTTACGGCGATGTCGAGCCCTGTGCTTGGGTGGTAAGTGTTATTGTAGAAAACAAGAGCTGCTTCCTGTTTCTGTTTGTCACTGTCATTGTCGTAGAATTCCATTTTGATTTCTGCTGCATCCGGATCTGTGACCGGCATTACAAAGTTCTCCATGGCCCGGTTGACTTCGACGGCAGGCTCGTCATTGTATTTTTTGCCTGGAACGTCTGTTGCTTTATAATCCAGTTGGTCCGCTTTATCACCGCTGTTTTGGTACCAGAGAACTCCGGTTAAAATAAGTGCCGCACTGGCGATATAAACGGCTGGATATATCCAACGCTTTTTGAAATAACGCTTAAACCTTGAATCTTGAGAAGATCGTTTAGTTTCTTCCTCTCTCATTTTCATCACCTCAGCAACCAGTCTGAACAGATCAGAAACAATATATACATAGAGTAACAAAATTTTTTTCTGCTTATTTTTCGACAAACATATTTGTTTTATGCAAAAAACTTTTAAGTGAGGGGTTTTTATGAAATTTTTAAAATGGACAATAAGGGTTTTGCCTTTTTTATACATGGCTGCAATCTGGATTATGTCGAGTCTGCCGGATAACGCGGTGATTGAATTGCCGGACCGCGGCGTTGACCGGTTTCTAAAGGAGTCGCTGCATTTAGTGGAGTTTGCGATACTGTATCTGCTGCTCGTACTGGCCGCCTTGACGACAGGACGGTTCACCCGGGGGCTGAACTTTGCATTGATGGGTGTAGCGGCGATGTACGGGCTGCTGGATGAAGTGCATCAGTCATTTGTTCCATACCGGTCAGCGACGGTAATTGATTTTGTGAAAGATGTCTTTGGGATCCTGGTCGCCGCGCACTTCGTCAACTATGGGTACTTCGGCAAGCAGTTTCCACGGATTGGCCGGCTGCTCAGGAGAGTGGAGCAAGCTTTCCAGTGATGTGAGGGGCAGATTTCTACCGGGATAAATTTTGTTCTAGTACAAATCTGCCTTTTTTGTAAGAAAATTGAACCTACTGGGAATATAATTGAACTTACCGGGATTATATTTTACTTACCGGGAATAAAAATCCACGTACCGGGATTATCTCGTGAGTTACCGGGATAAAAGTGATTACATGCAAGGGAACCTTCATTTTTAGAAACAATATGTAGCATTCTTGAGCTATATGGCAGGAACTCAAACATAAATTGTCGAAGTTACACATATGAAAATACATGAAGGAGAGATGCATTTGATTGTAAAACAGCGTTCAATTCCTATTAAAATTTTCATGGAAGAAGCATTATTAAGCAGACTTCCAAAAACGCATCCAAAATGGCAGAATGTTTATAATGACAGAAGGAGAAGAATTAATGGTCTGAAGGGTGAAAACAGCTTAGATTATGAATTTAGTTTTCTTCCTGACAAGGGCCTTCTTATTTTCCACGGCTTGCGCCTCCCTCACAACGAATACTACTTTCAAATTGATACTCTCATTTTATCCACACGATTTGCATTCATCGTGGAAATAAAAAATTACTCGGGTACCCTCGTTTTTGATAAAGCATCCAACCAGATGACAAGAATAATGAATGAAAAAGAAGACGGCTTTGCCAATCCAATTTTGCAGGTTAAACGGCAGAAGAAGCAATTTAACAATTGGCTCGACGATCATAACCTGCCTTCAATTCCTACCGAATATCTTGTTGAGATCAGTAATCCGGCAACTATCATTAAGTCTGGTGATAAAGAAGTTTTCCTGAAAGTGTGCAAATCAGTAGAACTCGAGGACCGGTTTAACTCCATTTCCCGTTCATATGAAAAAGAAGTCCTTAATGAAAAGGGAATGAGAAAATTAAAAAAACTGATGCTTAAAGAGCATACTCCTCATATTCCGGACATCCTCGAGGTTTTTGGCATCCAGAAAAATGATTTAGTAACCGGTGTGCAGTGCCCATCCTGTTTAGCTTTTTCGATGAAGCGCCAATTAAAAAACTGGAATTGCCCCCGTTGCCTTTTCCACTCGAAAGATGCCCACATACAGGCAATCATGGACTATTTCCTGATTTTCGGATCAAACCTGACCAACCGCATGTTAAGGGAATTCCTCCATATTTCTTTAATAAAGACTGCCTCGAATATGCTGACTTCAATGAAATTTCCATATACAGGGAAGAAAAAAGGACGAGTATATCACCCGCCCCCTGACTTTGACTCCCTGCTTGACAGCAGGGTGAATCCGGCGATAACGAAAAACAACCGGGGCATTAACACCTCGGCTGGAACATAATACTTAATGTTTACAAAATTCCCCAAACTTGTGTTGTCCGTTTTCCAGATCCGTCGAACCATTCAGAAACATTATTTCTGTGCAGTAACCTTTGTGAGCAGGCTGTCTGCCTGGGAGATTTCTACTCCACTATAGTAATGTTTGACGATCTCCTGGTAGGTTTTTCCTTCAGTGGCCATTCCGTTCGCTCCATACTGGCTCAAGCCTACTCCGTGCCCGAATCCTTTTGTGGTGATCACGATATTGTCCCCTTTTAATGACCAGGTGAAGTCGCTCGATTTTAGGCTCAGTTTTTCCCTGATTTCTTTTCCGGTCAATACCTTGCCGTTTATTTCAACTTTGCCAACCCTTTTACCGGCTGTGCGGGATACCACTTTGCCAATATTGGACAGGTCGGTAAGTTTGACTCCGAGCTTTGATTCAAACTCCTTTATAGATACAATTTTTTGGTCATTAAATTTGGGTGATTTTAAATCCCACGGGCTTTCAACACTTCGCAGGTATGGAAACGAATTCGGCCAGTATTCCTCTGAGTTTTCAGTGAACCCGTTGCTCGTCGAGAAGAAGGTCGCGGTGATCGGCGCTCCTTCAAAGGTTAGGATTTGTCCGTCTGTGGCAGCTACTGCTTCAGAAATCTTTTCGATTTTCCACTTATAGTTCGCTCCCCAAATCTTTTTCAGCTCGTCTGTGCTTTTATACACCTGAAAAGCTTCTGTATCCGTTACTTGCGCGCCCTCAGGCAGTTTGGCTTTCTCCTTGCCGAGCATTTGCTGGACAAAATACGTCCTCGCCGCCAATGCCTGTGCCTTTAAGGCCTCTGTTTCAAATTCTGCAGGCATTTCTGCCGCGACCACACCAATTAAATATTCATTAAGCTGAAGCTTTTCCAGTTTTGATTTTGCCATCCTGTACACTGCTACCTCTACAGCGGCATCTGCAGAAGATTTTGCTGTTGGCTGTTCCGCGGGTTTTAGGTCTTCACCCAGTTTTCCGGACGCCTCTTCAGTAAATGGGAGTACAAGAATGGTTGGTACCAGGAGGGTGAGTGCCACAAGAAGTACCACTGCTACGACGAAAGGTTTGATTTTTAACATGTAAAAAGCCTCCATATGATAGATTTAAACGGGTTAACCCGCCTCAATCCAATCATATGGAGGAGGACAAGCATTTATGACTGCGCATTTCCAAATGCCCTGAAATCATTTTTTATGCCAAACCCAAATCTTCTAAATGATCCCAATATCAAAACTTGTCGAATAACAGACCGCATGCTTTGCTACTGTCGACAGCCTTAAAAAATAATAAAAACCGCAGAATCATACGGTCCACTACAGGACAGTATAATTCTACGGTTTTTAGCCGAATTATGCGTTCAAATCGCTAACGATTGTTTCTACGACGGTAATTTCCTCTTCTTCCTTCACGCGCTCGATGTCTGCTCCAAGTAACGCAAGCTTCTCATGGAAGTTCACATAACCACGGTCGAGATGCTTTAGCTCGGTTACGCGTGTTACTCCGTCAGCCACCAATCCTGTCAGGATTAACGCAGCTGCGGCACGCAGGTCGGTTGCAGCAACTTCAGCTCCCTGCAGGTTGGAAGGACCGTTCATGATGACAGACCTGCCGTCGATTTTGATTTCTGCGTTCATGCGCCGGAATTCTTCCACATGCATAAACCGGTTTTCGAACACAGTTTCAGTAATCATGCTGGTACCCTGGGCACGCAGAAGCAATGCCATCATTTGAGATTGCATATCTGTCGGGAATCCTGGATGCGGCATCGTCTTGATATCGACTGCTTTCAGCTTTTCAGGGCCGGTCACGCGAACGCCGTCTTCTTCTTCCTTAATGATGACACCCATTTCTCCCATTTTTGCAATTAGCGAAGTTAAATGCTCAGGAACTGCACCACGTACAAGGACATCTCCACCTGTTATCGCGGCTGCGACCATGAATGTCCCAGCTTCAATCCGGTCAGGAATGATATTGTGATCCGCTCCGTAAAGGCGGTCTACACCATCGATGCGGATTGTTCCTGTGCCTGCGCCCCTGACTTTTGCTCCCATTTTGTTAAGGAAGTTTGCGAGGTCGACAATTTCAGGTTCCTTGGCCACGTTTTCGATTACGGTTGTACCTTTTGCAAGCACAGCTGCCATCATGATGTTCTCAGTTGCACCCACACTTGGGAAATCTAAATAAATTTTGGCCCCGCGCAATCCGCCCATCGCTTCGGCTTCGATGAAACCGTTGCCTACTTTTACACTGGCGCCCATTGCTTCAAACCCTTTTAAATGTTGGTCAATCGGACGGGAACCGATTGCACAGCCTCCAGGCAACGCGACACGGGCGCGGCCGTTTCTTGCGAGTAATGATCCCATTACGAGTACTGAAGCGCGCATCTTACGCACATATTCAAAAGGCGCTTCAATTTTCAACTCTCCTGATGCATCTACAACAATCGTGTTATTTACAAACTCCACATTGGCGTTTAAAGAGCGTAAAACTTCATTGATGGTGTACACATCGGAGAGAGTTGGCACATCATGAATTACGCTTTTCCCATCACTTGCTAATAATGTTGCAGCGATGACAGGCAACACGGCATTTTTTGCTCCTTCAACCTTAACCGTACCACTCAGCCTTTGTCCGCCGCGGACGATGATTTTTTCCAAATGTATTCCCCTCCGCGTCCAATTTCTATATATTAATATTCAATCGTTATGATAGGTGTGCCAACTACGATGGTAGTCTTAGCGCCCAATCGTTCATTTGTCCTTAATCCAAGCTGCAAGTTCATTTTTTGTCCATTGGCTAACGATGCTGCAATACGCGGCGAAAATGCCGACACGGAAATAAATGAGTCTTCTTTTAAAGCTTCTATTTCCTTGGCGTTGAAATCATTTAATAATTTTTTAACATAAAAAGGTAAAGCCTTTTCCATCTTATCACTGAATTCGCCTTTTATACAAGAATAAATTGTTGTATTTTCTCGAAAAATGTCAAATAATCTGCCTGATAACACGTTATTTATAAATGCATCTGAATCACTATTCCAGGATTGACCTCTGACTTCATACATTAGATATGCATGGAGCTGATCATTTGTGCCGGCAGTCATGATCGTAACCGTTTCCTGGTGACCTGCTTTAGCAGATTTCGCCGTCGCTGTAAGATGTTCTGTATGGTCTGAAAGAGTCCAATTCCAACTAGGGAATTCGCCTTTCAGCTCTTTTATCAAGTCCATGATGTCCTGGCGGGTTTTGACTGTTTCCAAATTTTCTCTTGCATGCAAAGACCATTCATTGATGATAATATTTTCGTCCTGTAAAACTGAGGCCAATATGGGTAAATCATGTTCCGCATCAGCTACAGTCGTTTTATTCCCAGCCTGAAGCACTATAAAACCAATTATGCCAAAAATTGATAAAATGTACGTAATTTTCTTCATCTATGACTCCTCCCCTTATTACCATTGTTTCCAGGGATACGAAGAGCATACTATGGAAAACTCGTCACTTTTTGACAATATGTATTGCTACGCAACTGATCCGGGTGTTCATTTTTTATCGTGCGTTCAATTAATCACAAATCGAAAAATAGCAACAAAGAGAATTGTACTCAAAAACGGCGGATTTGAAAACATGTACGAAGACCTAAATTTTTACCAATTCTATTTAATTACCTGGAGGATTAGCGGGAGTTGCTGGGACCATAGAAGATAATCCAGAAAGAAATTACTGGCGATAGAACCTAATGCGATCGATAATAATATATACAGGACTCTTGCCTGCAGCACACGATTTGCCCTTAGAAAACGGTCGAAATTCAATGCTTGCAATGCCCACCACGCCAACGCTATGAAAACCAGATGGCACACAATACTGACCAATGCCTGGGAACCAAAATCAGAAATCATCCGACCCCTCTCCTTTCTATCAACTCCTATTGTACCAAACTTCACAAATGCCTTCCCGTATATTTGACGTGTAAACCGGGATGAAGTTTCACCTTTTTTCCGTTACACGTATATTTTTCTATTAAATGATAAATAAAAAGCAAGGGCTGGCCTTGAAATCAAAGCCAGCCTTTTGCCCTCATATTAAAATAACCCCTTTGCTTATAGCCCCCAAACCTTGAATTGCCCTATCTTAAAAAGTCCATGAACTGATCGAAATTTTCATGGAGAAAATCAAATGCCAGGTTTGGCATGATTCCAAACAAGACTGTGGCTGCCGTACAAATGATGATGACCGTTCCGATTCCAGGCGGAACTCCGATTTTCGAATCATCAGCCGCCGGCCGGAAGAACATTTGCACCATGATGCCAAAATAGTAGAAATAAGAAATCACTGTCCCGGCAATCATCAGCGAAGCAAGTACATAATGGGCCGGGCTTGTCATCAGGGCACCCATAAAGATATTCAGTTTCCCGATAAAACCGGCGGTGCCCGGAATCCCGGCAAGCGACAGGATCAAGATTCCCATAGCAACTGCAAGCACCGGGGCCCTTCGGTAGAGTCCAGCGAATTGGCTGATATCCTCTGTTTCTGACTTCATCGTGATCAACTGGATCACCGCGAATGCACCAAGGTTCATAAACAAGTATGCTGCAAGGTAAAACCATATTGCATCAAACATGACGTATGACATTGTCGCAATTGCGACCAGGATATAGCCGGCATGGGCAATGCTCGAATATGCGAAAAGGCGTTTAATATTGCGCTGCCTTAAGGCGATCAAGTTTCCGATCATAAGTGTCGCGCCTGCAAGGAAGGCAATGTAATCCTGGACTGCAAACAGGAGCGGAATCGATTCTGGTGAAGCCCCGTCAGTCGGCACGCTTGCAAAGACCGCAAGCAGGATGCGTAT
Source organism: Bacillus sp. T33-2 (assembly GCF_002860205.1). Lineage (GTDB taxonomy): Bacteria > Bacillota > Bacilli > Bacillales > Cytobacillaceae > T33-2. Next base: position 79,351 of record NZ_PGVB01000026.1, read on the forward strand.
GACAATGACAAACCCGGCTGTTTTAGAAACAACACTCAGGAAAGCAGTGACTGGTGTCGGCGCCCCCTGATATACATCAGGCGCCCACATATGAAAAGGTGCTGAAGCCAGCTTGAACGACAGCCCGACAAAGATGATGAAAAAGGCCAGCCCCAGGATATAAACATGCTGCGGATTATCGACTGTCTGAAGGACAGCCGATATTTCCTTTAGATTGGTCGACCCGGTCAGTCCATAGACATAGCTCATGCCGAACAGGGTTATCGCGGTCGATATCCCGCCATTGATGACATATTTCATCGCAGATTCATTTGACTGCAAGTTTTTCTTCCGCATCCCTGCCAATATGTAAGACGAAATGGATAGTAGTTCAAGGCCGACGAATAATGTGATCAAGTCTCCGCTGGATGACATCATCATTCCACCAAGGAGGGCGGCGAGGAAGAGGTAGAAGAACTCACCTCTGGTTTCCTTGATTCCTTCTTTTGGCTCGTAATCAATCGCGAGCAGCATCACAAGCGCCGCACCAACCAGCAGTAACAGCTTAAACGCTTTTGCAAATGAATCGAGACGGAATGTGTCGTACAGAATGGATGCGGTGTCATGCCCGTTCAAGCTGACGACAGAAACGATCGAGGCAACAATGCCGGCGAACCCAATCCATCCGAGAATCTTGCGGTCGATTTGTTTAGGCATGAACAGGTCTATAAGGGAAAGCGCCGTTGCGACACCCAGAATGATGAATTCAGGCGCCATGATCCCCCACTCAAAACTTAGTAATTGGTCAAGATCCATCCTTCATCACCCTCCAGTCCCATGCATGATTGTGTCCAAAGTTGTTTGCAGCGGCCCACTCAATATTGCCGGGTAGACGCCAATCAACACGATTAAACCGACGAGCACCAAAACCGGAGCCCACTCATAGGAACGTATATCGGTTATGCCGATAAACTCCCGGTCTGCCCGGCCGTACGTGATGGCAAGCACCGCACGCAACAGGTACACTGCGGTCATGATGATGCCAAGCGCCCCAATTGCGGCAAGTACCGGCATCTCTTTGAACAGGCCGAGAAATGCCATAAATTCACTGACAAACCCGGACATGCCCGGCAATCCCAAAGAAGCCATTGCAGCAGCAAGCAAGAATCCGGCTGTAAGCGGCATTCCTTTAGCCAGTCCGCCAAGATTGGCAATATGGGATGTATGCACTCTCTCATATAACACACCAACAAGGAAGAACAGCAGCGCCGAAATCAAACCGTGCGACACGACCTGGAATATCGCTCCTTGAATTCCCGGTTCGTTATTGGCCCCGAGGCCGATTAAGACAATCCCCATGTGGGAAATAGACGAATATGCAAGCACCATTTTGAAATCCGTCTGGATAAAAGCAAGGAATGCCCCGTAAAGCAGGTTGACCACACCAAGAACGGCGAGCAAAACAGCAAGTTCCTTGAATTGTTCAGGGAAGATTCCCCTCCCGAACCGGATCAAACCGAATGCACCTATTTTCAGCAGGATTCCTGAGTGCAGCATGACAATTGAAGGCGGCGCTTCAACGTGGACGCGGAGCATCCAGCTGTGCAGCGGGAAGATTGGCAGCTTGACCCCAAATGCCACGAGAAGGGCAATCAAAAGTCCCATCTTTAACGGGTCAGTCAATGGCGCCTGTTTCGTATTCATTAAATATGTCAATGCTTCAATATTGGATGTTCCTGTACGGGAAAACAGCACCATGATCACAATCAGGAGCACGGCAGAACCAAGACCGTTATAAATCAGGAAACTGTATGCCGCTTTTTCTTTCTCGAAATTGCCCCATTTTCCAATCAGGAAAAACATTGGGATCAAGGTCATTTCGAAGAAAATAAAGAACAGGATCAGGTTCTGGGCGGTAAATACGCCAAGCATCCCGATTTCAAGAAGCAGGAACAGCATATAATAGCCTTTCCATTCTTTTTTAATATGGAAAGAAGCAATCGCAGCGAGTGTCGACAGAATGGCAGTCAAGATCACCATGATCAGGGCAAACCCGTCAATGCCAAGCTCGTAAAAGACAGAGAACACATTCTCACCGACTACGTTGGGGTCGGCAAATTGTATCCAGCTGACCCGTTCCGCGAATTCGGCCAAGTCGGTCCCCGACCGGTGTTTAAAATAAGCCATAAGTGACAGGAACAGTGCCGGAAGTGTCGCAAGCAAGCCCAGCCACTTGATACCCTGTTCGTTCTTTTTTGGCAGAAACGCAAGAACAATAATGCCCAGTAAAGGGGAGAATACGAGCAGTGAAAGAAAATAACTGATAGTCATTATAAGTACCCCCCTGTAAACGCAAAGATGACCATCAGCACAGCAAGCCCGACAAAGGCGATCGTTCCGTACGTTTGTACCTGTCCGCTCTGGAGCTTCGACCCTGCCTTGCCAAGCGCCTGGACAAACCCGGTAATAACCTTGATGATTCCTTCAACAAAGAACACCTCGATGAAGCGCAGGAACAGGCTGACAGCCCTGGCACCATATACGAACGTCATTTGGTAAAATTCATCAATATAGTATTTGTTATATAAAACGTTATAGGCAAGCGGTACCTTCCCGGAAATCCAGCTGCGGGACAGCGAACGTTTTCCATACATCAGCCATGCCAGGAAGATTCCAAGCAGGGAGACTGCTGTCGCGACAACCATAATCCACACCGGGCCTTCCGTATGCCCGTGTCCAAGTGCTTCATTACCTTCGACGAGCCAGTCGCCAAGGAACGTGCCAAACCAGGGTGTATTCACGTAACCGGCGACAATTGCCAAAATTCCGAGGAGGATCATCGGCGCCGTCATAACAGCAGGTGATTCGTGAACGTCTTTCATTTTGCTCCTGGCCTCTCCGGCAAAAACCATGAAAAACAGCCTGAACATGTAAAACGCCGTGAAAAATGCAGCGATGACAGCGAGCAGGAATAGAACGGTATTTCCATGTGACCAGGCCGAAATCAAAATTTCGTCCTTACTGAAGAACCCTGAAAATAACGGCACCCCGCTGATTGCGAGCGTTCCAACCAGGAACAGCGGTCCGGTGAGCCGCAACTTTTTCCATAAACCGCCCATTTTCTCAATATCCTGAGTATGAACAGCATGAATGACACTACCTGCCGCAAGGAATAACAATGCTTTGAAAAATGCGTGTGTCATCAGGTGGAAAACACCGGCAACATAGCCAGCCGACCCAAGGGCCAGCATCATGTAGCCAAGCTGGCTGACCGTTGAATAAGCGAGAACCCTTTTAATGTCGGTTTGGACCAGGCCGATGCTCGCGGCAAAAATAGCTGTGAAGGCACCTATAATCGCCACTGTCATCAGAGCCGTTTCACTTGCAGTGAACAGCGGGAACAGCGCAGCGACCAGGTAAACCCCTGCAGCGACCATCGTTGCGGCATGGATTAAAGCCGAAACCGGAGTCGGTCCTTCCATTGCGTCAGGAAGCCATGTATGAAGCGGGAACTGGCCTGATTTACCAACTGCACCGATGAAAATTAATATGGCGGTCAAAGTAATCATTGTTGCTGACACGGCTCCCTCTTCTACCGCAGCAAATATCTCGTCATATTCAAAACTGCCAGTTTGCCAGAATAAGAGAATCATGCCGATCAATAGCCCGACATCGCCAATCCTCGTCATGATAAATGCTTTTTTCGCAGCCTGCTTGGCGCTTTCTTTGTAAAAATAAAACCCGATCAGCAGGAAGGAACCAAGACCGACAAGCTCCCAAAAAATATAGGTCTGCAGCAGGTTTGGCGAAAGGACAAGGCCAAGCATGGCAAATGTAAACAAACCAAGGTATGCATAGAAAACTGGAATCCGCTCATCACCGTGCATGTATCCTTTTGAGTAGGTATGTACGAGAAAACTGACTAGCGAAACAATGACCAGCATCAATGCATTTAACTGATTTACTTCAAAACCCGCTGTTAGCTGTAAATCCCCGATCGTGAGCCAGGTACCTTCTGCTTTATAGGTGGGCTCAACGAAACGCTCGAAAAGGACGATTACTGAAAATACAAATGAGATCAATGACAGTAATATCCCCAAATATGCACTTCGTTCTTTCAGCTGTTTGCCGAACAGAAGCAGGATTATAAAAGATAAAAGCGGGAAAAGCGGAATGAGCCAAGCATTCTCCATCAATATCACAATCCCCTTTTTTGGCTAACAGGAAAGTATAAATTTTTGCAAATTTATACTTTCCCGTCGCGCATAAGTGCAACTACGCCTCTGTCTTCGCCCTTAGGGGCTCCGCCAATCGGCGAGTTTTCTATAAACGCACCTGTCTTTGTTTCTTCAGGGCGCGTCAGATTGAGGCCCGCGAGCCGCGGGTCATGCAGGAAATCTATTTTTTAGTGCTTCAACTGGTCCATATCATCAATATTGACAGTTTTGCGGTTGCGGTACAGGGCAATCAATATTGCCAGGCCGACTGCCGCTTCCGCAGCCGCTACGGTCATTCCGAACAGGGCAAAAACCTGTCCGGTGATGGACGGGGCCAAACCATATTTACTGAAGGTTACAAGGTTTATATTGACGGCGTTGAGCATCAATTCTATCGAAATAAGGACAATGACAGTGTTTCTCTTTGTCAGGGCTCCGTACAAGCCAATGCAAAACAAAATAAGCGCAAGGGCCAGGTAGGCTGAAACTGGAACAGGACTCATTCCTTATCCGCCTCCTTCTCATCATCTTTCTTGGCAAGTACAATGGCACCGACCAGGGCGACGAGCAATACAACCGAGGTCAATTCAAACGGGATCACAAATTTGGAGTACAAGGCAACCCCGATCTGCTCTGTATTGTTTTCGTGAAGACTGCTTGGAGCTGCGGCAAAATCGAGATTGTAAATGCCGATATAAACAGCTGCTCCAAAGCCCAGCACGCCAAGGAACAATAGCAGCTTCCGCCATCCCCCGGTTCCAGATTCACTTTCATCGTCATGCTTGGTAAGCATGATCCCGAACAGCATGATGATTGTTATTGCGCCAGAATAAATCAATATTTGGACTGCTGCCAGAAATTCTGCGGACAGCAACACATAAATACCTGCAATGCTGACGAATGTAAATACGAGCGCAACGACCATATGGACGACTTTCGTAAGGAACAACAGGAGCACGCCGCCGATTACCGCCACCAATGCAAGTGACATAAACGCAAAAAATTCACCTGATAACGTCATGCCTTATTCACCTTCCGCACATTTTCATCGTTCTCGTCCAACCATTCAAGGTTTTTGAACAGCTCGTCACGGCTATATTCGGCGAGTTCAAAATTATTGGTCATGACAATCGCTTCGGTCGGGCAAACCTCGGTGCATAAATCACAGAGAATACAAATTTCAAAATTGATGTCGTACGTATCGATGATCTTTCCCTTTTTCGCAGGATCAGGGTGTTTTTTTCCGGTCAACTGGATGCAGTCTGTCGGGCAGATATTGGCGCACTGGTTGCAGACGATGCATTTTTCCGGATAAAACTTTTGGATTCCGCGGAACCGGTCCGGAAGCGGAAGCGGTTCGTTAGGGTAGTCGTAAGTCACCTTTTGGCGGGTCAGGTTTTTAAGGGTATATGATAATCCTTTAGCCAAGCCTAGCACGTTTTTTCACCCCTATTAATTAGTGATTAAAACAGGTTGATCAATTCTTTTATCATGGCTGTCAGGAATATATTAGCCAGCGCTACCGGCAGCAGGACCTTCCAGCCAAACTCCATCAGCTGGTCGGCCCGGAGACGGGGGAACGCCACCCGGATCCAGATGAGGATGAAGATAACCAGGCTGAATTTCAATGCGAACCATACCGCTCCAGGTATAAAGCCCAAAAACGGAAGCGGGAGCCAGCCACCCAGGAACAGGACAGTAGTCAACGCTGCCATTGCGAACATATATACATATTCCGCAAGCATAAAGAATGCCCAGCGGAAGCCGGAGTATTCGACGTGGTAACCTGCTACCAGTTCAGATTCGGCTTCAGGCAGGTCGAAAGGTGTCCGGTTCAGCTCTGCGACAGACGCGATTAAAAAGACGATAAACGCAATTGGCTGCCAAATGATGAACCAGCCGTTTTTCTGTGCGTCGACAATTTCATTCAGGTTTAAGCTGCCGGACAGGAGAATGACTCCCAATACGGACATGACGAGCGGAATTTCATAGGATATCATCTGGGCGGCAGCCCGCATTCCCCCAAGAAGGGCATACTTATTGTTGGAAGCCCATGACCCGGTCACGACGCCGAGGGTGGTGAGGCCGGAAATGGCAATATAATAAAGCAGGCCCACACCAATGTCGGCAAACTGGAATTTGTCAGTGAATGGAATCGTTGCAAGTACCATGAAGGCAGGTGCAAACGCGATGACCGGCGCAATGATGAACAATGGCCTGTCAGCCAGCTTTGGAATGGTGTCTTCTTTTATAAGGAGCTTCAAAACGTCTGCGACTGTCTGGAGCAATCCCCAGCGGCCGCCTACCTGGTTCGGTCCGTGGCGCAGCTGCATGAAACCCATTACCTTCCGCTCAGCCAGGATCGCAAAGGTTACGAAGCCTAAAACGACCAGCAAGAAAACAGTTCCAAGCAGAAAGAAAATGCCAAAGTTGGCCAAGCCGGGGCTTGATGTAAGCATGTCATTGACCATCATCCGTCGACCTCCCCTAGCACGATGTCAATCGCACCTAAAATAGCGATCATGTTCGCCATGTTTTCACCTTTTAACAGTTTAGGGAGGATCTGCAGATTGTAGAATGACGGTCTTCTAAACTTCAGCCGGTACGGCTCTTTTTTACCGTCACTGGCGATGTAGCATCCGATTTCCCCCCGTGGGGATTCAATCCTGACGAAGGCCTCGCCCTTGGGAGCTTTGATGATTTTAGGAACCTTGGCCATGATTTCCCCGTCTTTAGGGAACTGTTCAACAGCCTGTTCCAGTATTCTTAGCGATTCTTCAATTTCAGCAAGCCTGCATTCATAGCGGGCCCAGGCATCCCCGCCTTCCCTGACAGGGACGTCAAAGTCAAAACGGTCGTAAATGGAATACGGCTCATCTTTGCGAAGATCCCATTTGACACCGGTGCATCTCAGGTTAGGGCCGCTCAGGGAGTAATTAATCGCGTCTTCCTTCGTGTATCTTCCCACACCTTTTACACGGGTCATGAAAATCTCATTTCCGGTAACAAGCTGGTGATACCCTTTCAGCTGCTCACGCATGTATGGAACAAACTCGGCAACTTTTTCAATCCAGCCTTCCGGAGCATCCCATTTTACGCCCCCAACCCTCATATAATTGAAGGTGAGGCGGGCCCCTGATAATTCATTCAGCAGGTTAATGATCATTTCGCGCTCACGGAATGCATAAAGGAATGGGCTGACCGCACCAATATCAAGTAAATATGTACCCCACCAGACAAGGTGGCTGGCGACACGGTTCAGCTCCATCGCAATCACGCGCAGGAATTCCGCGCGTTCCGGAACCTTGATGCCCATCATCGTTTCTACCGCATGGCAGATCACATAGTTATTGGTCATTGATGATATATAATCCATCCGGTCTGTGTAAGGTATGATTTGTGTGTACTGAAGATTTTCTGCCAGTTTTTCTGTTCCCCGGTGCAAATAGCCAATTACCGGTGTGGCTTCTTTAATGATTTCACCATCAATTTTTATTACCAGCCGGAAAACACCGTGTGTGCTTGGATGCTGAGGGCCCACGTTCAAGGTCATTTCTTCTGTCCGAATCACTGGTTACACCTCCACATCGTACGGTTCATAGTCTTTTCTCATTGGGTGCCCTACCCATTCCTCACCGAGCAGGATGCGGTGGAGATTAGGATGGCCGGTAAACTGGATTCCGAGTAGATCGTATGCTTCACATTCAGGCCAGTTGGCTCCTTGCCAGAGTGGCTGGAGCGAGTCTGCCACCGGCTGCTCGCGGTCGATTTTAGTCTTCAGGGCAACCGGCTGGCGGTTCTTGTATGAGTATAAGTGAACATACAGTTCCATATGAGTCTCAAAATCAGTGCCATGCAGCTCCGATAAGTACTCAAAGCTTAAGCGCTCATTATACTTCAGGAATTCGGCTACTTTGTAATAGGCATCTTTTCTCACTACAAGGGTCGGTACGTCTTTTGAAAGATTATTAATATAGAAATCTTCCAATACCTCTTCACCTAAGTGGTCCGTTATAACCTTCACATATTTATCAAGTAAAGGCTGATTGATGGAAGGCTGCTCCGCTCCGGTTGTACCACCGGCCTGTTTTCCTCCGGCTTTCGCTGCTGCAGCTGCCTTCGCTTTTGCGGCTGCAGCTGCTTTAGCCTTGGCTGCAGCAATTGCTTTTGCTTTTTCATCATTTCCGGCACCACCTGCTGAATCTTCAGCTCCAAGTGCTGCTGCCTTTGCTTTTGCAGCTGCGGCTGCTTTTGCTTTCGCCGCTGCGGCTGCTTTTTTCTTTGCCAGGTCACCATCGTCTGCTGGGCGGCCGCCTCCTTCAGCCTGCTCGTTCGCTTTCATTTTTGCAAGTGCTGCTGCCTTTGCTTTCGCGGCTGCGGCTGCTTTTTTCTTTGCCAGGTCAGCATCGTCACTGCCTGGTGGCGTGGTTCCTTCAGCCTGCTCGTTCGCCTTCATTTTTGCGAGTGCTACTGCTTTT
>NZ_PGVB01000027.1 GCF_002860205.1 Bacillus sp. T33-2
AGAAGCGTCCCTTGGGTATTCCCACGATTGAGGACCGTATTGTCCAACAAAGTGTGGTCAATGACGGTTTGATAAGGGGGAAGCCTTGAGAGAGGTTTCCCTACTTTATTGTTATCCTGCCTCACTGCCGCGGAACACCTTTGTTCACTGCGGTGCATATACTGCACGGGCAAACTTTTTGGACATAAATTTGCACCTAAAGCACTATGAAAATATTTCCCAATTCAATGCGTCTTTTCCGAAAAAAGTACGTCTAAGTAATAAAGTGCAGCATCAATATTTTGTTGAAGGAATATTGTTCTGAATAACGAATAAATTAAGAAATGGAAATCGATTTCCTGTTATTTATGTATGTATGGTGCGTCACAATGTCTAAAAGCAAAATTAATAAGAAAAGTTGGGGGAACATGGGTAAACGAACTAGGGTGGTATCATGTTTATTATTTTCCAGTTTGGTAGGGCTCACCGGGTGTGCAGATACAACTGCGAAAGAAGAGGAATTGGAGAAAAAAGTAGCGGAGCTGGAGAAGAAAATTGAAAATGAGAAATCCGCCGATGTAGAAAAAGTAGAAATAAAAGAAGAAAAACCAGTTTTATTAAATGTGGTGGACCCGATTACGAAAAACGTCATTAGAACCTTTAATCCTAAGGAGATGGGATTTGGTACAGATGATGCCAAGTATAAAGCAGAAATTGAAAAATGGGCCAAGGAACTGGCGAGGGGAACAGCAACCACTCCAGGATACGACCAAAGAATGATCCTTGATAAAATAGATGCAAATGGCCAGATCATAAAAGGAAATCCGATGCGAATCCTTGAAGAAGCCGAGCTGACGCAAAAGGTCATTGAAGCTTCTGCCAAGGGTGGAGATGTGGAATTGCCAATTCATGTGGAGGAAAGCGGCTATCGGCCCGAAGATGTTGCCACTTTGGGAGAAGAATTAGTTGCAGCCTATACAACCCGTTTTAACAGCGGCGTTGTTGGAAGAACAAAAAATATCGAGTTGTCGGCCTTGGCCATAAATAATGTCATCGTCGGAAATGGAGACTACTTCTCATTTAACACAACAGTAGGGCCAAGTGACGAAGCCCATGGATACCAGCCGGCGGAAGAAGCGATAAATGGTAAATTGGTGATGGGAATTGGGGGAGGAATCTGCCAGACGTCGTCTACACTTTACAATGCTGTCGACCAAATAGGGGTTAGTTACGTGGAAAAACATCATCACTCTGTGACTGTCGGTTATGTGCCGACAGGACGGGATGCTACGGTTTCTTATGGGGGCAAAGATTTTAGATTCCAAAATACGACAGGGGTCCCGTTTTTAATAAGGACGATCTTCGGCAACGGAACCCTTACAATAGAAGTGAGAACATCGGCGCATTATAAAGGAGTAATAAAAAAGGGTGTTTAATAGGTTAGAGATTCCTTGCCGGATTCATCAATTTAGATACAAACAATAATGCAAGTTGCCAGCTCGCTTGTCTTATTTACAAGCGGGCTTTTATCCATTTCGGTATCAACCACCGAATCCATAAGCAAGTATATTTGTCAAAACATAATTATGGAAGCTTAATAGCAAAAGGTATAGAATTAACAATTAATAGTGCATTGAATGGGGAGGGTATATTGGTGATTAAGGCTATTTTTTTAGATTTTTACGGAACAGTCGTCCACGAAGAAACGGAAACGATGATGAACATTTGCCATAAAATTAAACAACAGTCCCTGACTGAAGCTTCAGCAGTTGAAATTGGCCAGTTCTGGATGAAGGAGTTTAACGATTTACTGATTGGCGGTCGCGGCGATACATTTTTAAAACAAAGGGAGCTGAGTGCTTCATCATTACGAAATACGCTTACCCAATTCCGTTCCGATGCGAACGAGGATGAATTGCTTGAGTCAATGTTCAACCATTGGAAAAATCCAAGCATCTTTACTGATGCGGCCGATTTTTTTGCCAAAAATACAATTCCTGTCTATATCCTCTCAAACGTCGACCATGCTGATATTATTGAAGCAATAAACGTGTTACAGTTGAAAGTGGACCGGGTTATCACGAGCGAACATGTCAAATCTTATAAACCACATCGTGAAATGTTCGATTATGCCTTAAAGGTAAGCGGGCGGTCTCCTGAGGAAGTGATGCATGTCGGTGACTCTTTGACAAGTGATGTTGCGGGAGCTAACCGTGTTGGTATTAACAGTGTTTGGGTAAACAGATCCAACAAACAAGTCACTGGCAATGTGCAACCGGATTTTGTAGTTCAAGGCCTTAGTGAGATTTTAAGAATACCCGCTTTGGTGAATTTGTAACTTAATCACCAATGTCGTGCCTGTCACGTTTGGGCATCAGCTGTTAATGAATGACCAATCATTCATTATTTATGCCTGTGTTTCCAAACCTTAAGGAACTCATTCAGGGATAGGAGTGTTGATTGCGTGATAAGCTTGAAATCAAAAATTGAAACGATTCAGTTATCGACTGATTGGCCTGTCGGACCTGTCAATGTGTTTCTTGTTTATGGAGAAAAATTAACATTGGTCGATGCCGGGAGGAAATTAGGAAAAGCATGGGATGAATTCAACACAGCATTAAAAGCACTCGGGCTAAATGTCAAGGATATCGAACAAATTGTACTTACGCACCATCATGGTGATCATGTAGGTTTATTGGAGTATATTTTGGATGCAAATCCTATCCCTGTATATGCCCATGCGAATTGCCGGCCTTACTTAACTAAAGATGTTATTCACTCTGAAAACACATATCGGTTTTTTAAAGGGTTTTATACGGAATTTGGCCTTGCGGAACAGCTTTCCCATGAACTGGCAAGCTTCAAAGGCTGGGACCAGCCATTTAACAGAAAGATTGATATATCAAAGGATTTAAATGAGGGAGAGCAGCTTCCAGGCTTAACCGGCTGGCGGGTCATTGACACGAAAGGCCATGCACAAAGTCATATTTCCCTATACAATTCTGTCGACAAGGTGTTAATTGCCGGTGACCATTTAATCAAGCATATACCAGCCGGCATTTTCCTTGAGCCGCCGATAGAACCGGAGACCGAACGTTCCAGGCCGCTGATCCAGTATGTGGACAATCTGAAAAAGCTGGTGGAGTATCCCATTCAAATAACACTTTCTGGCCATGGGGAGCCGATTGACAATTCACGGGAACTGATAAATGAAACGCTTGAAAAAATTGATAAACGTGCGGCACGAGTGAGAAGCATGCTGTTGGACGGTAAAAAAAATGGCTATCAATTAGTGAAGAAATTGTACCCGGGCAGATTTGAAGGCGCAATGACCCTGCTGGCTTCCGATACAATCGGCCTTCTGGACCTTTTGGAAGACAGGGGAGAGATTGTGGCGCAGAACGAGGATGGCGTAATCTATTACTCAACTTAATCCACAGGCAAGCTAAGAAATAACTGTGCTGCAGATTCAAACGGAGGGGTGGTTCCTCCGTTTTAGTTTGTTGAAATATTAATGAATGCCTGGAGTTCAATTTCGACGTTGCCCTGAATGGCGCGGCTGATCATGCATGACTTTTCAGCCTTTTCAGCAAGCCTCTGAGCCAATTGTATGTCCAGGTCTGTCGCATCTTTTTTCAGAAGGATAAAAGGCCGGTGGATAATTTTCTTATAGGTGATGATGGCGTTCGTCACGTCGACTATACCTTCCGACTCCATTGTTAAAGCTTCCTTCTCCAAATGACTCCGTTCCATCATCGCAGCAAGTGTGATGATATAACAGGTTGCTGCGGCCCCGAGAAGCATTTCATCCGGATTCGTACCGATACCCGGGCCATCCATTTCCGGTGGAATGGAAACCTTTGTAATTAAATTACCAACTGAAATATCTCCAACATCATTTCGAAGTCCCGGCCAATTCGCCTGCAAATGAAAGTGATGTTCTGCCATTGTCATTCCTCCACTCGGCCATTTTCAGACCATTTTAATCCATAAATGATAAAAAAACTAGCGAACCGCACTAAGACTAACAAAAGGTTCTTCAGTGGCTGTACTTTTAGACGGGGAAAAGGCAAGATTTTTTATTACCGGCCAGGGCACGAGACTTTTCCTGCCTATCATCATAAAGATATCCAGAAAATTATCAGTATCGCTGCAAATGGGCAGCTCCCTTATCCAAGAGCCCGGTTTTAAAAACATGGGTTGGTAATAGTAGGATATTAAGTAGATTGTATGTCAAAATTTGCTAATGGGTAGAAATCTTCAGATTGTAGCAATTTATGTACAAAGGAGGTGTGCCTCAACATGCCGAGAGGAAAAGAACTGGAACAGCTGCCGATGTCCAATACGCTGCCGGGAATGGGTGACTCAAAAAGCAAGTACAACAGGGAAACGCTTGAACCATTGATTGGGGGAGAACAGCCTGAACCGTCCAGGTCTACAAAAAATAACAAAAAATAAGCAAATAAAAAGACAGAGGATAAGATTTTTCTCTGTCTTATTTTTTTATGTACAATTTCATTCTTAAAAAAGCATTGCTGAAAATACAAAGTGGAAGTAAAATGCATGTAAGTCAGCATCCCTGTCGATACCACTGAAAAAATGGCTTTTCTTCTTTAGTCGATGAAATTACTCTGGATGGTGTTCATGTGGAAATTACGAAACATCTGCTTCTAAACTTGTCTCTTGTACTTGTCCTGTTATTTTTTATGCAAATGCTTAGCGAGCGTTGGAACGAAAAAGACGAGCATAACCTGGTGTCTCTGCTCTATTTTATCCTGTCAATCTTCACCTGCTTTGTTTTCTCGGTCCAAGCCCAGGACGGGATTTACTTTGATTTAAGGCAGGTACCTTTGATTCTTGGCATTCTCTACACTGGGAATGCTTTCCTGCTCGCTGTCCTCACTATATTAATGAGGGGATTTATCGGAATAGACGAGGGCTTCTGGGTCTCAGCAGCAGTTTTCATCATGTTGTCACTCCTGTTAAAGTGGTTACATGGCTGGTTTATTGAAGCTACTTTTAAAATGCGTATGGCGGTTTCAGTTCTTATTAATGTTTTTACCTCATTCATTTTGCTGGAAATGATCACAGTTATCACAAAGCCTGTCATCAATGCAGAAACCTGGATCAGTTTCATCTTTATTCCCGCAATTGCAGCCGGAATTATCAGTTATTCAATCGAAACACTCAGGCACAATGCCCTGATGCGGCAAAAGCTTGCCAAAGCTGAAAAAATAGAGGCTGTCAGCCATATGAGCGCGGCTATATCACATGAAATCCGGAACCCATTGACAACGGTTAAAGGCTTTCTGCAGCTGTTGAAAGAGGAAGAGGATTCACTGGATAAAAGGAAGGAATTCATTGAGATTGCCGTCCAGGAATTAGACAGAGCAGAACAGGTTATAAGTGATTATCTCACATTTGCAAGGCCATCCATCGACCAGGTGGAAGAAATCGAACTGCATAAAGAGCTAGCCCACGTCTTAAATATCCTTCAGCCGATGGCAAACATGAATGGAATTGAAATCGTCCACCAACTTTCCCGTGATTTAAAAATCCAGGGAGACCGGCAAAAATTCACACAGGGATTCATCAATTTGATCAAGAATGGCCTTGAAGCGATGCCAGATGGTGGCACTCTTACGGTCCGGACAAGCAGGGCAGGAAATTCGGTGAAAATCCTCGTTTCTGATACAGGCATCGGAATGTCTGAAGAACAGCTCGACCGGCTTGGTGAGCCATATTACTCCACCAAAGGCAAGAAGGGAACAGGATTGGGAATGATGGTGACTTACAGCATTATTAGAGCCATGAACGGAAAAGTTGAGGTAACGAGCATGGCTGGAAAAGGCACATCGTTCATCATCACTTTTCCAGTGATATAAATAAGGTAACCTCAGTGCGGCTTGAATCGTAAGAGGGTTAATTAAAATCGATGAGCGGCTTCCTGCTTACAGCAGGAGGCTTTTTTCCGGTTTTACGCCCGGAAAAGATAAAAAAATTATTTTCTGGGTGCATGTCCTTTTCTGTCCTTTTTCCATATATAGAGGGTGAAGGGAGGTGAGAGGCATGGCACAGGCAATGTTAAAAGATTCAAGCATCAGGCTGCTGTTTGAAACTGGCATGGACGAAAAGGGAGAGCCAATTTTTAAAGGCAAAACCTACAACAATGTAAAAAAGGAAGCGACTCCTGACCAGGTTCAGCAAGCCGCCCAGGCTCTTGCAGGACTTTGCGGATACCCGCTAAGTGTTGTAGAGCGTACTGACAACTTTGACATCATCTAATCCATTCGAAATCAATAAGTAGGAGGTGAATACAATGGCTAAGACACTGGAATTGCAATTTGTGACCGATCAGGGCAAAAATGCCCGGCTTACCGTCGATAATCCAAAGGAACCGGTTGACCAGGCGGCCGTGAAGCTTGCGATGCAGGCAATCATCGCATCGAATGCCTTCTCGACAAGCTCTGGCAGCCTTGCTGCTGTAAGTGGCGCAAGAGTCGTCGAGCGCAACGTGACAGAATACGAATTAGCGTAACAGCAGCAACGGGGGCCGGCTTCCTTTTTGGAACCGGCCTCTTTTAATCTCTTAATTAAGGAGGTAAAGGAAAATGGATCAGCTTATTCCGTTCATAAGCGATGTCGGTTTTCCGATTGTCGTGACGCTGTACTTGCTTCACCGTATTGAGGCAAAGCTTGACAACGTTGTCCAATCGATCCAAAGTCTCCCTGAACGGCTGCAAGAAAGGCCTTAAGACCTAATTACCTTAACTTGACATTCCTTCATAAAGGTGCTAAATTTAAGATAGCCGGTTGCATCGTTAAGGGTTTATGCAATTAGCTTGTTCTAATGTTTGAAAACGTTTGAATAAGTTGAAGTGATGAGGTTAAACTATACGTTGTAAATTGGTAAATTTAACACATGGCTTAAGTTAAGCCAATCTAGGAGGATTTTTTTTAATGAAAAACGGTAAAGTAAAATGGTTTAACTCTGAAAAAGGTTTCGGATTCATCGAAGCTGAAGATGGCAACGACGTTTTCGTTCATTACTCTGCAATTCAAACTGAAGGTTTCAAAACATTAGAAGAAGGTCAAGAAGTTACTTTCGAAGTAGTTGAAGGTGCTCGTGGACCACAAGCTGCTAACGTTCAAAAAGCATAATTAACGGATAACTTCCATTACAGCTCAGCCGATTGGCTGGGCTTTTTATATTTTTGGCCGAATCGGCCAGAATCCTCTTGCATACTGCACGGTTTGGTGACACGAAACGCCATCAACTTATGGCTCATGGATATTTTCTTCTCATTTGTAATTCTCCTCGTACCTGCCCTCTTCATAAATTTCCTTTGCAGGTATGGCAGTCCATTCGGCAGGGTCCAAGCCCGGATGAGTGTCAAGATAGGCTTTCACCATTTTATACCCCTCGCTATAACCAAAGCCTGGAGGCAGGTCCCCTCCGCCGAACAGGATTTCCCTGCTCCTGGCTAGTGAAACCATATTTAGATCCCCATTGATTTTGTCCCAGTTCTCCCGGTCAAAAGCCGGATCAACCTTTGTTAAAGTAAAATCTGGATATACTGTTTTTTCAAACATCACGGCTTTTCCCTCAAAAACAAAATTATCTAGGACCGTATGTTTTTTTTCATCAAAATACTTTTCTGTCCAGACGCTGTGGTGATACTCATGGGCAAGTCCTGCCTTAATCATCGCCTCGCTTAAATAGGGGCTTAGCAATACGGTAATTTTACCTGCCCCCTGTGCGAACATGGGAGCCTCATTGTGATTGAAGGTTGGAAACACACAAACGGTGGTCTTGTTTGAAGTTGGTAATATTTCTGCAGATTTTAGCAGAGTTTCTTTAAATAATGTTTCTGTTGTACCTTGATCTATACTATCGACAATTTGCTGCATCCGGTCGAGATCTTCCGGGGGGTGCACCATCAGGTGGTCCGCGATATGTAAATATTCGGCGTCCTTGAAACAAGCGTCATAAACAGGTTCGATGATTTGCTCCTTATATAGTTCACCAACTTCCCGTTTGTCCTTATTCTTGGAGTTTTTCATAAAAGAATCATATAGCTTGTAAACATGAATGATTTCAAATTGCTGCTTTGTATTGTTGTTGGGATGGTCATAGGAAAATCTTGAATTTTCGTACTCCTGCACTTTCTGTTCGTTTTTTAAACATGAGCCTAACAAAAATACAGCAAGCAAAATAAGCAGCTTTCTCACCGTATCACCTTCTTCCAGTCATGTATGCCCTTCAAAGATAGCACATGTAAACGCTAGAAAATTAACATTTTTTGAAAATATTCGAAACTTTTTCACGGTCACTATCGTAAAATTACGTAAAAGAGGAGGTGCAGCAAAATGTCAATCATCATTTCTGTCGCAGCAGGGGTCGCGATAATTATGGCTGTAAGTTTTTTTACGGGCAATAAAAGCAAAAATTCAAAACTGATTAAAGAAAATATACCCCGGAATTTAGGGATTTTAAACGGCGTACCACTGGCGCACCTGAGCGGAAAGCTTGATGCTGCGTTTGGCGAAGAATATGTTTCAAAGGTAAGAAGCCGTTATCTGAAACAGCATCCGGAAATAACGGAAGATGAATTCGAGTGGCGCCTGTTTGAGTTAAAACGGTATTTCCTGCTCAACTCGCTGTTGAAATCAACACCGATGTTCAGTGAAGAAGTGGATGATATTTGGCATGAAATGCTGATGTTCACTGAAGACTATCAAAGGTTTTCTGAAAAGTATATCGGAACAATGCTGCACCATACCCCGAACCTTGACTCTGAGCCTGTGCCGCAGGAGAGAGCCTTCTTTGACTGGGTGTTTTCACAGCTGTTCGAAATAACCGAATATAGCTGGAAGGCATGGGGAGGTTTCTTCAGGTATCCACTTGACCAAAAGGTTTTACAGGATTTTAAAAACCTCAATACAGACGGGCTTCTGCATAAATATTTCAAAGTGAAGGATGAAAGCAAAGAACTCGCCGTTTACTTAATCATGAAAATGAAAAAACAGATCAATGAATCACAGGCAATAAATACCGAAAACGAACGGGGACATTTTTCACGGCCGGCCACGTATGGTGATTTAACGTCACTATCACTCGTTATGGTATTTTTCTCATATTATTACTTTGACGATTACTGGGCGTATGTAAATAAATATGCCTTCGCAAACCAGTTCCATTCCACCAGCGGGTGCTCGTCGGCCAGCTTTTGTGGATCAGGAAGTCAAGGTTCCGATGGCAAGGGTGACAGCAGCTGTTCCAGCGGAAGCTGCTCAAGCTGCGGCGGCGGATGCTCTTCTTAAACACACATATTTAGCAGCAATAGAACCTGCTTGATCAGGCAGGTTTTTTTGCATTCTTCATTTTCATCACAAAAATAGCCAATGCCCGTGATAGGGAAAGATTCCAATCCGATTTCCTTAATTTGAAAGGCTGGAATCAAACGAATGTTTGCTATAATAATAGCAGAACATATAGCCCTAGGCCGGAGGGAGAGGAATTCAAATGAAATTTATACATACAGGGGACTGGCACCTCGGGAAGCTGGTTCATGGTGTTTACATGACGGAGGACCAACGCCAAGTCCTAAATCAATTTATCGACCTTGTTGAAGAAGAACAGCCGGATGCAGTCGTCATAGCCGGAGATTTGTATGACCGTTCGGTGCCGCCAACGGAAGCAGTCGAGCTGCTCGATGAAATCCTGTTTAAAATTAATGTTGAATTAAAAACGCCGGTAGTGGCGATAGCAGGGAACCATGATAGCGCCGAACGCCTTTCTTTTGGCAGCTCATGGTACCGCCACAGCCATTTCTATTTGACCGGTAAACTATCAAACGATTTTACGCCTGTACATATTAATGGGGTCAATTTTTATCTTGTGCCGTTTGCGGAACCAGGATTTGTCCGGCATTTGCTGGACGACCAAACGATCCATACCCACCAGGATGCCATGAAAGCATTAATAGGAAAAATAGAAGAATCATTGAACCCCAACGAGCCCAACGTCCTTGTCGGGCATGCCTTCGTTCTCGGGGGGCAGACATGTGATTCCGAAAGGATTTTGTCAGTCGGAGGGTCTGGCTGTGTGACATCGGATTTATTTGATCCTTTTTCGTTTACCGCTCTCGGGCATCTTCACAGCCCGGACGCAATTCGCCATGATAAAATTAAATATTCCGGGTCACTGATGAAATATTCGTTTTCAGAGGCGGCACAAAGGAAAGCGATCTCGATCATTGAAATGTCTGGCAACGGCAGCTTTGATTTACAGTACAGGTCTCTCACGCCTGCCCAGGATATGAGGGAGCTCGAGGGAACACTGGAGCAGCTGCTTGATCCTTCATTTTACAAACAACAAAAAACCGATGATTACCTGAAGGTTTCATTGCTTGATGAAGGGGCGCTGATCGACCCGATCGGAAAGCTGCGCCAAATATACCCGAATGTGCTTCATCTGGAGCGGAAAATAGAGTCTGTCGACCAGAAGCGCAAACAGAATTTTACTTCCGTAAAAGATGAGAAAAAATCTGAGATTGAATTATTTGAGCAATTTTACCATGAAATGACTACGGCCGAGTTCACGGAGGACAAGCGTGATATTATGGCTGGGATAATCGCGAAGGTACTGAAAGAGGAGGGGTCGGGATGAAGCCGTTAAAGCTTACGATGCAGGCGTTCGGCCCTTATGCCGGAACGGAAACGATCGACTTTTCCCAGCTTGAAAACCGCACGATGTTCGTCATTTCCGGGAAAACGGGATCGGGAAAAACCACCATTTTTGATGCGATCAGCTATGCCATCTACGGGAAGGCGAGCGGTGAAGACCGGAACGGCCCTGATCTGAGAAGCCAGTTTGCGGGGAATGATTTGTTGACTGAAGTCAGCCTTGAATTTTCACTAAGGCAAAAATCGTACCGGATTACGCGTTCTCCCCAGCAGCATAAGAAAAAGGAACGGGGCGACGGTTTAACATCAATCGGGGCTAAAGCCGAGCTTTACATGCTGAATGAGTACGGAGAGCACCAGCTGTTGGCAGCCAATATCCGGGATGTCGACGAGAAAATAAAGGACATCATGATCATTGACAGCAACCAGTTCAGGCAAATACTGATGATCCCCCAGAATGAATTCCGCAAGCTCCTTACTTCGGACAGCAAAGATAAGGAGGCAATCCTGCAGCGGCTGTTCCATACTGAAATTTATAAGCGGGTCGAAGAGAAGCTGAAGGAAGAAGCTGCTGAACTGAAAAAATCAGTCGACAGACAGGTTGAAGAGAGAGATCAGGCGATCCGCAAAATCCACGCTATCGATAACGAGGAGCTGATCAGTTATGTGGAGGCGGGGAGTGTGAACGATGCACTGATCCTTCCCCTTTTAAAACAAGAGCTCCTGTCAATGGACGGGAAGCTTGATGAATTGAATGTTGATCGAAGCAAAAGGCAGGAAGAACGTGATATTCTGCAAAAACAAATTTTCGAGGCAGAATCAACCTTGAAACAGCTCAACACAATGGAAGAGCTGCGGCTGAAAAAAGAAGAGCTCCAGGGCAAAAAGGACATCTATCAGGCGAAGGAGCAGGAAACGGATCTGGCTAAAAAAGCAGCCCTGCTCGCCAGCCAGGAAGAGCTATGCCACCGGCTTAAACGTGATCTTGATGATTTAAACAGGCAACTGGCAGGAATTACCCGCAATATTGATGGCTTGGCTAGTAAATTGGCGGTGTGCGAGCGCGAGCTTCAGCAGCAAATTGACCGGGAACCGGAGCGTAAGCAGGCGGCGGAGGATGTCAACCGCCTTGAACATATAAAAGCAGATGTACAAGCGTTGGCCGGAGTGGAAAAAGAAACGGCACATTTGCTATCCGCTTTAAATAAGGGAAACAGCGAAAAGAAACTGATGGAAGCGAATCTTGAGGCTGTGGAAAAGCAGGTAAAGGAGCTTCAGTCTGAAAAAGAGGAAGCTGAAAAAGCACAAATCGCTTTTCTGGAAAACGAACGAATGGCAGAAAAGCTTGAAGCTGAACTCGAAGGTCTCGATAAGCTGAAAATCCATAACAAACGATATCAGCTCGCACTCGAAGCATATAAGACACGCAAAAGAGAGTTCGACAATGCGGAGGCCCGCCTGATGGATGGGAAAGCCCTCGTCCAGGAGCTTGAGCAAAAATGGCTGCATTCACAGGCCGCTGTATTGGCATCCTCGCTAAGGTCCGGGGATGCCTGCCCGGTGTGCGGATCTGAGCACCATCCGAATCCTGCGTACGGCACATCTGATGGCATGCCTACTGAGGCTGATTTAAAGGCTGCAAGAGAGCAGGCCGCCCGTCTCGAAAAAGAAAAAGCAACAACGGAAAAAGCCTGGATAGAGTCAGAGGCAGCAGTCAGTGCCTTGCATGAAAGTAGTGCAGAATTGATCAGCACGATTCATAAACTGCGTCCCGAATTTGAGTTGGAGCAACTGGATGCCACAGTTGTGTTGTTGAAGGAAAACCTTTCCGAACTTCTGGCCGTGCAAAAAACTGTGCTGCATAAGAAAGAGCGGAGTGAGCCAATTAAAAAGGAACTTGCGAGCCTTGATGTCTCCAAAGATCGACTGCAGAAGGAAATAAAGCTGCTCGATGAAAAGCTGAATGAGCTGACCATTCAATATACAGAGAGAAATACAACTCTTGCCCGCATGACCGGCAGCATACCGGAAGAGCTTCGTTCAATTGAAAAATTTGAACGGCAGCTTGATATCGCAACGAGCTGCCTGAAAGACATGGACTGGCAGCTTGAACAGGCACGGCAAAACCACCAGAATGCAAAGGAAGCGCTCGGCTCAGAAAAAGCTCGCCTGGAAACCGTCCAAAATCATGTTAAGGAAACTGATTCAAAACTGGCAGCTGAGCGGGAAACGTTTAAAAATAATATGCTCAGCCAAGGATTCGAAAACTATCAGTCGTACCAGGGATCAAAAAAGTCCAGTGCCGAAATTGCACGGCTGGAGACCGAAATTCGCGAGTACAGGGAAGAGCTTCGTTCCGTGACGGACAGGTTTGAGGAATTGTCAAGGCTTCTTTCCGGTGTGAAAAAACCGGACCTGGACGGGCTGAAAAAGAATTTCCTGGAGCTGACGGAAAAAATACGGAAGGCCGACGAACAGTACCAGGACCTGTCCATCAAAAAACGGGATAACGAGCACATACTACAAACCGTGGAAACGATCAACGAGCAGATGAAGGCTCTTGAAGAACGGTACAAGCTTATTGGCCATTTGTATGAAATCTCTAAAGGACAGAACACATACAGGATTACATTCGAGCGCTTTGTACTGGCCGCCTTCCTGGATGATATTTTGGCAGAAGCGAATGTGAGGCTCTCCAAAATGACCGGAGGGCGATACAGCCTGCTCCGAAAAACTGACCGCTCAAAGGGAAATGTCCAGAGCGGGCTGGAGCTGCTCGTGGCAGACCAGTACACAGGCCAGGAACGGCATGTCAAAACCCTTTCCGGAGGGGAGAGCTTCAAAGCCTCGCTTTCGTTGGCACTCGGCCTTGCCGATGTCGTCCAGAACTATGCAGGGGGCGTGTCACTGGAAACAATGTTCATCGATGAGGGATTTGGCACGCTTGACCCGGAATCACTCGACCAGGCAATCGAAGCATTGATTGACATCCAGAGCAGCGGCCGCCTCGTCGGCATCATCTCCCATGTTCCCGAGCTAAAGGAACGCATTGATGCAAGGCTCGAAGTCACTTCAACCCAGTCAGGAAGTAAAACTGCGTTTCATCTCTTAAACTAACAGGCGTAAAATCAGCATCCATACATGGGTGCTGATTTTTGCTGGGTCAGTATTTCTGCCAATAATGGATGGTGGTTTCCGGCAAAGTTGATGCACAAATGGAAGATCATGCCGTATAATCAATTTACAATAGTATATTTCAGGGGAAAAGTAGTGGTTGTCAGGAAGGACAATTTATTTATTACCGAAAATCACGTTTTATTACCGAAAAATCCAATATATTATCGATAATGCAAATTGATTAACGCAAATCACAATATATTATAGAAAATCAAAATATATTACCGACGCCCATTTTATTCCAATTCCCGTGTATATGATAAAAATAACAAAACTATCTTAAGGGGATGCCTTATGCAAAAGCAGATCGCTATATCCTGGAGCGGCGGAAAGGACAGCTGCCTGGCACTGGACAGGCTGGTAAACGATGGCTATCAAGTCAGCTGTTTATTGACAACGGTTCCAAAGGAGATGGACAGGACGTTTGTCCACGGGGAAAGGAAGGATATGATCAAGCTGCAAGGAAGGGCGCTTTCAATTCCGGTCCATTTTATCGAATGCACATTTGATACATATACTGAAAGCTTTGTCACCACTTTGGTACAGTTAAAAGATGAAATGGGGATAGAAGGCATCGCTTTCGGGGACTTATACCTCGATGAACATCGTGACTGGGGCGAAAAGGTTGCAAAGATGGCAGGGATTGAGCCATTATATCCATTATGGATGGACAAGGAAGACTCAGCCAGCGCCCTGAATACCTTTGTGGAATCAGGCTATCAGGCAGTGGCAATCCGGATTATGGACGACAAGCTTGATCATTCCTGGCTTGGCCGGCAGCTTGACCAAGTGTTTTTAACAGACATTTTAAAAAAAGACATATGCCCGATGGGAGAAGCTGGGGAGTATCACACCTATGTTTTCGACGGTCCCCTTTTCCACCAAAAAATTGCGTTCGAGACGGGAAAAATTATTCCTCTCGAATCGACGAGGCGGCTGGAGCTCATTCGGGGAGAACTTGTTCAAAAATAACGCTTGAAGTTAATTGGGGGAATCTACAAATGGAAGCACAAAAGCTTGGAATTGATGCCGGCGGGTCACTGATCAAACTTGCAATCGAAGAGCACGGAAGGCTCCACTATAAAAAATACCCTGTCAACCAATTGGATGAGGTGATGGGCTGGCTGAAAGCAACAGCTGCACATCCGGAAATTGGCTTGACCGGCGGCAAGGCGGACCTGGTCCGAACCGATTTTTTTCCGGGCGGCCAGGTCCTGCCGGAATTCCAGACTGTGTGCGAAGGGGCAGTATATCTTTTGAAGCAATCCAGCCTTATTCCTGGAGATAAGTTCCTGGTTGTAAATATCGGTACGGGAACCTCATGGTTTTTGATAAACGGAAACAAGTATGAGCGAATTCTTGGGAGCGGACTTGGCGGGGGAACATTAATGGGGCTGGGCCAATTGCTGGCTGATAACCATGAATTTTCCGAGCTGGTGACGCTGGCCCGGGACGGAGATAAGGGGACAGTGGATATTCTCGTCAGGGATATCTATTTCCCGCAGACACCTCCAATCGATGGAAGCCTAACAGCCAGCAGCTTTGCCAAGATTCAACCTGATGCAGAAAGCACACCGGCCGGCCGGATTGCTTCTTTGGTCAACATGATTGCAGAAAACACTGTACTTTTAAGCATGCAAGCTGGCGCCATTCATCAAATCCAGGATGTCGTATACATAGGCAGCACACTTTCGGGAAATCAGCCATTAAAAGAAGGACTCGAATATTACTCCAAAATGGTCGGCTTAAACCCTGTGTTCCTCAGCGATGGAGAATATAGCGGTGCGGTCGGGGCCTGGCTTGCATTGTGATCTGAGTTCTTGAACAATTGATTTATGAAGAGTACAGTTAAAGGTACAACAAATTACGATTTTTTATGATACATAAAAGTAGGTGGCAGCAATGACTAAAAGGTATTTTACTATCGGCATGGCAGGCCATATCGACCATGGCAAAACATCACTGACAAAAGCACTGACGAATGTGGACACTGACAGGCTTAAAGAAGAAAAAGAGCGCCAGATATCAATTGAGCTTGGCTTTGCACCTCTATATGAAGACGATGAGATCCAAATTTCCGTAGTCGATGTCCCAGGGCATGAACGGTTCATTCGCCAAATGATCGCCGGGGTAGCCGGAATCGACCTTGTCGTGCTCGTTGTAGCAGCGGATGAGGGTGTCATGCCGCAAACCAGGGAGCACCTTGACATTCTTGGTTTCCTCGGCATCCGTTCCGGTATCATCGCGATCACGAAAATCGACCGGGTCGAAGAAGAATTCATCGATTTGGTGAAGGATGATATTTTAGGCGAACTAGAAGGAACTGTGTTTGAGAATTCTCCGTTTATGCTGGTAGACAGCCTTTCACATAAAGGGATCGACGGCTTAAAGTCTTTAATCATCGATACTTTAAAACAGCAGGAGATGCGCGATGCAAAAGGTGCTTTCCGGCTGCCCATTGACCAGGTTTTTACAGTGAAAGGCCAGGGTACTGTCGTCCGTGGCACTGTGTATGAAGGAACTGTCGAAGAAGGCCAGCTGCTCACAGTTATGCCAAAAGGCCTCGAAGTGAGGGCACGGCAGCTGCAGGTGCATCACAAGCCTGCCGTCGAAGCGTTCGCCGGCCAACGGGCTGCCATCAACCTTTCCGGTGTTTCCAAAGAGGATTTAGAACGCGGCCAGGTCCTTGTTTCGTCGGAGCATTTCATCGTCACCGATACGATTGATGTCGCAATCCGTGTAGTCGAGGATCTTGACCACCTTGTCAAACAGCGGACACCGATCAAATGCCACATCGGGACAGCCGAAGTAATGGGCCGGATTGTATTCTTTGACCGCAACGAACTTAAAGAAGAAAACGGGGAAATTCTTTGCCAGCTGCGTTTGGAAGACGAGATTGTCACAAAGCGAGGGGACAGGTTCATCGTCCGCAGGCCCAGCCCCCAGGAAACGATTGGCGGAGGCTGGGTCATCGATCCCCGCGGGCGAAAATACCGGTTTGGACAGCAAACGGTCGAGGAACTCGAAAAGAAAAGAGTGGGAACGCCAGTTGAGCGGATTACGGCTGCTTTATATGAAGCAAAAAGCCTCTCGCTCCCTGAGCTGATCAAGCAGACCGCACTTGATGAAGACACGCTGAAACAAAACCTTTCCAGTAATCAGTTTGTCCTGTTCAATGGCAAAGAATATACATTGCTGATATTGATTGAAATGATTCAGCAGGAAATAGCGTACCGCCTGAATGATTATCATCAGCAAAATCCGATGAGGCCTGGATTGAACAAAGCTGAGCTCATTCAGGGACTGCAAAAGCAGTATCCAAAAATGCTGCTGGAATACATTGTCGAACAGGGTATTGCAAGCGGAGTGTTTGACAGAAAGGATCAATTCGTCAGATTGCATGATTTTAAACCGCATGTCCCGAAAAACTGGGAAAAGCGGACAGAAAATATGCTTCTTCAGCTAAAACAGGATGGTCTGAAGGTTCAGTACCTCAACGATTATATCAAGAATGCCGGGATACCGGATACAATTGCGCCGGAACTGACACGCTACCTGGAAGCTGAGGGCCTGGTCAGGCCGCTGGACGATCAATACTATTGGCATGATGATATTTTTACAGAGGCAGTCGATAAACTCAGAAGCCATACCGGGCCGGAATTCGAGGTCGGCCAGGCGAAAGAAGCCGTGGATCTGTCCAGGAAGTACATGATCCCGTTTCTGGAGAGGCTTGATGCCATAGGGCTGACCAGGCGGGTCGAAAACAAACGAATATGGAAAAACTAATAATCAAGCAGCAGAGGGTTTACATCTGCTGCTTGATTTGTGGAACGAATACCAGGAGGATCGATCCACAATATACAAAAGCCCCAGGCGCGTCCGGGGCTTTTCATATGAATCAATGATTATCCTTTATATGCTGCAACTATTTCCTTGTCTGAGTAGCTATACTGTATTTCAAGGTCGGTATCATTAAAAAACCACTCATCATTAGATTCCACAAAAAAGGTGATTCCATCAATTTCCTGCTGCTGGGCTGCTATTTCCGGTTTTTCCAAAGAAAAAGCGAGACTGTAACCCTTATTCTGTACGCCAAATCCGGCATATTGAGGATAAAGGCGGATGAAAAACGGCTTCTGGGCATGGAACTCGGTTTCAAACCATTTGTATGCACTGTCATTAATAGTGATCATAATATTTGCACCATCCTTTCATGGTTTTATTCTACTTTGGGAGGAAAGGATCTGTCTGTGGCTGAAGTCACAGCGCTTGCAACGTTCATGAAAGTGTCAAAAAAATGATGGTGCATAACTATATGTATATATTGAATTCCGCGTATGAACCTCCACGAAAAAAATCATTTTCCAAAAGCTTGATTAAAAGGAATTCGTTCATTTTCATTCAACTTTAATCTCGGTCCGTCGCGCCTTATACCAGCTGAAAAAAGAGCTGGCGAGTGTCATAGGAACATCATCAACGACAGTGTGCTGCACCGGATCCGCCCGGTTGATGGTATTGATTGAAGCGACCCCCAATAGTTTTTGCAGTATGTTTTGCGTTACCGCTACTTCAATTACCTTATCCCGCTTTGAAACAAATAAAGATGTTGTCAAACTTCCTGTTTTAATCTGAATGAAATTCTCATTCAAGACATAGCGTGTATTGAAAAAATCCAGCAAAACCAATACAAGAGTAAAGCAAAATAGTGCAGCAGACAGGATCCACCAGGCCTGCTCCCATCCTAGAACAGCAGGTTTAAAATAACATAGGACAGCGGCACCGAGTATCCAGACCCAGCTTGAGCGAAGCAACCGAATCCCCAAAGATTTTTTTGGAAGCTGACTCATCCTCTCTGTAATCTCATATGCAGGCAGTATTTCTGATAACATCTCATAAGCCCGTTTCATTGGCAGGAAAGGGTAAAGCGAATTAATTTCCTGGGTTTGTTCCCCCATGCTGACACTGCCGGAACTGGTCAATTTTACTTCGGCAAGCCCTAGCATCTTTTTCAAGAAGGACTGCTTAATTTCAATAGCCTGTACTTTATCTTTGGCAATGGAGAAGGCAGATTCATCGATGACACCTTTGATGATATAAATGCGTTTTTCATCTGAAGAGATTTCATATTTTCCATACTTGATAAATGTCCGGGCGATTCCGAAAACCACAGAAGCGATCGTGAATACAATAAGAAGGGTTGTCAGAACCCACCCTGAACCAATGATCGTGCCAAAAAAGCCTGCCGCCTTTTCTTCAATATCAAAGATATCATTGACATTGGAATAGATAGAAACCAGTAATGGGATAAGGAACAGAAAGCTTAACGATGTAAAACTGGCTTTTAATGTGTCCTTATTGGTAGGTTTAAAATGAATTGTTCGATTAGTTGCATTCTCTTGTTTTTGTGCATTCTGTTCCTCAGACTCAATATTATCAGTGGAGCTTGCAAGAAGCCTTTCCATCTCATCAGCAACTTTTTTGGGAAGGACTTCGAATTTAACATCAGCTTCTTCACCGGTCACTCCTGTCTCAATGTTGATGGCTGTCACGTTGAAAATCCGGTGAAAAAGAGATGTATGACGGTTGATATTCTGGATTTTTGAAAAAGGAATGATCCGCTCCGATTTGTTGAAAATTCCATTGTAAAGATGAAACGACTTATCATCCATTTCATATTTATGAGTCCACCACTTTAAAACTATGTAAATAAGCGCGATTCCGATAATGATGAGAAACAGGATCCTGCCGTATGTAATGAATGCTAACTCCGATTGAGCCTTAATGACAAACAAAAAAATATAAAAGAAAAAAAGATTCTTTACGAGCTGCCATAATTCAAAAAGCATGAGAAGTGGACTGTATCTTTTAGAGTTTTTCATGATTCCTGTTCCTTTATCTTTGCAAATTGGGCAATCTGGTTTCTTAATTCGATTGCCTCTTCTTTAGGAAGGGCAGGAATGCTGTGAGAGGACCCCATGGTTTGAATATGGACTGTGCATAGTCCATATTTTCTAAGTAGTGGCCCCTGTTTGATAGCGACGGATTGAATTTTTGTCATGGGGACAAGCTGATGCTGTTCATTTAATACACCCGATTTCAGTTGCAGAAACTCTTCATCCGCGTCATACCTCCAGCTTTTATAAAGCAGAACCGGGCTGAAAATGGACCATACAAAGGCAAGAACCGAGATGATTGCAATTCCGATTAAAATCCAGCCAATCCACTCCTTCCATGAGAAACGATAATCCAGATAAAACAATATCCCAAGTACGATAAACCCAATAACATTCTCAATTGTTCCACTGATGAACCATACTTTAACCGCGTCCCTTGATAAACGTTTTTGAGGTCCTTCTGTTTCTAAATACAAAAAAACACCACCTATATACTAAAATACTATTTTTAGTTTAATTTACGAGAATAATCTTTTCAATAATAGGTTGTTCTACGAAAAAAACTGATCAATAATTAAAATGCACCCTGCAGGAAGACTTTTTCTAAGTGTCTACTCTAAAGGGTACATTTTAAAAACGAATCAGCTTTTTAATATTAAACAGTTTGTTTTCTCATCGCTTCCGGTATGTAGACGCAGAATGGTTCACTGCCCATATAATCACCGGTGACTGCGTAGGTTCTGGACCGTGAGCCCCCGCATACATAGCGGAATTCGCACACACCGCACTTCCCTTTATATTTCTCAGGGCTGCGCAGATCTTTAAATATTTGGGATTCCCGGTAGATGTCAGCCAAAGGTTGTTCACGGACGTTTCCGCCGACGAGAGGCAGCAGTCCGCTCGGCATGACGTCACCTGTATGGGATACAAACACAAAGCCGTTTCCATCGTTTACCCCTTTAGGAGCCCGTTTCAGTCCGTCGATGACAGATGCCATATCTTTTGTCAGTGTGTCCTCATAACGAATTTCGGTTTTGTCGACAACCTTCTCACGTGCTTTTTGCTGGAACACGACGCGTCGGTAATGCTGGGCTGCCGTTGTTTTAATATCATAGGGAGACGTTTTGCTAAGCTCATAGAGCCAGCGGAACACTTTTTCATGCTGAGCAGGGGTCAGGCAGTCATCCATCTGCCCGCGTCCTGTTGGAACGAGCAGGAAGATGTACCACATCACCACTTTCAATTCCTTCATCAACTCGGCCATTTCTTCAAGATGGTCGTAATTGTACCGGGAGATGACTGTGTTAAGCTGAAGTGGCATCCCGAGCTCGTTTAAATATTTCACCTTTTCAATGGTTAGATCAAACGAGCCAGGAGTCCCGCGGAAATGGTCATGGATTTCAGGCGTCGGGCCGTCAAGGCTGAATGCCCAGCGGGACAAACCCACTTCTTTTGCCCTTGCCATTCTCTCCTTAGTTACATTTGCAGTAGCACTTGGTGTCATGGATACGCGCATACCTTTTTTCACAGCGTAGTCGGCCAGTTCAAACAGGTCTTCACGCATCATGCAATCTCCGCCGGTAAAAACAAGCATCGGGTTGTTCATTTCATAGATTTCGTCAATCAGGCTGAGCCCCTCTTCATGATTAAGCTCTCTGGGATCGGCCGTTGTCTGGGCATCGGCCCGGCAATGAACACATTTCAGTTGGCATGCCCTTGTTACTTCCCAAATTACAATATAGGGATTTACATTGAAATCAATTAATCCAGGATACATTCCCTTGCCATTCTTTCCATGTCCATGCATTTTCATCACCAAACTTTACTTATTTTTGTGTGGATCGAACTAAAGCTTAAATAACAATTTTATAGGTTAATTATAAGGTTCGCAGGCCATTTTTCACGGAAGGAATGTTACAATAATTCTACAATAACATCCAATAATTGTTGAAAATTCTGATGGGTGGAGGGGGATTTCATGGTGGACAGAACATTGATTAAAGCTGCTCAACTTTTTGGTTTTCACCCGAATGAGGCGGTGCCGTTGTCCGGCGGGTTTAGAAATTCAGTTTATGAATATGGGACAGAGGATCACCGTTTCATTTTAAGAATAACTGATGCAGCCCGCCGGAATAAGAAGGAGATTGACTCAGAGCTGAAATGGATCGAATGCCTTCATAACAATGGCCTGTCTGTCAGCCGGCCGGTAAAATCGCTTAATGACCGGTTTATAGAGCAAACAGAAGAGAGTTTTTTGGTTTCGTTTATGAAGGCTGACGGAGCTCCAGTGAATGTATCTAGCCCGGAACAATGGAATCCAGATTTCTTCAGGGAATGGGGTCGGTACACTGGGAAAATGCATGCTATATCCCGTAACGGTGAGACATTCATAAAAAATTTAAACAGACAGGCATGGAACAGGAATCATCCAGATATTCTTAATATAGAACGAAACATTCCAAGTAGGGAGATTCAGCAGAAATACAGAAGCCTGTTAACGAACATATGGGATTTCAAATTGGATAACAGCACATATGGCTTCATACATAACGATTTTCATCAGGGGAATTTTTTTGTTCATGACGGAAAAATAACTGCGTTTGACTTTGATGATTGTGCTTTTTCCTGGTTTGCCAACGATATAGCCGTTTCATTCTATCATGCATTCTGGCAGGGGATGTCTGTCCGGCCGGATCATGTTGAATTCGGTACCGAATTTATAGAGCATTTTCTTGAAGGCTATAGCAAGGAAATGCAATTAACCAAGGACATCATTAAGCAAATCCCGGTTTTCCTGAAAATGCGCGAATTGTTTCTTTACGCCCTGTTCCTGCAAAATTGGGATTTGGAGCATCTGGAAGACTGGCAGGCCTACACTCTTACGAATTTAAAAGAAAGTATTGAGAAAGAACTTCCGTATTCAAATGTAGATTTTGCAAAACTATAATGATGGCGCAATTTTGTAAATATTTGCTTTTTTATGAAACCATTTGTTCCCTCCCGCCGTCTATTTAGTAGAATTTGGCGTAGCCGGGAAAGAGGGGAATCTGGTGAGGAACTCCATCGCATTGGGAACCACAGCTGTTTTAATAGTGCTTCTTTTTGTTGGCTGGAAGCTTTACAGCGTGTATATTCCCAAACCGCCACAGGTCCGCCTTGACTCGGGTACTGAAGTTGTGGACATGAAGATTGGAACTTTTTCCTGGAACGAGTGGGGCAGGGCAGCCACTGCGGATGCATTTGCCGATCCCACAGGGCTTGTCAGGTCACAACAACCAGTCAGAGTGACCGCTTCCCGGTTAAAATTAATGTTTGAAGAAAATCCTGACTCGATAAATTGTTACCTGTGGCAGATGGAGACAGGGCAAATAGCTTATAAAGGAATCAAGGAAAATCCTCTGCAACTGAAGGATTTAGACGTGCAGCCCGGAGATTATGCCCTAGAAGTCCGCGCCAAGTGGGAACAGGGCTATGTATTGTATAATGCCAGGATTCTCGTCCAATAATAAAAAGAACTACATAGGAGCTATTTTATGAAAACTAAATCTAGAAATGATGTCATGATCTCATTTTATGATCCACGATTTGATGCAGAGCTGAGAGCTTTTCAGCTTCCGGAAGAACAACAGAAATTTACAGGCATGCCGGATAAATCGTTGGAGACCGCTTCAGCCGATCCCAACCGTTTCCCAATTGTGATCCTGTCTTCGGACATTCCTGTTGGTTTTTTTATTCTTCACAAGGGCACAGACATCAAACCCTTTACACAAAATCCCCGGGCTATGCTATTAAGGGCGTTCTCGATAAATCATAAACACCAGGGGCGGGGCTACGCGAAACAAGCCTTGCTGCAACTGCCTGATTTTGTTTCCATGCACTTTCCGGAAATAGATGAAATTGTATTAGCTGTAAATGAGAAGAACATTGCTGCCAAACAGCTTTATGAAAAATCAGGTTTTCAGGATCTCGGTGAAAGGAGGACAGGCCCGATCGGCATGCAATATATTCTGCAATATCCCTTGAACAAATAGCATAAAGGGTCATTTCCATCTGGAAATGGCTCCTTTTTTGATTTGGTGTTGTGAATGAATAGATTTCCCGTTAAGTATGATAATACAATTAGGGATTTTACGTTTATCGTGCCTCAGCAAACCTGGAAAAATTCCGGCACATTTTGGGGAGTGCCCCTTTTCCCAGATCACTTCTAACGGACAGCTTGAATGTAGACGTTTATGACGACAATGCAAAAATTTCTGTGCCTGATAATGGAAAAGGTGAACCTGATATAACGAAACGGATTGAGGAAGATATTATATTACTTTCCTTGCGCGGGACTTCTGAAAGCATTGAAAGGCTGAAAAAAACGTTATAGAAGCTCGACATATAGGACGAACACAACCGACAGAATCCAAAGTATTTTAACTGGTAGCTGAAAGTATTGGCAGCATAATAACGGCCATGGGCACGATACTAAGAGTGGGGGGAATAGTTGCCTCCAATCCTGATGAAGGAGTGCTCTGTTTGAATTCGACGCAGATGCTCAGTTTAGTATTTAAAACAAAAATACCGCAGCGGTTGCTGAAAGGATTGGCAAGTAGGTCCGGAGCGCGGGGAATGGTGGTCCCAGCCCTAATGGGAGTGGGGATGAGTGTAGGAGCAGCTTTTCTTTTCAAACGAAACAAACGAAGGAATGCAGCGGGGAAGGGCGAATTTGCAGGTTACACGAAAAAATTCGTCATGCCTGGAGCTTTTACCGAGTTTGCATCTGAATTTGCAGCAGTGAATCATATGGCGCGGAAAACCCCGGGCAATTATCACCGAACCGTTGGAAATGGAAACCATGGCAAGGCAAAGGAAAACGGTTTAAAAGATAATTCGGCACAACAGCCTGTTCACTATGATGAAAACCACTTCACGCTTGCTGAATTAGCCCACGGAGCAGATTCAGAATCGGCGGAAGAGCTGGCTGAATTCAAAAACAAGCTGATCGAGGAAAACACCCATAAATAAGCTACACGAAGCCCGCTTTACAGGGCTTCTTTTTGATTTATAAAATTTTATATGCAAAATTAGGAGGGAGTAAGTTAATAGTCATGGTTAAAAAGGGCAGTCTACACGATAAACAAGCAATAAATGAATCAAAGAACTCATATAAGGGGTCTTGTTTATTTACATATTGAGAAATACTGCTTATTTTAAGCCAGAATTAAATGATCAAAATCCTTTGATTACAAGGTCATTAAGATTGTATTGCAGGAATGTTACAAGAAAAGGCTGGTGTTATAAAAAAGAGGCTGAAAACCCTTTATAGTACAAGGTTTCCACCTCATTTTGCCTTGGTTGGGTTAAATTTCCCTGTGGAATAGTTTGCCACTGCAACCATTTTTTCTATCTACCAATCTATCAAAGGAAACTCTACTATAATTTTGTAAAACGAAATTAAGGGAGTTGCAATCATGAAAAAACAGATTTTGACGGTAGCTGCTACGGCAGGTTTTTTATTTACTTCTTTTAATGGTGCGGCCAGTGCTGCTGTACATACAGTGAAATCCGGAGATACGCTTTGGGGATTGTCAAGAACGTACAATGTGACAGTTAATGATTTAAAAGCTTGGAATCATCTTTCTGGGCCTACTATTTATGTAAATCAAAAACTGACAGTCGATGCCCCGGCAGGAACTACACCAGCCCAGGCTGCAACGGCAACAACAACCACCACTTATACAGTAAAGTCAGGAGATACTTTATGGGGCATATCAAGACAATTTGGTGTTTCCGTAGGTCAGCTAAAGTCTTCAAATGGTTTATCATCTGATTTGATCCGCATTGGCCAAACGCTCCGCGTAACAGGTCAAGCTCCAGCAGTTGCTCCTGTTGCTGCCCCTGTCAACACAGCAGTGGCTTCAGCTTCTACTAGTGCCAGCGCTTTGATCAATGAAGCGAAAAAATATATGGGTGTTCCTTATGCCTGGGGTGGAAGTTCACGATCCGGCTTCGACTGCAGCGGATACCTGCAATACGTATTTAATAAAGTAGGCATATCGATTCCGAGGACGGTTGCAACCATTTGGAATGCCACTACCCCGGTCCCGTCACCAAGAGCGGGTGATATCGTGTTTTTTGAAACTTATAAGGCAGGGCCATCCCATGCCGGCATCTATTTGGGAAGCAATAAATTTATTCACGCCAGTTCTTCATACGGTGTCACAATCAGTGATATGACAACTTCATATTGGAAGGCCCGCTACTTGGGAGCAAAAACGAAATTTTAACAGAATCCAGACACAACATTGCTACTATACCACCATATTAGTTTTGTAAACCTCCTTTTTGGAGGTTTTTTAGTTTGATCATGAACGGCCGGAATTAACAAGTGCGAAAGACCTCGAAAAATAAACCAATTAATAACCATACAACCGAACGTTCGTATATGATAAAATAAGAAAAGCTAGAAATTTACAGTTAAAAATAATAGATTAGCGCAGTGATTCGACATCACATTGAAATTACCCTCGATAACGTTCATGCTGCTGTAAAAACTTGACCACGGACTTTCGATATTAAGCCAATTGTTAGAGGGTTAGATAAATGAGCCAACCAATCCGGATAGTTATAAATAATGAATTTGATATAGTGCTAGCCCGCCAAAAAGGCAGGGAAATGTCCAAAGCGCTTCAATTTGGAACGGTGGACCAGTCCAGAATTACTACTGCAATATCGGAACTGGCCAGAAATATTTATCTTTACGCAAGAAGTGGGGAAATTATCATAAATGTGCTGAAATCAGAAGGGAAAAAGGGTATCCAGATCATTGCGGTTGACAATGGTCCTGGCATACATGATATCCGAATGGTTCTTCAGGATGGATACACTACATCAGGGGGCCTTGGTGCCGGATTGCCTGGTGTGAAAAGATTGATGGATGAATTCATTATTGAATCAGAACCGGGGAAGGGAACAACGGTGAAGATTACGAAATGGGCAAAATCTTCGTAGGTGTATAACACCTAATATACAGAAAAAAGCTGGTTTGGAAAAATCGATCTGCGATTTTTCCCCCAGCTTTTTTTTAAGTCCATTGCTTCTTAACCTGTTCGTGGGCGAGCGATAGTATTTCTTCCTTTGTCGCGTCCCGGTTTGTAATGACATTTGTTTGGTAGCTCTTTCCTTCAAAATTTACCAAAACTGTTACTTGAAGCATAATTCTTTTCCTTTCTACTATTTGTGATTTTCATGGTTGTGAACTAAAGTATTGTTCCAGGGCCAGGGCCTTTCCGCTTGTTTTTAGTCAGCGGGGTGATGTATATATACCATGTGAGCCAGATTGTTAAACATCTAATTCAGGTTGTTTTTCTTCTGCTGTTTCAGGGAAAAGGGAAAGGAAAATCTTCTAGGAGGGTTCCATATGTCTTTTAATAAAGAAAAGAAAGTTGATTTGATGGAATATGAACGGAAAGTCTTAGATGATACGAATCCGAAAAATAATGACAGTAACAAGGGGCGTTTGCCGGATCAACAAAACAGGCTGAAGGACAAAGAAAATTTGAGAAAATAAACGATGACAGGGATAAGCTTAGTGGCTTATCCCTTTCAATATTAATCAGTTTGATCATAGGGATATGAGATGTGGATCCCTGATACATTTCCCGGTTCAACTGGAATAACCTCTATAGACTCCATGTAGCGCTCAAATTCTTTTTTCAGGTCTTCCGGCGCCCCCGTCTTTAAGTGCCAGTTTCCCGGCTCATCCATAAAATAGGGGCTTTTTATGAATTCCGGCCTTTTGATCGGCATTGTGCCATACCTCCCATCTTCTCTGTTCCAGCTATGTCGTTAATGAGGGTTCTTATTTAAAAATTAACCTATTTTTCATATTTTTTAACAGAACCACTCATATTTCTTCCAATTTTAGGCATGTTAAAAAGCGACAAATGAAGAAGGAGTGAGATTTGTGAAGAGGTATTTGAAAGTGTTTGTAATTTTACTTGCTTTCGCAATGCCGTTGCCAGCTGCAGCTAATGGAATTCCTGTAAAAGTGGATGAAGAGGGGATAAACAGGGCGCCAATCCGCCCAGAGAATAGGAATGCTATCGATGATCCTTGTTTGGACGGAAACGAACGGCACCGCCATATGGGAGCGCAGGGCATGCATAAACACCTTTGCGATGCTCCAGGGAAGGAGGAGGTACTAGAATACGTCCAGAAGTATAATCCCAAAAAGCTTGACCAATGGAAAAATGCATTTTTGGACCGGGAAAACCTGCACAAGAGGTGGGCCAGTCCTGAAATGGACGCCGAACGTAAGGCCTGGATAGAAGCCAAGAGGGAAGAAAAGCAAAAAATTCAAAACTCTTATGTTAAAGGAGATATCAGCCTGAAAGAAATGCGGATTAAGATGCGGGCATTACGGGGAACTGCCCACAAACGGAGAATGGGAAATCCTTTTATATACAGGGATTTGCAGCTTGCAGACAAAGCCGGCCGCAAACAAGATGCTGTGAAGGTGCTGGATGAAATGCTTTTGCAGATGAAAGAACGGAACAATAGTCTTAGGGCGTTAATTGAAGAGATAATTGAATAAATTGAATTTTAACATCTTGAGCCACTCGATTGGTGCCTCAATTCTTGTTTATTTTACTTTCCGGGAGTCGGTCGCTCCCCTGACAACTATTCTTGTAAACAGAAGCATATATTATGTATGATTAAACCAATAGTGCAAAATCTTTTATCGAGAGGGGGTCCAGTATGCAAGGTGAAATTGAGGCGAGAAAACAAACAACGTATCTTGCTAACTTGTTTTTACCTGTACAAAAATCAAAACATTTCAGGTTCCTATGGGTCGGCCAGCTTTTCTCTATCCTTGGAAGTTCCATAACGATGGTAATCCTTCCTGTCGTCGTCTATTCTCTGACAGGTTCAACAGTGGTCATGGGAACCACTATGACGATGTATATGCTGCCGAACGTGCTTGTCCTGCCGTTTTCAGGGTTGATCGTCGACCGACTTAACAGGGTAAATGTGATGCTGTTCACCGATATAGTCCGGTTTATTTTAATGGTGGCAGCGATGGTACTCGTGCTGTCAGATGCTTTAACAATACATATTTTATATGGTTTGGTGGCAATATACGGCCTGATGGACGGTTTGTTCCAGCCTGCCTATGCCGCAGTGCGGGCGCAGGTCTTTGTGCCGGAGATCCGCAATGCGGCTAACGCGCTCACTCAGATGAGCCATCAAGGTGTGCGTTTGATTGGCCCTGCACTGGGAGGGCTGATCGTGTCTGCTGCATCCGCAGGCATCGGTTTTGGGTTGGACGCCATAACCTACTTGTTGTCTTTCATTTGCCTGTTATTCATAAGAGATTTGACATCAAAAACGGAGACAAAATCGGAAGCTTACAAATTTAATATGATGAAAGACTTTGCGGAAGGTGTGGCAGTCCTCAAGAGCCAGCCCTGGCTGTGGGTCACAATTTTGGCTTTTTCTTTTATAAATATTTGTTACGCTGGTATCATCGTAGTCTTGATCCCATGGCTGTTCAATGTTCATTATGATTTTGATCCGTTTATTTATGGACTCGCAATGGCATTTTCTGGCGGGGGAGCGGTCCTTGCTGCCTTTATTTTTGGTTCCCGGCAGAAATGGAAGCGCAGGGGCCTGATTGCCTATGGAGGAGTGTTGCTCAGCGGCCTTGCGCTGCTTGCAATGCCTTTTGTGACATGGGCTCCCGGCTTGGTTGGATTGTTGGCCATCGAGGGATTTGGCATCATGATGTTCGCTCTAGTGTGGGAAACGAGCCTGCAGGAACTTGTACCTGAAGAGGCATTTGGGAGAGTAGCCAGCCTTGATATGCTCGGTTCCTTTGCACTTTTGCCTTTGGGCTACCTTTTGACCGGCTGGCTTGCGGATGTAATAGGAGGCATCACGACGATCACTTATTTGGCGGTTGCCGCTTTGGCTATCGTTGCAGTCGCATTATCTGTGCCAAGCATCCGGCGGTTTGATTAATCTGGGAATATTATAAGAAAACTCATTTACTCAGGGCCAGCAGGCTGGTTTTTGTCCGCCAGAACCTTTATGATGGACAGTTTATCCAATTCAGAGGCTGATTTTGTCCATCATTCGCATTATGATGGACAGTTTATTCAATTCAGAGGCTGATTTTGTCCATCATTCGCATTATGATGGACAGTTTATCCAATTCAGAGGCTGATTTTGTCCATCATTCGCATTATGATGGACAGTTTATCCAATTCAGAGGCTGATTCTGTCCATCATTCGCATTATGATGGACAGTTTATCCAATTCAAGGGCTGATTCTGTCCATCATTCGCATTATGATGGACAGTTTATCCAATTACAGAGGCTGATTTTGTCTATTATTCGCATTACGATGGACAGTTTATCCAATTCAGAGGCTGATTTTGTCCATCATTCGTATTATGATGGGCATTTCTCCGACCAGCAGCTCCATTTTGTCCAATCATAGTCACTATTAGAATAATTACATAGTAAATGGGTCACTGTTTTGCGAAGCCTGAACCCGGCAGACCTTGAAAAGACATTCATCCACCCGGAAGCAGGGGAGCAAAAAGTAGGTAAAAGTATTGGGGATTATACATGGCACAACCGCCATCATATCGCACATATTACTTCTTTGCGCGTGAGGATGGGGCGGCTGTGACAGGAGGCTGCTAAGAAGGAGAGTACCTCTGCTGGCGGAAGTTTATTAAAATAGACCGCCAGCGCACTTGTGTTTCCACATAAAAAATAATAGACCCGAAGGACATTGCCTGCGGGTCTGTTACATTATTTTTCTGGCTCGGCAGGGTGGGAGATTTCTTCAAGAGCTTCTCCTGCTTCATCATCAAGGCGGTCGGTGACAGCGAGATCCCCGAGTGATACGATGCCGATGAGTTTACCTTCTTCGACAATCGGAAGACGGCGGATTTGCACATCAGCCATTAATTCGGCAGCTTCCTCGGCAGTCATGGACTTTGTCCCTCTAACTGGGTCACTGGTCATCACTTCTGAGACAGGGGTGTCGATTGGCAGCTGGCTGGCAAGGCCTTTAATGACAAGATCCCTGTCAGTCGCCAACCCGACAAGCTTGTCATCCTCGCATATTGGGATTACTCCCACATCAAGCTCTTTCATTTTTAAAGCAACATCAGTCAGTGGAGTCTCCGGTGTGCAATATTCAACGTCTGTGGTCATTACCTCTTCTATTTTCACACAAGTTCGCCTCCTTTGGTAAAATCGGTTCGTTTTAAATTTACCCGGGCCAAATGATTATAAAACTGTTAGATTATTCTATGAAACATGAATATAGCGCTTTTTTGGCCGGCTCTGTTATGATGTCTGTTAGAAAGGGTAACCTGATGAACAAGGAACAAAGCAAATATTCTTGAAAAACCATTTTAGTTGCAGAACGGTCGAAATTTAAGGTGTCAAAGGGGACATTAAAGTGGAACGATGCGGATGGGTTAACCAGGATGAACTATATATTAAATATCATGATGAGGAATGGGGCAGGCCGGTGCATGATGACATGCTGCTGTTCGAGTATCTCAATCTTGAGGGGGCACAGGCCGGTCTTAGCTGGTATACAATCCTCAAAAAGAGGGAGAATTACCGCGTGGCATTTGATGGTTTTGATCCGGAAAAAATAGTTACATACGATCAAGAGAAGATTGATGAACTCATGCAAAATAAAGGGATTGTGAGGAACAGGCTTAAAATCCATGCTGTCATTACAAATGCAAAGGCCTATTTTAAGGTGGCAGAGGAGTTTGGAAGCTTCAGTACGTATATTTGGTCATTCGTCGATGGTACACCGGTCAAAAACCACTTTCAGTGTTTAAGCGAGGTACCTGCTTCGACAGACATAAGCAACAGGATGAGCAGGGATTTGAAAAAGCGCGGCTTTAAATTTGTCGGTTCGACCATTTGCTATGCGTTCATGCAGGCCACGGGAATGGTAAATGACCACCTTGTAACGTGTTGTTGCTATGAGAACAAGCCAAAACGACAAGCAGCCCTCAACTTCAATCCTGTCCAGGAAAATAAAAAAATCTGACAAAAAGCTTCTTTCTGTCAGATTTTTGTTTTATACGTAGGAAAGCATAAATTGGCAGCAGGAAGAAAACTCGCCGCAGTGGCCAATTTTAGCAACTAAGTACGACGGACAGGAAGTCCTAGTCGGGACATTGCCAGAGGAAGTGGCGTTATTGGCGCGATAAGTGCTACTACGCCTCTTTCATCGCCCTTAGGGGGTCGCCATCGGAGAGTTTTCTTCATCTGTTGCACATTGTCCACATGCCGATGTCTTTAAAGCCGAGCCTTTTATAA
The DNA here is from genome assembly GCF_002860205.1 of Bacillus sp. T33-2. Classification (GTDB taxonomy): domain Bacteria; phylum Bacillota; class Bacilli; order Bacillales; family Cytobacillaceae; genus T33-2. Next base: position 32,091 of record NZ_PGVB01000027.1, read on the forward strand.
ATACGGCCTGCTTTTGGATTGTCATAAAACAGGCAAAGGACTTTGCCTTCATCCAAAACATCCTGGACAAGCTTTTGCATGACTGCCGAAGCAAGGCCTTTCTTCCGGTGTTCCGGCCGTGTACATACGCCGACAATCATGGCTGACATCGAGTTTTCTGCCGTGGTGGAAGCTGACGCGGACATTTTTCCGTCTTCTTCTATGTAATAAGTGCGGCCGGTGTTTGATTCCATTGCTTTTAAAATCATATCGCGGGCATCAGAGCTTGTTGGAAATTCCACTATCGTTTGGCGAATATCGACAATCCGGTCTATATCGTCTATTTCTGCTTTTTTGACATTAAAAGCGCCAGCGCCAATATTTACTGCTTTCCGGCACTCCGCAAAGTAAGTAACCTGCTTTTTACCCAGGTTCAACCCTTCCAGCCCTTCAAACTTGTCTACTATTTCTGCCTTTCCTGATAAAGCAGGTGCATCTCCGTATGAAAGGATAATATCAGCAAAACCATTAACATCAAATTCACCTTTCGCGTAAGGAATGAATGCATCGTAAAATTTCAACAGCACTGCGGTCATTTCGCCTTTGTCATTGAACCCAGCCCATAGCTGCTGAAACTCCGCATCATAGCCAAAAGCTTCAATATCCCCTATAAGGAATAGATTGATAGACGGTTCATCTGCAAGAAATGCCATCACCTTTTCATTGTCTTCTTTATGCAGTTTTCGAATCATCGAAATATTCCCCCATCCTATAACTGTTAGAATATAGTAATGGATAATTTGGAAGATTTCAATAAGATTTTGTTGCCCACAGGAGCGGAATTTTTCGGTAAATAGAATCTACTGGTGAATTTTCAATTATGGAGCCAATGGGGTTTCACAAAGCAAAGGATCTGTGAAGAAGAGACCGGCATTCAGAAGATCAAGGGGAGGGGGCGTCGAATTACTTTAATGGACTGAGGCATCATGCGGTTTTTTTGTGCCTCTTTAAGATAAATGAACATGGCTTTTCCGCCTACCGAATTTGCAGAATGGATCGTAATTCGTTCCGCAAACAACTGTTGTTCCACCATTAATTGTACCAGCAGCAGCCCATTTCTGGTTTTGCTGACCAGGTCATGGTCCAATGAGAGATGTTCGATCTCAAAATTCATCAGCAGATCGATACATTCATCAATATCCCTCGCCAGAAGATGTCCTTGAGGGCAACTTCGGTGGTCATCAAGAAAAACACTAATTTTCATTGTTATCCCACCTTCGAAATATTTTCCTTTTTTTTGGATCTTAACCCCATTCTAACACAAAATGTGGGGCATTATTTTTGACGGGACAAAAGTAGCAATACGCAAAGACTGTCATATCAATAGTTTATTACGTCAAAATAGGTCAAAAGTAATTTTTTGGTGATTTTTTAACACCTGTTGCATTGGCCAGATGTTCAGACTCAGTATTGATCTTTTTATTAGATGTTTAATAGCCTAAAAAAATCCGCAGCAAAAAGTTTCCCAATTTTTAATAGAAGCTGCCTGGCCGGATACACGGATTTTAGGAAAATTCTAGTAAACTGCTAGAAAATACGATGGTGAAATGGATTAATTTACCTTCAGATTGAACGAAAGCAATTATGCATATAAAAAATTTTCCCAACTTTTCAAGCGTCTATAGTGATTGCTTTTGTCTGAAAATTAGCAATATACTTTAAATGTAGCGATATAGCTGCCAAAAAACGTGAGAGGAGCTATGGGATGAAAAAAAGAAAAATGCTCGGATCTGCCGTACTTAGCTTTGCAATGGGATTTTCAGTTTTTGCTACCGGGGTTTTTGGACAGGAGGCACAGCCAGCCGATACTTATCGAGTATTTATTCAAGGTCCAAGTTCCGAAAAAGTTAAAGTCAAAAAAATCCACGGTGCACGCTGGGATTTTGGCAATGATGGCCTAACAATTACTGTGAACAGCAAGCAGCATCAGGCGCTATTAAAAAACAAGAACTTGAAGATTGAAAGAGTGCAGGAAGTCCAGTTGCAAACCAGAACTGATGCGGCAGGAAAGGCTGGCGCGGTCGCCAGTGCAGTGCCTAATGACCAGACGCCATGGGGCATCCAGGCGATCTATAATGATAACAACATACAAGCGACTTCTGGAGGAGACGGCATTAAAGTTGCGGTACTTGATACAGGGGCATACACCAGCCATATTGATTTAACAGGCAATGTAGAGCAGTGCAAGGACTTTACCCAGGCAAGCTCGCCTCTTGTCAATGGAAGCTGCGCTGACCGCCACGGCCACGGGACTCATGTCTCCGGGACAGTGCTTGCCAATGGCGGGCATGATGGCCTGGGTATTTATGGTGTCGCCCCTCAATCCGAACTATGGGCTTACAAAGTCCTGAATGACAGAGGTTCAGGCTATTCCGACGATATCGCAGCAGGAATCCGGCATGCTGCTGATGAAGCGGCAAGGACGGGATCCAAGGTAGTCATTTCAATGTCACTCGGCTCAAGTGCAAAAGACTCGCTGATTGCCAGCGCTGTAGATTATGCCTACAGCAAAGGTGCACTTGTAGTTGCGGCGGCAGGAAACAGCGGACCCAGCAGCAACACCATCGGCTATCCTGGAGCACTCGTAAACGCAGTAGCCGTGGCCTCACTGGACAATACCCAAGTGAACGGAACCTATAAAGTTTCCGACTTCTCTTCCCGCGGCAATCCAGCCACTGACGCTGACTATGTCATTCATGAGCGGGATATCGAAGTGTCTGCTCCGGGCGGATCGATCTATTCCACAGCCAATAATGGCGGATATACGACTATGAGCGGCACATCAATGGCCACCCCTCATATATCCGGGCTTGCCGCAAAGATCTGGGCGGCCAATAAAACCTGGAGCCATACCCAGCTTCGTACGGAACTGCAACGCCGCGCCAAGCTATATGATGTAAAGGGAGGAACCGGGGCTGCAACAGGCGATGATTACGCGTCCGGTTTCGGCTTCCCGAGAGTGAAATAGTTTTATATGATTCAATAATTAGAGGATTTTCCCCCCACAAGTTCAACCACCTGGTCATCAACAAGCCAGGTGGTCTTTTTTAAAATATGTTTTACCCGGTTGGAAGGATTGTACAGCATAAAATAATTTCAGAATTTACGGAAAAACATTTAAAAATAGGTCTTTTTGGCTTTTTCAGCAACGTTCATAGGTGATAGATTATTAAAAAAAGCAGTCGACAGGTGAGCTTATGCACTTTGGCCTATTAATCAAATACTATCGGACACAAAAGAAAATGACCCAAAAGGAATTGTCCAAAGGTATATGTTCAGTGCCTCATTTAAGCAAGATTGAGGGCAACCCGAAAGAAGGCAACCGTGATACGATACGTCTTTTGCTTGACAGGCTTCATGTTGATATAGCAGAAATATCCGAAAAGGAAGAACAAATCCAGAGCCTGCTGATCGAATTGAATGAGAATATGAATTTTTACTTAAAGGATGAGGCTGATGTTTGTATGAACAGGCTGAAAAAGGCCGAGGACATCATACCTTTTTCCCCCAACCTATATACATATGAGTTAACAAAATTTAGATACCTGTTGTTTAAGGGTGAATTGTCGCAGGCAGAGATGCAAAAGGACCTTCTGAATAAACAAAAAAATAATTTTTCCCAACATGAGGGCTATTTATATAAGTACCTGAATGCTGTATTTTTATTATCAACAGGGTGCTATAAAAGAGCGGATCGTATGTTTGACGAAATTTTTTCCGAAGCAAACAACGAGATTGCAACCGGTGAAATCCTTTATCACCGTGCCCTTGCGAAAAGTTCGATGGAGCAGTCCGGGTATGCGATCCACTTCGGCAGGCTTGCCTTGCAGGCTTTCACCCACGAGCATAATTTTAACAGGATCCTTCACGTCCTGATGCTGCTGGGGATCAATTATACCCATTCAAAAATATATGAAGAAGCGTTAAGCTGCTTTAAGCACCTGATCAGAAATGCGGAACTTTTGAGCGATTCCACATTGCTCCCGCAAATCTATCATAATATGGGCTTTCTTCAAAAAAAACTGGAAGATTATCAACAGGCAGCCTACTATTTTGAAAAAAGCTTATCTCTGGAGCAGCATAAATCACTCCATTATTTGATTTCTTTATTTTCGATCGCGGAAATTCACTATATCAAAGGCGAAACCAGGCAGGCCCTGGCCAGATTTGAACAGGTATCCCTGCTGGCGAAGAATCTGGAGAATAAAAAATATCAAATGCTTGCCAAATATTATCTCATGGCGATCAATTCACCGGATAAAGCACTGGATTACCTGGTTGCTAGAGTAATTCCTTTCCTGGAAGATGGAGACGGGAATCTGGACGAATTAACAGGGTTTTACAAATTGCTTTCGAATCATTTCATTGAACGGGGAATGCATGAGGAAGCAGTAAAATATATTGAAAAAATCAATTGAAGGAGGAAATGGATTTGAAAAAGTTATTGATTGGTTTATGTTCTGCAGGGTTTTTGGCAGTTTTTGCTTTGGGTGCTGCTTTTGCCGGGGGAGTTTCGTTCGACAAGGCTGTTCACGTTTCAGCACCGGAACACCCACCGATCCAGCCGCCTATCTGATTTGTCACCTGAATACTGTGAACCTTAAGAATTGCGTGCCACTGATATCAGTTGCACGCTTTTTTTATGAAGTGGATAATATTGATAACTACTATTGTTTTGAGGGGGCAATTCAGTGAAGATTCGATCTGCCACGATTGAGGATGTGAAAGGAATCGCCAAAGTGCATGTGGACAGTTGGCGAAGCACTTATCGGGGGATCGTCCCGGATGTGTTATTGGATGAAGAACTTACATACGAATCACGTGAAAAGCAATGGACAGATCATTTCGGCGCCGCCAGTACAGATTCCATTCTGGCTGTGGCAGAAGATGAGAAAAATCAAATCGCAGGCTTTATATCAGGCGGTGCCGAAAGGGACGGCGACCCTGTATATAAAGGAGAATTATACGCCATCTATATATTAAAGGAATATCAAAAACAGGGATTGGGACAAAAATTACTCCTTCCCCTTCTTGATTTTTTAAACTCAAGGGACATTGACAACATGCTGGTTTGGGTGTTCCGGGACAACAATTCCAGGGGCTTCTACCAAACTTTGGGGGGCAAGCTTTATAAAGAAGGCGAATTCGAGATAGGGGGGGCGAAAGTGACTGAACAAGCTTATGCATGGGATAATATAACCAGGCTTAGAGACGAATTGCTAAGGAAATTATGATATGCGTTTGCTATGTACTTTCCTAAGGGTATCACCTCAGGTAGAAGGCATTGGCGTTGGTCCATTCTATAATAGAGGTGAAATTGATGAACATGGATAAATACAGGACCATTTTACAGGCAAAAGAAGGCGAACTGGATGCGTTAAAAGATAAAGCTGCTTCTTGTCCATGGAAACCTTTCTACCATATCCACCCCGAATTCGGCTTGATGAATGATCCGAACGGCCTGGCTTTTTTTAATGGGGAATATCACGTCTTCTACCAGTGGTATCCATATGGCCCGATCCATGGCATGAAGCACTGGGGCCATGTCAAGTCGAAGGATCTCAGTCATTGGGAAAGGATGCCTGTTGCCATTATTCCGACGGAAAACTACGAATCACACGGGGCATACTCTGGAGGGGCGCTGGCCAAGGATGATCAGCTGTACCTTTACTACACCGGGAATATCAAGTTTGGTGACGAAAGCCATATGCGTGATGCAAACCAGTGCCTTGCCGTTTTGGACAATGGCGGGGAAATTCAAAAGCATGAAAAAAATCCGGTCATTGAGGGCACCCCTGAGGGCTACACAGGGCATGTCCGCGACCCGAAGGTTTGGAAACAAGGGGACAGCTATTACATGGTACTTGGCGCCCAGCGGGAAAATGAAACAGGTACACTGATTATTTACGAGTCTGGCGACGCCGTTGACTGGAGCTTAAAAGGTGAATTAAAGACCAATCTTGGCGAATTCGGATATATGTGGGAATGCCCGGACTATTTTCAGCTTGATGGCAGAGATGTGCTCGTGTTTTCACCGCAGGGAATTGGAAATGAAACAGGAAACAACTTTCAGAATATCTTTAATGTCATTTATGCAGTTGGTAAAATGGACCTTGAAAAACTGGAATTCATTGTTGAACATTACCAGGAAATAGATAAAGGCTTCGATTTTTATGCACCGCAAACGTTTGAGGGTAAAGATGGCAGGCGGCTCATGTTTGCATGGGCCGGCGTAGGTGAAACTGAATTCCCGTCTGATAAAAACATGTGGGCCCATATGCTGACACTGCCCAGAGAGCTTCACCTTGACGGAAATATACTGAAACAGAAGCCTGCAAATGAATTAAAAAGCTTGAGGTCCGGCAGAATACGTTTCGAAGGAAGCACCCAGGGCACCAGAGTATTGGAAGATATAGGAGGAAATGCTGTTGAGATGTCAGTCAGAATGTCTCCTGATGACGCGGCCCTATTTGGGCTGGAACTGTTCCATTCTAATCAGGAAGGCTTCCGGATTGAGTTTGACAGGATGTTAAAGGCTGTATCAATTGACCGCAGGAAATTCAATAATCCGATAAAATCAGAGAAAAGGGGCATTAGGACTGCTGGCTGGATTCCATCAGACCAGGTTGAACTAACCATTTTTATCGATAAAAGCATTGTGGAAATATTTATTGATGACGGAGAGACAGTATTCACATCAAGAGTTTTTCCCGAGGCCGAATCAATTGGCGTGCAATTGTTTTCAGATAAAATGGTACACTGGCAAGTAGACCAATTTAACTTAACAAGAGGAATTGAATGAAAATTCATGTGCAACCCCCACATATTCCATCCTCGCACCGAAGATTCTGGTGAAAGGGTTTTTTAGTAATTATTCTTCTAGATCCGGAAAATGCATTGAGGAGGTTCGGCATGGAAACGTATGTGGCAGATATTGACCAACTATTGGAAGATACGGTTGAGATTGCCGAAAATGAGCAATGTTATTCCATTGGTTTTATTGAAATTGACCATTTGCTTGAAAATACCCGTGACTGGTAAGCGATACCGCATTTAAGAGGCCTTCCATTTAAAGATGGGAGGTTTTTTATTGTCGTTTCCGTGAAACGAACGTTTGTGCTATGATTGACTAAACAATTCAGTTTGGGACAGGAGAGGCCATGGGATACGAAATCAAACTACCGGTCAGAGGGCTTGTTGAATATGTTTTTCGCAGCGGCAGCATCGAGTCCGGATTCAGGTCTGCGGTCTCCATGACCGAAGGAGCGAAAGTCCACCGGAAGATCCAGAAAACTTACGGGGAGTCTGATCATAGTGAAGTTTTCCTCCAGGCACGGATAACATATGAAAATCTGGACTTTATTATAGAGGGACGTTGCGACGGGCTTTTATTTTCTGAAAACGAAGTAACCATAGATGAAATAAAATCAACATCCGGAGACATTAGGGTTATCCTGGAGGAGAGCTATCCGGTGCACTGGGCCCAAGCAAAATGCTATGCATACATGTATGCCAAAGACCACGGGATTGACAGGATAAATATCCAGTTAACCTATGTCCAAAAAGAATCCGGGGAGTTCAAAAGATTCATCACTTCCAGTTCCATGGCGGAATTGGAGGGTTTCGTAATGGACCTTGCCAAAGGGTATGCCCCGTATGCGAGGTTAAGGATCCACCATGAACACAAAAAGGAACAGTCCATAAAGAAATTGGATTTTCCTTTCCCGCAATATAGAAAGGGACAGCGCAAACTTGCAGGAGCGGTGTATAAAACCATCCAGGAAGGAAAAACCCTGTTTGCGAGCGCTCCAACCGGAATTGGAAAGACGATTTCCACGGTTTTTCCCTCTGTAAAAGCAATTGGAGAAGGGCTCATTCAGCGGATCTTTTATTTGACAGCCAAAACGATTACCAGGCAAACTGCCGAAGAAGCTTTCCATTTAATGAATAAAAAAGGGTTATGCATGAAAACCGTGACCATTACGGCAAAAGAGAAGATTTGTTTTAACGAGGGCGGCAGATGCCGTAAAAATGATTGTGAATTTGCGGATGGTTATTATGACCGGATTAACGGTGCAGTAATGGATATTTTCGAGAATGAAACGTCCATGGACCGTTCTGTGATTGAACAATACGCCCTGAAGCACAAGGTTTGCCCGTTTGAATTTTCACTTGATCTTGCTTATGCTGCGGATGCTGTCATTTGTGATTACAACTATGTTTTTGATCCGCGGGTTTCTCTAAAAAGGTTATTCGGCGAGCAGAAAAGGCAAACCGTCCTGCTTGTCGATGAGGCGCATAATCTCGTCGACCGGGCAAGGGAGATGTTCTCCGCGCAGCTGAACAAATCAATATTCCTCGCACTTAAACGAGAGTCCAAAGGAAAGAGCAAAGGGATTTTTGAAACGTCAGGGCAGTTGAACAATTATTTCATCCGTCTGAAGAAGGAGGCTGGAGGGGAAAAGTCTATCGTATTATCAGAACTTCCGGATGAATTAAATGCCTTGCTTGAAGCCTTTTCCGGCGAGGCAGAACGGGAGCTTGTTGGCGGGATGGATCCAGAAGATAACCAGCTCCTTCTCGATGCATATTTTGCAGCACAGAGCTGGCTGCGCATCGCCAAACTTTATAGTGACCGGTACGTAATCTATGCTGAGGTTATCAGGAAAGATGTTTTTATAAAACAATTTTGCATCGATCCTTCAGAGCTATTAGGACGGGCGGGCAGTGAATACAGGAGCCGTATTTTATTCTCGGCTACTTTAACCCCGCACGATTATTTTATTGATATGCTCGGCGGCGGCACGGAAGACTACACCGTCAACATTCCGTCACCGTTTCAAGCCGGACAAACAGATGTGTTTATTCAGCCACTATCAACACGCTACCATGACAGGAGCAAATCAATCGACGCTATTGTGAAAACACTTAGTAATGCTGTAGACAGGAAGCCTGGAAACTTTCTGATTTTCTTTCCGTCATATCAGTATATGAACTCTGTTTACGAGGAATGGACTGCCGGAAACCCGGACATCAATACAATCATCCAGAGCCAGGGCATGGTTGAAGCTGACCGCGAAGCTTTTTTGGAGGAGTTTCAGCCCGTCACCGGAAAAGCATTTGTCGGGTTTGCTGTACTGGGCGGCATTTTTTCAGAAGGGATTGACCTGAAAGGGGACCGGCTGAATGGTGTAGTGGTTGTCGGGGTGGGGTTGCCCCAGATTGGCTTCGAACGGAACCTGATTAAAAAATACTTTTCTGAAACCGGCAAAAATGGATTTGATTACGCTTATGTCTATCCCGGGATCAATAAGGTGCTGCAGGCAGGCGGCAGGCTCATCCGCTCGGAAGAGGATACAGGAACAATCATACTTGTGGATGACCGATTCCTGCAGGTAAAATATCAGAAAATGCTGCCGGACGAATGGCTTGACTACCAAATCATCCGCTAAACCAGGCATCGGGTTTTTGTTTAGGAAAGGAAATATTTGCAGACAAATTTTGAGTTTAGTTTTTTTAAAACAAGGGTAAATAAACTCGTCGATATATAAATCAAAACATATATAACCACAAAGACTTACTATTAACGCACTACCTGGGATAATGCACAACAAAGGGGTCTTGTAATGGCAGAAGTTGAAGAACATTTAATTTTCATTAAGGAACTCGGCCGTTTATTCAGGGATTACAGGAATTGCAGGGATGAAGAAGTGAAACAGCAAATCATCGAAGATATCCACCTTTTAGGAAGAGCCATTGATTCCGGGGACCAACCGGTTTAATGATCATGGCATGCCAATGACAAGCGGATAGCGGGGGCTAACCGCTTTTTCTGTTAAAAAAAGCTGCAAATGATTTTTTTCATCTTTTGCTTGTTACTTTCAAATTGCTGCGTTCTGTGGCCATTTGCTCCTGAAGGGTGGGGAAAGCCGGAAAGGCATTGATTTTGTTTAATCAACCCCTCAGCAATCATGCTCCCAAGCACTCCTTCCACACTTCTGCCGAGCGGAATGAATAGCGCATTCTTCAATGCTTTAGCCTGTGGCACAAAGTATCCATTCATGTATTTTAGCAACAGATGGTCCGATAACAATTTCGGGCTGTGCCCTGTGTAGTTTCGGCCATCGATAAAAACGGCATAAGGAATGACAGAAGTCGTATGGAGCAATCCGTCTTTTTCCCCGAAAAGCTGTGCGGCACTTTCTATTTCGAGGGCTTTAGCCAACTCCAGTTCATCGAGCATTTCGATGATATTTTTCCGCATCGGTCCAAAAAATCTGCTCTCCCTTTTACATATATAGGGAATCCCACAATGTGGCACGTTTTGAGCGAGACATTTCCTCGCAACTGCGATTGATTTGTTCATCTGCACGAAGCCTGGTGTGATACCGATAATGAATATTTTTGCCTCATGGTTGATGTATTCATTGTGAGTACAATAATAAACCTCCATTTTCCTGTCTTTTTCTATTAAAAAATCCTCCGTCAATATTTCTTCCTTCTCATAACCATCTTTGAGGGGAAGTTGGCTTATCATTTCCAAATAATATGAGAATTGATTAGATGTCATTTGCCTTCTCCTGGAATATTACTCGAATGAATGGTATGAGGAATCATATACATATTTTAGAAAAGAATATTTTTAGATACAAAAAGTTCAATTCCGGGGGGATGTGCGTGAAAGGCTGGAGAATCCAGATCCTGTCCAATGACGGGAAAAGGGAGTTCAAAGATTTCGAGGGAGAGCCAGAATTAAAACGATATTTAATGGATATGCCAGTAAAAACCCTTTTGCATGCGACAATCTATGATCCGGACTTGAGGAGCATGGACGGCAGAAATTATTTTTTTTATTATTTCTAAAAACAAGAAAATTAGCCAGCAATGATCGAAAAAAGCGCGGCCACAAAACCCGCGCTTTTAAAATTGGAGTGAATTAATGCCTCCAATGCAACTATCGAAGCAATGGAATTCTCTCAAAAAATAACTGCTATTTGTGATAAAATATGTGATGAAACATTTAACGATGCGTGCACCATGGGGTATAATCATGCTGTACATATAAAGTAAAGGAGCAGATTTATGGATAAAGTACTTGTATTCGGCCATAAAAATCCAGACACAGATACAATTTGTTCAGCGATTGCTTATGCTGAATTAAAAAAGCAGCTCGGTGTAGATGCGGAGCCTGTCCGCTTGGGAAATATCAGCAATGAAACGAAATATGCGCTGGATTATTTTAAAGCAGAAGCGCCGCGACTTGTGGAAACAGTCGCCAATGAAACAAAAGAAGTCATTCTTGTTGACCACAATGAGCGCCAGCAAAGCGTGTCAGATATCGACCAAGTCCGGGTCCTTGAAGTCATCGACCACCACCGGATTGCCAATTTTGAAACGAGCGACCCGCTGTATTACCGCGCTGAGCCAGTTGGGTGCACAGCAACGATCCTTAATAAATTATACAAAGAGAATGGCGTGGAAATCAGCAAGCAGACTGCAGGGCTGATGCTGTCCGCGATCATTTCTGACTCATTGCTGTTCAAATCCCCAACCTGCACAGATCAAGACGTGGCTGCAGCCCGTGAACTGGCGGAAATTGCAGGAGTTGATGCGGAAAACTACGGCCTGGCCATGCTAAAAGCCGGTGCTGATTTAAGCGACAAGACTATCGGTGAGTTGATTTCCCTTGATGCAAAAGAATTCCAGATGGGTTCAAGCAAAGTGGAAATTGCCCAGGTGAACGCTGTTGACGTTAATGATGTGTATTCACGCCAGCCAGAAGTAGAAGAAGCCCTTTCAAGGGTAATTGCTGATAAAAATCTCGACCTGTTTCTCCTGGTTGTCACTGACATCCTGGAAAACGATTCAGTCGCCCTTGCATTAGGCAGGCAAACTCATGCGGTAGAGAAAGCATTCAATGTAACACTTGAAAACAACAAAGCCATCCTGAAAGGTGTCGTTTCCCGCAAAAAACAAATTGTTCCTGTGTTGACCGATACATTTAACCAGCTTTAAAACATGAAGAGAGGAGTGTAAAATCAAAATGGTTTTACACTCTTTTTTTTGGTTTTTGGTGTTCTTTGTATAGAATTAATTTTGTAATATTATGAAAAACGAGTTATTTTTTTCTATAAAAATAGTATAATATAAGTGGCGTCAATTATACTAATGGCTAGAAGGTAGGGGAAAAATGACATTTTATGGTGTGTTGCTGTTGATCCACATTGTTGCAGCGTTACTGGGTTAGGAGCTAGCTTCGCAATTCCGGTTGTCATGAGTGCCGGGAAAACGACGAGCCAGGCAAAGTTTTGTTTAGAACTCGCCGCTAAAATTGAAAAATTGCCGAAAATCGGAAGTATCACTCTACTTTTGACCGGGATTGTAATGGCAATTATCAACCTGATCTATTTAGGGAAGGCTGGTTTCTATCGTCTCTAGGAATCTATATCGGGGTTCAATTTATCGTTGCAGGTGTTTTGCCAAGGACCATGAAGCAGCAAGCCGCGGCTCTTGAAGAAGCGGCAGGAGAAACACTTCCCATGAAGTATGTAGAATTGGGAAAGAAAGCAGCACCCTACAACAGTGTTGTCCATGAATCAGCAGTTATTCTCATCATCTTAATGTTTACGAAACCCTTTTAAATACAAAGAAACAACCAACACTGTTTGTAAAGTGTTGGTTTTTAACATTACATAGAGAATGGTGAAAATATAAAAAAATCTAAATGAAACTTTTAATATAATTATGCGTAATAGTTAGGTGGCGAAAGCAAGTTTACATATCCGGCTCAATGAGGAGGGGTGCGGGCAAATGAAAATGCAAAAGAAAAGGAATAAAAAGAACGATGATAAATGGGACATATTTGAGTTGGCATTCGATATCATTGAGCCATTGTTTTTATTGCTTAGATTTATTGCTAGAGTAATTGCTAAAATCGTTCATCACTGAAACCACATCATTTTTTGGAAGGAAGAAAAACTTCATATGGGTCGATGGGCTTCCTAAGTGGGAGTCCTGTTTTTGTACATATAATTTGGTCAGGGGGAAAGGGAATGTATAGTCAGGATCCATACAATTGCAGGGTGGAATGGGGTAAGCGTGGTGCCAGGGAGGCAGCTGGTCGGGGAGATATCATTATTATTGTGGACGTTCTCAGTTTTTCTACGGCCGTAACTGCTGCGGTACACTCTGGTGCAGCCATTTACCCATTCCCGCCCCCTATAAATGAGGAAGCAAGTGCATTCGCAGCCCAACTTGGTGCTGAACTTTTGCTTGGCAGGGCCGAAGCGGCCAAAATCGGAAGGCCATCCCTTTCTCCAGTATCGTTTGCTCCAGAGTTAAAAGGGAATAAGTTTGTTATGTGTTCACTGAACGGTGCAGCATGCACGGCAGTGGCTGCGGCCGTGCCAGCCCTCCTTGCCGGAAGCCTGCTGAACGCTACGGCTGTGGCAGAAACGGCTGATTTGCTCCAAACCAGGACAGGAGCGAACATAACTGTTATAGCTTGCGGTGAACATTGGAACAATCCTAAAGAAGGTGAAAATGTACTGCGGCCATCATTGGAAGATTATCTCGGTGCAGGTGCGATACTCTCCGAACTGCGCGGGGCCAAATCTCCCGAGGCATTGGTATGTATCGGGGCTTATGAGCATTCAAAACCATCACTGGAACAATTGATTTGGGACTGTGGAAGCGGCCGGGAATTGCGCAAGAAGGGCTATGAACAAGATGTGAGATTTTCAAGCCAACTAGATTACTGCAGAACCGTTCCGATCCTTGTTGAAAATCACTTTGTGCCAGCACTCGGTCATGCCCAGTAGTGACTATAGTCGGAATGAGAGAGGCTTAATGGGACATAATTAGCAGAACGTCCAAGGTTGTGTCCAATTGACAGGATCCAAAGTGCTTAGGTCAACGGACTTTCATGAAGATATCCGATAGATGGGTTCTAACCAACTTTAGGTACACGGCTTCTCTGATAAAGTTGAATAGCCGGGTTCTAATGCACTATTAGATACTTGAGTTGCGGGATAAAGTCCAATAGAGGGCGCCTAATCGACCATATGCGCGCGAATTCCCTGAAAAAGTCCAATAGAGGGCTACATCGACCATATGCGCGCGAATTCCCTGAAAAAGTCCAATAGAGAGCTCCTAATCGACCACATGCCCGCGAATTCCCTGAAAAAGTCCAATAGAGGACGCCTAATCGACCATATGCGCGCGAATTCCCTGAAAAAGTCCAATAGGGAGTTCTAATCGACCTTATGGCCGCCAATTACCTGAAAAAGTCCAATAGAGGGCTACTAATCGACCATATGCGCGTGAATTCCCTGAAAAAGTCCAATAGGGAGTTCTAATCGACCTTATGGCCGCCAATTACCTGAAAAAGTCCAATAGAGGGCTACTAATCGACCATATGCGCGTGAATTCCCTGAAAAAGTCCAATAGAGGGCGCCTAATCGACCATATGCCCGCGAATTCCCTGAAAAAGTCCAATAGGGGGCTCACAATCGACTCTAGGCCCGCAAATTCTCCGGTAAAGTCCAATAGACGGGTTCTAATGCACTTTTAGGTACACGAATTCCCTGATGACGTCCAATTGCAGGGTTCAAACAGACTTTAATAAGCGGACTTACATGATAGTGTATGATCCGGATGCTTTTGGATTCTTCCCTTAGACTGTTGCGGTCACCATTTATGTTTTAAAACCCCTTTTTAGTGAACAGATAATAAAAGTCAACCTAAGGAGGATTGGACATGCGCAAATTTCTTAACAGGATACGCCTCGTTTTTAAGGTAAAAAAATTCCTGCCGTTTCTGGCTGAATTTTTCACCTCCAGGGAGGTCGACATAAAAAAGAAACTCTTATCAGTTGGTTTAATTGTAGGGTATTTTCTGCTGCCTTTTGACCTTGTGCCGGACTTCCTTGCGGTAATTGGCATTTTTGATGACGTGGGCATTATGTTGCTGATACTGCAGCAAATCATTAAAATGGCACCGATAAATTTACGGGAGAAGTATCAATTACTCAAATAAAATAACGCACAGGAGTTGGCCGCGCAGCATTCGAACTGTGTGCGCCAACTCTTTTTTTTGCGAGTTTAAATCATAGGATTTTTTTCAAATTGACGAAAAACGAAACCTTTCCTATACTGATGAGAGTGAAAATAAGAAACAAGGTGAATTTTACAGCATGGAATTTCAGGTACAATATTTATCATTTTATGTAATACAGGTTGAAGGCAAAGGGGAACAGGCAGACAAACGATATAAGCATTTCCAGACATTGAATGAAGAAGAATATGAAAATAGCTCTCTCAAAGAATTTCTGGACGGGGAATTCACAAAAATTGTGAAGCGGAAAGCGGACCGGCATCCGAAGGCGGAAGAGGTTCCGACGAAAATCGGTTATTTTATTGTGGAAGAAGGCCATGATTTGACTTCAAATCCCAATTATAACCAGTTCCGCCGAGCCCGTTTCGCAGTATCGAAAGAACAGTTCCAGCAGGAGAGTGAAAAGTTCGCCGTCGCCTATGTGGATACAAGTGCAGTACGCGGTGGAGTTTTCCTTGTAGCAACAGCGAAGCTGCGAAAATATTATGATGATCCATTTATATTTATCATGAAATGTGATTTCGAACCTAAGGTAGCCTCCATTTCTGATGAGTCTACTTTGATCCGGAACGTGGAAATGGCGATTACGACGAAGAACATGAAATCAATCCTTTACCCGTACATGCCAGAGGAGGGCATGATTTCTGACAATGAGCTAAAAATCAACCAGTCGTCCCATGCCCGATATTTCGAGGATTTTCTGAAATATGTAGAGTACGGGGAATCGATGCCGGAAATCGTTAAATCCCAGGTTATTGATATGGTAAAAGGCCATATGGAGGAAGCATTCCAGCCAGAAAGCGAAGAACGGCAACAACTGGAAAATGCGATGGAGATTTGGGCGGCGAGTGACAAGCGGGAGCTGCAGGAACGGTTCGAAACGGAACAGGTAATCGAAGCTGCCGCACAGATCATTGAACATACACCTGAACTCGAACTCAAAATGAAGCTTGACCACATCTCGGTAAAGGGTATGCTTGCCGATTTTGGCGATAGCGTTCACCTTGCAAAGGCAAACGGGAAATATGTATTAATGATCGAAGCAGATTCGGTTGTTTTTGAAAAGGGCTTTTCACCGATCGAATTTGTAAAACCTGACCAAATCGAACAGGTAGTTGAGAAGATCCGTAGAAAACAATGATAACTTGATTGAAAACTGGCGTCCTGGTGGCGCCAATTTCCCTTAATTGGAAAATTGTTGCAAATAGTGTTGACGTAACTTCAGGCTTTTGGTAACTTATAACTATATTGTAATACAAAATAGTAGTTGCATATTTTTTTGAATTGGTATCTTGCAATACATGGAAGCTTCATGTTTTTATTTTTTCCTATAGTATCTTGTAATACAAACTAGTTTGTGCTAAAGGATCCCATGTAATGCAATACAATTTTTTTACTAGGTATCTTGTAATACAAGATAAGTTATTGCAGACACATACAGAGACGGAGGTGAAATTTTTGTCATCAAGCCAAATGCTCAAGGGAATTTTGGAAGGGTGCCTGCTGGCTGTCATAAACAAAGGGGAAACGTACGGCTATGAAATGATTGAAAAACTGGAACAGTACGGTTTCTACATGATAAGTGAAGGGAGCATTTATCCAGTTTTGCTGCGCATGCAGAAGGATAAGCTTGTCACAACTACGCTGAAGGAATCGCCTTCGGGGCCGAAACGAAAGTATTATTCGCTTACCGTCAAAGGCATCGAGGAGCTTGAAGAATTCAAGAAGCGCTGGCTGGAGCTTTCGGGAAGCGTGAGCAGGCTTTTGCAGGAAGACCGAAATGAGAGGGGAAAAAAATTAAGAAACTGTCTCAAAAAAGTACAGACTTTGTTGATAATTTGCGCATGTATTTAGTGTCAAGCGGAAAGAAACAAAAAGAAATCGACGAAATTACGGCGGAACTAGAGGACCATTTGCTGCTGGCTGAACAAAACGGGAAAAACATTAATGACATCATTGGCAAATCTCCTCAACAATATATGGAGGATATAGCCAGCGAATTAAAGGTAGATTTCAAAGGATTATCAAAAGTCATTCCGATCATCATGATTGGGGCACTAGCCTATACCGTAATGGGAGATGCCATCAGGGGAACTATCGATTACTCTGCGATTATGTTGGTGGGCTTTCCCGTTGTCATCTTGTTGTTGCTTAGTATATATACAGGTGCCTTTAGACTTCTGGCGAAAAATGAAATCTCAAAAACGAAAGAAAATCTGATTTTTTTCGGATTGGGACTCATTTCAATCAGTTCTTTTGTTGTGCTAAGCGTATTGGATGAAAAAATCGGCGAGCCATTGTTCACTCTAGGAACCACCGGGCACATCGCCGTCGGAGTGGCCGCATCCCTCGTGTTTGTGGCGTTGGCGTTGTGGAGCAAAACATGGTTTTCGATAATCATTCCTTTGATCCTGTTCATTCCCGAAATTGTGGTCCGCCAGCTGCCCATCAGTGATGGGCAGAAATTATACATTTTCCTGCCGGTCATGTTTATCGGATTGGCAATTTACATGAGATGGGAACGTAAAAAAGTTTCCTGAGGCTATTCCCGCCGCCCCTTCATCATTTAAGGGGGCGGCTGTATTTTTTTTTGTAAGGAAAAAGTATGTGAAACGGCCTTGGCTATCAATCTTTTGCATTGGTTTGACTGAATAGGGGGTCCACTGGGGGACGAGATGTTATCCTTCAAATTATAAAAATATTTTTTCCAAAAAGTACTTCATTTTTCCAAAACACTATAATATAATATAACTGTATTAACTGTATTAAGAATAATAGTACACTAAGTACAGATTGGGGGTCATTATGTTTGAGCTGGATATGCGGAGCCGGAAACCCATTTATGAGCAATTAGTCGAGAAACTGAAAGAACTGATTATTAACGAAGTGCTCAAGCCCGATGAACAGCTGCCTTCGGTGAGAACTCTGGCCCAGCAGCTGACGATCAATCCCAATACAATCCAAAAAGCCTATAGGGAGCTTGAGAACCAGGGATATATATATTCGGTCCAGGGCCGTGGCAGTTTTGTGAATGTTTTCAACCACGTCCAGGACCAGGAAAAAATCGCAAATGTCAAAAGAGAATTTGAAAAGCTTGTTCTGGAAGCCTTATATCTAGGGATAGCGGCCGAGGAACTTTATATGATGATAAAAGAATTGGGAGCTTCAAAAGGGGGAGGCGATCACGATGATTCGAATGAAAAACGTCAGCAAAGAATTTGATGGCCTGGACGCAGTTGCAAAAGTGGATATGTCAGTTCATAAAGGCTCGATTTATGGTTTGGTCGGCTCGAATGGTGCTGGCAAAACAACACTTTTAAAGCTGATTGCCGGTATCTACCGGCAGGACAATGGCGACGTGACAGTAAATGGAGAGGCAGTTTACGAAAATGTTGGTTTAAAGGACAGCATCTTTTTTATTCCTGATTACCCATACTTTTTTCCACAATACACGATTATACAAATGGCCAATTTTTATAAAAGTGTTTATGCGGGCTGGGACGACGGCCGTTTTAACAGACTGCTGGAACTGTTTGAAATCGATATGAAGAAAAAACTGCACACCTACTCAAAAGGGCTGCAAAGACAGACAGCTTTCATATTGGCATTATCGACGATGCCAGAAATATTGCTTCTTGATGAACCGATGGACGGCCTCGACCCGGTGGTGAGGAAAAAAGTCAAAAACCTGCTGATCCAGGATGTTGCCGACCGAGAGATGACACTCCTGATATCCTCACATAATTTGCGGGAGATCGAAGATATTTGCGATCATATCGGAATCCTGCACAAAGGAAAGCTGGTCATTGAGAAAGAGCTTGATGATCTCAAGTCGGATGTACATAAAATACAGGTTGCTTTTAAAGGGGAAATCCCTGCAGAAATGCTGGAACGACTGAAGCCTTTGCATACCGAAAAACGCGGCAGTGTCCTTTTATGTGTTGTCAGAGGACGAGAGGACGAGATAAGTACGGTGGTTGACGAGTTTAATCCGGTCATTTTTGATTTGCTTCCACTTACACTAGAGGAAATCTTTATTTATGAAATGGGGGATATTGGCTATGCCATCAAGAATGTCCTTGTTTAATCCAAAGTTTAACCTTCAAATTGCCCGAAGTGTCGGCTGGGTGTCGATTATTTATTTTCTCGGCCTTGCCTTCGCACTTCCATTAAGGATGTTGATGACTTATTCCAATGAACTCACAAGGGTCAATTTAAAAGTAGATAATCTGTTTCATATCGACCTGCCGATCCAATTGGCACTCACTGCCTCAGTACCCATTCTCATCAGTGTGTTTCTTTTCCGCTTTTTACACGTGAAAGCGGCAGCAGACCTGATGCACAGCCTGCCGATAAAACGGGAGCGGCTGTTCTTCCATTACACTATTGCAGGCGTTGTTCTATTGCTGGTGCCTGTGATCGCCATTGCGTTAATAGTCTTGATCATTCATTCTGCTTTTGGCTTTGGGATCTACTTTAGCACGGAAGACATCCTTTATTGGGCGAGTACTACAATAGTGTTTGATATCGTCCTGTTTGCGGCGGGTGTTTTTGTGGCCATGTTGACAGGATTGACTGCTGTCCATGCAGTGTTGACCTATATTTTTGTCCTGTTTCCTGCAGGGATTACACTGCTTGTGCTGTTTAACCTGAAAGTTTTACTCTACGGCTTCCCGCGGGATCACTACATGAACCTGAACATCGATAAAATGACGCCAATTTCATATGTGGCTATGCTGGAACGGCATACTCTCCATTGGGAGGGAACAGTCATTTATTTGCTGATTGCGGCTGTATTATATGGGTTCTCTCTGTTCATCTATAAGAAAAGAAAGGTTGAAGCAGTGTCCCAGGCGATTGCGTTTTCCAGCCTTAAATCTATCTTTAAATATGGGGCCACTTTCTGTACCATGCTTCTCGGGGGAATGTATTTCGGGAATGTACAGGGACAACTGGCGTGGACGATTTTCGGATACGTGCTTGGGGCGATAATCGGGTATTTTGCTGCGGAAATGGTTTTGGAGAAGACATGGAGGGTTTTTAATAAATTTAAGGGGTTGGCGCTGTATGCTGCAGGCATTTTAATGATCGTGGTTGTTGCCCAGCTACTCGAACCATATGAGGACCGTGTCCCTTCCATGGATAAAGTGAAAAGTGTATTGTTCACTGACATGCCAATAGGCTATGTGTATGAATATAAATCCCAGACACCAGAACCTTTAACAGGAAAAGAGTCCCTCCAAGATGTTCAGGAGCTGCACAGTCAGATTGTGGCAGATAAAAAAGAGAATGTAACAGATCAATCCCGCTTTTATGAAAATGTATTTTTCATATATGAGCTAGATAATAGCAAAAAGATGATCCGCCAGTACCAGATCGAGAAAAATAAGTATAAGCGATATCTTAAGCCAATCTACGAATCTGCTGAATACAAGCGCAGCACCCGTGACATATTTGATTTCAAAACAGAAGACGTGAATAAAATCACCATTACTTCAAACGGTCCAGAAAATCAAAGTGTTAATATTGTTGAAGAAAAAGATTTGAAGGAAGCAGTTGAGCTTTTAAAGGATGAGGTCCTGCATGAATCCTACGATGAAATGAATCAATCGAATGGGATTAGCTCCAGGGTGGAGATTTTCATTGCCAGGGACAGGATCATTCATGTTGATTTTAAGTATTCGTACGATAAGTTTGAACAATGGCTCGAGGAAAAAGGTAAACTCGACGAGGCGAGAGTGTCAGCAGATGATATTGAACATATCCTGATTGCTTCATACGAAGATGTGCGTTCACCTGAACACAGAGGGAGCGCCCGGGATGTTGTCAGCGAGCTTGAAGGCCAGCCTGGCTCGTTAAAAATAACGGATAAAAAACGGATTGATTATTGTTTGGAGAATGTCGGCTGGGGTGATTCTGACCAGAAATATGGGGTGCTGATATATTTTAAAGGCATCGAATATCCGCAAGTTGGCTGGTTTGATAAAGACAATGCTCCCGACTTTGTCATCAATCATTTCAAATAGAATATAGTCGGGATGGCCTGGGATAAGGAGAGTGTGAGGATGGGATATACGAATAAGCTGGAAATTGATTTTAATGAGCTGGTATTAACATATTCGAAGAAGTTGTACCAGGTTGCATATGCCGTTACGAGAGACGTCCATGTTGCAGAAGATGTAGTCCAGGAAACCTTTATTAAAGCATTTAAAAAAATCGGATCCATCAACGATCATGCAAAAATTGGGGCCTGGCTTTCGTCCATAGCCGCCAGGACAGCTATTGACTTTATCCGGGCGGAAAGAAGGAAAAAATGTTTCCCTGTCGACCAACTGATAATGGAACAGGTGGGCAATGGCTTGGCTATTAAGGAAAGCGTCGAGGGCGAAGTTGAAGCAGCTTTGCTAAAAGAAGAAATCCTGGATTTGGTGAATCTTTTGACATATGAACATCAAGAAATACTCCTGTTAAAAGCAAACTTTGGCCTGAAGGAAGATGAGATCGCCCAGCAGCTCGAACTGAGATCTTCTACTGTAAAAACAAGGCTTTACAGGGCTCGCAAGCAACTCAAAGGATTTTTGTCACAGAAAAATACTGCGTAATATTGAAGGGGTCACTGCGTTTGAGGACGGTGACCCTGTTTTTTATTTGAAGTTAAACATGAGGGAAATCCGCGAGCGGTTAAAAAAAATAGACAAAAGTCGACGAAACGGGTACGCTAATTAATGAAAAAATTGAGTTGTCAATAGGGATTAATATCTTTTACATAATCAAATCATCTTAAGTGACAGGCAATGAAAGGAGATGTTCTGATTTGGCGAACATGTTTAAATACTCTATGGATGTAAGAGGACTTGATTTTCAATGGGATATCGAAAAAGGTCAATTTCTGTTTGAACGGGAAGATGCGGTACTCTTCTGGATTTCCTCTGCGATGAAAACATTTTTCGACACGATTGAGGAGGTTTCCGGTGAGGAGGCAGCAAGTATCGTATTAGAAACAACAGGATTCAGGCAAGGTTTGGTCGTAAGTGAGTATTTTACCAACCTGAAAAACGTCAGCATCGAAGAGGCAGCCGAGCTAATCCCGAGTACATATGCTTCTGCAGGATGGGGCCGGGCTTATATTAAGGATCTGAACACTGAAACGAAAACAGTGACGATGGAGCTGAAGAACAGCTGGGAATATAAAATCAATAAGGCTCAGGGCAAGAAAACGGCTGGAACCTATCTGTCGGCCCATTACGCCGGCATCTTCACCGGCTTGTTCGGGACGAACATGTGGTTCAGGGTGACAAGGAGCCAAATCGAGGGATACGAAACCGACATTGTGGAGTATTTCCCTTCCGAAATCACAGTAGCAAAAAATATCCATGAGCTAGCCAGAAGAAAAGAGTCGGAGCACATCAGGGAGCTTGAAGCGCTCGTCGAAGACAAGACCCGTGAGCTGCAGGATCTTGTAAAAGAGATATCTTCCCCGATCATTCCTGTCCTCGAAGGGATTGTTGTCGTGCCGCTAATCGGAAAATATGATGAGTCCCGGGCTGAAGACCTGCTCGTCAAAACGTTGCACAACCTTCCGAAGTACCAGGCAAAATACCTTGTTCTTGATCTTACAGGATTGGATAAAGAACTTAGCGGCTACAGTGCAGAGTTTATTGGAAAACTCGCATCAGCCGCTGCCTTGATTGGAACAGAAACGATCCTGGTCGGAATTTCGGCGGAACTCGGAATCAGCATTACACAAGCAAACATAAACTTGGCAAAATTTAACTGCTTCCAAACGTTGCAGCATGGAATTTATCATTCACTCGCACAGTCTGGAAGGCAAATTATATAATACAAAAAGTGCCTTGCTTCCGATTGCGCTGATTAACATCAGCGCTGGTGGCCGCACTTTTTTTGTTCAACTTAATTTAAACGGAAGATTACTTCATTTAAACAAAAAACTCTTTATTTAGGCGAAAACCTCCTTCATTTGAGCGAAAATGAAGATGATTTAAGCAAAAAGTAATTTAATTCACGTAAAAGATACAAATGTTGTTTCTAAGCGTTCAGGATAAAAAAAGCACCGGCATCCACCGGTGCATCTGTTCAATATATTATGCATAAATCAACTCTTCTGAATTTAGCGGAAGCCGAACGTTTACAATGTCCTGCACTTCGCCGCCTTCGAGTGTTTCCTTCTTTAAGAGAGCCTCAACTAAAAGCTTAAATTGTGGTTCGTGTGACTTTATGATCAGTTCCGATTTTTCGAGGGCATCATGGAACAATTCCTGCATCTTTTTATCTTTGTCATTTTTATTGAACGTTAACGTGAAACCGTCCTGCAATAGGCCAGTATCAACCATTTGTTCAATGATTTGCTTTGCCTGCTGTACGTCACCGCTCACTCCGATGCTATGTTCTCCGAGGAACATCCTCTCTGCGACCCCGCCAGCAAGGATCATGGCCACGCGGTCAAGCAGATCACTTGTGGTGGATAAATGCAGCTCTTTCGGAATTGGTGCAACATATCCGAGCGCCTGGCCTCGCGGAACAATTGTTGCTTTCCTTACCGAACCTGGCTTTGTAACCGCAGAAACAAGGGCATGGCCTGATTCATGGATGGCAACGCGGCGCTTTGTGTCCAAATCATTAAGTTCCCGGGAAGTGCTTCCGAGTATTGTCCGGTCAAGCGCGTAATCGATGTCGCTTTTCTGGATGATATCCTGACCGTTCCTGAGTGCGCGCCTGCTGGCAGTTGCAAAAAGTGAATGCAGCTCGGCTCCTGAGAAACCAGACGTACTTTCAGCAAGTTCATCAAGGGAAGAAAGCACATCGTCCGCAATATTTTTACCCGCAGTGTGGATATTGATGATTTCGCGCCGTCCTTTCGTGTCAGGGAGGGCTACATTAAATGAAAAATCCACCCGTCCTGGCCGCAGGAACGCTTCATCAAGCATATCTTTGCGGTTAGTTGCAGAAATGAAGAGAATGCCATCATTTGAATGGCCGCCGTCAAGCTGGACAAGGAGTTCAGTCAACGTTTTTTCGGCCTCTCCGCCGTCGTGCGGTTTTCTCTTTCCTGCCAATGCATCAACTTCATCGATGAAAACGACAGCCGGGGTATGCTTCCTTGCGTTCTGGAAAAGGCTGCGCACACGTGAAGCTCCTACACCGATAAACATTTCATTGAAAGAAGAACCGCTTGCTGAAAAGAAATTCGCATTAAGTTCGCGTGCCATTGCCTGGGCAAGCAGTGTTTTTCCTGTTCCCGGAGGGCCATAAAGCAGGATTCCCTTTGGAGGTTTAATTCCCAGCTTGGCCGCCCTTTGCGGCTCTTTAAGTATGGACAGAGTCTGCAGGATTTCTTCTTTCATTTCCTCTGGCAAGCCCCCCACATCTTTTAGTGTAATGTTTGGAATCGGGGAGGGTTTTGACAAACTGTTTTTCATTTTACTGCCTGCGCCAATGCCGCCCTGCGTCTTCTTCTGGACAACCAGGGCCCCGGCCACCAGCAGTACAAGCAAGCCGCCCATCAACCATTTGCCGTATTTACTGTTGCTGGAATACGAATACTTAACGTTGAAGGTTTCTACCAATTTATCGACCATTTGGCTGTTTGGAGGGACTTGGGATACATATTTCGCATCCTTTGTTTCTAAATGAAGTGTTCCATCATATTGCTCTATAAGAATAGCAGTTTCCCCATCCAGGTTTTGGACAGTTTTCACCAAAGATGAAAACGGTACACTGATCTCGGGATCTGCTTTTTGAACAAACCAAGTAATGCTTGCAACCATGATTACAACGAAGGCTGCAATTAGCGGGAGGAATTTAGAGACAAGTTTCGAATTGGAATTCAATTAATCATCTCCTTAAAATGTCTATTTACCATTATAAATAATAACCCTATGTAATAAATAGGGAAATAGTAATATAGTTGTTGGTAATTTAATGAAATTCTGAAATTCATGTTTAATTATTGACATTGATAGTTCATTTGATAAGTAACTGAAAAATGGAAATGAGACGTAAAAATCAGAAAACGTTGAAACCTCATCGAAGATACAACGTAAATTCAAGGAAGTTATATGAATAATTTTTATGAGGGGTGGGTGGGGAAAAATGTTAGTGGTTGTATTTATACTGGTGGTAGCGGGAGCGGCGTTTATTGGCATGGTGGCAGATGGGGGAGGGACAAAAAGAAGGTCCGGATTCATGCCAGGTTCCTTTGATTCGAATTGGGGCCCGTCTGATTTTTCGTCCGGGTCGAATAATGGCGGCTCATGTGATGGCGGAGGTTTCGGTGGTGGAGACGGAGGGTGCGGCGGCAGTTGAACCACCAAAAGTTTCGCAAGTCAGATAAATCAATTGTATTCCTGTAGCTTATTTTTGTACAGCGGAACGACTTTGATGCAAAACAAATATTTCCTCATGCAAAAGGCTCTCATACGCAGAGAGCCTTTTAGTCAAAATAAGCGCCAGTTCAATAATTATCTCTTTCAAGCCGGGCTTGGTCAATTTCGCCGTTCTTCTGATTATACCCGGTACTTTCGATGTAGCCTCCGCCGATTTCACCAGGAGCATGGTTACTGTACAAAATAATTTTCCCGGCATTTACATCACCAACATATTCCTTCGCTTCTTCATCAGACAATCCAAGCCCCCTAAGCTTTTCATAGACAGTGCCCATAAGTGAGGATGTTGCACCTGCTAAGCCACCACCGTCCCTGCTGCCAGTTGTATCAAAGGTTTCCACAGTTGCTCCTGTTTGCCCTTCTACCCGCGAATGGTCTCGTTCTGTTTTAGCGATGATCGACAGATCCTGCACATCGTAGCCATCATTTCGTAATTGTTCAATCGCACTTGTTACTTCCGTCTGTGAATTGTACACACCTAAAATTTTCTTGTCCACAGTATTCAGCCTCCAATTTTGAATGTTAATCCATATACTTCCTATTCCCTTAGGAGAGCGGTTACAAACAGTAGATAGGTGGCATTATTCCCTTCATATGGAATGAACGAGAAACCGTTGACAGGAAATAATATTAGAGATCACCTATAGAAAGGATGGGAAATGGATGTCATTAGAATGGTTTGACCGTGTGGCAGGGGAGCTTCAGGATCACCTCGAGTCCATATGCGCAAAATATGATGAAACCGGCTATATGAAAATCGACCGGAGTGCGAAACATCCCCGGATTGAATTTTTTGTTGAGACGGAAGATGATGAACGAGAATACTTCTGCACTTTGTTGTTTGATCCCCATAATGAAGAGTTCTATATAGAAAATTACGATCTCGATCTGGACCAGCCCGCCCGGGTGATTTTAACGGACATTGAAGATATAGTGGATGCTGTGCATGAAACATTCCACGATTTTATGAATGATGATTATTATGTAGAAGTAGATGACGATGAATATTATGCTGACGGTGCAGGCATGGCAGACTATGACGATGGTTTAGCTGGCCGGGTTGACGCAGCTCATGACGACTTTGAAGTTGAATACTATGTTGGAGAAGCTGAAGTTGACGATGAGGGCTTGTTCGATGAAGTAGATGTTGAATGGGAAACGCCTGAAGTAACAGCCTTCATGCAAGAAGATGAAGTTGAAGTCACCTACCAGTTCGGAGTAGTTTCGGAAACCGGGGATGGGGTTTTAAGAAGGGTGAACCGGATCTGGACGGAAGATGATGAACTGATCAAGGATGAAACGAACTTTATTTTTACGAAGGAAGAAGCGGGCACGATCATTGCCATGATCGCAAGCCATATGGATTCAATGAAGGGATATAACGATTTTGATATCGACCTTCAATAATATAACAGCGAAAAAACAATACACCGGTTTTGGCCGGTGTATTGTTTTTGCATGAATCACCATTCGAGCTGTCTCATATAGGCCGTGAGCTTTTCTTTAAGGTCCGGGCTTTTCATTGCGAAATCGATGGACGCCTGTAAAAAACCGAATTTATCCCCAACGTCATAACGTTCTCCTTCAATAATGTATGAATAAATGGCTTCATTTTTCAATAAAAGGTCAAGAGCGTCGGTTAACTGGATTTCGCCTTTTTTGTCAGGCTGTATTTTTTCAAGTATTTCGAAAATCGCGGGGGAAAGCAGGTATCTGCCAATGATCGCCTGCCTTGAGGGTGCCGATTCCACAGGTGGCTTTTCGACCAGGGTATTGACCCTGTACAAATCACCAATTTGATTGCTATACCCGACAATTCCATACTTCACCACTTCGGAAGCCGCAACTTCTTTACAGCCAAGAACGCTGGCCTGTACATTTTTGTACTGGTCGATCATCTGCTTCAAACCTGGGACTTCAGCATCAATGATATCGTCTCCGAGGAGGACAGCGAACGGCTCCTCCCCGATAAATTTCTTTGCGCAAAGAACTGCATGGCCAAGGCCGAGCGGCTCCTTCTGCCTCACATAGTGGATGTCAACCATGTTCGAAATGTTTTCGACTACATCAAGCATTTCCTGTTTTCCGGTTCTTTTCAGCAGCAGCTCAAGTTCGACCGATTTATCGAAATGGTCTTCGATTGCCCGTTTATTGCGCCCTGTCACGATGATGATATCCTCAATACCGGACTGGACGGCCTCTTCTATGATGTACTGGATCGTTGGCTTATCAACGATTGGAAGCATTTCTTTTGGCTGCGCCTTTGTCGCCGGCAAAAAACGTGTACCGAGTCCGGCCGCAGGAATCACTGCTTTTTTAATCATATAATCCCCCTCTCAGCTCATCATGCCGAATCCGTTTCTATCATATGTCCTGCCATGGTTGGCCTATCACGATTTTAACATGGATTCAATATTTCTGGAAAACTAGGGAATAGTTTCATGTTAAAAAGCACACCTTAAAACGAACATCATAATCAGGTTCTACGAGGTGTAATGATTGTTTTCACTGAAAAATAATGAGCAAAAGCTTGTAACTGTAGCAATCCTTGCCCTGGCCATATTTCTCGCGCCACTTTTTGTACTTGGTGAAAACGCCCATATCCGGGTCCATGACAATTTAGATTCCAACCTGGCATGGTACAGGGTGCTCGCCAACAGCGGAGAAATAGCGGGCGCGGTTGATGCAAAGGTTTCGCAGGTGATCAACGGGCTTCCCCGAAATGCCTTTGGAACTGAATATAGTTTGATCGTCTGGCTTTATGCACTGTTCCCAACGATGGTTGCGTACGCGCTCAGCCAGGCAATAGCAAGGTTTGTCGCTTTTATTGGTATGTATTTGCTATTAAAAAAGCATTTTCTCCCGAAGCAGGAGTGGGGATTTATCCGTGTCGGGACCGCACTCGCCTTCGCCATGACTCCGTTTTGGCCGTGCGGAATGTTGAGCACACTCGGAATGCCGCTTGCGCTTTGGGCTTTTTTGAATATCCGGCGTGGAGAGACTTCCTGGAAAAACTATCTTGCCCTGACGCTGCTGCCGTTTTATTCAAGCATCGTGCTCGGATTTTTCTTTTTTCTGAGTGCAATGGGGATTTTCTGGCTGGTGGATGTAGCCAGAGGCAAAGGGTGGAACTGGCGGTTTTTATTTGCCATCGTTTATATGTCTGCCATTTATTTGGTTACGGATTACCGGCTTGTGTATTCATTCCTTTTTGACGATGAGCCGAACAGCAGGGATGAATACTTTCACGCAAGGCTGTCGTTCCTGCGGTCAGTCAGGCTTACTTTTAAAAATTACATATTGGGGCATCACCATGCGATGACGGTACATACGTTTATCATATTGCCTGTCATGTTCATCGCATTGTATTTCGTTTGGAAGAAAAGATTGTGGAGAAACGAAAAAGTGTTTGTATTTTTGTTTGCACTGAACTTCATCCTGTCAGCATGGTATGCTTTCTGGTTTTATAAGGGCTGGCTGCCCATGACGGAAAGATTCCACTTTCTTGATACATTCAATTTTGCCAGGTTCCACTTCCTGAGGCCGCTAGTCGTTTATGTGTTGTTCGCTGTTGGGCTGAGAATACTTTGGCAGCAGGGCAGCGGTTGGAGGAGGGCTGTCCCGTGGCTCGTTGTTGCGCAAATAGTCCTGCTTATCTTTACGAATGAGGAAATCATTTTCCAGAACAAACCGACAGTCAAAGAATTTTTCGCTGAGGAACAGTTCGATGAAATTAAAGAACATATTGGCCTGCCCCAGCAGGACTACCGGGTGGCAAGCATTGGCATCCATCCGTCCATCTCGCAATATAACGGTTTTTATACGCTTGATACTTACAATAACTTTTACCCATTGTCCTATAAGTACGAGTTTCGGAAGATCATTGAAAAAGAACTGGACAAAAATAAAACGATCAGGACTTATTTCGATGAATGGGGCGGACGCTGCTACATTTTTACAGACGAGCTTGGCAAACATTACATGTTTACAAAGGACTCGAAAAAGCGGCTGAAAAACCTTGAGCTTAATATGGAACCTTTCAAAAAAATGGGGGGAAGGTACATTTTGTCAGCAGTTCCGATCGACAATGCAGGTGAAAATAATTTAAAACTGGATAAAATTTTTAATTCAAATTCATCTATTTGGAAAATATACCTTTATGAAGCAATATAGCACCAGGAGGAAACAGCGATGAATGAACCAGTACTTACGATAGTGGTCCCATGCTATAACGAGGAGGAAGTTCTGCCTGAAACGATCCCGCAGCTGTCCAGCCTTTTAAGCGGAATGATCTCTGATGGCCTGGTCTCAGGAAACAGTAAAATATTGTTTGTGGACGACGGCAGCAAGGACAATACCTGGACAATTGTCTATAAGGAGAGCCTTAACTCTGATTTGATCCGCGGTTTGAAGCTTTCCCGGAATGTCGGGCACCAGAATGCCCTCCTTGCCGGGTTGTTTACAGCAAAACAGGCGTCGGACTGCATCATTTCAATTGATGCGGACCTGCAGGATGACATTGCCGTCATCCGCAAGTTTGTCGAGAAGTATCAGGCTGGGTATGAGGTTGTTTACGGAGTGCGGGGAAAAAGGCAGACAGACACCTTTTTTAAGCGCAGTACAGCAGAAGGTTTTTATAAGCTGATGCAAAAGATGGGTGTCCAGCTTATTTTTAACCATGCAGACTACCGGCTGATGAGCAGACGGGCGGTAGAAGAACTCGAACGCTTCGGAGAGGTGAACATGTTTTTGCGCGGAATAGTCCCTCTCATCGGATTCCGGTCGACATCCGTTTATTATGCGAGGCAGGAACGTCTCGCCGGGGAAACAAAGTACCCTTTGAAAAAAATGCTTTCATTCGCATTTGACGGAATTACATCCTTTTCTGTTGTGCCAATCCGGTTTATATTGATGGCCGGCTGCCTGTTCTTTTTTGTAAGCATGCTATTTGGGGCTTATGATTTGGGAGTGAAACTTTTAGAACACACGGAATTAGGGCTGACTACCCTGATCATCTCCATCTGGCTGATCGGAGGCCTGCAGTTGATCGCAATCGGCCTGGTAGGGGAGTATATAGGCAAGATCTATAAGGAAGCAAAGCGCAGGCCGAAATATATTATCGATATTGATACATTTAACCTGCCATTGCCACGCCATATCTTAAATAAAGAGGGACAGAAGAATGAGCCATTTAGCATTGATGCTGGAAAGCTTTCAGAAACGAACTAACCCATTCATCCGTTTTTTGTTTGTCGGCCTTGTTAACACCGCTGCCGGGCTGTCGATCACATTTTTTCTGTTGAATTTGATTGGCTGGCCATACTGGGTGTCAACGTTTATAGGGAACAGTATTGGAGCAATTGTAAGTTATTTTCTTAACCGGACTTTTACTTTTCATAGCTCCGTTGATGTCAAAAACGCAGGTCCAAGATTCATATCAGTCATCCTGCATTGCTACGTCGGTTCATATTATGCAAGTGCCTTCATTGCAAGCTGGCTTCAGCAGCAGCCGTTCATGGACGGGCTCATACTGCGGGATAACTTCGCTGTTCTGCTTGGAGCAGCTTTGTATACTGTGACCAATTATTTTGGGCAGAAACATTTTGTGTTCAGGAAATGACATTGTTCCAGGCAGCAATCGAAATTCTGTCCTTCATACCTTTATGAAGGACAGTTTCCTGAGCTGCAGTCCAAATTTTGTCCATTATAGGCTTACCCATTACAACATTGTATAGCTTATGTACTATGATTCAAGTTTTTTTCTCGCTGATGTATGAGAATTAATGTTTGCCCCCTTGCCTCTAAAGATTAGCCACACTATTAAACTAAGCGATATCAGCATACCTTCCAATGATAATATATACCACGGGTAGGGGCCTAAAACGTCCAGCAAGCTTGCACCTTTCGGTTTATGGCTTAAGTACATATAATTTCCGCCAACCAGTTTATTTATTAACATGATGATGGGCATAATCGCATTCAAAAATAAAAATAATTTTAGAACTGACCAGATGGTTGGCCGGTATCCCTTGACCCATGTAAAATATAAGGGTACCCAAATAATCATCAAATGTGAATAAAAGAAATGGAAAAATCTGAAATGAGGGAAATCAAAATTTAAAAACGGTGTCAAAAATGCCTGGGATGCACCGAGAAGGGCAGTAAACAACAAAATTTCGTATATCATTTTGCTTCGCGTCAACAAAAGCAGGACTGTTAAGACAAGACTCAAGCTGCATAATTCTAAGGGAATGGCGTGGCTTACTTTCCAATTCCCATTCACATACATCCAGAAATGGTATGTCAATTCAATAACAATCAATGATAGGGCAATTCCTATTTCTGCTTTTCTCCATTGATTCTCAGCAAATTTGTCCCTATAAATGAAAACAGATACAGCACCGATAATTAATATAGCAAGTATGATAAAATGACTAACCGAAAACATATTAAAATCATATTCTTCATAACTTCCGCCAAACCAGCCCACATAATCACCGCGCTTTATTAATTATGTCATCATTTCCGCCTTCCTCACAAATCGGATTGGAAGCCAAGTGGCCAAACACAAGGCAGGGATGCATTTTAAATTTATTCGCCATTTTACAAAAAACTCCTTTATATTTACAGCAAATCAGGTATTGTAAAATTAGGGATGTGTATGGAAAAAATACAAATTTTATGGAATGGGGGTTGAAGAAATGTTTAATTCAGACGGTTAAGACTCAGGCATACACTAGTACTTTTGATCATTTCTTTTGCTGTTTTTATCGCGATTGGCAGGTATAGAAAATTTTATGATCCAATGTCTGGAATTGCCTTTTGGGCAGGTTCCAATATCGGTTATGTTATTGTAAACGGTGTAAAGATAATAACTTTCATAGCTCTATTGTTTCGCAGTCAGTTTACAGATTTTTATTCTGTTTCTTACATTGGTTTAGTCATCATGCTTATTGGGATTGCTTTTGGCTATATCTTCGTAAATAAAATCGTGAATGCAGGAGGTTCATATGAAAAAATTGAGTAAACAATATGTCGAAGAAATCCTGAGTTGGATGTACCGCAACGCAAGGCCAGTCGATTTGGCAAGATGGCAATTACATTTTGAAAACGGGTCAAAAGAAGCCGTGCTGGAATCATTATTAGCCTATCAAAATAAAGACGGTGGCTTTGGCCATGCCATTGAAGCAGATTCCATGAATCCCAATTCTTCTCCACTTCAGACATGGAAGGCCTGTGAAATCATGCTTGAAGCAGGATGCAGAGGAGATGAACCGATTGTAAAGGACACAATTACATACTTGCTAAATACAGAGCACTTAGAAGACGGATTATGGCTGGCCAGTATCCCTTCAAATAATGATTTCCCTCATGCACCGTGGTGGACATGGTATGAGAATGTTCAAAAAGACTGGGGTTATAATCCTACTGCTGCGCTTGCGAGTTATATGTTGTATTGGTCGGATGAAAATTCCCTTCCTTATGAAATGGCGCTCGAAATAGTTGAAAAAGCAGCGAAAGACTATATAAATGCACCGGTTGAAGGAAATAAACATCTTACGAGTTGCTATCAGCGCCTGTTGGAGCTTGTTTCCGAAAAAGGCTGCACGGTTGCCTTCGATACAGCCAATTTGAAAAGGAAAATCAGTGAGAATGTAGACCGGGCGATTTCAAGGGATGTAGAACAATGGAAGACTTCCTATGTGCCGTTGCCAACTGACCTTATCGATTCTCCTGAAAGTTACCTTTATGCCGAACATAAAGATATTACAGATATAGCTCTTGATTATTTGGTTGAATCTCGGAATGCCGACGGGGTATGGGATATAAGCTGGAGCTGGAATGACTACCCAAAGGAATTTACCATCGCTGAAAATTGGTGGAAGGGAGACCGCGTCATTGAAAAGATGCTGGTGCTGAAGTCGTTCAACAGGCTGGAGGCATTATCTTAATCCTATTAGCATATAAAGAACGGAACCTAGCACTGAGGTTCCTGGGACTTTTTAAAACAGAAACAGGCTTGTCGAGTATGACTTCTTATGTCATTGTATTGATTTCGAACTGGCTGAAATTCTGACCAAACCATTGCGGTTGCCCCTTAATAATAAGGTTTATTTTTTCCTATTATACCAGATTTTCGCTACTATTAATTGTAGTGTTATGACGAAGAAGGGAGGGATTTGCTGTTTATTGTTTGCGCTGACATGAAAGGAATATTAACAGGTTTAATAAATGATAGAAACAGAGGTTACATAAATGTTGAACGCAATCATCCACGGAATTATACTCTCATTTGGGCTTATTTTGCCATTGGGGGTACAGAATGTTTTTGTATTTAATCAAGGAGCGACGCACAAACGGTTTGTCGGAGCGTTGCCTGTTGTTTTAACAGCGAGCATTTGTGATAGTCTGCTAATCTCGCTGGCGGTACTTGGAGTATCAGTCATTGTATTCGGAATTTTTTGGGTAAAGGCTGCTTTACTGGGAGTTGGAATATTATTTTTGCTGTACATGGGCTATGTGACTTGGAACAGCAAGCCGGATGCAAATCGCCAAAAAACAGAATCTTTTACACCGATGAAACAGGTCATGTTTGCCGCATCCGTGTCGCTTCTTAATCCACATGCGATTATGGACACAATCGGCGTTATAGGGACCAGTTCTTTATCATACCAAGGCATGGAGAAATGGGCTTTTACCCTTTCCTGTATCATTGTGTCATGGATTTGGTTTACCGGCCTTGCTATTGCCGGGCATATAACAGGAAAAATTGACACAGCTGGAAAAGGATTGGCGGCTTTGAACAAAATCTCTGCATTAATCATGTGGGGAACAGCCCTATACCTGATTTCGACCTTAATTAAGTAACCATCGCCGGGATGGATCTCAGGTTAGAAAATCGAAAGGAATGAGCTGATTGCCAATCACACATATGGAAAACCTCATGGGTGATGCATTTGATATTTCGGGAGCACTCATGAAAACAATGTGGCGATGCTGAAGGTATTTATCAAGAACGGCTGCAAGGTTAGAAGAAAGATTGCATCCTATTATTTTTATTATTAAAAAAACAGCCTGGTGTAACAGCAACCAGGCTTATAATGCTAATATGGGAACTGTTCTGAATAATTGCTGAATTGCTTGTGGGCCTGATCAATCTTCTGCTGTTCCTCCGCTTCAACCTTGTACCAGCCATTTTTAAACATCAGGTTAAAAAAAGTGCGGCAGCTTTCATGTGTTTCCTGCAGGATCTGCAGCATATCAGTGTATAGTTCTTTATGGCTCGCTTCCCGCACGGCTATATTTAGGCTGTCCGTCAAATATTTGCACGTACTGAGGGCGTCGTTAATATGATCGCGAACGTTCATTTCAGGAGTTTTTACTTTCGGCAATTCCCCTGTCTGCGGGTTGGCGATTTGATTCTTATTCTGGGATTGCTGATTGGGCATTCAAGCCACCTCCATTGATCCTCAAGATTGGTTGGACTGTTGTCCGGAAAATTCGGCTAGTGCTTTATTGTTATCAACTTCCAGGTGCGTCAGTAATTTTTGGAAATGTTTTTGATGCATTTTCCCGGCCTGGTCCATGGCGTCCCTGATCTCGGTATTATCCACTTGTCTGGACAGAAAATGAAATTTTTTAAAAGCAAGCAGTTCCCAGGACAGTGCATCTTTTAGGTACAGTATGTCTTTTGTTGTAATGGCTCGCGGCGGCTCTGGAATTGGTCCTTGTGTATTATCCATAAAAGAGCTCCTTTCATTTGGTATCACTTTATAGAATGAACCATTTAGATGCCAGTTATGCCAGAAAACACATCTTCAGCCAAATTACCTAATGGCTGAAGTCCAATTTTATGAATAATCGTCGAACGCAGAAAACATGGGAAGCACTCTATACGGATGTAAGAGGGGAGAAAATGAGAATGCTTTATTTTTTTCAATATAACTGGATGGTTCGCGAAGAATGGTTTGAATGGTGCAAGAAACTATCTGCTGAAGAAGTTGCTAAGGAGCGGACAGGGGGAATGAATAGTATCCTTCATACACTGTTTCATATTGTTGATGTCGAACAAAGCTGGACAGGAGATTTGACGGGACGGACTGAAATCTTTTATGAATACAAGGATTTTGGCAGTTTGGATCGAGTCATCGAATTTTCAAATATGTGCCGGGCAGAAACGGAAGAAATCGTTCGAAGCTGGACACCAGAAATAGACTTAAAGCTGGTAACAGGCATAAATTCTTCAGGTCAGCCTTTTGAATATAAATTTGGGGAAATAATGAGGCATATGATTGCACACGAGATACACCACGTCGGGCAGCTTTCTGTCTGGGCGCGAGAAATTGGACTGGAACCTGTACATGCGAACCTCATCGGAAAAGGGCTTTTTTAAATGTATCAGGAAATTCGGGAGTTAGAAGGGAATTCCACATTAGTATAGAATTTACTGGTATGGTGTTTTGAAGCATAAAAATCACTGCGCCGATTCCAAATACAATTGCACACAGAACTTTTCTTTTTACGAAAACATGGCAATGATGGTAGTACTATAATAGTACGAAAGCTGCAAGCGCACTGAAGGAAAGAAGGCGGATTTTATGGCCACCAAACGGCACCCATTATTGAATGGCTGGTATTTGATCGCTCATCCAACTTTTAAGGTGTACTCGAATAATAATTGCTATATTGTCCTGGACTGGGATGACGATGTTGTCATCAGATTTGCTGTTTTGGATCATGAAATTGAAGTTTTCGGGGGAAGTTGGAATTTGAATTACAAAATAAACCTGGGATTCAAAACGATAAAAATTGTAAATGAGCCGGAAAAAGAGCATTAATATGTCGCACCTATGAAGAAGATATGCTCAGGATCCAGCAAAAAAAGGGGAGAATGCTATGCAAATTGGCAATGAGATTTTCACCCTGGAAAATATCCATTGGGTCGGGCTTCTTTTTTTGCTACTTGTTCTAGGCTCCTGGTCAATCTTGCTTGCAGCCATTATAAAAAAATCGGCTGGGTTCATGCTTTTAAGTGCGTTGACGATCTTGCCGGTTGCACTTTATTTTTTGGTGGGTGCTGAAAATTGGTTTAGGCTCGTGATATTTATTCCGCTTGCTCAGATGATTTTTGCGATCGTTTTGCGGATCCGGCCAACCCGTTAAAATAATAAAAAAGCTGGATTGCTCCAGCTATTTGATTCTATACTTGGATAGTGCTCCTTGCCATTTCTTCTGCTGCCAGAACTGCTTTCTGTTTCGCTTTTGCAACAATATCGGGAACCATTTTTGGAAATGCATCCAAACCTTCAGCAACAATGCTGTCCATGACCTCTATGCCGAGAAAACGAAGGGCGATTTTTAAATAACGGTCGCCTGATTCCATTTGTTCCATTGGGGTGTTCGTATAAACTCCTCCCCGGGTCTGGATGTGGATTGCTTTTTTATTTTTCAGAAGGCCTTTCGGTCCAGTAGCCGTATAGTTAAATGTTTTTCCAGATATAAACAGATTATCAAGGAAGTTCTTTAACACAGCAGGTGAGCTAAGGTTCCATAATGGCGACACAAAAACAAAATAATCATGGCTGATAAATTCATCAGCTAAAGCATGCATTTTTTTCACTTTCACTTTTTCATGCTTTGGAAGTTCATCAATTTTGACTCCAAAGCCTCCCATTTTGCCGCGGGCTGAAATCAAATCCGCATCCATCCATGGCATATCAAGATTAAACAAATCCATATGAGTAATTTCAGTATCTGGCTGCTCCTTTATAAACGTTTCCAGGAAAGCTTCTCCAATCTTCATTCCCTTTGAAACAGCAGGTCTCTTTGGATTCGCCGTAACGTAAAGTAGTTTCACCATAACCAACATCCCCATCCTGAAATGTTATTTCTATTACTTCCATTATATTAGAAATCACTTTGTTCAATAATGAACAATCTGTGAAGGATTTGAACGCAAATAGGGAACAGCGGCAAACTGTTCCCTCGGCAACCTAATTGTTTAGCTTTTCTTTAACTTTATCACTTAACTCACTTAAATCTTTCTGTCCTTGCTCCAGCACCTTCTTCCATTTTGGTGCTTCTTCTTTTAGTTTCTGCTCAACCTGGTCAGCCCGTTCTTTCAGTTCTTTCTCTATTTTTTTAGCCCGTTCCTTCAGTTCCTTATCAGTCTTTGCCAGTTTTTCATCATCGGCTGAGAGCCTGGCGTTGACGGATTTTACGCCGAATTCAGCAGGTTCAAGGTGGGGCAGTGATTGTTCCATGATTTCCCGGAAGATAGGGACAACATTTTGGGAACTGCTTCCTGCCAAATAATGCTGCCGGTCGGTCTTATCGTAACCAAGCCATACTGCACCCACAATATTTGGCGTATAACCAACGAACCACTGATCCTTCGTGCCTTCAATATCATTATATGGAAGCTGTGTCGATCCGGTTTTGCCTGCGATTTCCACACCAGGTATTTTTGTCGCTTTGCCGGTCCCAGTCTCTACAACATTCAGCAGCATCGATGTCATTTCTTCAGTCACCGCTCTTGATGTCACCCTGGTGGTTTTATGATCATGTTCCCCAATCACATTTCCCGTCGGCCCGACTATTTTCGTAATCAGGTGGGTCTCGCTTCGTTTCCCTCCATTAGGAAAGGCAGTATAGGCTTCAGCCAAATGAAGGGGGGATATTCCTTTATGCATCCCGCCTAGCGCAATCGCTAAATTTTCATCCTCTTTGTCCACTGGGATCCCGAATTTCTTCACCGAATCAAGCCCTTTGTTCAGGCCTATTTCTTTTAAAAGCCAGACCGCAGGAAGGTTGATGGAATGCTCCACCGCTTCATACATCGGTACCTCGCCCTGATATGTTTTAGAGAAATTTTGCGGGTGATAATTTCCAAACGACATCGGCTCATCTACCAGCATGGACTTGAAATTGTAGCCTTCTTCCAGAGCGGGTGTATAAACTGCCATAGGTTTCATCGTTGAGCCTGGCTGCGCTTTTAAGTGCGTTGCCCTGTTAAAACCGCGGAATACATGCTTCCCGCGCCCGCCAACAAGCCCCCGGACGCCGCCGGACTTCGGGTCTACAAGGACTGCGCCGCTCTGCACAAGCGTATCGCCTCTGCCACGCGGGAACAGGGAGTTTTGCTTGTACACTTTCTCGAGTCCGCTTTGCAGGTTCTGGTCCATTTCTGTATAGATTCGGTATCCCCTCGTTAATATTTCATCCTGTGTCAACCCATACTGATGGATGGCTTCATCCATTACCGCATCCACGTAGTAGGGGTATTTTCGGTCGACATAGCTGCCTCCGCCATCCCTTAGCTTAATATTTTCATTTTTTGCATCTTTATATTCTTCATCAGTAATCATGCCAAGTTCATTCATTTTGCCTAACACGACATTCCGGCGATTTATGGCCCTGTCATAATGATTATACGGGTCAAGCGCAGTCGGCGCCTGAAGAAGACCGGCAAGGAGGGCGGCTTCACTGATTGATATGTCCTGAATATTTTCATTAAAATACTTCCTGGATGCATTGCTGATTCCCCAGGCACCGCTGCCAAAATACACCTGGTTCAAATACATTTGTAGAATTTCATCTTTTTTATACGCTTTTTCAATCTCTACCGCCAAAAATAATTCTTCGACTTTTCGTTTATATGTCTGCTCTGGTGAAAGAAGGGCGTTCTTGGTCAGCTGTTGCGTTATCGTGCTCCCGCCACCCGTGATCCTGCCGGCGAACAGGTTGCCAAAAAAGGCGCGCGCCATGCCTTTTATATCAAAGCCGTTGTGCTTATAAAAACGTTCATCCTCAATCGCGATAACTGCATTAGGGATGTGGTCGGGGAGCTCTTCAATTTTTACGCCCGCGGTGCGGTTCGTCGCAACCTGGGCTGCCTGATCCCCATCCTTGTCATAAATAAGGGTCGTCTGGCTGAGGCCTTCCTTCAAAGATTCAACATTGGCCCTGCTGGCGATAAACGCAAAGAACAGGATCGTCAATAAAATGACCGTCAACAAGATAAGCAATAATATTTGTGTAATATGTTTTTGTTTCCAGAATCGATTGATTGCTTCCCAAATATGCTGCAAAATTTTCATTCTATCTCCTTGCTTTCTATAATCTTCATCAATAAGATTTCAGTTTAGGTAAATAGACCGTATTTCTAGTATTATAATGTATTTTGGTGAAAAAGCGATAGAAGAGGCTGATTTTGTTGAGGGAGGGCAGGATAAAGGGACTGAATTGTTATGGAACGAGAGGGGATAAGGAACCTGCAAACTGTGTATGACAAACGATGGCAAAATAAAAGCGCACTATTCCGGCGCTGGCAGAAAGGTTTATCTTTATTTTTGGGTGCTAAGTATTTAATTGCTAAATGAAGGCTTGTCGCAAGGACAAGAAGAATCTGTTCTGTCCCGTAGGCAACCGACGACAGTCGCATCAATGGAAAAAATCTCCAGAGCTTTTAATTTGTTCATTTCTTGGTCGCCCAACTCATGTGTTTTCAAAGGTTTTCCTATTAATAGTCTTTTAACCGAAAATAATTGCATAAAATCCTCCAAGGGCAGCTATGTGTCAAACATTACAAATAGCTCCACCCATGGACTTAGTCAAACCTTTTTCATTGCCGGGATTGTTTAGAAATGTGTATTGGCTTTTACAATGGGTAATGTGGATGTTCATCCAGCAAACTCCTGATGGCAGGATTTTTGTTTTCATTTAAACGCATTGTTAGTTATTTCAAATTGAAGGATAGATTTCAGGTCTCAAGGGAGGATTTTGTCTTTCATAGCTTTTAGGATGGACAGGTTTCGGCTGTGGAGTGAGGATTTTGTCTTTCATGCCCATACATTCACGCTTCCACCATCTTTTTCAAAAGGTGAAAACTCAATATAACAAAGAGATCCATTGAAAGTCCGCCACCAGCATGAACGGGTTTTTTTAAATTAGGCCTAAAGATGAAACCGTACCGGTTCCATCTTTAGGCCTCCAAATAGGAGAATTATTGAACTGTAAAAGACCATGGAGTTCATTTTGGTTAAAATCTGCAGGTTTAATCCCGCTGGTGGGAGCCTTTCAAGGATGCTGTCGCACCTCTGTGACCTTCTTCTTTTGTGAATTTATCAACGCGGCCGGCATTTTCAATGTCCCCGGTTGCTTTGTAGCCAGCTATTTCGGCATTAGTAGTCGTCCCGTACAGGCCCATGCCAGCGAGTTCAACATTTATTTTTTCCTGGCGGATATCCTTTTTATTTTCCATTATTTCCACCTCCTAACCATAATGTCTCCTTCGAGGAAGCAGTTATGCTGAAAAAGTACATTGTTAGCGGTCCATTATTTTAAAACTTTGTACTTCAGCGTCAGAAATAATATTGTTGATCAGCTCTTTTACTGATTGTGCTTTCGCTAACCTCAGACTTTGTCCAGCCCATAATGACATGTACTCCGGATTGTTTTGCAGTGCCGCGGCTTTTCTTAAGCCTGTGGTGAGGGTGTTTTGAACAGGGAATGCAGGGAAGTCGCTTTCAAAGGGGGCCATGTTTGTGATAAATTCGTTGTTGATTCCCCTGGCCGGCTTCCCGGAGAATGCTCTTGTTATCACAGTGTCATCCTCTGATGAATTAATAATCGCTTCTTTGTGCATAGGATGGGCGCCGCTTTCCTCACATGTCAATAACGCGGTCCCAAGCTGAACCGCCTGTGCTCCTAGGCATAAAGCAGCCAACAAACCTCTTCCGTCCATTATACCTCCAGACGCGATGACTGGTATACGGACCTGGTCAGCAGCCTGTGGAATAAGGGACATCAAACCAATGAGGCCTGATTGGGTGCCGCCAATGAAGGTTCCACGGTGGCCACCGGCTTCGCTTCCCTGGAGAACTATCGCATCCATGCCAGTGTCTTCAACCATGATGGCTTCTTTCACGGTTGTTGCAGTGCCTATGGTAAAAATCCCTTCTTCTTTAAGTTTTTCAACGGTATTCGTTTCTGGCAGCCCAAATGTAAAAGAGCAAACTGCTACCTTTACTTCAAGCGCGATTTCCAATTGCTCGTTGAAGTGATTATGGATGTTTTCAATGCTGAATTTTTCATCAGGTACCCCCAGTTTTTCACGAATTGATTTTAAAAGATTGTTCGCCTTTTTAATTTCATTTTCGTTTGGCTCCATTTCGGTGGGGATGAACAAGTTGACGCCAAATGGCTTTGAAGTTTGATTTTTTATTTCTCTGATTTGGTTTCTTAATTGTTCGGGAGCCAAATATCCTGCACCTATCATCCCTAGTCCGCCTGCATCTGATACAGTGACCACAAGTTTAGTTGTCGTA
The DNA here is from genome assembly GCF_002860205.1 of Bacillus sp. T33-2. Lineage (GTDB taxonomy): Bacteria > Bacillota > Bacilli > Bacillales > Cytobacillaceae > T33-2. The sequence goes on from NZ_PGVB01000027.1 coordinate 73,975, forward strand.
ATTCCACCAGCCATTGGCGCCTGGATAATGGGATATTTAATCTTCAGCTTCGATGCTAATTCAGTGTTCCACATATACAATCCTCCGAAACTATGCCTTGACTTCATCATAACTTTCTAGAATTTTTCAGTAAAGCGAGAATTTTACAAAATCATAAGATGGTATAATCCAGGAGAGGACGTGTATTTGTGTGCAAAAACATAAGATGTACATGGGGCGTTTTGTGTTTCCGGCATTTACATAGATGATTAGTGAGGTGGCAAACCGTTGTCGTATGTTCAAGATCTTAGGAGGTTTGTTGGGAAGCAGCCAATTATTACTGTCGGTGCAACCATACTGGTTGTAAACAAAAAACGGGAAATCTTATTTCAACATCGCTCTGATACGCTTGATTGGGGATTGCCAGGAGGATCAATGGAACTAGGAGAAAGTTTGGAAGAAACTGCATTTCGTGAACTGAAAGAAGAAACCGGGCTCGCTGCTAATCAGTTTCAATTAATCGAGGTATTTTCAGGTCCTGATTTCTATTTCCGATATCCAGTCCTGATTTCTATTTCCGATATCCAAATGGTGATGAAACCTATAGTGTGATTCATTTATACCGAGCATTTGATGTTAAAGGTTCACTTGAAATGCTAGATGGAGAAAGTCTCGATATGCAATTTTTCAGCAGGGAGACATTGCCTGCAAAAATTGAGAAAAGGGCCAAAGCTTTAATTGAACGCTTGGGTGAACGAATATGGAATCTTGATAGTTCTTATGGGCGTTGATTAGTGATTTTTATAACCATTGTAAAAGGACTGGCTCGCACGCCAGTCTACTTTTTTATCATAAACTTCAGGCTATCTAAACCAACCCTTTTTCCTGAACCACAAAGCCATTCCAACCCCAATGGCGAGCATCACGAATAAGACAAGGAAATAACCATATTTCCATGTTAGTTCAGGCATATTTTCAAAATTCATCCCGTATATGCCGGCGATGAAGGTAAGCGGCATGAAAATGGTCGTAATCACGGTCAATACTTTCATTACCCGGTTTGTCTGGTGTGAGTTGATGGATAAGTAACTGTCACGGATATCGGTGGTGAGTTCCCGGTTTGCCTCGATCATTTCTGTCAATTTCAATAAATGATCATGTATATCAGAGAAATAGTACTTTTTTTCAAGAATGCCTTCCAGCCTCTGAGAGTTTATCATCCTGTAGACAAGGTCTCTCATCGGTGTAACGGTTTGCCTCAAAGAGACAAGATCATGCCGGGTGTCGAATAAGTTTTCAAGCAGGTACTCCATTGTCCGGCCTTTTGAATTTTCGTCAATCTCATTCAGATTGTCTTCAATGGAATATAACGCTGGAAAATAATTATCCACGATTTGATCAAGGACATGGTACAGGACTTGTGATGGATCCCATTTTTCCGGCGTTTTTGAAGACTGGAGGCGATTCCACACTTCGTCAATCTCGATGCACGGATGCTTATGGAAAGTCACAATATAGTTTGCTCCCAAAAAAAGATCGACTTCATCCCTTGTAAATGAACCGGGACGGAGCGCCTGTGTCACAAAAAACGTACAGTCTTCATAGTAATCCAGTTTCGGCCGCTGGAGAGTATGAATGCAATCCTCGATCGCCAGCGGGTGAAAATTCAACGGTGTCCTTAAATGCTCTGCTTCATACATGGTGGGATTATTAAAGTCAATCCAATACCACTTATAATCTCCGGAAAGAACCTCATCAATAGAGAGGCCTTTTACAATTTCATTGTTTTTTGTAATTGCCAGTGTTCTGATCATGTTTACTCCTTGCCTTCATTCGGTTCATCCCCTCAATCATATTCAAATTAGGAAAGAAAGAAAAGGATTAGGGACCAAAAAAACAGATCAACTTTTATGAGGTGAAAAGATTGGGTAATTAGATGAAGGATTTGGTATTCTAATCAAAGAGTAGTGAATACCGAGAAAGAGGAGGCCAAAAAATGAGTGAATGCAAAGAGAACCATAGCCCAGAAGACGTAAGAACGAAATATGTAACCCAGGCTGAGCATCTGCCGGATGACATGAAGCCTTTGTTTGAGGACTTTTTTGTCCAGGAGCATACCCAAGACCTGTTGAATGAAGTTTTCCATCTCCTTAAAAAATATGACCTGGCATCAGAAGAGGAAAAGAGTGCCCGCAACAACTGGCTGTATATGGTTTTAAGAAACACAAAATAGATAAGAAGGAGGCGCGCATGGCGCCTCTTTTCATTTTTATAGGCACCCGGCAGGAAGGAGAATGTTTACGAAAAAGACACAAAAAAACCTATTGCCAATAAAAATCCAAAGGTATATGATTAGGTGGTTATTTCGAAATCTAAAATAATTTTACCAACCTAAAGGAAGAGGGAAGCATGCAAAACAGTCAGGAAATCAACCAGTGGAATGAAAAAAACAGCATTGTGAACGGTGTAGCATCGACAGTTGTACTGAATATGAGCAATAACTATTTCGCATTATTTGCAATTGGGGTTCTAGGTGCTACAAACTATCAGGTGGGACTTATTAGCTCGCTCCCTCAGATCATTGGTTTGGCTGCGATAATTATCTGCTCGGTTATTATGGGCAGGCTGAATGAAAAGAAACGGTTCACTGGCTATTCTATTTTATTTACACGTTTATTTCTGATTGGGATGTTTTTTGTTGTTTTTCTTCCTTATGAATACAGGGCATGGGTGTTTGTGCTCTTGGTCGGTTTTATGAACCTGCCCGGGTCATTCGCAAACCTCAGCTGGCAATCTTTTATTGGCGACCTGATTCCTGATAACAGGAGGAGCGGTTTTTTCAGTGAGCGCAACAAGGCACTCACGATTGCGGGAATGATTGCTACCCTGGCGGTTGGCCTGTGCCTTCAAATGTTTGATAAAAGTAATCCTGTACCATATCAGATGTTGTTTGCTGTCGCATTCATATTTGGTTTAATTGAAGTGTACTATTTAAACAGACATATAGAGACAAAAAAAGAACTGCCGGCGCAGAAGAGAAAATCAACTGTGAACTGGAGTGTTTACCGTTACAAGCCCTTTTTGTACTTTATAATTTGCGGATTGTTTTTTAACTTTGCCTGGCAAATGGCATGGCCGCTGTTCAGTATATACCAGATAAAATTTGCCCATGCAACAGGGTTTTGGATCAGCATCTTTACGGTCGCTAACCAGGTTGCCCAGATTGTGAGCTTTAAGTGGTGGGGAAGAATGGCGGATAAGTATAGCAACGCGAAAATGCTTGCGGTCTGTGGGGTTGGAATGGCAACTGCCCCGGTGCTGACCATACTTTCCGCAAACATGATCTACTTGACTTTTGTTAACCTGATTACAGGCGTATTTGTTTCCGGAACTGTCCTGCTTTTATTTAACCAGCTGCTTGAGGTGACAAAGGAGGAGAACCGCGGCAGCTACATTGCCCAGTATAATATCCTGCTTGCTTTTGTTGGTTTTGTCGCGCCCCAGTTTGGCGTTTATCTGCTCGAGCAGACAAGTATGGATACTGCGATGTATATTTCGGGAAGTTTACGGGCGGTCAGCGGCGGAGTGTTTATGTTATTTTATTTTAGCATTCACAAAAAGCGTATTTTTTCCAGGAAAGTGGCTGTCGGGCATTGATGCAGCCTGTGGTTGCCCTCTATTCGTTAAGGAATGGAGGGCATTTTTAATTTATTGTGCGTGCACATGATGTGTGCCTATTCATAAATCGCACCCGGTTCATAATCTTTTAAGGAAAGAAACCATTAAATTTGGGGAGGAAATGGGATGCATACACAATTTCAGCCAATGCCACATGTTGACGGCAACTTCATTCAAATCGAAAACGACAATAGGCAGTGGGGTTTTGGGCGGCCATGGGGATTTGGACCTTTCCTTGGAGGATTCGCAGGGGGATTATTGGCAGGCGCCTTGATCCAGCCGCCATATTACTATCCTTATCCGTATTACACTTACCCATACTATCCATACTACCCATATGGCGGCTACGGCTTCTATTGATAAAAGCAGCCTTAGAACCATTCACCTGGCTCAAGTGGATGGTTTTTTATGGAAAACGGATTGAATTAGTACAAGGAATATGGTATATTATTCCTTGTATTTTCCTGAAAAATCAGATAAGATAAAATCGATAATAAACTGAAAAGTCGGTTTATTATTTTGATAGGTTCTTTGAATAGAGAGAAATAGTTTCACTGGGGGAGATATCTTGAAAAAAACATTGTTTAAAGCGGGAATCGTGTTTATTTTAATACTTTTCCTGGCAGCACTGCCGATGATAATGAAAGTGAACGAAAAAGGGGATTCGATTGACTGGAACATGGAGAAGCTGCCGGAAATTTACGCAAGCTTCATAATTGAAATGAGCCAGGGAAGCCTCGGTACATACCAACTGGGGCAACAGGAAAGGGAAATCAGTGCCGATATTGGCAATAACTTTGTCACAAGCCTTGAAATAGTCCTCGTCGGTGTAATCGCCGGAGTTGTCCTGAGCATTTTTTTCGGAATTTTTATCAGCCGTTTCCGGTTTACGAGAATAATCAATCTAATGATCAATCTGCTTGCTGCAATACCAGACTTTATTTTAATCATAGTCAGTTTGATTATCGCAGTTAAGATATTTAAACAGACGGGCATCAGGGTCATTTCTCTTCGGCCTGATACTGGGGCGTTAAATATTTGGTTCCCTATGATTCTTGTCAGCCTTGCTCCCACGCTATACTTATTTAAGCTTGTAGGTGTCAAATACTTTCAGACTAGTGGTGAGGATTACATCAGGACCGCAGTGGCGAAGGGAATGGGTGTCAACTACATCAATTTTCACCATGTTTTTAAAAACGTAGAGCCGTTCATTGTAGCTGAATTGACAAAAGTGATTTCACTGGCAATCGGCAACCTATTTATTATTGAATATTTACTCAATGTATCAGGAATCACCAAGTTTATCTTTCAGAGCAATGAGGTTCAGCCAATTGCGATAGGCCTTTTCTGCATGCTGCTTATTTCCGTTGCCGTTTATTTTTCGGTGAGAGCATTACTCTATCTTTTTAAAAGAGGTTTTGTGTATGAATAAACTGCTTCGAATCAATTTTCCGCTTTATATCGGAGTGTTCCTTGTCTCGATCCTGCTGTTTTTGGCGATTTTCGGACCGTCGTTAGCTCCCCATGAGTTGACGGACCAATTCAAAACGAAATACATAGACGGGGATGTGGTTGCTCCGCCCGTCAAACCATTTGAAACAAAGGAATGGCCATTGGGGACAGACCGGTGGGGGTATGACCTTGCGTCAAAGATATTGATTGGAATCAGGTACACTATTTTTGTAGCGCTTGCGGTCACATTTATCAAAATGGTTGTTGGCACGGTCATCGGCATTTATGTAGGGACGTGGAAAAGGTCTCCACAGTGGCTTGTTGCATTTGAAAATGCTTGGGGTTATGTTCCGCTCTTTTTAATCCTGTATTTTTTCCTTAGGCCGATTACGTTCAACAGCCCGCTTGAGGCCAATAAACTGATTTGGTACTTTATCCTGATCGCATCTGCTGTCAGCATTCCAAGCATCATCTCATCAGTAAGGCAGAAGACGCAGGAAGTGAATAAATCGGTTTTTATCGAGGCTGCGCGCGCCCTAGGTGCTGGAAAGAACCGCATGGTCTGGAGGCATATCTTTCCACAAATGAAAGAATCCTTGCTGATCATGTTTGTATTAGAGATTGTTTATGTCATAACGATGATGGGCCAGCTCGCTCTCGTCAATATTTTTTTAGGCGGAACATACATGACCTTCGACCCGATTCTTTACCACTCAATTACACAGGAACTTTCCGGGCTGGTTGGACAGAACAGGAGCGCGATTTACGGTGCTGATAAATTCGTTTTACTTCTGCCGTTCGGTACGCTCATCTTAATAACAATCGCTTTCAGCCTGCTCGCAAATGGCTTGAAAAACCGTTTCCAGTCCAACTATCAGAGAAACCCATGGATTAAAACCGGACAGGAGCCACGGCTTATACCTCAGCGCAAAAATTACAGCGCACAGTCAAAACTGTGGCCGTTAAGAGGAGAAAGACTGGCCGTGCTGCTGTTGCTGCTCGTGTTTGTGCTAGCCAGTCTTTATGTTCTGGGCGGCGACGGATGGAAAATGGCTTCAAAATAAGCTTTATGCTGTGCTTAATGAACCCTGATGAATCTACATCGGGGTTTTTGTCATGATTGATGTTGCGTTTTCTTGTCTGGGTTCACTGTTGGTATAATGGTGAGTAAGAATTAAATCGAGTGATGCCAATATAAAAACAAGGAGAATACATATGCAAATCAATCTTGAAGGAAGAAAAGCCGTCGTTACGGAATCTTCGGAAGGAATAGGTTATGCGATTGCAAAAGAGTTTGTCCGGGCCGATGGCAATCAAAAGCAGCGCTCCTTGCCCTTTTGAGAGGCTTGGCAGAAAGCCTCTCTGGAAGCGGGGTTACCGTTAACACATTCATACCAGGACCGACAAAAACGGAAAAATTGAGCGGTTTTTATGAAAGCACGGGCCAGGAAACCCGAAAAACATTTGAAGAAATAGAATCAGAGGTGTTCAATACCTCTTTGTCAACATCTCTGATTAAACGTTTCGTTACCCCAAAAGAAGTAGCGGATCTTATCGTTTTCCTTGAGTCAGAACAAGCTTCCGGCATTACAGGTTCATCATTTCGGGATCATGGCGCCATAATGAGGAACATTATTTAGAGTCATTAGGGGATCAATAGGAATTTTGCGAAAAACTGGCTTATTCTCGCGAACGCATCATAGAATTTTGCGAAAAACTGGCTTATTCTCGCGAACACATCATAGAATTTTGCGAAAACTGGCTTATTCTCGCGAACACATCATAGAATTTTGCGAAAACACCTGTGATTCAAGCGAAAATAAAACATTATTTCACGAAACTATAGTCGCGGTGGCGCTGCGTAAATATTCTCGCGAGACAGGATTCGCGGTCATATTTGGTCTAGCAGCTGTACTTAATCTTTTACAAACAGCACGTAAATCATGATAAGCGTTATTGCATATCTGATATAATCACAATGGGAACCCTATTACATGGAGCGTGAAAAAAATGGCAAAAGCATTCGAGAAAAGAAACATCAAACGCATGGATGAAGCAGTGACTTTTATAGGTTTTGGAGCCCTGTCCATCGGCCGGGACTGGGGAATGAAGGTGGCCGATACTGCCAGGCCTGATGAGCAGGAAGCGGGAAGGGTGCTTAATTCGGTTTTGGACATGGGTATCAACCTGGTTGATACTGCAAGTGCCTACCACCGCAGCGAGGAACGCATCGGTAAATTTATTTCCGGGCGGCGCAATGAATATATCCTAGCTTCAAAATGCGGTGAACACAATGATGAACCCGCTACCTACTATGATTTTTCCTATGGCGCGATAAAAGATTCCATTGACCGGAGCCTCAAGCTGCTTAATACGGATGTAATTGACCTTATGCAAATCCATTTCGGCCTCGATCCGGAAAAGGTCATAAGTGACGGAGAAACGGTAAGGGCCATGAAAGATGCCCAGCGTGAAGGGAAGATCCGCTATCTCGGCGCCTCCATTGACGGTGAGCTTGCAAAAGAATGCATTATTTCGGGTGATTTTGATGTCATGCAAATGGAGTATCATTTGCTTAACCAGAAGAACGAGGAAAATATCAATCTATGCAAGGAAAAAGGAATTGGGGTCCTGATCAGGACCGGCCTTGGAAGGGGATTGCTGACATTAAGGGCGTTACTAATGCCAGAGGATCAGCTTAAGCAAAACAGCAAGCTAAACGAGATGCTCAAACTTGTCGACGGAGACGCAGACTTGTTAACTTCTCTTGCCTTGAACTTTTTATATAAAAACGAAGGAATCAGTTCAGTTTTAATTGGAACGAAAAATATCGAAAACCTAAAGAAAAACATTGCCCTGCTCGAAAGCGAAGTTGATCCACAGTTGTTAAAAAAGGTCATAGAGGCTGGAAAAAAATAATTGACTGTTAAAAATGGATAGCTGTCTGATTCATTGCGAATTAGACAGCTTTTTTGTTTGTGTCCCAGGATAAATTTAATGAAATATTGTTCGGGTATGGACAGTTAAAGTACAACCCCTTTTTGGAACAGCATAAAATATTGAGAACTCATTTCACATTCAAGGAGGGGAAACGATTGATCAACTGGAAGGTCAGACTTAAAAATGGTGTCTGGGTTATCGCTTTTCTGTCCCAGCTGCTTATTGCAGCACAAGTGGTAGTGGCTGGCTTAAATTCACTGGGTATAATCGATTTTCAATTAACTGATCAGGTGAAAGAATCGATCCTTACATTAGCAAATGCCGTGTTTGTCCTGCTATCAATGCTGGGTATAATCCAGGATCCAACAACAAAAGGGTACCAGGACAGCCAACGCGCTATGAAATATGAAAGGCCACATTAAATGCAAGGGTTTTAGATTCATAATTTTTGTGGTAAACTACGAATAGGATAAATTATCCAATTAAAAAGGAGACCTCAAAATGTGGATCTGGATTGCCGTCTTCATTGCTCCGATTTTATTGCTGGTGTTTATCGAAGAAACAGCCGAATTTTTATGGAAACGATATATGTTGGGCAACAACCCGGCTAGAGACAGTGACACAAGTAAGAGAATCACCACAAAGTTCGCCGACCTTATAAAAAAAGACCCCAAGAGCCCTTCTCATTGAACGAGGAGGGTTTGTTGTTTAGAGGGAAAGTTAGAAAGAAAATTCCCATCGCTCTATTCCATTGCTATTCTTGAAAAATATAAACAGATGTCTTAAGATGAAATAGAAATCAATTCAGAAAATTCTTATAAAAATCAGGAGGGTTATGATGGGTAAAAATATTCCAGAATCATGGTGGAATCAGCTGGCATTGCCTGCCATCGCTGCGCCGATGTTTCTTGTATCAGGTCCGGATCTTGTAAAAGTCTGCTGCATGAACGGGGTAATCGGTTCGTTCCCGGCACCTAATGCAAGGCCGATTGAAATTTTGGACAAATGGATGGGGCAACTGAACGATGAATTAAATGCCGCAAGAGAACAGGAACCTGGCCGTAAAATTGCGCCATGGGCAATGAATATGGTGGTACATAGTTCTTACAGCCGCTTGCAGGACGAACTGGAACTGATCAAGAAGCATAAGCCCCAGCTGGTGATTACTTCACTTGGAAGCCCTAGGCATGTGGTGGACATTGTTCATGAGTATGGCGGTCTTGTATTTTCCGATGTAAGTGACATGAAATTTGCCAAAAAAGCAGCAGAAGCCGGAACAGACGGGCTCATTCTTGTTGCAAGCGGGGCCGGGGGGCATGCTGGCAATATAAACGGGTTTGCATTTGTCGATATGGTCCGTACTTTCTGGGATGGCATCATTATACTGGCAGGCTCCATTTCTACAGGAAAGGGCATATTGGCGGCACAGGCATCGGGAGCAGACCTTGCCTACATGGGGACAAGATTTATCGTTGCCACAGAGAGCATGGCCCAGGATGAGTACCGGCATATGCTTGTCGAATCCACCCAGGAGGATATTGTTTTGACAGATGCTTTCTCAGGCGTCAAGGCGAACATGCTGATACCAAGCATTGTCAAGGCAGGTCTGGATCCGAAACAGCTCGTAAAGAAAGACAAAGTGGATTTTGATGATATGCAAAAATCCACCAACGCGAAAGCCTGGCGTGATATATGGTCTGCAGGCCACGGAGTTGGGGCCGTTCAACGAATTGAATCCGCAGAGGAAATTATTAAACAGCTAGAGTCGGAGTACCGGGAAGCAGTTGACAGAGTGAATCAGCAGGCGCAAAGGGTTAACGGGTTAAAGGTAGGGAACTGACAAGCCTTTTTATAAGATAAAGTAAGCGTTATCAAGTGAGTGGACCTGCCAAACTTATGGCAGGTTTATTTTTTCAGTCGTTTTTAAATTTAACCAAAATAAAATGCACAAAAAGATTAATAAAATCACTCTTCACTATTAACAGTGGTTTTAGCTTAAAAAACAAACATTACCTTAGGTCTATGATAGACAAAACTGCCAGGTCGAAGGCGAACACTGTCCATCATACGGTCTATGATGGACAAAACTGCAGGCAGGAGGCGAAAACTGTCCATACGGTCTATGATAGACAAAACTGCCAGGCCGAAGGCGAAAACTGTCCATCATACGGTCTATGATGGACAAAACTGC
>NZ_PGVB01000028.1 GCF_002860205.1 Bacillus sp. T33-2
TATTAGGCACGCCGCCAGCGTTCGTCCTGAGCCAGGATCAAACTCTCCAATAAAGTGAGTTGAATATAGCTCATAATAAAACGTTGGCTCATGAAACTTCTATATAGAAGAAACATGATGATTATTGTTTGTTGACGCTTGTTTGTTTAGTTTTCAAAGAGCAATTCGTTTAACGACGCCCGTAAGCGACTTTATTAATATACCATTTATCAACTGCTTATGTCAATAACTTTTTAATAAGTAAATAACCTATTCACTTTTTCATACAGACTTGATGAGTATATCAGCACTTTATCTTTGTCGCAACCCTTTTTAACACTGCTTTATTATCCATTAATGGCGATTTTTTCATTCCGCTTCTGAATTCCATTCGGTAAAAACACGAAAGGCTGACACTAGCGTCAGCCTTAATGCATAACCTCTTCTATAAATAATTGCCTGTTTTTGCTCAAGTGGACAATTTGTTCATTTTCTAAAAGCTTGATTAACGGACGGGTTGGGCTTTTTTCCTCCACGAAAAGAACCTCTGCTTCCTGGCCGTTTGAAAGCCTGACTTTACTTCCGATAGAAAAATTCATAATGGCTGAACTAATTACTTTTAATGCATTGATGTCAAACTTGCCAAAGTAATCTTCAAGGATCATTTCAAGAACTTTAAAAGGAGAATGCTTTCGCTTGTATGGCCGTTCTGATGTCATAGCATGAAAAATGTCTGAAACCGCAATGATCTTGGCGAAAGGATGAATCCTGTTGTCTTTTTCGCCAAAAGGATAGCCGCTTCCGTCAAGTCTTTCATGATGCTGGACAATAGCCAGTTTTGTGCCATCTTTCAACAGGGGGCTTGCTTTAACCATATTATAGCTATATGTAGAGTGCTTTTTTACTTCTTCATACTCATCATCAGTAAGGGAAGCCTCTTTATTTAACAGCTTTGTGCTTAATTTCGCCATTCCACAATCTGATAAACTTCCTGCTATGGCAATTTGAATAATGTCGCCTTTGCTGTAGTTCATTTTTTTGGCGATAAATCCACTGATAATTCCTACGGCTAAAGAATGGCTGTAAATATAATCATCTTTGGTGGAATAATGGTGCAGGTTAAGAATATGTGAAGCAAGGGTCTCTGTGCTGTCTAAAAAAGGCAGTAAGATGTTACGGACCTTAGCGATATCAATCGGAGCACCTGATTGCCATTTTACAAACTCCTTTTTTAAATGCTGTTTGGATCGTAAAAACAAATCAACAAAAGAAAGGTCTCCAGTTACTTCCCTTTCTTCAGCTAATCCTTGTGCAGCCGATTCAGTTGGGATAAACGGCATGCCATTCACCATTGTTTTTTCAACGTATATCTCTTTAATCAAAAAAGCTTTTAGGACATTGATCAGCTGTCCCGTCAAAACCGTATTCTTACCAATGACAGGGCGATTTGTCCTGCTGAAAACGTCAGCGGAAACAATACAGCCCTCCTGAAGTTCATAAACTTTTACGCGCAACGGTTCCACCTCAGAAAATTTCTTTTTTAAATTTATTTTACTTTATTTTGCAAAAAAAAAGGAACACAAATTTTGTGTCCCTTTGTTATATGTTTATTCTTCGTCTTCTACTGCAGAATCGTTTATCGATTCAACAATACTTTCTGCATTGGTTGATTCTTCTGTGCCTTCATGGTATTCTTCATCTTTTTCTTCGTCCCTGTCTACTTTGGCAACGGTGGAAACAGCTTCATTTTCAGCTTTATCAAGACTGATTAGTTTAACTCCCATGGTGTTACGCCCAGTGATGGAAATGCTGCTCACAGGAATACGGATCAGGACGCCCCTTGTCGTGATCAACATGAGGTCTTCTTCGCCAGTAACAACCTTCATCGTTACAAGGTCACCGTTTTTGTCCGTTATGTTCGCTGTTTTAATTCCCTTACCGCCCCTGTATTGAATGCGGTATTCACTGGCATGGGTTCTTTTACCGTAGCCGTTTTTAGTGACGATCAGGATATCAGTGCTTTCCTCAAGTACCTCCATGCCAACAACCTCATCATTTTCTGCAATGCTGATACCTTTTACTCCAGTCGCAGTACGGCCCATGGAGCGTACATCTGTTTCAGGAAAACGGATAAGCAGCCCTTTTTTCGTTCCGATAATAATTTCTTTACTGCCGTCTGTTAAACGGACAGATATCAATTCATCGTCTTCTCGCAGGTTGAGGGCAATAAGTCCGTTGTTACGGATATTTGCGAAGGATGTCAATGGTGAACGTTTCGAAATACCCTCTTTGGTAGTGAAGAACAGGAACCAGTCGTCCACAAATTCTTCTACCGGAATAATCGCATTGACCCACTCGCCTTTTTCAACTCCGAGCAGGTTAATGATCGGAATCCCCTTGGCTGTGCGGCTGAATTCCGGAATTTCATATCCCTTTGAACGGTAAACCTTACCTTTGTTCGTAAAGAATAGGAGCGTGTCATGGGTAGAAGTTGTAATCAGATGTTCAACAAAATCATCTTCGTTTGTCCCCATGCCCTGGATGCCTCGCCCGCCCCGTCTTTGGGAACGGTAGGTGGATACAGGAAGACGTTTAATATAGCCGTTATGGGTTAAAGTAATAACGATGTGTTCCCTTGGAATTAAATCCTCGTCCTCAATGAATTCAAGCCCGCCTGAAACAATTTCTGTCCGCCTTTTATCATTAAAGCGGTCTTTGATTTCGGTAAGTTCTTCCCTGATGATCTCAAGGACCTTTTCTTCATCGGCAAGAATCGCTTTTAATTCGGCAATCAGCTTCACAAGGCTCTGGTACTCATCCTCGATTTTTTCCCGCTCAAGGCCTGTCAAACGCTGAAGGCGCATGTCCAGAATCGCCTGTGCCTGCTTATCGGACAGGTTGAATTGGGTCATCAAGCCTTCCCTTGCTTCTTCAGTCGTCCTGGAACTGCGGATCAAATTGATGACGGCATCCAGATGGTCGAGTGCAACCCGCAATCCTTCTAAAATATGCGCACGTGCTTCTGCCTTGCGCAGCTCAAACTCGGTTCTTCTGCGAATGACAACCTTTTGATGGTCAAGATAATATTTGAGGCATTGTTTTAAATTTAAAACCTTTGGCTGGCCATCTACAAGAGCGAGCAGATTGATGCCGAAACTGGTCTGCAACGCCGTTTGCTTGTACAGATTATTCAGCAGGACATTAGCGTTGGCATCCTTGCGTACCTCGATATAAATCCGCATACCTCTGCGGTCTGATTCATCTCTTAAGTCTGTGATGCCGTCAATTTTCTTATCACGGACAAGCTCGGCAATTTTTTCAATTAATTTTGCTTTGTTTACCTGGTAGGGCAGCTCTTTAACGATAATGACTTCCTTGCCATTGGCTTTTTGTTCAATCTCAACTTTTGCCCTTAACGTAATGGAGCCGCGGCCTGTCTCATATGCTTTCCGGATGCCGCTTCTTCCCAGGATTAGCCCTGCAGTAGGGAAATCCGGCCCTGGGACGAACTCCATCAGTTCCTGTATCGTGATGTCAGGGTCCTTACTGACAGCCAGTACACCGTCGATAACTTCCCCAAGCTGGTGGGGAGGGATATTGGTTGCCATGCCAACAGCAATTCCAGATGTACCGTTAACCAGCAGGTTAGGGAATCTTGATGGCAGAACAGCCGGCTCTCTCTCCGAACCATCATAGTTATCCTGGTAGTCAATCGTATCTTTGTTGATATCACGGAGCAGTTCCATCGAAATTTTCGACATGCGCGCTTCCGTATAACGCATTGCAGCAGCTGCATCTCCATCGACAGAACCGAAGTTTCCATGTCCGTCGACGAGCATGTAACGGTAGTTAAAATCCTGTGCCATCCTGACCATTGTGTCATAAACAGCAGAATCTCCGTGAGGATGGTATTTACCTATAACCTCGCCCACGATACGGGCAGATTTTTTAAAGGGTTTGTCCGCATGCATACCAAGATCATGCATCGCGTAAAGAATACGGCGGTGCACCGGCTTTAAACCGTCACGGACGTCGGGCAGTGCCCGTGCTACTATGACACTCATTGCATAATCCAGGAATGACGAGCGCATTTCCTGGCTGATATTGATCTCTTTCACTCGAGAATTTGGTGTCTCTGCCATAAGAGAAACCTCCTTAAGAAAACTCGGAGTACCGGTTTAAACCGGCAGCCTGTTTGTCTGGCATGTGACGATACCGCTGTTGCCAGATTGTTTCTTTAAGCCTATCAGTAAAAAGCAGGATAGAGGAATACCCGCTATCCTGGCCAAATTAAATGTCTAAATTCTTCACATAAATGGCATTTTCTTCGATAAACTGCCTGCGGGGCTCAACCTTGTCGCCCATTAAGATTTCAAATGTTTCATCCGCTTCGATCGCATCTTCCAGGCTTACCTGGAGAAGGGTGCGTGTGGAAGGATCCATTGTCGTCTCCCAGAGCTGTTCAGGATTCATTTCTCCCAAACCTTTGTAACGCTGGATCCCCGGTTTTGGATTCGCGGAAAGTTCATTCATGATCTGGTCCAGCTGCCTGTCGTTGTAGGCATACTCAATCCGCTTGCCCTGCTGGATTTTATATAAAGGAGGCTGGGCGATATAAATAAACCCTGCTTCGATAATTTGTCTCATATAACGGTAGAAGAACGTCAATAATAAAGTCCGGATATGCGCTCCATCCACATCGGCATCCGTCATGATGACGATCTTGTGATAACGAGCTTTGGAAATTTCAAAGTCTTCTCCAATCCCGGTTCCGATTGCGGTAATGATTGCCCTGACCTCGTTATTTGAAAGTATCTTGTCAAGGCGCGACTTTTCAACATTCAAAATTT
Organism: Bacillus sp. T33-2; assembly: GCF_002860205.1. GTDB lineage: Bacteria > Bacillota > Bacilli > Bacillales > Cytobacillaceae > T33-2. The sequence continues at coordinate 4,830 of NZ_PGVB01000028.1, forward strand.
TACCGCGCAACGGCAAAATTGCCTGGAAGTGGCGGTCCCGCCCCTGTTTTGCCGATCCTCCCGCAGAATCACCTTCAACCACATAAATCTCGCTAATGGATGGATCCTTGGACGAACAATCGGCCAGCTTGCCTGGAAGGCTGGAAATTTCAAGCGCACTTTTCCTTCTTGTCAATTCCCGGGCTTTTTTCGCCGCGAGACGGGCTCTCGCAGCCATTAATCCTTTTTCCACAATTTTTCTGGCAACAGTTGGATTTTCAAGCAGGAATTTCTCGAAGTGTTCCGAAAAGGCAGTATCCGTAACATTCCGTACTTCAGAATTTCCCAGCTTTGTTTTCGTCTGTCCCTCAAACTGCGGATCAGGATGTTTGACAGACACGATGGCTGTCAATCCTTCCCTTACATCCTCCCCGGACAGATTGGCATCACTTTCTTTAAAAATGCCCTGCCTTCTTGCATAATCATTGATTACGCGTGTAAGGGCCGTTTTAAATCCGGATTCATGTGTTCCGCCCTCATAAGTGTGGATATTGTTGGCGAAGGAATATATATTGCTTGTGAATCCATCATTGTACTGCAGGGCAACTTCAACCGTGATGCCTTCTTTTTCACCCTCAGTATAGATCGGCTCATCATGGAGGACTTCCCTTGTACGGTTTAAGTGCTCTACATAAGCCTTGATGCCGCCTTCGTAATAATACTCATTCTTTTTGTCTGCAACCCGTTTGTCTTCAATGGTTATTTTAATGCCCCGGTTTAGGAAGGCAAGCTCCCTGATGCGGTTCGCAAGTGTTTCATAATCATATTCAAGCGTTTCAGTAAAAATTTCGGCATCCGGCTTGAAGTGGGTAGTAGTCCCTGTGCCGTCCGTCTCTCCGATTACCTTCAAATCTGCAGTAGGAACCCCGCGCTCGAATTTTTGATAATGGATCTTTCCATCACGGTGGACAAACACCTCGAGCACGGTGGACAGTGCATTAACAACAGAAGCACCAACACCGTGCAGCCCCCCGGATACTTTATATCCGCCGCCGCCAAATTTACCGCCCGCATGCAATACGGTCATGATCACCTCAACTGCCGGCCTGCCCATTTTTTCATGAATTCCGACCGGTATACCGCGGCCGTTATCTTTAACAGTTATACTATTATCACTTTCGATGATTACATTTATTTCATCACAGTAGCCTGCGAGTGCTTCATCGATACTGTTATCGACAATCTCCCAGACAAGGTGGTGAAGTCCTTTTGCACTTGTCGTTCCGATGTACATCCCGGGACGCTTCCGGACAGCCTCCAGACCTTCGAGAACCTGTATCTGGTTTGCATCGTAAGCTTGGCTCTGAGTCGCGTTTTGCTCCATGGCCACATCGATCACCTACACTTTCATATGCCTCATTCTTTAAGCAAATTATTTTTATATAAATTCCTGAACGGATAATTTTTGTGAGCGTTTTTTTAATGTTCCTGACGCAAGCGGGGAATAATAGATGGTGTCATCAGTGACAACAACCGACTTATAGGCTCCTCTTGAAAGATTAACGACCTGTTCCCTGTGGCGCGCAATATATTGTTCCAGCAGAGGGGAGGTGTTGGCTGTTTCCTTATCTAAAATGGCTATAATATCCCTGGTTCTCACCAGGATGTCCTCTCCTACATGCAAATACATGTCTTCACCTCATTGGACCCGGGTCATCACTCCGGAATCTACTTTATAAGCGGCAGCTTCCTTCAGAGTTTGATGATCAATTCCATCCACACTTGTTGTCGTAACGAAAGTCTGGACTTTACCCTGGATGGTGTTCAACAAATGGGACTGGCGGTAGTCGTCCAGTTCAGACAGTACATCATCCAGAAGAAGGATAGGGTATTCGCCGCTCTCAGCATGGATCAACTCTATTTCTGCCAATTTGACCGACAATGCAGTCGTTCTTTGCTGGCCCTGCGATCCAAACGTCTGGACATCCCTGCCATTCACCAGAAAACAAAGATCATCCCTGTGGGGACCGTACAAGGTAATCCCACGGTCAATTTCCCGCGTCCTTATTTTAGCAAACTTTTCCTCATAGACTGTTACCATTTTCGACAAATCCAGTCCTTCTGATACATCAGCAGACGGCCTGTACACAATTTTTAGCGTTTCAAGCCCCCTGGAAATCCCTTCATGGATCGGCATCGCCCATTTTTCAAGCAAACGCAGGAATTCAAACCTTTTGATTATAATTTTGGCCGATATATCAATGAACTGTTCTGTCAGTATTTCCAGCATCGTTAAATCATTTTTCTGTTTTGTCTGCAATAGCTTCAAATAGTGATTCCGCTGCTGCAAGATTTTTTGGTACTGGCTGATGTCGTGCAAATAAACAGGCGATACCTGGCCAATTTCCATATCAATAAAACGACGCCTTATTTGAGGGCTCCCTTTGACAAGATGGAGATCCTCAGGTGCAAACATAACGACATTCATATTTCCTACGTATTGGCTGAGCTTCCGCTGTTCAAGATGATTGCATTTCGCCTGTTTGCCTTTTTTTGAAATAATGAGCTGCATTGGCAAAGGGCCATGCTGTTTTTTTATCCTTCCCTCTATTTTAGCATAATCCTGGTCCCAGCGAATAAGATCTTTATCATTTGCCGTCCGGTGCGATTTTGCCATGGCAAGCACAAAAATTGATTCCATCACGTTTGTCTTCCCCTGGGCATTTTCGCCCAAAATCACATTCACCTTGTTTTCAAACCGGGCTTCCAGTTCATCATAGTTCCGATAATCTTTTAAAAGTAACTCCTCTATATACATGAACGTTCATCCCCTGCATATCGCCATACCAAAACCACATTCTTTATTTAACAAAAAATACGCCATGGCCCGGTATATCCACTTTATCTCCGGCACGCAGCTTTCTTCCACGTCTTTGATCCTGTTCCCCGTTAACAAAAACCTCAAATTCATCCAGAAACCATTTGGCCATTCCGCCAGTTTGGATGATATCAGCCAGCTGCAAAAATTGGCCAAGTGTAATATACTCCGTGCTAATTTTAACTTCAGTGCTCATGGTTCCACCCTTTTCCAGTAAGAAAAATCCTGCAATTACTTTCATGTGGCAATTTTTACTGCTATCCGGTGTTTTTTACCTTGGTTCCAGTTTCCTCAAAGGTCCATAAAACCCATTATGTTTTGCTAATTTTAAAAAGGTATCTAATATTTTATTTTACTAAATAATTCACATGCTTACAAAAGAAATAATTCCACTAGTTATTATGGCCATTACAGCCCTGAAATATTTTCCGTATTATGCAATAATCGGAAAAAAGCCGCCAGCGTAACTGGCAGCTGTAATCATTCATTAGTATGTCCTTACAGGCAGTATCAATTGCAGAATCGTTTCATCGTTCAGAGGACGGATTAAAAATGGCCTCATCGCTCCGGTAAAGCTTATTTGAATTTCCGTTCCCTCCAACGCTTTTAACGCATCCATCATGTACTTCGCACTGAAGGAAATCTTCAACTCATCTCCATCAATTGATTTGCTCTGAACTTCTTCCACGACTTTCCCAATTTCAGGTGTATTGGAGGATATTTCAATTGCTCCTCCATCCACGGTTGCAAATTTGACAACATTGTTTCTTCCTTCCCTGGCCAGAAGGGAGGCACGGTCAATCGCATGCAAAAATTCCTTCGTATCCACAACGATATCTGTTTTGCTTTCATTTGGAATAAGCCGGGCTGTATCAGGATAATTGCCTTCCAGAAGCCTGGAGAAGAACAATAAATGCTTTGCCTTGAACAGTACCTGGTTTTCGGTAATGACAATATCGACAAGGTCAGTCGTATCATCCAGGATCTTGCTCAATTCCGTCAGGCTTTTACCTGGAATGACAATATTGTAATTCCCGCTCGTTTCCGTATTGAGTTTTGCTTTCCTTAATCCCAGCCGGTGGCTGTCTGTTGCAATACAGGTTAATTCGTTGTTTTCAACCTTCCAGTTTACACCTGTCAAGATAGGGCGTGTTTCTGAGGTGGACACTGCAAAAACGGTTTGTCTGATTAAAACCTTCAGAAGGTCTGTCGGGATCCGGAAAATGTTGTCTTCCGAAATATGGGGAAGGTGAGGGTACTCCTCAGCATCCAGGCCATTTAAATTAAATTCTGATTTTCCGGAACGTATGACAGTCTGCAGGTGATTCTGCACTTCGATTTCCACTGTATCTGTTGGCAATTTTTTTACGATTTCACTAAAGAAGCGGGCTTGTAAAACAATTGCCCCTGTTTGTTTGATCTCAACAATTTCATCACCGGCTTCCTCTTTTGGGATGAAAGATTCAATTGAAATATCGGAATCACTTCCTGTCAATGTAACTCCGTCTTCTGTTGCGACAATTTTTATTCCTGTCAGAATCGGAATTGTCGTTCTGCTCGTTACTGCTTTCATTACATCCTGGACGCTTTGCAAAAGATAATCCCGTTGGACGATAAACTGCATTTTTTAAATCCTCCGTTCAGGTATTTTACTGATTGTTAATATATATAATTTTATTTAAAAAATAGTAGAAGTAATAGTAGGGCCTGTGGATTTGTGGATAACTTGATTTTCGAAAGTAAACACAGCCTATCCACATGTGGACAGACTGTGTGCAATCAGATCCGGGTTATTCACAGTTTCCTATACTCTCAGCTGCTCATTAATGTCTTTCAGCTGTTTTTGCAGAAGCGAGTCACTTGAAAGCAGCTTTGAAATTTTTTCATGGGCGTGGATGACGGTAGTATGGTCACGCCCTCCGAATTCCTCTCCTATTTTCGGAAGGGAGAAGTCGGTAAGTTCCCTTGATAAATACATGGCAATCTGCCTCGGAAAGGCCACGGATTTAGTCCGTTTTTTCGCTTTAAAGTCTTCAAGGCGTATATTGTAATGCTCTCCAACCACTCTTTGGATTTCATGGATGGTTATCACCTTAGGCTTTGAGCTCGGAATGATATCCTTAAGTGCCTCGGCGGCGAGGTCTGCATTGATGTCTTTATTGATTAATGATGAATAGGCCACAACACGGATTAAAGCTCCTTCAAGCTCCCGGATATTTGAATCAATCTGATTCGCAATATACAGCATTACTTCATTCGGAATATCAAGGCCTTCTGCTTTCGCTTTTTTCCGGAGGATCGCAATTCTCGTTTCCAGATCCGGTGGGGTAATATCCGTAATCAGGCCCCATTCAAAACGGGAACGGAGACGGTCCTCAAGCGTAGGAATTTCTTTTGGCGGACGGTCACTTGAAATGACAATCTGCTTGCTTTCCTCATGCAATGTATTGAATGTGTGGAAAAATTCTTCCTGTGTCTGTTCTTTACCGGCCAAAAACTGAATATCATCGATCAGCAACACATCTACATTCCGATATTTGTTCCGAAAATCGACTGCTTTATTATCCCGGATCGAATTAATGAATTCATTTGTGAATTTTTCGGAAGATAAGTACACTACCTTTGCTGATGGGTTATGATCCTGCACATAGTGTCCGATTGCATGCATAAGGTGGGTTTTTCCCAGACCTACGCCTCCATATATGAATAACGGATTATAGGCTTTGGCAGGTGCTTCGGCCACAGCGAGGGAGGCCGCATGTGCAAAACGGTTACCTGATCCGATTACGAACGTATCAAATGTATATTTGGGGTTTAGCATGTTGAGAGGAAGTTCCGGCTGGTCGTCGCCTTTTTTTTGTTTTTTAGGCGGAACAGGCAAATTGACTTCTTCATCATTTTGATTCTGGGGAATAATAAACTTTACGGCCAGTTCCTCTCCAGTAAGTTCGTACAAAATCTCTGAGATTAGCTGGGAATACCGCTCTTCCAGCCAATCACGGGCAAATTCATTGGGCGCAGTAATCGTCAGCGAGTCCCCCTGCAGCGAATGGGCTTTGGTCGCTTTCAGCCATGTATCGAAGCTTGGTTTGCTGATTTTTTTTTCAATATTGGCCAGCGCCTTATTCCAGAGGTCCGCAATATTTTCCAACAGTTTTCCCTCCTTTGTCCAAAGTTTGGTGTTCCGTGCAAATGCGTGGTTATCGTCTATGTATAACCTGCTAATTTATAAATATACGAAACAATTAATGTGGAAAAATATATAATAAGGAAATCAAGTGGATATTCGACATTATCCACTTCTTGTGGACAAAGTTATACAAATCCCCTGAATAACCTGTCCACAGTTTATCCACAATGTGTGGATAAGAAGGAATGATCTTCTGATTTATTCAGAGTGAAAACACAAATATAATATCAAAAAAAACAGCTTGGCGCAACGCTTTTTCATACTTTATCCACAATCCCGCTCCGCTGGGGAGCATTTTTGTCCACAAGTTTGGGTTGTGTGTCCAACCTGTCAGTAACTTCTGTGGATTGTGAAAACCCTGTCGAAACTTGTCCACAGGTGTTGATTCAGGCATCTGGCTGGAACCAGCTGTTCGCGTTTTGGTCTAGCATCGGTATTGTGATTTTAGCCGGCCGCATTTTGTTGGTATTGACAATTTACTGGACACCTCCTTATAATTAGAAAGAATGTCTTAACTTAAGGTCCGATTCCTCAGGGAGGTGTAATATATGAAAAGAACATATCAACCAAATAAACGTAAACACAGCAAAGTTCACGGTTTCCGCAGTCGTATGAGCTCAGCAAACGGACGTAAAGTCCTTGCACGCCGTCGTCGTAAAGGAAGAAAAGTATTATCTGCTTAGGCCACTGAAATGTCAGTGGTCTTTTTTCTCTTTATTAGAAAAGCGGCATCCCCTCCTGAAGTTCCGCACATGGATGAGGGGGCACGGCTTAAGAAGTTTCCCTTTGACTGCGGCAGATCTCTGCTAAGGCGCCGGGATGAAACCAGCTTGGTCTGGATAATAATAACTGAGGGTTTACCACTGGATCGAAGGTGTGTTGGAAATGAAGAAAGAGTTGCGCATTAAGAAAAATAAAGAATTCCAGGAAGTTTTCAATAAAGGAAAGTCCTTCGCCAACAGGCAGTTCGTCGTTTATGTATTGAAAAAGCCTGGTCAGGACACCTTTCGAATCGGTCTGTCTGTAAGCAAGAAAATTGGCAATGCAGTGGTCCGGAACCAGATAAAAAGGTTGATAAGGCAGTCTTTTCATGAACTTTACGAGCACGTCCATACCGGCAATGACTATGTAATCATCGCAAGGAAACCTGCAGCCGAAATGGGGATGGAGGAAGTAAAAAAAAGTCTGTCACATGTACTCAGGGTTGCGCGGGTTTTGAAAAAAACCCATGCTGGCAATAATGGAGACTATTGAAAATATTTTTCGTCTTTTAAAACTTTTAAAAGCGCTTCCCCATAAAAGATGATAAAATACTCTTAAATTGCCTTTCAGTGAGTAGAACCGTAAATTTGGATATATGATGGGGACAAGCATTGGAAAAAAATTTAAACTCATGAACTCTTTGCAGTAAGGAGGAAATAACGGTTGAAGAAACGAATGCTATTAATAACCGGACTGCTGTTAATAATGGCGGTTTTGACAGGCTGTACGGAATATGACCAGCCGATAACTTCCGAAAGCCAGGGCTTTTGGAACGAGTATATTGTTTATCCACTATCAATGCTCATTGTGAAAATGGCTGACATTGCCTTCGGAAGCTTCGGGCTTTCGATTATTTTAGTTACAATCATCATTCGGCTGGCCATTTTGCCATTGATGATCAAGCAGACAAAAAGTTCAAAGGCAATGCAGGCATTGCAGCCAGAGATGCAGAAACTGCGTGAAAAATACAGTTCTAAGGACCAGAAAACACAGCAAAAACTGCAGCAGGAAACAATGGCACTTTTTCAAAAGCATGGTGTTAACCCGCTCGCAGGGTGCTTCCCGCTTTTGATTCAAATGCCAATCCTGATTGGTTTTTACCACGCGATTTCACGGACAAGGGAAATTGCTGAACATAACTTCCTCTGGTTCGATCTTGGAGCACCCGACCCGTACTATCTATTGCCATTAATCGCAGGTGTGACTACATTTATCCAGCAAAAAATGATGATGGCGGGCACAGCGGAACAGAATCCGCAAATGGCGATGATGCTTTGGCTGATGCCAATCATGATTATCGTGTTTGCGATCAATTTCCCGGCAGCCCTCTCCCTATACTGGGTAGTCGGTAACATTTTCATGATTGTACAGACATATTTTATTAAAGGGCCGGACCTGAAAGCTTCAGCGGCCGGCAGCGCGGGAGGAGCAAAAAAGTGAAACAGGTGACTGCTACAGGACAAACTGTCGAAGAAGCAGTGAAATCAGCTTTAGCTCAATTACAAACAACAAAAGACCGCACAGAAATACAGATTATTGATCAAGGTAAAAAAGGGATATTCGGAATCTTCGGTTCCCGGCCGGCAGTCATAAAGGCTTCAGTCAAACCGGATGCCATTGAGGAAGCAGTAAATTACGTAAAAGCCGTTGGTGAAAATATCGGGGCTCCGGTCGAGGTTGAAGTAATTAAGGATGGGAAGAATGTCCAATTTATATTAACGGGCGATAAAATCGCCCTGTTAATTGGAAAAAGGGGCCAAACATTAAATTCACTTCAATATTTAACCCAGCTCGTCATTAATCGTTATTCCGAACAATATTTAACCGTTCTGCTCGATGCGGAGGATTATCGTAAGAGAAGAAATGAAACCTTGATCCAGCTTGCTGAACGGCTTGCCCAAAAAGCTGTTAAATCCGGCCAAAATGTCGCTCTTGAACCAATGCCTTCCTATGAAAGAAAAGTGATCCATACAGCGTTGATGGATAATAAAAAAATCAAAACATTTTCGGATGGCAGTGAGCCGCACCGTCACATTGTCATCTCTCCAGTAAAATCGCATTAAAATCCGGTTGTTTTTCTAACCGGATTTTTTGCGCTCCTGAAAAATCCCGCTCTTGTCGTTTGATACAATCCCTTTTTCACACTCGCCAGCTCGCCTTTTTTATTTTTGTCCACATCTCCGGGTTCTTAATGGATGAAGGGGAATTTCGTTTTATTGTTATTCACATGTGGATAAGTTAAAATTAAAGATGTTTATTTTCGGTTTTGTGGATAACACTGATAAAAACAGCGATGTTTATTTTTTTCATCAATTCAATGTGGTATTCTTGTAATTTAGGGATTCTGACCAAACATTTATTTTATATATAATTTTTTACGTACACGTTAGAAAGAGGGTGAAGAACATGGAGTTCGACACAATCGCGGCGATTTCCACTCCGATGGGGGAGGGTGCGATCGCAATCGTACGGTTAAGCGGGGATGACGCCATCCGGATCGCTGACCGCCTTTTTAAAGGAGTAAGAGGAAAAAAACTTGCCAATGCGGCATCCCATACAATTAACTACGGACATATCCTTGACCCTAAAACCGAACAAGTTGCGGAAGAGGTGATGGTCGCAGTGATGAAAGGGCCAAAAACATTCACAAAAGAAGATGTGGTGGAAATCAATTGCCACGGCGGCCTTGTTTCGGTCAACCGCGTTTTGCAGCTTGTGTTAAATGAGGGGGCGAGGCTAGCTGAGCCGGGTGAATTTACAAAACGTGCTTTTTTGAATGGCCGTATTGATTTATCCCAGGCAGAAGCTGTCATGGATTTGATCCGGGCCAAGACCGACCGGGCGATGAATATGGCACTGGGACAGATGGAAGGCCGCCTGTCCAAGCTGATCAGGAAGCTTCGGCAGGAAATTCTTGAAACACTCGCCCATGTTGAAGTGAATATCGATTACCCTGAATACGATGATGTGGAGGAAATGACCCATCATATGCTTTTTGAGAAAGCGGGTTATGTCAGGAATGAAATTGAGAAACTCCTTCAGACGTCACAGCAGGGAAAAATCCTGCGTGAAGGTTTGTCTACAGTGATTGTCGGACGTCCCAACGTAGGGAAGTCGTCATTATTAAATAGCCTCGTACATGAAAATAAAGCGATTGTTACTGATATTCCTGGAACGACCAGGGATGTAATCGAAGAATATGTGAATGTAAGGGGAGTCCCGCTCAGGCTGCTTGATACGGCCGGAATCAGGGAAACCGAGGACATAGTGGAGAGGATTGGAGTCGAGCGCTCCCGGCAGGTTTTAAGGGAAGCTGACTTGATCCTGCTTGTGCTGAACTATTCCGATGAGCTAACCTCCGAAGATGAAAACATTTTTAAAGCCGTCGAAGGGATGGATGTCATTGTCATCGTCAATAAGACCGATTTGCCCCAGAAGATCGATATGGACAGGGTCAGGGAACTGGCGAATGACTATAAAATGGTCACTACCTCCCTTCTTGAAGACCAGGGCATAGACGAACTGGAAGAAGCGATTGCATCTCTATTCTTCTCGGGTTCTATTGAAGCAGGAGATATGACATATGTTTCGAACACCCGCCATATTGCCCTGCTAAACCAGGCGTTGCATTCAATTGAGGAGGCAATCAGTGGAGCGGAAGCCGGTACTCCAATTGACATTGTACAGATTGACCTCACCCGAGCCTGGGAATTGCTGGGGGAAATCATTGGGGACAGTATGCACGAAAGCCTCATAGACCAGCTATTTTCACAGTTCTGCTTAGGTAAATAATATCGTACGATAAATGATGAAAAAATAAAGGAGGAAGCCAGAATGCAATATGAAGCAGGCAGTTATGATGTCATTGTAATTGGTGCCGGCCACGCAGGGGTAGAAGCAGGACTTGCTTCTGCCCGTATGGGTGCCAGCACATTAATGATTACGATAAATCTTGATATGATTGCATTTATGCCATGCAACCCGTCGGTGGGCGGACCTGCGAAAGGGATCGTTGTCCGGGAAATCGACGCCCTTGGCGGGGAAATGGGCAGAAACATTGATAAAACCTACATTCAAATGAGGATGTTGAATACCGGGAAAGGACCGGCTGTAAGGGCGCTGCGTGCTCAGGCAGATAAATTTCTATACCAGAGTGAAATGAAAACGACACTTGAAAATGAAGAAAACCTGACATTGGTCCAGGGCATGGTCGAAAGGCTGATTGTTGAGGGCGGAGTCTGCAAAGGGGTGGTTACGAAAACTGGTGCAGTTTATCATGCCAAGACAGTTGTAGTGACAACAGGAACCTATTTGCGCGGGGAAATTATTTTAGGTGAATTGAAATATTCAAGCGGACCGAACAACCAGCAGCCTTCCATTAAGCTTTCTGAACATCTTGAGGAACTGGGCTTTGATCTCGTTCGGTTTAAAACAGGGACCCCTCCTCGTGTCCACAGCCATACGATCGATTATTCAAAAACAGAAATCCAGCCTGGGGATGAAGTCCCGAGGGCATTTTCGTATGAGACGACAAAGTTTATTACAGACCAGCTGCCATGCTGGCTGACCTATACCAATGAAAGAACCCATCAGCTTATTGATGATAATTTGCACCGCTCTCCCATGTATTCAGGGATGATCAAGGGGACGGGGCCACGCTACTGCCCATCCATTGAAGATAAAGTCGTCAGGTTCAATGACAAGCCAAGGCACCAGATCTTTCTCGAGCCTGAAGGCCGGAACACGAATGAAGTTTACGTCCAAGGCTTGTCGACAAGCCTTCCGGAGGATGTGCAGCAAAGAATACTAAAAACAATTCCGGGCCTTGAGAACGTGCAAATGATGCGTGCAGGCTATGCAATCGAGTATGATGCAATTGTGCCGACTCAGCTATGGCCGACCCTTGAAACGAAAAAAGTGAAAAACCTGTACACTGCCGGCCAGATTAATGGAACATCAGGCTACGAAGAAGCCGCAGGCCAGGGGATCATGGCAGGAATTAATGCAGGAAGAAGGGCTCTTGGCAAGGAAGAAGTCATTTTACGCCGTTCCGACGCATACATTGGTGTGTTAATTGATGACCTTGTTACAAAAGGGACAAATGAACCATACCGTCTTTTAACCTCCCGTGCAGAATACCGATTGTTGCTGCGGCATGACAATGCTGATTTGAGGCTTACTGAAATTGGCCGGGAGCTTGGATTGATTCGTGATGACAGATATGAAAGATTCCTTGCTAAAAAAGCAGCGATAGAAACAGAGAAAGTGCGACTTCAATCGATTATCATCAAGCCGTCAAAAGAAGTTCAGGAACTTGTCCAATCCTTGGGCGGCAGCGAATTGAAGGATGGAGTCCGGGCATCGGATCTGTTGAAGCGCCCAGAAATGTCATATGGGCATATCCATCAACTTGTCCCTGCAGAGCAACAAGTGGATCCTGATGTAACCGAACAAGTGGAAATCCAAATAAAATATGAGGGTTATATCGAAAAATCACTGCAGCAAGTTGACCGCCTCAAAAAGATGGAAGATAAGAAAATTCCTGAGAACATCGATTATGATGCAATCACCGGTCTGGCTTCAGAAGCGCGCCAAAAATTGAAGCAAGTCCGGCCGCTCTCAATTGCCCAGGCATCCCGTATATCCGGAGTGAATCCTGCCGATATCTCCATTCTGCTCGTATATATTGAACAGGGCCGCATCGCGAAAGTGTCAAATGACTGATCATATTTAGCTGGAAAGGATATTCTGCAATGAATGCCGAAAAATTTCAATCTATGCTTGCTGAGAAGGGTATTACACTTTCTCAGCGGCAAATGGACCAATTCGATCAATACTACCATACACTCGTTGAGTGGAATGAGAAAATGAATTTAACAGCGATTACGGAAAAACCAGATGTGTATTTAAAGCATTTTTATGATTCAATCACAGCGGCCTTTTATTTTGATTTCAATCAGCCATTTAAAATTTGTGACGTGGGCGCAGGAGCCGGATTTCCGAGTATCCCGATCAAGATTGCTTTTCCAGAGCTTCGGGTTACCATTGTCGATTCGCTGAACAAACGAATTTCTTTTTTAGAGCATCTTGCAAAGACACTGGAATTGTCCAATGTCTCGTTCATTCATGACCGGGCAGAAACTTTTGGAAAAAATCCGGACCATAGGGAACAATACGATATTGTGATGGCGAGGGCCGTTGCAAGAATGTCTGTATTGAGTGAATTGTGCCTCCCCCTAGTAAAGCCGGGGGGTGTGTTTATTGCCATGAAAGGCGTTCAGGGGAAAGAAGAATTGGAGGCCGGGCGGAAGGCAATTGATGTTTTTGGCGGAAAAATTGCTGAAGTACACTCCTTTAAGCTGCCGGTTGAGGAAAGTGAACGGAATATCCTTATACTAAAAAAACAAAAACCGACACCAAAGCAATACCCACGGAAGCCTGGAACCCCAAATAAAATGCCTATCGAGTAGAAATTTTTACGTATGCAGCTGAGCGGATGGCCTGCACATGCTGGCCCTGGATAGGCGTAGCATATGAAGACGTTTCTTCAGCTCTTGTTTTGTGTCTATTTACAATACGAAAATTAGTTTATAATGTAGTATATAGGCAGGAACATGTCATTTTTATAGAGAATATGTAATAGGGAGTTTCATAAAGGTGGTGTAGGGTGATGAAACCTTCTTTTTCGCGGTTTTTGCGCCTGGGGGAAAAGGAAGAACAACTAGAAGTGGAAAAAACGGGTGAGAACGAAGAAATAAAAAAAATCCCGATTGACCATATTGTCCCAAACAGATTTCAGCCAAGAACAATTTTTGATGATGACAAAATAGAAGAGCTGGCACGGACAATCCATACGCATGGGGTCATCCAGCCAATTGTCGTCCGGGAGTTTGACCGCAACCAGTACGAAATCATCGCTGGTGAACGCAGGTGGAGGGCCATGAAAAAACTGGAGTGGAAAGAAGTCCCCGCCATCATAAAGAATTTAACTGATACTGAAACTGCGTCGGTAGCATTAATTGAAAACCTTCAACGGGAAGAGCTGTCACCAATAGAGGAAGCAATTGCGTATGGTAAATTATTGGAAATCCATAGTTTAACTCAGGAAGCACTTGCCCAGCGTCTAGGTAAAGGCCAATCCACCGTTGCGAACAAACTCCGTTTACTAAAGCTTCCTCAAGAAATACAGGATGCATTATTAAATAAATTGATTACAGAACGGCACGCCCGTTCGCTCATTCCGCTTAAAGATCCTGAAAAACAAGTCCTTTTACTTAATGAAATCATTGAAAAAAATCTGAATGTCAAACAGACCGAGGAACGGGTCGTAAAAATGCTAACTCCACCAGAAGAACAGCCAAAGCCAAAAAGGAAAGCGTTCAGCAAGGACATGCGGATTGCGGTGAATACGATTCGCCAGTCTTTATCGATGGTATCTGACAGTGGCATAAATCTTAAATCAGAAGAAGCGGAATTTGAAGACTACTATCAAATCACGATTAAAATTCCGAAAAAGAAATAATTTGACAGATTGTGAGGACTTATTCGAGTTCTCACTTTTTTATTTTAATAAAAATCTGTTCGCTTTCTGGATTCATGATAAAATAGAATACATGATTGTTTTTCCCGTGAATAACTGGCCACCTAGCCTGTTGTTTCATGGGAATGCCCATAAATATGCATTCTGTCTTTCTTTTTCCCATGATAACAGAAAGATGGAGATATTGATGGTTTTGAAGGTAGGTGACAATATGGGTAAAATCCTTGCAATAGCAAATCAAAAAGGGGGAGTCGGAAAGACAACCACCTCAGTAAATCTTGGGGCATGCCTGGCTTACATAGGGAAAAAGGTTTTGCTGGTCGATATCGACCCTCAGGGAAATGCCACAAGCGGTGTCGGAATCGAAAAAGCTGATGTAAATGAATGCATTTATGATGTGCTCGTCGATGATGTGGAAGCACGAGCAGTGATCCATCCGACAGCTGTGGAAAACCTGTACACCATGCCGGCGACGATCCAGCTGGCAGGCGCCGAAATAGAGCTGGTACCGACGATTTCGAGAGAAGTAAGGCTAAAACGCGCTCTGGAGGAAGTCAAGAGCCATTATGATTATATCCTGATTGATTGTCCTCCTTCACTTGGCCTGTTGACCATTAACGCTTTAACCGCATCAGACGCAGTTCTTATTCCGGTCCAATGCGAATACTACGCGCTTGAGGGATTAAGCCAGCTGTTAAATACCGTCCGGCTTGTTCAAAAACACCTCAACCACGACCTGAAAATCGAAGGTGTTCTGTTGACAATGCTGGATGCGAGGACAAATTTAGGCATTCAGGTCATTGAAGAGGTTAAAAAATATTTTCAGGATAAAGTATATAAAACGGTCATCCCGCGGAACGTCCGGCTAAGCGAAGCTCCAAGCCATGGAGAACCTATTATCATTTATGATCCAAAATCACGCGGCGCTGAGGTTTATCTAGATCTGGCAAAGGAAGTGGTTTCAAATGGCTAAAGGATTAGGTAAAGGATTGGATGCTTTTTTTTCAAATATGGAAGCCGGCAAAGAAGAATCTGTCCAGGAAATACCAGTTAAAGAAATACGGCCAAATCCTTACCAGCCGCGCAAAGTTTTCCAAAAGGAAGCCATTGAAGAGTTAAAGCAGTCGATCCTGGAGCATGGGATATTACAGCCTTTAATCGTCCGAAAAAGCATTAAAGGATATGAAATTGTTGTTGGTGAACGGCGGTTTAGGGCTGCAAAAGAAGCAAAATTGGCAAAAGTCCCTGCCGTTGTCAGAGAATTGTCGGAGCAGCAAATGATGGAACTTGCGGTTCTGGAGAATTTGCAAAGGGAAGATTTGAATCCGATTGAGGAAGGCACGGCTTATCAGTTGTTAATGGAAAAGCTGGATCTCACACAGGAGGAGCTGGCAAAAAGGTTGGGGAAAAGCCGGCCCCATCTTGCGAATCATATCCGCCTTTTATCCTTGCCGCCTAAAATTCAGGAGTTGATTTCAGATGGCAAGATTACGATGGGCCATGGGAGGGCCTTGCTCGGATTAAGAAAAAAAGAAAAACTCACGGCATTGGTCGAAAAAACGCTGAAAGAAAACCTGAATGTGCGCCAGCTTGAACAGTTAATCCAGCAGCTGAATGAAATTGTTCCACGTGAAACAAAGAAAGAAAAACAGAAAAAAGATGTATTTATTCGTGAACAAGAAAGTCTCCTCCGTGAACGGTTTGGTACGACTGTGAATATCAGGAAGTCAAAGAACAAAGGGAAAATCGAAATTGAATTTTTTTCCAGTTCTGATTTGGAACGAATTCTTGAATTACTTGAGAGGAACAATTCCTGAACCATCAGCATTGATGGTTTATTTTTTTAATATAACGTTCCCCGCGAAACTTTCTTTTTAAGAAATTTGAGTGGCAGGCTATTTTAATAAATAGTTGTGATAAGTGATCCTTTCATGATAGTTTAAGATTATTGGATTTTTCGTGAGTCGAAATATAAATCAAAGGTGAAGTTTCTGATGTTTTTGCTGGGTACTATTGTAAATGGATTATTAATAGTGGCAGGAACCCTGTTGGGGAAGCTGCTGCACCGGATACCAGAAGGAATGAAGACCACTGTCATGCATGGCATCGGCCTTGCTGTCATCGTATTGGGTTTGCAGATGGGCTTTAAAAGTGCGAATTTCCTGATTGTCATCCTGAGCCTTGTGATTGGGGCAGCAATTGGTGAGCACTTTGCGCTGGAGGATAAATTAAATAGGCTGGGATTGTGGCTTGAAACAAAAATCGGGTCTTCTGGAGAGGGAAGCATATCCCAGGGGTTCGTAACTGCAACCCTTATTTTTGTAATTGGGGCAATGGCTATAATCGGCGCCCTAGACAGTGGCATAAGAGGGGATCACGATGTGCTTTATACAAAAGCGATAATCGACGGATTTACAGCACTAATCCTGACAACCACGCTAGGTGTTGGTGTTTTGTTTTCAGCCATCCCAGTCGTGCTTTACGAGGGAACGATTGCATTATTCGCCACGCAAATAGACCAGTTCATACCAAAACCGCTGATGGACAGTTTCATCTCTGAAGTAACTGCAACCGGAGGTGTGATGATTTTCGCGATAGGATTGAACTTGACAGGATTGATAAAAATCCGTGTAGCAAATCTGCTTCCGGGCATTCTGGTAACTGGTTTGCTCGTTACTGCCATTTATGGTTACCATTTATACTTTTAAGCGCAAAGAGGAAGGATGTGTGATCCTTCCTCTTTTCCATATTTTAATTGGTGGTCGTTTGTTCCTGGCCGATTTCCAATTTAAGTTCAGGCCACGCTGGCTTCCTGGGAAACATCAGGCTGGATTGATATATCCCGTTGGCAATTGTTTTAGCCATTTTGAGTACAAGGTTTAACCTTGTATTTTGTAAAACAAAAAATTCCATAAATCCACTGACATTTACAATGCCTGTAATATGAATATCTCCCACTTCAGGCAATTCTTTGTTCACGCCTGCTCCAGGCTTCACGGGACCGGAGCCGACCTGGATGGAACCAACGCTTTTCAAGCGCCCGAGACAAGCATCTATCCCGATGATATATGGGTTAAAATGCTTGTTCTTGATTTCATTTAATTTGTCCTGGAGATTGACTGCGTGTATCGGGTCCTCAAGCGTGCCGTATATATAAAATGGGGAAATATTTTTTTCCTCGAGCAAGGTGCCGATCAGCGGGCCTAATGAATCACCGGTAGAGCGGTCAGTGCCGATGCAGACAAAGACAATTGGACGGCTGGTAAAGCCGGGGAGCAGGGAAATGATTTCTTCAGCAAGCCTGCCCGCTGCAAAGTCTTCCTCATGGTTGATTTTAACAGGTCCCCCTTTCCTGTCAAAAAGGTTCGCTTTCAAATTCATCGGCTCCACTCCTTGTTTATAAAAGTAACATACTGTAAATTTTTGTACTGGGACAGGTGTCCAGCTTAAGCGCCAAGCCCCTCGGGTCAAAAGCTGTTTCTTTCCAGAAATCGGGATTCCCTGCAGGAACTGTCTTATGCCTGTCGGGGCGGAGTGAGGCGCTTCCGCTTTTTGATGTGTTAAACAGTATACGGAAAATTTTTGTAATCTATACATACCTGTAATCAGAAAAACCTAAACAGGGTATTTCGGCAGGGGGCAGCCAAACAGGTAGGTAAAAACAACTATATTCAAAGGAACTGTGATAAAGTCATGTAAGAAAACAAGGTTAAGACGGATGTTTGCCTGAAGCAAATTGTATTCCTTTCACATCCGCCTAAAACTTGTTAAAATAATTGTGTTTTAATTTGGTTATCGGCAGGTGATTTGATGTCAAAAATAGAACAGACTATTAATAACATGGCAGACCAATTAATGAATGAGGATATCTGGCTGGCTATAGGCGAAGGCCTTTTAAAAATTTTAGCGATCATTTTAATTTCAGCATTGGCGATCCGCTTCGGGAAATTGGCGATTCGAAACTTTTTTAAAGTAAGAACCAGGGCTCCGCTGAGGATTTCGGAACGGCGGGAAGCAACGCTCATAAAACTGCTTGAAAATGTCCTCACATATGTAGTTTATTTTGTAACGATCATGACCATTCTTTCTGTGCTTACCATCAATGTTCAGGCAATGCTAGCCGGGGCTGGAATTGTGGGACTGGCAGTTGGATTTGGGGCCCAGAGCCTTGTCAAAGATGTCATTACTGGATTTTTCATCATTCTTGAAGATCAATTTTCAGTAGGCGATTATGTGAGGATCGGCCAGGCTGAAGGCACGGTTGAAGAAATAGGGTTAAGAACCAGCAAAATCAAGGGATTTACCGGGGAGCTTCATATCCTGCCGAATGGCACCATTACTGAAGTGACAAATTTTTCACTTCATAACAGTGTCGCGGTACTTGATATTGGCGTCTCCTATGAAAGCGACATTGAATATACTGAAAAAGTTTTGCAGGACCTTATTGAAAAGCTCCCTGAAAGATATGAAGAACTGGTAAAGCCTCCGGAGTTGTTGGGTGTACACAATTTTGGAGCGTCTGAGGTAGTGTTAAGAATTGTTGCAGAAACGCTGCCAATGAAACACTTTTATATCGGCCGGGTGCTCAGGAAGGAAATAAAGCTCTGTCTGGATGAACACGGCATTGAGATTCCATACCCGCGTCTTGTGATGTACTCAAGACAAGAAGAAAACCAGCAAAAACAAAAAGAAACTGGCGGGAATTAGGAGGAATGAAGGTTGGAACAGAAAGAATTTCAACTGAATGACATTGTTGAGATGAAAAAGCCACATCCGTGCGGGACGAACCGCTGGAAAATTATCCGCCTTGGTATGGATATCCGCATTAAATGTGAGGGCTGTGCCCATAGCGTGCTGATCCCACGGAAAGAATTCACCCGAAAAGTAAAGAAAATTTTGGAGAGGCAGGAGAATTGATTCTGCTTCTTTTTTTTGGCCGTTTGTATTATCCTTGATAAAAAAGAAATCCGGGGGATGAGGATAGATTGGCAAAGGTATTTCATTCAGCTTGTCCGCTGAATTGCTGGGATAGCTGCGGCTTCCAGGTAACAGTCGAAGGCGGGAAAGTGGTAAAGGTGGAAGGTGACCCTGACCATCCGATTACAAAAGGAAAAATCTGCGGGCGTGGCCGGATGTTGGAAAAACGGGCCAATTCACAAGACCGCCTGTTACATCCACTGAAAAAAGTGAATGGAGAGTTCAGGCAGATTTCATGGAACGAGGCACTTGATGAAATTGGCGGAAAGATGGCATCGATAAAAGAGCAATACGGAACAACGGCCATCCTCCATAGCCACGATTACGCCAACAGCGGTTTACTGACTAACCTGGACAGCCGCTTTTTCAACTGCTTTGGAGGCGTAACTGAATTAACCGGCTCCATTTGCTGGGGATCGGGGATAGAAGCACAAAATTGGGATTTTGGTGATGCATACAGCCATGCACCCGGGGATTTGGCCAACAGCAAGAATATAGTCATTTGGGGCAGGAATGTTGCGCGCACCAATATGCATCTATATCAGAATCTCCAAAATGTAAAAAAGAACTTCACAAAAATATATGTCATTGACCCGGTGTACAATGCCACGGCTAAACTGGCTGATGAATATATTACGATTAAGCCCGGTTTCGACGGGCTGCTGGCGGCTGGCATAATAAAAGAAATGTTACGGCTTAAATTAGAAGATAAAGAGTTTATTAAGAATTTTTCACTTGGGTTCAGTGATTTGGAACAATTGATCAATGGCATTTCTCTAACTGAGATAAGCAGCCTTTGTGAAGTTCCTGAAGCAGCGATTACAAATTTGGCCAGGATTTATGCCGACAGGCCTGTTGCAACAATAATGGGGCTTGGTATGCAGCGGTACAAGAATGGCGGAAATACGATCCGCCTGATTGATGCGCTGGTGGCTGTAAGCGGCAATATCGGCATCCCAGGAGGCGGTGCCAATTATGCCAACAAGCAGGTCGGCCAAAGCTTCGATTTAAGTACACTGACGATTCCTGAACGCAGGCAGACATCCCGACAGTTTACCATGATGAAACAGGCGGAAGGAATTTTAAAGGCAGTAGACCCGGAAATCAAAATGATAATCGTGACCTGTGGAAACCCGCTTACCCAGGTTCCGGATACGAACAAAGTAAAAGTGGCTTTTTCAGCAGTCGATACACTCGTTGTCTTTGACCAGTTCATGACTGATACTGCACAGTTGGCTGACTATGTACTTCCGGTTGCCACTGCATTTGAAACCGAGGATATCTATTATTCTTCCATGTACCACCACTATGTGAACCATGGCCCCAAGCTTGTTGAACCGCCGGGTGAAGCAAAGACGGACGAGTGGATTTGGGCCGGGCTGGCAGAGCGGTTAGGGTTTGGCGAGGATTTCGTTTTCTCAAGGGAAGAGTGGCTGAAGCTGGGGATGCAAAATTTAGAGACGCATGGCATCACCCTGGAAAAAATCAGGGCAGAGAAATTTCTCGAATTGCCTGTTGAAGCGATCCCGTGGAGCAACCGGAAATTTAAGACACCAAGCGGCAAATATGAGTTCACTTCGTCCAAAGCATTGATTGCAGGCTTTGACGGGAAAATTAGCCTTTCGCTTCCAAGTGAGACGAAGTGGTCCAATCCTGAACTGGCTGAAAAATATCCGTACTCGCTCTTAACGATTCACCCGCTCAGGTCAAATCATTCCCAGCACTATCACCTGTTTGAGCAGCCGCCAAAGGTGAAAATAGAGGTTGCGTTAAGCGTTGCTGAAGAACATGGCCTGAAAGAACAGGATTATGTAAGAATCTGGAACGAGCGTGGGGAAATAAAAGGATATGTAACGATTCTGAAGAATGCACACCCTGGGACCATCAATATTGATGAAGGCATTTGGAGCAGGTTTGGCGGTCCGGTGAACATGCTGACTTCAAGCGATGAATCTGATAACCGTATGGGGAGCACCTTATATGATTGCCTTGTGAATATTGAAAAATTGAATCTATCCTGATATAGCTGCCGGGAACTATTTCCGGCAGTTTTTTAGTTTTTTGCCCAAAAGCATCAAATGCGGCATGCACACTTGTCTTTTTATGCCCTAATCTCTATAATTGTGAGAGGCTAATTGGATCTACATTACAATAACGCTTTAAATAGATATTTTGATTGAGGAGTGACTTGGATGGCTTTAACTGCAGGCATCGTCGGGCTTCCTAACGTTGGGAAATCGACTTTATTTAACGCAATAACCCAGGCAGGGGCTGAATCTGCGAATTACCCATTTTGTACAATTGACCCGAATGTGGGGATAGTGGAAGTTCCTGACCATCGGCTGGCGAAATTAACTGAGCTGGTACAGCCAAAGAAAACTGTTCCTACGGCATTTGAGTTCACCGATATTGCCGGAATCGTAAAAGGGGCAAGCAAAGGCGAAGGACTTGGAAATAAGTTTTTATCCCATATCAGGGAAGTGGACGCGATTTGCCAGGTAGTCCGCTGTTTTGCGGATGATAATATTACACACGTGGCCGGTAAAGTCGATCCAATCTCCGATATAGAAACGATTAATCTCGAGTTGATCCTGGCAGATTTGGAATCAGTGGAAAAGCGGATTGGCCGCGTTGAAAAAATGGCGAAGCAAAAAGACAAGGATGCAATGTACGAACATGAAATCCTCGTCAAGCTGAAGGAAGCCTTCGAAGCGGAGAAACCGGCCAGGGCTGTAGAATTTACGGAAGAGCAAATGAAATTGGTCAAAGGACTTCATCTGCTCACCATCAAACCGATGCTGTATGTTGCCAATGTAAGTGAGGATGATGTGGCAGACCCGTCACACAATGAATACGTCCAAAAAGTCCGCGGGTTCGCTGAACAAGATGGTGCTGAGGTCATTGTCATCTGTGCCAAGATTGAAGCTGAAATTGCCGAGCTTGAAGGGGAAGAAAAAGAAATGTTCCTTCAAGAGCTGGGCATTGAAGAGTCCGGCCTCGACCAATTGATCCGCTCTTCATACAGCCTGCTCGGGCTCGCCACTTATTTCACTGCCGGTGTCCAGGAAGTAAGGGCATGGACCTTCCGCCGCGGGATGAGAGCACCCCAATGTGCCGGAATTATCCACTCGGACTTTGAAAGAGGTTTTATCCGTGCTGAAACGGTTCATTATGATGACCTTCTTGCAGCCGGATCGATGACGGCAGCCCGTGAAGCTGGCAAAGTTCGCCTTGAAGGAAAAGAGTACGAGGTAAAAGACGGAGATATCATCCATTTCCGATTCAACGTTTAAGGCCCAGTCCCTGCAGGAATCCTGCAGGGACTTTTTATTTTCATTTATCCCAATTGTTGGCTGCCGTTAGCTTTTCAAATGAACGATTTCATCAAATATTTACATGTGTTTAACATTCATGAACATTACTTTTATTATAATGAACTCACATCATTGTAAAGGGGATCTGATGAAATGGAACGGACAAAAGCCTGGATTTCAAAGTATGGTGAGTCCTGGTTCTATACATGCAACCGCTGGCCTGATGTATATGTTGATTTTTTCAAATGGATCACGCATCTTGGTGGGGCAAGAATCACCATCAGCCTTCAACTGGTTTTATTCTTCTTTGCGCCCCCTTCATTTCAGCCTGCAATAATCGCTTCTGGTCTGGCACTGGCTGTAAGTCATGTAATCATGGCTGCAATTAAAAAAACTGTCCGCCGAATCCGCCCTTATATTGCACTTCCAGACGCCAAGGTCCATGGGCATTTATTCAAGGACCATTCGTTCCCATCTGGGCATTCAACGGCAATCTTTTCCCTCCTTGTCCCGTACATGGTTTATAGCCCGGGTTTGATACCGGTTTTATTTCCGGCAGCATGTCTTGTTGCTTTTTCAAGGGTCGTTCTCGGGGTACACTATCCATCAGATGTATTTGCCGGCGCGTTATTAGGCTCTGTCACAGCAATCGCTTTTTGCAGTCTTTAAATTGGACAAAAATACGAACATATGTTACTATATTCTCGTGGCAAAATATTGTACATACCAGCCCATGAGATTTTTAATGTGTAATTGCTTTTGAATGTATAATATGCTATAATTTCAACTTGTGAGTAATGATTTATTGCTCCTTGCCCGTCCATCGGGCCGTCGAGACCAAAAGGAGGTGACAGTGATGAGAAAGTACGAAATCATGTACATCATCCGCCCAAACATTGAAGATGAAGCGAAGAAGGCACTTGTTGAGCGCTTTAACGGCATCTTAACTGACAATGGCGCGGAACTGACTGAAACGAAAGACTGGGGTAAGCGCCGTCTTGCGTATGAAATCAATGATTTCCGTGATGGCTACTACCAGCTAGTATATGTTAATGCTGAACCTGCAGCAGTGGAAGAATTCTCCCGTCTTGCAAAAATCAGCGAAGACATCATCCGCCATATGGTAATTAAAGAAGAAGAATAAACCATTCTGATAAACTTTCGGCTTGAAAATGTTTCACGTGGAACATTGCTGGAAGGAAGGAGTTGATTCTGATGATGAATCGTGTCATTCTTGTCGGTCGTTTGACAAAGGATCCTGAGTTGCGCTATACACCAAACGGAGTTCCGGTAGCCTCTTTTACTCTTGCTGTGAACCGAACGTTTACAAATCAGCAGGGTGAACGGGAAGCGGACTTTATTAACTGTGTTGTTTGGCGTCGTCCTGCTGAAAACGTGGCAAACTTTTTGAAAAAGGGAAGCCTTGCCGGTGTTGATGGACGCATACAGACCCGCAGCTATGAAGGACAGGACGGTAAACGTGTTTATGTCACTGAAGTGATGGCAGAAAGTGTTCAGTTCCTTGAGCCTAAAGGCCAGACTTCTGACAGAGGGAATAGTTATTCTTCCCGTCCAAATGACCAGGATTTCCCGTTTGGAAATCAGAATCAACGCCAAAACAGTGGTAATACACGGGTTGATGAGGATCCATTTGCAGGTGGCGGACAAATCGACATCTCTGATGATGATCTTCCATTCTAATGAATACAATTAAGGTCGTTTAAAATAAATTTAAAATTAAAGGAGGGACAACCATGGCAATGGGAGGACGCAGAGGCGGACGTGCAAAACGCCGCAAAGTTTGCTATTTCACAGCGAACGGAATCACACACATCGATTACAAAGATGTAGATTTGCTTAAAAAATTCATCTCTGAGCGCGGTAAGATTTTGCCACGCCGTGTAACTGGAACTAGAGCGAAATATCAGCGTAAATTAACAGTTGCAATCAAGAGAGCCCGTACAATGGCATTACTGCCATACGTATCTGGTGAATAATTGAAGTGACCGAGGCAGCGGAATTCCGCTGCCTTTTGTGTTAGGTGACAATTAGTAAAAGCATAAACAGCAAGGTTGAATGTCCTGCATAAACTGGCGTAAAATAGTTTTTATGGGATTTGAATTCTATAGAGGTGGAATATGAAAGAAATAAACAGATTGACAGAGGGAGCCGTGCTTTTAGCTGCATTCGCAGTTTTTTTATTAATTACGCTATATATCCCGGCTGTGGGCGTGGTCATGAATCTGTTCTTAAGTTTGCCGTTTATATTATATTCAGCGAAGTATGGCTGGAAGCCGACGGCTGTATTTACATTAGGGGCTTTATTGCTTTCGCTGGTTATCGGTTCTTTGTTAGCCATCCCGTTGACACTTGCTTTCGGTTTGACGGGCATAGTAATGGGTTCGACGATCAGAATCGGAAAAAGCAGGCTGCAAATCTACATTGCCGGTTCCCTTGCGTTTCTGGCTACCATGCTCATTCAATACGTTGTTGCAGTGGCTTTTTTTCAGTTCAATTTTATTGAACAAGTGATGGACATGTTACAAGAATCGGTAGACCTTTCTATTAGTATGCTTGAAAATATTGGCCAGCCCGCGAACAAACGTGTTATCGCCGAGTTTCACAATACATTGGAGCTATTCGAGACGATAATGCCGAGCATGTTTGTGTTAATCGCTTTTACCACTGTATTTTTGATCCAGCTTGTATCATTTCCAATATTAAATAGGCTGGGGATAAAAGTTGTTAAATGGAAACCATTACGGGAATGGACGCTGCCTAAAAGCATATTATGGTATTACTTAATTTCAATGGTCGCATCAATGTTCATCCAGCCTGCTGAAGGCACATATTGGTACGTGGCGCTGGCCAACCTGCTTTATGTTCTGCAGATTTTAATCATTTTACAGGGCATATCATTTCTTTTTTATGTCAGTTATATAAAAGGGTACTCAATGGCCATTCCTGTTACGGGGGTTATCCTCTCCCTTCTGATCCCGTTTATTCTTTATATTGTCAGGATATTAGGTATAATTGATTTAGGTTTCGATTTAAGGAAGCGAATTGTGAAGAAGTAAGCAGTTTTGTACTGCTGTGGGAGCTGAGCTAATGCCATCATATATGGAAAAACGGCTTATTCGGTACCCGTTATACGGGTTAATGGCTGTAACACTGGTGCTTCTTGGTGTTCTCTCTTACTATAATTGGATAGCCGGAGCCATTGGCTTTTTGCTAACCGGTCTGCTGATTTTTATTATATTTCAGATGAGTTACCGAATCAGGAAAGAAACTGAACAGTATATTTCCACACTTTCTTACAGGGTGAAAAAGGTTGGCGAAGAAGCTTTAATGGAAATGCCAATCGGGATCATGCTGATAAATGATGATTACTATATTGAGTGGACCAATCCTTTTATTGCATCGTATTTTGATGAAGAAACACTTGTAGGCAGGTCACTTTACGATGTGGCTGAATCATTGATCCCTGTGATTAAGCAGGAGGTCCATACGGAGATTATCAGCCTGCATAACCGCAAATTCAGGGTGATTCATAAGCCGGAAGAGCGGCTTTTATATTTTTTTGATGTCACCGAACAGGCCGAAATTGAAAAAATGTACCGTGATGAAAGGACCGTCATTTCTATTATTTATCTTGATAACTATGAGGAGTTGACACAGGGAATGGATGACCAGACACGGAGCAGCATGAACAGCCTTGTCACCTCCATTCTTAATAAATGGGCTACAAATAATGGAGTTTTTCTAAAAAGAATTTCTTCCGAACGGTTTATCGGAGTGTTTAATGAACATATTTTACAACTGCTCGAAAAGGGTAAGTTTTCAGTGCTTGATGAGGTAAGGGAAGCGACATCCAAACAAAATGTGCCACTCACTTTAAGCATCGGTGTTGGAACTGGTGTATCATCTCTTCCGGAGCTTGGAGCCCAGGCTCAATCCAGCCTTGATTTAGCATTAGGCCGTGGGGGAGACCAGGTGGCGATCAAGCAGCCCAATGGAAAGGTGAAATTTTACGGGGGAAAGACCAATCCAGTAGAAAAACGGACAAGAGTCAGGGCACGGGTCATATCCCACGCACTAAAAGAATTGATTCTCGAAAGTGATAAAGTGCTGATTATGGGACATAAAAGTCCGGACATGGATGCGGTAGGCTCGGCCATTGGAATTTTAAAAGTTGCCCAGATGAATGATCGCGATGGTTTTATTGTCTTCAAAAAGCAGGAGATTGAAACCGGTGTCCAGCGGCTCATGGATGAAATAAAGCAAAACGATGATTTATATTCAAGGTTTATCTCACCTGAGCAGGCCTATGAAATGGCAACGGAGGATACGCTCCTTGTCATAGTGGACACTCATAAACCATCACTTGTCATCGACGACCGTCTTTTAAACCGGACCGATAATGTGGTCGTGATTGACCATCACCGCCGGGGAGAAGAATTTATCAAAAACCCTCTGCTTGTTTATATGGAGCCTTATGCTTCCTCGACAGCAGAGCTGATCACGGAATTGCTGGAATATCAGCCGAAAAACAGTAAAATACAGATGCTCGAGGCTACAGCTTTGCTTGCAGGGATAATTGTTGATACTAAAAGCTTTACCTTAAGGACTGGGTCACGGACGTTTGATGCGGCATCGTATTTGCGGAGCCATGGAGCGGATACCGTGCTTGTCCAGAAGTTCCTGAAGGAAGACGTAAATACTTTTTTAAAACGTGCACGGTTGATCGAGAATGTTTCTTTTTACCATGACGGTATTGTGATTGCCAAGGGGAATGAAGAGGAAATTTATGATCAAGTTTTGATCGCCCAGGCAGCTGATACTTTATTAACGATGAATGGTGTAACTGCATCCTTTGTCATTTCAAAACGGTATGACAACCTGATCGGAATTAGCGCGCGTTCACTTGGTGATGTCAATGTCCAGGTCATCATGGAGCATCTGGACGGTGGCGGACATTTAACAAATGCGGCAACACAGCTGCCGGATTTAACACAGGATGAAGCAGAAGCAAGGCTGAAAAATGCAATTGATGATTATTTACAAGGGGGAACGAAGGAATGAAAGTCATTTTCCTAAAAGATGTAAAAGGTAAAGGCAAAAAAGGTGAAATAAAGAATGTGGCTGATGGTTACGCCCATAACTTTCTTCTGAAGCAAGGGCTGGCAAAAGAAGCGACCCAGGCCAATATGAGTTCTTTAAATGCCCAGAAGAAAAAAGAGGAGAAGATGGCTGAAGAGGAACTTGAACAGGCTAAAAAACTGAAGGAAAGCCTGGAAAAAATAACGGTTGAGCTCTCTGCCAAATCAGGGGAAGGCGGCCGGCTTTTCGGTTCAATCACAAGCAAACAAATAGCGGAAGCACTGCAAAAATCACACAATCTTAAAATTGATAAAAGAAAAATTGAACTTCATGACGCGATCCGTGCGCTCGGTTACACAAAAGTTCCAGTGAAACTCCACTCTGAAGTAACTGCTTCATTAAATGTCCATGTAAAAGAAGGAAACTAATTTTTTGCAGTTCCAAAATATCAAACACATGATAAAATAGATGATAGTTACTAAAATGTGATCGGTATATGCTGATCACATTTTTTCGGTGGCAAAAGGAGGTTTGTAAATGAGCGATGTATTCGCAGACCGGCAGCAGCCGCAAAATATTGAAGCAGAACAAGCTGTGCTTGGTGCGATTTTTATGGAACCGTCCTCATTAACCGTGGCCTCTGAAGTGCTGATTCCAGAGGATTTTTACCGCGCAGCCCATCAAAAGATCTTTAATGTCATGCTTAAACTGAATGACTTGGGAAAAGCGGTAGATTTAATCACCGTTACAGAGGAGCTCGCGGCTGCAAAGCTGCTTGAAGATACAGGCGGGGTCAGTTACTTAAGTGAATTGGCCGCATCTGTGCCAACAGCCGCCAATATAGAATATTATGCAAGAATAGTAGAAGAAAAGTCCCTGCTGCGCAGGCTGATCCGGACAGCATCCGGCATTGCCCAAGATGGTTATACAAGAGAAGACGAAGTAGAAGCCTTGCTCGGCGAAGCGGAAAAGAACATTATGGAGGTCGCTCAGCGAAAAAATGCCGGAGCCTTTCATAATATTAAAGATGTCCTTGTAAGGACATACGATAATATTGAGGAAATGCATAACCGCAAGGGCGATATAACAGGGCTTGAAACTGGATTTACCGAGTTGGACAGAATTACTGCAGGCTTCCAGCGTAACGATCTTATCATAGTCGGTGCCCGTCCGTCCGTCGGTAAAACGGCTTTTGCCTTGAACATTGCCCAAAACGTGGCTAAAAGAACAGGCGAAAACGTTGCTATTTTCAGTCTGGAAATGGGCGCAGAGCAGCTTGTCATGCGTATCCTTTGTGCGGAAGGCAATATTGACGCCCAAAGGCTTCGTACTGGTTCCCTGACTGAAGAAGACTGGGGAAAACTGACGATGGCAATGGGTAGCCTGTCAAATGCAGGGATATTCATTGATGATACCCCAGGTGTACGCATCACTGATATCCGGTCAAAATGCCGCCGTTTAAAGCAGGAGCATGGGCTTGGCATGATTCTGATTGACTATTTGCAGCTGATTCTTGGAAGCGGCCGGTCCGGAGAAAACCGCCAGCAGGAAGTATCCGAAATTTCCCGTTCCCTTAAGCAATTGGCCCGTGAATTGCAGGTTCCGGTTATTGCACTGTCTCAGCTTTCCCGTGGTGTGGAGCAGCGACAGGACAAGCGTCCGATGATGTCCGACATCCGAGAATCGGGAAGTATTGAGCAGGACGCCGATATTGTTGCCTTTTTATATCGTGATGATTACTACGATAAAGAAAGTGAAAATAAGAACATCATTGAAATTATTATCGCAAAACAACGTAATGGCCCGGTGGGCACTGTGCAGCTCGCTTTCGTGAAAGAATATAATAAGTTCGTTAACCTGGAAACACGTTATGATGCTCCAGGTGCGTAGAAGATTCAGGATTGGCCTTTTGTGAGGCTGATCCTTTTTTTGTTCAACAATCAGGGAATGTGGAAATTAACTGTTTTGGGTTAAAAAGAGATTTTTGAGAACAATTGGGAGATTATATTTATATGGACATTTAGTTTTATAAATGCAAAATAAAAAATAATACGAACATAAAATTAAATCTATATTTCAATCGTTCGTGTTTTATTGACTTTCATTGCCGATAACTGATAAACTTTAAATGTTTGATACGGAAAAAATAAATACATATTGTTAACTTTGGAGGTGCTTCATATGTCATCAGTCGTTGTCGTAGGTACGCAATGGGGAGATGAAGGAAAAGGGAAGATTACCGATTTTCTTTCGGAAAATGCCGAAGTGATTGCCCGTTACCAGGGTGGTAATAATGCCGGCCATACAATCAAGTTCAATGGAGAAACATATAAACTGCATTTGATTCCATCAGGAATATTTTATAAAGATAAAACGTCTGTAATTGGAAATGGAATGGTTGTTGATCCGAAAGCTTTGGTTAGAGAGTTAGCCTACCTCCATGAGAGAGGGGTTTCAACCGATAATTTACGTATAAGCAACCGCGCCCATGTAATATTGCCATATCACTTAAAGCTGGATGAAGTAGAAGAAGAGAGCAAGGGTGCGAACAAAATCGGCACCACTAAAAAAGGCATCGGTCCCGCATACATGGATAAAGCAGCACGAATCGGGATCCGGATCGCCGATTTGCTGGATAAAGAAGTTTTTGAAGAAAAGCTTGCCCGGAACCTGCAGGAAAAAAACCGTTTATTAGAGCGAATCTATGAAGTAAATGGCTTTAAAATTGAAGATATCCTGGATGAATACTTCGAATATGGCCAGCAGATCAAGCAGTATGTATGCGACACTTCAGTTGTTCTGAACGACGCCCTTGACGAAGGACGCCGCGTGCTGTTCGAGGGTGCGCAGGGAGTAATGCTTGACATCGATCAGGGAACCTATCCTTTTGTCACTTCTTCGAATCCGGTTGCCGGCGGTGTAACGATCGGTTCCGGAGTAGGACCAACTAAAATTACCCACATTGTCGGAGTATGCAAGGCCTATACAACGAGGGTTGGCGACGGACCTTTCCCGACAGAACTGAATAATGAGATTGGGCATCAAATCCGTGAGGTAGGCCGTGAGTATGGTACGACAACGGGCCGTCCCCGCCGTGTAGGATGGTTCGACAGTGTTGTCGTCCGCCATGCAAGACGGGTAAGCGGAATTACCGACCTGTCCCTAAACTCAATCGACGTTTTAACCGGGATCGAAACTTTAAAAATTTGCGTCGCTTACCGCTATAAAGGCCAGGTTATCGAGGAATTCCCAGCCAGCCTCAAGGTGTTAGCGGAATGTGAACCTGTATATGAAGAACTGCCAGGCTGGACAGAGGATATCACCGGCTGCAGGTCATTAGATGAACTTCCAGTCAATGCAAGGCATTACGTGGAAAGGGTCTCCCAGCTGACAGGCATTCCACTATCCATTTTTTCAGTAGGCCCCGACCGCACCCAGACCAACATAGTCCGCAGCCCTTGGCGCCAGAATTAATCTTGAAACAGAAGCTCCCATCACCGGGGGCTTTATTTTTTTCTATGAGATAAGTTCCCAAGGAGAAAAAGGAGTGAGTCGGCGGAAGGACTGTCCTTGAAGAGGAGTCTCAAGGATAAAATTAAGTCAGTAAGCAGGAGACGGTCCTTCAAAATCCTTTAGGTCTTCTATTAAATCTTATAATTATTGAGTTTAATAATAACAGAGTAAAAAAGTTTTGAAAAAATATATACAACCTATAATCTGTATGTTAATATAAGAAAGTCGTCTTTGAACGGCAGTACAAAATAGCTTTACGAGCCATTAGCTCAGTAGGTAGAGCAAGTTGCTAGCTTCCCTGAAAAACTTCAGAGGCGACTTGCGAGGAAAACCGTGAGGTTTTTCGAGCATCGTAGATGCGATAAGCAAACCTAGTTCGGTTAGCCAAACTTACGTATCATTACAAATAAAACGAGCCATTAGCTCAGTCGGTAGAGCATCTGACTTTTAATCAGAGGGTCGAAGGTTCGAGTCCTTCATGGCTCACCATTTTGTTTTTTTAGCATGGCCCCTTGGTCAAGCGGTTAAGACACCGCCCTTTCACGGCGGTAACACGGGTTCGAATCCCGTAGGGGTCATTTTCATCATACATAAAAAGTAGTGCCTCGGTAGCTCAGTCGGTAGAGCAAGTTGCTTGCTTCATTGAAAAAACTTCAACGGCAACTTG
>NZ_PGVB01000003.1 GCF_002860205.1 Bacillus sp. T33-2
AGCTTCTCAGCGCCGATGGTAGTTGGGGGTTCTCCCCCTGTGAGAGTAGGACGCCGCCGGGCAAGGAAGAACATCTGGTAAATTCCAGATGTTCTTTTTTTTTACATAAATATTCTGTATAATTTAACAATCGACAATAAGGATAGATTGCAAGGTTTCAATCCCTCGTAATGAGGAAAACCTTAAACAAGGGTTATTTTATTGTGCAAACAGTATGACGGTGTGTACAGCAAAGACGATAACTAGACAGGGAGTGTACAAATGCTTCATAATAGCTATGCCATGATAGTAATCATTCTACTCATCAATATAGTGTATGTTACGTTCTTTACGATTCGTATGATCCTCACTCTAAAAGGGCAGCGGTATTTGGCTGCGTTTATCAGCATTATAGAGGTAGTGATATATGTAGTAGGTCTCGGCCTTGTGCTTGAGAATCTGAATGAGATACAGAATCTCATTGCGTACGCCATCGGTTATGGGATCGGCGTATTGGTGGGAATGAAAATCGAGGAAAAACTCGCGCTCGGATATATAACAGTTAACGTGATCACAAAGGAGTATGATAAAGAACTACCCAAACTTCTAAGGGAAAAAGGTTACGGAGTCACAAACTGGGCAGCAAACGGACTGGAAGGGGATAGGATGGCCATGCAAATCCTGACTCCAAGAAAGTATGAATTGAAGCTGTACCAGACAATCAAAGAATTGGACCCGAAGGCGTTTATCATTTCTTATGAGCCAAAAACCATCCACGGAGGGTTCTGGGTAAAGACGGTCCGGAAAGGAAAGCTGTTTTCATGAGCAAACCAAAGAAAAAGATATTTGAAGTGCTCGACAATGAAACGATTGATGATTGCCTCGACAGAATTAAAAAAGAAGGCTACATTCCTGTCAGAAGAATGGAAAAGCCCATTTTCAAGGAAATGATAAATGACGGATCTTTAGAGTACGAACCGGCTGGCCGACAGATCGTGTTCGAAGCAAAATTAGACATGAATTGAAAACCCGAACAATAGTTTTTGATTTAGATAAATCGTTCGCCAATTGGTTGACAATCTAATGGAATAGTTGTTAATATGGTTATGTTGATAATAGATGATATTTCCTTCGTATAATAATGGGGATATGGCCCATGAGTTTCTACCCAATAACCGTAAATTATTGGACTATGAGGGAGAGTAGTCGGAATTTTAAAAGGCAACCATTACAATCATTCGGAATCCGGGGTATCCCACAGGATCCGAATGGCTATTGAATGGTATTCCCTTTTTCACGCGCCCGGACAAACTACTTTCTCTTTAAATAGAGACGTAGTTTGTCCGTTTTTATTTTTACAAATATTTGATTCCGGAGGAAATGTAATGAAGGCACAAGTGGCAGTAATCATGGGAAGCAAGTCCGACTGGGAAACGATGAGGCATACATGCGACATGCTTGATCAATTGGCGATTCCATACTTAAAAAAAGTGATTTCTGCACACAGGACACCAGACTTGATGTTTCAATTCGCGGAAACCGCAAGAGGTGAAGGAATTAAAGTGATTGTTGCCGGGGCGGGCGGAGCCGCCCACCTACCAGGAATGGTCGCAGCGAAGACCACACTTCCGGTGATAGGGGTACCAGTTCAATCAAGAGCACTGAATGGGCTCGATTCACTGTTGTCCATCGTACAAATGCCGGGCGGGGTGCCGGTTGCAACGGTTGCTATTGGCAAGGCCGGCGCTACTAATGCGGGGCTCCTGGCCGCTCAAATTTTATCCGTATCTGATGAGCAAGTAGCCAAGAATCTGGAGAAACTAAGAGTTGAAACAAAAGTGTCAGTATTGGAGAGCAGTGATGATCTTGTCTGAGAAAATGATTTTACCTGGACAAACAATTGGTATAATCGGCGGAGGGCAGCTGGGCAGAATGATGGCTATGGCTGCTAAAGCCCGGGGATTCCGGATTGCCGTTTTGGATCCTGTGGACGATTGTCCGTGCGGCCAGGTAGCGGATCAGCAAATCATTGGTGAGTACAATGATTTACAGGCAGTCCAAAAGCTGGCCCAAATCAGCGACGTAGTGACATATGAATTTGAAAATATAGATGCCGACGCACTTTCCTGGCTGGAACTGAACGCATATGTTCCGCAGGGCACATCTTTATTGCGAATTACACAGGATCGGATCAGTGAAAAACAGGCAATACAAAAAGCAGGAATACCGGTCGCTGATTATGAAATCATTGAACATTTAGAAGATGTTTATGTCGGCTTGGCGAAACTGGGTTACCCGGCGGTATTAAAAACCGCCAGGGGGGGCTACGACGGAAAAGGGCAGCTCGTCATCCGTGATGAAGAAGATATAGCGAACGCGGCGGAATTGCTGTACATGGGCAAGTGTGTTCTGGAAAAATGGATACCATTCAAAAAAGAAATCTCCGTCATTGTTTCAAGAAATATGTCAGGTGAAACTACAGTATTCCCGGTTGCGGAAAATATTCATCGAAATAATATCCTTCACCAGACCATTGTCCCGGCAAGAATCAGCAAACAGGCCGAATCGGAGGCAACTAAGTTAGCCACGCAGCTTGCAGTCTCCCTTGACCTGGCCGGTACACTGGCTGTCGAAATGTTTTTGACCGAACAAGATACAATTCTAATTAATGAGCTGGCCCCGCGGCCACACAATTCCGGACATTTTACGATCGAAGCCTGTGTGACTTCACAGTTCGAACAGCATATCCTTTCAGTCTGCAATTGGCCGCTTGGAAGCACTGAACTGTTAACACCTGCGGTGATGGTGAACATCCTTGGCCAGCACCAGGCACCGGTCATCAGCAGGCTAAAAGAACTTAAGGACTGGAAAATCCACCTGTATGGAAAAAAAGAAGCGAAACCGAACCGCAAAATGGGCCATGTGACAATTCTGCGCAGTTCGGTAAGTGAAGCAATTGAAGAGGCTGACCAAAGTGGCATCTGGGAAAGAACGACAGAACAGATCGGAGGACAAAGCAAATGATAGATAGATACACGCGCCCGGAAATGGGAGCGATTTGGACGGAAGAAAACAGGTTTAAAGCATGGCTGGAGGTTGAAATTGTTGCCTGCGAAGCATGGGCTGAGCTGGGCGCAATACCTAAAGAGGATGTCAATAAAATCCGTGAAAAAGCCTCGTTTGATATTGACAGGATCAAAGAAATAGAAGAAGCAACAAGGCACGATGTGGTTGCATTCACAAGGGCGGTTTCCGAAACACTTGGACAGGAACGGAAATGGGTCCATTACGGCCTCACCTCCACTGATGTAGTGGACACAGCTTTATCCTACCTGTTAAAACAGGCAAATACGATACTTTTAAATGACATCGAACGTTTTATCGAGATTTTAAGAAATAAGGCGCAGGAACACAAGTACACCGTGATGATGGGCCGGACGCATGGAGTCCATGCCGAGCCTACAACATTCGGGCTGAAGCTTGCCCTTTGGCATGAGGAAATGAAGCGGAACCTTGATCGCTTCAAACAGGCGGCCGCAGGCGTTGAATTTGGAAAATTATCCGGTGCGGTTGGAACCTACGCGAATATAGATCCTTTTGTTGAACAGTACGTGTGTGAGAAGCTGGGCCTTCAGCCGGCTCCCATTTCGACTCAGACGCTCCAAAGGGACCGCCATGCCTTTTATATGTCGACACTTGCGTTGATCGCAACCTCCATCGAAAAGTTTGCCGTGGAGATCCGCGGGCTGCAAAAGAGTGAAACGAGGGAAGTCGAAGAGTTGTTCGCTAAAGGCCAGAAAGGATCATCGGCAATGCCGCATAAGCGCAATCCGATCGGCTCTGAGAATATGACAGGTTTGTCGAGGGTCATCCGGGGTTACATGTTGACAGCTTACGAAAACGTGCCGCTTTGGCATGAACGCGATATTTCCCACTCTTCTGCGGAAAGGATCATTTTGCCGGATGCAACAATTGCGCTTAACTATATGCTGAACCGTTTTGGCAATATCATTAAAAACCTGACAGTGTTCCCCGAAAATATGAAGCGCAATATGGACCGAACCCTCGGGTTGATTTATTCCCAACGGGTGCTGCTCGCTTTGATCGATAAAGGGATGTCCCGTGAAGAAGCTTACGATACCGTCCAGCCGAGGGCAATGGAAGCGTGGGAAAAACAGATTCCATTCCGGGGCCTTGTTGAGAGCGATCAGATGATCACGAAGCTATTATCACCTGCTGAAATTGAGGATTGCTTTGATTACAACTATCACATCAAGCACGTCGATACTATTTTCAGCCGTTTAGGTTTGTAACATGGCGGGCAAGTCGATCCTTGCCCGCTATGAAGAAAATTCCCAATCTTTTTACATGGAAACGGGGGCTTTAAAAATGGAAAAACTGGAACTGCTCTATGAAGGAAAAGCAAAACGCGTGTACCGGACCGATGACGACAGCACTGTCTGGATTGAATACAAGGATGCCGCAACGGCCTTCAACGGGGAAAAGAAAGCACAGATTGAAGGTAAGGGACGCTTGAATAACGAGATTGCTAGTTTGCTGTTTTTAAAGCTTCAAGAACGGGGAATTACCTCGCATTTTATTAAGAAAATCTCAGAAACAGAGCAGCTTGTCAAAAAGGTGGAGATTATTCCTTTGGAAGTCGTGGTTCGCAATATAGCTGCCGGATCAATGACAAAGCGGCTCGGCATCGAAGAAGGCCGCCCGCTTAGCCGGCCAATTGTTGAATTTTACTACAAAAATGATGAGCTTGGCGACCCGCTTATTACCGAAGACCATATCGTTGAGCTTCAATTGGCAGGTGGGGTAGAACTCGAATTGCTCAAAACAAAAGCACTGAAAGTTAACACTGTTTTAACAGGCTTTTTTGATGAAATTGGCATCCGCCTGGTCGATTTTAAACTTGAATTTGGAAAAGACGATAATGGTGACATATTGCTGGCCGACGAAATATCGCCGGACACTTGCCGCCTCTGGGATAAAAACACCGGCGAGAAGCTTGATAAAGATGTTTTCCGCCGGGATTTAGGAAACCTTACCGATGCTTACAACACAATTTTAGCCAGATTGGGAGGACAACCAGCATGTACAAAGTAAAAGTGTATGTCACGTTAAGAGAAAGCGTACTGGATCCGCAAGGGACAGCCGTAAAAAATTCATTGCAGACACTTGGATATCAAGGCATCAATGATGTCCGCATCGGCAAATATATGGAGCTGACACTTGAAGATACAGGCAGGAGCGTTGAGGAAGCTGTAGAGGAAATTTGCAGCCGCGTCCTGGCCAATACGGTGATTGAGGACTACCGCTACGAAATCGAGGAGTGTGTTGCCAAGTGAGGTTTGCGGTGATTGTGTTTCCGGGATCCAATTGCGATGTCGACATGTACCATGCTGTGAAAGATGAACTTGGTGAAGAAGCCGAATATGCGTGGCATGATGCTGAAAACCTTGATGGGTACGACGGTATCCTGCTTCCTGGCGGATTTTCGTACGGCGACTATTTACGGTCAGGTGCAATCGCGCGTTTCAGCAACGTGATGAAAGAAGTCGTCAAGGCTGCCGAAGCCGGAAAGCCGGTGCTCGGTGTATGCAATGGGTTCCAGATTCTATTGGAAGCGGGCCTCTTGCCGGGGGCTATGCGCCGGAATGAAAGCCTGAAATTTATCTGCCGGACTGTCGGGCTGAAGGTCCAAAACAATGAGACGATGTTCTCCTCAGGATACAAAAAGAACGAAATTATAAACATTCCCATTGCACATGGCGAAGGAAATTATTACTGTGACGAAAAGACTCTTGATAAATTGAAAACGAATAACCAGATTGTGTTTACCTATAACGGCAACAACCCTAACGGTAGCCTTGAGGATATTGCAGGGATTATCAACGAACGCGGAAACGTGCTTGGAATGATGCCTCACCCTGAGCGCGCGGTCGATGCGCTGCTCGGCGGAGCGGACGGGCTGAAGTTGTTTCAATCAATCGTAAAACAATGGAGGGAAACTCATGCGGTTAAAGCTTGAACCAGGTCCGGAGCAAATTAAAGCGGAGAAGATCTATCAACAGATGGGTCTGTCCGACGGGGAATTCAGCATGATTGAAAGCATTCTTGGACGTCTGCCTAATTATACGGAGACCGGGCTTTTTTCCGTCATGTGGTCCGAACATTGCAGCTATAAAAACTCCAAGCCTGTACTGAAAAAATTCCCTGTAACAGGCGAGCGTGTCCTGCAGGGGCCGGGTGAAGGAGCAGGAATCGTTGATATAGGCGATAGCCAAGCTGTCGTCTTTAAAATAGAAAGCCATAACCACCCGTCGGCAATTGAGCCGTACCAGGGCGCAGCGACTGGGGTTGGAGGCATTATCCGCGATGTATTTTCGATGGGAGCACGGCCGATCGCACTATTAAATTCACTTCGGTTCGGCGAGCTTGATTCCCCGCGGGTCCGTTATTTATTCGAAGAAGTTGTAGCAGGCATCGCCGGGTACGGAAACTGTATCGGCATCCCGACAGTCGGCGGCGAAGTCCAGTTTGACGCCGCTTATGACGGCAATCCGCTCGTGAACGCGATGTGTGTCGGCCTGATCGACCATAAGGATATTAAAAAAGGCCAGGCACATGGTGTCGGGAACACGGTCATGTACGTTGGCGCCAAAACTGGACGGGACGGAATCCACGGGGCGACATTCGCTTCTGAGGAATTGACAGAACAGTCGGAAGAAAAACGTCCGGCTGTCCAGGTTGGTGACCCATTTATGGAAAAATTGCTGCTGGAAGCCTGCCTTGAGCTGATCCAGTCCGATGCTCTTGTCGGCATACAGGACATGGGGGCTGCCGGGCTGACAAGCTCTTCGGCTGAAATGGCAAGCAAGGCCGGGTCAGGCATTGAAATGAACCTCAATCTTGTGCCACAGCGGGAGACCGGCATGACGGCATATGAAATGATGCTCTCTGAATCACAGGAGCGGATGTTGATTGTTGTAAAAAAAGGCAGAGAACAAGAAATCGCTGACTTATTTTCAAAATACGGGTTAGAAGCTGTTGCAATCGGCAAAGTGACAGATGATAAAATGCTGCGCTTGACGCATGACGGCGAAACTGTGGCTGAAGTGCCTGCAGACGCGCTCGCTGAGGAAGCGCCAGTGTACAAAAAGCCATCACGTGAGCCTCAATATTTCCGTGATTTTCAGGCAATGGAAAATGAGATCCCGGCAATCGAAAATTATGAAGAAACACTGGTAAAACTGCTCAAGCAACCGACAATTGCAAGCAAGGAATGGGTTTATGACCAGTATGACTATATGGTCCGCACCAATACAGTGGTGTCCCCGGGCTCCGACGCTGCGGTCGTGCGTATCCGCGGTATGGAAAAAGCACTGGCGATGACTACTGACTGCAATTCACGCTATATCTATCTTGATCCTGAAACAGGCGGCAAAATCGCCGTGGCGGAGGCAGCCAGAAATATCGTTTGCTCAGGTGCAGAGCCACTGGCCATCACAGACTGCCTTAACTTCGGGAACCCTGAGAAGGCGGAAATTTTCTGGCAGCTGGAGAAAGCGGCAGACGGCATGAGTGAAGCATGCCGTACCTTGGAAACACCAGTGATCGGTGGGAACGTATCACTTTACAATGAAACAAATGGCACCGCTGTTTATCCAACTCCTGTTGTCGGGATGGTTGGGCTTGTCCATAAGCTAGACCATGTGACGACACAAACATTTAAACAGCCGGGAGACCTCGTTTACATGCTTGGAGACACAGCCGCTGAGTTTGGCGGAAGCGAGCTGCAAAAGCTTGTTTATGGACGGATATTCGGAAAAGCGCCGGCCCTTGACCTTGAGAAAGAAAAAAAATACCAGCAACAGGTGCTTACGGCCATTCAGTCCGGTTTAATCCAATCGGCGCATGATGTTTCAGAAGGAGGAACAGCTGTGGCACTTGCGGAGAGCCTGTTTGGTGGAAACGGCCTTGGAGCGAATATAGAGTTAAATGGCGATAAAGTGTCAGCTCTTTTCAGCGAGTCACAGTCCCGGTTTATTTTATCGGTGAAAAAAGAACAAAAGCAGCAGTTTGAAAGCTTGACAGACGCGGTTCTGATCGGCGAAGTAACGGCCGAGCCGGTCCTGGAAATTTCTGTTGACGGTGATACAGTTGTCTCTGCTGAAATTCAAAAACTGAGAGAAGCCTGGAAAGGAGCCATTCCATGCTTGCTGAAATAAAAGGATTAAACGAGGAGTGCGGAATCTTTGGCATATGGGGCCATACCGATGCAGCGCAAATTACTTACTATGGTTTGCACAGCCTGCAGCACAGGGGCCAGGAAGGAACAGGGATTGTCATTACAGACGGTACCGAACTGAAAGGCAAAAAAGGGGAAGGCCTTGTAACGGAAGTATTTACTGCGGAAGTAATGCAGGAATTATCCGGAAAATCGGCGATCGGCCATGTCCGTTACGCAACTGCGGGCGGCGGCGGGTATGAAAATGTCCAGCCCCTCCTGTTTCATTCACAAAGCGGCAGCCTGGCACTTGCCCATAACGGGAATCTGGTCAATGCCGACGGACTACGGCATCAGCTTGAAGCGCAGGGCAGTATTTTTCAGACAAGTTCTGACACAGAAGTGCTGGCCCATCTGATCAAACGGAGCGGATTCCCGCTTTTGAAGGACCGTGTGAAAAATGCCTTGAGCATGCTGAAAGGGGCTTACGCGTTTTTGATCATGACCGAGACAGAGATGATGGTGGCGCTGGATCCTCACGGCTTGAGGCCGTTGTCACTGGGGAAGTTGGGGGATGCCTATGTTGTGGCATCAGAAACATGCGCATTCGATATTATCGGGGCGGAATTTGTCCGTGATGTCCTCCCAGGTGAGCTGCTGATCATCGACAATGCGGGCTTGCGGTCTGAAATGTACTCATTCAATTCGAACACAGCCATTTGTACAATGGAATATATTTATTTTTCCAGGCCTGACAGCAATATTCATGGCATAAATGTTCATACCGCCCGGAAAAACCTTGGTAAAAGGCTTGCGCTGGAAGTCCCGGTCGAAGGCGATGTTGTAACAGGCGTTCCGGACTCCAGCATTTCCGTTGCAATCGGATACGCTGAGGCATCAGGAATTCCTTATGAAATGGGCTTGATCAAAAACCGGTATGTGGGCAGGACATTCATCCAGCCATCCCAGTCATTAAGGGAGCAGGGTGTGAAAATGAAACTGTCACCGGTCCGCGGGGTAGTAGAAGGAAAGCGGGTCATTATGGTGGATGATTCGATCGTTCGCGGGACGACAAGCAGGCGGATTGTTTCGATGCTGAAGGAAGCAGGGGCAACCGAAGTCCATGTTGTCATTAGCTCGCCGCCGATAAAAAACCCATGCTTTTATGGGATTGATACATCGACAAAAGACGAACTGATTGCCGGAAACCATTCGGTCGAGGAAATAAGGCGAATGATCGGAGCCGACACTTTGACGTTTTTGAGTGTGGAAGGGATGCTTGAAGCAATCGGCAGGCAGGACAACGGAGAAACGCGAGGCCAGTGCCTTGCATGTTTTACCGGAAAGTATCCTACTGAAATATACCCAGGCGCACTCCAAAGTGCGGAAAAATGCTAGATTAGAAACTGCTTAAAATGATTAACAGCGGGGGATGAATGCAAATGGCTAATGCCTACAGGCAAGCAGGTGTCGATATAGAAGCAGGTTATGAGGCGGTTGAACGCATCAAAAAGCATGTAAACAGGACCACCCGCCCGGGAGTATTTGGAGGCATAGGCGGTTTTGGAGGCATGTTTGACCTATCTTCCCTCAGCTTGAAAGAACCGGTCCTTGTTTCCGGAACCGACGGAGTCGGGACAAAGCTGATGGTCGCTTTTATGGCCGACCGCCATGATACGATCGGGATTGACGCTGTCGCAATGTGTGTTAATGATATCGTTGTCCAGGGGGCAGAGCCTTTATACTTTTTAGATTATATTGCATGCGGAAAAGCCGAACCGGAAAAAATCGAACTGATTGTAAAAGGGATCGCCGACGGGTGTGAACAGGCTGGCTGTGCCCTGGTTGGCGGGGAAACTGCCGAAATGCCGGGCCTATACGATACCGATGAGTACGATTTGGCTGGTTTTTCGGTCGGTGCCTGTGAAAAATCAAAAATAATCACAGGGGAAACGATCCGGCCGGGCGACAAATTAATCGGACTGGCATCGAGCGGCATCCACAGCAATGGTTATTCACTTGTACGCAAGCTTTTTTTGGAGGAAGCTGGCTGGAGTCTTGACCGATATGTGGAACAACTTGAAACAACGCTTGGGGAAGAGCTGCTTAAGCCTACAAAGATTTATGTGAAACCAGTGCTGTCAGCCCTGCAGCAATTCGAGGTCAAAGGATTGGCCCATATTACCGGCGGCGGATTTATCGAGAACATTCCAAGGATGCTGCCGGCGGCACTAGGTGCTTTGATTGAAGAAGGCAGTTGGCCTATCCCCCCTGTTTTTGCGTTGATGGAGGACATCGGCAAGCTTGACAGGAAAGAGATGTACAATATTTTTAATATGGGCATTGGCATGGTCGCTGTTGTTTCACCTGAAACCGCTCCGCGTATCCTCGCGCATTTCGAGGCGTGCGGAGAAACAGCTTTTGAAATCGGC
Source organism: Bacillus sp. T33-2 (assembly GCF_002860205.1). Taxonomy (GTDB): domain Bacteria; phylum Bacillota; class Bacilli; order Bacillales; family Cytobacillaceae; genus T33-2. The sequence continues at coordinate 10,651 of NZ_PGVB01000003.1, forward strand.
GCAGTGACTGAAGATGGGGACATTACGATCGAGCCAGCCGGAGGACGGCCATGAAAAAGATAGCCGTATTTGCATCAGGCAGCGGCAGCAATTTTCAGGCCATAGCCGATGCCATCAAGGCAGGCAAGCTAAATGCAAAAATCGGTTTGCTCGTCTGTGACCGGCCGGAAGCCTTCGTGGTCGAGCGCGCCGGCGTGGAGCAAATTCCCTTATTTGTTTTTACCCCGGGGGACTATCCGGGAAAAAAGGCTTACGAAGAAGTAATTTTGCAGGAATTAAAGGGAAAGGAAATAGACTTTATCGTTCTCGCAGGGTATATGCGTTTAGTCGGCGCCACACTATTGAACGCTTACGAGGGCAGGATTGTGAATATACACCCCTCCCTTTTACCGGCGTTTCCGGGCAGGGACGCGGTGGGACAGGCAATAGCTGCCAAGGTAAAGGTTTCGGGCGTCACTATACATTACGTCGATGAAGGCATGGATACCGGGCCCATTATTGCCCAGCAAGCAGTTCAGATTTCAGATGAAGAGACGAAATCTACACTTCAGGACAAAATTCAGCAGGTAGAGCACCGGCTTTACCCTGAGGTACTTGAACAGATTATGAATAAAAAAATTGGATTTTTACCTAGGGCGTAGAGCCGTTGGGGAGACAATCAGAAAAGCGGAAGCGCCTAAGATACCGGAACGCCGACTAAGAACGCCACGTCATGTGGCAACATCGACGTCAGCACATCCTGTGCAATTCCGACAGGCGTAAGGGGAACGCCGCAGGAAGGCGCTTTTTTGCCTTCTGGAGGATTTTGACTTACGACCTAAGGAGTTAGGCGCTGGAGCTAGACAGGGAGGCAGCAAGATGACGAAGAAGCGGGCATTGATCAGTGTTTCAGATAAAGCAGGGATTGTGGACTTTGCAAAAGAACTGGCAGAACTCGGTTTTGAAATCATTTCAACCGGCGGGACGAAGAAAGCACTTCAGGACGGAGGAGTTCCAGTAATTGGCATCAGTGATGTAACCGGATTTCCAGAAATCCTTGAAGGCCGGGTAAAAACACTTCATCCGAACATCCATGGCGGGCTGCTTGCCAAAGCAGGTGAAGCAGGGCATCTTCAGCAGCTTGAAGAACATGGTATCGTTCCCATTGAGTTAGTATGTGTTAATCTTTATCCATTCCAGGCTACCATAGCGAAACCCGGGGTTTCGGTAGAAGAAGCGATCGAAAATATTGATATTGGCGGTCCGGCCATGCTCCGGGCTTCAGCCAAAAATCATGAGTACATCACTGTGCTGGTTGACCCTGAGGACTACCCGGCTGTACTCGACGAATTCAGGAAACACGGCAAAACAGAGCCTGAAACACGCCGGAGGCTTGCTGCCAAGGTTTTCCGTCATACAGCTGCTTATGATGCGCTGATTGCCGAATACATGACAGGGCTGTCAGGTGAAGAGCAGCCTGAAAAATTGACGGTCACATATGAACTGAAGCAGGCTCTCCGCTATGGAGAAAACCCGCATCAAAAAGCAGCATTTTATCGAAAACCGCTGGGCTCGGCTTTCTCGGTAGCCAACGCAAAGCAGCTTCACGGCAAGGAATTATCGTACAACAACATCAATGATGCGGAGGCAGCCCTGCAGATCGTCAAGGAATTTACGGATCCGGCAGCCGTAGCCGTCAAGCATATGAATCCATGTGGTGTTGGAACAGGTTCAACTGTATATGAAGCATTTTTGAAAGCATTTGAAGCTGACCCGGTATCGATTTTCGGCGGGATCATCGCATTTAACCGGGAAGTGGATGCTGAGACCGCGCGGAAGCTTTATGAAATTTTCCTAGAAATCATTATCGCCCCGTCCTTCAGCGACGAAGCCTTGGCGATTTTATCAGGGAAAAAGAATTTACGGCTGCTGACTGTTCCTTTTAAAGAAGCTGATAAAAAGGAAATGCAGCTCTCTTCAATAGAAGGCGGCCTGCTTATTCAGGAGCAGGACACCTTTGGACTTGAGGATGCAAACGTCACGGTGCCAACACGACGGGAGCCTACCGAAAAAGAGTGGCAAGCGTTAAAGCTGGGCTGGAAAGTCGTAAAACACGTAAAGTCCAATGCGATTGTCGTCGCCGGGAAGGATTCGACACTTGGAATCGGGGCAGGGCAGATGAATCGCGTCGGCGCGGCAAAGATTGCGCTGGAGCAGGCTGGCGATAAAGCAAATGGTGCCGCATTGGCATCTGATGCCTTTTTCCCGATGGACGATACGGTTGAGGCAGCGGCTAAAGCGGGAATTACAGCAATCATCCAGCCAGGCGGATCGGTCCGGGACGAAGACTCCATCAAGAAAGCGGACGAATATGGCATCGCAATGGTCTTTACAGGCGTGCGCCATTTTAAACATTAATACACGGAGGTGCTTCGGATGAAGGTACTGGTTATAGGAAGGGGAGGCCGGGAGCATGCGGTCTGCCGCAAAGTAAGTGAAAGCCCGTTAGTGTCCCGTGTTTACGTGGCACCAGGGAACCCGGGGATGGAGAGCTGCGCGGCACGGGTCAATATTGATGAAGGCAGCCACGGCGATCTTGTTCAATTTGCGAAAGCAGAACAGATTGAATTGACGATCATCGGCCCTGAAGTTCCTCTTTTTGAAGGGCTGGCTGACCAGTTCATCGCCGAAGGACTGAAGGTATTCGGCCCTGGCAGGTCAGCGGCTATCATTGAAGGCAGCAAGTCTTTTGCAAAGGACCTCATGAAAAAATACGATATTCCAACCGCCGAATTCCAGGTGTTTTCGGACTATGCCCAAGCACGGGCCTATGTTGAGAAAAAAGGGGCACCTATTGTTATAAAAGCAGATGGATTGGCTGCGGGAAAAGGGGTTACCGTTGCTTTAACTGACGAGGAGGCCCTGACGGCTCTTGAAGAAATGATGCTTGGTGCTAAATTTGGTGATGCCTCGTCAAGTGTCGTCGTGGAGGAATTCCTGGAGGGGGAAGAATTTTCATTGATGGCGCTTGTCAACGGTGAAACTGTTATGCCGCTCGAAATCGCCCAGGACCATAAGCGTGCATTTGACGGTGATCAAGGCCCTAATACCGGGGGGATGGGCGCCTATTCTCCAGTTCCGCATATCGGAGAACAAACAGTGGCAGAGGCAGTAGAAACCGTTCTTAAACCGGCAGCCAGAGCAATGGTGCAAGAGGGCAGGAGCTTTACAGGCATCCTCTATGCAGGCTTGATCAAAACGGAGCAAGGGCCGAAAGTGATTGAGTTTAATGCTCGCTTTGGCGACCCAGAAACCCAGGTGATCCTCCCGAGGATGAAAACAGACCTGATCGAGGCTATTTTGCAGCTGCTTGACGGCAAAACTCCTGTTATTGAATGGGATCAGGAAGCAATGGTTGGAGTTGTCGTCGCATCAAACGGATATCCGGAGGCATATGAAAAAGGGTATGTACTGGACGGAATCGGCAGTCTTTCTGATGAGGCTTATATTTTCCATGCAGGCACAGCAAGGAACAGCGACGGACAGTTCATAACGGACGGGGGCCGTGTATTGCTGGCTGGCGCAAAAGCTCAATCGCTGAAGGCAGCCCGTGATATAGTTTACCGTGAACTTGAGAAGTTGCACTGCGATGGTGCTTTTTACCGAAAAGACATCGGACATAGAGCCATTAATGATTAATTTCTGTTTCTATCGCCCCCGTAATGGGGGCTTTGTTTTTGGATGTGAATTAGTGTTGACTAAATTCCATGGCCTAATATCGTCCAGCTCATCTTAAAGCGATCATGACCAATTGGACTGGCTGTTATGTTCCTCTTTTGCGCTTCCCCTGCTATAGTGGTTTTCTGCTTTTCCTTCGCCATTTTCCATATCTTTGCCTTTTTCATAAAGGGCAGTTAAAGGGCAGTAGCGGAGAATCCCTTCAGCCACTTTCATTCCGCCGAGAAGCGCGATGATTTTATAGGAACCGCGCCGTGGCTTCTTGGCCATTCTCGCGGTCGTCCAGGATAAAACTGCAAGGCCAATGGTGATCCGAATAAACGCATTCAGGATCCCAATGTTTTGTTTCACTTTCATTTTCTCCAGCTCCTTTCCAATTTTTCATTAATTCTTTAATGCGTTAAACAGTTAATTATGGTAAGATAAAATTTGTAAATGTAAGTGCTTTCTTTACCCTGGTTATAGAATAAGACCGGATTGAACCGGAAAGAGCATCCTGGAGGGGAACATGGTGATGGAACAACGTTACCGCTGGAAAAACAAACAATTGCGCAACCAAGCTGCTGTATTGGACGGTGCCCTGCCTCCCACAATTCTGTTAAAAAATGCAGTCTATTTAAATCAAACATTCCGAAAATGGATGACGGCGAATATTTGGATATATGAAGACCGGATCGTTTATGTCGGGGATCAACTGCCAGCCATGGCAGACAGCTGTGAAATCATTGATTGCAGCGGACAGATGCTGGTTCCCGGCTATATTGAGCCACATGCACATCCATATCAATTATATAATCCCCATACGTTTGCCAGCTATGCATCACAGCATGGCACGACAACACTAATCAATGACAATATGATGCTTGCTTTGCAGCTGAATAAAAAGAAAGCGTTTTCCTTGCTGCGGGAGCTGCAAAATTATCCGGCAACGATGTATTGGTGGTGCCGGTTCGATGCCCAGACAGAAATCCGGGACGAAGAAGTTGTTTTTTCAAATGGGAACATAAAGTCCTGGCTTGAGCATGAAATGGTGGTCCAGGGCGGAGAGCTCACCGGCTGGCCAAAGCTGTTGGCAGGCGATGATTTGATGCTTCACTGGATGCAGGAAACAAAACGGATGCGAAAACAGATCGAAGGACATTTTCCCGGAGCATCGGAAAAAACACTGGCTAAAATGATGCTGTTTGGAGCAGACTGCGACCATGAAGCCATGACCGGAAAGGATGTACAGAACCGCCTCATGCAGGGCTATATGGTGTCATTGAGGCATTCATCCATTCGTCCGGACCTGCCGCGGCTGCTCGATGAAATCCTTGAGATGGATATCGCAGTCTATGACAGATTCCTGATGACAACGGATGGGTCCACGTCTTCGTTTTATGAAAAAGGTGTTTTGGATCAAATGATCAGGATTGCGATTGAAAGAGGCGTCCCGGCCATTGATGCATATAATATGGCAACAATCAATCCGGCCCGCTATTATAATCTGGGCCATCTCCACGGAAATATAGCCACTGGAAGAATGGCGGATATCAACTTTCTTTCAGATGAAAAAAATCCTGAGCCGGTTTCAGTTTTGGCGAAAGGAAAATGGGTCAAGAGGGACGGAAAAGCACTGGACAGTTTTGCAAGCATAGATTGGGATCGTTTTGGCTTTGAACCTTTACAGCTTGACTGGGATCTTGGTATGGACGACCTTCAGTTTTCGATGCCTTTTGGGATAAAGATGGAAAACTCGGTGATCACCAAGCCATATTCTATTTCGATCGATGTTTCACGGGATGAACTGTCGATGGAACATGACCAGTGCTTTTTTATGCTGCTTGACAGAAATGGAAAATGGCGCATCAACACGGTTTTAAAAGGTTTTGCTACTTCTTTGGCGGGCCTTGCCAGCTCCTTTTCCAATACCGGGGATATTATTCTGATTGGGAAAAGGAAAACCGACATGCTTGCTGCTTTTAATCGGATGAAGGAGATGGGCGGCGGGATTGTCACCTGTGAAAATGGGGTGACTGTCAGGGAAATCCCATTGCCGTTAAAAGGCTTGATGTCAAATCAGCCTGTAAACGAATTAATTGAACAGGAGAAACGGCTGCTTGCCTATTTAAAGGAAAAAGGATATCAGTTTTCGGATCCTATATATTCACTGTTGTTCTTCTCATCGACCCACCTGCCGTATATCCGGGTAACCCAGCAGGGGATCTATGATGTCATCAAGAAAATGATACTCTTTCCAACAATAATGCGTTAAACTATAAAAGAACTTACAGAGATAAAATAATTGGGAGTTTTACTGGGGTGTTTTCATGCTAAAAAAATGGGTTGCTGCTTCAGCGGCAGTTATGCTGCTGGTGTCTGGCTGTGCAAAAAAAGAAGAGATAAACAAACATAAGCCACGGGTAGTTGAAAATGCAGTTAAAGAGGTAAAAGAGGAGCCGTTTCCGTATCAGTTTCCGCTTACGGGGATTGGTACAAAGGCAGAAGCTTCCGGCCGGGCTGTTGCCGTCATGGTCAATAACCATCCGCTTGCACGTCCGCAGTCTGGGCTTCACAAAGCTGACATCGTGTACGAAGTGCTTGCCGAAGGCGATGTTACGAGGTTTTTGGCGATCTTCCAGAGCGAAAAGCCGGAAAACATTGGTCCGGTGCGAAGTGCAAGGGATTATTATATGGAGCTGGCGAAGGGCTATGACAGCTTTTTCGTTGCCCACGGTTACAGTCCCGAAGCCCAGGACATGATTAAAAGAGGATTTATTGATAATATTAACGGGATGCAATATGATGGTACCCTGTTTAAAAGGGCGGACTTCCGTAAAGCGCCACACAATTCATATATCACCTATGAAAATATTCTGGCCGGGGCAGAGAAAAACGGTTACGAAATGGCTGATGTACCAGAAGCCTTGCCATTTTTGACGGAAGCGGATGCCGGAAAGCTGGCCGGTGCTGCAGCGAAGTCTGTTAATGTTTCATACACGAGCACTGAATTTGACGTTCAATATCAATATGATGATGAAAAACAAAAATACCGCCGCTATACAGGCGGGCAAGAAACAACAGACCTTGATTCGAAGGAATCGGTGCTGCTGGACAATCTTTTCATCGTTGAGGCGGACCACAGGGTTATCGATGAAGCAGCCCACAAGGAGATCGATTTAACCTCCGGCGGGAAGGGCTGGCTCATTCAAAAAGGCGTTGCGAATGAAGTGCAGTGGAAAAATGTTGACGGCAAAATCCTGCCTTATGTGAATGGGGCGGCAGCGGGATTGCTCCCGGGCAAAACGTGGATCAATGTGATTCCATCCAAGCCGGGGATAAGCCAGCTTGTTACTTTCGGTGCTGAATAAATCGATCATTAAAAGGAGTATTGATACATGCAAATTGACAAGTTAAGAGGAAAAGAATTGGATCAGCTTTTTAAAGCGGTCCTGTCCTTGAAAGATTTAGAGGAATGCTACCGGTTTTTCGATGACCTTTGCACAGTAAATGAAATCCAATCCCTCGCGCAGCGCCTGGAGGTTGCCAGAATGCTCCGTGAAGGTAAAACCTATCATAAAATTGAAACCGAAACAGGCGCGAGCACTGCTACCATCTCCCGAGTTAAGCGCTGCTTAAATTACGGAAACGATGCCTATGAAATGGCACTGGAAAGAGTGAAAGAGCAGGAAACAAGCACAGCGACTGAATAAAACCGAAGCCCGCGCTTCGGTTTTTTTCTTGTTCATTGGCAAGTTAATTTAACATTTAGCTGCTGGTAAAATATCTGAAATTACCGGGATAATAATTCGAGTTACCGGAAAAAACGAACAGTTACCGGAATATATCATTTTTTTAATCAAGACGCTGCCGAGGTACAAGGCAGGAAGGCGAGGATTACACTGCGGTCACGAACTGGAAGTTACTGTTCATGTGAGTTTTCCTTCATAAAAAATGATATAATGGTTAAATGGAATAAAACTGATAGATTTTTGCCTGCAGGAGGACGTTTTCCTTCTGAAAAGCTGCTGAGGCCCCGGTGGCACAAGCGGCAGGGCCGGAGTGAAGAATGGGAGGCATTCTTGAATGTACGATGTGCGCGAGTGGCGGCATGTGTTTAAACTCGACCCGAATAAACAAATTTCGGATCCGGATCTCGAGAGGTTATGTGAATCCGGAACAGACGCAATCCTCATAGGCGGCTCGGACGGGGTGACACTGGAAAATGTCCTCGATTTAATGGCGCGGGTCCGCCGATATACTGTGCCTTGCATACTTGAAGTTTCGACGATTGAATCGGTTACGCCCGGATTTGATTTATATTTTATACCGACTGTTTTAAACAGCCGCGATCCTAAATGGGTGGCGGGATTGCATCATGAGGCCGTAAAGCAGTACGGGGACCTGATGGATTGGGATGAAATTATCGTAGAAGGCTATTGTATTTTAAATGCCGATTGCAAGGCAGCCGTTTTGACGGATGCAAACACTAGTCTCACAACAGAAGACGTTACCGCTTATGCAATGATGGCGGAAAAAATGTTCCGGCTTCCAATTTTCTACCTGGAGTACAGCGGCACATACGGCGACCCCGGCCTTGTTCATGAAGTAAAAAAAGTCCTTAAAGAAACGGCCCTGTTTTACGGCGGAGGAATCCAAACTGCAGACCAGGCCCGGGAAATGTCTGCCGAAGCAGACGTGATCGTCGTTGGAAACGCGGTCTATCAAAACATAGAAGAAGCTATCAAGACAGTAGATGCAGTAAAAATATAATTCTGCCATTGCCGCAGAGTATGAAAATACGATAAAATAAGAACAAATGTTTGTATGGTGGTGACGGTCAATGCAATTTCTTACAGATAAATTATTAAACGGGCTCAACCCCGAGCAGCAAAAAGCAGTGAAAACGACCGACGGGCCGTTATTGTTAATGGCAGGCGCGGGCAGCGGAAAGACCAGGGTACTCACCCACCGGATCGGATACCTGATTGTCGAAAAGGGTGTAAACCCATATAACATTCTCGCGATTACTTTTACAAATAAAGCAGCCCGGGAAATGAAGGACAGGATCGGGAAGTTGATGGGAGGCGCCGCAGAGGAAATCTGGATTTCCACTTTCCACTCAATGTGTGTTCGGATTTTAAGGCGGGATATCGACCGGATTGGATTCAGCCGCAATTTTACCATTCTAGATACGACTGACCAGCAATCGGTGATAAAGGGAATTTTAAAGGATAAAAATATCGATCCGAAAAAATTTGACCCCCGTGCGATCCTTGGCACAATCAGCAGTGCCAAGAATGAACTCATCACGCCCGAGGAGTTCTCAAAAACAGCAGGCGGCTACTTTGACCAGGTCGTCAGCGATGTTTATGAAGAGTACCAGCGGAGGCTGCGCAAAAACCAGGCGCTTGATTTCGATGATTTGATCATGTCCACGATCCTGCTGTTCCAGCGCGTTCCTGAGGTGCTTGAATACTACCAGCGCAAGTTTCAGTATATCCATGTAGATGAGTACCAGGATACAAACAGAGCACAATATATGCTGGTCAAGCTTCTGGCGAACCGGTTCAAGAATCTCTGTGTCGTCGGTGATTCCGACCAGTCCATCTACCGTTGGCGCGGGGCTGATATCGCCAACATCCTTTCTTTTGAAAAAGACTACCAGAATGCAAATGTCATTTTGCTTGAGCAAAACTACCGATCCACAAAAAAAATCCTCCTGGCAGCGAACCAGGTCATCCAGAATAACCTGAACCGCAAACCGAAGAACCTGTGGACCGAAAATCCCGATGGAAATAAAATTGTCTATTACCGGGCTGACAGTGAGCAGGGCGAATCCCAGTTTGTGGTCGGCAAAATCCAGGAGCTTGTCAGAAGCGGGCGCAAATATTCCAATATCGCAATCCTGTACAGGACAAACGCCCAGTCCCGTGTGATCGAGGAAGCGTTCCTGAAATCCAATATTGAGTATTCCATTGTTGGGGGCATTAAATTCTATGACCGGAAGGAAATTAAAGATATTCTTGCCTACCTCAGGCTGATCGCCAATCCGGATGATGACATCAGCCTGCAGAGGGTGATCAATGTGCCGAAGCGCGGCATCGGCGCAAGCTCGGTTGACAGGATTGCCGATTTCGCGGCCATGCATGATCTGTCCATGTACGAGGCACTTCAGAGTCTGGAAATGATCGGCCTCAGCCCGAAAATTGAAAAAGCAGCCGCTGAGTTCAGGGATTTAATTAAAAATTATACGCAGATGCAAGAATTCCTGTCCGTTACCGAACTAGTCGAGGAAGTGCTCGAAAAATCGGGGTACAGGGAAATGCTTAAAGCAGAAAAGTCTCTTGAAGCACAGAGCCGGCTTGAAAACTTGGACGAATTCCTAACTGTAACGCAAAGCTTTGAAGAAAGCAGCGAGGATAAAAGCTTGATCTCATTCCTGACCGATCTTGCCCTGGTTGCCGATATTGACCGGCTGGACGATGACGGGCAGAAAACCGACAGCGTTGTCCTGATGACCCTCCACTCCGCAAAAGGGCTGGAATTTCCGGTGGTTTTCCTGATCGGCATGGAGGAAGGTGTGTTCCCGCATAGCCGTTCATTGATGGAAGAGGCTGAAATGGAGGAAGAACGCCGGCTCGCTTATGTCGGCATCACCCGGGCTGAACAAGAGCTTTATATTACAAATGCCCGGATGAGGACATTATTCGGGCGAACCAGCATGAATCCCGAATCGAGGTTTATTAAGGAGATACCGCAAGAGCTTATTGAAGAGGCGGTTCCGAAACAAAAAGCTCCATCACCATTTGGTTCATCCTCATTTGGTTCGCCATCAGCAAGGCCTGCGCAGCAGCTGCGAAGGGCGGCAGTCCGTCCGGCAGCGGCGGCAACCGGCGGCGACGAAATTGACTGGAAGGTCGGAGACAAAGCTTCACATGGAAAATGGGGTGTCGGCACTGTTGTCAGTGTGAAAGGGCAAGGTGAAGGAACGGAGCTGGACATTGCGTTTCCAAGCCCGACCGGTATTAAACGGCTGCTGGCAAAATTTGCACCGATTCAAAAGGCATAAAAGAGGTTTCCAATACAGTTTTAAACGTTAATCTTTTTTGAAAGGGCTGGGTTTATGGACCTTCAGACGGCTGAAAAAAGAGCCAGAGACTTGCAAAATATCCTTAATCAATATAACTACGAATACCATGTTCTCGATAAACCTTCAGTTCCGGATGCGGAGTATGACCAGTTAATGAGGGAACTGATCGAGCTTGAAAATACATTTCCAGAGCTAAGGACGCCCGAATCACCTACCCTGCGTGTAGGCGGCGACATCCTGGATATGTTCAATAAGGTTGAGCACCGGGTTCCGATGCTGAGCCTCGGCAATGCCTTTAATGAACAGGATTTAAGGGATTTTGACCGGCGGGTCCGGCAGGCGGCAGGCAGAGATGTTTCATATGTTTGCGAACTGAAAATAGACGGCCTTGCGGTTTCGCTAAAATACACCGACGGTCTGCTCGTCCAGGGAGCCACAAGGGGAGATGGAACGATCGGGGAAGATATTACGTCTAATTTAAGGACGATCCGGTCGCTTCCAATCAGGCTGAAGGAACCAGCCAGCATTGAAGTTCGCGGTGAGGCGTTTATGCCGAGGCGTTCATTCGAGGCTTTAAACCGTGCCCGTGCCGAACGGGGGGAAGAGCCATTTGCGAATCCGCGCAATGCGGCCGCAGGTTCATTGCGGCAGCTTGATCCCAAAATTGCCGCCTCCAGGAATCTTGATCTATTTTTATACGGGATAGGCGATGTTGGGGAAACCGGGATCGAATCGCACAGCGAGGGCCTTGATTACCTCGAGAAGCTAGGCTTTAAAACGAATAAAGAGCGCAGGAAAGTTTCTGATATTGAGGGTGTGATTGAATTTGTCAGCGGCTGGGTGGAACGTCGCCCGGACCTGCCCTATGATATTGATGGCATCGTCATCAAGGTAGACTCCCTCAGCCTGCAACGCCAGCTTGGAACAACAGCCAAAAGCCCAAGATGGGCCATTGCCTACAAATTTCCGGCCGAGGAAGTGGTCACCACTTTATTGGACATAGAGCTCAGTGTAGGGAGGACAGGTGTCATCACACCAACTGCCATACTTGAGCCAGTCCAGGTCGCCGGAACAACGGTCCAGCGGGCATCGCTCCATAATGAGGACCTGATCAGGGAGAAAGACATTAAAATTGGTGACCAGGTAGTAGTAAAAAAAGCCGGGGACATCATTCCCGAAGTCGTCAATGTCCTCGCAGACTTCAGAACAGGGAACGAAAAAGAGTTTCACATGCCAACCCACTGTCCGGAGTGCGGAAGCGACCTTGTCCGGATCGAGGGAGAAGTCGCTCTCCGCTGCATTAATCCAAAATGCCCGGCACAAATTCGGGAAGGGCTGATCCATTTTGTGTCACGGGATGCGATGAACATAGAAGGGCTTGGCGAAAAAGTCGTGAGCCAGCTATTTGCGGAACAGCTGATCCAAGACGTCGCGGATATTTATAAGCTGACGAAGGATCAATTGCTCGGGCTGGAACGCATGGGTGAAAAATCGGTGACCAACCTTATGCGCGCAATCGAAAATTCAAAGGGCAACTCCCTTGAAAAATTGCTTTTTGGCCTTGGCATACGACTTGTAGGCTCAAAAGCAGCGAAGACGCTGGCACAGGAATTTGGGACAATGGACAGGCTCATGGAGGCGACAGATGCCGAGCTTACCGCTATCAACGAAATTGGCGGAAAAATGGCCGATTCGATCGTAACATTCTTTGATCAGCCAGAAGTAAAGGAGTTAATCGGGGAACTGAAAGCTGCTGGCGTCAACATGGAATACAAAGGGCCAAGGCCGTCAGCCGCGGCAGAGTCGGATTCATTCTTTGCTGGCAAGACAATTGTTTTGACAGGCAAGCTGGAGCAATTGACGCGCAATGAGGCACAGGAAAAAATCGAGGCACTCGGCGGAAACGTTGCGGGAAGCGTCAGCAAAAAAACGGATCTGGTCGTGGCCGGGGAAGACGCCGGCTCAAAGCTGGCCAAAGCCCAGAAATTTGGCATTGAAGTGTGGAATGAGGAGAGACTGCTTGAAGAATTAAATAAATAAGAGGTGTAAACGCCATGAGGAAGCTCTCAATGGTCGCTCTATCTCTCGTCCTTTTGCTGGCAGCCTGTGCGCCTAATTTTGACAAGCAGGAAGAAATCGTGCAGGAAAAGGATAATGATACAAAAGAAAAAGCGATTATACCAAAGTATAAAATATCCGATAAATACTACCGGACGATCATGCCGTTTGAACCCGGGGAAGCTCGCGGGGCGGTAGTCAATAATTTGAATACCCGCTATGACATTAATGAGCTAGAAACAGGATTGATGAGGCTCGCCCAGAATACCTTTGAAACAGACAGGTACGTCTTTAAGGAAGGACAGTACCTTGATTCGGAGACTGTGGATTCGTGGCTGAACAGGAAGTTCACGAAGGAACAGCTGGAACAGAGGAAAATGAAAGAGTCCGAAAATCTTGGGCTCAATCCTGTCGATCCCGGAACAGGGGATGTACATGAGAGAAATAAGCAAAACCCGGTCTATCTGGCCCATATCCTCGAACACAATTACCTTGTAAAAGCAGAAGGTGAAAAAGAGACGTATCAGCTAGGAGGAGTTGTCATAGGACTTGCGCTTAATAGCAAGCACTATTATCAAAAGGAACAGTTCGGGGATACATTTGAAACCGATATTCCACGCGATGTGCTTGACAGGGAAGGCAAGCTGATTGCCCAGGAAGTGGTCAACAGGCTGCGAAAGGAGAAGGATTTAAAGGAAGTCCCGATTGTTGTAGCACTGTTTGAGCAAAAAAGCCGTTCTTCAGTTGTTCCGGGGAATTTCTTTGCCTATTCCACTGCTTCCCAGGGAAGCGGCAATCTTGGCGGCTGGAAAGAAGTTAAGGAAAAATACGTCCTGTTCCCTTCCGAAGACGCCGAAAAAAACCATCGAGATGACTGGAACGCATTTGACCAGTTCAAACAAGGTGTGGAAGAATACTTTCCCAATTTCAATGGAGTTATCGGCAAGGGTTTTTATGTTGATGGGCAGCTTCAGGAGCTGAGCATCAATATCCCAATCCAATTTTACGGCAAGGCTGAAGGTATCGGCTTCACTCAGTACGTAACTGGCCTTGTGATGAAAGACTTCCCAGACTATATCTCGGTGCAAGTGAGCATCTCCTCCGTTAATGGCCAGGAAGCTCTCATCGTCCGTAAACCGCAGCAGGATGAACCGATCGTCCATGTCTATCATTAACCGAAGAAGGGCCTCCGCGGCTCTTTTTCTTTTTTATAAAAAAGCTCCGTCCCCCATCACACAATCATAGACTTATGGAACTCGAACTGCCAGTTTTCTTTCATTGATGATATGAAAAGAGTCATGGTAAAATGAAGATTGGGTGTAAACGAATACATAGGAGGCGATCGAATGGTACAGCCATATAAACATGAGCCTTTCACAGATTTTTCGGTTGAGGAGAACCGCGAGGCTTATTTAAGAGGCTTAAAGACAGTTGAAGGTTATCTCGGACAGGATTACGATTTAGTAATCGGCGGAGAGCGCATCAGCACTGAAGATAAAATTATTTCTTACAATCCTGCCAACAAAGAAGAAGTGATCGGCCGTGTTTCAAAAGCGGACCGTGACCTTGCTGAAAAAGCGATGCAGGCAGCGGTTGAAGCTTTCAAGACGTGGAAGAAAGTGAAGCCGGAATTCCGTGCGGATGTTTTGTTCAAGGCTGCTACAATCCTCCGGCGCCGCAAGCATGAATTTTCCGCCCTTTTGACAAAGGAAGCTGGAAAGCCGTGGAGGGAAGCGGACGCAGATACTGCTGAAGCCATTGATTTCCTGGAATTTTACGGGCGCCAAATGCTTCGCATCAAAGATGGCGTACCAGTCCAAAGCCGTCCGAATGAATTTAACCGCTACGGATATATTCCATTGGGTGTCGGGATTATTATCTCACCTTGGAACTTCCCGCTTGCGATCATGGCGGGTACAACCGTTGCCGCAATCGTGACTGGAAATACCGTATTGCTGAAGCCTGCTTCAACTACACCGGTAGTAGCAGCGAAGTTTGTTGAAGTAATGGAAGAGGCAGGGCTTCCGAAAGGTGTCCTTAACTTTGTTCCTGGAAGTGGCGCCGAGGTGGGCGATTATTTAGTTGACCATAAAGATACCCGCTTCATCTCCTTCACAGGTTCCCGTGACGTAGGTTTGCGCATATTCGAAAGGTCTTCCAAATTAAATGAAGGCCAGATCTGGATGAAGCGTTTGATTGCAGAGATGGGTGGTAAAGACACAATTGTGGTTGATAAAGAAGCCGATCTTGAGTTGGCGGCACAATCGATTGTCGCCTCAGCCTTCGGATTCTCCGGGCAAAAATGTTCAGCCGGCTCACGTGCAGTCGTTGTTGAGGATGTATATGACCAGGTGTTGCACCGCGCGGTTGAGCTGACAAATGAGCTGGTTTTGGCAAACCCTGAAGAGTACAGCACATATATGGGTCCTGTCATCGACAACAACGCATTCAACAAAATCATGGAATACATTGAAATCGGCAAGCAGGAAGGCAAGCTGATGACCGGGGGCGAAGGGGATAATTCCAAAGGCTTCTACATCAAGCCGACCATTTTTGCTGATCTTGACCCTAAATCCCGCATCATGCAGGAGGAAATTTTCGGGCCAGTTGTCGGCTTCTCTAAAGCAAGAGACTTCGACCATGCGCTTGAAATCGCCAACAATACCGAATATGGCTTAACCGGTGCCGTTATTACAACCAACCGTGAGCACATCGAAAAAGCCCGTGAAGACTTCCATGTTGGAAACCTCTATTTCAACCGGACATGTACAGGGGCGATTGTAGGATATCAGCCATTTGGCGGATTCAATATGTCAGGTACCGATTCCAAAGCCGGAGGACCGGACTACCTGCTGCTTCATATGCAGGCAAAAACAACTTCGGAAATGTTTTAATAAATAGACTTTCAAAATCCCGTTCGGAATGAGCGGGATTTTTTCGCAGCTTGTGAACATCATTGTTTAAAGTATCAAAGCGTTATAATGAATTGTTGTCTGTCTGGTGGAAATAAAGTATTGGAAGGGGTGATACCGTGAAAAAACAATTGCTGTTCATTCATGGATGCGGCAAGGGGCATATGAGGCAGGTCGGGAATTGGCACTAAATCTTATAGATTTACTAGGTACTGAATATGATATTCTTCTTCCTAAAATGCCTAACCCGGTAAGACCTATGAGGCATGGAGAGCTCAGATTGCCAGAAACCTTGCTACCATAAAGGCTGAGGTGGCTGTTGTCGGACATTCTTTGGGTGCTTCATTTCTGCTGAAATATCTCTCTGAAGAAAAGCAAGTACAACCTATTAGCGGAGTGTTCCTCATCGCACCACCCTATTGGGGTGCTGAAGACTGGGAAGTTGATGAATATTTGTTGTGTGAAGACTTTGAGTCAAGGCTGCCCGATAAACAAAATATTATCTTTTATCATAGCCGCGACGACCAATGGGTGCCTTTTACGCACCTAGCAATGTATGCACAAAAGCTTCCAAAGGGCGATAATTCGTCAGTTTGATGGTCGCGGCCATCAGTTGAACAACGATTTGTCTGAGGTTGCACAAGATATTAAAAAATTCTGTTAGTTAGACAAACCTCTCCAGCTATAAAGATATCCCGTTCGGAAAAGAACGGGATTTTTATTAAAAGATAAGAAATTATAAAATTTTCTTCATTCCACAGTACCCGTTGCTGTGGAATTTTTATTAATCCATGATTCGGATCAATTCGTTGACAAACCATCAGGGTAAAATCCGTTCCAAAGTAACGCTATTTTGAGGAGGAAGGCTGATTCGGTCATCTAGCCGGATTCTAGGTGACACAAACAAGTATCGGCGAGCTGGTTCGGTTACCTAGATGGGTTCTAGGTGACGCAAACTGGTTGAGTCGAGCTTCTTAAGGTCATCTAGCCGTGTTCTAAGTGACGCAAACTGGTTGAGTCGAGTTCTTTTGGTCAACTAGCCGAGTTCTCGGTGACGAAAATAGGTATGGGCGAGCTCTTTAGGAAAACTAGCCGGATTCTAGGTGACGCACACAAGTATCGGCGAGCTGGTTCGGTTACCTAGATGGGTTCTAGGTGACGCAAACTGGTTGAGTCGAGCTCTTTCGGTAGTCTAGCCAGGTTCTAGGTGACGAAAACTGGTTGACTCGAGTTCTTTTGGTCAACTAGCCAGGTTCTAGGTGACGCAAACAGGTAGCAGTGGGCTGATTCGGTCGCCAAGGAGTATGTCCGACGGGGACGCAATGACACTGGCAATGTTTTTTGTGCGAGAAATGTGGCGGAAAAATATACTTTGAGTATTTATAAAGGAGTACATAGGAAAGAGTGCACAATTTCGCATGTTCTGTGAACAAAAAGAACCGAGCGGTTTTTGCCCGGTTTTTTTAATACATAAGCCTATTTGTTCTTAATCAAACGATGGATTAAAAACGATGATTCATTTTTAAACAAACGTTTGATTGAATTCAAATAATCACTGGTAAATATAGCTTTCGAGTTTATTAAATAACATGGAGGCTGCTTCTTTTCTGAACCTGTACGTACCAAGGCTTTCCCCCGCAATTTCCACTTCGATCAATCCTGCTGCCCTTAAAATGATCAAGTGATCATGGACGGTGCTGCGGGCAAGCCCCATATGCCTCACTACCTCTATAAAACTGGATTGGCTTCCTGCAAGATATTTAATAATCTTTAATCGGCTTTTGTCTGACAGGGCCTTTGTCATTAATAGCAGTTCAAGTGAGGGTTCCCCGGGTTCTGCGTTTGAAATATAAGGAGAATAGGCGCATATAGTGATTCCTCCGTAATGGAACATATAATGGCTTGGCTGTGAATGATACTGTGGAATAAAGAGGATTTTCTTAAGCCCATCGATCGGCTTGAAAATGATCCCATTTGTAAGCTGTTTGCCAAACTCGATCGGATCCGCCTTCTCCAACAGACTCCTTTGATGCTCCGCTTCCTTTTTAAGTTCATCAATAATTCCTATGTCAAAGTTATTAAAATACTGCTCATTCCACTCTGATAGAACATGCACCATCGTCTGTTTAATTTCCCCTAAATTGCTTGGAACGGTGTCAACCCAGGGAGCAAGGCTTTCATATATGTCTCCTGGTGTCAGCCTTTCCAGCCATTGGATGAATGAAAGCACATCCATGTCCTGTTTTTGGCAGGCCAGCAAGTGTATCGGCATCCAAATATCTTCCTCAAGTACACTTCCTTTAAATTCGGGAGAAAGGGTTTTCTCCACATTTTTAACCCATAAAGCCCCCAGGTCAATCCTTTTATGGGACTTTTTACAAAGGTACGTATATAAACTCATCATTAATTCATTGACGGGCGAAAATGCTACATCCACTATATAAGCCATGTTTCTACTCCAATCTGGAATTTTCCTTCACTTTATTATAAAGCATATAAAAAATTTAAAAAAATAAAAATATCAGGTGACAAATTAAAAGCCACCGTCTATAATTCAAATTAACTAGTTCGGTATTTACCGAACTAATAAATAAATTCCTGTTTTAACGAATTATACAAAAGTTAGTCAAAAAAATCAATTGATAGAGGTGGATAAAGATGGTTAGTGTATGGAAAAACAGAGATTTTACATGGTTGTTTACTGGACAGACGATTTCCCAGTTTGGAGCAGCAATCAGCAATTTTGCAATTCCATGGCTGCTGCTTGAATTGACAGGGTCAGCTGTGCAAATGGGTTTTGCTTTCGCGGTCGGATTCATACCATATCTGCTGGTCTCCTTGCCTGCAGGCGTGTGGGCGGATAAGTATGACCGAAAGAAATTAATGATGATTGCAGATATCGGAAGATTGCTGCTGCTATCCTCCATCCCATTATTTTATTTCATCTTCGACATACATATAATCCAGTTGTATCTAGTACAGGCAGGGATTAGTTTATTTTCGGCTTTATTTGATGCTGCATATGGCGCATGCCTGCCTAATGTAGTTGAAAAAAAACAGCTCCAGCAGGCAAATTCCGTTCTTCAGGCGGGCACATCGTTAAGCCAAATCATCGGTCCGGCACTTGGCGGCGGACTTGTAGGGCTGTTTGGTGTACCGGAAACAATCATTATTTCTGGTGTATCTTATTTGGTTTCGGCCGTGACCCTGTTAAAAATAAAGAAACACATGAAAACAGAAAATATAGCGGGCGCAGATAAGCAAGACATGTTCATGCAGATAAAAGAAGGTCTCCAGTATGTATGGAACAACAAACTTATCAGGCTTACAGGGATTTATGCTACATTTTTAAATTTCGTTATCTTCGCTTCAATTGTTGCCATCATGTACAAAGTGAAAGAGGAACTGGGGTTGGATGCGGCTGCTGCCGGAATCATGACAGCCAGTTTCAGCCTTGGTTCCGTCATCGGATCCGTAATAAATGGGAAAGTCAACAAATACCTTTCCGGAAAAAATCTCATCGTCACAATTCTCATGCTCCAGATTATCCCTCCATTGTTGATTGGATTTAGTGATAATGTGGCAACAATTGCGGTCGCAAATGGAATTGGCGGGGTATTGCTTACGATTTGGAACATTCAGATCATTACACTTAGGCAGTCGCTCATTCCTGATGAGCTGATGGGAAGAGCCACGACTAGTATCAGGCTGATCGCCTGGTGCAGCATACCGCTTGGAAATTCTATTGGAGGAGTTTTAGCCGGCTCCTACGGTACAACATCTGTTTTTGTCATTGACAGTCTCGTTCGTTTTACCCTGCTGGCCATCAGTATTCCGCTATTATTTCAGGGTAAGAGAAAGAGAGATTACGACTTTAGCCTGCTTGAAAACAATCGGGTTCAGCAGGGGGGATAATAGAATGGAACACGACGGAAAACCATTTCTTAATGAAGTGGTTTTTCTTATTCAGGTGGATAAAAAACCAGGTTCAAAAAAATATTCAGAAAGTTGAGGTAAAATAATTGCATTTTGTCTTTTCTGTTATATAATACAGATATAAAGTTAAACTGTATTATAACAAAGAGGTGAGTTCAGCTAAATGTCTACACAAACGACAGGGATTAAAATCGTCGGCACAATGAAAAATGGCTATGAAGAAATCCTGACCCCTGAAGCCTTACAGTTTATTGAGGAACTGGAAAGAAATTTTGGGCAGCGGAGACGGGAACTGCTGGAGATGAGGAAAAAGCGCCAGCATGAAATCAATGAAGGGAAATTGCCGGACTTTTTGCCTGAAACAAAGCATATCCGGGAGAGTCAATGGACGATTGCGCCGCTTCCGGAGGATTTGCAGGACCGCAGGGTTGAAATCACAGGCCCGACAGACAGGAAAATGGTCATAAACGCCCTTAATTCCGGGACAAAAGTTTTTATGGCTGACTTTGAAGACGCCACCTCGCCAGGCTGGGAAAACATCGTCGAGGGCCAGATTAATTTACGGGATGCAGTAAACCGGACAATCGCGTTTGAAAACCCTAACGGCAAGAGGTATGAACTAAACGAACAAACAGCCGTACTGTTTGTAAGGGCAAGAGGCTGGCACCTTGAAGAGAAACATTTATTGCTTGATGGAAAGCCAATTTCCGGAAGCCTGTTTGATTTCGGGATGTACTTTTTCCATAATGTAAAAAATCTTTTGGCGCAGGGAACAGGCCCTTACTTCTATTTGCCAAAGCTTGAAAGCCATCTTGAGGCGCGTTTATGGAATGATGTGTTTGTTTTTGCGCAAGAGAAGCGGGGCATCCCGCAGGGAACCATCAAGGCGACTGTCCTGATCGAAACAATTCTTGCAGCGTTCGAGATGGATGAGATTTTATACGAATTAAAGGAGCACTCGGCCGGCTTGAACTGCGGCCGCTGGGATTATATATTCAGTTATTTGAAAAAGCTCCGCAGCCAGGAAGAAGTAATCCTTCCGGACCGCTCCCAGGTAACAATGACAGTTCCATTCATGAGATCGTATTCATTGCTTACGATTAAGACATGCCACCGCCGAAAGGCACCAGCGATGGGCGGGATGGCGGCTCAAATCCCTGTTAAAAATAATGAAAAGGCCAATGAAGAGGCATTCGCACGAGTGCGTGCCGATAAAGAACGGGAAGCCCGCGACGGCCACGATGGCACATGGGTAGCCCATCCGGGTTTGGTCCCTGTCGCATTGGAAGCATTTAACCGTGAAATGCCACAGCCCAATCAGATCGATTCAGGAAAACAACAGGATGTTGAAGTCACTGCCGCTGACCTGCTTGCGGTACCAGAAGGCACGATTACTGAAGAAGGTGTACGCATGAATATCAATGTGGGCATCCAGTATGTAGCTTCATGGCTGAATGGCCGCGGTGCAGCTCCAATCCATAACCTGATGGAGGACGCGGCGACTGCCGAGATTTCCAGGGCCCAGCTATGGCAATGGATCCGCCATTCAAAAGGAATCCTTGATGATGGCCGGAAAGTGACCATTGAAATGTATGAGCAGCTGAAGGAAGAAGAACTTGTAAAAATCAAGCAGGAAGTTGGAGTAGAGGCGTTTCGCTCAGGCAGGTTCGACCAGGCAACAACGCTGTTCGATGACCTGATTTTACAGGAAGATTTTGCGGAATTTTTGACGCTTTCCGGCTATGAAGCTTTGGATTAATAGATTAACAGAATGATAATTTTTAGGAGGCAATGAAATGACAGATCAAAGAGTAAGACAGTTGCAGGAAAGCTGGGAAATGGATTCACGCTGGGCTGGCATTGAAAGACCATACACCGCTGAGGAGGTTATCAAGCTTCGCGGTTCTCTCGATATCGAACATACACTGGCACGCCGTGGCGCGGAAAAACTGTGGAAGCTTGTGAATGAAGAGGATTTTGTCAACGCACTGGGAGCACTGACAGGCAACCAGGCCGTCCAACAGGTAAAAGCAGGGTTAAAGGCGATCTACTTAAGCGGCTGGCAGGTAGCGGCAGATGCCAACCTTTCAGGCCATATGTACCCCGACCAGAGCCTTTATCCAGCAAACAGCGTTCCAGCAGTCGTGAAAAGAATCAACCAGGCGCTGCAGCGTGCCGACCAGATCACCAATTCCGAAGGCGACAATTCAATAGATTGGTTCGCGCCGATTGTGGCAGATGCTGAAGCAGGCTTCGGCGGACAGCTGAACGTATTTGAATTGATGAAGGGCATGATTGAAGCAGGAGCAGCAGGAGTCCACTTTGAGGACCAATTGTCCTCAGAAAAGAAATGTGGACACCTGGGCGGCAAAGTGTTGCTTCCTACACAGACTGCTGTACGCAATTTGATTGCCGCCCGCCTTGCAGCGGATGTAATGGGAGTGCCGACTGTGCTTGTGGCCCGGACAGATGCGAACGCCGCCGATTTAATCACTAGCGATGTAGACGAATATGATGCACCGTTCATTACCGGGGAACGCACTGCTGAAGGATTTTTCCGCACAAGGGCAGGCCTTGACCAGGCGATTGCACGCGGCTTGGCTTATGCACGGTATGCAGACCTGATCTGGTGTGAAACTTCTGAGCCAAATATCGAAGAAGCACGTCGTTTTGCCGAAGCAATCCATGAAAAGTTCCCAGGCAAGCTGCTTGCCTATAACTGCTCCCCTTCCTTCAACTGGAAGAAAAAGCTTGATGATGAAACGATTGCGAAATTCCAGGTCGAGCTCGGCAAAATGGGCTACAAGTTCCAATTTGTCACACTTGCAGGCTTCCACGCCCTGAACCACAGCATGTTTGAATTGGCTCGCGGCTACAAGGACCGCGGTATGGCAGCGTACTCAGAGCTTCAGCAGGCCGAGTTTGCCAGTGAGCAGTATGGCTATACGGCCACAAGGCACCAGCGTGAAGTAGGTACCGGCTACTTTGACCAGGTTTCCATGGTCATTTCCGGCGGAACTTCTTCTACGACAGCATTAAAAGGCTCGACTGAAGAAGAACAGTTTGTTTCTTAATATCGCTTTGCTTGCACGTGATTTTTTCACCTCCATACTACACTCCTATTTTGTGCCTTCTCTTCTAATGAAGAGGAGGTTTTTTTCGTTTATGGTAGGATAACCTTAAAGTATCACGGTTCAAATTTTCCGACATACATAGTATTAGCATCATGATTGGAGGCGATAAGATGGAGCGGACCAACGTCGATGAGTATTTGCAGCAGGGGATTCACGGGGCAAAACAGACAAAGCCTGACGAACGGAGGAAGTTCCTTGGCACTCTCCGTGAACGGGTAGTGGCGGTGTTGACCCAAGGGCAGGTGAGAAGTGGAGAGGCGGATAAAGAAGTACAAACATTGATACAGGAACATCCAAAGGCCCATTTATATTTGAATGGCAATATGGACTATTCCCATCTGTCTAAATACATTAACATGGCCAAAAAGCCGAATCTGCAATACACACTGGTCACGAACAGAGAGTATGATTCTGAATTCGGGCTGGTACTTGCTTATGATCATGCAATCGATAAAGAGGACATTTATCTGTCCAAACAGCAGTCCGCCCCCAAAACCAAGGAAACATCGGGCGGTGGGGTTTTCACCTTTTTCAGTAAGATATTTAAAAAACAATAAGAGCACCTATTGCATTTTTACACATAACATTTCAAAGTCTATATTATAAAGTCCCCAGCTTAACAGCTACGGGCCTTGATTGATGTCAATATATAACTTAAAACCTGGCAAACAAGATTTATGAGCCATTGTTGGAAGGCAGTCATGCAGAATAGTTTATTATTCTTTTAGCAAACGGCCAGGATCAAGGCTGCCACTTTCAATAATGATGGCTGTCATGCCGGAATCAGACCCGGATTCGTGGTTCTCTCCTTCTTCCCAGAACACTGCAGTACCAGTTTCGACATCAATTGGGTCTTGGCCTTCTACGCGGACCCAGCCTTTTCCGCTAACAACGAGAAGCAGCTGCGGACATGGCGCAACATGCATTCCAAGCACCGCTTCAGGGTCATAATGCATACAGCCGACCTGCATCGGATCTTCATTGCGGATGATCGGTGTGATGCCGGCACCCACGCTGTTAAATATTGTGATTTCTTTCCTGACTTCTTTGCCAAAACGGTAGAATTTCACGAGCGTCCCCTCCTCTGTATGAATTAAGTATAAATAGGCGGGCTGGATAAGAGTAGTCTGTTATTTATTAATTTGTTAGGTTATAATGTATATAGGGATAATGTCATACTTCCGCCTTTGACTCTATGTCGAAGGCTAATTTATTTTACGGATTAACACACTGTTTAAAACATAGGCGAGGATTGGTATTGGCACCCGAAAAGGCATGAGGGGACCAAAACCGGTCGCCAATCCGGCCTACTGGAGGCTGAAAGAGAGCAGCCGGAGAAAGGCTCTGTATTGCTTTGAAGCGCAAAAGTTTGCTATTATCATTATTATTGTCTAATGTTCGAATCATATTGGAGGTGGCTTTATGTCAAGGATTTCTGTTGACCAGGTTAAACACGTAGCCCACCTGGCAAGACTGGCGGTTACAGAGGATCAGGCTGAAATGTTTACAAAACAGCTCGATGCTATCATCTCGTTTGCGGAAGAACTAAACGAAGTTGATACGGAAAATGTTGAACCAACATCCCATGTGCTTGATATCAAGAATATACTGCGCGACGATGTTGCGAAAAAGGGCCTGCCTCGTGAAGAGGTTTTAAAGAATGCACCGGACCATCAAGACGGGCAGATAAAGGTACCATCGATTTTAGAGTAGAGGGGAGCAGGACACATGAGCTTATTTGACCATAAGGCATCAGAGCTTCATGAGCTGTTACATAAAAAAGAAGTAACTGTCTCTGACCTTGTAAGTGAGTCATTTAAACGAATTGGCGAGGTCGACAGCAAGGTCAA
Organism: Bacillus sp. T33-2; assembly: GCF_002860205.1. Lineage (GTDB taxonomy): Bacteria > Bacillota > Bacilli > Bacillales > Cytobacillaceae > T33-2. The sequence continues at coordinate 35,330 of NZ_PGVB01000003.1, forward strand.
CGCATTTTTGACACTAGACGAAGAGCAGGCACGGAAAACAGCGAGGCAGCTGGATGAAAAACTGGGGGCTGAAGATTCAGCAGGGATTCTCTTTGGCATGCCGATCGGGCTGAAAGATAATATTGTGACAAAAGGATTGCGCACAACATGTGCCAGCAAAATCCTTGAGAATTTCGATCCGATCTATGACGCGACGGTAGTTGAACGGCTTAAGGATTCCAAAACTGTCGTGATTGGCAAATTAAACATGGACGAGTTCGCAATGGGTTCTTCAAACGAAAATTCCCGCTTTCAAAAAACGTATAATCCATGGGATCTTGAAACCGTTCCAGGCGGTTCTTCAGGAGCGTCAGCCGCCGCGGTGGCGGCCGGAGAAGTTCTGTTTTCCCTGGGTTCAGACACAGGAGGGTCGATCCGCCAGCCAGCCTCGTTTTGCGGTGTTGTCGGAATGAAACCAACCTATGGTCTTGTTTCCCGTTTTGGCCTTGTGGCGTTCGCGTCGTCTCTTGACCAGATCGGGCCGATCACACGGACTGTTGAGGACAATGCCTATTTATTGAACGCAATTGCCGGGCTGGACCCAATGGATTCTACTTCTGCAAATGTTAAAATTCCAGACTATACAGCGCCCCTGACAGGTGACATAAAAGGCATGCGAATTGCAGTTCCAAAAGAATACCTGGGCGAAGGGGTCGGAGAGGAAGCCCGCCATGCAGTCCTGGATGCCCTGAAGGTTCTTGAGAAGCTGGGCGCAACGTGGGAGGAAGTGTCTCTTCCTCACTCAAAATATGCGCTTGCAACCTATTATTTGTTATCGTCATCCGAGGCTTCAGCCAACCTGGCCCGCTTTGACGGCGTCCGTTATGGCTACCGTACTCCAGATGCTGAAAACCTGATTGATATGTATAAAAAAACGCGGGCAGAAGGCTTCGGGGAAGAAGTGAAGCGCCGGATCATGCTTGGCACTTTTGCATTAAGCTCCGGTTATTATGATGCCTACTATAAAAAAGCCCAAAAAGTACGTACCCTCATCAAAAAAGATTTTGACGATGTATTCCAAAACTTTGATGTCATAGTCGGACCGACAACACCGACACCAGCTTTTAAAATTGGTGAAAATATCGATGACCCGCTCACTATGTACGCCAATGACATTTTAACAATCCCTGTGAACCTTGCTGGCGTTCCCGGTATTTCTGTTCCATGTGGATTCGCGGGTCGATTGCCTCTAGGATTGCAAATCATTGGCAAGCATTTCGATGAAAGTACAGTTTATCGCGTGGCCCACGCGTTTGAACAGGCTACAGACTTCCATCAACAAAAACCGCAGCTGTAAAGGGGTGAGAACATTGAATTTTGAAACAGTAATCGGATTAGAAGTCCATGTTGAACTGAAAACCGACTCGAAAATATTTTCGTCCAGTCCAAACCATTTTGGTGCAGAACCGAATGCAAATACAACGGTAATCGACCTGGGCTACCCGGGAGTGTTGCCGGTCCTGAATAAAAAGGCAGTCGAATTCGCCATGAAAGCGGCAATGGCATTGAATTGCGAGGTTGCGGCCCATACAAAGTTTGACCGGAAAAATTATTTTTATCCTGACAATCCGAAAGCATACCAGATTTCCCAATTCGACCAGCCAATCGGTGAAAACGGCTGGATTGAAATCGAAGTGGATGGTGTGAAGAAAAAAATCGGGATTACCAGGCTGCATCTGGAAGAGGACGCAGGCAAACTGACCCATGGCAATGGATATTCACTCGCGGACTATAATCGCCAGGGTACCCCGTTGGTTGAGATCGTGTCCGAACCTGATATCCGGACGCCTGAAGAGGCTTACGCTTATTTAGAAAAGCTGAAGTCAATCATCCAGTATACTGGCGTGTCAGACTGCAAAATGGAAGAAGGCTCGCTGCGCTGTGATGCCAATATCTCCATCCGCCCCGTCGGCCAGGAAAAATTTGGAACAAAGACTGAACTGAAAAACTTGAATTCGTTCAACTTTGTGCGAAAGGGACTCGAGTTTGAACAAAGACGACAAATCGAGGAAGTACAGGCGGGCGGCGTCATTAGGCAGGAAACGCGCCGTTATGATGAAGCGACAAACACGACCATTTTAATGAGGGTAAAGGAAGGATCCGATGATTACCGTTACTTCCCTGAACCGGATTTGCCTGACCTTTATATTGATGAAGAGTGGAAAGCACGGATCCGTGCAGAGATTCCCGAACTTCCTGATGCCCGCAAAAAGCGTTATATCGAAGAACTGGGGCTGCCGGTGTACGATGCGAACGTACTTACAATGTCAAAAGAGATGGCTGATTTTTTTGAAGCAGTTGTAAAAGCTGGAGCAGAGGCCAAACAGGCATCGAACTGGCTGATGGGAGACGTTTCTGCATATTTGAACGCAGAACAAAAGGAGCTGGATCAAGTAGCGCTTACCCCAGAAGGGCTGGCTGGAATGATCAAGCTGATCGAAAACGGCACCATTTCTTCAAAAATAGCAAAGACCGTCTTCAAGGAACTCATTGAACATGGCGGCGATGCGGAGCAAATCGTTAAAGAAAAAGGCCTCGTCCAGATTTCCGATGAGGGTGCGCTCTTGAAAATCATAACAGAAATTATTGATGCGAATCCGCAATCAGTTGAAGATTTCAAGGGTGGAAAGGGCAAAGCAGTAGGCTTTTTGGTTGGACAAGTAATGAAAGCAACCAAAGGGCAGGCAAACCCTCCACTTGTGAACAAGCTGCTTGCAGAGGAATTAAATAAACGATAACTTTCAAAAGCTGACGGTAATCCGTCGGCTTTTTTGCACTTTAAGGAAGTATAAATTGGCAACAGGGCAGAAATTTCGACGTAGGAGCCAATTTTAGGAACAAAGTGTAAGTGCATAAGGAACGCTTCGTGAGCATAAGCTTCGCGGACGGAATTCCGGTGAACTACGCCACTGTCTTCACCTTTAGGGGGCTCGCTAATCGGCGAGTTTTGCTTCTCGAGCACTGTAAAAGAAAATATCGACATATTATTTCCCGGGAAAGCTGGAGAGGCTGTTATTGTCACTTTAACAATAGTTTAAACCTCGACAATCATATTAAGAGTCGCACGAAGAACTACTTTTCTACAAATTTTATGATTTTTCAGATAATATAAAAATTATAGAGGAAAATAGGGCTTGCAATGTTCGAATCTGAATTCTAAAATAGGATTCAGATACATAATACGGGATGTAGCTCAGCTTGGTAGAGCACTAGCATGGGGTGCTAGGGGTCGCAGGTTCAATTCCTGTCATCCCGATAAAATTAATGACAAAAAAGAATCCTTCTCGGTTGAGAGGGATTCTTTTGGTTTGTTAATTATGCTTCAAGCTACGGACGCTCTCATTAAATTCTTTTTCAATGGCGTCATTATGCCTGTAAGTTGCAAGGCTGACAATAACGGAAACGACAAGATTGACCACAAAGCCTGGAACGATTTCGTACAGCGGCTCTCCAAATATCTTTTCACCGAGCTCAAAGTTTTTCCAGACAATAACGGTAACGGCCCCAGAAATCATACCGATCAGCGCACCCCAATTGGTCATTTTTCTCCAGAACAGGCTCAGGATGATGACCGGCCCGAATGAGGCGCCAAAACCAGCCCATGCATACGCTACAAGGCTCAAGATGGTGCTGTCAGGGTTGAGAGCAAGCAACGAAGCCAAAATTGCAACTGCAAGAACTGCCATCCGTCCGAAAAATACCAGCTCTTTGTCACCGGCCTTCCTTTTCAGCAAAATTTTATAGAGGTCCTCTGTCAAAGCACTGGAAGTCACAATGAGCTGGGACGAAATCGTGCTCATGATAGCGGCCAGGATGGCGGCCAGCACGAACCCTGCAAACAATGGATGGAAGAATATTTGTCCCAATTCAATAAAGACAGCTTCGGCATTTGCCAATTCATATTCTGGATTTTGTTCAAAAAAGGCAAGGCCGATGAACGCAGTCAAAATGGCGCCGAGCAGAGTAAAAACCATCCAGCTCATCCCTATTCTGCGCGCGCTTTTCATTTCTTTTACAGAAGTGATCGCCATAAAGCGGACAATGATATGCGGCTGGCCAAAGTATCCGAGACCCCATGCTGCCGCAGAAATAATCCCGATCACTGTGGTTCCCTTAAAGAAATCAAGCAAGGCCGGGTCAATCGCCCGGATTGTATCAAATGTCTCTGCAGGCCCGCCGGTTTTCGCAAAACCGAGAATCGGGACAAGCAGGAGGGCAATCAGCATCATTAAACCCTGGATAAAATCGGTCCAGCTGACCGCCAGGAAACCGCCAAATAATGTATAGGCGACCACAACCGCAGAAACGATCAATAATCCTGTTAAATAATTCAGATCAAATGAGTTCTCAAAGAAAACAGCCCCGGAGACCATTCCGGAAGATACGTAAAAGGTAAAAAAGACAAGAATAACGACCGCGGATACAATTCTTAGCAGTTTGGTTGAGTCCTTAAAACGGTTTTCGAGATAGCTTGGGATTGTAATAGAATCGTTGGCGACCTGTGTATAAGACCGGAGCCGGGGGCCAACCAGCATCCAGTTAAGATAGGCGCCAATTGTCAAACCAATTGCAATCCATGCATCTGCCAAACCGGTAGCATAAATCCCGCCCGGAAGCCCCATCAGCAGCCATCCGCTCATATCGGCTGCCCCGGCACTCAACGCTGTTACCGCCGGGCCGAGAGAACGCCCTCCAAGCATATAATCTGTCAGATTGCTCGTTTTTCTGTAGGCATACCCGCCGATTAACAGCATCCCGGCCATATAAATACAAATCGAAATGAGCTGTAGAACATCATTAGACATACTTTTCCCCCTTGTTATATTGAAATATTTTAAATATAGTTAATATTCTATCATTTATATTATAGTCAATTACTTAGATACCAAGCAAGCAGCAATTTACTATTGACCTAAAATAAAAAACTCTACTAATATACTTTAACAGCGGCGCTAAGGCAAACATATACACCCTGGCAATTTGCACCTGATAAGGAGAATTCATCCTCTGTGAGCCAGAAAAAATGGCCATGCGTTCTTCAGCAGGGCCATTCAAACTGTCAGGATTATTTCGTTTTATATATCCGGTCTTTTTTTATATTTTTATCATTGATTTTTGGCTCTGTCCCATCAAAGAAATTTTGCAGATTCGACCGGTGCAAATAAATTAAAAAAAGCATGAACAAAGCGAAGACGATCTCTTCAGTATGTCCAGGAATAAAAAATGAGTAAACAAATAAAGCTGCCCCGACGGAGATGGATCCTAAAAATACATATTTAGTAATAAAAATAATGGCAAAAAACGTTAAATAAGCTGTGATAAACATCGGGATATCACTTATAATCAGGGCACCTGCAGTGGCTGCGATGGCCTTTCCTCCCCTAAAGCCTGCGAAAACCGGGAAGCAATGTCCGACGACAGCCGCCAATCCAGAATAAAGCGGGTTCAAATCGCTTCCTATGAGCAATGGCAATGCAGCAGCAAGCATTGCTTTTCCTACGTCAATTAACAATACAATAATGGCAGCTTTTTTTCCTAAAACCCTTAGTGTATTTGTTGCGCCGGGATTTTTGCTCCCATGATCCCTGATATCAATTTTAAAAAATAATCGTCCTACAAGCAGCGCGGTCGGGATTGATCCGAGGAGATAAGCCGCTGCAAGGATGAACCAGTCCATTCTCTTCCCCCTTCTTATTTTTGTCGGCAGGGCCATAAAGAAAGATTGTAGTCGAGACCATCTTACCATATAATGGTGACGACGAGATGAATTTTTTAAATATTTTAAATTTAGGGTGGTGTGAACGATGATTCAATCCGATTTTGGCAAAGTGGCTGAACACTATGCCCGCTCACGCAATGACATACCTAACATTTTCTTTGAAAGCCTGCTGCTCAGAAACATTATGCTCGAAGGAAAAAAAACGGTAGATATCGGTTGTGGGACAGGAGTTCTGACGAGGAAACTGAAATTAAGGCACGCTGATGTTGTGGGAGTGGATCCGTCTGTTGAAATGCTGGAGAAGGCGATGGAGGCCAGTGAAAAAGAACGTCTGCAAATCCCTTACTTCTCCGGCACCGCTGAAGCCACGGGGCTGGAATCAGGTACGTTCGACATTGTCACTGCCATGCGTGCGTGGCACTGGTTCAACCGGGAGCCAGCTATCCGGGAGGTTAAAAGAATCTTAAGGCCAGGGGGAACATTCATTGTGGCTGATTCTGCATTTATTCCGTCTCATTCGGTGACGGACGTGACTTTTGAAGTATTGGAAAAGTACACAGAAAACGGATTAGAGCCTGCAGGCTCAAAGGCTGAATCCCGGCAACGGATCAACGGATTTCCTGTTGAATGGTTTGAGGAATGGCATAATCATGGATTTCAATTCCGGGATTTCTACAGGCTCGACTATGAAGTAACATTTACAAATCAATCATGGGTGGAAAGAATAGCATCCGTTTCCTGGCTTGCCGATATGGACAAAGAAACCCGGCTGGCTGCCCTGCAAGAGTTGAAAAACCGGCTAAACGAGCAGTATGCTGAAGATGCGGTCCATACCATTGATCATTATTGCAGTGTTTGTATTCTCCGACTTAGTAAATAAATACAGAATTCATCACAAAAGTTGAGAATAATGTATTTCCACAAAATTGAAGGCCTTGTTTTCCGCTTTAAAAGGATATGCGCAGCCGAGATGTGCTCCCGTTTCCCTCGCCAACAGCGCAAATAGTTTCATTGATTTCAGCAAGGCCCTGTGCATATCTTCTTTTTCATAGGTTGCAAAAAGATGTATAAAAGCCTGGACAGCCCTTGGATCGGCCCACTTTTCAATGAACCTGCCGTTATGCCACGGCTCGGTTTGATTCACTGCTTTCGCATGCCACTCAATCATCTGCAGGAGAAGGCTTTTCATGTTATCATCAAGGCAATCCTTTGCGACCCATAACTCGCCCCTGAGCATTTTTTTCATTGTCCATACAGCATGATAATAAAAGTCCTGGACAACGTTGTCGTATTGTTGTGCGGCAGGCTGGACTGAAGATTGGTTCTCCTTTGCAAAATCGATGACTTCTATTCTCTTATGAATATGAATCTTATCAATGAGAACTTTATAGCCTCTTTTGAAAACAAGCTTTACTTCGTCTAGAGAAAGCATGTTGGTAAAGTGTTCATGTGTAAATACCGCAAAATCTACGTCCAGATCCGGTTCAAACAGGACACGCCTTTCAAGCGAACCTCCGACAGCCGTTTTTTCAAGAAACGTTATGGAATAAGCTCCTATATGGCCGAGCCATTCCTCTGAGTCTAATAAAAGTCCAGGGGTATCCGTAATCAGGAGGATATCAAGATCTGACCAGCGATCAGCAGGGACGTCCGTTCTTGCTCTTGAACCGATCATAATAGCGGCCTGGACGGCTTCCTCTGTTTTCGCCCAGCTTAAAAAATTATCGACCAGATTTTCATATTCCATTATTTGTCCTCCCTTCTCTCTAGAACATTCCATTTAATTTCAACAGTGGACAACACGATGTGTGTGACTGTGCCGGCGTAAGCGGTAATTTCATTGATGAACTCTTCAATTTCATCAAGGCTTTTTAATCGAAGTTTGACCAGATAACAGGCCTGCCCGGCGATCCGGTAGCAAAATTCCGCTTTCGGATACTCGGAAATTTTCTTGCGGAATTTTTCGTAGTCCCCGCTCCGCAACGTTACCTCGATAATGCAATCGACCCCGTAGCCGAGCTTTTTATAGTCGATATCAATGGTATATCCTTTAATAATCCCTTCACTTTCCATCCTCCTGACCCGTTCTGTGACGGAAGGCGAGGACAGATTGACTTTTTTGGCAAGCTCCCTTAATGACTGCTTGCCATTCTCCTTTAATTCAACGAGGATTTTCCTGTCTATTTCATCAATAATCATTTAAAAGGCACATCCTTTAAAAATGGTTTCAAACGAAAGTAATTTATCTGATTATCAATTCATATGGAATTCAAATCAAACACTTCTCCTTTTATTATAAAAGAAAGAAGGAGGAATGGAAATGCCAAGAATCTTATTAAGTGAAAATGGAAACACAAAATTCGAAAAGGCACTATCACTTGTGCCGGAAGTCAAAACGCAATATGACCGGCTCTATGATTTTTTATGGGAGGAACAGGAATTGTCCGGTGAAGTGAAAGAAAAAATCCGTCTTTATTTGGCGAATCTAAATGGCTGTGCTACATGCATGAGCCTGTCATATTTGGGAAGGACCGACTGGAATGAGGAGATTTCTGGTGCAATTAGGACTGGTGATTTCAGAGGGTTTCCTGAGCTATACCAAAAGCTGTTTGCGTTTATTAGCCAATACAGGACTGAGCCCCATTCCCTGGCAGACGAGCAAATTACCGGGTTAAAAGAATATTTTACAGATAGGCAGATTATAAAGCTGCTTGCTCTAATAAATCTCTTTGACGGATTCCATAAAATCATCGTCAGTCTGGACCTGTATGATTTTTGTTCAATAGGAAAGGAGAATGTCAGATGATGACAGCCCTGTTGTTAATAGATTTTCAAAAGGCATTTGAAGACTCGTCATGGGGGCAGCGGAACAACCCGGAAGCGGAAATGCGGGCGAAGGAGATGCTGGAGGCTTGGCGGGCATCAGGCCAGCCAGTGATCCACACCCAACATACATCTGTAAAGCCTTCATCTTTATTTTATAAAGGAAGTCATCGGCATCAATTCATTGATGAACTTGCCCCGTTATCAACAGAAACGGTATTCCAGAAGCAAGTGAACAGTGCATTTATCGGGACAAAGCTTAAAGAGCATCTTGAAAATGAGGGAATAACGGCCATTGTGGTTGCAGGGCTGATTACCCCCCACTGTGTGTCTACTTCCGTCAGGATGGCAGGGAATTATGGCTATGAGACGTACGTTGTAGCGGACGCCAGCGCCGCATTCGACAGGGAAGGCATAGACGGGACGCACTTCACGGCAGAGCAGGTCCACAAGGTGGAGCTTGCTATCCTGCATGAGGAATTCGCGACCGTCATCAACTCAAAAGAGGCCATTAAATTAATAACGAACTAAACTACTGAACATGCCCTGTGCATGTTTTTTGTTTTGGAATTTTGTAGAGAGTCATTTTGGCAAAATCCCTCGAAAAAGGTTATGATAATGTACGGAGATAGCTATGTAAGATAATAAAGATTTCATAGTCCAATGGAATGATCGAAGAAATTGCCTGGATGAAAAATTTGAGTTATGATGTTAAAAGATGGAATTCATGATTTATAAATAGGATGATGAAGCATGAAAAGAGCAAGAATAATTTATAATCCTACTTCAGGGCGTGAAGTTTTCAAACGCAGCCTTGCCGATGTTTTAGAACGGCTTGAAATTGCGGGATATGAAACTTCCTGCCATGCGACTACAGGTGAAGGGGATGCCACAAGAGCAGCGAGGGCAGCCGTTGAGCGCCGCTATGACCTGGTCATCGCTGCAGGTGGAGACGGAACGATAAATGAAGTTGTAAACGGTATTGCCGAGCAGGAGTACCGGCCGAAAATAGGCATCATTCCGACAGGCACGACGAATGATTTCGCACGCGCAGTCCAAATCCCCCGCGATATACATGCCGCGGTGGACATTATTGTAAAAGGCGAATCAATCCCGGTTGATGTCGGCAGGATTAATGATAAATACTTTATTAACATCGCTGGCGGAGGAAGGCTGACAGAGCTAACCTATGAGGTGCCGAGCAAGCTCAAAACGATGCTTGGCCAGCTTGCCTATTACTTAAAAGGAATGGAGATGCTGCCATCACTTCGTGCGTCAGAGGTAAGCATTGAGTACGATGGCAAGCTGTTTGAAGGGGAAGCGATGATGTTCCTTGTCGGCCTGACGAACTCGGTCGGCGGTTTTGAAAAGCTCGCGCCGAATGCTTCGATAAATGACGGCCTGTTCTCGTTGTTGATCTTGAAAAAGACAAACCTCGCTGATTTTATCCGGATTGCGACACTGGCAATCAGGGGTGAGCATATCAACGACCCTTGCGTCATATATACACAGGCAAACCGCATTAAAGTCCATTCAAAAGAAACGGTCCAGTTAAATCTTGACGGCGAATACGGGGGGAACCTGCCCGCAGAGTTTGAAAATCTGTTCCGCCATATTGAAGTGCTTGTGCCGCTCGACCAAATCCGGCCCGAAGACCGACCGGAAAATCTTCATGCTGCGGCAGAATAAGCTTGTTTAGTCCACTCTATATTAGGGTGGATTTTTTTAATGGGCTGAAAGTGTTGATGACTCCTTTTTAGGGTGGATTTTTTAGCGGGCCGAAACTGTTAATGGCTCCTTTTTGTTCCAAATAAATACAGCTCCCGGGAATATAATCGAGGTTACCGGGAATAAATAGACACTTACCGGGATAATAAATTGAGTTAGTGGGATTATCTTTTGAGTTACCAGGATTAAAAGTGAAGTTAGCCTCCATTTGAACTGAAATTATGACGTTATTCCTTATTAAGAGGGCCGAAAACCTCATTATTTTTCTTCCCCACGAAAAAATGGAATTTTTTTTGAGCAAAAATTTGCCTTCTCCCCTTCGTTTGAAGAAAATGAAAGTAAATAATAGGATGGGAGCTGAGTACTTAATGAAAAACAAGGCTTTAATCAACATCGATTATACCCACGATTTCGTGGCAGATGCCGGTGCTTTGACATGTGGGCAGCCTGGACGGGAAATTGAAGGGAAAATCGTAAGCCTGACGGATCAATTCATCAACAATGGTGACTATGTTGTGTTCGCGATTGATGTCCATGATGAGGGGGATGAGTTCCATCCGGAAACAAAGCTGTTTCCGCCCCACAATATCAGGGGAACAGAAGGCAGGGACCTGTATGGCAGCCTGGAGGAGCTCTATCAAAAGAATAGGCATCTTGAAACGGTACATTATATTGATAAAACGAGATACTCAGCTTTCGCGGGAACCGACCTTGAAATAAAACTGCGTGAACGCGGAATTACAGAAGTGCACCTGGTGGGTGTCTGCACCGATATTTGTGTATTGCATACAGCCGTTGATGCCTATAACAGGGGATTTAAGATCATTGTTTATAAAGATGCGGTCGCTTCTTTTAACCAGGCTGGCCATGAATGGGCACTTGGCCACTTCGAAGGGGCAATTGGTGCAGAGGTCAGGTAACGCTGGCCGGCCAATTTTGATTGGGCAAGTGGTATCGAGGTAATCTGACCGGCAAATATGGAGGTAAAGCTCATGAACGGGAATTACAAAGACAACAGCTTAATGCTGCATACGGACCTTTATCAGATTAATATGATGGAAACTTACTGGCGGGATGGTATCCATAACCGAAAGGCTGTTTTCGAACTATTTTTCCGAAAACTTCCTTTTGGCAACGGTTATGCGGTCTTTGCCGGATTGGAGCGAATTGTCCACTTCATGCAAAATTTTGGATTCACCGAAGACGATATCACCTATTTGCGGGAAGAAGGATATGAGGCAGACTTTCTTGAGTATTTGCGAAACCTGCGCTTTACGGGGACAATCCGATCGATGCAGGAAGGGGAGGTTGTCTTCGGCAGCCAGCCATTAATCCGGGTGGATGCGCCGCTTGCGGAGGCACAGCTGATCGAGACTGCGTTGTTAAACATCGTCAACTACCAAACCTTGATCGCCACAAAGGCATCACGGATTAAGCAAGTAGTCGGCAATGAAGTCGCGATGGAATTTGGGACAAGGCGCGCACAGGAAATGGACGCAGCGATTTGGGGAACACGGGCAGCCTACCTCGCCGGATTCGATTCGACGAGCAATGTCAGGGCAGGGAAGCTGTTCGGCATTCCGATTGCTGGAACGCACGCCCATGCGATGGTTCAGGCATATAGGGATGAATATGAAGCCTTCCTCAAGTATGCCAAGTCCCATAAGGACTGTGTGTTCCTCGTCGATACGTATGATACGCTCAGGTCAGGTGTGCCAAATGCGATCCGGGTCGCAAAAGAGCTGGGTGATAAAATCAATTTTATCGGCATCCGCCTGGACAGCGGCGACCTGTCCTACCTTTCAAAGGAAGCCCGGAAGATTCTTGATGAGGCTGGTTTCCCAAATGCGAAAATCGTCGCATCCAGTGATTTGGACGAGTATACGATCATGAACCTGAAAGCCCAGGGAGCAAAGATCGATACCTGGGGTGTCGGGACGAAGCTGATCACCGCGTTCGACCAGGCAGCGCTTGGCGCGGTTTATAAACTAGTGTCGATTGAAGATGAAAACGGAGAAATGGCTGATACGATAAAAATTTCCTCCAATCCCGAAAAAGTGACAACACCAGGGAGGAAAAAGGTCTACCGGATCATTAATAATTCGAATCTGCGTTCCGAAGGGGATTATATAGCCCTGGAGGAAGAAAATCCCCAGAATGAAGAACGGTTGAAAATGTTCCATCCGACCCACACATATATCAGCAAATTTGTGACAAATTTTACCGCACAAGAATTGCACCATGCTATCTTCGTGGATGGGTCGCTCGTGTATAAGCTCCCAGAGCTTGATGAGATCCGGCGGCATGTAACAGTTAGCCTCAGCCTGTTATGGGACGAGTATAAACGCTCGCTCAACCCGGAGGAATATCCGGTTGACCTGAGCCAAAAATGCTGGGACAACAAAATGCGAAACATCGAGGAAGTAATAGACAAAGTTGCGGAAATAACCCGGGAATAAATAGGATTCCATGGGGATTGAGGAAGGCTTGTACTGGTAATTCGGGTGCAAAGCCTTCTTTTATTTTGTTGGGTTTTCTGCCCGCTGCTGCAACAGTGGGCCTGATTATGCTAAAATAATACTGATAAGTTAATTCCACGTTTCATGCCTCACAACCCATCCCTCATCAACAAATTCAAACAGGAAGGAGCCCTCCACATTGCTTCAAAAAGCCACTGAACTTTTGCAATCCCATTTTGGTTATTCGTCATTCCGCAGCGGCCAGGAACAGGTGATCACGTCCGTCCTGGAAGGAAAGAATACGGTTTGTGTTATGCCGACAGGCGGAGGCAAATCGATTTGCTATCAAATACCGGCGCTGATGATGCCTGGTACAACCCTTGTCATATCACCGCTCATCTCGCTCATGAAAGATCAAGTCGATACGCTGCTCCAGCATGGAATCCCAGCGGCATTCATCAATAGTTCCCTTAGTGCCCGAGAGGCAGCAGAGCGGATGGAAAACGCGGTTCAAGGCAGGTACACGCTTCTATATGTTGCCCCGGAACGCCTTGAATCCCGGGATTTTATGGACATGCTGACACGTATCAATATTCCGCTTGTTGCGGTAGATGAGGCGCATTGTATATCGCAATGGGGCCACGATTTTCGCCCGAGCTATTTGCACATTGCGAACATGGTGGACAGCCTGCCAGGCAATCCTGTTGTACTAGGGCTGACAGCAACTGCGACACCAAGGGTCAGGGAGGATATCTGCGATTCTCTTCAAATTTCATGCGCCGATTCGGTTCTGACCGGGTTTGAACGGGAGAATTTATCATTTTCCGTCATTAAAGGCCAGGATAGGCTCGCTTTTTTAAAGAATTACGTAAAAAAGAACAGTAACGAAGCAGGAATTATCTACGCAGCTACCAGAAAAACGGTCGACCAGCTTTATGAGTGGCTGTGCAAGGAAAACATTCATGCCGCCCGTTACCATGCCGGAATGAATGATGACGACAGAGCCGCAGAACAGGAACGGTTCCTTGCCGATAAAGCATCTGTCATGGTCGCTACTTCTGCTTTTGGGATGGGCATCGATAAATCCAATATTCGGTACGTCGTCCACTACCAACTTCCGAAGAACATGGAGAGCTATTATCAGGAAGCGGGGCGTGCCGGCCGGGACGGGCTCGCCAGCGAGTGCATCCTGCTTTATTCCTCGCAGGACATCCAAATCCAGCGGTTTTTAATAGACCAGTCAACAGAACAGGCCCGGATGGGGCAGGAACTGGAAAAGCTGCAATTGATGGCCGATTACTGCCATACCGAAAACTGCCTTCAGGCTTATATCGTCCAGTACTTTGGCGAACATGAAGCAGAACCTTGCGGGCGTTGCGGCAATTGCACGGATTCCCGTTCAAGCGTGGATGTCACTAAAGAAGCACAAATGGTACTGTCATGCATTATCCGGATGGGCCAAAAATTCGGGAAATCCATCACTGCCGGGGTGCTGACCGGATCAAAAAATAAAAAAATCATCGACCTTCATTTCAACCAGCTGTCCACGTATGGAATAATGAAGGAACAAAGTGCCAAGCAGGTGAGCGAGCTTATCGAATTTCTCATCTCACAGAACCTGATTGGTGTTGAGCACGGCGCATACCCGACCATTTTTGTTGCGCCGCCAGGCAGGGAAGTGCTGACCGGAAAACAGCAGGTTTTCCGGAAAGAAGCCGTTCAAATCAGCCAGGTTTCTAATGATGATCCATTGTTTGAAGAATTAAGAATGCTAAGGAAATCCATCGCGGAAGAGGAAAAAGTGCCGCCGTTTGTAATTTTTTCAGATACTTCATTAAAAGATATGTGTGCCCGCCTTCCACTCACAACAGGGGAACTCCTTCAGGTCAGCGGGGTAGGCCAGCATAAGCTTGAGAAATACGGGGAAGCGTTTCTTAAGGTAATTATTTCATATTGCCATGCCCATCCTGAAAGGGAAGCGGTTTTGGCACCGGCCAAGGCTCCTGCCAAACCAGCTAAAAAGGCAGTCACCGATTCACATCTTGAGACTTACAAGCTGCACCAGGAGTCTTTATTGGTAAAAGAAATTTCGGCAAGGAGGGAACTTGCCGAGAGTACCATTGAAAATCATTTAATCCAATGCATCCAAAGCGGTATGGAGGTGGATTTTTCACTTCTCATCCCTGCTGAACATTTGCCGCTGCTCGAAAAAGCGGTTGCTGAAGCTGGTCGGGACAGGCTGAAGCCGATAAAAGAACTGCTTCCGGATGAAGTTTCATATTTTATGATCAAATCCTATCTATATTTGTCCCGGAGGAAGGTTGCAGTGGAAGAATAATGATAAGATTTATCATGCTGCAGAGAAGAGTAACGATTAGGCGGGATCCCAGGGGATTCCGTCTTTTGCTGTGAACAACCAAATGAAAGGGCGCCGAGCAAGGCGCCAATGGCTTGCCTCTGCAACATAGGGAGTCACTATTGTTTCTAAACGAGAATTTGGCTTTTTCGCATTGGCCTGGACTTTGTGTTACAATTTTTCCTAACCAAAACGTTAAGTGCAAAGGACGGACCGTATGAGCAAAACAATACCAGTAAAGAAGAATGATTACATAGATGTGGTGTTTGAAGATTTAACCCATGATGGAGCGGGTGTGGCCAAAGTCGATGGATATCCCATTTTTGTGCCCGGGGGGCTCCCAGAAGAAAAAGCTAAAATAAAAGTCGTCAAGGTAAATAATGGATACGGGTTCGGCCGGTTGATTGAAATCCTGGAAAGAAGCCATTTCCGTGTTGATGTGGAGCCGGGTGATACCCACAAATATGGGGGCACCCAGCTTCATCACATCAGTTATGAGGGCCAGTTGAAGTTTAAAGAAAATCAAGTACGGCAAGTGCTCTCCAGGATTGGAAAGCTTGAGGACGTCAAGATCCATCCGGTTTTAGGCATGGAACACCCATGGCATTATAGGAACAAGGCACAGGTACCTGTAGGTGACAAGGACGGCAAGCTCATTGCCGGTTTCTTCAAACCGCGCAGCCACGAAATCGTCGATACGAACGAAAGCCTGATCCAGCTTCCCGAAATAAATGAAGCCGTGCAGGCAGTGAAGGAGATTTGTAGCGAGCTCGGCATACCGGCTTATCATGAAGAAACCCACAAAGGTGTGCTTCGCCACATCATGGCACGTTATGGAAAACAAACAGGGGAGCTCATGGTCGTCATTGTCACCAGAACCGCCGACATTCCCCATAAAAACAAATTGGTGGAGGAAATCGCCGCCCGCCTGCCAAAAGTGAAATCAATTGTGCATAACGTAAATTCGAAACGGACGAACGTCATTTTAGGAGATAAAACAAAGGTGCTTTGGGGGAATGAAGTCATCTATGATTACATTGGTAATGTGAGGTTTGCAATCTCAGCCATGTCGTTTTACCAGGTAAACTCCGACCAGACGAAAGTACTTTATGATAAAGTACTCGAATACGCAGGATTGACAGGAGAAGAAACAGTCATTGACGCCTACTGCGGCATCGGGACGATTTCCCTGTTCCTCGCCCAGAAAGCAAAAAAAGTGTACGGCGTTGAAATCGTCCCTGAAGCAATCGAGGACGCTAAACGGAATGCTGAACTAAATGGAATCGCCAATGCCGAATTTGCAGCTGGTGCGGCGGAAGCAGTTATCCCGAAATGGTATAAAGACGGCATTAAAGCCGGCGTCCTCGTCGTAGATCCTCCGCGGAAGGGCTGTGACGAAGCACTGTTGCAGACGATTATCGAGATGAAACCGAAGAAGGTTGTTTATGTCTCATGCAATCCTGCAACACTAGCCAGGGACTTGCGGATCCTTGAAGACGGAGGGTACAGAACGGTTGAAGTGCAGCCTGTGGATATGTTTCCGCAAACCACGCATGTGGAAGCGGTCAGTAAACTGATTTTGAAAGAAGGCAACTAATCCTTTTGGGGAGTTGCCTGTTTTCTTTTATCCGATTTTACGAAAAAGTATTGGATTAATCGAATGTCCTTGTGGCTTTGTTGGCACTGTATTAGGGTGCTAGGCATCAATAGTACAAGCTGCAATAAGGGAGTATATAGGATTATAAAAATAAAAGCGTGGAATTTCTAACTGCATGTGCGTATTATTATCATGAACAAGATGCAAGATTGAAATATAATCCTTTTTCTTAGAAAGGACAGGCACTCATTTTAAGATAGGAGGTATATTGTGGATAATAATGATATATTAATTCGACTAAGATATGCAATGGAAATAAAAAATAAAGAAATGGCAGAGATATTTAAACTTGGCGGCGTGGATGTAACCGTGCCAGAAGTAATAAACATTCTCACAAAATCAGACGAGTATGATGTAGAAAGTAGCGAACAAATAAAATGTAATAACAGTATGTTGGATTCATTTTTAAATGGTTTTATTATTTTTAAAAGAGGAAAACAAGAGCCTAAACCAGGACAGCCTGATACGCCAGAACCGTCCACTAATAAAAGTGCAAATGTTAATAATCTCCTGTTAAAGAAAGTGAAAATAGCATTAGCATTAACTACTGAGGATATGCTGGATATATTCGAACTAGCAGGAATCACGGTTTCAAAAGGAGAACTTGGCGCTTTACTAAGAAAAGAGGGGCATAAGAATTATAAAGAGTGCGGAGATAAATACGCCAGGAATTTCTTAAAAGGGTTGGCTGTCAAATACAGGGGATAATGCATTAAAGAAGCTCACAGGTGATCACATGATACATACCTACTTCGGTGAAACAATACGCTTTGAAATCAAGTACAAAAATCGAACATCTATAGGAATTACGGTAGATAGTTTTAGAAATATTGAGATTCAGGCTCCAAAAGAGACACCTGATGATAGAGTGGTTCAGATAATAGAGGTAAATTGGGATCTTATTCAGCAAAAATTAAAAGAAATGAAAGATAGACTGCTTGGGCCACAGGAAAAGGTTTATGAGTATAGTGACAGTTTTCTTTATTTAGGAAACACCTATCCAATACAGATCTTACAAGATATCAATATAACGCAAGAACATGTAGTGTTTAAAGATCTCGGATAGCAAAACCACCTGGGGGACCTGTGATTCAAAACTGCAGTTAACATTTAATTGGAGACTGGCAACGGCACCACGGGAGGTAATCGACTATGTAGTTGTTCACGAAATATGTCATATGGTTCATCTGAACCACGACCGATCCTTCTGGCGCCTTGTAGGAAAAATAATGCCTGATTATAAGGAAAAGGAAAACTGGTTAACTTTATCAAGTTGGAAAATGACTGTTTAGCAATCCCATTATGCAAATTTAACAAAAAAATAGATTGAAAATGGTACCTTCCCTTTACACAAAAGTATTTTTGAGAGGCACCTTTTTTATCAGAACAGTTAATCATTGCCGGAAGGAATAACTCACCAGCACCCTTTGTGTTTCCACATACACTCTGGACATTGTGAAGTGGTAGCGAAAATCGTATTGCAAATAGTCAAAGAGAAGTGCCTGTACTCCTAAATGTTGAACAACTTTCAACAAATCATGGGAGTGGTAGGGTACTTTTTTGTTTGCCTCTGGAAAAAATTTGTAGTTTAAAATAGGTAATTTATTAAAAATTCAAACGAAAATATCCGATATAATCTTTACGGGGTTGGGTCTTAATTCTTAGGGTCTAACGTCTATGATTGCCGGGTTATCGAAAAGCCCTTGCAATAAACAACATAGTTAGCGCGACCCGGCAAGGGCCCTTATTTTCTCGAAAGGATAAGCTTTATTACTAACAAAAACATTAGAAGAACGAGATGATGTGGACTTTAACAACTTTATAAACCGAATTAGGCGGCACTAAATGTTATTATTTGTCACAAAAAAAGAACCAGTGTTATTAGTCGCAAAAATCTATGAAGTAAATATTTATGAGGATGCTTATAGCCATAGAGCAAAATTTAAAGGAGTTTATTTATGAGCCATTCAAGGAAACAGATAAAGAACATTATAAATTTTAACTTTGGTACTAAAATAGCCGTGATAACGATTGTAATTATTATCGCAACAGTTTTCAGTTTATCTGCTTTCAGTTATAAAGCTCAAGAGTCGGTGATACATAACCAAATGACATTGGAAGTAAACGAAAATGTGGCCAAACTAGTATCTGATTATGATTCTTACCATCAAACCGTCGAAATTTTAAAAGAAAGCTTGAAAAACAATAATTTGAAATTGGCCCAATCTGTCAGGGAAATCCTTAAAGGCCGCGATAGCTATTCTACAGGGGAGCTTTCTGCTTTAGCGAAACAAATTGGTGTTTCGGAAGTGAATGTTATGAATGATAAAGGAATTATGCAATTTAGCAGTAATCCTGATCTTATCGGTTATCAATATGATTCATCCGACCAATCCAAACCCTTTATAGAGGCAATAAAAAACAAAGGTTTTGAACTTGCGCAAGAACCTTCTGTTCGTGGTGCGGATAAAAAAATGTTCATGTATATTGGTGTTGCACGTCAGGATAAACCGGGAATGTTTCAAATCGGCATGGAACCTCTGGAATTCCAGAAAGTTGTTGATTCCGTAAATCTACAGGATACAGTAAAAAAATATTCTTTTCAAAAGACAGGGTTAACTTTTATTGCCAACCCCCAAGGAGTTATAATCGCTCATCCACAAAAGGATTATATCGGAAAAAATCTAGACAATCTATCTTTTGGGGGGCTCATTGCTTCAGATGGTAAGGGAGATTTTCAGTATGAAGACGAGGGGAAAATAAAATATTTGGCCTTCGATCGCACTTCTGATGGAACTCTTATTGCGGCTGCGGTGGAAACCGATGATTACTTGGCCTCTTTAGATAAGTTAATGTTTAACCTGATTCTTACTGGATGTATTATTCTTCTGATTTCAATGTTCTTTATTTTGTATTATTCACGGAGGAACATTACAAAACCGATAACAGAAATTCAAAGTGCCATGAAAGAAATCGCAGAGGGCAATTTAAGACAGGAATTTCAGTCGAATCGAAAAGATGAAATTGGCAAGATGTTCAATTACTTGAATGAAATGACTAATAGTCTTCGTGAATTAATTAGCAAGATTGCGGATAACTCAGATCAAGTCGCAGCTTCAGCAGAAGAATTATCTGCAAGTGCTGAACAGACAGGAAAAGCAACAGAACAAATTGCCACTACAATTCAGGAAGTTGCTGCTGGTTCTGATAAACAAATACAAGGGGTAGAAGAAGGTTCTAAAATCATCAGTCAACTGGCCGTTGGTGTTCAACAAATTGCTGATAATGGCCATAGCATTAATCTTGCTGTAGCTGATACTCTGGAAAAGGCGACAGGCGGAGAAAAGAGTATTCAATTGGCAATCAAACAAATGAATACAATTAGTGATACGGTTAATAATCTTTCACAAACAGTCAAAGTATTAGGAGAACGTTCAAATGAGATCAGCAAAATTGTACAGGTAATTACAGATATTTCTTCCCAAACGAACCTTCTTGCTTTAAATGCTGCTATTGAAGCTGCCAGAGCAGGAGAACACGGTAAAGGATTTGCAGTTGTTGCTGATGAGGTGCGTAAATTAGCAGAACAGTCCTCAAGCTCAGCCCAGCAGATTGCTCAACTGATCATAGCAATTCAGGAAGAAACGAACAAGACGACCCAATCTATGGAATATGCTACGAAAGAAGTGAATGAAGGGATAGGAATTGTAAACATAGCTGGAGAATCATTTGAACAAATTCAGCATTCTGTAAACGAAGTAGTCGCTAAAATTGAGCAGGTACAATCTGTTATTGAACAAATTTCAGAGTCGACAGAGCAGGTTGTTGAATCGATTAATATTATTGCAGAAGTAGCAGAAATTTCTGCTGCTGGCACGCAAAATGTATCAGCAGCCACGGAAGAACAATTAGCTTCTATGGAGGAGATTTCTGCTTCTGCAGCTTCATTAACAGATATGGCTGAAGAATTACAAAAAACCATAGGGAAATTTCAAGTTTAAAAGAAGAAGTTGTAAATCGGATTTAATTAAAAAAATTGACGTGCCTACCCTCTAATGCTCAACAAGTGTCTATGAATCCGGCATTGAACAAGGGGAAGCCAGATAAACTCATCAACATCCCTGGTGTTGCCACATAGATTCCACACGTATTGAGTGTGTCTCGAACATGATTTTAAACTGTGTTAAGACAAAAAGATATAGCAGGAACCCGATAAGAGGTTACCTGCTTCTTTTAACATGTTGGGGCAGCGATTTGACAGTGCAATGGGTATTTGAAGAAACATAACTAAAATATACGACCTAAAAACAATTGACAAATTAAATAATAAATCATAGAATTTTTCTTTATCTTAATAGAGAATCTAGCAAAGAGCGTATGCATAGCAAAGGCCTATTAATTTATTCGATCTGGTTATAAGTCGAAATATAAAAAGTTTTAGCTAGATAAAGAGCTATCTTGTGCTGGTTTTTTATTTATTTACGATATCAGGGGGTTAAAATGTCTTATCATACACCACAGAAAATTGCGGAATTGTCAATTGAATCAGGTTTTAGAAAAGCAAAAATGTCTATACCAACTATGCTTATCTTAGGTTTTCTTGCCGGGGCTTTTATTGCAATGGGGTTTCTTCTTTACGTCCGATTAACAGGGAATATGCCTAAAGACTGGGGTTCATTTACTACTTTTTTAGGTGCTGCGGTCTTTCCAATTGGAATTGTGCTCGTGTTACTTGCAGGCGGTGAGTTATTAACAGGTAACATGATGACTTTACCAATGGCGTGGTTTGCAAAAAAAATTACTTTCACGGAGATTGTCAGGAACTGGTTCTATATATTAATTAGTAATTTTATTGGTGCTGTCTTTGTTGCTTACTTTTTCGGCCATGTCGTTGGTTTAACTGAAACTGGGCCATATTTAAATCAAACTGTTACTATTGCACAAGCAAAGCTTAACGATACTTTTATGCAAGCCTTCATTTCCGCAATTGGCTGCAACTGGCTTGTTGCATTGGCTATATGGATAGCAACTGGAAGCCAGGATTATGCAGGGAAAATTATGGGTGTATGGTTTCCGATCATGGCTTTCATAGTCATTGGCTTTCAACACGTTGTTGCGAATATGTTTATCATACCGGCTGCGATCTTTGCAGGGGAAGTCACTTGGATGGAATACACGCCCAACTTTGTTGCCGTACTTCTGGGAAACATAGTTGGCGGTTCAATTTTTGTTGGACTTGCATACTTTACGGTCTATAATTCCCATTTACATAGACATGTGGTAGCTAAGCAAAAACATCCTGAAAAACGGATAATTAATCTTTAATAACTACCCCTTTGTACTGCAATTTATATAAAAATATTATTAATTACACAACTAACATCCAATTAACTCGCAATCCCTCTTGTTGCCATGTTGAGTGTGCCTCCCATTTATGATAAAAGAAGGTAACTGACCGTAAATTCTTCACCAGCACCCCTCTGCGTTGACCAATACACTCTGGACATGTGGAAGCTGTGAGTTGCTTAGTCAAGCGGTGATATATTACCGTTTCTTATAATTACCTTGAATACTGTTTATTGCAGAAAGAAGTAAAACTGAGTATAAGTGTGCAGAGGTCTCTCTGCGCATTTTTTTATACCCATGATTAGCCCGGAGATCGATAAATACCAGAAACTTTTTATTACTAATTTCCACCAATTCCGCACTGTGATTGAAAAAAATATTCAACGGAGAGAATATCATATAGTAATATTGATTCAGGCAAAGTATAATATTAAAACAAACCAGTAGGTAAAAATACTTAAGCACCAGGGGGAGTTTGCGGGTTTTAATGTTTGTTTTACTCCATTAAGATTTTTTCTTATACAAATATTTCATTTTCTTACGATAATGGCAAACCTGCCAAAAGACAGGGACGCAAAGCCACAGGCCTAAGACAGAAATGTTATGGCGGCTGGGTTACCGAACAAGATGGTTTTATTTCCTATAAGTAAATCCACCTTTTTTTGGTGGATTTTTTTATATCCATCGAAGCGTGGGGACGGTTCTCCTGCTTGCTTGGAAGCAAAAGAACCGTCCCTATGCTTCAAAAAATTTTATAACATCTGGAGAGTGACATAAGGTAATGAGGTTGGTTGTTAAAAACACGATAGTGATCAGTTTATTGATTACAATATCCATGATAAGCATTTCTGCATTTGGATATATGAAAGCAAAGGATTTTCTATATGAAAGATTTCAGGAACAAGCATACAGTGAACTTGAATCGGTGAAAGCGAATATAGATATATGGATCAAAGGTAAACAGGAAACAATGGAATACATAGCTGAAGCGGATGAATTAAAAACAAGTGACGTCAATAAGGCAGACGCTTTAGGTGCACGGATCGCCAAAAGGATGGATAATCCGGATGCATTCGCCTTTATGAGTGCGGAAGGTTTCTTATATTTGGGGGGAAATAAAATACCGGTCACTGACTTTGAACACTATAAAGGTGGCATGGACAAACTTACAAAAACATACAATCCAGTTCCTTCGGCAACCCCAAGTTTGAATGGGGCACCGATCGTATTATCTTCATCACCAGTTTATGGTGCAATTGGAGAGGTTGTTGGAGTTGCATCAGGAGGCAATCAAATCGAAAGCCTGATGAATATTATCTCTAATGTAAAAATTGGGGATAGTGGATACGTCACGGTCTTTACCGGCGATGGAACCATTGTGGCAGGTCAAAAGAAAGAGGATGTCCTTAAAAAGAAAATTGCAGATTATGAAAATAGTGACCTGGACAAATTGGTAGCACAAAGCATGAATGGCAAGACGGGCGCGATCGAAACAAACTTTAACGGGGAAGATAATCTGATTTTTTATGGCAAAGCGAAAGAAATGGATTGGGGCATCATGATCTCCGTGCCTGTGAAGGAAGCATTTGCCGATGCAAAGTCATTGTTGAATTACTTTGTGATTATTACATTTGTCTTTATCCTGTTAAGTGCAGTCATCAGTTATATTATTAATTTACGCTCCTTAAAACCAATAAATGAAGTTAATGAAAAACTAGCTGAATTGGCAAATAACGAAGGCGATTTGACTCAAAGATTAAGAATTAAGAGCAAAGATGAAGTCGGGAATCTGGCAAAAAACTCTAATTCTTTGCTGGATAGCTTGCAGGATTTAATTGGCGGCATTCTCCAAAAAGGAGAAGTTGTTGCAGAAAACACTTCTGTCCTGTCGGAGCATGCTGAAGAAATGGTGCAATTATCGGGTGTCGTTACAAAGAACGTCCAAGTTGCAGCAGAAATATCTACAGAACAAGAAATAGGAAACAAAAAGAATTTGCAATCAATTAACGGGATAACGCAAAGTGTATCAGGGATAAAAGATTATTCTTTATTGGTTTCCGAGAAAACAAAGAAATCTTACAAGGAAGTTGAGAAAGCGAATGAGGATGTTATAGCATTGTTGAATCAAATGTCTGTTATACAGGACTCGGTTCGCAATTCTTCCGACATTGTAAGGAAATTGGGTAATCGCTCTGTCGAAATTGGAAATATCGTTGAATTGATCACCAGAATCTCACAACAAACAAATCTGCTTGCGTTAAATGCTTCCATTGAGGCAGCCAGGGCTGGCGAACATGGAAAAGGATTTGCTGTCGTTGCTGAGGAAGTTAGAAAGCTGGCGGAGGAATCTGCGCAATCAGCTAAGCAAATTTCCGAGCTTGTAAATGAGATACAAACAGACACGTCCAATGCGGTTGTGGAGATTGAAGCTGGAACAGGCCAATTCGGGACTGGTATGGAAAAGTTGAAAGATGTAAATGGAAGTCTGCAGGATGTATACCACTCATCTAAAGAGTCTTCAAATGAAGTGGACAAGATATTTATAGAAATCGAAAAACTGCTTTCAAAAGTAGAAGATGTGGAACGGGTGATAAATGATAATTCGCAGAAATCTATGGACTCTACTAAATACATCCGTGAAGTTGCCGCTTCTTCAGAAGAACAGCTATACTCTATTCAAGATATTAAAACATCAATTGAAAAAACCGCCCAATTCGCCGAAGAATTAAGTGTTTTATTGAACCGGTTCAAAATATAGAAAAAGGGGCCTGACCCCCAGTGAGTTAGTGAATTAACGTACTGGGGGGCGGGGCTTTTTGGACTAATAAGAGAATTTAAAATTTTCAGATTTGTTTTCAAATGCCTTAACAGAATGATGTAGCTTTTGTTTATAAAAAACCATTACTAATATTATTTGAATAGCCAGGAATAGTCATGCAGAACTGCGTGGTAACTATAACTGGGTGTTCCTTCTAACTGAATGATGCTGATGTCACTGTTTCCAATTATTTGCCGTGTTAAAAAGTCGTAAACAAAATTTGGAATTGTCGCTGCTATGAGTGAACCAGTTTTTAAATCACATACATTAATGTGATTGCCGCGCTTAGAATCACTAGCAAAAGTGGATTTAAACCGTTGATAAATATATGTGAAAAGGCAAAGAAAAAGCTGGACACCAAAAATAATTTTGTTATCGAAAGATGTTTAAAAGTTGCTACCATATAACCTCTGTACATCATTTCTTCATTCAGACCTACCAGAAACCAGGAAATAGCTGATAGTAAAAACATGGGAATCACATGCGGGTTTGAGAGATAGTTGCTGTTAAACTCTGCCGATACCATTTCGGTTTCTGACATGATCATGGTCACCAGAAAAAATAAACCAACAGTTAAAACGGTAGATGAAATCGAAAAAACAGCCTGTGTGCGATCAAGTTTGAAGTTCATAGTTCTCAGTAAATTAATTAGATCGCCCACTTTTTTTAGAGCAATCATCTTGATTATTCCATCTCCAAAGAGGGTATTGATTACAAAACCCTTAAGGAGGTGGCCTTTAATGGCAACTGAGGTATTGTGCAATGTGCAAAATTGTAAATACTGGGCAGAAGGGGACAAGTGTGTTGCCGACTCTATTTTTGTGATTGGTGAACGCGGAAGAATAGCTTCCGATGTTGAGGAAACTGCTTGCAAAACCTTTGAACACCGCAAGTAACGCCAAGTAGTTTAAACGGGACGGCCAAATAGGAAGAGTTCTATACCTGGGATAGTATAATTAGTATTTAGATCATCTCATGGAATTGATCCACTCAATTGAATATTTGTCGGGCGTGTTTTTGATCAAACTTTTTTCAAAAACACGCTCTTTTTTTGTTCGTTTAACAAGGCTGGAAGTTGAATAAACATTATTCCGAATGAAATGCATCAAGTTTCATTTTTTTGTAAAAAATGTAGCTTGAACACCATTGACCAAATGGGTCAACAAGGATACAATATGATTGACTAATGTGGTCAATCTCGATATTCAGTATGACAGAAAAGAGGGCTGTCCCCTAATGTTTTCGAAATTTTTGAACCTGGAAAAGGAAAAACAAGACCGTATCATAAATGCCGCGATAAAAGAATTTGCCCAGAAGGGATATGATAAGGCATCGACCAATGAAATAGTCAAGGAAGCGGGAATATCAAAGGGTTTGCTGTTTCATTACTTTCAAAACAAAAAACAGCTGTTTTTATTTTTATTTGATTATTGCTACAACATAGTCGCCGATGAATTTTACAAAAAAGTCGACCTTACTGAAGTGGATTTTTTTAACAGAATACGTCAGTCAGTGAAGATTAAAATGGAACTGCTAACGAAATATCCGGAGATCTTTAAATTTATCCAAGAGGCTTATATGGAGGATTCAACCGAAATAAAAACAGAGCTTGAAACAAAGATAGCTAAGCTGAATGAAATTAATGCCGGAAAAGTTTATGAAGGCATTGATGTTACAAAATTTAGAGATGATATGGCTATTGAAAAAATCTTAAAAATCATAACTTGGACTTTTGAAAAAATGAGTGATGAGGAGCTTTACAAAGCAAAATTATCACGATCCCACGAAATTGATTATCCAAAAGTCATGATGGAAGCAGAAGATTATTTCGAGATATTAACTAAATGTTTTTATAAATGAGACGACGCGCATGACTGTGTCTGAATAAGAAGGAAAAAAGGGGGCTATAAATGATGAACGTAATAGAAATAAACAACTTAACCAAAACTTACGGCAAGGCAAGGGGAATATCTGATATTAGTTTCAATGTCGGGCAGGGTGAAATTTTCGGGTTCATCGGACCTAATGGAGCTGGGAAGTCGACTACGATTCGCACCTTATTATCGCTCATTTACCCAACCAGCGGCAGCGCCACCATTTTTGGGAAAGACTGTATTCGATTTGCCCCAGAAATAAAAAAGGAAGTTGGCTATTTACCATCAGAAGTTTTTTACTATGACAATATGAAAGTAAAAGAGCTATTAAAATACTCAGCCAGCTTTTATAAAAAGGATTGCAGTAGGAGAATCAAAGAGTTGGTAGAAATAATGGACTTGGATCTCAATAAAAAAATTGACGACCTTTCCTTAGGAAACAAGAAGAAGGTAGGCATTGTCCAAGGCCTCCTCCATGAACCGAAACTCATTATTTTAGATGAACCGACGAGCGGGCTTGACCCATTAATGCAGCAAAAATTTTTTGAACTATTAAAGGAAGAGAACAAAAAAGGTGCTACAATTCTATTTTCGTCCCACATCCTCAGCGAGGTTCAAAGGTTATGTGACCGTGTCGCCATCATAAAAGAAGGCAAAATCGTCACGGTAGAAAAAATCAGCACATTACAAGAAAACAATTATAAAAAGTTTAAAATTGAAACCAAATCAGCCTTGGACAAGAATTATTTCCAATTCAGCGGGGTCAATAAATTAGAGGTTAAAAATAACGTCACCACCTTTTTATTCAGGGGCAACATCAATACGATGATGAGAAGAATCGCTGAAATTGAAATAGACAATCTGTGGGTTGAAGAGCCGGACCTTGAGGAGATTTTTATGCATTATTACGAAAAGGAGGCCTAGGAAACGATGAATATCTTTATGCATGAATTGAAAGTGTATCGAAAGTCAACGATCATATGGTCATTGTCATTAATTGTGATCATCATTCTTTTTATGTCGATGTATTCTTCGTTTGCTTCGGATGCAGAGGAGTTCATAAAAATATTGGAAAATTATCCAGAAGCAATAAAAAACGCATTCGGGTTGAATCAAGAAAATTTCTTTACGATTCTAGGATTCTATAGTTTTCCAATATCATTTATTACTCTTTGCGCAGCCATCCAGGCGATGATTATCGGCACTTCCATTGTCAGCAAGGAAGCCCGTGAAAAAACAGCGGACTTTTTGCTAACGAAGCCTGTTACCCGTACGGAAGTTTTGACAGCCAAGTTATTGGCAGCGTTGGTTTCGATTGTCGTGACGTATATCTTTTATTTCGTTGCAGCCAGCTATGTAGCATTACAGGTCAAGACTGATAATTTTAGCTTGAAAATTTTCTTTTTACTTTCGCTTACCATTTTATTCATTCAACTAATATTCCTGGCTTTAGGGGTCATCATTTCTGTTATGGTTCAAAAGATCAAATCCGTGCTCACCGTCTCGCTTGCTACCGTTTTTGCTTTCTATTTTTTAGGACTGTTTAGTGATACGACCGGCGATGAAGTGAAACGTTATTTTTCTCCATTTAAATATTTCGACACCACCTATATCATGAAACATTCCAGCTATGAAGCATCATTTTTGATTGCTGGTGCCGTGATTATTATTGTTGCCATTGCAGCCAGTTATGTCGTCTATCTCAAGAAGGATATCCATGCTGTTTAAGAATGCCGGCTTTGCGTGTGGAAGTTAAATAGAGGGGGTTTGGTGATGAATATATTTTTAAAAGAATTGCGGTCTCATCGAAAATCGCTCATATTTTGGTGTATCGGTGCCTTCCTGATGGTCGCATCTGGGATGACTAAATTTGATGCGTATTCGTCATCGGGTCAATCGATCAATGATTTGATGGCAGATATCCCAACATCGTTGCGGGCAGTATTGGGACTCAGCGATTTAGATTTAACGAAGGCGGGCGACTACTATGGCATGCTTTTTCTCTATTTATTGCTGATGGCAACTATTCATGCGGCAATGCTCGGAGCAACCATTATTGCCAAAGAAGAACGGGATAAAACATCCGAGTTTTTATTCGTGAAACCAGTATCAAGAAATAAAGTCATTACTGCGAAGTTATTGGCAGCATTCACAAATATCGTGATCTTTAATTTCGCAACCTTCATTTCGTCCATTATTCTTTTAGGTCAATACAGCGATGATAAGGCGGTGAATGGTGAAATCGCCATCTTAATGGCGGCAATGTTCATTTTGCAGGTATTGTTTATGGTTATAGGCAGTGCGCTCGCTGCTGTAAAAAAGAAACCAAAGACAGCTGCAACATCAGCTGCAGGAATCCTGCTGATTACGTATATGTTATCAATCGTGATTGATTTGAATGAGAATATTGAAGGCTTAAGATATTTTACACCATTTAAATATTTTGAAGCGAAAAATGTAATGTATGGCGGCGGCTTTAATGTAGTCTTTGTTGTAATTTCACTCATATTGGTCCTGTCACTTTTGGCCGCAACCTATGTTTATTATAAAAAAAGAGATTTGAATGCTTAATGGAAAAAACCGTCAATTCGGTCTTTTTACATTTCATTTCAAGTCTAAGTGGTTTTAATCCCTTTGTGGTCTAAAATCACCTCGTAAAAAGGCCCCGAATTTATGAAATTGAATTCGGGGGCTTTTTACGTCCAGCGCTTGCCATTACGGCTTTGCGTATTAGGAATTCCAATTGTAAATACGATGTTTAGTGCGAATGCACAATATTATTTGTTAGATTATCAATTGTTAAAGTACCATTATGCTACTATACTGAAAGCGTATTCAATTAAAAGGCTTTTAAAAAAGGATTGGAATGCTAAAGTGATTGTTGACAAACTTGGCGGGACGAAAGCCATGCTGTCACTAGCATTTCAGGATTTTTCCTTGCACCAATCGCAGGTACATTAATTGCGGCCGCGACAGCATCGACTTTGACAGGTGTTATCCTGGCTACTGGCTCATTCTCGGGTGCCATTTTGAATACTGGGGTTGCACCGCTGGCAGCTGCAGTCATGACCCATGCGGGTGCTACAGTGATTGATCATCTGCCGCACGGAACTTACTTCCACGTTACACGCAATGCTATGAACATGACAATGAAAGACAGGATGAAGGTTGTCGGGTTTGAAAGCATTGTCGGGTTAACAATGACGATCATAGCAGTAATATTATTTGGTTTTATTTTATAAAAATGGGGTGTTAACAATGGGGAAAACATTTTTATTGGCTCCAGATTCGTTTAAGGAAAGCATGACGGCAAAAGAAGTTTGTGAAGCAATGGAAATCGGGATCAAAAGAGCCATACCGGATGCCGAATGCATCCATGTTCCAATGGCGGATGGCGGTGAGGGCACCGTACAGTCGTTGGTCGATGCAACAGGCGGCACACTGATCCAAAAAGAGGTTACCGGGCCGCTTGGCACACCAGTCAAGGCGCAGTATGGAATTTTGGGCGATGGCAGGACAGGCGTCATTGAAATGGCGTCAGCGAGCGGAATTCACCATGTGACGAAGGAAACAAAAAATCCTATGGTGACAACCACCTATGGTACTGGCGAGTTAATCAGGGATTGTATCGAACAAGGCATTACAGACATCATCCTGGGCATTGGAGGAAGTGCCACGAATGATGGCGGCACTGGAATGGCAGCAGCAATGGGGTATAAACTCCTGGATAAAGAAGGGAAGGAACTGCCACTGGGCGGCGGATATTTAGGGGAACTTCATACCATTGATACTTCTGATGTCATACCACAATTAAAAAATATAAACATTTTAGTAGCGTCGGACGTAACCAATCCATTGTGCGGAGAACGCGGGGCATCAGCTGTTTTTGGACCGCAAAAAGGTGCTACTCCTGAAATGGTACAAATTCTGGATCGAAATTTGAGGCACTATGGCAATATTGTAAAAGAGCAGCTTGGCATCGACGTGGTGGATGTGCCTGGTGCAGGCGGAGCTGGCGGTCTAGGTGCAGGACTGCTCGCTTTCACCAACTCTACAATGAAAAAAGGAATCGAAATCGTCATCGAGTATACAAATTTAAAAGAAAAACTGGAAAATGTGGATTTCGTTTTCACAGGTGAAGGCGGCATCGATTTCCAGACGAAATTTGGCAAGGCCCCGTACGGCGTTGCCCAGGCAGCCAAAAGTGTCAACAACGATATTAAGGTGATTGCACTGGCAGGATACGTGGGCCAGGATGTTGAAGCATTATATGATGAAGGCTTTGACGCCATTTTTGGAATCGTACCAGGTGCAGCAGTTATTGAAACCTTACTTTCGCAAGGCAAAGAAAATGTGGCACGTACATCTGAAAGCATTGCCAGATTGTTAAAATGATAATGAAAACAACACATCCTTGATTGGGGTGTGTTGTTTTCATTTCACCCGATTCACCAACATAAAAATCAGTTCCACGAGTTCCAATATATTTTTCGGGTCTTTCCCTGTGATTTTATGGATTCTGCTTAATCTGTAGTTCAATGTATTCCTGTGGATAATAAGCCGGCTTGCCGTTTCATTGGCGTTCAGGTTACAGCTTAAATAAACCTGAAGCGTTTTTATTAATTCATCATGACTCTCAAGTAAATAGGCCGGCCCTTCTGCTTTTGGGTCTTCCCTCAGCAGCATGGAAAGATCGGCAATAAATTCACATCTCGCATAGGAAATGACTTTTTCATCCGAAAATACTCCCTTTAATACACGCATGGCAGCTTTGGCTTGCAAGAACCCCTCGGAAATTTTATCATTCCATTTGCTAATGGAAATCAACGCATCAGGATACTGAGTGTCAATCTGTTCCTGCAGGCCATCCATCTTATCCTCTTCCTGAACAACAATGCAGAGCGAGTGACTGGATGTTTTAAAGGAAGGGAAATTTTTAATGGTATCCTCATCAATCTCATTAGGAAATTCCACATACACGATTTGAGAAGTTTTTTTTAACTGGATGCCATAGGCTTGGGCCTGGTCTGTCAGTTCTTTCGAGTAGAGTGTATCCGGATCTGTAATTAAGTTAATAAACTTCTGTCTCAGGTTTTTTTCCAGATTCTCTTTTTCCATTGCAGCGCTTTGTTCGATTAATAAATTAACAGCTGACTTAACAAGGTTTCCGAATGGCCTTGTTTCTTTAACCTGGCCACTGATCCCTACGATTCCGACGATGGAGCCACGCAATTCGATCGGCAAGTTAATGCCCTTCTTTACGAATTCTTCATCCTTATGGATTTCGACTACTTTCTTTTGTTTAATGGCAGCCACCGCACCCTGATGCAGCGTGCCTATCCTTTCTTTGTCTCCACTGCCAATAATAATACCAGTTCTATCCATAATATTTATATTATAAGGAATGTCTTTCATCATTTTATCAACAATGTTTTGAGCCTGATTATACGTCAATTCATACATAGCTGAAGCTCCCTCATGATCACATGGCTAAATTGTAGCATCTGGATTTTTGAATATAAAGTCCGGAATGTGTCGCCTGGTCTCATTAAGCTGCCAGGCTTTGGACACGCATAGGTTATCACTAGTGAAAATCCAAGGAGTTTAAATTTTGTTGGAATTCATACTATACTCATTCTTATCTATAGTATATTAATAATATATACGGGTAAATTCGTTGGCCAAAAACTCACAATCTGGTGTTCAATAGGTCACAGTGGCAAACATCGATTACTATGCACGGGTGGCACAAGGCTTTTTTATGAAAAAATAAAAAGAATGGGGGCATGAAATGAGCGAAAAAAAGGGAGTAAAGGTTCTATTTGGATCGGTAGAAATCGCGGTGTTTTGCTTCCGCATATTGTTTTATATTTTTGCGTTTCTTGATTTGTATGTTGAGAGGAACACTTTCGAGCCATACTTACTAAGTGTTATATGGATTTTTACCGCAATGCTTGCCCCGTTATGCTTTTGGATCCCGTTTTTCATACATAAACGTACACAGTTCGTAGTAGCAGAGTTATTGATGAGCGGTTCATTGGCGATTTTGGTTTACGCAACAGTTGAAGAATATTCGAGTATTTTTATCATGGCATCGCTGACCATCGCCTTTCATCTTGAAAAACGCTATTATTGGATGCTTGCCGTACTGGCTTTATTTCCCTTCATGGAATTTTTCTTTAAGGGTGTGAATACACAATATGAAAACCCTTACTTCGGCATATTTTTTCAATGGTTATTCCTCGCGATCGGTTTTTGCCTCAACCTGATGATCACTTCCTACAGGAAAACAGAAACATTAAACCGGATTATTGAAGAACAAAATCAAACGCTTGTCCAGTACGCGAAGCAGATTGAAACCCTTACACAGGTAGAGGAACGGAACCGGATGGCCCGGGATTTGCATGATACTCTGGGGCATTCTTTCATATCATATATCATGGGGCTTGATGCAGTCAGTTATTTAATAGATTCAAATAAAGAAGAAGCGAAGAAAAAAATAGCCGAGCTACGGGACCACACCGCAGCAAGTCTGGAACAGATAAGGGAAACAATCCATGAAATCGGGGCCGAGACTGATATTTTGCTAACCAGCAATTTTTCAGCAATTATTGATGAATTCTCGAATTATACGAATACAAAGGTGTCTTTTTCAAGAGAAGGAGAGGAGGATGTGCTGCATCATCCGATGAGAATGGCTCTTCTCAGATGTCTGCAGGAGTGTTTGACGAACGCGAAAAGGCATGGCCACGCAACGGAAATCTCCGTCTGTCTCTCCTTCAGGGAAAGTTTAGTCAGGTTAATCATCAATGATAACGGCGTTGGGACAGATTCAGTACGGTACGGGTTCGGGCTGAAATCGATGAAGCAGCGTGTGGAAGCATTGAACGGTGAGCTTATCGTCACTTCTGCTTTGAACAGTGGAACAACGGTCGACTGCCAAATTCCATTTCGGAGGTAAAAAATGAGCGACATTAAAGTGTTAATTGTTGATGATCAAGGACTTATCCGGGAGAGCCTCGGCATTGTCCTGAATATGGAAGCGAACCTGACGGTGGTGGGTCAGGCGAAGGATGGCCAGGAGGCGGTTGAATTGTGTGAAAGCCTTATGCCGGATGTAGTGTTGATGGATATCAATATGCCTGTGATGGATGGAGTAAGCGCGACAAAATTAATTAAGGAAGCATGGCCGGATATTAAGGTTATCATTCTTACTTCCTATCAGGATGTTGATTATGTTGTCAGTGCCCTGGCGAACGGGGCAGAGGGGTATTTGTTGAAGACTCTTCATCCACAGAGCCTTGCCAGCAGCATCCGTCTTGTCCATTCGGGCGGGACACTGGTAACGAAGGAAATGGCCGCAAGCCTGATTAACAGCAACCTCCAAAAGGAAGAAGAAATTCAAACCAAAAGCCAGACAGACCAGCGTTCAAACCTTATCCGCCAATACGGGCTCAGTGAACGGGAACTCGAAGTACTTCAGCTCCTTGCGCAGGGGCTCAGGAATAGCGATATTTCCGAGCGTTTATTTCTGAGCGGAGGAACTGTTAAAAACTATATCTCCAATATCTATGCGAAGCTGGAGGTAAAGGGACGCACAGCAGCTGCCAACAAGGCCAGAAGTGAAGGGTTTTTATAAGAAATGTATGGATGGCCAATAGTCTATGATAACTTGTCTCAGGACAGGTTATTTTTTTTATATCTAAAAGTCAGAAAACAATTAACCGCAATGCTATCGATTGTGACTTTTCTTCACTCCTTCATATGACTCCTTTTTTCTACAATTTAAATATAAATTGGTGGAGGTCATAGAAATGAAGAAAATTTTGAAAGTATTAGCGGGCATCATTTGCAGCCTGATTATTTTTTCCATACCGGCGGCGTACTTATTTGGTAGTACGGTGCATGCCGACTTAAAAGGCACGAAAAAGGAAAAAGTAAATCAGTTTGTCGCACAATTTGCCAAAGAAAAGAAATTCAACGGTTCTGTTCTAGTGCTTCATAAAGGGAAGGTGCTCGTTGACGAATCATATGGCTATGCTGACCGGGAACAGAAAGTCCCTTTTAAAAATGACGAACTGTTCCCAATCGGATCGATCACAAAATCAATGACGACAATTGCGATTCTGAAGCTGGAGGAAGAAGGCAATCTTTCAGTAGATGATAAGGTGTCCAAGTATGTTCCTGAATTTAAGTATGGCAATAAGATCACGATCCATCAGCTTTTGAACCATAGCTCGGGCTTGGGAGATTATTTGACAATGAAGGATTACTCAAGGCCCTACAGTGACGAAGAAATTTTGAAATTAATAAATAAAGAGCCTCTGCAATCCGAACCTGGTGAAAAATATGCATACGTCAACTCTGACTATTACTTGCTTGGGAAAATCATTGAAAAGGTATCCGGAGAAGAATATGAAGCCTATGTACAACACCATGTGTTTGACAAAGCGGGGATGTCCAATACTTTCTTCATGGACGATCAAAAACTTGACGTCAAAGGCTATGAAGAGGATAAACTGGTTAAAAATATTCATCCGTCACTCCTTTTTGCGCTTGGAAATGTGATTTCTACAAAGGATGATTTAGCAACATATATTGAGGCAGTCGAATCATACCAATTGCTTTCTAAATCACAGACGGATAAAATGCATGAGCCTTCGATTGAAACAGGGCTGGCTGGAAGCTACGGGTACGGCTGGTATGTCGCCAATAACCACATTTCCTTTAAAGAAAAACTGTATTCGCACGGGGGTTCCTTGCCCGGAATACGCTCAGGATTAATGCGGTATGAGGATCAGGATTTAACAGTCGTCATTTTTAGCAATATGGGTGAAGCATGGAATTATTTCGCATTGGGCAACGAAATTGCTTCAATTGTGTTTGACAAACGTTTGTGGTTCTTTCAAAAACTTCAATAGGCTTGGTTATAGCTAAACCTAAAAAGAAGCAGGGACCAAAAACGAGGTTCCTGCTTCTTTTATTGCATTCAATGTAGTTCAATACATTGGGATAGTACAATTACAGTGCTCCAGTCAACGGTTTCAGGCTGAAAGAGTCCAATGCTTGATTAACAAAATGTATATCATAAATTTTTTTCTCTAAACAGAACTGAATGATCAAATCAGAGGTGTCGCTGTCCGATAATGAGTAGCCGGCCAAGCTCAGGAGATCCTCGGTGTCTTCTTTATCCAGCTCAAGGGCTAACGCAAGAGCGATAATGGTATTTTTCCCGGGACGGTAGTTTGGATTGGATCGGATTTTTGAAAAATGTTTGCGGTCAATGCCCGCTCTTTTATAGATCTCTGAATCGGTTGCACCTTTATTGTCGATAAAGCTGAACAAAACCTGTGCCAGAGTTGGCTTGCGATTGTTTTTAATGAAATCTTCCAGTTCACTATGCTGCCTGTTTTCATCAATATTGTAATCTATGAATTCGCAGGCTTTTAAACCTTGTAATTCCATTATATTTAAGTGACTGTCTATATACTCCTGCATTTCTTCCAGCAGCTTTTTATCGATCATAGGGCCGACCTCCCAAAATGTCGCTTAACAGGCGACCATATCATGGATGAACTCAGCTAATATTATAGCATGATTAATAACTTGAGAGGATGGGTTCATATGAATAGGAATCTGACGGAAATCATTTTCCTGCTTGACAGGAGCGGGTCGATGGCGGGGCTTGAGAGTGATACGATTGGAGGATTTAATGCTTTCATAAACAGGCAATGCCAGCTGGAAGGGGAAACGATGCTGACAGCAGTGCTTTTTGACGACGAGTATGAAATATTATGTAACGGCATCGATGCAAACAATGCAAAGCTGACGGACAGGGAGTATTACGTAAGGGGATGTACTGCACTGCTGGACGCGGTGGGAAAGACTATTTTGGATGTAGGCCAAAGGCTCGCAAAGACCAGTGAGGAACACCGGCCTGGAAAGGTCATATTTGTCATTACAACGGATGGAATGGAGAATGCGAGCCGGGAATTTACCTATGAAAAAGTAAAACAGCTGATCAAACACCAGCAGGAGAAATATAGCTGGGAGTTCATTTTCATGGGGGCAAACATTGATGCTGCAAAAGAAGCAGACAGTATAGGAATTGATGTTGATAATGCGTATAACTTTGAAGCGACCGAAACCGGTGTCGAGAAGATGTATAACATGATGTGTGAGGCAGTGTCAGAGAAAAGGCTTAAATTATATTAAAACCAGGGTTGGACGGTCGAGTCGACTTATACCGGTGCCCAGGTTTCTGCTGTGGCAACGTCCCCGCATGCAGGGGACAAAGTAATTTTATCTCCTGCTCCTGGCTTTATTTTTACGGTAGTACAGGTAACCTACTATAAATACTGCTATAAGGAAGATTGGCACGAACGATAACAGGGTTTGTCCAAAATCGAGATCCATGATAAACCTCCTCAAGTTTTTTAGCATTATACCCGTTAATATTCAAAATAAGCCTGTTTTTATGAATTAGGCTCTGTTAAACTTCTCTGTTGATTTCTATTCAGTTGGCTAGTCCAGCTTGCCCAGTTACTTTGATTACAGCGTCAAACATACTGTCCCGATTTATTTAAGCTCGCGTATTCATATTTACATATACCGAATATTGTGTATTCTTTTTTGTTAACATCGTGGGACAAGCGAATCCAACCGAAAATAAGAGAGGATAAATAATTTGTAAATATACAAAAAAAGTAAATAGCTATGTTATCATGATTATAGTGTGTTTCATAGAGACATAAGAGTTAAAGAAGATAGAAATAAAAAAGAACGGGGAGAAGTGATATTATCAAAAGGGTTAATGGTTCTTTTGGGGCTGTATCATCAATTGTTGCCGGTGTTTTGTATTTTGGGATGGTATTGCTTTTTATTTTGGTACCCGTTGGTGCCAACGCAGTAGAGGATCATCATCATTATTATACCATCTTAAACGTGGGTCATTTTTTGCTCGCCTTTTTGGGATTGTGTGGAATCGCTGCTGTTCCGGCCATTACAAAACATGTAGTAGATGAGCCGTCGGAGTTTGTATCTTTTTCCAAAATGATTGCCACGATCGGTTTTGCTCTAATGTCCATTAATAATTTCAGGCAGTCAGGGCTAGATCATGATCTTGCACATGATGCCGTCACGCACGGCGACGATGTATTAGATGCGGTGATTATCGGCTGGGCAGGTCTCGTGGAATTAAGTCCAGATGGATGGATCGATTTTGGTGGCGTAGGTCTTTGGATTCTCTCCATAAGCTATGTGGCTCTGCGAAACAAAACGCAAACTAGTAAAATGAACTATTTGGGGTTTGTTTCGGGGACATGTTTAGTCATAACGGTCATTGGTAATGCACTGTCTTTTCAACCCCTTGTTGTGTTAGGAGTAGGTATTGGTGGATTAACCGTTATACCTTTATGGTTTATTTTGCAGGGAGTAAAATTACAGAAAGTAAATAAACAATCCAATGTTATTGATGTAACTGCATAATCAATTATTGCAAGATAATAACAACTAACACACAGATATAGAAGAATATAAGGTTCTGAGGAGCTTTTTTTGTTGCTCAAATATCAACATTGTAATTTAACATAGCTATGAAATAAAAAAGCTATTCCCCAATTTTGGAGAGTAGCTTTTTGTAAAAGGTTGTTTTAGCCAAGTTATACAGTTTATTCGTTCAACCAGCAGCACTACTTTTTCGGAATTTCACATCCGTCATCATCACAGAATTCAGCTTCCTGGCTGTTTAAAACAGTGATTTTATCCTCGGCGATTACTTTTTCCAATGCCTGGATAAATGCCTCGGTTGGCTGGGCACCAGTGAGGGCATATTTCTTATTGATCAGAAAGAATGGCACACCTGTAATGCCATACTGCCGCGCTGTTTGCTCATCGGCACGGACGGCATCGGCCATCTCGTCACTTGCAAGCATATTTGCGACAGCTTCCCGGTCCAGGCCGACTTCAACTGCCAGCTCGGTCAATGTTTCATGATCACCGATATGTTTGGATTCGGTAAAATAGGCTCGCAGGATCCGTTCGGCCATCTCTTTCATTAAACCCTTTGTTTTGGCAAACATCGTCAATCGGTGCGCATCAAAGGTGTTCGTTAAAATCAGAGTATCCATTTGATAATCCAATCCGGATTCCTTCGCCATTTGCACCATGTTTTTTGTATTTGCTTTCGCCTGGTCTATGCTCATGCCATATTTCTTGGCTAACATTTCATACATGTTTTCTTTTATGTCCCGTTCCGCTGTCGGATCCAATTCAAAGCATCGATAAGTCACTTCAATTGGATGGTCAATCTTCTTAATGGCGTCCTCCAGACGCCTTTTGCCAATATAGCAGAATGGTCACGCATAGTCAGTCCACATTTCAATATGCATATTTTATCCCCCCTATCGTTATTCTCTATAGTATAGGAGTTAAGCCTGGATTTTACACGCGATTTGCATCGGCACCCCGCCCGCTGTTGATAGTCCATTTTTCTGGGTTATAGGATATTATCGATTTTATCGAAGCAGTAGAAACGTCTATTAATGAATAGGTAAATATGATTATTTTATTAACTGAATATTCTTTAATATTTATAAATGATGTATAGTCAAACCATATTGGAAGAGGGGTGTGATCTGGTAATGCTTATAAATCAGAATATCAAGAAAAAGTTTCTGCTAATGCTAATCGTTATGGTTATGTTTTTGCCCATAGCAGGCCAGCAAGAAACATTGTTTAAAGCAGCAGCTGAAGAATCGGCAAAATCGGCACAAGCTGCACCATTACAAACCAAAATTGAAGCCATTCTTAACGATGTGCGAATTGACGGAGCCATCACAGGAGTGAGCATCCGGAAAGCGGAAACGGGCGAGGTGTTATATTCCCACCTGGGCGATACCAGGTTACGCCCGGCATCCAATATGAAGCTTTTGACTGCAGCAGCGGCATTGGAAACACTCGGAACAGAATATCAATTCACAACCGAAGTATTGACGGATGGGGATGTTAAAGGGAAGGTCCTTCATGGGAATGTTTATTTAAAAGGGAAAGGCGACCCGACACTTTTGAAAGCGGACTTCGATCAATTTGCCAGGGATTTGAAGGCGAAAGGCATTGATAAAATTAAAGGCAATTTGATCAGCGATGACAGCTGGTATGATGATGTCCGGCTTTCTCAGGACCTGAATTGGTCGGACGAGACTAACTATACTGGTGCCCAGGTTTCCGCGCTGACAATTTCACCAAATGAAGACTATGACGCAGGGACTGTCATTGTAGAGGTAGGCCCTGCTGCCGAAATTGGGGGCAGTGCCAAAGTGCAGCTGACACCAGCAACCGGCTACGTTACCATCATTAACAATGCCAGGACAGTTGCGCAGAATGAGCCAAAAAAGATTTCCATCAACAGGGAGCACGGAACCAATAACATCATTATAGAAGGTACAATGCCTATAAATGGGACGAACTCCAGGTCATGGGTTGCCGTATGGGAACCAGCAGGCTATGCCCTTGATATCTTTAAAAAATCGCTTGAAGAAAATGGTCTGAGCGTGATTGGCAACGCGGCAGTGAAAACAGGCGTGACACCAAATGATGCAAACATGCTGACTTATAAAAAATCAATGCCTCTTAAGGAGCTGCTCGTGCCATTCATGAAATTGAGCAATAATGGACACGCGGAAACACTGACAAAAGAAATGGGGAAAGCAGCTCACGGTGAAGGCAGCTGGGAAAAAGGGCTGCAAGTAATTGAGGAAACGGTTAAAGACCTAAAAGTTGATGGTGGAACCATCAGGCTTCGTGACGGTTCGGGAATGTCACATAAAAGCTTGATCCCGGCTGATGAGCTGACCCAACTGCTGCATGCTGTGCAGGATAAGGACTGGTTCCCTGTATTCGAGAATTCCTTGCCGGTGGCAGGCGTATCAGACCGTATGGTCGGTGGGACGCTGCGTTCCCGGATGAA
Organism: Bacillus sp. T33-2; assembly: GCF_002860205.1. Classification (GTDB taxonomy): domain Bacteria; phylum Bacillota; class Bacilli; order Bacillales; family Cytobacillaceae; genus T33-2. The sequence goes on from NZ_PGVB01000003.1 coordinate 76,115, forward strand.
AAAAGAGCCGACAGCCGGAAATGTCAAAGCAAAGACAGGGTCCCTGAACGGTGTTTCCGCTCTTTCAGGGTATGTCTCTTCAAAGGATGGAGAAAAACTGATATTCTCTATTATGATAAATAACTATATCAGTTCTTCAGTGACGCAAATTGAAGACGCCATTGTAACCGAACTGGCAGAACACTCATTCAGGGAGTAGAAAAAAGGTTGTTAAGAATCACCTATTGGAATTGTTCATAGTGTTGCAATGCGATGGTTGAAAAAATTATCATTTATAATAAAACTCAGCTTCCGGCTGAGTTTTTTATTTGCACTTTATGAATAATAAAAGGATTTTTTCCAAAAGCGTCGAAACAAATAATTACAATAATTATCCAAATCCGAGTGGTCTGCCATCACTTGACATGCAATATATAGTATTTAGGATCATTCCTCGTCTAAATCAAACTCCAGCAGCACACTGAACACAGTCCATCAAAATAATCCGGAAATGACCAGTGTGTGAGGATCCGCCATTGCAATACATGCATTAAGGAGAGGTAGAAATGAAGACAAAATCTCCATTGTTGAAAACGCTGTTGATCACCCTCACGATTACAAGTATTTCATCACAAAGCCTCACTGTACATGGTGAAGACAATACACCCACTATTGAAGATAAACTCCAGGAATTACGGCAAAAGCATACACAATTTAAAGAAAACAAAGATAAGCTTGGAGAGATTGACCATAAGGAACAAGAAATCCAGGCACAATTAAAACAGCTCGACGATGATGTCGCGTTCAATAACGATAAAATCCGTACGTTGCAATCCAGCATCAACAACACAAAGCACAAAATTGACAAGCTTGAACATGACATTGCGGCATTGCATGAACGAATAACCAAACGGGAAAAGGTCATTAAGGAACGGCTCAGGGTAATGCAGGCCCATGGCGGGGGTCTATCCTATATGGACCTGTTTCTTGGCATAAAAAAATTCTCGGATTTCATCGATGCGACCAACACAGTGGCAGCAATTATACAGGCGGACCAGGAAATGCTCAAGGTGCATTATGAGGACCAAAAACTAAAAAAGCAGATGGAAGGCGAATTACATAATTCACTGCCTGTTCTTGCTGAGCAATTAAAAAGCCTGGAATCTGTAACCGCAATCCTTCACGCAAAGGTAGCTGAAAAAAATAGCCTGATGCAGTCACTCAAGCAAGAAAAAATTGAAATTGAGGCTGAACTCGTGGATCTTTCCGAAGCACATGAGATTTTAATTGAACAGGCAATTGCCATCATACAAGAGAACAAGAGGGCTCAAAAGGAAATTTCTCCGGGCGGCAGCGGTATTGATTTCATTAAACCGACTAACGGCGGTGTAACGTCTGGATATGGGCCGCGAGGGGATGGACACCACGCAGGGATAGATATTTCCGATCAAAATCCCGATACGGCTGTAGCAGCCGCAGCCAGCGGCACAGTCATCCGTTCGTACTACTCAAACAGTTATGGAAATTGCGTTATGATTGCCCATAAAATCAAAGACAAAATATTCACTACGGTTTATGCCCATCTTGAAAACCGGTTTGTGAAAAATGGGGAAACAGTCACCCAGGGCCAACAGATTGGTTATATGGGCAATACCGGCCACAGTTTCGGCAAGCATCTCCATTTTGAACTTCACGAGGGGCCATGGAATATTGACAAAACAAACAGTGTCGATCCAGTTAGGTACATTCGATTTTAAACAGCCTGCCGGGAAATCCGGCAGGCTATATACAATCAATCTAATTATCGTATAACGGAACATGCACTATCTCTCTGAAACTTTCTTGATTAGCAAATATAGAACCCCTTTTCCCTTGCCTAAAACACAGTCCCGAAATGACCAGATCGCTATCACAAGTACCTCTGCCCTGTCATTGAAAAAATTCAAAATCTGTCCATTTCCAACTGTTCAAATCGTTGATATCGTAAAAATATAAAACAATCGGGGGAAAAAGAAATGGAAAAACAATCGGAAAAGTTCCTGCAGGGCAGGCGGGTATATTTAAGGCCATATAGACCGGAGGATCTGGATTTCTTTTATGAAGGCCTTTATATCTTTGAGGCAAGGGAACTGACAGGTCTAAAACGGGTGTACAATAAGGAATTCATGGCTGATTATTTAGGTAAAATAGCGAAAGATGAGAGCCGGATTTTCCTTGTCATTGTTGATAATGAAACGAATGAACTGATCGGGGATGTTGAGCTAAACTATATTGACTTATTAAACAGGACGTCGTATATCAGAATTCAAATTTCCAACAGTGATTATCTTTCCAAAGGTTATGGAACTGAAGCCATGAGACTGCTATTGGACTATGGTTTTGGTGTTTATAATCTTCACAGGATCGAGCTGGAGGTCTATTCCTATAATGCCAGAGCAATCAGGGCGTATGAGAAGCTCGGATTTAAACAAGAGGGCATTAAGCGCGAAAGCATTTACTATAACCACAAATTTCACGATACGATCATCATGGGCATGCTTAAGTCTGAATTCCAAAGGGTTCATAACATTGAGGGCGATCTAGAATAAGAAATTGGGGACCCTGCGAAAAAAGGGTCCCTGTTTTTTCAAGGTTACAGTGTTACAGCCATGCATCTCTGAGGGTTTTGATTCCTTCGTCGATTTTGTCCAACGGTATGCCGGCAAAACCGATCATGATGGTTGGCAGCTGTTCCTCGGATATTTTTGACCAATAAAATGCTCCATTTGCTACGCGGACACCTTTTTGCTTAGCCAGGAGCACCAATTCCTCAGCGTTTCTCTGGTCATCGACAGTGATAAGAATATGAAATCCGCCGTTCCTGCTTTCGATGGCTACTTTCCCTTTAAGATATTTTTCGATAGCGGCTAAAAGGGCATCCTGTTTTTTCTTGTATAAATTTCTCATCTTACGCACGTGTTTAGCTAAAAACCCGCCTTCTATAAACATTTCCAGCACATTTTGATGGATCCTGGAAGCGGACTGCTCCAGCATTAATTCAATTCTTAACTGGTGATAACCGAATACAAGTTTTTTCGGCAACACCAAATAATGGATTGAAATTGCGGGTGATAATACTTGCGAGAAGCCTCCCAAATAGACAACACTGGCGTCAGGAGCCAATCCTTGAAGTGCAGGGACAGGCTTCCCATAATAATGAAATTCACCATCATAATCGTCCTCGATTATGAATCCTTTTTCTGTTTGTGCCCACTGGAGAAGCTTCATTCTCTTTTCGATGGTCATAATCTTTCCGGTCGGGAACTGATAAGAAGGTGTGACTGTTACGATTCTGCTGTTGCTCTTATACAGCGCATCGACATTCAGACCGTCAGATTCCAGTGGAATGGGATGAATGTCAAAACCCATTTTGCTGAAGGTGGAAGGGATCAGAAAATACCCTGGATTTTCTATTGCAAGATCTTTGTAATCCTTTTTAAGCAAATTTGCCAGGATAAAAATTAACATTGATTGATCGCCTGCGACAATAATCTGTTCAGGTGAACATTTAACACCCCGGAATTGGTATAAGTAGCTGGCAATTCCGTTCCGCAAACCGATTTCACCCTGGGGGTCGCCAAAACCCAGGCATTCTTCCGTCAACACCTGGTTATACAATTTTTTCCACACTTTTAAAGGGAACATAGTATGGTCATTGCTCGACATATGAAAGTCGAATGGATAAATATTTCTATCCCGATAAGGATATAAACCCGCCGGATCATTAGCCGGAGCTGATTGGTTCTCCAGCATCAAATAAGGAGCCGGAATTTCCTGGACAAAATAACCTGATCGGGGCCTGCTTTGAATCAATCCTTCTGATAATAAATGTTCATAGGCAATCTCGACCGGTGTGGTACTAATATTAAGAAAATCCGCGAGAGTTCTGATGGAAGGCAATTTGTCATTTACAGCCAAATTCCCTTTAATTATTTCCAGTTTAATGAAGTCGTAAATTTGTATGTAGTGTGGGGAGTCGGTGTTTAGCGCTGGTAAAATCATGGACATTTCCCTTTATGTTTTATAAAAATTATATCATTGTGAACGGCAAAATTGGGAAGGCTGTTATAAACTGTTTTCAATAATTGCCTGTGCCGTCGCTCAGGGATACACGATATCTGCAGTACCCCTCCAGGGAAAAAGTATAGCCTTCGAATAATTGGTTAACATTTTATTAAGACAAAACAAATCGGAATTGCGAATGGTACGGTGATAGCGGCAATGATAAAACTTCTGGTTCCACAGATTGGAATGATATGCGGGATCAGTTCAATGTATAAATATGGCGCCATTTCCTCATTATAAACAGGAACTATCTTTAATGCGAAGGAGGATATGGAAGAATGAACAATGACAAACAAGGCCGGATGATTCAATCCGACGCTGTGAATAAGCAGCTCAACCAGCTCGAGGCACAAAACGCTGCGGATGAGAAATATAAAAAGCGCAGTACGAACGAGGTTCAGCCAATGGCTACTGATGATGGGATAACACAATAATTGCTCATCTTCACTCCCTGCCAAATATCGGTGCCTGACCCCCGGTGCGTTAATGCGTTAACGTTGTGGGGGTCTGGACCCTTTTTTGATTTTCTACTATTGTAAACATATATAATTTGATACGTTCAACCGTTCACAAGCTTTCGTAAATTCGCTTCTTTAGAGATGAATCCTGGCTTGCACAACCAGCCAACAACATTTACCCAATGCCTCTGTGCTCAATTGTTACTCACCAGTTCAATCATGCTCAAAAGCTGCAATTGCCGTATTAAAAGTGACAGAAACAGGTGAAGATGACGGTGAAGCAAGCACCGTGAGCCATTAAGTTATGTTAGTGTAAGTGGAAAAATTTGGGCCAAAACGGGAACAGCGATTAGCCTGGATTAAGGCTAGCGATGTGCCGCACTTCCCACCATATAGGCTCATCCTGAACCTAACCAGGCAGAGCTTTTTCAATTGATAATAAGGATTGAAACATATGATAGATTAGTATTATCTAGACTCATTATTATGGGGGATGGGTAAAAAGCCACGGCCAGATAAAAAAGTTGCAGCCTTGTTTTTTGTCCTTATGTAGAATGAAAGGAGCATATCATGAAAATCAACAAACAAGAGTTTAATGTCAATGGATTAAATTATATTGTCAGATCAGCAATTGAATCAGATGCAAAGCATTTATCTGAATTAAGATTACAGATTGATGGAGAGACAGAAAACCTGGACAGAGAACCTGGGGAGGCTTTCCTGGATTCGCAGGCATTTGAACAAATTATTAAAACCGATGCAGAGAGTCCAAGAAATATATTCATAGTTGCTGAAGCCCACGGCCGAATTGTCGGATTTTCAAGATGCGAAGGAACTGATTTAAAGAGATTGCGCCACAAAGTAGAATTTGGCGTAGGCGTTTTAAAAGAGTTTTGGGGATATAGCATCGGGAAAAACCTTTTAAAAGAATCCATCGCCTGGGCTGACTCCAATGGCATTAAAAAAATCAGTTTGCATGTATTAGAAACGAATGATAAAGCTGCCAAACTGTATGAAAAGTTTGGTTTTGAAATAGAGGGTATATTAAAGAACGACAAATTCCTGTCTGATGGTCGCTACTATAACACGATCGTAATGGGCAGAATTAATAATGATTCTCTATAATCGCATTCGAGTCAACATGAGTGCAAACCTACCATTGAACATATTGAAAAGCTCAGCCTGGTTGTATAGGCTGAGCTTTTTCATATTTATGATCTCTCGTAGCTGTGGCACTCACTACGGACTGACATGCAAACCTTCGTTTACGCCAATTGGGTGTGACCTGCCCATTCAAGATGGGGGTCTTTTCTCTTGAAATGATAAGTTGAGTGGCCTAAGTCGAAACGTCCGGATTCTAGCCATAATGCAGCCGGATAGGAAGCCCATGATTAACAAATAATAAACCTCACTTAATCTGATTATGGGGGCGGTTATCATGAAAAAAATGTATAAAACATTTTTACCGTTTATCCTGTTGTTTATGTTAGTTGGTTGTAACACGAACAATGATGCGAAGAATGACGAGGAAAAAAATACGGGGCAAACGACACAAAATAAAAAGGAAGATAACAACAGGCGGATTCTTGAAAATGACGGCACCCGCCAAAACCAGCCTGCAGAAGAGGTCCATAAAGATGTACAGGGTTTGTCCAACTACTATGGACACATAGAAAAACGTCCTGGGACAGGTCCGAAGGCGCTGGCGGATCAGGATGAAAAAATATTCAATGATAAACGCTATATTAATATCCAGTTGCTTGGAATAAATGACTTACACGGCCAGCTGAATGTGACCCGCCAGGTAAACGGGAAACCCGCAGGAAGGGCAGATTATCTGGCCGCCTACCTGAAGCAGCGCCAAAGCCAGAATAAGAATACACTGCTTATCCAGGCGGGGGATATGATCGGGGCAAGTCCCCCGATTTCTGCGTTACTGCAGGATGAACCGACTATCGAGATTTTAAACAGGATAAAATTCGACCTTGGAACGGTTGGGAATCATGAATTTGATAAGGGTGTAACAGAGCTGCACCGAATCATTAACGGTGGGAAACACGAGAAAACTGGTAATTTTGAGGGAGCTTCATTTCCATGGATTGTTGCCAATATAATTGATTCACAAACCGGCAAGACAATTCTTCCCCCCTATAAGGTAGTGAGAGTTAAAGGAGTTCCCATTGGTTTTATCGGAGTGGTAACAACAGATACTGCCAGTCTGGTGATGCCAAGTGCTGTACAAGGGCTGAAATTTCTGGATGAAGCCAAAACGATCAATAAATACGCAGCACAACTTCGCAAAGCTGGAGTCAGGGCGATAGTGGTGCTGGCCCACAATCCGGGAACTTCAAATATTAACGGCCAGCAGGCAGTGGGAGAAGTGGTTGACATCGCAAATGCAGTCAACGACGAGGTTGATATCATCTACGGCGGCCATAACCACGCATACCTTAACTCAGTAGTGGATGGAAAACTGCTCGTTCAATCCTACTCCTACGGAACAGCTTTTTCGGATGTAGACATCGCAATAGATCCGAATACGAGAGACATTGCAGCGAAAAAGGCGGAGATTGTGACTGTCTACCATGAAAACATGAAACCGGATAAAAAAATCGCACGCATGATTGCAAAGTATGAGGATAAAGTCCGGCCGCAGGTGGAAAGGGTGGTGGGCTCTGTTGAAGAAAATATAACTGCACTGCAAAACGAAAGCGGTGAATCAGCACTTGGAAATTTAATTGCTGACGCACAGAGGGCAAGCATGAAGACTGACTTTGCCTTTATGAATCCTGGCGGTATCCGTGCCGATATCGAAAAGGGCGATGTGACATGGGGTGAATTGTACACTGTCCAGCCATTTGGGAATGACCTGATCAAAATGAGCCTGACTGGAAAGCAGATACGGCAAGTCCTGAACCAACAGTGGGTCGGCGCGCGGACAAACATGCTGCAAGTATCCGGGTTGTCATATACATGGGATGACAACCAGCCGGTGGGCCAGAAGGTGCAAAATATTCTTGTCCAAGACGGAACCGAGCTGGACGAAAATAAAACATACACCGTGACAGCCAATAACTTTATAGCCGGTGGCGGAGACGCATTTACGGCATTTACACAGGGAACAAACAGGGAGACAGGAGTGAAAGACCTCGACGCCCTGGTCAGTTTCTTTGAAAATAAGAAAGATGCAATCAGCTATAAAATCGAGGGCAGAACCAGCAAACTAAGATACTAAAATCAGGGGCCTGACCCCCGCCGTATTAACACATTAACGCGGCGGGGGTCAGGCCCCCGGCTTGTTAAAGCGGTAAAACAGCGGAGTCAGGAAATAAATAAAAATAGGCGAGGTGGGCCATACCTCGCCTTCCTGTACTATTTTCATTAAAAAATTAAAAGAACAACCCTACAATTGTTGCCGATAAGAAGGATGCCAAAGTGGCCCCAAAAAGCAATTTGAATCCGAAGCTGGAAACGATACGCCCTCTTTCCCGGTCGATTGCTTTTACCGATCCTGCAATGATGCCGATTGAGCTGAAATTCGCAAATGAGATTAAGTAGGTGGATACAATCGCAACTGTCCGGTCTGACAGGTCGGGAATCATCGGCTGAAAACTGAGCATCGCCACAAATTCGTTGAGCACGATCTTTGTACCCATTACCGCACCGGCCTGCACAGCTTCGTTCGCAGGAATGCCACTTAAAAACGCGAGTGGGTACAGGATGTATCCGAGGATTTCCTGGAAATTTGTTTCCGCGCCGAAAAGTCCGCCGACGCCAGCTACAATGAAGTTTACGAACTCCATGGTGGCGATGAATGCTATGAGCATGCCGCCAACGATGCCGGCAATTTTCAAGCCGTCGATTGCCCCTTCGCTCATTGCCTCAAAAAAACTGTCAGCCTGCTCCGTTTTATTGATCTCAATGACATCCTCTTCCTTTGGCACCTTGACCGGCATCAGGATGGAGGCGATGATCAAAGCAGAAAAAGCATTCAGCACCATTCCTGCAAGAACAAATTGTGGCGGGAGCAGCTGCATATATGATCCGCTCGTCGACGCTGATACAGATCCCATGGCCGAAGCACAAACCGTGTACAGCCTGTCTTTGTTCAGACGGAAAAATTGTGATTTGATCGCCAGCAGCGCCTCGGATTGTCCAAAAAAGATTGAATTTATGGCATTGAATGATTCAACCTTTGGCAGTCCGGTAATCCGCGACAAAGCACCACCGAGCACCCTGATAATAAGCGGAAGAATTTTTAGGTACGTTAAAATCGAAAGCAGCGTTGAGAAGAAGATGATGACCAACAGCACATTAAAGAAAAACACAAATGGTGCATTGGTCTCAATCCCTCCGAAAACAAATTCGACACCAACGCCCGCGAATTCAAGCAGTCTGTTAAAACCGCGCGATACTGCGTTGAGGAATGATTGTCCAATTGAAGTATTAAACATGAACCAAGTGAGCGCAAATTGCAGGACCAGCATAATCACGATGGCCTTGATATCGATATCTTTCCGGTTCTTTGAAAAGATCAATGGGATGGCCAGAATGACAATAATGCCGATGATCCCGATTAATTTATCCATATTTTGTGCCTCCGGTATTTTGATGTTCGTTCCTGTCTTATATTGTTCCAACGCTTCCATTTTTATCCGCGCTAAGTGGTCCCTGTTCCCAGGCAAGCTAACGCATTACAGCTTGGGGCCTGACCCCCGGGGAGTTAAAGCATTAAAGCACGTACCCAGTGAGGTTGATGCATTCCAGGCCGTAACATTAGGGAGAATAGGCCAAATGATTTATAATTAAAACAAGGTGATCAACATGAAAATACAAATAAAAGATATTGTTTCAAAAAGTATCTTAACGCCGGGTAGAGGTTTGTTGGAGGAATACTCTCATTCACTGAATCCGTATGCCGGCTGTGCTTTTGGATGCAGCTATTGCTACGTGCGGCAGCTTCCTGTCGGCCTGTACCGTGAGGAAGAGTGGGGAACGTGGGTAGATATAAAAACAAATGCTGCTGAACTGTTAAGAAAAGAAATCATAAAAGCCAGGAAAAAAGGTCCTGTGACCTTGTTTATGTCATCAGCCACTGATCCTTATCAGCCAATTGAGGCTAAAACGAAGCTGACAAGGAGTTTGTTGGAGGTCATGCTGGAAGAACGGCCTGATTTCCTGTTTGTACAAACCCGGTCTCCTTTAGTGAAGCGGGATATCGATTTATTTAAACAGTTTGGGGACAGAATCCGGGTCTCAATAACGATAGAAACTGATAAGGAAGAAGTCAGGAGGGCCTTTTCGCCGGCTGCACCGCCGATTCCGGCGAGGATGCGGGCTTTGAAAGAGATAACGGAGGCAGGAATCGCAACCCAGGCAACAATCTCTCCGCTGTTGCCTTGTTCAAAGGAATTTCCGAAAAAGCTGACAGGCATTGCCAGCCGAATTACCCTGGATGATTACTGGATGGGTGATGGCGGCGGCGGCAAGCGGACCGAAAATCTTGGCATTTACAAAATATACGAACAAATGGGCTTGGAGAAATGGTACAATCCAACTGCCTATAAAGTAGTTTTGAAAATGCTTAAAGAAGAAATCGAGGATGTCGAACTGCTGATTTCACAGAAAGGGTTCGGGCCTGGTGGGATAAAATAGATATATAGTTTGCTGCCTGAAATAGGCTCTATTTTTTTATCATAAAAAGTCAGTAAATTTTTAAATTTTGAATTGTTTTTTATTTTTACTTATTGTAAGATTATCAATAAATATTTATCACTTGCGATGATGGGAAAAGTAGGTCCAGGTTTATTTTTCACAGAGAGCTTCGGCAGCTGAAAAGAAGCAAAAATGCTGGTTCGAACAATGGTCCCTGAGCTCCGCGCTGAACGTGCTGTTGAAGTACAAGTAGGTTCCGGCGAGATTTGGCACTCGTTACAAATGCCAGAGTATAGAAGGAAACTCTAAATCTGTACTTGCTGAGGCTGGCTGCGTGAGCAGGCAGTGAATTAAGGTGGTACCACGCAATCATGCCGCGTCCTTATCGTTTGATGAAGGCGTGTTTTTTTATTTATACAAGGGGGGATCATGCTCCGCATAAGTAAACTAAACAGGAAAAAGCCATTTACATTACAGCAAACAGGGGAGGAACTATGAGCCGGGCATTGGTATTTCAATCAGATTTTGGTTTGGGTGATGGGGCTGTAGCTGCGATGTATGGTGTGGCCAGTTCCGTGAGCGGGTCGATCCGCCTGTTTGACCTGACCCATGACATCCCTCAGTTCAATATTTGGGAAGCTTCTTACAGGCTTTTGCAAACCGTTTCCTACTGGCCGGAAGGTACTGTGTTTGTCTCGGTCGTCGACCCGGGGGTTGGATCGGATCGGCGCAGCATCGTTGCCAGGACTGAGTCGAACCATTATATCGTCACACCTGATAATGGGACGCTTACACATCTGAAAAGGATGAACGGGATTGTTGAGGCCCGCGGGATAGATGAAAAGGTGAACAGGCTGCCGAGGTCAGGAGCATCACACACCTTCCATGGCCGGGACATTTTTGCCTATACAGGTGCAAGGCTTGCAGCCGGAGTCATTTCACTAGATCAGGTAGGCCCGGGATTATCACCTGAATCTGTTGTGGAACTGCCGTTTACTCAAGCGTCAGCCAAAGGTGATTCGATCATGGGGATCATTGATGTCCTCGATGTACGCTTTGGGAATGTGTGGAGCAACATTCCACGCCAGCTTCTTAATGATTTAGCCATCAGTTACGGGGATCAGCTGGAGGTAGTAATCAAGGATGGCCACAGAACAGTTTATAAAAATGCAATGGTGTATGGCAGGTCGTTTGCCGACATAGGGGTAGGGGAACCCCTCGTTTATGTGAACTCTCTGGACAATCTGGCGATTGCAATGAATCAAGGCTCGTTTGCAGAAGAGTTTAACATTGCGAGCGGCATCAACTGGCATATCTCAATACGGAAAGCTCAAAAAATATATAAAATGATTAAAAAGGGGATAGGGGATTATGCAGGGAAATAAGCTGTCAACGAAAACGATAGTGGCGATTGGGATAGGAACTGCTGTTTTTGTGATCCTCGGGAGGTTTGCATCTATTCCATCGGGGATTCCCAATACATCGATTGAGACTTCTTATGCATTCCTGGCTTTGATGGCGGTTGTTTTCGGGCCAGTGGCCGGAGGGCTGATCGGCTTGATTGGCCATGCCTTGAAGGATGCTCTATTCTACGGTTCCCCATGGTGGAGCTGGGTAGTAGTATCGGCTGTGGTTGGGTTGTTAATTGGACTCGCAACACGAAAAATCGATATTGAAGAAGGTGAATTCGGAACGAGGCAAGTCGTTTCGTTTAATGTCTCCCAGGTGGTTGTCCAGGCCATCGGCTGGTTCCTTGTGGCCCCTGCCCTTGATATATTCATTTACGCGGAGCCTGCTAATAAGGTGTTCGTTCAAGGTATCGTAGCTGGAGTTTCAAACATGGTAACCGTAGGCGTATTGGGAACGATCCTGCTCGTGGCATACGCAAAAACACGCAGCAAAACAGGCAGCCTCACAAAGGAAATGTAATGAGACACCGGGGGCTCTATGCCTCCGGTATTTTGTTTAATGGAGAAAAATACATGAAAAAACCAGTGATTCAATTCTCTGACTTTGGTTTTAAATACCGCAGCCAGACCGCACCAACACTGCAAAATATTAACTTGGCGATTTATGAAGGGGAAAAAGTGCTGATCGCAGGGCCTTCAGGCTCGGGTAAAAGCACGCTTGCCCACTGCATTAACGGGCTTGTGCCCTTTTCATACAAAGGCGAAGTAACTGGCAGCATCAAAATTATGGACAGGGAAACGAAAGATGAAAATATTTTCGCCCTTTCCAAATTTGTTGGGACAGTACTGCAGGATCCTGATGGGCAATTTATCGGGCTGACTGTAGGGGAGGATATAGCTTTCGCATTGGAAAATGACTGTGTGCAACAGGACCGGATGAGAGAAAGGGTAACGGAAGTGGCGGAAATGGTGGACGTGGACAGCTACCTGGCTTCTTCCATCCACCATTTGTCAGGCGGGCAAAAACAGAAGGTCGCCCTTGCCGGAGTGATGGTCGACGATGTGAAAATCCTCCTGTTTGATGAGCCGCTTGCCAATCTTGACCCGGCGACGGGAACGCAGGCCATTTCCTTGATTGACCGCATCCACAAGGAGACTGGCACGACTGTAGTGATCATCGAGCACAGGCTTGAAGATGTACTGCACTGCGATGTAGACCGGATCATCATTGTCAATGAAGGCCGCATCGTTTGTGACATGCCGCCGGACGAGCTGCTGGCTTCAAATATGCTGGAAGCGGCCAATATCCGTGAACCATTATACATAAGGGCCCTGAAATATGCCGGCTGCAAGGTAACATCTGATATATACCCGAACCATATTGATAAATTGAAAATCGGGCAATGCCGGGATAAACTGCTAGCCTGGTACAGCACGGCCGATGAGCCTGAACCAGCTCCGAAAAGCACGCCTGCTTTGGAGCTGAATGGCATATCTTTCAGCTATCAAGCTGGCAAATCAACATTGGATCATATATCTTTTACGATTAACAAAGGCGAGATGGTCAGTATCGTCGGTAAAAATGGCGCGGGGAAATCGACGCTGTCAAGATTGATTTGCGGGTTTGAAAGACCTGATTCCGGGAGAATCATTGTACACGGAAGGGACATAACTGCTGATACGATTAAGGAGCGTTCCTTAAGCATCGGCCTTGTCATGCAAAACCCGAACCAGATGATTTCAAAGCATATGATTTATGATGAGGTGGCTCTCGGGCTTGCGGTTGGCGGTGTTCCGGAAAAAGAAATGAAAGAACGTGTCGAAAGGACCTTAAAGATATGCGGGCTTTATCCTTTCCGGAACTGGCCAGTTTCAGCACTGAGCTTCGGACAAAAAAAGCGCGTGACGATTGCATCCATTCTAGTCCTGGAACCAGCGGTAATCATTCTCGATGAACCGACGGCCGGACAGGACTTCCGCCATTATACGGAGATGATGGAGTTCTTGGCAGAGCTGAACAAGCGCGGTGTGACGATTTTGCTGATCACCCACGATATGCATCTCATGCTTGAATACACACCGCGGGCGATTGTGATTGCGGATGGGAAAAAGGTCGCCGACGACACATCAGTAAACGTCTTGAGTGATCCAGCTGTGGTAGAGCAGGCGAATTTAAAGCAGACCTCATTATTTGATCTGGCACTGCGGTCCGGCATCAGCTCGCCCCGGGAGTTTGTACGGCGGTTTATCGCCTTTGACAAGGGGGCGGGACGTGCATGGCAGTAGAAATGTTGTCTTATATCGAACGCAATTCACCGATCCATCAGTTGACAGGCGCCACGAAATTAATCTGTTTTATCATGTGGTCCACTGCTGCGATGCTGACCTATGATACGCGGGTTTTGTTATTATTGTTTTTGGCAAGTGCAGCAATTTTTTATGTCTCAAAAATAAAGCTTAGCGATGTTTCTTTTGTGCTGGCATTCATATTGTTTTTTCTGCTGCTCAATAATATTGCGATTTATCTATTTTCGCCGCAGGAAGGGGTACAGATATACGGAACGAGGCATGTGCTGTTCGGGATGCCCGGGAATTATGATGTGACACTTGAGCAATTATTCTATGAATTTAACATTACACTAAAGTATTTCACTGTCATCCCGGCTGCACTGTTGTTCATTGTCACGACCAATCCAAGTGAATTTGCCGCGTCTCTCAACAGGATCGGCATAAGCTACCGGGTGGCCTATTCTGTCGCAATTGCGTTAAGGTATATCCCGGACATCCAGCGGGATTACAGGAACATCGCGCTCTCGCAGCAGGCCCGGGGCATCGACATGTCCCGGAAGGAAAAGCTGCCGAGGCGCGTGCGCAATGCGGCATCTATTATCATGCCGCTGATTTTTTCGAGCCTGGACCGGATTGAGGTGATCAGCAATGTCATGGATCTGAGGGGATTTGGCAAAAACAACAGGCGCACATGGTACAGTGCCCGTCCTTTTAGGGGAACGGATTACATAGCAATGGGCATCGTTTGTTCGTTGCTGCTAATCTCATTAATTGTCACGTTTCATGACGGTAGCCGGTTTTATAATCCTTTTCAATAGAATATTTTTCAGAAAAATAGAACTATAATAAAATAGTTGACTTATAATATTGCTTCCCATAAAATGAGGGACATACTTAAAAACCTAATAGCACTTTTCAATTTCTTATCCAGAGAGGTTGAGGGACTGGCCCTATGACACCTCGGCAGCGGACTCTATCAAGAGGACTGTGCCAAATCCAGCAAGCGGACGGCTTGGGAGATAAGAAGGGGACGATTCATATAATTACAGCCTCTTCTTGTTCCCGGGAAGAGGCTTTTTGTATTCAGTGACAATTTTATACCAAAATTAACGTTCTTATCAAGAGAGGCAGAGGGACTGGCCCTATGAAGCCTCGGCAGCGGACTCTATCAATGAGACTGTGCCAAATCCAGCAAGCGGAGATGCTTGGGAGATAAGAAGAGACACTTGCCCATATAATGGCATGCCCTCTTCCTGTTTCCGGGAAGAGGGCTTTTTGTTTTTCGACAACATAAGGAGGTACATACATGATTGAATTTCAAAACCTGAAGAAGGTTTATGACAGTGGCGGGCAGCAGGTGGCGGCACTGAACGGGATAGATTTGAAAATAAACAAAGGGGAAATTTTTGGGGTGATTGGTTTTAGCGGCGCCGGAAAAAGCTCGCTGATCCGCTGCGTCAACTTGCTTGAGCGCCCAACATCAGGGAAGGTGATTGTCAACGGCCATGACCTCACTGCCATGTCGACAACCGAAATCAGAGAGGTCAGAAGAAATATTGGCATGGTGTTCCAGCATTTTAATCTATTAAACTCGAAAACGGTATTTGCCAACGTGGCCATGCCATTAACCCTGGCAAAAGTCCCGAAAGACCAAATCAAAAAACGTGTCCATGAACTGCTGGAGTTCGTCGGTCTTGCCGATAAGGCCGACAGCTATCCTGACCAGCTTTCCGGCGGACAGAAGCAACGGATCGGCATTGCCAGGGCACTTGCGACACAGCCTTCGATCCTGCTTTGCGACGAAGCGACTTCGGCCCTGGACCCGCAGACGACAAGCTCGATCCTGCAGCTGCTCAAAAAAATCAACCAGGAGTACAACATCACAATATTGATCATCACCCACGAAATGGCGGTGATCAGGGAGATTTGTGACCGGGTCGCGGTCATTGAAGCAGGAAAGATCATTGAAGAAGGTACTGTGTTTGATGTCTTTTCGGCACCGAAAACAGAAACAGCAAGGAACTTTGTCAGCTCTGTAATGAATGACCGGATCCCTGATTCAGTAAAAGAGCTCATCCAGAAGCAAGCCGGGCTGCAAAAGGTTTACCGAATCAACTTTGTCGGGGAGTCCGCCGGGCAGCCGCTTTTATCACAGCTCGCCAAGAAATTCGATATCGATGTCAACGTCCTGTTCGGGAATATCACCGAGCTGCAGGGAACCCCATTCGGGAATCTGGTAGTGGAGTTCCAGGGGGATGAAAAAGAAATCCAGCGGGCTCTCGATTTTATCAACCAGAGGCAAGTAAGCATAAAGGAAGTGATGGCACATGCTAGTTAATTCACAGCAAATTGTTGAGGCACTGATAGAAACGATACAGATGGTCGCCTTCTCCCTGCTTTTCTCGGCACTGCTCGGGCTGCCGCTCGGGATTCTCCTCGTCGTGACAAGGAAAGGTCATCTGCTGGAGAACGTGCCCTTTTTTAACATCTTGAATGGAATCATTAATATTTTCCGGTCGGTGCCATTCATCATTTTAATGGTGGCGATCATCCCGGTCACAAGGCTGATTGTCGGTACATCGATCGGCACCGCGGCGGCAGTCGTCCCGCTCGTCTTCTATGCAGGTCCGTATATTGCACGGCTCGTAGAGAACTCCCTGCTTGAAGTGGATCCCGGGGTCATTGAAGCCGCTGAAGCCATGGGGGCAACCCCTTCGCAAATCATATTCAAATTCCTTATACCGGAGGCACTTAGCTCGCTCGTACTTGCCTTCACAATTGCCACTATCGGTCTTGTCGGGGCATCCGCCATGGCCGGTGCTGTTGGTGGTGGCGGCCTCGGTGACGTGGCGATCACCTACGGCTACCAGCGGTTTGACACGGCCACCATGCTGATTACAGTGGGAATCCTCATTGTAATCGTTCAAGGTCTGCAATCATTTGGAAATATTTTAGCTAAGAAAATCAGAAGAAGATAACCTAGGAGGAAACATCATGAAAAAACTTTTACTATCCATCATTATTTTGGCGCTGGCGGTTTTTGGCGCAGGCTGCTCAGGAACAACAGACGGCAAGGAAAATGTCAAGGTGAAGCTTGGAATCAGCGGCACTGATACCCGTATATGGGATTTCGTTGCAAAAAAGGCTGAAAAAGAAGGCATTGAAATTGAAATCGTGAAATTCTCTGACTATGTTGCACCGAACACTGCACTGGCTGAAGGTGAACTTGATGTTAACGCATTCCAGACGGTCGCATACTTTGATGTGTTCATTAAGGAACACAAGCTTGACCTTGTGCCAATCGCAACTACAGTGCTTGCCCCTATGGGGATTTACTCTGATAAGTACAAGGATGTGAAGGATATTCCACAGGGCGCAAAAATTGCCCTTCCTAACGATACTTCAAATCAGGGCAGGGCGTTGCTGCTTCTTCAAGAGGCTGGCCTGGTCAAATTGGCTGATGATTTCGATCCCAATGGTTCTTACGACCAAATTGTTGAAAACCCGAAAAAACTTGAAATTGTGCCAGTTGTGCCAGCCCAGACACCAAGGGTAATGGCGGATGTTGCCGCTTCTGTCATCAACAATGGCATCGCTGTCGATGCAGGTCTCACTCCGCTTAAAGACGCCATTTACCATGAGAGTGAAACAGCGACTCCATACATCAATATCATTGCGACAAGAGAAGAAGACAAGGACAACAAAACGCTGAAGAGGATTGCCGAGCTTTACCAGGAGGATGACACAGCTGAGTTCATCGAGAAAGAATACAAAGGCAATATGATCCCGACATTCGTTCCTTTGAGCAAGATTGGCTGGTAATTGAAAGGCCCGGGTGCTGTTGAAAACTACACCCGAAACCGCAGTTGCAGCGATCAGAAAGACACGGGCGGGGGAAGCGAAACACCCCTGTCAGGAGATAAACCAACCGGGAGATGATCTTATGTCCAACGCCGAAACAGCCGGGCAGCGCGCCCGAATCATCGAGAGCATTGAGGGCTCGAAAGACCTTTATATCCAGACAAGCCAAACCATCCACGCAAACCCTGAAATAGGGAACCAGGAGTATTTTGCTTCCCGCACCCTGACAGAAATCCTTGAGAACGCCGGGTTTGCTGTCACGAGAGATGTAGCCGGCCATGAAACAGGGTTTGTCGCCAGGAAAACTGCCTCAAAACCGGGGCCGAAAATCGGTTTTCTGGCAGAGTATGATGCCCTGCCAGGCCTTGGCCACGCCTGCGGCCACAATATTATCGGCACAACAAGTGTTGCAGCCGGAATCGCCTTGGCGGAACTCATCGAAGAAACTGGCGGCGATGTAGTTGTTTTCGGGACACCGGCTGAGGAAGGCGGCCCGAACGGCAGTGCGAAAGGAAGCTTTGTAAAACATCACCTGTTCGACGATATCGATGCCGCGTTCATGATACATCCTAGTGGCAAAACAGGTTTGACCGGCCCGACGCTTGCGGTTGATCCTTTGGACTTCCATTTCTACGGAAGGGCTGCCCATGCATCAGGTTCACCGGAAAAAGGCATCAACGCCCTTGACGCTGTCATTCAATTGTTCAACGGAATCAACGCATTAAGGCAGCAGCTGCCAACCGATGTCCGTATCCATGGAATCATCACCCATGGCGGCGACGCACCGAACATCATTCCGGATTACGCATCAGCCAGGTTCTACATTAGGGCAAGCACTTGGGCGTTCTGTGAAGAAGTGTCTGCAAAGGTCCGCAACATCGCGGAAGGCGCTGCCCTTGCGACAGGTGCGACAGTAAAGGTTGAAAGGTTCCAGAATGAAGTCCATGATTTCATCCTGAATTCTGCGCTTGATAAAATTTTGGGTGAAGAACTTGAACTGCTTGGTGAAAAGGTCTACCGGGAAAAAGGGAAAGGTATCGGCTCAACAGATGCAGGCAACGTCAGCCATGTAACGCCAACTGCCCATCCCTATATAAAAATCGGGCCGGATGACCTTATTGCCCATACGAATGAATTTAGAGAATCCGCCGGTTCCCCGCAAGGTGACCAGGCATTGTTAACCGGAGCGAAAGCCCTCGCCCTGTCGGCACATCGCCTGTTGACAGACGAAGAGCTGCTTCGGAAAGTGAAGCTCGATTTTGAGAAAGCCAAGAATCCGGAAGTTGTTGCTTAAAAGCAAAAAGCGGTACCAAAACAGTCTGTCTGTTTTGGTGCCGCTTTTTTATTAGAGAACGATTCTATTGCCCGTCGAAGTATCCTTGCAGAAGGTTCTCCAGGATAAAAAGGATGACGGGTACTCCATCACCGTGTACGAAAAATGTAAATAAAGGATTCGTACAATAACTTAAACTGACAAGTGTATTGATGTATACTTTGGTTAAACAATTAAGTATAAACAGCTATGGCCGTGACAAAGAACGAATATAAAAATGGGTTTCGAGGTGGAAATGGTGGGGCGTTTATTTTCAATAGGTGAAGTATTAATTGATTTCGTTCCTCTGCAAAAAGGCAGAGCTTTAAAGGATGTCATTTCATTTGAGCGTGCACCCGGCGCACCTGCAAATGTGGCAGCTGCCGTTGCAAAATACGGCGGGACTTCGTCGATGATCACAAAGCTTGGGGCCGATGCGTTTGGGGACTTCCTCCTCGAGCAGCTGCAAGACGCGGGCGTCCAGACAGATAAAATTACAAGGACAACAGAGGCTAATACAGGCCTCGCTTTTGTATCATTGCGTGAAGACGGAGAACGGGATTTTTCATTTTACCGGAAACCGTCGGCGGATTTGCTGCTGACAGAGGAAGAAATCGAAGCGGAATGGTTCGCAAGCAATGATATCCTTCATTTTTGCTCTGTTGATTTAGTAGACAGCCCGATGAAACAGGCACATGTCAAGGCGATCGAGTCAGTGAAGGCGGCAGGGGGCATCATCAGCTTTGACCCAAATGTACGACTCCCGCTGTGGGACGATCCGCAGGAGTGCAGGAACACAATACTGTCATTTATCCCGCTCGCCCATATCGTGAAAATTTCTGATGAAGAACTCGAATTTATCACAGGCATGTCCGATATAGACGAAGCGATTGCCTCCATTTTCACCGGCGATGTAAAGGCGGTCGTTTTTACAAAAGGCGCAAACGGTGCTGCCTTATATGTAAATGGAAAGAAATATGAATCAAAGGGCTTCCGGGTTGAGGTGCAGGATACGACAGGCGCCGGGGATGCCTTTATCGGCGGCCTGCTGTCTCAGTTGCTGGACATGAACACGGCACAGCAGACGCTGGAGGCAACCCTCGAAAGCTGCCATGAGCTTATTCTGTCCATTGCCAATGCCAGTGGCGCGCTGACGACAACGGGTAAAGGGGCAATTTCCGCCCTTCCGGAAAAGCAAGAGGTTGAACAGCTCATCAAAGCACGGTAGAATACCATTAGACCCCTCCAACTTGGGGGCCGGTACATAGTAAAAGGAGCGACAGGTGATGAAAGCGAAAAAATGGTGGAAAGAAAGTGTCATCTATCAAATATATCCCCGCAGCTTCATGGACAGCAACGGCGATGGCATCGGTGATATCCGCGGGATCATCTCCAAGCTGGATTATTTAAAAAAACTCGGTATTGATGTTGTCTGGCTGTCTCCTGTCTATAAATCTCCAAATGATGACAATGGCTATGATATCAGTGATTATGAAGACATAATGGACGAGTTTGGAACGATGGAGGATTGGGAGGAACTGCTGGATGAAATGCACAAGCGCGGCATCAAGCTTGTCATGGACCTGGTCGTGAACCACACTTCCGACGAGCATCCTTGGTTTATCGAATCCCGTAAATCAAAGGAGAATCCATATCGTGACTACTATATTTGGCGTCCTGCTGTCGATGGAAAAGAACCGACTGACTGGGAATCGATATTCAGCGGCCCGGCCTGGGAGCTTGACGACGAAACCGGTGAATATTATCTCCATATGTTCTCGAAAAAGCAGCCGGATTTGAATTGGGAAAACCGGCAGCTACGGGAAGACATCTACAAAATGATGAGATTCTGGCTCGATAAAGGCGTGGACGGGTTCCGTATGGATGTTATCAACATGATATCGAAAAAGGAATTCCTGGCACCGTATGAAGACTTTTTGGCTGGCAATGCGGTCAATGCAGACTACGAACCGGATGGTGCGCGGGTGCATGATTTCCTTCAGGAAATGAACAGGCAGGTACTGTCCAAGTACGACATCATGACGGTCGGCGAATGCCCCAGTGTCACACCTGAACAGGCCGAGCTGTACACTGGGGAAAACCGTGAAGAGCTGAATATGGTATTCCAATTTGAGCATATGAGCCTTGATAAACAGCGGGGCAAAAGTAAATGGGATCTGAAGCCTCTTGATTTGAAGGATTTAAAGCAAAATTTATCGAAATGGCAAAAACAGCTTGAGAATAAGGGCTGGAACAGTCTGTATTGGAACAACCATGACCAGCCGAGGATTGTATCCCGCTTCGGAAATGATAAAGAGTACCGGGTAGAGTCAGCGAAGATGCTTGGCACACTCCTCCATATGATGCAAGGGACTCCATATATTTATCAGGGAGAAGAAATCGGCATGACCAATGTCCGATTCCCATCCATTGATGATTATAACGATATTGAGAGTCTAAACATGTACAAGGAAAGAGTGCTCGAGCAGGGCTATGATGCTGCAGATGTGATGGAATCGATTTATGTAAAGGGGCGGGACAATGCCCGGACTCCTATGCAGTGGGATGATTCAGACAATGCAGGGTTTACGTCAGGCAAACCATGGCTGCAGCTGAACCCCAACTACACCCGCATCAATGTACGGCAAGCGCTGCAGGATGAAGATTCCATCTTTTATCATTATAAAAAATTGATAGAACTCCGCAAGCAGCATGAAATTATTGTTTACGGATCGTACGACCTAATCCTCGAAGACGATGAGTCCATTTTCGCATACACCCGGAAATTGGGGGACGAGCTGCTGGTCGTGATCAATAATTTTTATGAAAAAGAAACAATTTTCGAGCTTCCGAAAGATATTCAATACAACAATGCTGAGCTTTTAATTAGTAATTATGATGTTGAAACAGGACAACGCTTGGACCGGATCAAGCTTCGTCCTTATGAATCGTTGGTTTATAAATGTAATTAAGCAACAGGGTGCCGTATCCCCGATTGCGTCCCTATCCGGATGGTATTGATAATATAACATTTAATCCGGGAAACCTAATTCTGTCTGTAAATATGCTGGGCGGGCCAATTTTTATATATTGGCCCGTTTAAGCATGTAAATCGAGCGGCTTATGTCCACCACATATCACCGACAGCTTCTTTGACCATCACAGGCAGAAGGGTTTCGACCGCTTTGGAAAAACCTTCATCAATGGACATTAAACCGTCTTCGTGTTCGATGCTGACAACATAATCATACCCATAAAGCCTTAGCGCACTGATCATATCAGCCCAAACTTTCGCTTCGTGGCCAAATCCAACCGTACGGAAATACCAGGCCCGGTTCCTCATATCATTGTAAGATGTCATATCTGTTAGACCATTTCGGTTCATATTGGGCTGGTCAATGATGGTGTCTTTGGCATGGAAATGGTGGATCGCATTTTCACGCCCCAAAATTTTAATTGCCTCTACTGGATCGATGCCTTGCCACCACATATGGCTTGGATCAAGATTGGCGCCGATGGCCGGGCCACATGCTTCCCGTAATCTAAGTAGGGTGGCAGGTGTATGTACCGAAAATCCGCCGTGCAATTCAAGTCCAATTTTAACATGATGCTTTTCGGCAAATGCTGCTTTCTCTCTCCAATACGGAATGATTTTTTCTTCCCACTGCCATTTTAAAATTTCCTGGTAATCGTTTGGCCATGGAGAGACAGGCCAGTTCGGATATTTCGCATTTTCATGGTCACCGGGACAGCCTGAAAAAGTATTGACGACTTGAACCCCAAGTTTGCCAGCTAATTGAACCGTTTTATTGAAAAGGGCATTGGCTTGTTCAGCAATGTGTTTCTGTGGATGAAGCGGATTTCCATGGCAGCTTAACGCACTTATGGTCAGTCCCTTGCTTGAGATTTTGCTTAAAAAGTTATTCTGCTTCTGTTCGTCCGCCAGCAATTCATCCACTTTGCAATGGGCATCTCCAGGATAGCCGCCTGTACCCAGTTCTATAGCTTCAATTCCTTTTGAGGTAACATGGTCCAGCATTTCATCCAGTGTTTTATCAGAGAACAAAACGGTAAAAACGCCTAACTTCATAAAAGAACCTCCTTAAAAGAATGGTTGTAATCCATTACATTTATATTATAACGTAAGCGCATACATTATCAATCTATAAACTACTCTAGGTATGGTTGTTGACATTTTAGCAGGTTGATTTTATAATTTTCAGTAAATATGTAAACGATTACAAAAAATATTCGAATATTAATTGTGAGTGTGAGGCATCATGGCCAATATCCAACAAGTAGCTCTAAGAGCTGGTGTTTCCGTTGCCACGGTTTCAAGAGTGCTTAATAATGTATCATCGGTAAGTCCGAAAACAAGGCTTAAAGTAGAAAGTGCCATTAAAGAGCTCAACTATGCTCCAAGCATGCTGGGAAAAAATCTGCGGAATTCAGAAAGCCGCCTGTTGCTTGTATTGATCCCCAGCATATCAAATCCCTTTTATACCGGAATTATCAACGGGATTGAAAATGTTGCGATTATGAACGATTACAGCATTCTGCTATGTGAAACAGACTCAAATCCGCAGCGGGAAAACATTTATTTTAACATGGTAAAAAATAAGCTCGCAGACGGGATCATTTCGATGGACCCGGCAGTCAATAAGCAGAAGCTGAATGAACTGGCTGAAAACCACTCGATTATCCTGTGCAGTGAGTACGATGAAGACGGTACGATTCCATACGTCACCATCGATAGCGAACTTGCGGCCTATCATGCTGTCAAACATTTGATTAAGCTTGGGCACACAGAAATAGCACTTATCAATTCAGATGAAAAATTTTTATATGCCCGCCAGCGCAGGAGTGGTTATGAAAAGGCATTAAAAGAGTTTGCCCTTCCGATCCGATGCGAATGGATTTATAACACGGAACATCTCGATTTTGAAAATGGCGTTCATGCCATGAGAAAGCTGCTGCAGCTAAAAGAGAAACCGTCCGCAATTTTTGCCGTTTCCGATACGTTGGCTATTGGAGCATTAAAAGAAATAAACGCAGTCGGGTTAAAAGTTCCTGACGATATAGCAGTTGTTGGTTTTGACAAGATCAGCTTTTCCAACATGACGAATCCAACACTTACTACTGTTGCCCAGCCAATGTATAAAATGGGGACTACCGCAGCGAATATGCTAATTAACAGCATTAAAGGAAATACCGTTGAAAGTGTCATTTTGGATCATGAACTTGTCATCCGTGAATCAACAATGGGATAGAAAATAAATAAGAAGGAGGATATGGACTGTGGGAATTAGCGTAGGTATCATTGGATGCGGGTCGATAGCAAGATTTCGTCATGCACCAGAGTATAAAGCCAATCCAAATGTTGATGAGATTGTCTTCTTTGACAGGAATCCGGAGAGAGCAAAACAACTTGCAATGGAATTTGGTGGACGTGCGGTCGAAACAGTGGAGGAACTTTTGCAGGATCCAGACGTTGTGGCAATCAGTGATTGTTCATCCAATGAAGCACATCATATTAATTCAGCGAATGCATTGTTGAATGGCAAGCATGTACTATGTGAAAAGCCGTTGGCGATCAACGTGCAATCCGCACAAACAATCCTTGAAGCTCAGGCAGTATCCGGAAAAAAATTAATGGTGGATCATAACCAGCGGTTTACAAAAGCCCACCAAAAAGCAAAGAAAATAATCGAAAGCAAAGAATTGGGCGAGGTACTCACTTTCAAGACTTCCTTTGGCCATCAAGGCCCTGAAAGCTGGGGTGTTGAGAAATCCAATGCAACATGGTTTTTTAAAAAGGAGCGCTCTTACTCAGGTGTAGCAGGTGACTTGGGAATACATAAAATCGATTTGATCCACTATCTGCTGGACGATGAAATTGAAGATGTCCATGCATTTTATGGCGCGCTTGATAAAGTAGATGAGAGCGGTAGTCCGATTGAAGTTTGTGACAATGTGGTATGTGCACTTAAGACGAAAAAAGGCCGATTGGGTACCGCTTCTTTTTCATGGACATATTACGGGTCAGAGGATAACTCGACAACGATCTACTGCCAGAAAGGGATTATCAAAATCTATCAGCATCCAATACATCAGCTGATTATCGAGATGAAAGACGGGTCAGGAGTCAAATATGAGTTGGAGCCAATGCAGACAAACGACAACCAAACCAGTACAGGCGTGATCGACTCGTTTATCGAATCAATTATTGAGGACAAAGAGCCAGTGGTTAATGGCAGCCAGGCACTTGCGACGATGAGAGTGATTGAAAAGATCCTTGGTGAGTAAAAACCATCCTATCCTTCTTTTTTTATTCTAAGGTTCAAATACAATGAATATTAAATATTAGGGACCGTTGACTGAATAATCAAAATACAATAAGATAAATGTAACGGATTACATAATGGTTTTGAACAAAAGCTTAATAGATTAAATGAATGATTTTTTGTTAATTGTAATCAATTACATTGAAGGAGGGGTGTCATGCTGGAACAGCTTGCTATCAATTCTAATACGTATCACGGGTTCTCATTGGAGGATGCAGTAAAAGGGGCAAGTCAGGCAGGATTTACCCGGATCGAACTGGCTGCAGTGAAAGACCATACTCCCCATGTTTTGCCAGAAATGTCGCCGACAGAACGAAACGATATCAAGCAACTGCTAATGGATTACGGGATGAAATGCGTGGGGATAGGGGCACACAGTAACGTCATGCGGGAAGAAGGAGTTGAAAACCTGTTCAAAAGCATTGACCTGGCTGTGGAATTTGATTGCAAGTATATCATAACAGCTACTGGTGATGCCCATGGTGATACAGATGTGATTGAAGATGAACAATTGTTGGCGGCGAATTTGAAACCCATCATCGAGAGGTGCGAAAAGTTTAACAAAACGCTTGTTTTTGAAACGCACGGAAATAACTATCCAACTGGTACTTCCTTGAAAAAACTGGCCCGGTCACTAAATAACCGAGTCAAAATCAATTATGATACCGCCAATGTGATTTTCTATGGCAATATTTTGCCCTACGATGATCTGGAAGCTTCTGTGGCTTACGTGGAATTCATGCACTTGAAGGATAAGCTTGGTGTTTACAACGAGTGGAATTTCCCGGCAATCGGCGATGGGGAGCTGGATTTCCACAGGATATTTGGAACGCTTAAAAAATTCAACTTTAAGGGACCGATTAGTGTAGAGGTTGAATTTACACCTTCAGGTCCAGCCAATCTTGAGGAAGTTAACGATAGTGTTAAAAGGTCTTTCAGCTATCTTTCGAAAATAATCGGTTGATTGAGGAGGTTGGAAGAATAGGAAATGATGAACATCGGACTTGTTGGTTTAGGGTTTATAGGCAGAACTCATTTGGAAGCATACAGTCATATTGATAATTGCCAGGTGAAGGCAATCTGTACAAGGAGTCTGTCTAACAGGTCACAAGTAACCAGCAGTTATACTGGTTCCTTTGTGACAGAATATGATGAGCTGTTAAATGATCCGGAAATCGGGATCATCGATATCTGCCTCCCTACCTATCTGCATGAGGAATATATTATAAGGGCCGCGAACGCCGGAAAAAACATCATCTGTGAAAAGCCGCTGACATTGACGCTCGAGTCTGCTAAGCGAATTAACGACGCAGTAAGTAAAAATAAAGTGCTTTTATTTGTCGCCCATGTACTGAGGTTTTGGCCGGAGTACAAGGCCATTAAATCGTATAGTCAAAGTGGCAAATTAAGAGACATTGAGATTGTCCATGCAAAACGGCTGGGCGAGGCACCTAAATGGAGCAGCTGGTTCCAATACCCGGAGAAAAGCGGCGGTGCATTATACGATTTGCATTTGCATGACATTGATTTTGTTTATTACCTGCTTGGCGAGGCCGAAACCGTCTATGCTGTCGGAAACAAGAACGAGTTCGGGGCATGGGATCATGTCATGACGACACTTTCTTTCAAAAATAAAAGCGTGGCTTTTGTCGAAGCATCGCAGCGAATGCCGACGGGGTTTCCATTTACAATGTCATTTCGGGCACAAACACGCCAGAGTGCGCTGCATTTTCATGTAGCTGCAGGTGAAAATATCGAAAACATGAATGACAGTGATAAAAAGTTCGAATTATACACCGAACAAGAGAAGCTCCTTGTCCAAATAGAATCCGAGGATCCATTTCGAAATGAACTATCCTATTTTGTAAATTGCTTGGAGAAGAATGAGGATAACCTGGTCATCCCTTTAGACGAGGTTTTATACACCCTTAAGTTATTGAAAGCAATCGAAACTTCCCTGGCAACAGGACAAGTAGTTAAAGTATAGCAGACTTGTTTTTTTCTGATAGAGTGCCAGTCATCAACTGTATATATATATATTATAACTTTAATAATAGGGCAACAGAGCCGTTCCAGGGGACGAAGGACTTCGGATTGAAGAATAACTTTACACCTCTTTTGAAAGCGCTTAATTGAATTGGTGATGTATAAATTTTAAGTCAAATCAATAGAAACATTGAATTTTTTATGCAAGGTTTCAAGTCTATTTATAATAGATTACTAAATTTATACTTAGGGGGTTATTTGATGAAAAAGGCTTTGTCAGTCGTATTGTTATTCTTATTAATGATCGTACCAGTTCTGGCCGGGTGCGGCGATTCAAAAACGTCAGGTGGTGGCGCCTCGGTAGAAAAAGGGGAGAAAAAGCACAAGATTGGCATTCTTGCACCAGCAGTGACACATGGCTGGGTAGCTGCAGTTGCTTACCATGCGGAAGCCCGGGCCAAAGAATTGTCCGATGAAGTAGAGTACAAGATTCAGACAAGCAATAATGCGGAAGAGATGACATCCCAATTGGATGACCTTAAGACATGGGGAGCCGAAGCAATTGTTGCTTTTCCGCAATGGGAAGGCATGGAGGTGCCAATTCAGCAGGCAAAGGATGAAGGCATCAAAATTGTAAACTTTGACATTGAAATTGACGTGGATGGCGTTTACCGTGTTGCCGGTGACAATAAGGATATGGGTGTTCAGGGAGCTAAATATATCGTAGACAAAATTGGCAAAGAAGGAAATGTTGTCATCCTGGAAGTACCTTCCGCAGGTTCTGTTTCAGAGCTTAGAAAAGAGGGCTTTGTCACTACTCTGAAAGAAATCGCGCCTGATATGAAAACAGAGACTTATGCAACCCAGTTTACGAGAGAAGATGGCTTGAAGGACTTCTCTGATATTTTGACAAAGAATCCAAAGATTGATGCGGTTTATTCCATGGATGATGAAACCTCTATCGGTGTCCTGCAGGCCATTAAAGAAGCTGGAAGGAAGGATATTAAGGTTGTCACCGGAGGAGGCGGCATGCAGGAATACTTCAAGATGATGCCTGAAAATAAAGATATCTGGATCGAGTCGGCACTTTACAGCCCAGCCATGGTGAAAGACGCCGTAGATGTCGCCCTGAAGCTGTTAAAAGATGAAAAGGTTGATGAAGAGACGATAATACCTACCACTATCGTAGACAGGGAAAATTACCAGGAATTCCTTGACGAAGGCTCACCTTATTAATTATTTCATAGGAATGAAAACAGAAAAAAGGAGAGGTTATGGCCAAGCTGTAGCCTCTCTTTTAACAGAGGTGTGGATTTGATGTCATGATAGTCGAAATGAATAATATTAAAAAGTTTTTTGATAGCAACCATGTGCTTAAGGATGTATCGATCACCCTAAGGGGTGGGGAAATTGTTGCCTTTTTGGGTGAAAATGGTGCTGGCAAATCGACATTGATGAACATACTGGGTGGAGTCCATCAGATGGATGAAGGTACCATTACCCTGGACGGCAAACAGGTTGTGTTCAGCACACCAAGGCAATCGCAGGAAGCCGGCATTGCTTTTATCCATCAGGAGCTGAATCTGATCAATGATTTACCAATATTTGAAAACATGTTCCTGGGCAGGGAGTTAAAGACAAAAAGAGGCAGCCTTGATGTTGAAAGAATGATTAACGAAACAGAAAAACTGTTCCGGCAAATGGACGTCCATTTGGATCCGAAAACGATGGTTCGTGATCTGGATGCCTCCTATAAGCAGATTGTTGAAATATGCCGGGCAATGATGATGAATGCATCGATCATTATCATGGATGAGCCGACTACTTCTTTAACGGATAAGGAAATTGCACGGGTTTTTAAAATGATGAGAACGTTGAAAGACAAAAATGTTGGGATCATTTTCATCTCACATAAACTCAATGAAGTCATGGAAGTTTGCGAGAGATACACGGTGCTCAAGGATGGCAAGCTCGTGGCAGAAGGAAATGTCAGTGAAGTAACTACTGATGACCTCGCCCGTTTCATGGTGGGATATGACGTGCGAACAGAACCATTTTTACGCGAGAAAAGTTTGGGAAATGAAGTATTGCGGGTTGAGGGACTTACAAATAACGGTATATTCAGGGATATCAGCTTTTCGGTAACAGCTGGAGAAATTCTTGGGGTTACAGGCTTGCTTGGTGATGGAAGAAGTGAACTGTTCCAGGCCATTTTTGGAGCCGAAAAAGTGTCATCAGGCAAAATTTTTCTCAATGGGAAAGAAGTAACCATCAATAGCACTACACAAGCCATCAGGGAAGGGATTGCCTATGTGCCAAGGAACAGAAAAGAAAATGCGATCATCAAGGATATGAACATTTTTGAAAATGCCTCGATAGTAACCTGGCCCAAATTTTCAAAGCGTGGTGTCATTCATACACAAAGACATGAAGAGATTTTCGAAAAACTACGTGCAACGCTGAAAATAAAAATGGGAAAGATTACCGATAGCATCAATAGTCTGTCTGGGGGGAACCAGCAAAAGGTTGTCCTGGCCAAATGGCTTTCCGCCAACCCTAAACTGCTTATTTTAGACAACCCCACCCAAGGTGTAGATGTGGGGGCGAAAGAAGATATTTATGATATCATCCTAAAACTTGCTGAAGATAATATCGCAATTGTCGTACTTTCCAGTGAAGGGCAGGAGATTATCCGGATTTGTGACCGTGCGCTTGTGATGTATCATGGAACGGTTCAGGGTGAAGTGGCTGGAGAGACCATGAATGAACAAACAATCATGAGCCTTGCTACGGGTGGACATCTGAATGAAGTAGGAGAGAGGGACACGAATCGTGCAAATTGAACGTGAAAAAAACAATCCGAATGTTTTAGTGTGGGCAAGAAGGAAATGGACGCAAGATCCGCTGTTCAGTACTGCCATCGCCTTTTTGGTCATGGTCTTATTGCAGACATGGATTTTGGGCTTTGAATATGATTCCTTTGGGAGTTGGTTTGATTCCTGGACAAACAACTGGATTAACCTGCTGCGTAATAATGCGGGAGTTGGCATCATTGCGTTGGGCATGACACTGGTGATCATGACAGGAGGCATAGATCTGTCTGTCGGGTCTACTTTGGTTGCCGCTGGTGCTTTTGGTATGGTGCTTCTTGATACCAGTTCCAGGGGGATCTTGGGGATGCTGGGATTGACAGGAATCCCTGCTTTTGTTGCAACAATCCTGTTGGTGGTAGTATTGGGATATTTGTTGGGATTATTGATTGGCGTCACCATTACAAAAGGTAAGACCCCTCCATTTATCGCCACATTGGGTGCAATGATGATTTTCAGAAGTCTTACCCAGCATTTCATGCAAGGGTATAATCCGACAGTACCACGGGAATTCTTGTCGATTTCCAGCTTTAGTATTGGCGGTTATATGATCATGCCGATTGTATATTGGGCAATCATCACGTTAAACCTTTACTATGTATCAAAACGAACCGTGTTTGGCAGACAAATCATAGCTGTAGGTTCAAATGAGAGGTCTGCACGGCTTTCCGGCGTCAATGTGGAAAAAGTGAAGTTGCGAGTGTACATACTGATGGGAGTTTTAGTTTCCATTGCATCGATCATTCAAGTTTCCCGTATTGGTTCGATGGATTTTGCCAATGCCGGTAGGGGAATAGAAATGGATGCTATCGCTGCTGCAGTAGTCGGTGGAACGAGCATGAGCGGCGGCCGGGGCATTATCATGGGCACCGTTTTTGGAATGTTGATTATCGCCGTGATGAACAATCTATTAAATTTATTCGGTGTGCCGCCATTCTTGAGAGAAGCATTCAAGGGGTTCATTGTCATTGGCGCCGTGCTTTTGCAAAGAAAAGAAAAAACAGTTTAATAGCAAGGCATTATGTAAAAACATTCATCTGGAATATTGAACAAATGAAAAGGGTGGCCTCCTATCTGGAAGACCACACTTTTTATTTATGCGTTCTCCGGGCAAAGTCGACAAACCTGAATTTGTCGGGCCGGTGCCTTGATTCTGTATATTGGAAAAGGCTGGCGTCATCCAGGTGAACGTAATTCTTGATGACTACCATATTATGAAAGCCTTCTAGGTCCAAAAGGGTCCGGTCCTCCATAGTAGGCTCTACTACAACGATTTCTTTTCTGGCAAAGCTGATTGTCAGGTTCAGTTCTTTTTCAAGGTATTGATAAATCGAGTCTGCACAGATGTCTTCAGTCAGTGTGGGAACGTACTTTTTACTTAAGTAGTCCTTATCCAGAATAATTTTTTCCCCGCCCATTTCCCTCGATCTAACAATCTTCCAAACCTGATCCTTAACACCTAAATGGAGCTGCTGCCTTATATAGCTGTCAGGGGTTATCAAGGACAATTCATTCACAATCGTTTTCGGCTTGTTGCCCATTTTTTCAGCCAGTTCTTTAAAGCTGACCAGGCCGGAAACCGGAAAATCAAACTTGTTGATGTCGATGACCATCGACCCTTTGCCCCTCAATTTTTGGATATACCCATTCTGCGACAGCAAATTCAACGCTTTTCTAATCGTTTCCCTTGATGTATCAAACTGGTCTTTCAGTTCATTTTCAGAAGGAAGCAGGGTATTGGGAGGGATCTCACCGCTTTTAATCTGGTCTACTATCGAGTTGTAGATGGTTAAATACTTATTTGTCATAAAGGATCACCAATTATTTTATTAAAATCATACGGAATCGCTTACATTGAATTTTAAAAAAGAAGGGAGACCTGCTCCCTCCTTAATCATACCATTTATTTTTTCGCAAAAGTAAACTTATTCATTTTCGTTTTTGCAAACACAACTGTCAGGATGAATGGGATCACAATTGCAACAACCATTCCGACTGCGAACATGCCCCAGTCTTGAGCCTGGATGGAAAGAATTCCAGGAAGGCCGCCAACGCCGATTGAGTTGGCCATAACGCCTGTTCCCACTGATACAACAGCTGCGAACAGGGAACCGATCATCGCTGCAAGGAACGGAAAGCCGTATTTCAGGTTGATACCGAACATCGCAGGCTCCGTTACACCAAGGTAACAAGAGATTGCTGCCGGGATGGATACTTGCTTCTCTTCTTCATTCTTTCTATTGATGTAGATCATCGCAAGAACAGCCGAACCTTGGGCAATGTTGGACAATGCAATCATTGGCCACAGGTTTGTCCCGTTAAATTCACTCATCAGTTGAAGGTCAATCGCATTTGTCATGTGGTGCAAGCCTGTGATGACAAGTGGTGCATAAGCAAATCCAAAGATTGCCGCGAACAACCAGCCAAATGCAGATGTCAAGCCTGCATATACTACATCAGAAATTGCAGAACCCATTGTCCAGCCGATCGGGCCAAGGACTGTGTGGGCAATTAAAACTGTAGGAATTAACGCAAAGAACGGTACGACAATCATAGAGATTGAGTTTGGAACAATGTCACGCAGTTTTCTTTCCAGGAAAGCCAACACGAATCCAGCAAGGATGGCCGGAATGACCTGTGCCTGGTAACCAATCATTTCAATTTCAGCAAAACCGAAGTTCCATGTCGGGATTTCTTTCGCGCCTGCTACTCCGTAAGCATTTAGAAGCTGTGGAGATACAAGCGTGATACCAAGGACGATACCGAGAATTTGGGAAGTCCCCATTTTCCTGGTGATCGCCCATGTAATTCCGACAGGCAGGAAGTGGAACACCGCTTCACCAATCAGCCAAAGGAATGCATGGACACCAGCCCAAAACTGGGAAACCTCGATGATGGATTTCGTGCCATTTTCCAGAAGCTTAATGTCACCGATTACATTTCGGAAACCAAGGATCAAACCACCGACAACAAGCGCCGGAATTAATGGAGTAAAGATATCAGCAAGATGGGCAATCATCCTTTGCAGCCAGTTCATGTTCTGCTGAGCCGCAACCTTTGCTGCTTCCTTGGAAGTACCATCGACACCGGCAAGTTTGACGAATTCATTATAGAAGTTGGATACATCATTTCCGATGATAACCTGGAATTGACCCGCCTGGGTGAATGTACCCTTTACAAGATTAATAGATTCAATCGCTTTTACATCAGCCTTGCTTGGATCATTTAAAACAAACCGCATTCTTGTCACACAATGGGTAACGGCTGCAATGTTTTCTTTGCCTCCAATGTGTTCAAGTAAATCCTTGGATGGTTCTGTGAACTTACTCATTTGTATTTCCCCCTGTTGAAATTGGATTTACTCCAATTCTTTCAAAATATTTATCAAATCTATATTTACAGGTTAATGTGTGCGTTTACAAAACTATTGGTTCCTGTATATACAAGCTTTGATTACGTTTTCATTTTATCCTGTATATACAACCTTGTCAACAAAGAAAATTGTGGGAGATTGTTAAGAAGCAAATGCTGTGTCCATGCATTTTTTAAATACCCAGTTTAATAGTGTGGTATAGATAAAAACATCACTTTTTTCTATAAGAACGAAGAGATGGAGGTATGAGGAAGGGTGAGACAGCTAGAAGTGGTGATAGAAGAAATTACTTCTCTCCATGAGGTATTTTGGTGCAAACCAAAACCGCCGGTAATCCGGCGGCTTTGGTCTTATCTCAATATCTCAACGGCTTAAATTAAGGATAAAGCGAACCATGTCTTGGGCAGTCGTCATCGTTTTATTAATTGGGCCGACTGTGCCACGTGAATTATTAATATAAACGTTCTCAAGCTGGTAGCCACTCTCTGTTACACCAATCGTTTTAGCGTCTTCTATATTTCCAGACTTGTCAACACTGCGGTACTGAAGCTGCTCGTCAAATTTAAGTGAAACAGGGTTTGTATAAGTCATCCAATCTCCGCCATTTATCCGGTATTCTGTATTTTCTACTCCTGAATCATTATCAGCAGCGCTTAATATTACACTGAGGCGATTCATTACCACAGATAACGTTGCATTTGTCACTGGAGCCTCGTTATCAACATTCACTTCACCATAACGAATCTGTGCAACCGCAAAACCATGAGTATCACCACTAGCACTGCGGATAACCACACGATCGAATGGTGTTTCCGATGTTGCCCCAAACACCTTAATGCCTCCGTTTGTTAGGGATGTAAGTAAGCTTTGAGTTAAGCTTCCAACAAGTGTTGTTCCTGAGTAATAATCAACCATGTAGCTATATGTTCCATAAGTATTTGGACTCAGCTCAAATCCAAATGTTTTTGTAGGTTGAGACAAATTCCATGTTACTTCATTCTTATAATCTGAAAAAAGAACTTGCGGGTAACGGGATTCAGTATCTGGTCCCCAATCAGCTTCCCAAGAATCCCGCACTTGCCGTCTTTCCATTGGTGAGCTGAAAGAAATAGTCTGGACACCATCTGTTACAGAATTGTACATATTGTAGTTGAAAAGATGCGAGATATCAATTTTACTCGTATTACTTGTGTATTCTGATGTCGGTGTAGTAATTGGGGTGATGTTTCCAGTGACTTGCAGATTCGCAGTTTGCAACGTGTTTGACTTCAAAAGGGAATGAGATTGTGGCGAACTTGCCGGATCAGTTGCCGAACCAGTGTCACTGGCAGCAAAGATCGTTGTAGGTATTAAAAGTGCACATGTTAAAACTCCTGCAGATAAAACCTTTTTCATCTTCATGTTTCCATCTCCCAATATTGTATTTGTTTATAATTAAACCTCTTAGTTAAGAGGGGATTTTAAATCATTTGAACTGAATATATTGCCTCCTGCGATTCTTGCGCCTGAGTTGCCGGAAGGATCGGTTATGCCGTCATCTTCTGCAGCATGTATGATCAGGGATCTCCCGACGATGCTGTTAAGTGCTCCTTCTTTAAGAGTTATGTTATCGAGAAGAATCATTTGATCAACTTTTCCATTTGCATCGGCAACTAAATTCGGCATGTCTCCCAGATGGGCGCCGGCACGATTTTCGTGTCCATGTTGGTGTCCAGTTGGATTAAAATGCCCCCCTGCGGTAGCGAAATCATTTTTCAAAATTGGGTCTTGATGAATATGAAATCCGTGCTTGCCAGGAGTTAGACCAGAAGCACGCACCTTCAAAAATACATGATTGTCTAATTGGGCAAAGGCAGCTGTCCCTATTGTATCTCCATGGATATCCTTTAGTTCAACAACTGTTGTGTTGACTGGAGGCTGTATCTTCTGATGAGAGTCATGTTCATCATCACTAGCAGCTATGCGGGTTGTGATAACAGAAGGCTGTATTTTCTGATGAGAGTCCTTTTCATTAGCAGCAGTTGCTATCCCAGTGATGACAACCGGTGTAATAAGCATCAGCAGTGAGGTGATTTTCTTCATAGTAATCCTCCTGACATTCTTTCATAACACATTGCCCATGAAAGAAAGTTATAGATAAAAAGCGATGAAAAAGGAGTACCTAACTAGATTTTTTAGGTACTCCTTGGTTTACTTCCAAGCTTCTCTGGCTTATCTTGGTTCTTCAGTTGGAAGCTTGATTTGGGCAAGTTCTCCGAGTCCTTCCATACCGTAGCCTACTGCAACAATTGAACCGTCTTCTTTTTCGATCACTGCATAACCGCAACAATCAAAAATAATCAGGCCTCTTAATGTTCCTTGCACTCTGTACGATTCGTGATGGCCTTCGGTTAGGTCCATTGTGTGGATATTGTTGGCTGTATAAAGAATTACTTCACTGCCGTTTTGTACAGCATAATGGTGCCCCGTTTTACTTACAATTCTCTCTTGTGGTGTATAAAAAATCCTGCCTGAATCGTATGCTTCAATATTGTTAGTTCCATAACTGCCATCGTCAAACTTTTCCCAAAGGTCACTATAAATCTTGTAACCCCGAGTGAAGCTAGGACTTTCAACCGCGATGAGCGGTGCTACCAGCTCAGTCCCTTCATGTAGACAAATCCATCAGCTAAAGTTCCTTTTTGAGGTGCGCCCTTTGTTAAAAACATCCTATTAGTGTTGTTAAAAACCGTAATGTTTTTGCCTGTGTCCAAAGCAGAATATGCCCCCTCACGGTCCGCCTTAAGACCACGCACTTCCTGTACATCAGCACTCGCAATTGTCGGCAGAGCCATGATTGATGCCAGAGCAATTCCCGAAAGTACTTTAACCACTTTCTTCATCATATTCCTCCTTTCTGATTTCTTAAAAAGAACGGAACATACTTTATTAAGAATGTTGATACAACTACTATCTTAAGTAAATGGTATCTGTTTGTAAATCCTTATTTTTTTAAATTTTTAGACATATACTTTTCCTTAATGAAAATTTTGTTCAACACCACAAAACGAGTGGTTTATCTTCTATAATATTGTGCTTCCATTTGTTCAATTTAAAGAACTAAATGTTCCTAAAAAAATACGAAAAACTAAGAAAAACAGAGATAAAGTGATAAATCAGGTGGTTTAGGTGAGAAAAAGAGGAAATTTGGCCGTATTTGAATGTTTTTAATACCGCTAGCCACACATATAATAACAACTATAGAAATTGTTCTTTTTAACGAACCTCATAATGCTAAAAAAAGAACATATATATCCTACAGTTCAACTGAAGGAGGGAATTAACATCAGACTGGCACGAATACGAAAATTTAGGAATAAGAATTGGTCCTTTTTCATCCTTGTACAAATTACAACCATTTTTTACATATTCGCCTTTACCCTGATTTATATGTTGGGATCTACCAATGCATACTTCAATGACCGGGTCGGGGCGATTGGGGCCATAACAGCTGGCACTTGGGAGACATCTCCACCGGAGGAAGTTTGGGATAAAAGCTCTCTTGCTTTTACAGGAGCAGTGTCTAATCAAGATAAAAATATTTCTGCAGCAATCAAAAATAATGGAAACGA
Organism: Bacillus sp. T33-2; assembly: GCF_002860205.1. Lineage (GTDB taxonomy): Bacteria > Bacillota > Bacilli > Bacillales > Cytobacillaceae > T33-2. The sequence continues at coordinate 113,366 of NZ_PGVB01000003.1, forward strand.
TATGGCTGGCTCAGTTCCTTATGAAATTTGGTGGGCTGAGAAGGGGAATCCAAAAGAAGGAACAAAGATTGGGGACGGCACGGTGCCCGCATTAAAAAGCGGGGAAGTTTTCAATTTGAAGTTCACAACCCAAAAGCCTGGAAATTATATGTTCAAGGCATACCAACGGCCTAATCATGGTGATTCAAATAACAACAAAGACAATAAAAATAATGGAAATGTTGAGGGAGCTTTGTGGAGTACGCAAATCACCGTAGCTGATTCAAACCATGGTTTACAGGTGGTTCCAGAAAAGGGAACTGAACAAAAAGTGCAAAATGATACTCCTGTTCATCAACAACCGGTAGAAAGTAACAGTCCACCGAACGATACAGAAGCTCAACAAAGTATAGAAACCGAAGCGCCGAAGAGTGAAGACACCTCACAAATACAGTCTGAAGAAGTGAAGGCTCATACTGAACAAAATGTGAATGAAGCAGATGTCACACAGTCTGAAAGCCAAATTCCATAAAAACTTTAACTAGAGGTGAATACAATTGGCAAAAGCAAAAATCTGGATTAGTAGACTCATAAGTTACTTGTTACTTGCGACACTATTGTTCATGGCATTTGTTGTCATTTCGTCAAAAGCATCCGGCGGGGAGCCCAGTATATTAGGTTACCAGTTGAAAACAGTTTTATCCGGATCCATGGAACCAGGGATTAAAACAGGATCGATCATTGCCATTAAGCCTGGTGGTGACATGGCCCGGTTTCAAACAGGTGACGTCATTACCTTTATGGATGGCCCGGATAGATTGATCACTCACAGAGTTGAAGAAGTGAAGGGTGAAGGTAAGCAAATTCAATATATCACTAAAGGTGACAATAATGACGCAGCAGATCCAACACCCGTTTTATCAGAGAACGTAGTAGGTGAGTATAAAGGTTTGACCATTCCTTTTATTGGATATGGCATGAATTTTGCCCAATCCAAGGAGGGAGCAGCACTCCTTCTGGTTCTGCCTGGCGCACTGCTGTTAATTTACTCCGGATTCACTATTTGGAAAGCAATACGCGAGGTAGAAGCCACAAAGAAAAATGAAATGCCACCAGTAAACAATTAAGGCTGGTTGTACTCTGCTAAAGGATAAACCCTTTGGCAGGTTCAATATAAAAAAATTACATACCCATTAATAAAGGGTGACAGGAGGAAGTTTTAAATGAGTTTGAAAAAGAAATTAGGCATGGGTGTAGCATCAGCAGCATTGGGTCTGTCTTTAATCGGTGGAGGAACTTACGCTTACTTCAGTGACACAGAAATAACAAACAACACTTTTGCAGCAGGTACGCTTGATTTAGTAGCAAACCCTACAACAATTATCGATGTTGATAACATCAAGCCTGGGGACACAATGCTTCGTTCATTTGAACTTCAAAACAATGGGACATTGGATATCAAAAATGTCGTGCTGAACACTGCCTATGAGGTAAATGATGCTAATGGAAACAATGCAGGTGCGGATTTTGGTGAACACATCCGAGTAAACTTCTTATTCAACATTGACAAGCTGGATGTGCCGGTTTGGTCAACAACACTTGCTGATCTGAGAAGCATGGATCCGAAGGCAGTTAAAAATCAATTTGAGACCCTGTTTGGCGATCAGTGGGGAACAAGAGGACTTGCGGCTGGATCGAGTGACTTGTTATATGTGCAATTTGAATTTGTAGACAATGGAGAAGACCAAAACGTATTCCAAGGTGACTCTTTAAGCTTAGAGTGGAAATTTACAGCGAGTCAAAAGGCTGGATCTGAAATATAAAACTTTCATTAACAACAGGTGGGAGGAACATTTCCCACCTTTTTTACAAGACCAAGCCTCTAAACCTTAATTAATGAGAGGTATTACTATGAATTTAAATTCTAAGAGATTTAAGTTAATACTATTATATAGCGCACTTTTACTAACGGTTATTGTTATTTTACCAATGGGAAAAACAGGTGCAGATACATCGCCCCCAGTGATTGATATATCCGTATCACCAGCGCCCTATTTATTTGAACTTAGCAACCTAAAACCCGGTGACTGGGCAACCCGTACATTAATTATTCAAAACCAGGGAAACCAGGACTTTACATACTTAATGAAAGCAAAGCGGGAATCAGGATCTGAAAAGCTATATAACCAGTTGTTGCTTCAAGTGAATGATTCCCAAAAAACATTATATGATGGTAAGTTAAGTGGTTATGAGGGAATTGACTCAAGGGCGCTTAAACATTCAGATGAAGAAAAACTGGAATTTACGGTAAAGTTTCCAGACGAATCGGGAAATGAGTACCAAGGTGTTGCAACAGAAGTGGCGTTTCATTTTCAAACAGATGGAACAATTCCAGCAAATCCCCCAGCAGATCCGGCAACACCTGCAGACCCAGTAAAACCAACACCGGCTGACCCAGGTACACCAACAAATCCGGCAGCACCCACAGATCAGGGTAATTCAAGTGGGGCGGGAAATTCTAATGCTGCTGCGTCTGATAACACACTCCCGAAAACAGGGGAATCAAACCCGTTATTCATCATGGTATTAGGGTTTCTCATTACGGCTTCGGGTGTCACATTGCTGTTAATTAAACGTCCTCATGTAAAAAAATTGTTTAACAGGGGCTAGCCCATGAAGTTAGCCTCCTCCTTTTTTCTAATTACTGTCGGTATTATTATCATGTTTTCACCAAAACTGATTTCTCTCTATCACTCATACGAAGAAGAACAATTAATCTCAACCTGGCAAGAAACGAAAAGAGATAAAGTGATTGCTCAATACAATGGACTAGAAGAGGTCTTTGCTGCTGTTGATGCTGAATCAACCAACAAACCTGATGCAGGAGAAATGCTGGGTACGTTACATATAGAAAAAATCGATTTATTGTTGCCTGTAGTAGAAGGGGCTACTCAGGACAACCTTAAAACAGCAGCTGGACATTTGACAGGAACCTCGTACCCGGGACAGAAAGGGAATGCAGCCATCGCTGCCCACCGCAGCTATACATTTGGCAGGCAATTTAACCGTTTGAACGAACTGGAGAAAGAGGATGTAATTTTAATTGAAACAAAGACAGAAATTTATACCTATGTAGTATTTAAGAAGAGTATAGTGTCCCCGACGGATATGGAAGTGTTGGATGAGCAGGGGGGCATAGGCGTGTTAACTTTAATTACATGCGAACCAATCAAAAACCCAACCAAAAGGTTAATTGTTCAGGCACGGCTGACTACATGAGGATGTCCCAAAATGAGCGGAAACTTGGTAGAATGTAAATAAAGGATCGCTTTCAGAAGATCACCAGGGGAGCAAATGCATGAAACAGTATTTTGTCATTTTGTTAATGATCGTCATAGCAGTGTTTGGGTACTTTGAGAAGGATACGCTATTGGCTGTTATCGAGGCTAATGGCCCAACAGCCATTCCGGTAAGCATTATGCTGGTAGGCTTACTGGTTTTTTTTCCGGTTATACCATATCCTTTGTTGGCGGGGCTGATTGGCTCTATTTTTGGCGTTTGGCAGGGTCTTGGCATTTCCCTTGTCGGGATTGCAATAGGCACCTTGATTATGTTTTCTATGGCCCGGTATGGATTTCAGAATTGGGCGCAGAAGACATTGGAAAAGTACCCAAAGGCAAAGGAGTATGAAAATTTATTTAACCAGAATGCTTTTTTGGGGATTTTAATTGTGCGCATTATTCCTGTCATTCCGTCTCCGGTAGTGAATATTCTTTGTGGAGTCAGTACTGTTTCCTGGATGAAGTTTTTAGTTGCATCATTAATAGGTAAACTTCCGGCAGTCTTTATTTTTACCTTTGCAGGGAGTCTTTTTGAAGATAACAAGAAGCTGTCCTTCCTGATTTACGGGGTTTATTTCGTAGTTATCATGCTGCTCGTAAGCTTAAAGATTAAAAGGGGCCAGGAGCTAAATACTTAATCCCCCGCCTTTTTGCGACCGTGGTGCGTAGCAGAGAACAATATACAAAAAAAGACATTCCAATAAAGAATGGAGACTGCTGAAAATATAAGCCTTTAAATTTACTGCAATGAAATTAAAAAGATTAGGGGATG
>NZ_PGVB01000029.1 GCF_002860205.1 Bacillus sp. T33-2
AAGGAATAGCTTCAGCGTACTGATCGAGCCGCTTCTTGAATGATCTTTCTGAGATCAGGACGGAACGAATTCAATGTGTGTTCAAAACTAAATAATATAATATTAATATGTCCCAGTAGCTCAGTAGGATAGAGCAACAGCCTTCTAAGCTGTCGGTCGGGAGTTCGAATCTCTCCTGGGACGCCATTACATTACATAGCGTAATCCAAACCCATCTGCACAAGATGGGTTTTTTTGTGTTTTTTACATATTCAGGTTCCTCATTAAATACGTAAAGTTGTTGTTACGGTTCAAAAAAAAATAAAAAATTATGTAGGACGTTAAATGTGAATAAATCAACATTGTAAGCGGATACATATTTACCGACTAATTTAAATAATCAAACAATTCCAAAAAAACCTGTTGACGCATGTGAAAAATGGGGGTAAGATAGTCCTCAAATAAAAAAAACAAGTTTAACTTAGATTTTTAAACTGACACCAATGGTGCATGCACAATTTTTGCCAAAGCCATTTATAGGGCTCACTTGTACCTGTAATTTTATCGGTTTAAAGCGGCTAATCATTAAAAAGGAGTGTTTTTTGTGCCCGAGCAATGGATTTATTTAAACGGAGAATTTGTCACCAAAGAAAACGCGAAAATTTCCGTTTATGACCATGGTTTTTTATATGGTGACGGCATATTTGAAGGGATCCGGGTTTACAGCGGGAATATTTTCCGCATGGAAGAACATATGGACCGGCTATACAGGTCTGCTAAATCAATCATGCTTCAAATACCCCACTCAGAGGATGAATTGACTGAGCTTATTGTCCAGACTGTCGAGAAAAACGGTCTCGAAGATGCATATATCCGTGTAGTGGTTTCCCGCGGGATAGGGGACCTGGGGCTGGATCCGTTCAAATGCCCCAAAGCCAACGTGGTCATCATCGTTGAGCCGCTTTCGATCTTCCCTAAAGAACTTTACGAGACAGGGCTTGAAATCATTACTGTCGCTACACGCAGAAACAGGCCGGATGTGCTGAGCCCGAAGGTGAAGTCATTGAACTACCTGAACAATGTACTTGTCCGCATTGAGGCCCATCTCGCGAACGTCAGTGAAGCGCTGATGCTGAACGACCAGGGATATGTTGCCGAAGGGTCGGCAGATAACATTTTCATTATAAAAGGAGGATGCTTTTACACACCTCCTGGATATATAGGCGCTCTTGAAGGAATTACAAGAAGTGCAGTCATGGAAATTGCAAAGGATCTTGGCTATGAAGTGAAGGAAGAACCTTTTACACGCCACGATGTTTATACAGCTGACGAAGTATTTTTAACAGGCACAGCTGCTGAAGTGATTGCTGTCGTAAAAGTGGACGGCAGAACGATAGGTGACGGAATGCCAGGGGTACACACGAACAGAATTTTAGAAAAATTCAGGGAACGGGTGGTTTCTGAAGGAATTCAAGTCTACCCGCAAAAGGCGGCTCCGCATGTAAGCTAGTCTTGAGATGCTAAAAGGAAGCAAGAGAACCGTCCCCATGCGTTAAATAATCGAAAAGCAAAGATGAGGACAAGTAATTTTGGGTACAGGGATCTACAGAGAGCCGGTGGTGCTGAAAGCCGGCGATGCCAGCCCGGAATGAACTCACCTCGGAGCGCCGGTTTGAAAGCCAGTCCAGTAAAGCCGGCCGGGTGTTTGGCACCCGTTACCAAAACGGGCAGTGGGCACACTGTCCAAAAGTGCACGCGAAACATGCGTGAATAAGGGTGGTACCGTGGAATAGGTGAACAAAGCCTTTTCATCCCTTGCCTTGCGAACAGCAGGCATATGGAGATGAGAAGGCTTTTTATTTTTTCAAAAAAATGATGGGAGGATCAAACACATGTTGCAGGAGGCTGCTTACAAGCAAGCAAAAGCAGATGCCAGGCCTATAAGTGGGGCAGACCTATTACTGGAATCACTGGAGAAGGAACAAGTGGAAGTGATTTTTGGGTATCCGGGGGGTGCGGTGCTTCCGATCTATGACAAATTATATGATTCAGGGATCCTCCACATCCTTCCAAGGCATGAGCAAGGCGGCATCCATGCTGCTGAAGGCTATGCCAGGATCAGCGGCAAACCAGGTGTGGTGATAGCAACCTCCGGTCCGGGGGCAACGAATATTGTGACGGGCCTTGCAGATGCCATGATGGATTCACTGCCACTGGTCGTTTTCACCGGCCAGGTGGCAACAGGGGTGATTGGGACCGATGCTTTTCAGGAAGCCGACATTCTGGGCATTACAACGCCTATTACGAAATACAATTACCAGGTCCGCAGCATAGAGGATATTCCGAGAATCATCAAGGAGGCTTTCTACATCGCAAGAAGCGGCAGGCCAGGGCCGGTTTTGATAGATTTTCCAAAGGATATAGCGGCGGGGGTGGCAGAAGCGCCACCGGAGCCGGAAATCTCGCTTCCTGGCTATCAGCCGACACTGGAACCAAACTACCTGCAAATCAGGAAGCTGACAGAGGCTGTAAGCAGGGCGAAGCGGCCGGTCATTCTTGCGGGGGCTGGAGTTTTACACGCGAAAGCATCAGGGCTGTTGAAAGAATATGCAGAACAGCAGCAGTTGCCTGTTGTCCATACTCTTCTGGGACTTGGCGGTTTCCCGGCCGGCCATCCGCTTTTCGCCGGATTGGGCGGCATGCACGGCTGCTATACCGCAAACATGGCATTGTATGAATGTGATTTGCTGATTAACATCGGGGCCAGGTTTGATGACCGCTTGACTGGAAATCTTAATCACTTCGCTCCAAAAGCGACTGTAGCACATATTGATATCGACCCGGCGGAGATTGGCAAAAATATTCCAACCCAAATTCCGATTGTCGGGGATGCGAAGTTCGCCTTGGAACTCCTTATCAAGCAGCAAGGGAAACGGCCGCAGCATTCCGAATGGATGGAAACGCTGGACGGGTGGAAAAAAGAATATCCATACTTTTATGATGAGTCATCCAGCCTCAAGCCGCAGCGGGTGATGGAAATGATCTATGAAAAAACAAACGGCGAAGCAATTGTTGTCACCGATGTGGGCCAGCATCAAATGTGGGCCGCACAATATTACCAGTTCAGCCAGGCTGACCGCTGGGTAACCTCTGGAGGTTTGGGCACAATGGGATTCGGCCTTCCGGCAAGCATAGGGGCCCAGCTCGCGGATCCGTCGGCATGTGTAGTTGCAGTTCTCGGTGACGGTGGTTTCCAAATGTCGACCCAGGAGCTCGCGGTAATCGCAGAAATGAATCTTCCCATCAAAATAGCCATCTTTAACAACCAGGCGCTTGGCATGGTTAGGCAATGGCAGGAAATTTTTTACGAGTCGCGCTTCTCGCACAGCAAAATGACTTCACAGCCGTCATTCGTTAAATTAGCGGATGCTTATGGGATCAAAGGCTTCGAAATTAATACAGAGGAAGAAGCCGAACAAATCCTAAATCAGGTTATGGCCGATAATGAACCAGTCCTGCTTGATTTCAGGATTGAGCCAGATGAAAATGTATTTCCGATGATCGCCCCGGGAAAAGGGCTCCATGAGATGGTGGGTGTAAAGAAATGAAACGAATCATCACGTTGACGGTTCTCAACAGGCCGGGTGTTTTAAACCGGATAACCAATTTATTTTCAAAACGGAATTATAATATCGAAAGTATTTCAGTGGGTCCCACCGAACAAGAAGGTGTATCCAGGATGACATGTGTTGTCGATGTAGAGAATGACCGTATTGGCGAGCAAATTATAAAACAGCTAAATAAACAGATTGATGTCCTTAAAGTTGCCGATATCAGCGACCAGTCAATTGTCGCGAGGGAGCTGGCATTGATCAAAGTTCTTGCCCCGGCCAATGCCCGGAATGAACTTTATTCGCTGATCGAGCCGTTTCGTGCATCAGTGATTGACGTCAGCAAGGACAGCCTGACCATCCAGATTACAGGTGAAACAGAGAAGGTCGAGGCTTTTATCGAACTGATTAAGCCTTATGGGATCAAAGAGATGGCGAGGACCGGTACAACTGCATTCCCGCGCGGGACTCAGCGGCCAGGAGGCCAATCCAGGACATATTCCATTGTTTAAATATTAGATGAATAGAGAGGGAGACGAAAAATGGCGAAAATGTACTATAACGGCGATGCAAATGAAACATATCTAAAGGGAAAAACAGTAGCGGTCATCGGGTACGGCTCACAGGGGCATGCACATGCCCAGAACCTGCGTGACAGCGGAACGGAAGTGGTCATTGGCCTAAGGGAAGGCAAGTCATGGGAGAAAGCAGAAAACGACGGCTTTAAAGTGTACAGTGTCGGCAAGGCGACCGCAGCGGCAGATGTTGTAATGATTTTGCTTCCTGATGAGATGCAGCCGTCTGTTTATAAAAAAGAAATTGAACCGAATTTGACTAACCAGGCGCTGTTGTTCGCTCACGGTTTCAATATTCATTTTCACCAGATCGTACCGCGGAAATCTTCTGACGTATTGCTTGTCGCTCCGAAGGGACCGGGACATCTTGTCAGGAGGACTTACCAGGAAGGCGCTGGCGTCCCGGCACTGTTTGCCGTTTATCAGGACGTGACCGGTGAAGCGAGGGAGCTTGCGCTGGCATATGCAAAAGGCATCGGCTCGCTTCGTGCAGGTGCACTGGAAACGACCTTTAAAGAAGAAACTGAAACCGATTTATTTGGGGAACAGGCAGTACTGTGCGGCGGGCTTACATCACTCGTAAAAGCGGGATTCGAAACACTGACAGAAGCAGGGTACCAACCGGAGCTGGCATACTTTGAATGCCTCCATGAGCTGAAATTGATCGTTGACCTGATGTATGAAGGAGGGCTTGCCGGAATGCGCTATTCGATCTCCGATACTGCACAATGGGGTGACTTTGTCAGCGGGCCGCGGATCATCGACGGACGGGTAAAGGATGAGATGAAAGCGGTTCTTAAGGATATTCAGGAAGGCAAGTTTGCAAAGGGATGGATCTTGGAAAACCAGGCAAACAGGCCGGTCTTTAACGCAGTGAATGAAAGAGAAAACAGCCACCAGATTGAGGTGGTAGGCAAAGAACTCAGGAAGATGATGCCTTTCGTGAACAAAGAAAAGCAGAGAGAAGTGGTCACCGGTGCAAAAGGTTAATATTTTTGACACGACATTGCGGGATGGGGAACAGTCAGCAGGGGTCAACCTTAATATTTCAGAAAAGTTGGAAATCGCCAGGCAACTGGAAAGGTTGAATGTGGACATCATCGAAGCCGGTTTTCCGGCAGCATCTAAGGGTGACCTTTCCTCGGTCCGTGAAATCGCCAGGACCATAAAAGGATGTTCTGTAACCGGCTTAGCCCGTTCCGTGTTTTCTGATATCGATGCCGCATGGGAGGCGTTGAGAGAAGGTACAGCACCACGGCTTCACTTGTTTATTGCCACTTCTCCCATTCATATGAAGTACAAATTGAAACAGACACCTGAACAGGTCAAGGAAACAGCGATAACTACAGTTAAGTACGCTGCAGAAAGGTTCCCGGTCATTCAGTGGTCCGCTGAGGACGCAACCAGGACTGACCTTCCATTTCTCGCTGAAATCGTTGAAGAGGTCATCCAGGCAGGGGCCCATGTCATTAATATTCCCGACACTGTAGGCTATACAACACCAGAGGAATACGGAGCCATTTTTCAATATTTGCTGGCTAATGTTCCCTCTATTGGAAAGGTACAGCTGTCGGCCCATTGTCATGACGATTTAGGGATGGCAGTTTCGAATTCTCTTGCTGCAGTAAGAAATGGTGTGACCCAGGTCGAGGGAACCATTAATGGAATAGGGGAACGGGCTGGCAACACAGCGCTTGAGGAATTTGCGGTAGCGCTTAACATACGAAATGACCATTACCAGGCCGATACAAGGCTGAATTTAAAAGAAATCAGCAGAACAAGCAGCCTCGTCAGCAAGCTGACCGGAATAGAAGTTCCTCCAAATAAAGCGGTCGTCGGGAGGAATGCGTTCGCCCATGAGTCCGGCATCCACCAGGATGGCGTCCTGAAAGAAAAGACGACTTATGAGATTATATCTCCGGAATTGGTAGGATACCAGTCAAACGCAATGGTACTTGGCAAGCACTCAGGACGCCACGCGTTCCGCAGCCGGCTGGCCGAACTGGGGCTTGCCGTTCCTGACGAAGATATTAACCGGTTGTTTGCTGTCTTTAAGGATCTTGCTGACCGCAAGAAAGTGATGACTGACGATGACCTGGCCGCAATTGTTCTCGAGCAGAAGCTCTCCAAGGACCAGCAATTTTATGAATTGGTATCGATTCAGGTGCAGTATGGTACCACCCAGGTTCCAACTGCAACAGTAACGCTTTCTGGATGTGAAAATGAAGTAATCCAGGAGGCAGCTACTGGTTCGGGCAGCATTGAGGCCCTTTATAACACCCTTGAGAAATGCATGAAGGAAACAATCCACCTGCTTGATTACCGTATTCAATCTGTCGGTGCCGGACGGGACGCCCTTGCCCAGGTTTTTGTCAAAATGCATTATGCCGGCAAGGAAACAAGTGGCAGGGGACTCGCGCAGGATGTTCTGGAAGCCTCGGCAAAAGCATATTTGAACGCTGTGAACCGGGTGCTCTTTATTGAGGAAAGCTCAAAAACAGCGGTGCTTGGATAGAAAAAAACAAATCATATCAGGAGGGATAACATGAAAAAGACAATCGCAGTACTGCCTGGTGATGGAATTGGAAAGGAAGTAACAAGGGGAGCTGTCACCATTTTACAGGCTGTCGGTGAACGTTTTGGGCATCAATTTCAGTTTGTCTACGCCAGTATTGGCGGAGAAGCGATTAACTCCTGTCGTACCCCTCTTCCTGATGAAACCGTTGAAATATGCAAACGCAGCGATGCCGTGCTGCTCGGGGCGGTCGGGGGCCCTGAATGGGATGGACTTCCTGGCCACCTGCGTCCTGAAAGAGGGCTGTTGAAAATCAGGAAAGAACTCGGGCTTTATGCCAACCTCAGGCCGACACGCTATTATGCCAGTCTGTCGGCTTCTTCCCCGCTCCGGCCAGAGGTAATCGAAGGCGTGGATTTGTTGATGGTCCGTGAGCTGACCGGGGGGCTTTATTTCGGGAAGCCGAGTGAAAGGACAACACAAAACGGGGAAGACGCGGTAGTCGATACTCTTTTTTACCAGAGGAAAGAAATAGACAGGGTCATCCGGCTTGCTTTTGAACTGGCTAAAAACAGAAACAAAAAAGTGACCTCGGTCGATAAAGCCAACGTTTTGGAATCAAGCAGGATGTGGAGGGAAACAGCTGAAACAATCGCAAAGGAATATCCGGAAGTCACCCTTGAACATATGCTCGTCGACAATGCGGCAATGCAAATGATAAAAAACCCGCGCCGGTTTGATGTCATCGTCACTGAAAATATGTTCGGCGACATTTTAAGTGATGAAGCATCTGTTCTGACCGGTTCACTTGGAATGCTTCCTTCAGCAAGCGTATCGCAAGGCGGCCCGTATTTATACGAACCCATCCACGGCTCCGCTCCGGACATTAAAGGCAAGAACGTCGCCAATCCGATCGCCATGATCCTTTCAGCTGCAATGATGCTTAGGAATTCGTTCGGGTTGGAGGAAGAAGCGGCAGCAGTAGAAAATGCAGTCAGCCAGGTGCTTGATGCAGGCTATCGGACGAGCGACATTGCCGTGGCAGGGCAACAAACTTTTAGCACTGAAGAAATGATTGAGGAAATAAAGGCAACGATTCTCGACAATGAAGCGATATTGAACATCATGAGTGCATACGCTTAATTTTTTACACAATCTGTTAATCAACCACTTGAAGAGAAATAAAACCCTGGTTTGAACAATGAAAAAATGATGAATCTTGATGAGAACCGAAAGTATTGTAGCTTCAGCTGTAAATCGGGTCCGTGGAGGGGTGAGCGATGGGGAAATCGATTATTGATAAAATCTGGGAAAAACATGTCGTACACATGGAGGAAGGAAAACCTGACCTGCTCTATATTGATCTTCATTTAGTCCATGAGGTCACATCACCTCAAGCTTTTTCTGGGCTCCGAATGAAAAACAGGGCGGTAAGAAAGCCGGACCTGACGTTTGCGACGATGGACCATAATGTGCCGACCGTCAACCGTTTTCGGGTTGACGATCCGGTCGCGAAAAACCAAATGGATACGCTGCGGGAAAATTGCCGCGAGTTTGGCATCCCATTAGCCGATATGGATAGCCCCGACCAGGGCATTGTCCATGTAATCGGACCGCAGCTCGGGTTGACAAAACCGGGGATGACGATTGTTTGCGGAGACAGCCATACCTCCACCCACGGGGCATTTGGTGCTCTCGCTTTCGGCATCGGCACGAGTGAAGTCGAACATGTGCTTGCGACGCAGACACTTTGGCAAACAAAGCCGAAAACATTGAAACTCCAAATAAACGGCGAGCTTGGACCTGGTGTCAGTGCCAAGGATGTCATTCTTTATATTTTGTCCAAATATGGAGTGAAATTCGGCACTGGGCATGTAATCGAATATTGCGGTGATGTGATCCGGAATATGTCGATGGAGGAAAGGATGACAGTTTGCAATATGTCGATAGAGGGAGGGGCAAAAGCCGGCCTCGTTGCACCGGACGAAAAAACTTTCATCTATTTAAAGGGAAGGAAATATGCGCCATCCGATGAGCAGCTCCTCTCATTAATAGAAGAATGGAAGGGACTGGACTCAGATCCGGATGCCAGTTACGATAAAATTCTCACCATCGATGGCAGTGAAATCGCCCCGATGGTCAGCTGGGGCACAAACCCCTCGATGACTGCACCAGTAACAGGACGCGTACCATTTTTGCAGGAATGCCGAAATGAGATTGAGAGGAAGGCTGTTGATAGGGCGCTTGCCTATATGGGGCTGTCTGAAGGCCAAAGAATCGAAGATATTAAAATCCAAAAGGTTTTCATTGGCTCCTGCACCAACTCCCGGCTGGAAGATTTACGGGCTGCTGCGGAAGTATTGCGGGGCCAAAAGGTGCATAAGGATGTTACGGCCATTGTTGTGCCGGGTTCCGCGCATGTTAAGCTGCTTGCCGAAGCAGAAGGATTGGATGCCATCTTCAAGGAGGCTGGGTTCGAATGGCGGGAATCAGGCTGCAGCATGTGCCTCAGCATGAATGCTGACTTTGTCCCTGCCGGGGAGCATTGTGCTTCGACGTCAAACCGGAATTTTGAAGGGCGGCAGGGAGCCGGGGCAAGAACCCATCTGGTCAGCCCGGCGATGGCAGCCGCTGCGGCCGTGCATGGACGGTTTGCTGATATCCGAAACATGTCCGCAGTCAAAGTTTAAGGGAGGGAAAAAACATGTCGGGTATTAATGTCTATCAAGGGAAGGCTGCCGGACTGGACAGGGCAAATGTTGATACAGACCAGATCATCCCGAAACAATTTTTAAAAAGAATTGAAAAGACGGGCTTCGGGGAGTTTCTGTTTTACGACTGGCGCTATATTTCTGACGGAGTATTAAATCCTGATTTCGAACTGAACAGGCCTGGAAACCAGGGGGCAACGATTTTAATAGCCAACGAGAATTTCGGCTGCGGCTCATCCAGGGAGCATGCGCCATGGGCCCTGTTGGATTATGGTTTTAAAGTGATCATTGCGCCGTCTTTTGCTGATATTTTCTATCAAAATTGCCTGAAGAACGGCATCCTTCCAGTTGTGCTTGCAGATGAGGAAACAGGCCGCTTATTGGAACTGTCGCGCAACAACCCCGTCGATTTGACAGTTTCGCTCAGGGATCAGGTTGTCGAGGGCCCAGAAGGATTCCGGGCGAAATTCGACATCCACCCGTATTGGAAAACAATGCTGATGAATGGGTTGGACGAAATCGGGCTAACCTTGCAACTGGAAGATAAAATCAGTGCGTATGAAACAGCGAGGGGTTAAATATTAGGACATAATTCTCGTTTTTTACATTATAATACAGCTACATGGATTATACTTACCGGGAATAAAAATGTACTTACCAGGAAAATGAAATTGGTTTAAAAAAGGCAGAGAATTTTCCTTCTGGTGAATTCTCTGCACTTTTACATGGATGAACAGCTCAAACCGTGTTCATTTGCACAAGATTCACAGTCCTCCTGTGAATCTTTTTGTTTTTTGATGCATTCATGCTAAACTAACTTCAACTAATTGATTAAGGCAGGTTTAAGGCATGACGAAACGGGATTCACATAAGGATAATATCATTCTATTTCCCGGCCTTGACAGGCGTTTGATGGAAAAAGGACTTGAGCATCTTCAGCAAAAAAAATACCGGGATGCCACCCATTTCTTTGAACAGGCGCTTAAGCTGGATCCGGTAAATGGTGATATTTACATCGGCCTGGTCCTGGCAAATTTCGAGTCCGGGCATTTGAAGGAAGCTAAGGAGCTTGCTGCAGAAATGCTCCGTAAAGGAATCGGCGATTATATCGAGATCATTGATTTGTATATCATGATACTTGTCCAGTTAAATGAATACGATGAAATCGTGTCCACGATAGAGGCATTGCTGGAGGAACGGGAAATTCCTAAAGAAAAACTCGAGCATTTTTCAAGAATGCTGCATTTCAGCAGGAGGATGGCTCAGGGTAAAGGGAATGAAGCTACACAGGAATCGCTGGAAAGTGAATATGAGGATGAAAGACTGAGCCTATTTACATATCAGGACCCTAAAGACCAGGTGCTCCTTGCTGCCAGGCTCTCCAAGGAAAACATCCGTCCGTACCTGGAAGAAATTAAGAGTTATCTCGCATCAGATGAAGGCCATCCCTTCCAGAAAACAATGCTCCTCAATATTTTAAGAGAGCAGGAATACGACCGGGAAATTGACATTACCAAGTTTGCAAGAAGGAAAACAGTCATCCCTTCCAATCTTCCTGAACTGCAGGATATGGAAGGGATGCAGCCGACGGTCGCCATTTTGCGGGACGAGCTTGAAAACAGAGACCCTGTCCTGTTCGAAAATATAAAGAGCCTGATAGAAAGGCATAACTTCCTGCTGTATCCTTTTGAACCCGAGCCGCTAGGCCCTGCTGTCTGGGCAGCTGCCTATTACCATACTGCGAGAGAGTACTACGGTTCGGAAGAAAGCGTGGAAGAAGCCGCAGGCATATATGGTGTTTCTGCCAGTGATGCCGAACAGGCCGTCCTTTTTATTAAATCAATAGAAGAAATTTCTTATCCGGGAATATAGCTTCGCTGTTGAAAGGTTTTAAAGCTGTGTTATAATGTAGTGGTTGCATTGTGTAAAAATATATATTTTACATTAAAAAATGGATGTTACTTGTGTGAAAAGAAGTATTCATCGACCAATCAATGAAATGATAATAGATTGTTGGAGGGAAATGTATGTCTGCAAAATGGGAAAAGTTAGAAGGCAATCAGGGTGTACTTACAATTGAACTGGATGCGGAGAAGGTTAATGAGGGCTTGAACGAAGCATTCAAAAAGGTTGTCAAGCAAGTAAATGTTCCTGGATTCCGTAAAGGTAAAATGCCGCGCGCCCTGTTTGAAAAGCGCTTTGGAGTTGAAGCTCTTTACCAGGATGCAATCGATATCCTGCTTCCAGAAGCATATGCAAATGCTATCGAAGAAACTGGTATCGAGCCAGTTGACCGCCCTGAAATTGATATCGAAAAGTTTGAAAAAGGCGAGCCGATGGTCGTGAAGGCAACTGTAACAGTCAAGCCGGAAGTAAAGCTGGGCGATTACAAAGGCCTTGAAGTAGAAGCTTTTGATGCCACTGTTACTGATGAGGATGTCGAAAAGGAAATCAAGGCAATGCAGGAGCGCCAGGCTGAGCTTGTTGTAAAAGAAGAAGGACAGGCTGAAAATGGGGACACAGTAGTAATTGACTTCGAAGGTTTTGTCGATGGTGAAGCTTTTGAAGGCGGCCAGGCTGACAACTATTCATTGGAGCTGGGTTCTGGTTCATTCATCCCTGGTTTCGAAGAACAGCTTGTTGGACTTGCTGCTGGTGAAGAGAAGGAAGTAGAAGTTACTTTCCCTGAAGAGTACCACGCTGCAGAGCTTGCCGGCAAACTAGCTGTGTTTAAAGTGAAAGTACACGAAATCAAGGGCAAGGAATTTCCTGAGCTGGATGATGAATTTGCTAAAGATGTAGATGACGAAGTTGAAACTTTGGACGAATTGAAGGAAAAGATCAAAAATCGTCTTGAGCATGACAAACAACATCAGGCTGAACACCATGTCCGTGACGCTGTAGTTGAAAAAGCTGCTTCAAACGCAGAAATCGACATTCCGGAAGCCATGGTAAACACTGAGATCGACCGCATGGTAAGCGAGTTTGAGCAACGCCTTCAAATGCAGGGCATGAACATGGAGCTTTACTACCAATTTTCCGGCCAGGATGAAAATGCCCTTCGTGAACAAATGAAGGAAGAAGCAGCGAATCGTGTGCGCGTAAACCTTACCCTTGAAGCGATAGCCAAGCAAGAGAACCTTGAAGTTACTGAGGAAGAAGTAAATGCCGAGCTGGAAAAAATGGCAGAACAGTACAACATGACTGTTGAAAACATCAAGGCTGCAATCGGAAACGTTGAAGGCCTGAAAGGTGATCTTCAGCTTAGAAAAGCAATCGAATTTCTTGTGGAAAACAGCAAGACTGTAGCATAATAATTATATACACTTGAATATAAACAAGGCGCGATGAAATCGTGCCTTGTTTTGTACAATACATAGTTAATCCTTCGTTTCAGTGTACATACATACATCAAAATTTATGCAATTTATAAACCGTCGATTGAAGATGCCGATTTATGGACAAGATTAATTAATACATAACATCATTTTTAAAAGCGGCTCAGGTCAGGTAAAAATTTTTCGCGCCAAGAGTTATTATTTCCTGTATCCTGGTAAAATGTGATACAATGCAATACATAACTGTTGAAGAATTCTGTTGTTAGACGTGAAATATTGATTGTTTTTGCTTCTGATCCGCAGCTTTATATATTTGCTTAGAAGTTTTCAAGGGGTGAAGTCATTGTTCAAATTTAATGATGAAAAAGGGCAGCTGAAGTGTTCTTTTTGCGGAAAGACACAGGACCAGGTCCGCAAGCTGGTTGCCGGACCAGGTGTATATATATGTGATGAATGTATTGAATTATGTACGGAGATCGTAGAGGAAGAGCTCGGGACAGAAGAAGAAGTTGAGTTCAAAGATGTTCCAAAGCCAAGGGAAATCCGCGATATCCTTGATGAATATGTAATCGGGCAGGAACAGGCGAAAAAGAACTTGTCTGTTGCCGTGTACAATCATTACAAACGTATTAATTCAAACAGCAAAATCGATGATGTTGAACTATCCAAAAGCAATATCGCCATGATTGGTCCTACAGGAAGCGGAAAGACGCTTCTTGCCCAGACCCTGGCACGGATTTTGAATGTTCCTTTCGCGATTGCTGATGCCACTTCTCTTACAGAAGCTGGTTATGTCGGGGAGGATGTAGAAAATATCCTTCTTAAACTTATCCAGGCGGCCGACTATGATGTGGAGAAGGCTGAAAAAGGCATCATTTATATTGACGAAATTGATAAAATCGCCAGAAAATCAGAAAACCCTTCAATTACAAGGGATGTTTCGGGTGAAGGCGTACAGCAGGCATTGCTGAAAATCCTGGAAGGCACAGTTGCCAGCGTTCCTCCACAGGGCGGGCGCAAGCATCCCCACCAGGAATTCATCCAGATTGACACAACGAATATCTTGTTCATTTGCGGCGGTGCGTTTGACGGGATTGAATCCATCATTAAACGCCGGTTGGGACAGAAAGTAATCGGTTTTGGTTCCGATCAAAAGGGGCAGGACCTCGATGACAAGGAATTGCTATCCAAGGTACTTCCTGAAGACCTTCTGAAATTTGGCTTGATACCAGAATTCATCGGACGTCTTCCGGTCATTGCAAGCCTTGCCCAGCTTGATGAGGATGCACTGGTCCAAATCTTGACGAAGCCTAAAAATGCACTTGTGAAGCAGTATCAAAAAATGCTTGAGCTTGACGATGTAGAGCTCGAGTTTGAAGAAGGAGCCCTCTCCGAAATCGCGAAGAGAGCGATCGAGCGCAAGACAGGGGCACGCGGACTCCGTTCCATCATTGAAGGAATCATGCTGGACGTCATGTTCGACCTCCCATCCCGCGATGATATTGTTAAATGTATCATCACGGAAGAGACCGTTACAGAACATAGCGTTCCAAAATTGGTTCTCAATGACGGCACAGTCATCGACGAAGAAAGAACATCAGCTTAATGGCGAAAAAGGCCCGGCGTTGCGCCTGGCCTTTTTTATTTTTTCAGTATAAATTCCTTGATGGCCCGGTTTTCAACTTTTGAAAATTACCTGGAAATCCTGTTTATTCGAACTCTGTGAAGGGGATACTAGGGTAAAGCGAATAGAACAAAATATTCAGGAGGGAATACCATTGAGTTGGACGGGGATAGCCTTATTTATACAGCTTTTTTTCGGTATTGTGATCGGGCTGTATTTCTGGAATTTGTTAAGAAATCAACGGAGCCAAAAGATTTCAATTGACAGGGAATCAAGGAAAGAAATGGAACAGTTGAAGAAGATGAGATCGATCTCCCTGAGTGAGCCTTTGTCGGAGAAAGTCAGACCTTCCAGCTTTAAGGATATTGTCGGCCAGGAAGACGGAATAAAGGCATTAAAAGCAGCGCTGTGCGGACCCAACCCTCAGCATGTCATCATATACGGCCCCCCGGGAGTGGGAAAAACCGCGGCTGCGCGCCTTGTGCTTGAGGAAGCGAAGCAAAACGCCAAATCCCCTTTTCAAAATTCTTCTGTATTCGTGGAGCTTGATGCTACAACCGCCCGCTTCGATGAAAGAGGAATTGCGGATCCCCTGATCGGATCTGTCCATGACCCGATTTATCAGGGTGCTGGTGCCATGGGACAGGCTGGTATTCCACAGCCAAAACAGGGAGCGGTTACAAACGCCCATGGCGGGGTTTTATTCATTGATGAAATTGGAGAGCTCCACCCGATCCAGATGAACAAACTGCTGAAGGTGCTCGAGGATCGCAAAGTTTTTCTTGAAAGTGCTTATTATAGTGAAGAAAATGCCCAAATCCCCAGCCATATCCATGATATTTTTAAAAACGGGCTTCCAGCTGATTTTCGGCTTGTTGGAGCTACGACAAGAACGCCTAATGAAATTCCACCGGCAATCCGGTCAAGATGCATGGAGGTATTCTTCAGGGAATTGAGCAAGGATGAAATTGAGGCAGTCGCGAGAAAAGCCGCAAAAAAAGTGAACCTTTCAATGAGCGAATCCGCAATAGACACATTATCAAATTATGCGCGCAACGGCCGTGAAGCTGTAAATATGGTGCAGATTGCTGCAGGCCTGGCGATTTCGGACGAGCGTTCGTTCATAAAAGAAGAAGAGATTGAGTGGGTGATCCATTCCAGCCAGCTGACACCAAGGTTGGAAAGGAAAATCAATGAGAAATCAGCTGTCGGCCTTGTAAATGGGCTTGCCGTGTATGGTCCGAATATGGGATCCCTGCTTGAGATTGAAGTAACCGTCATTCAGGCGAAAGAAAAAGGCAGTATCAATATTACCGGCATTGTCGAAGAAGAAAGCATCGGCGGGCAGGGAAAGTCAATCCGGAGAAAAAGCATGGCACGGGGCTCAATCGAAAACGTGATCACTGTCCTCCGTTCGATGGGCGTCCCTGCTGATGAGTTTGATATCCATGTCAACTTCCCGGGCGGCATACCGATAGACGGGCCATCTGCAGGGATTGCAATGGCGACAGGCATCTATTCCGCGATTTATAAAATCCCAATGGACCATACTGTGGCGATGACCGGTGAAATCAGCATCCATGGCTTTGTCAAGCCGATTGGTGGCGTGTACCCCAAGGTAAAGGCAGCCAAACAGGCAGGTGCAAAAAAAGTCATCATTCCAAAGGAAAATATGCAGACAATCCTCCACGAGATCACTGGAATCGAAATTATCCCTGTGACCCATCTCGATCAAGTTTTCGAAATTGCACTATTGAAGGAATACCCAAGGGAACAGATCATTTCGGCCGCAGTAGAACTGACAAAAAAAGAGACTAGCTGACCGGAAAGCCCATTTTACATCAGCAGTTGTGATAAAAAAGGGGTGCCGCACTAAAGGTACGGATCAGAGCTTCGGTTCAACGGAACAAGAACCGAAGCTTTTGCTTGCCTCGAAGGCATATTTTGTTTTGAATTTCACGATACTACTGTTAATTGCTGCCTTGATATCCCCGGCCGAATTGGCGTGGCTCCTGATTATTAGACACTTTATACTAAATACGATAGAATTGAACAAAGCATTAAGATGTTTTAAAGTAAGCTGCATGTTGGAGGTGCAATGTCATGGCGAATAAAGAAGAGCTTACCGTTCCGCTCCTGCCGCTACGGGGGCTTTTAGTGTATCCAACAATGGTTCTACACCTTGATGTTGGACGGGAAAAATCTGTACAGGCTCTCGAAAAAGCTATGGTGGATGACCACTTGATTTTTCTCACGACCCAAAAAGATATTTCTATAGATGAGCCATCAGAAGAAGATTTATACCGGATGGGAACTTTAACGAAAGTAAAGCAAATGCTGAAGCTTCCGAACGGCACAATCCGTGTCCTTGTAGAAGGCCTAAAAAGGGCAGAAATCACAACCTTTTTTGATGAAAAGGATTATTTTGCAGCACGGCTGGAGATATTTGAGGACCGGGAAACAAAAGATGTTGAAGATGAAGCATTGATGAGGACAATGCTTGAATACTTTGAGCAATACATAAAAATGTCTAAAAAGATATCAGCGGAAACATATGCATCCGTTTCAGATATTGAAGAGCCAGGCCGAATGGCAGACATCATTGCTTCACATCTGCCGCTGAAGCTTAAGGAAAAGCAGGAAATCCTTGAAACAGCGGATGTCAAGGAAAGAATGAACCGCGTGGTCGAAATTATTCACAATGAAAAAGAAGTGCTCAATCTGGAGAAGAAAATTGGCCAGCGTGTCAAAAGATCTATGGAGAGGACACAAAAAGAATATTATTTGCGTGAACAGCTGAAAGCGATTCAAAAAGAACTTGGTGAAAAAGAAGGAAAAACTGGCGAAGTCTCAGAGCTTTCAGACAAGATTGAACTGTCCGGCATGCCGGAGCACGTGAAAGAAACAGCCTTAAAAGAGCTGGACCGATATGAAAAGGTACCGACCACCTCAGCGGAAAGTGCGGTCATCCGCAATTATATTGAGTGGCTTGTTTCACTTCCATGGACAAAGGCGACCGAGGATGATCTGGACATTCAAAAAGCCGAGCGGATATTGCATAACGACCATTATGGCCTTGAAAAGGTGAAGGAACGTGTGCTGGAATACCTCGCAGTCCAAAAACTCACAAACTCGCTGAAGGGGCCGATCCTGTGCCTCGCCGGACCTCCGGGAGTCGGAAAAACGAGCCTGGCCAAATCAATCGCAAAATCGTTAAACAGGAATTTCGTCCGTATCTCACTGGGCGGTGTCCGTGATGAGTCCGAAATCCGTGGTCATCGTCGTACATATGTCGGTGCGATGCCCGGCAGGATCATCCAAGGGATGAAAAAATCCGGCACGATCAACCCAGTGTTCCTGCTCGACGAAATTGACAAGATGTCCAGTGATTTCAGGGGCGACCCTTCAGCTGCAATGCTGGAGGTGTTGGATCCGGAACAGAACCACAATTTCAGCGACCATTACATTGAAGAGCCTTACGATTTATCAAAGGTGATGTTTATTGCGACGGCAAACAACCTGGCCACAGTGCCCGGACCATTGCTGGACAGGATGGAAATCATTTCAATTGCCGGATATACAGAGCTTGAAAAGCTTCATATTGCCAAGGACCATCTGCTCCCAAGGCAAATCAAGGAGAATGGCCTATCAAAAAGCCAGCTCCAAATTAGGGATGAAGCAATGATGAGGATCATCCGCTATTACACGAGGGAAGCGGGAGTCCGTTCTCTTGAACGGCAGCTTGCCGGCATTTGCCGGAAAACAGCAAAAATCGTTGTGGCCGGTGAGAAAAAGCGGGTTGTCGTGAATGAAAAGAGTGTAGAGGAATTTTTGGGCAAACCAAAGTTCAGATATGGCCAGGCGGAGCTTGAGGACCAGGTCGGGGTTGCAACAGGCCTTGCCTACACTACCGTCGGCGGGGATACGCTTCAAATTGAAGTTTCCCTCTCTCCTGGAAAAGGCAAGCTCGTGTTAACAGGAAAACTTGGGGATGTAATGAAGGAATCCGCCCAGGCAGCTTTCAGCTACATCAGGTCAAAGACGAAAGAGCTTGGCATTGCTGAAGATTTCCATGAGAAGCATGATATCCATATCCATGTTCCTGAGGGCGCAGTTCCGAAAGATGGGCCATCTGCGGGCATCACCATTGCCACTGCGCTTGTATCGGCCCTTAGCGGCACGCCAATCCGCAGGGAAGTTGGAATGACGGGTGAGATTACGCTGCGCGGCCGTGTGCTTCCAATCGGAGGCGTGAAAGAAAAAACGCTGAGCGCACACAGGGCAGGCCTGACAAAAATCATTTTGCCTAAAGAAAATGAAAAGGACATCGACGACATTCCTGAAAGTGTCCGAAAAGAACTTGATTTTGTGCTTGTATCACATGTCGATGAAGTGTTAAAACATGCCCTGGCCGATGGTGCCTCCCGATGAAGGTAAACACAGCTGAGATTGTGATCAGCGCGGTAAGGCCCAGCCAGTATCCGGAGGGAGACCTGCCCGAATTTGCGCTTGCTGGACGCTCGAATGTCGGGAAATCTTCCTTCATCAATAAGATGCTGAACCGGAAAAATCTCGCCAGGACATCGTCCAAACCGGGAAAAACGCAGACGCTTAACTTTTACTTAATAAACGAAATGCTGCACTTTGTTGATGTGCCCGGCTACGGCTACGCAAAGGTTTCAAAAACAGAACGGGCAGCTTGGGGAAAAATGATTGAAACGTACTTTACCTCGAGGGAACAGTTAAGGGCTGCCCTTCTGATCGTCGATTTGCGCCATCCGCCAACAGCAGATGATGTGATGATGTACGATTTTTTCAAGCATTATGAGCTCCCCGTAATCATCATTGCAACAAAGGCAGATAAAATCCCGAAGTCAAAGTGGCAAAAACATTTAAAAATAACGAGGGAAACTCTTAATTTGGACCCGGATGACACAATGATCCTGTTCTCTTCAGAAACAGGTGAGGGAAAGGACAAAGCATGGGCAGCCTTGGAAAGCTTCATGCGGTGAAAACAAGAAAGGACAGGAAACCAAATGGTTCCTGTCCTTCTTTATTTGGATGGCCAGTCGGGTTGTCATTTCTTTTTTATAAACAGCAAGTAAATTCCAATAAGCACGAGGGCAGCCGGCCAAAACTTCCATGCGGCTGCCATGCCGTTTTCCAGCAGGCCCAGATAACCGGCAATTCTATCGTAAAAAAGCAGGAGGCCTGCCAGAACAAGAAAAAGTATGCCATGGAACAGTCCGGTACCAGCCTTTTGATAGCGAAGCAAAAATCCAAGGGCGATGATCAGAGTAAAGGTCCCCATATGATCAGGCCAGATTTCAAGGCGGTTAACTACATGAAAGTGGACACCAAACCCCACTAGGATCACCCCGGGCAGGATTGCTTCATAATCCTTTCCCCAGTAACCCTGGCCTAAAAATGCAGTCCCGACAATGATCATCAACGTCGGCCATGTGTAAAATTCCTGGAACGGGGCGATATTTGATTGCTGTAAATAAAAATAGATCCCAAATCCGATTAAAATAATTCCAGGCATGATTCTTTGATTTTTCACGGTATCCCCACTTCCAATAAGGCTTACTTGAAATTAAAGTCAGTTTTTGTTAATGTACATAAGAAAGTATGTCGATTGATATGTATTTTTTGCTGCCTGAGTGGTAAATTTTTATATAAATGATAAATGCGATTTGTCGGACAAGTTCTTGGAAACTGTTGGCCAAAGCGTGAATCCATTCCAAAACCAGTTCGAACTTTCAGGAACGGATGTACTAGAAGGTTTCGCATTATGTTCACATTTGATAAAAAAGAAGAAAAAAGGCAGATGATATAATTATTCTAGCTAATTATGCTATGTCTGTTTGGGGGGTGTCAATCAAAAATGCATGTTTTAGTCGTTGGGCTTAACTATAAAACTGCCCCTGTTGAAATACGTGAAAGGCTAACGTTTAACGAAGCAGATTTAAGCGATGCCATGAAAACACTTAAAGAGAAAAAGAGCATCCTTGAAAATGTCATCCTTTCCACATGTAACCGGACTGAAATATACGCTGTCGTGGACCAGCTCCACACAGGCAGGTATTATATAAAGGAGTTTCTGTCAGAATGGTTCGGAATTGAACAGGAAGAGTTTTCACCGTTTTTATTTGTATACGAACATGACGGCGCGATTGAGCACCTGTTCAAAGTGGCCAGCGGACTTAATTCAATGGTCCTTGGCGAAACACAAATTTTAGGCCAGGTTCGTTCAAGCTTTCTGCTGGCACAGGGTGAAAAGACTACTGGCACTGTGTTTAACCAGCTTTTTAAGCAGGTTGTTACACTGGCAAAACGCGGCCATTCCGAAACTGATATTGGTGCAAATGCCGTTTCTGTCAGCTATGCGGCGGTAGAACTGGCCAAGAAGATTTTCGGTACGCTCCAGAATAAGCATGTCCTCATCCTCGGTGCAGGAAAGATGGGAGAGCTGGCCATCCAGAATCTCCATGCGAACGGAGCAACAAAAGTGACGGTGATAAACCGGACCTATAAGAAGGCGGAGGATCTCGCCAACCGTTTTGCAGGCATGGCGAAGACCTTGCAGGAGCTCCAGTGTGCCCTGATTGATGCCGATATTTTAATCAGCTCAACCGGAGCACCGCATGTGGTCGTCACTAAAGAAATGATGGCGAGCGTCGGAAAAATGCGTAAAGGCAAGCCTCTGTTCATGGTGGATATTGCAGTTCCGCGTGATATTGATCCTGAAATTTCGGGGATTGAAAATGTGTTTTTGTATGACATTGATGATCTTGAAGGAATCGTACAGGCAAATCTTCAAGAACGGAAAAAAGCTGCTGAGAAAATCATGATCATGATTGAAAGTGAAATTGTCCAGTTTAAGCAATGGCTTAACACACTGGGCGTTGTCCCCGTCATTTCAGCGTTAAGGGTAAAAGCGCTCGAGATACAGGAAGAGACAATGGGAAGCATTGAGCGCAAGCTGTCCCACCTGTCCGACAGGGATATAAAAGTGCTCAACAAGCATACGAAAAGTATCATTAACCAGCTGCTGAAAGATCCGATCCTGCAGGCAAAAGAACTTGCGGGACAGCCAAATGCTGATGAGGCGCTCGAACTCTTCGTGAAGATTTTCAACATCGAAAAGCAGGTGGCCGAGCAGCAGCGCTTGAAAGCAGCAGCAGAATCTGAACAGGGGATTGTTCCTTCGCCTCATGCTACTTTTCAGCGATAGGAGTGGTTCCGTCTATGTTTGAGCTATATGTGGCACGGCTGCATGAGCTTACAATTGTCGTTTATGCCGCCAGCGTGCTTTTATATTTCATTGACTTCCTTAACAGTAACCGGAAGGTAAACCAAATTGCCTTCTGGTTACTTGCATTTGTATGGGTTTTACAAACAGCATTTCTGTTCTTTTATATGGTCGACACTGGCAGGTTTCCGGTGCTGACCCTGTTTGAGGGGCTCTACTTTTATGCATGGGTATTGGTTACACTGTCGCTCGGTATAAACCGGATCCTGAAGGTCGATTTTATCGTGTTTTTCACCAATGTACTCGGGTTCATCATAATGGCAGTACATACTTTTGCGCCTGACGACTTTCAGTCCAATGTCATGTCTGAACAGCTTGTTTCTGAACTGTTGCTTATCCATATCACGATGGCGATCCTGTCCTATGGAGCCTTTTCAATATCGTTTGTTTTTTCCCTCCTTTATTTGATTCAGTATGATTTGCTGAAAAGGAAGAAGGTAGGGACGATGGTGTGGCGGATCACTGACCTGTCAAAATTAGAGCAAATGTCATATGTATTAAATGCCATCGGTGTACCGATGCTCATTTTAAGCCTTATATTAGGACTGCAATGGGCATGGATCAAAGTTCCTGAAATGCCATGGTACGATATAAAAATTATCGGTTCTTTCGTTGTCCTTGCCGCCTACAGCATCTATCTGTATATGAGGGTAGGCAGGGAGATGTTCGGAAAATCGTTGGCATTGTGGAACGTGGCGGCATTTTTGATTGTGTTGATCAATTTTTTCCTTTTTGGAAAATTGTCAAGTTTCCATTTCTGGTACGAGTAAACGAGGAGGCAAGTCATGCGAAAAATCATCGTCGGTTCAAGAAGGAGCAAGCTGGCTTTAACGCAAACAAATTGGGTCATTGAGCAGCTTAAACAGCTTGGAGCTCCTTTTGAATTTGAAGTAAAGGAAATAGTCACAAAAGGTGACAAAATATTGGATGTCACGCTGTCAAAGGTAGGCGGGAAGGGCTTGTTTGTAAAAGAGATAGAGCAGGCCATGCTCGATAAAGAAATTGACCTGGCTGTCCACAGCATGAAGGATATGCCTGCAGTACTTCCTGACGGCCTAATGGTCGGCTGCATCCCTGTCCGTGAAGACCATCGTGATGTCCTGATCTCAAAAGGGCATGTAAGGTTTCAAGATTTAAAGAGCGGATCCATCATCGGGACGAGCAGCCTCCGCCGCAGCGCCCAGCTTCTGGCGGTCCGCCCAGACCTGGAGATCAAATGGATTCGCGGCAACATCGATACAAGGGTAGCGAAGCTTGAAAACGATGAATATGATGCGATTATTCTTGCCGCAGCCGGGTTGAAACGGCTTGGATGGGCATCTGATGTAGTGACTGAATTCCTTGAACCGGAATTGTGCCTTCCTGCAGTGGGCCAGGGCTCCCTTTCACTTGAATGCCGTTCAGATGACGATGAGCTTCTGGCGTTCCTCAATAAGTTCTCGTGCCCAAATACCGACAGAGCTGTCCGGGCAGAACGGGCTTTCCTTCATAAGATGGAAGGCGGCTGCCAGGTACCTATTGCCGGATATGCATTTGTAAATGAAGAGGATGAGCTTGTCCTTACCGGACTCGTTGGCTCACCAGACGGAAAAACGATCATAAAACAGCAGCTGCGCGGAACGGACCCCGAAGAGCTTGGCAGCCTTGTTGCCGACAAGCTAATCGCCAATGGCGGCAAAAAGCTGATTGACCGGGTGAAACAGGAGCTCGGCCAGGAATGATTGCTTCTCTTCCGCTGCACAATAAACAGATAATGATCCCAAGAGGGAAAAAACAGGCTAAGTCCTTTTCGGAATTGGTCGAAAGGTATGGAGGGATACCTGTTGAAATCCCTCTGATCGCATTTCGGCCTGTACCTGCAACAGAAGAACTGGCTAAGTTCCTTAATGATTTATATACTTATGACTGGATCATTTTTACAAGCCAAGTAACAGTGGAGACGTTTTTTTCCCATCATGAGCCAGGGGAAGTTTTTCCAAAGGTAGCTGCAATCGGAGAAAAAACAAAAAAAACGCTGGAAAAAACGGGAGTCACGGCAGAGTTTACACCCGGGGAATATGTGGCTGAAGCGTTTGTCCGAGAGTTTTTGCCTTTCGTTTCCGGCGGCATGAAGGTTCTGATTCCAAAAGGCAGCCTTGCGAGGGGGCATATTGCCTCGTCCTTAAAAGCAGCGGGAGCAATCGTTGACGAAATCGTCATTTATGAAACCTATTTGCCTGATGAGAGCAAGACAAAATTGGCCGAATTGTTGTCCGCAAAACAACTGGACATCCTCGCTTTTACGAGCCCGTCGACCGTAGGCCATTTTATGGAGATTGTGGATGGCAACAGCCTTCACGCTGCCATTAAAGATTGCATCATTGCCTGCCTTGGGCCAGTGACAAATGAAAGGGCGCTGAAAGCCGGGCTCCCGGTGCATGCATGCCCGAAAAAATATACTGTAGAAGAAATGTTGAACAGCGTAATTGACTATTTGAGAGACCAGGAGGGTATTTAGAAATGAAAGACATTCAATTTTCCCGCCACCGCCGCCTGCGCCAGAGCGCGAATATGCGGGCGCTCGTCCGTGAAAACCATCTTCGTACAGATGATTTGATTTATCCGTTGTTCGTTGTGGAAGGCGAGAATAAAAAAAATGAAATTTCATCCATGCCAGGCGTGTACCAATTGTCACTGGACCTGTTGAACGCAGAGATGGATGAAGTCGTTTCGCTTGGAATCAAGTCTGTCCTGTTGTTTGGGATCCCAAATGAAAAGGATGAATGCGGAACGCAGGGTTATCATGACCATGGCATCGTGCAGGAAGCGACCCGCCATATAAAGCAGCATTACCCGGAAATCATTGTCGTTGCCGATACTTGCCTTTGCGAATACACCAGCCACGGACATTGCGGAGTTGTGGAAAATGGCAAAGTGCTGAATGACGCATCGCTTGAACTGCTTGTTAAAACGGCTGTCAGCCAGGCGAAAGCGGGCGCGGACATCATTGCCCCTTCCAATATGATGGACGGTTTTGTTGCGGCAATCCGTGCCGGCCTCGATGAAGCAGGCTTTGAAGAAATCCCGATCATGTCTTACGCTGTCAAATATTCATCTGCCTTTTACGGCCCATTCCGTGAGGCAGCCGAAAGCACTCCGCAGTTTGGCGACCGGAAAGCGTACCAGATGGACCCGGCAAACCGCCTTGAAGCGATGCGGGAAGCAGAGTCTGATGTCATAGAAGGTGCTGATTTCCTCATCGTCAAGCCGGGACTGCCATATCTGGATATTGTGAGGGACGTTAAAAATAACTTTAACCTTCCTGTCGTGATTTATAATGTAAGCGGCGAGTATTCCATGGTGAAGGCTGCGGCGCAAAACGGCTGGATCGACGAGAAGAGCATTGTGATGGAAATGCTGACCGGGATGAAACGCGCCGGGTCGGATTTGATCATCACTTACCATGCAAAAGATGCCGCACGCTGGCTGAAAGAATTGTAATCTCCAATAGAAAGAGGGATTGTCATGCGTTCTTATGAAAAATCAATTGGTGCTTTTAAAGAAGCAAAAACATTAATGCCAGGTGGTGTCAACAGCCCCGTCCGCGCTTTTAAGTCAGTCGATATGGATCCTATTTTCATTGAAAGAGGGAAAGGCTCCAAAATCTATGATATTGACGGAAATGAATATATTGACTACGTGCTTTCCTGGGGACCGCTCATTCTTGGCCATACCGATGACAGGGTTGTGGAAGCCATAAAAAAAACAGCCGAGCTTGGGACCAGTTATGGTGCACCGACATTGGCAGAAAACAAGCTGGCCAGGCTCGTCATCGAACGGGTCCCTTCCATTGAAGTCGTAAGAATGGTTTCATCCGGCACAGAAGCAACCATGAGTGCATTGAGGCTTGCACGTGGATATACAGGACGCAATAAAATACTTAAATTTGAAGGGTGCTATCACGGGCATGGTGATTCTCTGCTGATCAAAGCGGGCTCCGGCGTCGCTACCCTCGGATTGCCGGACAGCCCCGGCGTGCCTGAAGGTGTTGCGAAAAACACGATCACAATTCCTTACAATGATCTGGAGAGTGTCCGGTATGCTTTTGAACAATTTGGCCAGGACATTGCCGGTGTCATTGTTGAGCCAGTAGCAGGCAATATGGGCGTTGTTCCTCCGCTGCCAGGCTTTTTGGAGGGGCTGCGTGAGGTCACAAGCGAATATGGCGCACTATTGATCTTCGATGAGGTTATGACCGGTTTCAGGGTCGGGTACAATTGTGCCCAAGGTTACTACAATGTCACCCCGGACATTACCTGCCTTGGCAAGGTAATCGGGGGAGGGCTTCCTGTAGGTGCATACGGCGGTAAAGCCGAAATCATGGCACAGATCGCTCCAAGCGGTCCGATTTATCAGGCAGGAACGCTGTCAGGCAATCCTCTGGCAATGACTGCCGGATATGAAACCTTAAGCCAGCTGACTCCAGAAACGTATGACGAATTTATCCGCAAGGCAGATGTCCTTGAAATAGGCTTGCGCTCCGCTGCCGAAAAACATGGCATTCCCCATACCATCAACCGGGCAGGATCGATGATCGGGTTCTTCTTTACGAATGAGGAAGTCACCAACTACGAAAAAGCAAAAACGTCCAATCTGGAGTACTTTGCAGCATATTTCCGCGAAATGGCCAACCAGGGCATCTTCCTTCCGCCATCCCAGTTCGAAGGATTGTTCCTGTCTACAGCCCATACCGATGAGGATCTGCAAAAAACGATTGAAGCAGCTGAAAAAGCCTTCTCTACCCTTCCAAAATTAACAGCATAATGCAAACGGCACACTCTTCTAATGCAGAAGGGTGTGTTTTTTAAATGTGTGATACTTAAAAGGTAATCAATGATTGAAAAAAGAATACATATTCCCGGTAAATTCATTTTTAATCCCGGTGACTCAAAATATAATCCTGGTAACTTTGATTATATTCCCAGGAGATGTATTTATGTAGCGAAAGTGGGTTTATTTTCCATTTTACTGAAGCCAAAAAGCATCAATTTGGAAAAACTCTGAAGCAACGTAACCATTTAGTAGGTTACCGAAGCAAAAACAAGTTGAAAATCACCGCTTTTTATTCCCTCGTCAACCGGCGTGTTTTCTTCACGCAGAAATCATAAAAGAAACGACAGATTCATAAAGTGTAAATGACATAGTGATTTTACACGAAGGAAACGAAAGGAGGAGTCGCTTTGTCTCAAGGAAATCAATCGTGCCTTAGGTTTTCTCTAGAAGAATCGGTGTGGTTTCAAAAAGGACAGGAAGTCGCAGAACTGATTTCTATATCACTTGACCCGAACATCACCATCCAGGAAAATGACCAGTACGTTACGATCCGCGGTTCACTGGAATTGACCGGGGAATATAAAAGCTTTGGTGAACCAGAAAAGGCGGACAATTTTTTCAACACACCAAAATTTATTCATTCAGTAATTGAGAAGGATGAAGGGTTAAGGGAGTTTCTTCATCGCTTTCCCGTAGATGTCACAATCCCGAACAACAGGATTGAAAGCATCTATGATATTGATATTACCGTCGAATCATTTGATTACTTATTTCCTGAAAGGGACTGCCTCAAGCTTACGGCTGACCTCGCGATAACCGGACTGTACGGAGAACAGCAGCATGGCGGTGAAGACGCAGAGGAAAAGCCGGAAGCGATAGTGCCTTTATTTGATCAGGCCGGAGAATCAAATCGGGGCACACACATTTTTGACCCCGGCCAGCAAGTCGACGAATTTCAACCGGATAGCCACCAGCCAGAATTCCTCGAGCCGCATAAAGGTGCAGAAGCAGCCGGGCCTGAGACGGAAATAGAAATTTCCGGACTGGTGCGGCACCAGGCAGACAATTCGGCCGGTGAGGACATCGAGGTCCCGGCTCAGAAGGCTGATGTTGACAAACCAGCTGCAGGGCAGATAGGCATTGCCGTCCCGGCACAGCTTCAAAAAGATTTTACTGTGTTTGCCGAGCTGCAAACAGATAGTTTTGATCCAGCACTGCATCGTGGAATTGATGGCGACTTTGACTTTACAGATTACCAGCTGGGCCAGATTGGACAGCAGCCGGGATTGTCGGAAGACCATGAGGATGGCGAAGGTTTGTATGCACCTTTTAAAGCAGAAGCACGAAAAGAACCGGAAACGGAAAAAGCAGGCAGGCCTAACCTGAAGCCCCCGCATAACCCTGATGACAATACAGAGGCAGACCCTGTCCCAGAAATCATTTTTTCTGCAATGAGGAGTGAAAAACCGGCTCCTGAGGCTGCTGAATTAACCGAAGCACCTGAGGAAACATTCACACAAACGGAGGCTGCTCCTTTAGTTGCTGTAAACGAACACGCAACGCCGGAACTTTCGCCTGAAGACCTTGAAGCACCTGTCGGGGACATGGATGAGGAGAGCTCATCTTCTTCGGATGAGGAGCCCATACAGAAAAAGTCCAAAAAGAAAACAGGCTTATCGATCTCCGAGTTTTTAGCGCGAAGAGAGGACAGAGAAGTTGCAGTGAAGCTTCGCGTTTGCATAGTCCAGCAAGGGGATTCCCTTCAAAAAATTGCGGACCGCTATGATGTATCACTTCAGCAACTGCTAAAGGTCAATCACCTCGGGCTGGATGAGGATGCACATGAAGGCCAAGTGCTGTATATCCCGCGTGAGATAGCACACAAGCATTAAACTCGGGGAAGATGGGTTGCTGGGCAGGTTCTGGACCTGCTCAGCCTGCTTTATTGTGACGCGAAGCTGATAACTGGAGTGGCCCGGAAGAGAGAGGGAATTGGATGGAAGACCTAAAGCAAAACAAAGAGACTGTAGGGATATTAAGGAGCTATGGGATAAAACCGCGCTATATCGAGGCTGTTGGAAAAATTAATAAGGTGTACGCAGATACAGGGATATACGCGCTTAAAAAGATCCAGCCGAATAAGGGCACTGACTTTATGCGACATATCCAATTTTTATATCAGAAAGGCTACAACAGGATTGTTCCCGTTTTCCCCACAAGCGATGGCCGTTATGCAGTCCTTGAAAATCAGTCCCTTTTCTATTTGATGCCCTGGCTGTCCAATGAGGAAAAAGAAAACAGGATGGAACGCCACAGGCAGATGTTCCGTGAGCTTGCAAGGCTGCATACCCTGTCGGCCAGGGAAATAGAAATAAATAAAGAAGACAGGCTCGAACATTATGAAAAAACATTGCGGCACTGGGAAAAAGAAGAAGAGTTTTTGGAAGGCTTTATTGAATCATGTGAAAATAATTGGTACATGTCCCCGTTTGAGTTGTTGTTTTGCCAATACTATAACAATATCCGCCAGGCGATGGATTTTTCAAAACAGAAGCTGGAGAACTGGCATGAAAAAACAAAGGACCAACAAAAATCAAGAATGGTGGTGGTCCACGGCAAAGTCTCGACCGAGCATTTTGTTTATGATGAGAAAGGGTATGGTTTTTTCATTAATTTCGAGGAGGCGCGCCTTGGTTCACCAATCCATGATCTGCTGCCGTTTTTGGTCCGGTCTTTGAACACCCTCCCGAAAAGAGCTTATGATTGTGTTGAATGGATCAGCACTTATTTTAAATACTTCCCTTTAAAGGAAGAAGAACGGAGCCTTTTTCTAAGCTATCTGGCCCACCCAACAAGCATTTTGAAGATAGCGGAAATGTACCATCAAAAACAGTCCGGCAAAGATGAACAAAAGCTTGTCCAAAAGCTGCAGAGGGAGTTTTGGACCCTCAAAAACACCGAATACGTGGTGATGAAAACCGAAGAGATTGAAGCGCAAAAAAAAATGGCCCAGCAGGAAGGAGCCCAGGAATGACAGCCCTGGGCTATTAAATGATTTCGAAATGAAACGCCAATGCGATCAGAATGAAAATGCTGAGCAGGAGAACATCAAAAGTGGTCGGTATCAGAATTGTCCTGATGCCTTGAAATACACAAAAAGGAATGATAAATTGCGCGCAAATGCCCCTTACTGTCCTCAGCCAACGCGGAAGTTTATAAGGATTATACCTTCTGCTCATTGATTCCGCCCCCCATGCCGGTTGCCTTCGAATTATAAAGGCCTTTCTTCTATCCTATGACCATGGGCACCAGAAGTTCCCGAAAAACAGGAACATACCTTGGCAAATGTATAAAATAATTTAAAAATGGGGATCATTATTGACGTCAAACCATTATTTTCGGTAGTATAGTTATATATTCATACTAATAAAAAAGCAGAGACAGGGAAGAGTACAGTGGAAGCCGGCTTTTAGAGAGGAAAACCATTTGCTGCAAGGTTTTCTAAGCTGGAACATTGGAAGGTCGCCCTTGAGCTGTACCTGCCAACGGAACTATCTTAGTAACAGGTGCCGGATCCAATCCGTTATCAAACCAAGAGCCTTCAGGCCGGCAAATTGTGGCCTGTTGGAAAAAAGGTGGTACCGCGAACAATGCTCCATTCGTCCTTTTATGGCGAATGGAGTTTTTTATTTTTCAAAGGAGGAAAAGCGATGGAAGACAACAATTTGTCAATGCCAACGAAATATGAGCCGGCATCGATTGAAAAGGGACGTTATGACTGGTGGCTTCATGGCGGCTTTTTCCAGGCCGGCAAGGATCAGGAAAAAGAGCCTTACACGATCGTCATCCCGCCGCCAAATGTTACCGGAAAACTGCACCTGGGGCATGCGTGGGACACAACCCTGCAGGACATTTTAACAAGGATGAAGCGGATGCAGGGATATGATGTTTTATGGCTGCCCGGGATGGACCACGCCGGAATCGCGACGCAGGCGAAAGTGGAGGAGAAGCTAAGAAACGAAGGGAAAAGCCGGTATGGCCTGGGACGTGAAAAGTTTGTGGAAGAAACATGGAAATGGAAGGGCGAGTACGCCCAGCATATCCGTGAGCAGTGGGCCAAACTTGGGCTTGGCCTCGATTACAGCCGGGAACGCTTTACCCTTGATGAGGGGCTTTCCAAAGCAGTAAGAGAAGTATTTGTCAGCCTTTACCGGAAAGGCTTGATTTACCGCGGAGAGTACATCATTAACTGGGACCCGTCCACAAAAACTGCCCTCTCAGATATTGAAGTTATTTACAAGGACGTACAGGGCGCATTTTATCACATGCGCTATCCGCTTGCAGATGGCAGCGGCCACATTGAAATTGCGACTACCAGGCCGGAAACGATGCTTGGCGATACCGCGGTGGCCGTCCATCCAGAGGACGCGCGCTATAAGCATCTGATCGGAAAAACGGTGATCCTGCCGATCGTCGGCCGGGAGATACCGATTGTCGGCGATGATTATGTAGATATGGAATTTGGTTCAGGGGCAGTCAAAATCACGCCGGCTCATGACCCTAATGACTTTGAAATCGGGAACCGCCACAATCTTGAACGGATCCTGGTCATGAATGAAGATGGCTCCATGAATCAAAAAGCCGGAAAATACGAGGGCATGGACCGTTTCAAATGCCGCAAGCAAATTGTCAAGGACCTTCAGGATCAAGGTGTCCTCTTCAAAATCGAGGACCACACACACTCTGTCGGCCATTCAGAACGAAGCGGAGCTGTCGTAGAGCCATACCTGTCTACCCAGTGGTTTGTAAAAATGCAGCCGCTCGCCGAAGCTTCAGTTTCCTTGCAGCAGACTGATGAAAAAGTAAACTTTGTGCCGGAGCGTTTTGAAAAAACGTACATGCATTGGATGGAAAATATCCGTGATTGGTGCATTTCAAGGCAGCTCTGGTGGGGCCACCGGATTCCGGCCTGGTACCATAAAAAAACTGGGGAGATTTATGTTGACCATGAGCCGCCTAGTGATTCTGAAAACTGGGAACAGGACAACGATGTACTGGATACTTGGTTCAGTTCGGCACTTTGGCCGTTCTCCACGATGGGCTGGCCTGATCCCGAAGCATCTGACTATAAGCGCTATTATCCGACAGACTGCCTCGTAACAGGATATGACATTATCTTCTTCTGGGTTTCACGGATGATTTTCCAGGGACTTGAATTTACAGGTGAACGCCCGTTTAAAGACGTTCTGATCCATGGCCTGGTCCGGGATGCAGAGGGCCGGAAGATGAGTAAATCATTAGGCAATGGTGTCGACCCGATGGACGTCATTGACCAGTACGGCGCAGATTCACTCCGTTTCTTCCTTTCCACCGGAAGCTCACCAGGCCAGGACCTGCGTTTCAGTGTTGAGAAAGTAGAGGCGACCTGGAACTTTGCCAATAAAATCTGGAACGCCTCAAGGTTCGCACTCATGAATATGAACGGCCTGAAGTATGAGGAAATCGACCTGTCAGGCGATAAGTCTGTTGCCGACAAATGGATTTTGACTAGATTGAATGAAACTATCGATACAGTGACCCGGCTTTCGGACCGCTACGAGTTTGGTGAAGTCGGCCGAGTTTTATACAACTTCATCTGGGATGATTTCTGCGACTGGTATATTGAAATGGCGAAGCTTCCGTTATACGGCGAAAATGAAGCGGCAAAGAAAACCACCCGCTCCGTGCTTGCTTA
This sequence comes from Bacillus sp. T33-2, assembly GCF_002860205.1. GTDB lineage: Bacteria > Bacillota > Bacilli > Bacillales > Cytobacillaceae > T33-2. Next base: position 32,215 of record NZ_PGVB01000029.1, read on the forward strand.
TGTACTGGATAACACAATGCGCCTGCTGCATCCGTTCATGCCGTTCATCACCGAAGAAATATGGCAGAACCTCCCGCATTCCGGGGAATCCATCACTGTTGCCGCATGGCCGACCGCAAGGAAGGAGGTCTCTGACCCAGAGGCTTCAGAGGAGATGAAGCTGCTTGTCGAAATCATTCGGGCAGTCAGGAACATCCGCGCTGAGGTTAACACACCGATGAGCAAGAAAGTCAACATGTTCCTGAAGGCCAAGGATGAAAAAATTCGAAACATAGCTGATAAAAACAGGGCTTATATTGAGCGATTCTGCAATACTGAACAGCTCGAAATTGGGACCGGCGTGGAAGCACCTGAAAAAGCGATGACAGCAGTTGTGACGGGAATGGAAATTATCCTGCCACTCGAGGGCTTGATCAATCTTGACGAAGAGATTGCCCGGCTTGTAAAAGAAAAAGAGCGTCTCGACAAGGAAGTCGAACGCGTCCAGAAAAAACTGGCCAATGAAGGATTCGTGAAAAAAGCCCCAGAGAAAGTCATTGAAGAAGAACGCGCCAAAGAAAAGGACTATATTGAAAAACGGGAAGCCGTTGAAGCGCGCATTAACGAATTACGAGGATAAGTTTACAGAAGACGAACCAGTTATGTGGTTCGTCTTCCTCTGTAGTTTTTGGAGGAGAGAAGAAATGTTTAATACATATGCACAGGCGCTGGATTGGATCCATTCACGATTAAGGCTGGGAATTAAGCCTGGACTCGCGAGGATGAATTGGATGCTTGACAGGCTCGGAAATCCCGAACGAAAAATCAAAACAATCCATATCGGCGGAACAAACGGCAAAGGTTCAACCGTGACGTTTTTGCGCTGCATCCTTGAGGAAGCCGGATACCGGGTGGGCACATTTACCTCCCCTTATTTCGAGCAATTCAATGAGCGCATCAGCATCAACGGAGAACCAATCAGCGATGAAGACATTGTCAAGCTCGCCAATATAATCAAGCCTCTCGCAGATGAACTTGAACAGACGGAGCTTGGGGGACCGACAGAATTTGAAATCATAACGGCCATGTCCATCTATTTTTTCGGCAAAATTGATACGCAAGTCGATGTAGTCATTTTCGAGGTAGGGCTCGGTGGCAGGTTTGATTCGACAAACGTCATTCATCCTCTCTTATCTGTAATTACGAGCATTGGCTTGGACCACACCAATATACTAGGCCACACTTACCAGGAAATTGCCATGGAAAAGGCCGGTATTATTAAGAACGGGGTCAGCGCCATCAGCGGGGTAAAACAGCCTGAAGCCCTTGCAGTCATCAAAAACACGGCCCATGAAATGGACGCCCCTTTCTATGGAGCAGCGGAACAATTTTTCATCACTGAACAATCCTCCTTGCCGAAGGGTGAAAGGTTTTCAGTTTCCAGCCCGTTTGGAGTCTATGACGGACTCGAAGTCGGCTTGATCGGCAAACACCAGACTGAAAACGCGTCCCTGGCAATCATGGCTTCTCAAGTATTGTGCCATTATTTTTCCTTCCAGATTAGCGAAACCGATATACGTGGAGGTCTGGCAAAAGCCTACTGGCCAGGCCGTTTCGAAGTGCTCTCAGAAAAACCTCATGTCATTATCGACGGTGCCCATAATGAGGAAGGAATCATAGCGCTGGTAAATGAACTAAAAACACGCTTCAATGATAAACGGATTGATATTTTATTCGCTGCATTGAAGGATAAAAAATTGGTGAATATGGTTTCAAGCCTTGATACAGTGGCCAATTCCATAACCTTTACTCAATTCGATTTTCCAAGGGCAGCGATGGCCGAGGAGCTGTTTTATTTAAGCAGTGCATCTGCAAAGGAAAAAACAGAAGATTGGAAGGCGTTCCTGGATGAAAAAATAGTTCATTTGAAGCCTGGAGAGCTGTTGGTTGTTACAGGCTCGCTTTATTTTATTTCTGAAGTAAAACCGCATTTACACAAAATTCTCAAAAATAAGCTGTGACAATATCAGGCACTATTTGGTAAAATATTTGTAAAGCACGACTATTTTCCTAATTCGTCCAATATTTGTAAAATTTGAAACTGTTTTCTTGAATCAATGAAGGGAGGTGGATAAAGTGTGGTAAAGCCTCAAATGAAAAAAGCAATCTGGGTTGTGTGGCTTCTAGTAGTGCCGCCAGGTATGTGGGCTGCATACGTTTTTTATCCACCTTCTGTTTCAGGGGATAAATTAGATGTTTTCGCTTTTCTTTTTTTAATGTCAATAGTTGCCAGCATGCCGATGGTCATCAACAAAACATCGGTTTTCCTGATCCAGTGGGTTTCTCTGGCCGTGTTCCTGACGTTCGGCTTGTTCGTGGAAATGGTGCTAGCCCAGGTTGCGATCGCAGTTCTTATGGTGCGCCTGAGGCTTCAAAAAAATGACTGGTTTCGCTTGCCGTTGAATTCCCTGATGTTTTTTATGGTTTCACTTCTAAGCGGAATCATTTTTTATGCGCTGGGCGGCGTTCATGGGACAAGCCTCATGGAACATCAATCGAGCATGTTGCTGGCCGCTCTTTATGAGTTTGTTTCTTTTGCTTTGAACCATGTAATGCTGACGATGGTAATTATATTGGTGTATAAGGAGAAAGGGCCGTTTTTTGGGGAGGACTTTGTCTGGGAAGCCGTTGTAACGATTCTCACATTCCCAGTAGGCTTTGTATTGTATATCCTGTACTTTGAAGTTGGCATATTGTCAGTCTTGTTTATCGGGGTTCCTTTCGCTAGCCTGTCAATCATATTGAACCTCTATTATTCTAGTGAAAAGATTAACATTTATCTGCAGAAAGCTGCGGAAATTGGCCACCAGCTCGCCGAAAGGCTCGAGGTCAACCAGGTGATGGATCTTTTCGCCCAAAAACTGATGGACATGCTTCCTGTTGATTATGCCTATCTTCTTGAGGTTGTCGACGCTAACGAATTGGAATTAATCATCCAGATGGAAGAAGGGCAAGTGACACGTGTCGATGAAGGCTCAATCGCGAATAAAGATGGTGTCAGCGGACTTGTCTGGGCCACAAAGAAACCAGTCCTGTTCCATTCAAAGAAGGACTGGGCAAATATCAACGCCGGTGACATTCCCGAAAAGGTCGAAAGCATCCTTGGCGTGCCAATCATGCGCAGCAACCAGGTTGTAGGTGTGCTTGTTCTCGCCTCCAACAGAACCAGGGCATTTGAAAAGTCCCAGCTCATGATTGTCGATGTGCTCTGTTCCCATTTCGCGATTGCGGTTGAAAATGCGAAACATTACGAAAAGACAAAGGAATACAGTGAACGCTGTGCGCTTACCGGCCTGTATAACTACCGCTACTTTGAGAACCTGCTCAGCAGCGAATTTGAAAAACTTCAAAACCAGGAACGCAATCGTTTGTCACTCATCCTTTTGGATATTGACCATTTCAAGATGGTTAACGATACATATGGGCACCAGAGCGGCAATGAAATATTGTCAGAGCTGGCGAACCGTCTCGCAGGAATAATCGGGTGCACAGGAACGGTTGCACGATATGGAGGAGAGGAATTTGTCGTCCTGCTCCCGGAAATGGAAAAAGCAGAAGCATTCAAGCTGGCAGAACAAATCAGGCTCATGATCGCAAACCGCCCGTTTCTCCTGAACCATAACCTGGAGCTCGACCGCAAAGAGCTGCTTGTAGGCATCACCGCATCAATCGGCGTGGCGACTGCACCCCACGATGCCGAAGACTCCCTCGCCCTCATCAGGCACGCCGACCGTGCACTGTATGTCGGGGCCAAGAGGTCAGGGCGTAATAGGGTTGCGGAGTATGTGAAATAGATTAATAGAAAATAAGCAGGCTGCCTGTTTGAGGCAGCCTGCTTATTTTCTATTAATCGTATACAAGATCAATCTCTTCTATCGATAATTTATCAACGGAAGGGATGCCTTGAGGAGGGTTTAGGATTAAGTCGTCATTGTAAATAATGGATAGCCTTGAGTTTTCAGGAGGAATTGTTTCCTGGGATTGTCCCCGCTCTCCGGTTTTAATTGCGTTCAAGGTAATAGATTCACCATAAATTCCCCCAATTATTTTCAGGTTGGAAATTATTCCGGATATCTCTAAATCTTCATTAGAATAAAAGAAAGCATTTAAACGTTTTGGTTCATCAAATGAAAGGTTTAAGAACAGATTGATATTGCCTTCTGCAACCAAAACCATCGTTCCCCCGTCTGTATTATCTGAAAAACTGGAAACCCAAGCGTTGTTTCTTACATATATCGTTCCATTAACATTCATATTGTTGGTGACATATGCAGAATTATTAATGAACATTTGGCCATTAAAATTTAAATCATTTATTACTGAATATCCATTAATAAAGACATATTTTTCTTCTGCAGGATTTTGGAACGCCATTGAGTTCTCCAACTCTATGCTTCCGCTCATATCTGCGGATCCATTTACCTTCAGCGATCCATCTCTGATGATTAATCGACTTCCAGCTTCCATTGTTAGATCATTGGTTATGACATGATTTCCAATTAAGGTAACCGGGGTCTTTCTAGTGACAGTTAAATTCTTTAAAGTAGTTTTAGAACTTAAATCAACATTCTTTTTGTATATTAATCCTATCACATCAATAGATTTTACTTCCTGTGATGTTTCCCTAATATACGGAGGGACGGCAAAATACGTTTGTAAGGAGACAGGATCTGGCTTAAAGGTTGTAAACGAATCTTTGCGCCCTTGTTTATATTTTCCTAAAACAGTTAAGTTGCCTTTTATGGACGGATATGAAGTCTTAATGTATTCTTCCCCAATCCAGTAGTCAAATTTTCCATAGTTGCTACTTTCAATATCTTTTCGAACGAATACATCTCCTTCTATATAGGAAGCGCCATTTAACCGCAGGTTGCCTTTGTCATCATCTTCAACAGTGGATAGACCATTAGAAACTACGGCATATTGAAAAACTTCTTCCACAGTTGAATAAGAAATTTTAATTGTTTTGGTTACATTTCTTCCATTTTCCCCTATTGGAGCTTTAATGCTCACATTCATACCGTTGTCTACAGTATCAAATTCAATCGTACAAGGATTTTCACTCGAGCATCTATTGTGCTGCAAGCCTTCTAATTGCTCTCGCAATTCCTCTTTTAAAGCGGTTTCACTCTTAATTCCCAAGCTGTTAATATTCTCAATTGTGCTTTCAATTTGTGCCATTGCCAACTCAATAGTGTTATCAGCTGACACTTTATTTTGGATATTATTTTCATTTACTGATACATGTCTTGAAGAATTAATAGTAAACCCCATCAATATTAAACCCATAATACTGATTACAGTAAGAATCATAAGGACAGTGAGCAGGGAATAGCCATCGCATTGTTTTAGCACTTTTTTCATTGACATCACTCACTTTGCCAAACCATATTTTTTATACAACTCAAACTCTTTTCCTGTACTAGTATTTTTTATAACAAAATGAACAGTCAATTGGTCATTCTGAAATTTGAAGGTTGTGTTTTCTAAAGAAAATTGATCTGAATTGATTTGTTTACCGCCTGCCAGTAAATTTTCATTATCAATTTTTATGTTAACCGGAGAATTTTCTTTGTGGGTGCCATCCGGATTAAAATCAGAAGCATTGAATGTGGTAAAAGATCCTGTTTCATCTCCGTTAATGGGATCTATTTCATCAATATTTAAAAGAGTCCTGTCAAATTGCTGCGTAATTAAGACTGCCTCATTCCTTAGCTCTGTCTCGTTCATTGATTTATCCGTAGTTTTCATTGTTGAAAATAGTATCGAATATCCAAGAGTAATAATAATTGAAGAGATCGCGAGAACCATTAACAATTCTATTAGAGTTATTCCTTTTTCATTCAATCCCTTCATTTCTTTTGAACCCTTTCAATTCAGTTTCTTTTTGAACATCATTCTCCGTTGAAATTACTGTAACCTGAACAACTAGCAATCTATCTGGTTGTTCTATACTTTGTTCAATGTTAACTGTGGCTATGAGCGATCCTATATCTGTATTTACATCCAACTCCAAAACCTCTATTATATCGATAGTTTCAATACCATTGTCTACAAGATCCCGTAATTCACTATAATCTTTCGCTTTATATACCTCCAAAATGCTCTCAGCTATTTGAACTGAGGAGTATTTATTGGATATCGAACTAGAATGTTTGTAGCTGCTAACTATGTATGAACTAATAATAGAGAAGAGGATTGAGATGATCACTATAGAAGCCAAAACTTCTACCAATGATATACCTTTTTGGTTAAGATGATTATTCAAATGATCACCTACTTTATTCATGGTTATAAAGTAACACGGAAAAATTAAAGGAATGAAAAAATTGGTAAATATTCCTTGGCTTCTTTTAAATTATCCTACTTTATTATACAATATGAGAAAGTCGATTAATGTCTTTTTTTCTAGAAATAAATAGGAATTGCTAGAATAATTGAAAAAAAGTGGGTGGGAGAAATGGAAGCTCTTGTATTCGCTATCCTGTCTCTGGTTGTCGTCATTCCTGCAATCGTTTTTTTGCCGCTTCACCTGACGAGGAATGGGAAGTTAGTACTAATTTTGGTATCTCTTGTGATCGCTTTGATTGGTACCGCTGCAAATGCTGTACTGCCCGTGTGGCAGACTATTTTGGCCGTCAGCCTTCTTGCAGTTTCGATAGGATACATACTTGAACGGCGTATTGCCAACGTTATTTTGGACTCCTCGAAAATAAGTTACCACTCTGAACCATTACTTGCTCACGAAGAAGAATTAAACGATAGTCTCACTCTATCAGCTGCAGAACCGCTCAAACTGGATATACCGACAGATAGTGCCCAGCATAATTTAGAACCTGTTCAAAGCATACATACACTTTCGGATGAAACTGATTTTATGGCTTTAAGTAGTGATTATGATGTCTCCTTCCTCGATAGTCGGAATGAACTTAACAATGAAGCGTTGGTTGACGGAAATGAGAGCGGTATTCATTTAGGCGAGATTCCGTATTTGAGTGATTTAGAAATGCTGATTGATGAGGAAATGCAAATTGGCGTGGACACCATGACCGTCGTCAGTGGACAAACAGTCGGGGAAGGGTTTGGAGACACGGAAATACCGGAAATGGCTTTTCCGAAAGCTGACATTCCTCATCCAAATGGGATTATCGAGTGGATGGATGAAGCCGAAATTGAAGAACTGTCCTTTGTCGATTTAGAAGCTGTTGAGCAAAAGGAAGAGTTTCCTAAAGAAGTTGTGTCGTAACAGATTCGTATAAACGTAAAGGGCAAGGGGGGTGCAATAGTGGGCAAAAGGCAAGGGTTTCGAGTATCGCTAGTATTGATGATCGCTTCAGTATTCATTTTTAGTTTCTCGCATTTTGGTTCCATGGCTTATGGCTCCCTGTCTTTGAAAGCTGATACATTTCCTGAGAACACCTTTATTGGCACTGTCGACGTAGCGGGTAAAACTGAAAGTGAAGCAAAAAGACTCCTTACGGAAAAAACAGAAACATGGCGGTCCAATTCTAGTTATGAATTGGTTTATAAGGAAAAAAGCATAGTTTTTAATCTGGCAAACTTTGTATTTAATATTGATCATTCGGTTGCCTCAGCTCATTCAGGAAATAACAATCCGCTTGACGTGAAATTGGTACCAGGGTCACTTGATGAAATATTGGGGGAACTCTCCCCAAATCTAGTTGAAAAGCGGCTGGATGAAGGTAAGCTTGCCGAAGACATGTTGCAGAAAGCATTAAAACTTGAACCCGGCAAAACAGTATATAACCTAGACAAGGTTATTTCCTCTGAAGGACAGAGAGCCCTGGCATCTGCGGCAATGCAACTTTCCGAAGAGGATTATGGTGCAGAGGAGTTTGCAAGTTCCTTTCCGTCGGTGAAGATCGAACCATTTTCCCAGTTTTCAGTTCAAAATATGATCAAGGAAGCTGGATTAAATCTGTCCCCCAATGTTCTTGGCGCACTCGCCTCCGGAATTTATAAGACCATCCTTCCAACCAATTTTACGGTGGTCGAAAGGCATATAAGCAGTGAACTTCCCGGATATGCAGAAGCCGGTTTCGAAGTCAGGGTGGATATAGGCAGAGAGCTGGACTTCGTCTTTTTTAACCCAAATCAATCAAGTTATGTGATTGATTTTAAATGGGAAAAACCTGAGTTGCATGTAATTTTAAAAGGTGAACCATTCCTGCATAAATACAGTGTCGATCATGTTGAAAAACAGGAGTTTTCACCGAAAACGATAAAACAATACAACCCCCGGCTGACCGCTGGCCAAAAGACTGTGAAAGAAGAAGGTAAGGCAGGCTTGCTTATCAAAGTTAAGCGGGATATTTATGATGAAAAAGAAGTGCTGATTGAGACCCAGACTGTGTCTGAGGATTTCTATCCACCGGTCCATCGCGTTGAAATCCACCCGCTTGACCCGGTTTCAAACGAGCCGGCTGTTCCTGGAAGCGGGACAGCCATAACGATCCCGGAAGCCGGACAAAAAAGTTTGCCATCTACAGGACAAGTCGGGGATACAGCTCCGGTTGTTCCAGCACAAGGCAGCTCAGGCATTCCGGCCTCGACGGATCCAGCTCCCAATGTCCCTGGGACATACCAGGAAGACAGGTTTTGGGGTAAACCAAATGAACAGCCAAAGTGATATAAAAAATGGCGGTGATGAAAAATGAAACACACTCGGCAACGCCTTGGGGATTTATTGGTAGGCGCCGGACTGATCACTGAAGATCAGCTGCAGGCCACATTAAAAGAAAAGTCAGCATCCCAAAAGCTGGGCGATGCACTTTTGCAGCGGGGCCTCATTACTGAGCAGCAGCTGATTGAGGTTCTGGAATTCCAGCTCGGCATCCCTCATATCAGCCTTTACCGATACCCGTTTGATACATCTTTGTTTTCGCTTGTGCCGAAAGAAACCGCAAAGCGCAATCTCGTCATTCCGTTGAAAAAGGAAGGGGACAGGCTGTTTGTCGCCATGGCTGACCCGATGGACTTTTTCACGGTTGACGACCTTCGCCTTTCTACCGGATTTTTGATTGAAACGGCTATCGCCACCAAAGATGACATTATCAGGGCGATCAATAAGTATTACGATATCGATGAAGGCTTTGAGGAGCTGATCGGTGCCGATCTTCCAGGGCTGGAACCGGTGATAGAAGAAAAAATTACTGAGGCTGATTCACCGATTGTGCGGCTCGTCAACCAGCTTCTGTCAAATGCTGCAACAGCAAAGGCAAGTGATATCCATATCGACCCGCAGGAAACAAAAGTCGTCATCCGCTACCGGATAGATGGCATACTCCGGGTGGAGAGGATTCTGCCCAAACATATGCAGAGTGTTCTTACGGCCAGGATAAAAATCATGGCTAATCTGGACATAACCGAAAATCGCATGCCTCAGGACGGCCGTTTTAAAGCGAATCTTGATTTCCATCCAGTGGACCTGCGGGTATCGACACTGCCGACAGTGTTTGGGGAAAAAATCGTTATGCGGATCCTCGATATGGGCAGCACCTTGAATGACATCAATAAGCTTGGGTTGAATAAGCTGAACTTGGCAAGATTCACGCATATGATTTCCAAGCCAAACGGTATCGTTTTTATTACGGGCCCTACGGGTTCAGGGAAGTCGTCCACCCTTTACGCGGCCTTGAACAAGCTCAACAATGAGGAAGTCAACATCATCACAATAGAAGACCCGGTTGAGTACCAGCTTGAAGGCATCAACCAGATCCAGGTTAATCCGAATGTTGGCATGACATTTGCGGCAGGTCTCCGGTCCATCCTCCGCCAGGACCCAAACATCATCATGGTTGGGGAAGTCCGCGACCGGGAAACAGTTGAAGTCGCAGTCAGGGCTTCTCTAACCGGACATCTTGTGTTGAGCACCCTGCATACAAACGATGCCCTCAGCTCTGTTACAAGGATGATTGACATGGGGGTCGAACCATTCCTTGTAGCTTCATCGTTAAGCGGAGTTGTTGCCCAGCGGCTTGTCAGGAAAGTATGCCGAGACTGTGCCGAATCACATTCACCGACAAAACGGGAAATCGATATTTTTGCTAAAAGAGGAATGCAGGTGGAGCAGGTGTGGCGCGGAAGAGGCTGCGCATCGTGCAATATGTCAGGCTACCGGGGCAGGATTGCGATCCACGAGGTGCTCTCAGTCAATGAGGAACTGCGGCGTGCCATCATGAACGAAGAATCGGTGGCACGACTTCGTGAAATTGCCGTAAAAAATAAGACGATTTTCCTGATTGATGATGGTTTGTTAAAAGTTAAACAAGGTATGACCACAACGGAAGAAGTGTTGAGAGTGGCCATTACAGAATAGGTGGGGCGGGAAAGTGAAAGAGAAAATTGAGCATTTATTGCGCGCCGGATTCGAACTGAAAGCATCAGATATCCATATCACGGTAGGGGTTCCGCCTGTGATGAGGATAAACGGGGAGCTGAAGAGATATGGAAAAGACCCGATTAAACCAGAAGATACAGAAGGCATGGCCAGGGCAATCATCCCCGAAAACATGTGGGAACGCTTCAAGGACAATGGTGAACTCGATTTTTCGTACGGACTGCCGGGCATTTCAAGGTTCAGGGTCAATACATACCATCAGAGAGGCTGTATATCGATGGCCTTCCGGATCGTTCCGACAAGAATTCCATCAATAGAAGAGCTTGAACTGCCCGAGTCACTGAAAAAGATTGCTGAAAAGCCCCAGGGTCTTGTCCTTGTCACTGGACCGACCGGAAGCGGAAAGTCTACAACACTGGCAGCCATGATCCAATACATGAACGAGACGATGAGAAAACATATCATCACGCTTGAAGATCCGATTGAATACCTTCACAAGCATGGCAACTCAATCATTGACCAACGGGAAGTCGGGTTTGATACGAACAATTTTGCGAATGGCCTGCGCGCGGCTCTCCGCCAGGACCCTGACGTCATCCTTGTCGGGGAAATGCGTGACCATGAAACGATCCAGACAGCGATAACAGCGGCAGAAACCGGGCATCTTGTCTTCGGGACGCTTCACACCGCAAGCGCCCCGGCAACGATCAACAGGATCATTGACGTATTCCAGCCTGCCCAGCAGGCACAGATCCGGATCCAGCTTGCGTCGGTCCTTGTCTCTGTCATTTCTCAGCGGCTATTCCCAACCTTAGATAAAACAGGGCGGACGGCTGCAACAGAAATCCTGATCAACAATTCAGCCGTTGCCAACCTGATCCGCAATGAAAAAATCCACCAGATTGTCAGCATCATGCAAACGTCAAGATCATCCGGAATGCACACTCTCGAGATGAACATTAAAGAACTGGTCCAGCAAGGCATCATACCGAAAGAAGCGGCTGAACCCTATATGCAGGAGAAGCTGGGCTAATGGCGCGATTCAAGTATTCAGGGAGAGACCGTAAAGGAAAAAAGTCAGGGATCATAACCGCGTCATCAAAGCGGGAAGCTCTTGAAAAGCTGCGTGAAGAAGGCGTCAGGACGACAGAGATCAGTGAACTTCCAGAAACCTTGTTGACCAGGGAAATTTCATTTGGCAATCCAGTCAAGCTCCAGCATCTTGTCATCTATTTGCGGCAATTTGCGACGCTGCTGAAGGCTGGGGTTTCGGTTGTTGACTCAACAAGGATACTTGCCGCCCAGACTGACAGCAAGCCGCTCCGCAAAGCCCTGCTGGATATCGAGCAGGAGCTCCGTGAAGGAAATCCGCTTTCTGAGGCAGCTTTAAAGCATAAAAAGATTTTTTCTTCCATGTATATCAACATGGTCAGGGCAGGGGAAGCCGGCGGAAATATGGACGAGACACTTGAACGGCTTGCCGAGCATTTTGAAAAGCAGCACAACACCCGGCAAAAAGTGATAGCTGCGTTAAGCTACCCTGCCGTAATCGGTGTCATCGCTATTTGCGTCGTGATTTTCCTGCTCGTGTCCGTCGTGCCAACCTTTGTAGATATGTTTGCCGATTTTGGGGGCGAGCTGCCGGGGATTACAAAATTTGTACTTGGCGCGAGTGAATTTATGCAATCATTCTGGTGGCTCGTTGTCCTCGTCATATTTGGATTAATCGCAAGCATACTTGCACTGAGAAAAAACAAACAGGCAAAGTACTACCTGGATGTCGCCACCCTTCGCATGCCGATTTTCGGGAAACTGCTGCAAAAAGCAGTCCTCGCCCGGATGACCAGGACTCTGAGTTCTTTATTCACAAGTTCCGTCCCGATTCTGCAGGCATTGTCAATCGTCGAAAATGTTGTTGAAAACGAAGTGATTGCAAGGGTTCTCCGCGATTCGCGCGATGCCCTTGAAAAAGGACAATCTTTGACATGCCCAATGCGCCAGCACTGGGCGTTTCCGCCGCTCGTGACCCAAATGATTGCCATTGGCGAAGAGACAGGATCACTGGATGCAATGCTCGGAAAAGTTGCTGATTTCTATGAAAAAGAAGTCGAAAACAGCACCGACCAGCTGAAATCCCTGATAGAACCACTCATGATCGTGTTTCTCGCCGGCCTGGTCGGAACAATCGTCACCTCCATCATGGTACCGATGTTTGAAATTTTCAAGCATGTAAACTAGTTTTTACAAAAAGTTACAAAGTCTTATAAAATCTGATACTATTTTATGTATCTATCAATTATAATATTTGTGGATACATATTTCTTTTGTCTTGGGTAAAATTTACTAAAAAGGAGAGAGGAAAAATGTTTAAAGCACTGAAGAAAAAGTTAAAAGATCAAAGAGGTTTGACGCTTGTTGAGTTGTTGGCTGTCATTGTTATTTTGGGGATTATTGCGGCGATTGCGGTGCCGAGTATTGGTAATGTGATTGCTAAATCAAGAGAGGATGCTATAAAAGCTGATGCACTTCAAATACTAGATGCAGCTAGGTTGTATTTAATAGAAAATGAAATGCCTACAGGTGGTATTACTGATACTCATTTAGAACCAGATTACATTGATAGTGTTTCTTCTTTTGGAACGTACACTGTGACACTAAACACCGATAATGTAATGCAATTGGATGGGGAGGGCTCAAATTCAAAAGGTGGAGAGGCAATCGACTTTCAGAACGCAACAAAAGAAGACATAAACAACCCAGCTAATGAAGGTGAACCGATTATCCCTAAACCTGCCCCAGAAGAAGATGAAGAAGAAAATACAAACAATTAATTCGAGGTAGAATTTGGTTTACACACTATTGTTTCTTTATGGTCTAATCTTCGGCTCCTTCTTCAACGTAGTCGGCCTCCGTGTTCCGGAAGGCAAATCAATTGTGGCTCCCCGTTCGTCTTGTCCAAACTGCGGGCACCAATTGACAGCTATAGAGCTGATACCAGTTTTATCATATTTCATCCAAAGGGGGAAATGCCGCAGCTGCCAGGCGCGCATTTCGCCCGTTTATCCTATTTTTGAGCTGTTGACCGGAATACTGTTTGCAGCAGCACCGTTTTTAGTGGGCTGGAACAATGAGCTCATTATCGCCCTAACGCTAATTTCGCTTTTCATGATTATTACGGTTTCAGATTTTGCTTATATGATTATCCCTGATAAAGTTCTGGTCGTGTTTGCGGGGATATTTCTAGTAGAGCGGATTTTCATTCCTCTTTCGCCGTGGTGGGATTCCCTCACCGGTGCTGCGGCGGGATTTTTCCTCCTTTTATTGATTAGCATCATCAGCCGCGGCGGCATGGGTGGGGGCGATATCAAGATGTTCGCTGTCATTGGCTTTGCTTTGGGACTCAAAACGATGCTTCTCTCATTCTTTTTTTCTACGTTTTACGGCGCCTTTTTCGGGATTATTGGCCTCATGCTTGGTTTCGTGAAAAGGAAGGAGCCGATGCCGTTTGGGCCATTCATTGCACTCGGCACGTTAACCGCCTATTTCTTTGGACATGATATTGTTGAAGCATACCTGAATTTATTATCATTCGGATTTTGATTTGAAGGGGTTTTTAAAATGGCGTTATCTCTCTTTTCCGGAAGAAGCAGAGTTATTAATATAGTAATCAATGACCACTCCATCCGGTATGTCGAAATGAAGCAAAAGAACCCTCCGGTCCCGCTTCATTTTGGGGAGCGGTTCCTGCCCGCTGGCATCATCTCTGACGGAAAAATCCAGGATTTTGATACTTTAGCCAATATTCTTGACGAGTGCATTGATGACTGGAAGATCGCTAAAAGAGAGGTACGCTTTACTGTTCCAGATTCGCTCGTAATCATCCGGAAGGTATCGATACCTGAAGATGTGAAAGAGGATGAAATACATGGTTATCTATACCTGGAACTGGGTTCAAGCATTCATCTGCCATTTGATGAGCCTGTCTTTGATACGGTGTCACTTAGCCTGGGAAACGGTAAGAAAGAAATACTGCTGTTCGCTGCTCCTGAGAAGTATGTGATGGAGTATTCCGACCTGTTTAAAACGGTGAGGCTTAAGCCGTTGGCGGCTGACATTTCACCGCTGGCGATCTACCGTCTCTATCACCAAAGCGGCATGGCAAAACCGAATGAGCGGCTGTTGTCGATCCAATTCGACCTCCGGCTCGTAAGCATGTGCATTTTTGAAGGCAACATCCCCGTCTTCATGCGCCATATTCCGGTTGAATTAAGCAAAGACTGGGATGTAAGCCTTGGCACGTCAGGAACTCAGGAGCTCACTTTTTACGGGGAAATGAATGAATTAATATTCCACTTTGAGGATATCTACAAGGAAATCAACAAATTAATGGATTTCTACCGTTATACCCTGACCCAGGGGAAAAAGGAAGTAACAAGGATTTTACTGAATGGGGACCATCCGATGCTGGACAGGATTTTTGGGGAAATGAACGAGCGTTTTGACCTCCCGGTCGATATGCTGGAAACCAGCATGCCAACGGGGAGCGGTGTGGAGCTGCCGAGAGCATTCCATCTGCCACTGGGACTTGGTTTGAAAGAGGTGTAATCATGCTGGTTGAAATTAATCTATTGCCTAAAAAAGAACCAAAACACTCCTCTGTGTTATTGATCAGCATTATTATATTTATAGTTTTTGCGGCTTTAGCCGCACTTATATATTGGCAGGCAAATACCTATGAAAAACAGATCGGAGCGGTTGACAAGGAGCTTGCCACTGTACAAAAGCTCAACATGGCCCAACAGAAAAAACTGGCAGATAATGAATCATTAAGCTCTGCTGCCGAATTGCAAAAAGCAGCAGAATGGGCACAGCAGTATCCGGTCGAAACTGTACCAATATTGCGCAATATTATCTCACTGCTCCCAGAACGCGGGTTCATTCAATTCTTTCAATACGCAAATCCCGGGACTGTGAATATTAGACTCCAGTTTGACACTACACGTGATGCGGCCTATTACTTAAATTCTCTTAAAGAGTCCGAATGGGTGGAAAATGCCGATCTTCTTTCAATCACAGCACAGGGTGAAGAAGAGAAGGCTGAAACTGAGAAAAATGGCGAGTCAGACGGGACATTTTTGCCTCGATATACAGCTGAATATGTAATCGATCTGGCTCCTGGGTATTTTACTAACAATGGGAACATCGCAAAAGGAGGGGAAGGATCATGAACCTCCGTTTAGAAAAGAAAGAAATTATCATATTAGCTGTGTCCGTCCTGCTTGCGTTGCTCGTCTATGCTGCTGCCCAGTTTTTTTATATAAAACCAGCGAAACAGAGCATCGAGCAAAAAGAAAGCCAGCTAAAGATGGAGTCGAAGCTGCTCGCATCAGTAGGCAAACAGTTATCGCCAAAAAAAGAAACAGAACTGAGCAGCACAGCGGAACTGCAAAAGATTCTTCCTGTTGATCCCATGGTTGAACAGCTGGTCCTCGATCTGGAAAAGGCTGAGGTGGTGTCAGGCAGCTTCATTTCCTCGATGGAGTTCGGAGAGGGAGAATTAGTGGAAGAAAGCACGCAGCCTGATTCAGATTCTCAGGAAACGGAATCGGCAGGAACCCAGACTGCCAACCCAAGCGGTGAAAATACCCAGCCTGAACAAAATAATGGGAGCAGCGAAATAGCTGAACAGAATGACAATGGTTTGAAGATGCCTGAAGGCGTAAAGAAGACATCTGTATTGCTTACAGTCAGGTCGGAAAACTATGCAGATGTTGAACAGTTCATCGAAATGCTCGAAAACCTGAAACGGATAGTGACGGTAGAATCGATTGAATTTAATGGTCCGGATGAAGTCACAGCCCTTGCGGAAGACGAACAGCCGGTTACGTTTAAGCTGACAGTATCAGCGTATTATATGCCCGAGCTTGACGGCTTGGAAAGCAGCAAGCCTACACTGGAAGGTCCTGAACCTGCAAATAAATTAAACCCGTTCGGATCATTTATTGATCCTGTTGAAGAACTCGCAGAACAGGAAAACCCGCAGTAATCTACTAAAAAATTTGTTGAAAGTCTCCAATAACAAGACGACAAAAGTCTTGTTATTTTTTTTTGCCCCTATGATAGGATGAAACAAACTTGATGCCCAAATGAAAGGGGGACTGACATTGGACAAGCCCGGAAAAACGGTTACGATAAAGATCAATGGAAAGGACCATCATTTTAAAAATGTCCAGCAGGAAAATAAAAAGCCCCGGAAAAAGAAGCAGCAGCGCCTGCCTGAGCAACGGGTTGCATCTTGGCAAACTGCAGCCGCACAGGAGGAGGAGAGCTTTGACTGGATCCTGCCGGATATTGTGCCTTCAGATGGCTTGAAAGAAACCAAGGCCGCTGTTGAACCGAAAAAACATCAAAAGAATGGTGTCCGTCTGCCCGCCCTGAATAAAAGCAGCAAGCAAAATGAGGTATTTTCAAGGATCTTCCTGACCGTTCTTTTTGCAGTAATATTAGGGACAAGCATCGGGTTTATCATACTGAAGCTGGTGACTTCCGAGGCAGCGCCTGAAGTCCAGAACAAGCCGGAAACGCCAGTCCTGGAGAAGACTGAAGAAGAAGCTGGCGGAAACACTGCGGCGGTAACGGGGACTGCGCCCCTAAAGCCAATCTCCACCTATGTCGTACAGGGCGGAGTCTATACGACAGAAGACGGAGCGAATGATATCGCCAAAACGATAGAAGCAAAAGGGATTCCAGTAAAGGTGTTCCCTTCTAATGGCAAGTTTGCCCTTTTGTTGGCTGCCGCTGATTCACTTCAACGAGCGAAACAGCTTTCAACCGACCTGAAAAGCAAAGGAATCGATGTATTTGCGAAGCCGCTGGAAATAGGAAGTGCCAGTCTTTCCGGGCTAAAAAAGGACGAGCAAAAGATAGTCGAAACCACCCCTGAAATGTTTGCTCTCCTGTCAGGAGCAGGATCTGAAGAAGCTGGCAAAAAAGTAGCTGACCTGCAGGCCAATCTGAATAAGATTCCTGATAAAAATATTTCGCACAAGGAATTAAAAACAATTAAGTCCAGTCTCCAGCAAGCCTCAGCCTCTTTCCTTTCCTATCAGAAAACAAAGGACGAGGGGAAGAACGCAGAGATGCAAAATGAACTGCTGTCTGTGCTGGCATCTTACCAGACATTGGGGAAATAATAGGTGGGACCTAAAAAAGCCGCACGGTAGCAGGAATATTTTCTGGGATATAGCATAAATTAGCAGGGCCTGTCGCAGTTTTCGACAGGCCCTGATTTTTTTCGGCATAATTTCCAGCTAAAAATTGTTTGAAAGCCCGAATTTTGTTACGATTAGTTTGTATCTCCCTAGATGCAATTTATTAAAGAAAGGTGATGTTATGCAGCGCCTGATATTAGCCTCTTCTTCTCCACGGCGAAAAGAACTTCTTGAAAACCTCCACTTAACGTTTGAAATTTCCGGCAGCAATGCAGATGAGAGCTTCGATCCCGGCCTGAGCCCCGAGGAAGCGGTAATGGCGCTGGCGTTTAGAAAAGCGAGCTCAGTGGCCCGACACTTCCCTGATGACTACGTGCTCGGTTCCGACACTGTCGTAGTAATTGAGGGAACCATACTTGGAAAACCGGCAGGCAGTCAGGAAGCGTTCGAAATGCTAAAAATGCTCTCAGGTAAGACACATTCTGTTTACACCGGAGTTTCAATCGTTGCCCCAGAGAAAAAAGTCAATTTTTACGAAAAAACCGAAGTGACGTTCTGGGAGTTAACTGACGATGAGATCAACACGTACATAAAAAGCGGTGAACCTTTCGATAAGGCAGGGGGTTATGGCATACAGGGGTTTGGCAGCATGCTCGTCAAGCGAATATCCGGCGATTACTTCACGGTTGTCGGACTCCCTGTGTCAAGGACCGTCCGGGAATTGCGCCGGGCAGGCCTCCCTCTTCCATATTGACCAAACCGTGACAGCTTCGGCTTCTCTTTTGGCTCCCCGTCACCAGATGATAGGGAGGAATGTTTTTGAAAACCGAAACATTGATGATTCGCGATTATCCGCAAACCGAGCGCCCGAGAGAACGTTTCGTCCAAAACGGGCCGCAAAGCCTGTCCAACCAGGAATTGCTTGCCCTCCTGCTTGGAACGGGCACAAAGCAGGAATCTGTGCTCCAGCTTGCCAGCCGGCTTCTGACCGAGTTTGAAGGCTTGAGGCTGTTAAAGGATGCGACCCTGGAGGAACTGATTGCCATAAAGGGAATTGGAACTGCAAAAGCAGTCCATATTCTGGCCGCCGTCGAAATCGGCAGGAGGATTGCCGGGCATACGCTTGAGGAACGATACGTTATCCGCTCTCCTGAAGACGGGGCCAAGTATATGATGAACGAAATGAGATTTCTGACACAGGAGCATTTTGTCTGCCTGTACTTAAACACCAAAAACCAGGTGCTCCATCGCCAGACAATCTTTATCGGGAGCCTGAACGCGTCGATTGTCCACCCACGGGAAGTTTTCAGGGAAGCAGTGAGGCGGTCAGCAGCTTCTGTCATATGCCTCCATAATCATCCGAGCGGGGACCCTACTCCAAGCAGGGAAGATATCGAGGTGACAAAAAGGCTGTCGGAGTGCGGAAAA
Source organism: Bacillus sp. T33-2 (assembly GCF_002860205.1). GTDB lineage: Bacteria > Bacillota > Bacilli > Bacillales > Cytobacillaceae > T33-2. Next base: position 51,253 of record NZ_PGVB01000029.1, read on the forward strand.
ATTGTTGGCATTGAATTGCTTGACCATCTTATTATTGGAGAAAATAAATTTGTTAGTTTAAAGGAAAAAGGGTATGTATGACACTAGGATTTTATTTGACGTTGGGATATAATATAATTTATGGTTTTTGGAGGATGGACTAACAATCCGCAAAATATATTTAACCTAAACCTCAATTAATTGACTGTAAATATATTGCCTGTTCTTTAATTGCATTTTTGTTATGAAAGGGAGATACAATCATGTTTGGAATTGGAACAAGAGACCTGGGAATCGATTTGGGGACTGCTAATACCCTTGTATATGTAAAAGGAAAAGGAATCGTTTTGCGCGAGCCATCAGTTGTGGCAATGCAAACAGATACAAAAAACATTGTGGCAGTGGGAAATGACGCCAAGAATATGATTGGCCGTACACCTGGCAATGTTGTAGCCTTGAGACCCATGAGGGATGGGGTCATCGCTGATTATGAGACAACGGCAACAATGATGAAATACTATATTAAACAGGCCACAAAAAACAAAGGCTTCTTCTCGGGGAAGCCATACGTAATGGTTTGTGTGCCATCGGGGATTACAGCTGTTGAAGAACGGGCAGTAATTGATGCTACCCGCCAGGCAGGTGCAAGGGATGCTTTCCCGATTGAAGAACCTTTCGCCGCAGCGATCGGCGCGAACCTCCCGGTATGGGAGCCTACTGGCAGCATGGTTGTTGACATCGGCGGAGGCACGACTGAAGTGGCGATCATTTCCCTTGGCGGGATTGTAACGTCACAGTCTATCCGGATTGCCGGTGATGAAATGGATGACGCAATCATTAATTATATCCGGAAAAATTACAACCTGATGATCGGTGAGCGTACAGCTGAATCCATAAAGGTGGAGATCGGCTCTGCCGGCAACCCTGAAGGCATCGAAAACATGGAGATCCGTGGACGGGACCTTCTTACAGGCTTGCCGAAGACGATTGAAATCACTCCGGAGGAAATTGCCGCTGCGTTGCACGATACTGTTTATGCCATTGTCGATGCTGTCAAACTGACGCTGGAAAAAACCCCGCCTGAGCTTGCGTCCGATATTATGGACCGGGGCATTGTGCTGACTGGTGGTGGCGCCCTTCTACGGAATTTGGACAAGGTGATCAGCGATGAAACGAAAATGCCTGTGCTCATTGCTGAAGATCCGCTTGACTGCGTCGCGATCGGAACAGGCAAAGCATTGGAGCATATTGACTTATTCAAAAACAAGGCAAAAGAATCCCGTTAAATGAACGGAAACTAATCCGCAAATAAACGAAAAGAATCCCAATAAAAAAGCGGAAGAATTGATCCGAAATAAAGGATGCCGTTTACCAGCGGAAAGTGATCCGCAATAAATAGGAAATCAATAATAATCAGAGGTGTAAATCATGCCACAGTTTTTCCTTAATAAACGCCTGATTATTTTGCTTGTCAGCATTATTATCCTCGTGGCATTGATTGGTTTTTCATTAAGGGAGCGGGAGCAGTTGACCTGGCCGGAGCAGTTTGTGAAGGATACTGCAGGCTGGGTCCAATCCCTTGTCTCCAGGCCTGCCCGTTATATTGCCGGCTTTGTTGAAAACCTTCAAGACTTGCAAAATACATATGACGAAAACAAAGAATTGAAGAAACGTCTCGACGATATCGCGAGACTCGAAGCCAGGGTCCATTCTTTAGAAAAAGACAACAAGGAACTACAGGAAATATTAGATGTAAAAGAATCGCTGGCAGATTATGAGCCAAAACAGGCAACTGTAATTGGCCGAAGCCCTGACCATTGGCATGAGCTCCTTATCATTAACAAAGGAAAGTCTAACGGCGTTAAACAAAATATGGCTGTCATGACCCCTGGGGGGTTGATTGGAAAAGTGAAAAGTGCGACGACTTTCACCGCCACTGTCCAATTGTTAAGCTCGATGGATCCGAAAAACAGGATTTCTGCAGTGATTCAGGGTGAAACACCTGAAGAGCGCCATTTCGGAACGATCGAAGGCTTTGATAAAAATGACGAATTGCTTCTGCTAAAAGGCATTCCTTACGACGTAAAAGTGACAAAAGGCCAAAATGTCGTTACATCAGGCCTTGGCGGCGTTTTCCCGAAAGACCTGCCGGTAGGAACAGTAGTCAAAACGGTACCTGATGAATATGGGCTCAACCAGACAGCCTACGTGCAACCTGGAGCCGATTTTTATGATATCGAGCATGTAATGGTAGTGAAAAGGCAAATGCCGGGTCCCAACATAGAGAACGCAGGGGAGGGGGGACTGTGAACCGGTTCCTTTTGCCAGTCCTGTTCGGTTTCTTATTCATACTGGAAAGCTTGTTCGTCGAACTGCTCCCTGCAGAACTATTTAACAGCGACCGGATCCTCGTTCCGCATTTTTTGATGGCGGGGCTTCTTTTATTGACCATCTACGGCAGCTTTAAACATGGAATCATCTATGCTTTTGTCTTCGGCTTGCTTTTTGATATCGTATATACAGAAGTAATCGGGATTTACTTGTTCGTCTTTCCGTTAATGTCTTATATTTTTGCAAGGATCATGAAGATTCTCCAGGTGAACATCCTGATTGTGTCTGTCATTTCCTTATTCGTCATTGCCCTTCTTGAAGTGGCAGTATATGAAATGAACTATCTGATCAATGTGACGGATTTGGATTTTAAAACCTTTGCAACAATTCGGCTGTTCCCAACATTAATTTTGAACCTGGCATTTATCATCATCGCGGTGTTCCCGTTAAAGAGGCAGTTTGAAAAGTTTGCGGAAGCATTGCGAAATGATTGATAAAATATCTGTGTTAGTTGCAAAGTCAATAAAGGAATTTCAGCAGGGACTGTCGAATTTCTTTTACCATTGAGGTGAACATCCGTATGAAAAAAACACAAAATGTGACAATAAAAGGCACCAAGAACGGTTTAACGCTCCATCTCGATGATTCTTGCTCTTACGAAGAATTAAAAAACGAGCTCAACCAAAAGCTATCCAATTCTTTACGCGTCCAGGAAGACCGCCAGCTCCTTTCAGTGAAGGTCAAGGTCGGAAACCGGTACCTCACGGAAAAGCAGCAGGAAGAGATAAAAGATTTAATTCGACAAAAAAAGAACCTTTTTGTCGAAGAGATTGAAATGGATGTTATCAGAAAAAAAGAAGCAGAGAAGCTGCAGCTTGAAAAAGAAATTGTGCCTGTTGCCAGGATCGTCCGGTCAGGGCAGGTTCTTGAGGTCCCGGGAGACTTGCTGTTGATAGGGGACGTTAATCCAGGCGGGACCGTGAAGGCGGGCGGCAACATCTTTATCATGGGAACTCTGAAAGGGACCGCCCACGCCGGCAGCCATGGCAACGAAAATGCCGTTATTGCAGCATCTGTCATGAAACCTACCCAGCTGAGGATCAGTGATTGCATTAACCGGGCACCAGACCAATATTCATCAGATGACAGCCGTTCGATGGAATGTGCATACATATCTAAAAACCAGCAAATTGTAGTTGATAGATTACAAGTTTTGATACAACAAAGACCTGATTTAACGAGATTGGAAGGAGGACGCTAAAATGGGAGAGGCGATAGTAATCACATCCGGAAAAGGCGGAGTTGGGAAAACGACAACTTCGGCCAATGTCGGCACAGCGCTTGCCCTTCAAGGCAAAAGGGTATGCCTGGTTGATACGGATATTGGCCTGCGTAATTTAGATGTTGTAATGGGGCTGGAGAATCGCATCATCTATGACTTGGTCGACGTGGTAGAAGGCCGTTGTAAAATCCACCAGGCCCTTGTAAAGGATAAACGTTTCGACGACCTTCTTTACTTGCTGCCGGCAGCCCAGACAAGCGATAAAACCGCTGTCAAACCGGAGCAAATGAAAAAGCTCATCACTGAATTGAAGCAGGATTATGATTACATCGTAATCGATTGTCCGGCTGGAATTGAACAAGGCTATAAAAATGCCGTGGCAGGTGCGGATAAGGCAATAGTGGTGACAACCCCCGAGGTTTCTGCCGTACGGGATGCTGACCGGATCATCGGGCTGCTCGAGAAAGAGGAAAATGTTGAAGCACCCAAACTGATCATAAACCGGATCCGCAACCATATGATGAAAAGCGGGGATATGCTGGACGTGGACGAAATCACCACCCATCTCTCGATTGACCTGATCGGCATAGTCGCAGACGACGATGAAGTCATCAAGGCATCCAACCATGGCGAACCGATTGCCCTGAATCCAAACAGCAGAGCATCCATCGCCTACCGGAACATCGCCCGGAGAATCCTTGGCGAGTCGGTGCCCCTCCAGCCTTTAGAATCTGATAACAAAGGTGTATTTTCAAAACTGAAGAAATTCTTTGGTGTACGGTAATTTTTGAATGAACCCTGGCGGCAGCCGGGGTATTTTTATAAGATAGAAAGTATAAAATTTTCGTCATTCCACAGTACCGGTTACTGGAATTTTTATTAACCCATGATTAGGTCAATTCGTTGACAAACCATCAGGGTCCGTTCCTAAGTAACGCTATTTTGAGGAGGAATGCTGATACGGTCATCTAGCCAAATTCTAGGTGACGCAAACAGGTATCGGCAAGCTGGCTCGGTCACCTAGATTGGTTTTAGGTGACGCAAACAGGTTGAGGCTAGCTCTTTTGGTCATCTAGCCGGGTTCTAGGTGACGTAAACAGGTTGAGGCGAGCTAGTTCGGTCACCTAGATGGGTTCTAGGTGACGTAAACAAGTTGAGGCGAGCTAGTTCGGTCACCTAGATGGGTTCTAGGTGATACAAACAGGTTGAGGCGAGCTAGTTCGGTCACCTAGCCGGGTTCTAGGTGATGGGCTAATAAATCCTAGACATAGCTATAACCTTATAGATGACGATCCCATAAAGAATACTTTATATTAGCTATGAAAGACAGAATCCTCCAGTGAGAGCCAAAATCAGTCCTTCAAAACGGCGATGAAAGACAATACTCTCCAATGAGAGCCAAATCAGTCCTTCATAACGGTAATGAAGGACAATCCCCCCTGTGAGAGGCAAAATCAGTCCTTCAAAACGCCTGTGAAAGACAGAATCCTCAGGTGAGAGCCGAAATCAGTCCTTCATAACGGCTATAAAAGAAAAAACTCCTGCTAAAGACGAAACCAGTCCTTCATCATGGGAATAGATTTAAACCACAACAGAGGCACAGCTCTTTGTGCTATCTGACCACTAATCATGGCGTCAAAATTACGCATCGACCAACTTTTTCCACTATATTATGATTTGGTTAACTAAAAATAGAGGGGATGTTCTACATGACATACGCCAGGCCTCCTTGTTAATCCTTAACACCCTGCCATCCACGGGCACCTCCATATTTTGATTGGCGAAAGTTCAATCAAAACTGAGAGGAGCCAGATCATGGTGTACAGGGAAAACGTTTGGAAACTATATGCCAACCGGTTTTTTCACAACCTGATTCCCGCATATGTTGAAAGGCTGTTTTGGGAGCAGCGGGGGCATGACCATCCAGATCCAGATGGTTGTGTACACAGAAATCATTTATGCGGTGACCATTGTTTTGCTTGAGGTTCCGACAGGCATAATCGCCGATAAATGGGGCCGGAAGAAAATGATGGTGTTAAAGGCTTTGCTGGGTTGCTGCGAGTTCCTTATTTTACTGTTTGCAACGGAGTTCTGGCACTTTGCGGGTGCTGTCTTCCTGGCGGGAATTGGACGTTCTGCATGCAGCGGGGCGGAAAATGCACTGCTTTATGATTCCTTGTTGCTTCAGGGCAAAGAGCAGGACTTTGAAAAATATCTTGGCAGCCTGAATGCGTTTGATTTCACATCAGCCATAATTGCCGGGATCTGTGGGAGTCTTTTAGCCGGCAGGTTTGGTTTTGAGCTGAATTACTGGATATCCTTTTCCGGCATGTTTGTTTCGTTGTGCATTTCGTTAACACTGCTTGAAACCCCGGTTGGAGGCAATCCAGCCGATAAGTCGATAGCAATCAAAGAGTATGTAAATGCTTCACTGCACTTTTTTCGGAAAAACCCAGGTGTATCCCTCGTGGTGCTCTCCGGCATGGTTACAGGTGCGGCTTTGAACTTCATCGATGAGTTTTGGCAGCTGTATTTAAACAGACTGCATATTCCCGTCGTAAATTTCGGATTATTTTCAGCAGCAGTTATGTTGCTCAAACTTCCGGGGAATATACTTGCACACACTTTGAAAAAACGGTTCAGTCACAGGGCATTGCTGTCAGGTGCCACGGCTGTTTTTGCTGCAGGATTCCTATATTTATTTTTCATGCGGGACCTTACCGGTTTGGCGGCCATTCTCCTGATATTTTTATTTTCTGGCATGATTGAGCCTCTGGCAACCGGATATTTGCATCATCGAATTGATTCTTCGATGCGGGCAACAATTGATTCGTTCCAGTCTTTAGGGGCTGAATGCAGTGCTGATCGTTACAGGCATGGGCTTTGGTTATGTATCGGCGAGATTTGATATTTTCGGTGGTTATGCGTTCATTGCATTCATTTGCAGTGTGTTCTTCATTTATTTTATAGCCGCATCCAAAAAGATTGATTAGAATCGTCAGGAGGTTGTCCATTGGGGCAGCCTCTTTTACTTTTTGCACAAAACTGCATATTCATCATTGACGCCGCCACAGACAAGATTGTCCTGCGTTTCCAGTCATACTCCTACCTAAATTCTCATAGACTTGTACAAATTGTGCAAATGGAGAATGGTGGGGTGAAAATGGGGTCAAGAGCTGATGATATAAGAAGAAGGATGATGAAGAGAAAGAAAGACCGGGAGCGCCATCAAAAAGTCACGCAGCACCGTCTCCCGTGGGCAGACGATGAAGAACGGTACGGTTTCGACAAATTGCCAACTTATGAGTTCACTCCAGGTGAAGGTGGCCATCCTTTATTCCGGAAGGAAGTATTCCTGTTTAAGATTTTATGTTCCGCGTGTCTTGTGCTGATCGTCGCGGTCCTGTTCCGGAGCCAGGCAGAGCAGGCTGAACCGGCGAGAAATTATATAAAGCACGCGATGGAAAGCGAGTTCCGGTTTGTGGCTGTTTCCGACTGGTACGAGAAGAAATTCGGAAAGCCGCTCGCATTATTGCCGCTTAAAGAAGATAGCAGCAACAGTAAAAAAAAGTCTTCAGGGACTGAGTACGCCCTCGAGGCCTCCGGAAAAATTATTGAAGATTTCGGAGCCAACGGCCAACGGATCACAATAGAGACAGGCAAAGGCACCGCTGTCGAAGCAATGAATGAAGGGCTCGTCAGCTTTGCCGGGGTGAAGGAAGGCTTCGGGAAGACCGTGATCATCCAGCACGCCGACAAAAGTGAATCATGGTACGGGAACTTGGACAAGATTGATGTCAGTCTGATGGAGTACATTGATAAAGGGAGGAAGGTTGGCACCCCGACCGAAAGCGCAGATGGCACAAAGGGAGCATTCTATTTTGCCATTAAAAAAGGGGATGATTTTGTCGATCCCATTCCGGTGATCCGGTTTGAATAAATATTTTGACCTTTTAAAGCTGGTCTATATCCATCCCCTCATGTGGGCCGTGATTGCCGTTGCGGTTGCCACTGCCCATTTTGTGGAAGTATCCCTTCTGCTGTTTATTATCTTTATTCACGAAATGGGTCATGCGGCAGCGGCTGCTTTTTTTTCATGGAGAGTCAGGAAAATCAGCCTGCTCCCCTTTGGCGGGGTGGCTGAAATGGAGGAGCATGGCAACCGGCCGCTATTTGAAGAGGCAATTGTTGTACTTGCCGGGCCAATCCAGCACGTATGGTTAATGGTATTGGGGCTTTTCCTTTATTTTTCGGGGCTTTTCCCGGAGTATTGGTATTCATTGTTTATTGAATATAACTTAATGATTCTACTTTTCAACCTGTTCCCAATCTGGCCACTCGACGGTGGTAAAATCCTGTTCCTGCTGTTCTCTTTGAATAAACCTTTTCCAGAAGCCCATCTGCATACACTGTCATTTTCGGCTGTTTCACTGATGGTGTTCATATTAATTGTATTGTTGACTGCCCCCTTCACCTTGAACGTCTGGATCATCATGATCTTTCTGGCTGTTTCACTTTACATTGAATGGAAGCAGCGGCGTTACATTTTTATCCGCTTTTTAATGGAAAGGTATTACGGAAAACAGGAAGGGTTCAGGTCAATGAAGCCCCTCAGGGTGGCAAAGGAAGATTTACTGGTCAATGTGCTGCAGAAATTCCAGAGGGGCTGCAAGCATCCCGTCATTGTCGAGCATCACGGTATGGAAACCGCTTTGGACGAAAATGAACTGCTGCATGCGTATTTTACCGATAAATTATTAACTGCCAAAATCAGCGATTTGCTTTACACTTATTGAAGATAGATAATAGGAATGATACATGTTCGTTACACTGTGAACGGGCAAGAACTATGGCAAAAAGCGGGGAAAAATAAATGAAGCTCGTCGTTAATTCTGCGACAAGGGAAAAACGCTATGCACTATTAAAAAATGGCAAGATTGACAAGCTTTATATAGAGCAGCCCGGGCAGCAGTCGCTGGTCGGGAATATTTATTTGGGTACGGTTGAAAAAGTCCTACCCGGCATGAATGCAGCATTTGTCGATATAGGCCAGGGGAAAAATGCCTTTTTGCACAAGGATAAAATACCGTCCTTTGTCCTTTCAAATGACCAGGCAAAAGCAAACAGGAGTGTTTCTTCGTTTTTGCACCAGGGTGAGAAACTGCTCGTGCAGGTCGAAAAGGACGCAGCAGGTACGAAGGGGCCAAGGGTGACAGGGATCATTGAGCTTCAAGGGCAGCATGTGGTCTATATGCCGAACGGCAAATATGTCGCGGTTTCTAGAAAATTGGCAGACGAAGCGGCCCGGGATCGAATGCGGCAATTCGGCACTGTGATGAAAACAGAGGAAGAAGGGCTGATTTTTCGGACAAGCAGCATCAATGCGAGTGAAGCAACGTTAATAAATGAACTCGAACAGCTCCGAACAAGCTACCGCCAGCTTTTATTACAAGCATCACCTAAAAAAACCGGCCTGATGCATGAAAAAGACTATTTCTTTGAACAGCTTGCACGCGAGCTTGAGCGAATGGATGCCGGCGAGATAATAGTAGACAGCCTCGAGTTCAAAAAAAATCTTGAACCTCTGCTCTATAACAAAGAACTTAAAGTTAGTTATTATAATGGAAAAGAAAATATTTTCTCCCATTATAAATTGGAGCATGAGGTTGAAAAAGCTTTAAAAAGGATCGTATGGCTGGACAATGGTGCTTACCTTGTTTTCGATATGGCCGAGGCGCTTACGATCATTGATGTGAATACCGGCAAATTTTCAGGTAAACATGACTTGAAGGATACAGTCCTGGCGGCCAATCTGCTTGCGGCTGAAGAAATAGCCAGGCAGCTGCGGCTCCGTGATATCGGCGGAATGGTGTTGATCGATTTTATTGATATGCAGGAAGAAGACAGGAAAAAGGTTGTCACTGTACTGGCGAGAGAGCTCGCGAAGGACGAACGCAGGACCAATCTTATCGGTTTTACGCCACTGGGAATTTTGCAGCTGACCAGGAAGAAGACAAAAATCTCGATTTCAGAGGCTCTGCAAGAAAACTGCGGAACATGCAACGGGACCGGTAAAGTTTTAAGCCCGGAAACAGTGGCCTTCAGGTTGGAGCGGGAACTATGGGAAAATAGGAACAGCGATCATGAAGCTGTTCTGGTAGCGGCGACATCGGCTGTAGAAGAGGTTTTTTCAGGCACCAACAAGGAGCATAAACAAAGGATCGAGGAGGCAACAGGCCTTAAAATCTTTTTTGTGCCTTTGGAAACTTCCAGGGCTGCATACGAAATCAGGCAATTCGGCTCTGAAGTAGAGGTAGTCCGTTCTTATAACGGGAAGTAATCGTACAAATGATGATATCTTCACCATTTTGCTGCCGTAGAAAATGATGTTGACACTGCCCATCCTGTATGTTATTATTTTAACGTTATGTTTGTAGCGCACCCGTGCTACAACCGCACAGAACAGGTATTAAGGATTGCCGCAGGCAAACGCCTGGGATGGCGAGTCTGAGTCTATAGAGGAGGTGCAGTGGAATGTACGCAATTATCGAAACTGGCGGCAAGCAAGTAAAAGTAGAAGCTGGCCAAGCTATCTACGTTGAAAAGCTTAACGCAGGTGAAGGCGAAACAGTTACTTTTGACAAGGTTCTTTTCGTTGGCGGTGATGATGTAAAAGTAGGAAGCCCATTAGTTGAAGGCGCTACGGTTACAGGTAAAGTTGAAAAACAAGGCCGTCAAAAGAAAATCATCGTTTTCAAGTACAAAGCGAAGAAAAATAACCGCAAAAAGCAAGGTCATCGTCAGCCATACACAAAAGTTGTCATTGATGCAATCAACGCGTAAGGCGACCTGACCGATGATCCAAATCATGATTAATCGAACGATCTCCGGCGCTATTCAATCGTTCGCAATCAGCGGCCATGCATTTTTTGACGAACGCGGCAAGGATATCGTCTGTGCAGGCGTATCCGCGGTGTCCGTAGGTGCAATAAATGCAGTCCATGAACTGACTGGCATTGCTCCGGATATCGAACATGATGAAAATGGATTTCTCCGCTGTACCGTGCCTGAGGATCTTCCGAAAGAGGTACATGAGAAAATTCAACTTCTGTTCGAGGGAATGCTTGTCGCGTTGCAGACGATAGAAGAACAGTACGGAACGCATATAAAAATCACATATAAAAAGCAGGAGGTGGAATGACATGTTGCTAAAACTAGATCTTCAGCTATTCGCATCCAAAAAAGGAGTAGGTTCTACAAAGAACGGACGTGACTCCATTTCTAAGCGCCTTGGTGCAAAGCGTGCAGACGGCCAGTTCGTTTCTGGCGGATCAATCCTTTACCGTCAGCGCGGCACAAAGATCTACCCAGGTGTGAACGTGGGTAAAGGCGGAGACGATACACTATTCGCGAAAGTTGACGGCGTTGTTAAATTTGAACGTTTAGGCCGTGACCGCAAGCAGGTATCTGTTTATCCTCAGGCTCAAGAAGCTTAAGCCTTCAACAGAAAACCCTAACCATTCCGGTTAGGGTTTTCTTTTTACCGTAAAACATAACCAATATCTGCATCATTCTCCTATAATTGCTTTCCTTGGACAACTTTTTTGATATACTAACAGCAAGCAGTCTTAAGAGTAGGAGTACTGATCATGGATAAAAAATGGGACACCATTGAAGTCCTGCGGCATGCAAGGCATGACTGGCTGAATAAACTTCAATTAATAAAGATGAATCTGTCAATGGACAGGCCGGAAAAGGTCCATGAAATCATTGATCAAATTGTCATGGAATCCCAGCAGGAAACAAGGCTTTCAAACTTAAAACTGCCCCGTTTCGCCTCATTGCTGTTAACATGCAATTGGGAAAAACATTTGTTCAAGCTGGACTATGAAGTGATTGAATCTTCGCACACTAATCATGTAGATGACGAGCTGCTTGCAAAATGGACAAATGATCTGTTTCTGGCCGTCGATCAGTGTATTGAACCTTTTCAGGAGAATTATCTTTCCGTTACAATTCAACCCGAGGAAGCAGGAATCCGTTTCTTTTTTGATTTTAAAGGAATAATAACAGATAATGTACATCTTAAGAGGTTTCTGGGAAATCCGGACTCGGCACTGACTGTCCAAGTCACATGCCTCAAAGAGGATGAGCTTTCCATCGAAGTTTTTTTACTTCCGGGCTAAGGAAAGAAATTGGGAACGGTACCTCTGCAGAGGATGGGTGATAAACAAAATGAAGACGGGTGGGTATAAAAATGTTTGTCGATCAAGTTAAGATTTATATAAAAGGTGGCGACGGCGGCAATGGAATGGTTGCTTTCCGCCGTGAAAAATATGTTCCAAAGGGTGGCCCTGCTGGCGGCGATGGAGGAAAAGGCGGCAATGTCATCTTCCAAGTGGAAGAAGGGCTCAGAACACTTATGGACTTTCGCTACCAGCGCCATTTCAAGGCGGACCGGGGCGAACACGGAATGTCGAAGAATCAGCATGGACGAAACGCAAAAGACCTCATTGTTAAAGTTCCGCCTGGTACGATCGTGACGGATGTCGAAACGAATGAGGTCATTGCCGATTTAACAGAGCACGGCCATCAGGTAGTAATCGCTAAAGGCGGAAGGGGAGGACGGGGAAACAGCCGTTTTGCGACCCCTGCCAATCCCGCCCCAGAGCTTTCTGAAAATGGCGAACCTGGTCAGGAAAGAGATGTCACTCTGGAGTTAAAACTACTGGCTGATGTCGGTCTTGTGGGTTTTCCTAGCGTTGGGAAATCAACCTTGTTATCGGTTGTTTCTGCAGCCAGGCCGAAGATAGCGGAATACCATTTTACGACAATCGTTCCTAATCTCGGCATGGTGGAGACAGACGATGGCAGAAGCTTCGTTTTGGCTGATTTGCCAGGACTGATTGAAGGCGCCCATTCTGGTGTGGGGTTGGGCCATCAATTTTTAAGGCATATCGAAAGGACCAGGGTCATCGTCCATGTTATCGACATGGCCGCTATGGAAGGGCGGGACCCTTATGAAGATTACGTCACGATCAACAACGAACTGAAGGAGTACAACCTTCGATTGACAGAGAGGCCCCAAATCATTGTCGCGAACAAAATGGACATGCCGGGGGCAGAAGAGAATCTCGAGAAATTCAAAGAACAACTTGGGGATGATCATCCTGTTTATCCAATCTCCGCTGTGACCCGGGAGGGATTGCGTGATCTGTTGTTCGCAGTTGCAGATTTGCTGGAGCATACACCAGAGTTTCCGCTATTTGAGGAAGAAGAGGAAGAAACCGGGGTTAACCGTGTGGTGTACAGGCATGAAGGGGAGCAGAAGGACTTTGTCATTACCCGTGACCCAGATGGAAGCTATGTAATTTCCGGTGATACGGTTGAAAGGCTCTTTAAAATGACCGATTTTTCAAGGGACGAATCAGTCCGCAGGTTTGCACGGCAGCTGCGTGGAATGGGTGTGGATGAAGCACTGAGGGAGAGAGGGGCTTCAGACGGCGATACGGTCAGGCTCCTTGATTATGAATTCGAATTTATCGAATAACGTTGTCCAGGTCGGGGTGGATCATGAAACAAAACAAACCTGTTAAAAAATTTTATCTGGTGCGGGAAGACGTTCTTCCTGAAGCGATGAAAAAGACGCTTGAAGCAAAAGAAATGATCGAACGGGGAAAAGCAGAATCAGTGTGGGATGCTGTCCACAGGGTGGATTTAAGCAGAAGCGCCTTCTATAAATACCGTGACACGGTTTTTCCATTCCATACAATCGTCAAAGAACGCATCATCACGCTTTTTTTTCATCTGGAGGACCGCTCGGGCACTCTGTCCCAGCTGCTTGGTGTGGTGGCATCGACGGGATGCAACGTCCTGACGATCCATCAGACCATCCCGCTTCAGGGGCGGGCGAACGTAACAATGTCCCTCAATGTAACTGAAATGTACATTGAGATGGATCAAATGCTCGAGAAACTCCGGGAACTGGAATTTGTTGAAAAAGTTGATGTACTTGGCTCTGGAGCGTAGTATAGACAGAAATGAAAATTGGGAGGGATCAGGTTGAAAATTGGTTTTTTGGGGCCCCGGGCTACCTTCACAGATCTTGCAGTCCGGGAAATGTTCAGTGGTGAAGAGCGGGTTCCTTTCATGACGATACCCGAATGCATGGATGCAGTTTTCAATAATGAAGTGGACGCTGCTGTCGTCCCGCTTGAAAATGCCCTCGAAGGATCCGTGAATATCACGCTGGACTATTTGATTCATGAAACGGGATTGGTCATTTGCGGGGAAGCGACCGCGCCTGTCCAGCAGCATTTGATGATCCATCCTGTTAACGTGAATAATTGGAATCATGTTAACATAATCTACAGCCATTCTCATGCACTTGCCCAGTGCCATAAATTTTTACATAAAGAACTAACAGGGGTCAGATGTGAAAACATGACATCTACCGCCGCAGCAGCCCGATATGTACAGGAACATCCGCATGTCAAAGCAGCAGCTATCGGAAATTCACTCGCTGCACAGGAATACGGACTTGCCATTGTGAAGGAAAATATCCATGATTTTGACCATAACCATACCCGGTTTGTGCTGTTGTCAAAGCAACCCCTTGAATTTCAAATGGACAGTGCTGCGTTCAATGGCCATAAGACGACCATGCTCATTACCCTTCCGTCTGATCGGGCAGGAGCGCTTCACCAGGTTCTTTCCGCATTTTCATGGAGAAAGCTGAACCTGTCGAAAATTGAATCCCGTCCGATGAAAACAGGCCTCGGCAACTACTTTTTCATCATTGATGTCGATATGAAAATGGACGAGGTGCTGATTCCCGGCGCAATGGCAGAGCTTGAGGCATTAGGCTGCTCAGTGAGGATTCTTGGAAGTTATCCATCTTATAAATTATGAAAACAAAAAAATCCATCTAATGATGGATTTTTTTAAGTTCAGATAAAATATGAGGCGATGGCGTCCCGAGTGATTGGCTTTGTCAGTTAATATATCATGAAATAGCTTCACTACTCCGGCAAGAGTCCCGCATTTTTAGCTAATGAGGAAATTCGCTTTTTTCATGGCTTCCTCTGCCTCGTCAAGGGCTATCTCTGATGGTGCAGAGATGGTGTGCAAATGGATCCCGCTTGTCAGTTCAGACAGGTATCCTGAATTGGTTGAGTTAATTTTCTGCATGAACTGTTTGACCTCAGCCCGGTTTGAAACCATGATGGAAGCGGTCAAATCACCATATACGGGGTGCTCGATTTTGACATCCTTTACTGTTACACCATGGTCAACCAGCATATTTAATTCTTCTTCTGTTCTTTCCGGCATGTGCTGACATGCTATCGTCCTTTCAACATGGCTGGAAGGAGCAGCGGCTAAATATATATATCCCTGGCTGGTGGCGATAATCGGCTCATTTTTAGCTTTCAACAGGGTGATATCTCCAACGATCACCTGACGGCTCACGTTGGTTCGCGACGCCATCTCACTGCCGGTTATCGGTTCTTTGCTGTCTTTTAACAATTGTAATAGAAACGATCGCCGCGCTTCCCCGCGAATTTTTTTCTGGTCGTTCATTTTTGCCCGCTCCTCACTGTCCTGATTCCAAAATTTTAGCATAATGTTCCCTAAAGATAAAAAGTTTTTTGTTCAGGCGCTATATCCGGGATTTGAGCATATGTATAATTTGAAATTTCCTCCAGCCGGGGAGGGATAACGGGATTCATAAATTTCCTCCATTATGCATAAGTTTTTGTAAAGATTGTTACCATTTTGCCCATACCGTCATACATTATATGGACTTATGCCATAGGAGGGAAACCAGAGTGAAAATCCATATCGTACAGAAAGGGGATACTCTTTGGAAGATCGCCAAGAAGTACGGCGTGAATTTTGAAGAGCTGAAGAAGATGAATTCGCAGCTCAGCAATCCTGATATGATTATGCCCGGCATGAAAATAAAAGTTCCAACGACAGGAGGAACGGTAAAAAAAGAAACTCCAAACCAGGGGGAAGCGCCGCAGGCAAAGATCAATATGGGTGGCAAAAAAGAAATGCCGGTTACTGAACACCCTTTTGCAGCACTGAAGCCTGCCCAGGTACCTGGTGAAGCAATGCCAGAAGCGAAACAACCAGTGGAAATGCCCAAACAGGAAGCATTAAAACAGGAAGAGCCTAAAAAGGAAATGCCGAAAGAAGCCGCAAAACAGCCATATACTCCAAAAATGCCCCAGCCAGTCATCCCTGAAATTGATATAAACAACTACTATTTGCTAAATATGGCAAACATGTCGGTTCAGCAGCCAGCCCCCAAGCCGAAAGAACAGCCTGTTGCAAAGCCAAAAGAGCAGCCTATTGTGAAACCGAAAGAACAGCCTGTTGCAAAGCCAAAAGAGCAGCCTATTGTGAAGCAAAAAGAACAGCCTGTTGCAAAGCCAAAAGAGCAGCCTATTGTGAAGCAAAAAGAACAGCCTGTTGCAAAGCCAAAAGAGCAGCCTGTTGTGAAACCAAAAGAACAGCCGGTGGCAAAACCAAAAGAGCAGCCTGTTGTGAAACCAAAAGAGCAGCCGGTGGCACAGCCAAAAGAGCAGGCTGAAGCAAAACCTAAAGAACAGCCTGTCCAGCAACCGCAACAAAAGCTCCCGTTACCGCCGCAGCCAAAACTTCCGCCCAAACCAGCCAAAGTATTCCCTGAAATTAAAGCTGATATCAAGCCGCAGGCCAAGCAGGAAATAAAGCCTGACATTCACTTAAAAAATAAAGAGCCTATGGAAGAGTCGTCTTCCATGATGCCCATTTTCCAAGGAGGTTACCAACAGCCTATGATTCCTTATCCTCAACAACAATATCCATTTGCTTCAGGTACACAAGGACCCGGTTTCGGTGCGCAGGCACCAGGTTTCGGTATGCAAGGACCCGGTTTCGGTGCGCAGGCACCAGGTTTCGGTATGCAAGGACCCGGTTTCGGTGCGCAGGCACCAGGTTTTGGTATGCAAGCTCCCAGTTATGGTTTTCAAGGGGGGTACCCTGGAGGATTCCAGCCAATGGGACAATATCCGCAGGTCCAGGGTGCGGGCACAATGCCGATGTACCAAACGGGTTATCCAGGGAATGAAAGCTCAGGCTTCATGCAGCAGGCAGGAATGGAGTCATCTCCTTTTGACCAGCAGCAAGCCCCATTCATTCCAAGCATGGCCCCGCAGGCTGTAATGGGTGCAGAAAATATTCCGGCACAAATGCCATTTACCCAGACAGCACCCGCAATGCACATGCCATGCGGCCCAACGAATGTAATGCCTTTTTCACAAGTTATGCCTGGAGCCGGTTACCCATGTGGACCATTTATGCAGGCTCCGGGCGGTTATCCACAAATGATGCCACAGGTGCTAGGCGCACAGGAGTATCAAATGCCGCCACAGGTGCTAGGCGCACAGGAGTATCAAATGCCGCCGCAGGTGATGGGCGCAGAGGAGTATCAAATGCCGCCGCAGGTAATGGGCGCAGAGGAGTATCAAATGCCGCCGCAGGTAATGGGCGCAGAGGACTACCAAATGCCGCCGCAGGTGATGGGTGCAGAGGACTACCAAATGCCGCCGCAGGTGATGGGTGCACAGGAGTATCAAATGCCGCCGCAGGTAATGGGTGCAAAAGACTTCCAATTGCCGCCCCAGGTACATGGGGCATTTGAAGCGCCCAAGATGCCGAAGATGCCACAAATGGTATCACCGATGATGCAGCAGGCTGATTGTGGCTGCGGCGGTCCTAAGGCAATGGGCGCTCCTTATGGGCCTGGCGGAACCTCTCCCGTATATACACCACCATATGGACAGCAAATGGGCTATGGCTTTGGACCACAAATGTATCCATTTGGCCACGGTTCAATGGGCGGCCAGTACTGGATGCCCCGGACTGACGAAGAAACTGATGAAGATTAAGCTCCAACCTGGAGGAGACGATTTGGTAAAAAATCGTCTCCTCTCCTATTTAAATTCCCAGCTGCCTTTAAAGATCAGCGATGTTATTCCCATACGCGACCATGTATTTCTTGTGAGAACGGCCAGGATGTATTTTATTTTAAAATCTTTTGAAAGCCTCTACAGGCTGAATCTTCAAAAAGCCTATACTGCCTCACTGAGAAAAGCTGGCTTTAAACATTCTTATTCTTTTTGTCCATTCGACGCCAAGCCTCTCTATTTTAAAAACAATTTTTATGGATGCCTGGAGTACATCACTCCCCACCGGGCCAGTTTTACGTTTCATACCGAGAGGGACCGGCGTGAAGGCCTTGAACTTTTAAAGCAATACCATTCAGTCAGCAGCACTTTGACCAACTCATATTCATCACTTCTGCCAAAGGCAAACCTCCTCCAAAAATGGGAGGACCGATTGGCATTATTCAGCAGTAACCTCAAAATTGTGAATTCTTTTGTGCAAGTATCTATGACTCATGAGATTATTTCATGGGCTAACTATGCCATGGAGGGGCTAAAAGCTGAATTGAACGAAAAAGATCCGCCGGTGATCCTTCACGGGGACGTAGCTCATCACAACTTTATCCGCGCATACAACGGACAGCTCTATTTGATAGATTTCGATTTGATAAGCATGGGTCCGCGAAGCTTTGATTATCTTCAATATGCAAACAGGATCCTTCCATTCATTGATTGGTCTCTTGAAGGTTTGAGTGAACTTCAAACTTTGGAGGGGTTTCTAAAAGACAAAGCATTTTTATACGGATTGGTGTTCCCTGCAGACATATTGCGGGAATGGAACAGGATCATAAGAGAAAACAGCCGCCTTTCTTCAAGCTACGTCAACCAAGTTGTACAATTGACTGCCGTGCAATTTCAGGAGCGGAAAGCCTTTATAAAAAAACTAAAAGATAAAATAGATCAGCAGTGAAAATTGATGCCACATATGCATGTGTAAATGCCGCCGCGCAGACAAGGCTACCGGGGATAAATTTCAAAAAATTGGCCAGACTAACAATGGAAAACAGAGAAGGGGTGATCAGCAATGGGCTCCAGGCTTTTCATTATGGTATTGTTTGGATCAGCTTTGATTTTGTTTGGATTGGGTTCTTTTGAGCAAGCATACGTGATGGCAGGACCTGTTATTGCTGAGGTACCTTCACAAGCCGATAATGAAGAAATCAGGCAGTTGGAAGTGACTGTGATCCTGGAGAGAAAATACTTGGACGGGGAAATTAGTGAAGAACGGGTTGCGGAGACCATTTTGTCGATGGAGGATTTCTGGGCCAAATATGATAATTGGACACTTGTAAACATGGATGAAGGATTGGTCGTTTTCAGGCAGGATGTAGACGATATTTCCCCGCTTTTAAAAGCGAACGGCTACTTCGGATTAACAAATGACGGACTGCTCACCATCTTTAATGGCCGGCCCGAACAGTCAAATATCATCCAGTCTTTTTTTCAAATAGACCTCGGCAAGCTTGAGAGTGTCAAAAGGGAAGAGCTGAAAAAGGGGATACAGATCAAAACGAAGGACCAGTACCAAAAAGTGCTGGAAGCATATAAGCCTTACACAAAGCAGGACAGTCTGCAAAAGTAGCATTAAAAAAATGGAGGCACGAATGCCTCCATTTTTCTTACTTCTCTATACCAGTAACAACGTAGTTGTCGTCTTTTTGCTCTACTGTGTATGTACCGCTGTCTGTCGTCTTGACAGTGCCTTTGGTTGCATCGCCTTCAACAGTTGCATCGGCTTGTTTTCCTTCAAGGAATGTTGCAGGGATGTATGGCTCTTCGTTTACGATCATTCTGCCATCTTCTGTCTTTTGGTCAGTTTTATAATGAGCATAGATTTCTTGTGCTATATCTTCACTGAAATATTTGGACAGGAACTCGACTGCTGAAGTTTCATCTGCAAAGGAAGAGTTGACTACTGGCCTTGTATCTTCTTCAGAAACAGTTTCCTTGGCGAAAACTTCATCAACCTTTCCGGCTGCAATGCGGACGGTATTGTACATTTTGGATTTAACCTGGTCAGTCAACTCATTTGTTTTTTCTTCTTTTTTCTCTTCAGAAGCTGCCGGCTCTTCTTTTTTATCGGCAGAGCATCCAACTACAGCAAAAGTCAGAGCAAATGCTGCTAATAAAGCTAGTAATTTCTTCATCGAATTTTTACCCCCTAGTCTGAATTTTTCGACTCTCTCATTATAATGACAAAAATGACCTAATGCAACATTTTTCTTCGTTCCTATAAAAATAGTATGATAAAATGAGGTACAGCAAAAAAGAGGAGCGAAGAGAAATTGTTCGAGTTTATTAGAGGGAAAGTCGAATATGTCTGCCCTGAATACATAGTTATCGAGAATCACGGAATCGGCTATCAAATCATGGCTCCCAACCCGTTTATATATACCAATGAATCAGGCAAGGACACGCTTATTTATACTTATCACTATGTACGGGAGGATGTGGCTGCTCTATACGGTTTTAAAACAAGGGAGGAAAAGGCCTTGTTTGCCAGATTGCTGAATGTCTCGGGGATCGGGCCTAAGGGTGCTCTGGCAATTTTGGCATCCGGCCAGCCAGAACAGGTGGTCCAGGCAATCGAAAATGAAGATGAGGCCTATCTTGTAAAATTCCCGGGAGTAGGCAAAAAGACGGCAAGGCAGATGATTCTTGACCTCAGAGGCAAGCTTCAAGACCTGGTGCCGGATTTTTTCCCGAACCTGTTTTCTGCTGAAGATCACAAACACCAAACGAGCGGCTATTCCCACGATTTTGATGAAGCAATGCTTGCCTTGAAAGCTCTGGGTTACTCGGAAAAAGAGATTAATAAAATCATGCCTGAGCTCCGCAAGGAACAGCTTTCCACCGACCAGTACATCAAAAAGGCTTTGCAAAAACTGTTGAAATAGCCTGCGCATCAATTGGACCGCAATACCTTACTGATACGGAATTTTTATGAAAAAAGGGTGATTACAGATGGAAGAACGTATCATCTCCGGTGAAGCCGATGTCCAGGATCTTTCATTTGAGCAAAGCTTGCGGCCGCAAACGTTAAAACAGTATATTGGCCAGGACAAAGTGAAAGCTAACCTCGAGGTGTTCATTGCTGCAGCAAGGATGAGGGAAGAAACTCTCGATCATGTCCTTCTCTATGGCCCGCCGGGATTGGGAAAAACAACTCTTGCTGCAATCATTGCCAACGAAATGGGTGTCAGCCTCAGGACCACTTCAGGGCCGGCGATAGAACGGCCGGGCGACCTGGCTGCAATATTAACAGCACTGGAGCCCGGTGATGTTTTATTCATTGATGAAATTCACCGGCTGCCGCGTTCGATTGAGGAAGTATTATATCCAGCCATGGAGGACTTTTGCCTGGACATCGTGATTGGGAAAGGACCGAGTGCCCGTTCCGTCAGGCTTGACCTGCCGCCCTTTACCCTTGTTGGCGCGACGACAAGGTCAGGTTCACTGTCAGCCCCGCTGCGGGACCGGTTTGGAGTGCTCAGCAGGCTGGAATATTACAATGAAGCGCAACTCACTGAAATTGTGGTCAGGACTTCAGATTTGCTTGGAACACGAATAGACAGCAATGCTGCTGTTGAAATCGCGAGAAGGTCCAGGGGGACCCCGAGAATTGCCAACCGCCTGCTTAAACGTGTAAGAGATTTTGCCCAGGTGCGCAGCAATGGGACAATCGATGACAAGCTGGCAAAGGAAGCGCTTGAACTCATGCAGGTCGACCGTTTAGGACTCGACCATATTGACCATAAATTACTAATAGGGATTGTGGAGAAGTTCCGTGGCGGACCCGTCGGCCTTGACACGATCGCTGCGACGATTGGCGAGGAGCCGCATACAATTGAAGACGTTTATGAACCGTATCTGCTCCAGATTGGTTTCCTGCAGAGGACACCAAGAGGAAGAATCGCGACGGAGGCGGTTTACCGGCATTTTCACATGGAAATGCCGTCTGATTGAAAATCGCAACTCTTTTGGAGGTGCATGACAATGAGCGGGCTCGCAAAACTGCTGATGATTGCAGGAGCTGTCTTGTTTATCGCAGGGTTTCTCATGAAATTTACCGGGCTTGGCCGCCTGCCAGGCGATATTGTTGTTAAAAAAGGAAATGCCACCTTTTATTTTCCAATTGTTACTTCCATAGTACTCAGCATTTTGTTGTCGGCGGTTTTTTATTTTATAAACCGCTTCCGTTAACCGTAAAAACAGTAGGTGAAAAAAATGAAAGTAGATTTGTTCGATTTTGAGCTACCTGAAGAACTTATTGCGCAGACACCTCTTGAAAAAAGGTCTGAAAGCAGGCTTATGGTGTTAAATAAGGATGATGGCGGCATTAAGCATGATATTTTTAAAAATGTTAAAGACTATTTTCAACCAGGGGATTGCCTTGTCTTGAATGACACCCGCGTGTTGCCGGCGCGTCTGTTTGGAACAAAAGAGAATACAGGGGCAAAAATAGAAGTATTGCTGTTGAAACAGCTGCAGGGCGACAGTTGGGAAACACTGATAAAGCCGGCCAAACGTGTGAAAGAAGGCACAAGGATTGTATTCGGCGACGGTTTGCTTACCGCAATGTGTACAGGTGAAAATGGCCATGGCGGTAGGATATTGGATTTCAATTACGAAGGGATTTTCTATGAAATTCTTGACCAGCTCGGTGAAATGCCGCTGCCTCCATATATAAAAGAGCAGCTGGAGGACAAGGACCGCTACCAGACGGTGTTTGCCAAGGAACGCGGTTCTGCTGCAGCCCCCACAGCCGGGCTCCATTTCACGGAAGAATTGCTTGAACAGCTCCAGGAAAAAGGGGTCCATATTGCCTTCATCACGTTACATGTCGGTCTCGGAACTTTCAGGCCTGTGAGCGTGGACTCCATCGAAGAGCATGAAATGCATGCCGAGTTTTACCAGGTCTCCGAAGGAACCGCAAGGCTCCTAAATGAGGTGAGGGAGTCGGGTGGACGGATTATTTCCGTAGGCACAACCTCAACGCGGACCCTAGAGGCGATTGCATCCGCAAACGGTGGGCGCATTGTTGCGGAAAGCGGCTGGACGGACATTTTTATTTTCCCGGGCTACGAGTTTAAAGCCATTGACGGGATGATCACGAATTTCCATTTGCCCAAGTCGACGCTGATCATGCTCGTAAGCGCGCTTGCAGGGCGTGAAAGTGTTCTAAGGGCATACAATACAGCGGTACAAGAAGAATACAGGTTTTTCAGCTTTGGAGATGCCATGCTCATCCTTTAGGCAGCTCAGTCAGATTGGAAACAGGGAAGGAGCGCAATTAATTGTCTGCTATTCGTTATGAATTTATAAAAACATGCAAGCAAACTGGAGCAAGGCTTGGCCGGGTCCATACGCCTCATGGCTCCTTTGATACCCCCGCGTTCATGCCTGTCGGGACACTTGCAACGGTAAAAACGATGTCCCCGGAGGAATTGAGGGAAATGGGGGCAGGCATTATTTTAAGCAACACTTACCATTTGTGGCTGCGGCCCGGAAATGACATTGTCAGGGAAGCAGGCGGACTGCATAAATTTATGAACTGGGACCGTGCGATCTTGACAGATTCAGGAGGATTCCAGGTCTTCAGCTTAAGTGATTTCCGCAAGATTGAGGAAGAAGGAGTCCACTTCCGCAACCATATGAACGGGGACAGGCTGTTTTTGTCTCCGGAGAAGGCAATGGAAATCCAGAATGACCTTGGTTCCGATATCATGATGGCGTTCGATGAATGCCCGCCGTACCCGGCATCTTTCGAATATATGAAAAAATCGGTAGAGCGGACATCAAGATGGGCCGAGCGCTGCCTCTCAGCGCATAAGCGCCCGCATGACCAGGGCCTGTTCGGGATTGTGCAGGGCGGGGAATATGAAGAGCTGCGCAAGCAAAGTGCCAGCGATTTAGTTTCTCTGGACTTCCCGGGATATGCAGTCGGCGGATTGTCTGTCGGCGAACCGAAGGACGTAATGAACCGCGTGCTTGAATTCACGACGCCGCTGTTGCCGTCAAACAAGCCGAGATACTTGATGGGGGTAGGCTCCCCTGATTCGCTCATTGATGGTTCCATCCGCGGCATAGACATGTTTGACTGCGTGCTCCCGACTAGGATAGCCCGAAATGGCACGCTGATGACAAGTGAAGGCAGGCTGGTTGTTAAAAATGCCAAATATGCAAGGGATTATGGGCCGCTTGATCCGGAATGCGACTGCTACACTTGCCGGAATTATTCGCGTGCCTATATCCGCCACTTGATCAGATGTGATGAAACATTCGGAATTCGATTAACAACTTACCATAATTTATATTTTCTGCTAAAATTAATGGAGCATGTCCGCCAGGCGATTCGTGAAGACCGCCTTGGCGATTATAGGGAAGAGTTTTTCGAACGTTACGGTTTCAACAAGCCTGATGCGAAAAATTTTTAACCTTTGTGAATACTGAAAGGAGGGGAATAGAATGAATGGAAACTTACTAGGTACAGTATTCCCGCTGATATTGATGTTTGCGCTGATGTACTTCCTGTTGATACGTCCTCAGCAAAAAAGGCAGAAAACTGTCCAGCAGATGCAAAGCGACCTTAAAAAAGGCGACCGCATTGTGACAATTGGCGGGCTGCATGGAACTGTGGACGCCATTGATGAAGGCACGATCGTGATTAAATGCGGTGACGGAAGCAGGCTTACATATGACCGCGGCGCTGTCCGTGAAGTAGTGGAAGCAGCAGGAGAAAAACTCGCAAGTAAATAATGGCATCGAAAAGAAGCAGGCACTTGAGCCTGCTTCTTTTCCATATTAAATGAATCAGGCTGTCCTCGAGTTTGATGACATATTGACCCCGAGAATTCCGCCCATCATCGCTGTGATTGTGTAACACACGTGATATATGACTTGTTCAATGGAAAAGAGGCTGTCATAGCCCAGATAATGAAACAGGAAGATAATCGACGAATAAATAAGCCCTGTCATCCCGCCAAGGAGCCAACCCTTTTGTTTGCCATTACCCCCCGAAATAAATCCCCCGACGAACAAAGACATAAACGAGACGGTTGTCATGACGTACTGCAACGAAGATTCCTGTACCGAAGTAAATCTTAATAGAAGCGCCAGGATAAAACTGCTCACAATTGCCACTAAAAAAACGACAATCACTCCGTACAATATTGCTATTGCAACACTTTTTGATTCCATTTGCCCCTCTCCCTCCAAAAATCACATGGAAATGCTGTGTTGATCCCAGGTTTCACTCCATATCGATTAGTACAAGCATATTCACCAGCTGGCCAAAGTAGAATACAAATTTTCAGGTAATGAGAAAGAATTAACATCAATGGAAAAAACTCACGATATGATTCACACACTTTTGTAAAGACTATTTTAGACGGAGATAACGAAGGGGGAGGCTACATGGAACAATATTTCCCGATCATCATCAGGACTTTGATCCTTTATATTCTGATCCTTGGGATTTTTAGATTAATGGGAAAGAGAGAAATCGGGGAACTGAGCATTCTCGATCTCGTGGTTTATATCATGATTGCTGAGATGGCCGCAGTTGCCATTGAGAATACAAATGAGCCATTACTGCATTCGATTTTGCCCATATTTTTATTGGTAGCCATCCAAATTATCCTTGCACTATTATCATTGAAAAGCAAAAAATTCCGCGACATCGTTGACGGGAAACCTACGATCATCATTAACCAGGGCAAGATTGACGAACATGCCATGAGGGCCCAGCGCTATAACTTCGATGATCTGCTGCTGCAGTTAAGGGAAAAAGATATAAAAAATGTTGCTGACGTCGAGTTTGCGGTTCTCGAACCATCCGGGACACTGTCTGTTTTTCAAAAAAATGAAAATAAGAAGGGGAGCGGGATCCCTCTCCCGCTAGTTATTGATGGTGTTATCCAGAAAGAACACCTGGAAAAAATCCACAAAACTGAATCCTGGCTTCTTGAGAAATTACAAGCACAAGGGCACAGTGAGGTGAAAAACATTTCGTTTTGCAGTTACACAAACGGGAACTTTTATATCGATATCAAGGACGAAATATGAAAGAACACGGGGCCGTGTTCTTTTTCATTGGCTAACGCACATAAAGTTTTTCATCTAAACGCCCACCGTGACAGGGGCTTGCCGATCCATGGAATACGGTTGATTTCGTCTTTTTTAATTAATCCCAGCATGACCACTGTCATAGTGTACAGAATGACGATGACAGCCGCAGCAGCCATTACTTTCACCGTCAACGGGCCTTCAGTGCCGAGCCTGCCCCACATCCAGAATCCAGCCCATCCGGACATTACGATTGCAATGAAAACTTTGACGTACTCACGTATATGGAAAGTGAATGAAATTCTTTTTAATACTGTGGCAAAATGCAGTATTGTGACAAGCACTGTTCCCATGATGATTCCTAAAGCTGCCCCTTTAATTCCGAATGAAGGCTGGCTCGCGAGCAGGAAAATGACTGCTGTCTTGGCAATATTTCCAATAAGGCTGTTTATCATCGCTGCACGTGCCAGGTTCAGCGCCTGCAGCGTAGCCTGAAGGGGACCCTGATAGTAGTAAAAAATAAAAAATGGTGCCATCAGCTTGATGAATTGGGCTCCGCTCCCGGAACCATACATGACCATCATAAGCGGTTCAGCAAGTACATAGAGAACGACCACTGACAGGCCGCCGGTCATCAGTGAAAAACGCAGCGATTGTTGAAGCCGATGCTCGATCAGTTTTCCATTGTTTTTGGAATGGGCTTCACTGATCGCTGGAACCAGTGCCGTTGATAGGGAAAAAGTAATGAATGACGGAAGCAGTAGCAGCGGCAAGGCAAAGCCCGTTAACGCGCCGTACTGCTTTGTCGCTGTTACAGCTGCTACACCTGCCAGTGCAAGGCTGTGGGACACAACTATCGGCTCGAAAAACCAGGAGATTGAACCGATCAGCCTGCTGCCCAGGGTAGGAAGCCCAATGCCCATTAATTCACGAAAAGTCGATTTTCCGGATTGCACAAATTGGAAGAAATTTTTGCGAAGCCGGAACTTTTTCTTGAGTTTAAACGAGGTTAATAGATAGACAAGCGAAATCAGTTCTCCGATAACAGAGGAAACCATCGCGGCTGCAGCGGCATATTCAATTCCATAAGGAAGGAACGCGCGTGTAACGACCGCTATCAAAGTAATTCTCATAAGCTGTTCAAGCACCTGTGATACTGCGGCAGGCTTCATGTTTTGCCTTCCCTGGAAGTAGCCGCGAATAACAGATGAGACAGCTACAATCGGGATGATTGGCGTGATTGCCAACAGCGGCAGAAGTACCCGTGAATCGGTGAATAATATATTAGATAATAAAGGGGCCAGCATAATCAGGGCAGGTGTAAACACGAGTGAAAGTGAAATCGTCGTTGCCAGTGACACCACCAGGATCTTTTTTATTTTGGCGTAATCCCCTTTTGCCTCTGCTTCTGCTACATGCTTTGAAATAGCAACAGGGAGGCCAAGCTGGGTGACGGTCACAACAAGGATAAGGGTTGGGAACGCCATCATATACAGGCCTACCCCTTCTTCACCAATAAGACGGGCAATGACAATCCGGTTAATGAAACCAAGGACCCTCGTCACAAGCCCGGCTAACAGTAAAATGATTGTCCCTCTTACAAACTTTGACATCCTGGTCCCTGCCTTCTCAAAATAGCTAATTTCATATACAATTAACTATATGCTGTTAAGTGGACAAAGCATGACAGGTTATCCATTTTTCGAATTGACAGAAATCGCGAGGGGGCAGCTGGCATGGATTTCGGCCATATGTATGAACAATTTTACGGCAAAGTCAAACCCGCATTGGAAAGCAAGCTGGAGGAGTTCAGCATGCTGGGGTATGGTACAGTCACGGAAAAAGAACTCTGGGATTATTTAACAAAGAAAAAGTGGAAGAAACCAAAGGAAGATGTGCATGTATACGAAATTGTCGCGGATATCCTTTCTGTACAGCCAGGCCAATTCATGAACTACGCTACTGTTGAAGCCTTTAAGTTCAGCGGCTTTTCCTTTGAGGACGACCAGGAGCGGCTGGAATTGTTGAAATAGCCTCGGACGCAATATTCTATGTCGTTTAAGTGGACAAATTGACAGCATTTTCATTCTGTTACATAATGAAAATGCTTGTTTTAGAGTTATTGCAAGAAGGTATTCTGGCTTTGTGCTGTTATTTTTATATATTTTTCTATTTTTTTGTTGCCCGGCATATTTAAGGAGGACTTATTCATAATGGTAAAACGCAACCGCATTATCGCTTTCTTTCTGCTAATCTTGCTGATAGGAGGCGCCATGGGTACAACCGCCCGCGGGATTTTAGATAATATTAAGCTTGGCCTTGACCTGCAGGGCGGCTTTGAAGTGCTGTATGAAGTAACACCGGCCGAAAAAGGCCAGAAAATCGACCGTGAAACATTGACGAGCACGGTTGAGGCGCTTGACAGGCGCGTCAACGCTCTCGGTGTCAGCGAGCCGAATATCCAGATCGAAGGCGAAAACCGGATCCGTGTCCAGCTCGCAGGAGTGAAGGATCAGAACAAGGCACGTGAAATGCTGGCCACTGAGGCAAACCTTTCTTTCCGGGACGTCAACGACAAGTTGATGATGGATGGTACAGACCTGGCTGAGAACGGCGCTAAGCAGTCCTTCGACCAGAACAACCAGCCAAGTGTTGCCATTACGCTGAAAAGCGGGGATGAATTCCGTAAGGTAACGGAACAAATCCTGGCGATGGCTCCTGACAACCAGCTTGTCATCTGGCTTGATTTCGAAGAAGGCAAAGATTCTTTTAAAGCAGAAAGGATGAAGGAAGATCCCAAGTTTCTCTCTGCCCCAAATGTGGATAATGTACTATCACAAAAAAACGTAGAGATCACCGGAAACTTTACAGTAGAAGAAGCACAGCAGCTTGCCAAGCTTCTGAACGCCGGTTCACTTCCGGTAAAGCTTGACGAAGTTTATTCTACATCCGTAGGGGCCAAATTCGGCGAGCATGCGATGGATAAGACTGTGCTGGCAGGAGTCATCGGCATCCTGGGCATATTCCTGTTCATGATCGGCTATTATCGTTTCCCGGGATTTATCGCGACCATTACCTTGACAGTCTACCTTTATTTGACAGTACTTATTTTTGACTGGATGAACGTGGTGCTGACATTGCCGGGTATTGCGGCATTGATACTGGGGGTTGGTATGGCGGTTGATGCCAATATCATCACCTATGAACGGATAAAGGAAGAAATAAAGGTTGGGAAATCGATCAAGTCAGCTTTCAAAGCTGGAAATACAAATTCATTCTCAACTGTCACAGACGCGAACCTGACAACGATGCTTGCCGGTGCCGTACTTTTCTTTTATGGTACAAGCTCTGTGAAAGGATTTGCGACCAGTTTGATCATCGGTATATTAGGAAGCTTTTTCACAAACGTGTACCTGTCAAGATGGTTGCTCGGCCTATGGGTTAACAGTGGGTTCCTCGATAAAAAACCTGGCTGGTTCGGGGTGAAGAAAAATGAGATTAAGAGCCTTTCCGAAAACTTTGACACTCTTGACCTGCCAACGAAATTTGACCGGTTTGACTTTGTTAAATACAGAAGGAGGTTCTTTGCGGCTTCAGGGGCGCTATTTGTGGCCGGAGTTGTCATCCTGTCTGTGCTTGGTCTGAATCTGGGCATAGATTTCACGAAGGGTACCCGGGTTGAAATCCTTGCCGACGAACGCCTCACGACGGAGAAGGTGGCTGCGGAGCTTGAAAAGCTGGATCTGCCTACAAACGACATCGTCATATCCGGTGATGAGAACAATATCGGTGTAGCCAGGTTTAAGGACGTTCTCTCGAAGGGCGAAATAGCCGAGCTGAAATCCCATCTCAACGAGGAGTTTGGCAACGAGCCAAATGTAAACAGCGTATCCCCGACAGTTGGCCGGGAACTCGCCAAAAATGCAATGAAGGCATTGCTGATTACATCACTTGGCCTGATTGTGTTTGTTTCATTCCGGTTTGAACTGGCGATGGCTGTGTCAGCAGTAATAGCACTATTGTACGCTGCGTTCTTTATCATTCCGTTCTTCAGCATCATTCGGTGGGAAATTGACATCACCTTTATTGCGGCATTGCTTACGGTTGTTGGTTATTCGATAAATGATACAATCGTGACATTTGACCGGATGCGTGAAAATATGCAGAAAAGGAGACGCCTGAAGACGGAACAGGACATCACCGATGTTGTCAACACCAGTATCCGCCAGACATTGGGGCGCTCAGTCAATACTGTGATGATGGTTGCCCTGACGGTTGTCGCATTGCTGATTTTTGGCAGCGAGTCAATCCGCGGCTTTTCGATTGCCCTTTTGGTCGGATTGATTGTCGGAACGTACTCCTCGATTTTTATCGCCGCCCAGCTTTGGGTTGAATGGAAGAACAGGGAGCTCAAGAAAAAAGGCGTCATCATCACATATAAAGAAAAACGCAAAATTTCCGATGAGCCACAAGTATAAAATTATTCTCCCGCGGGACTGTTCCCGCGGTATTTTTGTGCTGAAATTGGCTATGCGGCAGTAATGCTCCTGCGGGAGTAAATTGAAGTTATGCAGGAGTAAAGTTCGGCCATGCAGGAGTAAAGTTCGGCCATGCAGGAGTAAAGTTCGGCCATGCGGGACTAAAGTGCGGCCATGCGGGAGTAAAGTGCGGCCATGCGGGAGTAAAGTTCGGCCATTCAGGAGTAAAGTTCGGCTAACTGGGAGTAAACTGCCTTTATGCGGGAGTAAATTCATACGAGTTCCTTAATTCGATTGAAACGTCCCTGCTGCTTTTGTATAATGAATAAGCTGAGGGGTGAACGAATGTTAAAGTCTAAAAAACGGTGGATTGTTAAGCAGTCCGACCCAAATAAAACCGAACAGTTGGCAAATGAACTGAATATAACTCCTCTGACAGCATCCTTGCTTGTCAATCGCGGACTGGATACCGTGGAAGCTGCCCGGTATTTTTTATTTGACCAGGACAGGGAATTCCATGATCCTTTTTTGTTAAAGGACATGGATAAAGCAGTGGCCCGGATAAAAAAGTCAATCGAACAGCAGGACAAGATTCTGATATTCGGAGATTATGATGCCGATGGGGTCAGCAGTACCGCTGTGATGATGAAAACCCTGCTGGAGCTTGGCGCCAACGTCGAATTTTACATACCAAACCGCTTTACAGAAGGATACGGGCCTAATGAGGCAGCGTTCCGGCAGGCAGCTGAAAGTGGTGTTAAATTAATTATTACCGTCGATACCGGCATCGCTGCGGTGCATGAAGCAAATGTGGCCAGCGAGCTTGGCGTGGATTTGATCATCACCGACCATCATGAACCAGGACCTGAGCTGCCGGCTGCATACGCGATTATCCATCCTAAACTTCGGGACAGCGAATATCCATTCAGGGACCTCGCCGGTGTCGGTGTAGCTTTTAAGCTTGCACACGCGCTTTATGGAGACGTACCTGGACATTTATTGGAAATTGCGGTGATTGGGACGATCGCAGACCTCGTCCCACTGCTTGGCGAAAACCGGCTTATCGCCCGAAAAGGAATTGAAAAACTGAAGACTACCACCAATACTGGGCTTCGCGCCTTGTTTTCATTGACCAAGACCGACATGGGCAGTATTAATGAAGAGACGATTGGGTTTCTCGTTGGCCCCAGGATCAATGCTGCTGGAAGGCTTGGCAGTGCCGAACCGGCTGTACATCTGCTCATGACAGATGATCCTTCTGAAGCAAGAATGCTGGCAGAAGAGATAGATGTTCTCAATAAGGAAAGGCAGGCCCTTGTTTCCTCAATTGCCGAAGAAGCCATCTTCAAAGTGGAAAAGAACTACCCGATCATTGAAAATGACGTGATTGTTGTCGGGCAAAGCGGCTGGAACGCAGGGGTGATAGGCATTGTCGCATCACGGCTTGTTGAAAAGTTTTACCGTCCTGCAATCGTGCTGAGTTTTGATGAGGAAAAGGGACTTGCCAAAGGATCGGCCAGAAGCATAGCAGGCTTTGATTTGTTTAAAAATTTGTCCAAATGCCGTGAGTTGCTCCCCCACTTCGGAGGCCATCCGATGGCAGCAGGGATGACGCTGAAGCTGGAGGATGTGGACGAGCTCAGGCGCCGCCTGAACGGACTCGCCCGCAGCCAGTTAACGGAAGAGGATTTAATTCCGGCTGTGCAAATAGATGGCATTGTTGACTTGTCTGACATTCGCCTCGATTCAATCGAAGAAATCGGTTTACTTTCACCCTATGGCGTCAGTAATCCGAAGCCGACCATGATGTTAAAGGATGCACGGGTATCGGCGATGAGAAAAATTGGATCAGGCCAGAACCATTTAAAGATGACACTTGAAAAAGAAGGCAGCACCCTTGATGGGATCGGTTTTGGCCTTGGTGACCTTTACGACCAGATTTCCCCTTTTTCAAGCCTGTCAGCTATTGGGGAATTATCGATAAATGAATGGAACAATGTTAGGAAACCGCAAATATTCCTTAAAGATTTGGCTGTAGATTCTTGGCAGCTATTTGACCTGAGGGGCTTAAAGCGGCCGGAGAGGCTGCCTGATCTTGTCCCTGCACAAAACCGGAAATGGATTTTGTTCGATGGAGGGGTGATCAATAAGTTTTCTGCTTACTGCCCGGAAAGCATCACAGTTATCGAGACCGAAGCTGATGCTGAAAATATATTGATAGAAGATGCGAATCTCGTATTATTGGACCTACCTCCATCAAAGGAGATACTTTTCAAGCTGGCCAACCGGAAGGCACCGGCCAGGATTTATGCATATTTCTATAAAGAAGACAGTGACTTTTTCAGCACGGTGCCCACTAGGGACCATTTTAAATGGTTTTATGCTTTCCTGGCTAAAAAAGGGCCGTTCGATTTAAACAGGCATGGCGGCGAGCTCGCAAAATACCGGGGCTGGACTAGGGAAACCGTTGATTTTATGTCACAGGTGTTTTTTGAATTGGATTTTGTTAAAATAAACAATGGATTTATTTCTTTAGAAAAAAGTGTTCCTAAAAGGGATTTATCAGAATCGACATCCTATCGGAAAAAACTTGCAACATTTGCTCTTGAAAATGATTTGCTGTATTCACCGTTTCAGCAGTTAAAAGGCTGGTTCGACCAAGTCATTCAAGGGTCGGTGAAAAATGAGGAGGCAATTAAATAATGGATTTAAAGCAATACGTAACCATCGTTCCCGACTGGCCGAAGCCAGGGATTAAGTTCAAGGACATAACAACATTGATGGATAACGGGGATGCGTATAAATATGCGACTGACCAGATCGTGGCCTATGCCCGCGAGAAGAAGATTGACCTTGTTGTCGGACCGGAAGCGCGCGGCTTCATTATCGGATGTCCGGTCGCTTATTCACTCGGAGTCGGGTTTGCCCCTGTCCGCAAGGAAGGCAAGCTCCCCCGCGAAACCATTAAGGTGAATTACGGCCTCGAGTATGGCAAGGACGTTTTAACCATTCACAAAGATGCAATCAAACCGGGACAGCGGGTGCTCATCACTGATGACCTGCTGGCAACTGGAGGAACAATTGAAGCGACGATTAAGCTTGTGGAAGAGCTCGGGGGCGTTGTTGCCGGGATAGCTTTTTTAATCGAGCTGGCTTACCTTGAAGGGCGCAGCAAGCTTGATGGCTACGATATTTTGACATTGATGCAATTTTAACAAGTAAAGGCGGCACTTCGTAATGGAGTGCCCTTTTTGTGTTGCTGGTAAATATTTTTCGACATAATTCTTATTTTCGCCGAAAAAAAGCATCAATCTCTTTACATCTTTGTTTTTTTCTTGAATAATAATAACAATCCTTAAAAGTATTCAATTGATTAATTTCGGACTATAATGTTTTATCCATGTTTTTTAAAATTGATCCCTGAAGTAAACGGCGCATTCTTTCAGAAATATATAAATTTTTATAAATGAGATAAAATTAGGTGATCCTATGGCGAATGATCAGGTGTTGACCGCCGAGCAAGTCATCGATTGTACAAGAGCATATTTAAATGATGAGAATGTGGAAATGGTTAAAAAAGCTTATGAATTCGCTAAACAGGCCCACCATGACCAGTATCGGAAATCCGGCGAACCGTACATTATCCATCCCATCCAGGTTGCGGGGATACTTGCTGACCTCGAAATGGATCCGGCTACAGTCGCAGCCGGCTTTCTCCATGACGTCGTTGAAGATACAGAAGTAACCTTGAAGGATATCGAGGATGCGTTCAATGATGAAGTAGCTATGCTTGTAGATGGAGTGACAAAACTCGGTAAAATTAAATATAAATCACAAGAAGAGCAGCAGGCCGAAAACCATCGCAAAATGTTTGTGGCGATGGCCCAGGATATACGGGTCATTTTGATTAAGCTGGCTGACCGTCTTCATAACATGCGGACTTTAAAACACTTGCCGGCCGAAAAGCAGCGGAGGATTTCCAATGAAACATTGGAGATTTTTGCGCCTCTGGCACACCGTCTCGGGATCTCAAAAATTAAATGGGAGCTTGAAGATACTGCATTACGGTATTTAAATCCGCAGCAATACTATCGGATTGTTAATCTGATGAAAAAGAAACGGGCTGAGCGTGAACAGTATTTGGAAGATGTCATCCAGGAAGTCCGTGACCGCGTGAGTGAAGTTTCAATCAAGGCTGAAATTTCGGGAAGGCCAAAGCATATTTACAGCATCTACCGGAAAATGGTACTGCAGAATAAACAGTTTAATGAAATATATGATTTATTGGCAGTCCGGATTGTCGTCAACAGCATCAAAGACTGTTACGCAGTGCTCGGTATCATCCATACATGCTGGAAGCCGATGCCTGGGCGCTTTAAGGATTATATCGCGATGCCGAAGCAGAATATGTACCAATCTCTGCATACAACGGTGATCGGGCCAAAAGGGGACCCGCTAGAGGTCCAGATCCGGACGTTTGATATGCACCAGATTGCTGAATTCGGGATTGCCGCCCACTGGGCGTATAAAGAAGGAAAGCCTGTCA
Organism: Bacillus sp. T33-2; assembly: GCF_002860205.1. Lineage (GTDB taxonomy): Bacteria > Bacillota > Bacilli > Bacillales > Cytobacillaceae > T33-2. The sequence continues at coordinate 85,930 of NZ_PGVB01000029.1, forward strand.
GTGAAAGCTCCGCGCTTGAGAAGAAATTCACCTGGTTCAGGGAGATTCTCGAATTTCAAAACGACACCGCGAATGCCGAAGAGTTTATGGAGTCACTGAAAATTGATCTGTTTTCGGATATGGTATTCGTATTTACCCCAAAGGGGGATGTAATTGAATTGCCATCCGGATCGGTTCCGATTGACTTTGCGTACCGGATCCACTCGGAGATCGGCAATAAGACGATTGGTGCAAAGGTGAACGGCAAGATGGTTACCCTGGATTATAAGCTTAAAACGGGGGATATCATCGAGATCATGACATCCAAGCATTCTTATGGTCCGAGCCAGGATTGGCTGAAACTGGCACAGACATCGCAGGCAAAAAATAAAATCAGGCAGTTCTTTAAAAAGCAGCGCAAGGATGAAAACGTAGAAAAAGGGCGCGAGCTTGTCGAAAAAGAAATCAAGGCGATGGAATTTGACATAAAAGAGATTTTGACGCCTGATAACCTGAAGAGGGTAGCGGATAAGTTTAACTTTGCGAGTGATGAAGATATGTACGCCGCAGTCGGCTATAACGGTGTCACTGCCCTTCAAGTTGCCAACCGCCTGACTGAAAAATGGCGGAAAAAGCGGGATAAGGAGCAGGAAGTCGACATCTCTAACGCTGTATCAGAACTCAAAACGCTGCCAAATGTGAAAAAGCGGGAATCAGGTGTGAGGGTATCAGGAATTGATAATCTGCTGATCAGGCTGTCCCGCTGCTGCAACCCGGTCCCGGGTGATGAAATTGTCGGCTTCATCACGAAGGGAAGAGGCGTTTCCGTCCATCGCGCTGACTGCACGAACATCAATACAGATGATGCACAGGCGCGGCTTATTCCGGTCGAATGGGAAACAGGGCTGAACGACCGGAAAGAATACAATGTCGACATTGAAATCAGTGGTTATGACAGGCGCGGCCTGCTCAATGAGGTTCTTCAGGCCGTCAATGAAACAAAGACGAACATCTCGGCTGTGGCCGGAAAATCAGACCGGAACAAGGTCGCCACAATCAATATGTCGATTGCTATCCACAATGTGAGCCACCTTCATAAGGTGGTCGACAGAATTAAACAAATACCGGATATATATGCGGTAAGAAGAATGATGAGTTAAGGGGAAAAACATGCGAGTCGTTGTACAGAGAAGCAAAGAAGCGTCGGTGACTGTGGACGGGGAAATCACCGGCTCAATCAGGCATGGCTTTGTTGTCCTCGTTGGGGTTACGCATGGGGACAAGGGAGAGGATGCCGCATTTCTGGCGGATAAGGTCGCCAATCTGCGTGTTTTTGAAGACACAGGGGGAAAGATGAATTTATCACTTTTGGATGCGGCCGGTGAAGTGTTATCCGTTTCGCAGTTTACCCTTTACGGGGATTGCCGGAAAGGCAGGCGCCCCAATTTCATGGAAGCGGCCCGCCCGGAGCACGCTGTCAAAATTTACGATGCTTTCAATCATCATCTGCGAGAAAAAGGTTTAAAAGTCGAGACGGGAGTGTTTGGGGCGATGATGGATGTGAAGCTTACAAATGACGGTCCCGTCACATTGATAATCGAAAGTAAATAAAAGGAAGAACTCGGCATCGTTCGAGTCCTTCCTTTTTTTGATGTATCAATCGCGAAATTAGTGCGTACTAACGCGAGAATGCTGTTATTCCCTGAATATTTGAATCTCGCACCAACAGGTTAATTCTCCTTAAAATGCCGGGCCAGCCCTTCATAAATCCCGGCTGCCACCGCTTCCTGGTATTGTGATGATTTGACCAGCATTTCCTCGGTTGGGCTGCTCAAATAGCCAAGCTCGAGAAGCACAGCTTTACTGCTGTTTTCCCGCACGACATGAAAATCACCCTGCCTGACTCCGCGGTTTTTTAATTTTGTCCTTTTAATCACTGATGAGTGAATTTGTTCGGATAGAGCCTTTTGGTATCCATGATAATAATAGCTTGTCATCCCTCTTACACTCCGGTCGTTGATGCTGTCATAATGCAGGCTAATAAAAACATCTGCATCAAGGCTGTTTGCCATGCTTCTCCGAGCGCTTAAAGACATATATGTATCGTGGCTTCGGGTAAGGACTACATTGGCACCAGAGCTTTTCAATTTCGCATAGACAAGCTTGGCTGTCCTGAGGGTCAGTTCCTTCTCCAATGTCCCGCGTGCACCTGTCGTGCCGTTGTCCCTTCCTCCGTGGCCGGGGTCAATTATGATCAGTTTATTCCTGGCGTGGACTTCGGCTCCGGGTTTTTCGATTTGGGGTCCCGCACCGGCAACGGAAACGAGCCATCCTGCTATGTATGCATCGGAACCATTTTTTAAGCGGATTTGGTACCAGTCATTATTCAGGCCCACCACTTCAAAAGAATCCCCCTGGCTGGCCCGCTGGACCACTGCATTTTCCGTGCCAGGCCCCTTGCGGATATTTGTGCCGTTGAATAATATCTTTACCCGGCTGTTTTTTAGCGCATCCGCTGATGGAACCGGCTTTTTTTGAGAGGTTTTTTCAAAAAACCAGCCAGCTGCCCAGCCATAAGATCCTGGTTTATATTCTATCTTCACCCAATTATTAGTTTCCTCCAAAATTTTAAATTGCTCACCTTGTGAAACAGATCCTACCAGCTTTGCATTCAGGGATCCTTGATTCCTGACGCTTAATGTGGAGGCAGTCACCGTTCCCACTGTACTGCCTGCATTCTTGGGCTGGTTATCACTGGATACGGAGACAAATTGGCTGTTGATCCATGCTTTTTGTCGAGAAAAGCTAATTTGTGTCCAACTGTTTGATTGTGAGAGGATCGTAATGGACTCCCCCCGGTTCATCTTCCCGATTACTTTAGCGTTCATGGAAGCTCCATCACGGATGTTGACGGAATCAGCTGTTACCGTGCCCTGTCTGGTTTTGCCGGAAGGTTCTGTTCCTTCCGCTGGCTTATTTTTCTCGTCAACCGTAACGAACCACTCCGCAACCCAGCCTTTTTTTGCACCTGTAAGCTTAATCTGAATCCAATCCCCGGTTTGTTTTACAACTAGATATTTCTCCCCTTTGTTTACCCTGGCTGTGACTGAGTAGCTCAAACCCGGGCCTTCCCTGACATTTAGCTTATTGGTGCCGATCGTAACAGATTTGCTTTCAGCAATCGCAGGATGTTGATCCGCAAAGCTTCCGGCAGCAAGTGTAATAGTCAGCAAAACTGCAATTATTCTATGTCTGAGCAATTCTCTCTCTCCCCTGAAATGTATGAGTAAAGCCTGTCCGTATAGTATCCCTGATTTTTAGTTTAAAGGATTTTGGCAGTTAAAACACTGCTCATTGATAAATATCGTCCATAGGCCTACGAATATTTAAACAAAATCCTATATTTACCCAAAAAGTAGTGAAAAAATATTAAATGAGGTGGGAAGAATAGGGGGGACAAAGAAACGGAAGGTGATCATATGAGATTAAGTGAAAAAGGGATGGCTGCACATTTCGGCAAAAATCAACTATTTGGTGTCAACTTTCATGATTTTATCGATATGGAGCAAAATTCCAACATGATCGAACTGGCATCAGAATTTGGACTGTCGCTTCGAGATGTGAAAAAGTTAAAAAAACATCTTGAGCGGTCTTAATTGGTTCTTGACATTCTAAAAACGAGTCCGTATCATTAGATAAATAAAAATGTCATATGGTTACATTACCGTTAATGGAGCATAGTAGTTAAGAACCACATGAATAGAGAGGATATGCCGTGGCTGAAAGCATTTCCGCATGATGTCTTGATGAATGAACACTCCGGAGGTTTCCCCCTGAAAGCTGGCGACCTTAGCCATTAGTAGGGGAGAACGTATTCAGGCGTTAACTGTTAAAGAGGAAGTGCGTGTTTCTGCGCCTTCAATTAGGGTGGCACCACGGGATCCAGGCTCTCGTCCCTTGTTTTAGACAAGGAGACGAGGGCTTTTTTATTTACATAAGAGCTAAATCCGAAACAAGGAGGATGTATATAATGTCAATCCGCGTACCTAGAGGCACACAGGATATATTGCCGGGCCAGGTGGAAAAGTGGCAGATGATTGAAGCAAAAGCAAGGGAGTTTTGTGAAAGATACCAGTACCGGGAAGTCCGGACACCGATTTTTGAACAGACTGACTTGTTTCTGAGGGGGGTCGGGGATACGACCGATATTGTCCAAAAAGAAATGTACAGCTTCGAGGACCGCGGCGGCCGGAGCCTGACTCTCCGTCCGGAGGGAACCGCAGCTGTGGTGAGGTCATATATCGAAAATAAAATGTTCGGAGATGCAAACCAGCCTGTAAAGCTGTATTACATGGGACCGATGTTCCGCTATGAACGCCCGCAGGCAGGGCGCTACCGCCAGTTCGTCCAGTTTGGGGTCGAGGCTATTGGCAGTGCGGATCCCGCCATTGACGCGGAGGTTATCTCCCTCGCCATGAGCCTGTACAAGGAGCTTGGCTTAAAGCAAATCAAATTGGTCATTAATAGCCTGGGCGACAAAGCAAGCCGGAAAGCGCACAGGGACGCACTTGTCAGCCATTTCAAACCGCGGATCGGCGAGTTTTGCGGTGATTGCCAGGGCCGGCTTGAAAAAAATCCAATGCGGATCCTTGACTGCAAAGTGGACCGGAACCACGAGCTTATGAAAACAGCCCCGTCCATCATTGATTACCTGAATGATCATTCCAGCCACTATTATGCAAAAGTGAAGCGATATTTAACTGATCTCGGCATCCCTTTCGAGGAAGATCCAAATCTTGTGAGGGGCCTTGATTATTATACCCACACTGCTTTTGAAATTATGAGTGGCGCTGAAGGGTTCGGAGCAATTACAACACTTTGCGGCGGCGGCCGGTACAACGGCCTGGTCGAGGAAATAGGCGGTCCTGAAATACCTGGAATAGGTTTCGCCTTAAGTCTTGAAAGATTTGTTGCCGCGCTTGAGGCTGAAAACGTTGAACTTCCTGTGAAAAAAGGAATCGACTGTTATCTTGTGTCGCTCGGGGAAGAAGCAAAGGATCATACGGTCAGTCTGCTCCATGAATTAAGGTCGGCAGGGTATTCAGCTGAACGGGACTATCTTGACAGAAAAATAAAAGCACAGTTTAAGGCAGCAGACCGTTCGAATGCCAAGTATGTTGCCGTGCTTGGAGAAGACGAGCTAAAAGCGAATAAAATTACTTTAAAAACGATGGAAACCGGGGATCAGGTAGAAATTGAGCTTGATTCATTTCTGGAAAAGTTCAAGGAAAACTATAAATAACGGGGGAAACCTATATGTTTGGAAGATCATATTTTTGCGGTGAAGTCACTGAAAAGGCCATTGGTGAAAAAGTGAGCTTAAAGGGATGGGTACAAAAGCGCCGGGACCTTGGAGGGTTAATTTTCATCGATCTTCGCGACCGTTCTGGCATAGTCCAGGTGGTATTCAATCCGCATTTATCCAAGGAAGCCCTGGCAACCGCTGAGAAGATCCGCAATGAGTACGTCCTTGATATAAAAGGGACGGTAGTTGCCCGGGAGCAGGGGACGGTGAATGAAAATCTTAAGACTGGAAAAGTAGAGGTGCAGGCCGAGGAAGTAACGATTTTAAACGATGCAAAGACGCCTCCTTTTACGATTGCTGACAATACAGATGTTTCAGAGGATATCCGGCTTAAATACCGCTATTTGGATCTTCGCCGCCCGGTCATGTTCGAAACCTTCAAAATGAGGCACCAGGTGACAAAAGCAATCCGTGATTATTTGGACGGGGAAGGGTTCCTCGATGTTGAAACACCGATTTTAACGAAAAGCACTCCAGAGGGGGCACGGGATTACCTGGTACCCAGCCGTGTTCATCCGGGGGAATTTTACGCATTGCCCCAATCACCGCAAATATTCAAGCAGTTAATGATGGTCGGTGGCTTTGAGCGCTATTATCAGATTGCACGCTGCTTCCGTGACGAGGACTTGCGTGCAGACCGCCAGCCGGAATTTACACAGATCGATATTGAAACAAGTTTTATGAGCCAGGAAGATATCCTTTCATTAACTGAAAAAATGATGCAAAAAGTGATGAAGGATGTAAAAGGAATCGATATTCATGTTCCGTTCGAACGGATGCCATTCGATGAGGCAATGAGCAGGTTTGGGTCCGACAAGCCGGACACAAGGTTCGGCCTCGAGCTTGTTGATGTATCTGAGACCGTTGTAAATTCAGGATTCAAGGTGTTTTCAGCAGCAGTGTCAAGCGGGGGCCAGGTAAAGGCAATCAATGTGAAAGGTGCGGCCGCCAAGTATTCCCGCAAGGATATTGATGGTCTGACTGAATTCGTTTCGCGGTACGGCGCTAAAGGGCTCGCGTGGCTGAAGATGGAAGAGGACGGATTAAAGGGGCCGATTTCAAAATTCTTTACTAAAGAAGAGCAGCAGACATTGCAGGCAGTGCTTGATGCTGAAACAGGCGACCTGCTATTATTTGTCGCCGACAAAAAGAGCGTGGTTGCCGATGCATTGGGCGCACTGCGCTTGAAGCTAGGCAAAGAGCTGGACTTGATTGACCGGAGCAAGTTCAATTTCCTGTGGATAACTGACTGGCCATTACTTGAGTACGATGAGGAGGAAGGCCGTTACTATGCCGCCCACCATCCATTTACAATGCCAGTACGTGAAGACCTGCCACTTCTGGAAACAGATCCGGCCAGCGTGAAGGCGCAAGCATATGACCTAGTCTTAAACGGCTATGAGCTTGGCGGGGGATCTTTGAGGATATTCGAACGCGACATCCAGGAAAAAATGTTCTCAGTTCTCGGATTTACCAGGGAAGAAGCTCAAAGCCAGTTTGGCTTCCTCCTCGATGCTTTTGAATATGGAACACCGCCGCACGGAGGAATTGCCCTCGGTCTCGACCGCATGGTTATGCTTCTTGCTGGGAGGTCAAACCTTCGTGACACCATTGCCTTTCCAAAGACAGCAAGTGCGAGCTGCCTGCTTACTGAAGCACCGGGGGAAGTCAGCCCGGAACAGCTGGAAGAGCTTCATTTGTCACTAAATCTTAATATAGACAAAGCATAATGCACTGGCTTATTCCTTGAAAAAGTACTGAGTTTGTGCTAATATATATTCAACAGATAAAGAGTCCTGATGTGTTAGTTGTATCACCTGAAGTTTTGACCGAACATTTTGTTTACGGGAGTCTGGAGTTTTTGGGCCGCGTACATGCCTTGCTTAGCAGAGGACTTACTGCAGCTTGAAACAGGACACCCACCTGCTGCGAGCGGGTTCAAAACGAAGGCACCATAAACAACGGCACGATTGGGACTCTTTCGTACATAACGGATCACTCCATGTCCAGCAGGCATGGAGTTTTTTTTGTTGAAATCAACTCTTTGAACACATGGTTGTTTTTGGCGTAAAGTATGATATATTGTTTAGCGGGTATATAAATGTATATCGAAATAGCAGTAAACATTACGCTATGAAATTCGGTTTGGAGTGAGATAATATGCTTCATCAATTTTCAAGGAATGAGCTGGCAATCGGCACGGAAGGCCTGGACCGCATGAAAAATAGTACGGTTGCTGTGTTGGGCATTGGCGGTGTAGGGTCGTTTGCGGCCGAAGCACTGGCACGTTCAGGTGTCGGACGACTTGTGCTTGTGGACAAGGACGATGTCGATATCACGAATGTAAACAGGCAGCTGATTGCACTGTTGTCAACGGTTGGCCAGCCAAAAGTAGAGCTGATGAGAGACAGGATAAAGGACATTAATCCTGATTGTGAAGTAATCGCATTAAAAATGTTTTACACAGAAGAAACATATGAGCAGTTTTTCAGTTATGGCCTTGACTTCGTCGTTGATGCGTCTGACACGATTTCTTACAAGATACACTTGATCAAGGAATGCCTCAGTCGCAATATTCCGATGATCTCAAGCATGGGTGCCGCCAACAAAATGGATCCGACCCGTTTCCAGATTGCGGATATCTTTAAAACGCACACAGACCCCATTGCAAAAGTTATCCGCACCCATTTGCGAAAAGATGGAATTAAAAAGGGGATCCCGGTAGTATTTTCTGATGAAAGCCCGATTGTCATAAGGGAAGACGTGCGAAAAGTCGTAGGAAAAGAAAGTGCGCCGATCCGCAAGGCAAAAATGCCGCCATCCTCCAACGCTTTTGTGCCATCCACCGCCGGATTGATCATGGCCAGTTATGTCGTAAGGTCGCTGCTGGAAGGCATTAAAATACATCGGGTAAATGAAGAAAACTAATAGATTATCCACCCCTTTGACAGCAATCAAAGGGGTGTTTTCATTGCATTTTTGCTGCTTCTGATTTTTCTTCCAATTCGCTGGCATCCTGGATGATTCTCAACAGCAGTGAATAGTCTTCCTCCAGCTTCTTATATTCTTGTTGCTTTTTTTTGAAGGATTGAGCAAGGGACTGATTAATATCCGTTAAAGAGACCAATTCCTTTTTCAACGCTTCATTTTCAGCTTGGTTCTGGCATGACGGAGGATTTTTATCCAGCCTGTCCAGAAAATCTATGATTGAGGCGAGGTTTACGGGTGGACGGCCGAATTCGTCCAGGAGAAAGGTGTTTGTTTCTGTCGAAGTGCGGGGTAGATGTTCAGCAACGGTCTTAACTGCAAAACCTCCTACTAAAAGAGTATCCGACTCATCTGCACCTCCGGCTAGATGAGTCCCGACCGAATCCCCAGTGACCCGGTGTCTCTGCACTTCTGAATCTTTAATGGTTTCAGTGTCCATCATATCAAGACCTGCAAATCTATCTTTTAAAACCACATTCCACCGGTATCTGCACGCCCCTGGAGTTCTTGATAAAATTGCACCAGCCTGCTTAAATGCCTCTATTTTCGTTTTTCCTGAATTCAAGTATTCAATCACCATTGCGGCCAAACGATCATCATCTTCTTTTGTCCACGCATCTTTACGCTGGCTCATGATCTCAACTCCCCTAATACATGCCTGTAGTTTGCCCGAATAGGACGATTTCATGAAATAAACAGCAATCAGCATACAAAAACGGGAGGCCTTTGCCTCCCGCTATTTTTTCGAACTATTAATCTTATCGTACACGGCTGCCAGCGCCTGCTCAAATTTGCCTGTCTTTTTCGGTTTAAAATAGAGCTTGTTTCTAAGTTTGTCAGGGAGGTACTGCTGCTTCACCCAGCCGCCATCGTAATCGTGCGGGTAGAGATAGCCATTCCCCCTGCCAAGTTCTGTTGCTCCCTTGTAATGGGCGTCACGCAAATGATCCGGCACTTCACCGCTCAACCCTGCCCGGATATCACTCAAAGCCGAATCAATTGCCATAATGGCAGAGTTTGATTTTGGGGACAGGCATAATTCGATCACGGCATTGGCAAGGGGTAGCCGTGCTTCCGGAAACCCGATTCTTTCGGCTGTTTCGATTGCCGCTAAGGTCCTTGCCCCGGCCTGTGGATTTGCGAGCCCTATATCTTCATAGGCAATGACAAGCAGCCTCCTGCCGATGCTGACAAGGTCTCCTGCTTCAATAAGGCGCCCGAGATAATGAAGGGCGGCATTCGCATCACTGCCCCTGATGGATTTCTGGAATCCCGACAGCACATCATAGTGGGCATCGCCATCTTTATCATGTGCCAGGCTCTTTTTCTGCATGCATTCTTCCGCTGTCTTCACATCGATGGAGATGATGCCGCGCTCATCCGGTTCGGTTGAAAGGACCGCAAGCTCGAGTGCGTTCAATGCACTTCTGACATCCCCGTTGGACCCGGCGGCAAAGTGTGATAGCGCTCCAGCGGAAATGTCCGTTTCAAGCCTTCCGAGCCCTCTTTCATCGTCTTTTAAAGCCCTCAGCAATGCTTCTTCAATATTTTCAGGGCTGAGCGGCTTCAATTCAAAAATCTGGCAGCGGCTCCTGATCGCAGGGTTTATTGCATGGTAGGGGTTGCTTGTTGTCGCGCCAATCATTGTAATCATCCCGTTTTCAAGGAAAGGAAGCAGGAAATCCTGTTTCCCTTTGTCAAGGCGGTGGACTTCATCTAGCAGCAATATCACTTTCCCTGACATTTTTGCTTCGGCTGCCACCACTTCCATGTCTTTTTTATTATTTGTTACGGCATTCAAGGTCCGGAACGCGTATTTTGTGCTGCCGGCAATAGCACTTGCTATCGAAGTCTTCCCGATGCCGGGCGGGCCGTACAAAATCATCGATGACAATTGCCGGGCCTTTACCATTCTATTAATGATCTTTCCTTCACCTACCAAGTGCTGCTGGCCGACAATTTCATCAATCGTCCTTGGCCGCATCCTGAAGGCAAGCGGTTTTTCATTCAAGTCCATCACTCCAAAAAATTAAAGAACGTATATTCTATTTTAACATGAAAAAGAGGCCAATGCATTTTTATGGCGAATTATGCTATAATGACTAAAGCCGACCTAATTAGTTGGAATTTTTCGTTCAATTGGGAAAAATTATAATAGAAGGTGTAGAAATGGAAAAAAGGAAAGGTCAGGTGCGCCCAAGGTTTTTCATTTATATTACTGGGCTTTTGGTGATGTCCCTGGGCATCGTTTTATTGATCAAAAGCGATTTGGGTGCCACGCCTTGGGATGTCCTTCATATTGGGCTCTATCATCAGTTGGGCCTTACAATTGGCAGCTGGTCTGTGTTGGCTGGTTTGTTCATTTTGACGGTTGCAGCTATCCTGGCCAAGGAAATCCCGCAGATTGGGGCTTTCTTGAACATGATTCTTGTTGGGGCCTTCATAGACATGTATTTATGGATGTCTTTCCTTGACACTCCATCTTCCACTGCTGGAAAAACGGCCATGTTTGCAATTGGCATTCTGCTACAGGGATATGGAATGGGTCTGTATATTTCGGCTCAGTTTGGAGCTGGCCCCAGGGACAGCCTGATGATTGCGATTTCGTCACGGACCGGCTGGCAAATTCGCAATGTGCGTGCCCTGATCGAGGTTATCGTATTGTTGGCCGGCTGGAGGCTTGGCGGCCCCGTTTTTTGGGGAACCATTTTTTTCAGTATCTTTATCGGGCCGATCGCGGGCAAAGCGTTGCCGCAATGCCAATCAATTACCGATAAATTTTTGAAGGCAATAAATCGCAAACGTGGTATTGAACTGGGGAATTCAGGAGAAGAAAAGAATAGAGGTGCTCTTTTATGAAAATATCAACAAAAGGCCGTTATGGATTGACGATAATGATTGAACTCGCGAAAAAATACGGGGACGGTCCGGTTTCACTGAAATCAATTGCACAGACTAATGAATTATCCGAGCATTATTTGGAGCAGCTTGTTGCGCCACTCAGAAATGCCGGGCTTGTAAAAAGCATCAGGGGTGCCTATGGCGGTTACATACTTGGAGATCTTCCATCAAAAATAACTGCAGGTGACATCATTCGTGTTTTGGAGGGTCCGATCAGCCCGGTTGAAGGAATTGAAGATGAAGAGCCGGCAAAGCGTGAGCTGTGGATCAGGATCAGGGATGCCGTAAAAGATGTCCTCGATAATACTACCGTTGAAGACCTCGCTAATCATTCAGACGATCAAGGCGATACAGATTCATACATGTTTTATATTTAGATTTAAACAGGCAATGATAACAATTAAAAGAAGGTGTTAGATTGGACAGGATATATTTGGATCATGCTGCGACAACGCCAATTCACCCCGATGTTATACAAAAAATGATGGAGGTAATGGAAACCCAGTTCGGCAACCCTTCCAGCATCCATTTTTATGGGAGGGAAGCACGGCATATCCTCGATGAGACAAGGGACGTACTTGCAAAAAGCATCGGAGCCAGGCCGAATAATATTATTTTTACAAGCGGGGGAACTGAAGCTGACAATCTCGCCATTATCGGGTCAGCCGAAAGCCTGGTGGCCAGGGGAAAGCACATCATTACCACTTCCATTGAACACCATGCGGTCCTGCACAGCTGTAAAGAACTTGAGAAGCGCGGTTTTGAAGTAACATACCTTGAGGTTGATGAAACGGGAATCGTTTCTCCGGACGCAGTCCAGGAAGCATTACGTGACGATACAATTTTGGTAACGGTCATGTACGGCAACAATGAAGTCGGCACCCTGCAGCCAATCTCTGAAATTGGACAGATCCTTTCAGGGCACCAGGCAGTTTTCCACACCGATGCCGTGCAGGCATATGGTATTGAAAGGATTAATGTGGAGGAACTGCAGGCGGACCTATTGTCTGTGTCAGCCCATAAAATTAATGGCCCGAAAGGCATTGGTTTCCTTTATGTACGGGATGGGATTTCTTTGTCTCCGCGTTCATTTGGGGGGGAGCAGGAGAGGAAACGCCGCGCCGGAACGGAAAACGTAGCCGCAATTGCGGGCTTCCAGGAAGCTGCAAGGCGCGTACTGGAAGATTTGGAGGAAAAACGGGCACTTTATAAAGAGTATAAAACAATATTTATCTCAAAGCTGAAAGAAAACGGGATTTCATTTCATCAAAACGGATTGCTTGAAAATACTATGCCGCATATTTTAAACTTAAGCTTTCCGGGCACAAATGTAGAAGCGATGCTTGTCAACCTCGATTTGGCAGGAATCGCAGCTTCAAGCGGTTCGGCATGCACGGCTGGATCGATCGATCCTTCGCACGTACTTGTCGCCATGTTCGGAAAAGGGTCTGACAGACTGACAAACTCAATCCGGTTCAGCTTCGGATTATATAATAATGCTGAGCAAATAGAAAAAGCCTCAGAATCTACGGCGAAAATTGTCCAGCGGTTAACAAATAAGTAACAGAAACATTTTTTATAAAGTGAGGTGAGCCATAATCATGGAAAAAGCGCCTAAAGACACAAGAGTCGTTGTTGGAATGTCCGGGGGGGTTGATTCTTCGGTTGCCGCACTTCTTTTAAAAGAACAGGGATACGATGTCATCGGCATCTTCATGAAAAACTGGGATGATACCGATGAAAACGGAGTTTGTACAGCAACAGAAGACTACAACGATGTGATCCGGGTCTGCAACCAAATTGGGATTCCATATTATGCAGTTAATTTTGAGAAACAATACTGGGATAAAGTATTCACTTATTTCCTTGATGAGTATAAAGCGGGCCGGACCCCAAATCCTGATGTCATGTGCAACAAGGAAATCAAGTTCAAGGCCTTCCTTGAGCATGCCCTAAGCCTCGGCGCTGATTATCTCGCCACAGGCCATTATGCTAAAGTCGAATTCCGTGACGGTGAATATAAAATGCTGCGCGGGCATGATGAAAATAAAGACCAAACCTATTTCTTGAATCAGCTAGACCAGGAGCAGCTGAAGAGAGTCATGTTCCCTATCGGCCACCTGGAAAAAGCGAAGGTCAGGGAACTCGCGCAAAACGCGAATCTGGCGACGGCTGCAAAAAAAGACAGCACAGGCATTTGCTTTATTGGCGAGCGGAATTTTAAGGAATTTCTTAGCGGATACCTGCCTGCACAGCCGGGCAACATGGAAACACTTGATGGTGAAGTCATGGGCAGGCACGACGGCCTGATGTATTACACCATCGGCCAAAGGCATGGGCTTGGCATCGGCGGTTCAGGTGACCCATGGTTTGTCATTGGAAAAGACCTGGAGCGGAACATTCTTTACGTCGGGCAAGGCTTCCATAACGAAAAATTGTATTCTGATTCAATCAATGCTGTTAATATCAGCTGGGTATCTGGCAAGCCGGTTCCGGGGGAATTTGAATGTACAGCAAAATTCCGCTACCGCCAGCCTGACAGCAAGGTAACGGTGCAACTGCTCGGAGATAATAAAGCCAGGATTGTGTTCAAGGAGCCAATCAGGGCGGTAACACCTGGACAGGCGGTCGTGTTTTATAATGGTCACGAATGCCTGGGCGGGGGAACAATTGATGAAATATATAAGGATGGCAGCAGGCTGACATACGTCGGTTGAAGCAGCCACTGGCATGTGCCCCGGCTTGCGGACGTCAAGCCGGGGTCCTCTATTAAGCGGGCAAGTTGTGCTATAATTGCAGGTAGAACGGAGCGTGGAAAGTTTGGACAAGAACCAGGCTGGCATCACATATATGCAAGAAGGAAAATGGGAACTCGCTGCAAAATCTTTTATGGAAGCGATTGAGGAAAATCCCGAAGATACCGTCGCCTATATTAATTTCGGAAATGTTCTCGCAGCAGTTGGGGACAGTGAAAAAGCGATCAAGTATTACGATAAAGCGATTGGCCTGGATGCAAAGGCGGCCGTCGCTTATTACAGCAAAGGAAACCTCCTGTACGAATCGGGCAGGTTTTCGGAAGCCAAGATTATGTTTGAGTCGGCACTGGCACAAGGCCTCCACTCAGCCGACAATTATTTTATGCTCGGCATGTCACTCGTCCAGCTAGAACAATTCAGGCTTGCAGTGGCCTTTCTTCAAAGAAGCACGGAACTGAACCCTGATGACCCGGAGGCTCTATTTCAGTACGGGCTATGCCTGGCCCGGGAGAATTTCATCGACGAAGCGATCCAGCAGTTTAATGCCTGCATTAAGCTCCAGCCTAACCATGCGGATGCGCTATACAACCTTGGTGTCGCATACGGGTTTAAGGAGGACACGGCTAAGGCCCTCGAAATGTTTGAAAGGGTGCTCGAAGTACAGCCTGGCCACGAGATGGCAGGCCATGGCAAACAGTTGCTTGAAAAAGGAGAGTAATACTTCGCCTCAGAAATTAGCATCGGCAAAACCCGTGCTGTGCCTATTTGAAGTTACATTGCCTTGATGAAGGGGGGCTTCACGTTGCAAAGGCAGGACTCGCTTGACCTGTTTTCAGAACAGGGCAAGTTTATGAAGGGCAAACATCTTGTGACGATTTTTCATAATGAAAGCAATCTGTACACGGTCCTTAGGATCCGGGTGGAAGAAACAAATGAAAGCTATGAGGACAAAGAAGCTGTCATCACCGGGTATTTCCCACGTGTACACGAGCAGGAAACCTATATATTTTTTGGCGAACTGAAAGAACATCCGAAGTTTGGCGCCCAATTCCAGGCCAGCCATTTCCGTAAGGATATCCCCCAGTCAAAACAGGGAATTGTCAACTACTTATCAAGTGAGCTTTTTAAGGGCATTGGCAAAAAAACAGCTGAGAAAATCGTGGAAACTCTTGGTGAGAGGGCAATCGCCAGGATAATGGAAAATCCGTCTGTCCTGGAGGAAATCCCAAAGCTCTCGCCTGACAAAGCGAAAGATCTATACGACACGTTGATGGAGCACCAGGGGCTTGAGCAGGTGATGGTCAGGCTGAATGAATATGGATTCGGGCCGCAGCTTTCCATGAAAATTTACCAGGTGTACAAAGAGCTGGCAATCGAGATCATCCAATCCAACCCTTATAGGCTTGTTGAAGACATAGAAGGGATCGGGTTCGGGAGGGCTGACGAGCTTGGCCAGCAGCTTGGGATAACCGGCAGCCATCCGGACCGGATAAAGGCAGCATGCCTATATATGCTGGAAACATCGAGCATGCAGGCTGGCCATGTTTATATCAACGCTTCCGATTTGCTGAAGGACGTAAAAAAGCTCCTGGAAGAAAGCCAGAGCTGTAATATCCAATTTGATGAAATTTCCAATGAGGTCATCAAGCTCGGAGAAGAAGGAAAGATCATCATTGAAGATAAAAGAGTGTACTCCCCTTCGCTTTATTTTGCTGAAAAAGGGCTCGTATCAAATATCAAGAGGATTCTTGACCAGCAAGAGTACGAGGATCAGTTTCCGGAATCAGAGTTCCTTCTCGCTTTGGGGAATCTTGAGGACAGGCTCGGAGTCCAATACGCTCCAACCCAAAAGGAAGCAATCCAGACAGCCTTAATGTCGCCGATGCTCATTTTGACCGGCGGGCCCGGCACCGGAAAGACAACAGTGATAAAGGGCATTGTTGAGCTCTATGCGGAACTCCATGGCTGTTCGCTGGATCCAAAGGATTACCGGGCGGAAGAACCCTTCCCTTTTTTACTGGCTGCTCCAACGGGCAGGGCGGCAAAAAGGATGGCCGAATCGACAGGATTGCCGGCAGTGACCATCCACAGGCTGCTCCGGTGGAACGGTGCAGAAGGGTTCGAGCAAAATGAGGACCATCCGCTTGAAGGCAAAATCCTTATCATCGATGAAACCTCGATGGTTGATACATGGCTTGCCAACCAGCTGTTTAAGGCGCTTCCGGACAATATTCAAGTCATCATGGTAGGGGATGAAGACCAGCTGCCATCTGTAGGCCCGGGCCAGGTCCTTAAAGACCTGCTCGATTCAGGACGGATCCCGACTGTGCGCCTCACTGATATATACAGGCAGGCTGAGGGCTCATCGATCATTGAACTGGCCCATGACATAAAGAAAGGTAAACTTCCTGCGAACCTGGCAGCCCCGCAGCCGGACCGATCATTCATCAGGTGCAATGCAGGGCAAATTGCGGACGTGGTTGAAAAAGTGGCGCGGAACGCAAAAAACAAGGGTTATGCAGCAAAAAACGTGCAAATACTTGCGCCAATGTATAGAGGGCCTGCAGGGATTGACCGGTTGAATGTGCTGCTCCAGGAGGTTTTTAATCCGAATCCGGACGGGTCACGCAAAGAAATTGTCCTCGGTGATGTAAAATACCGGATCAGGGACAAAGTGCTGCAGCTTGTGAATCAGCCTGAAGCAAATGTTTTCAACGGCGATATTGGTGAAATCGTAGCGATATTTTATGCGAAAGAAAATACAGAGAAACAGGACCAGGTCATCATTTCTTTTGAAGGAAATGAAGTGACTTACACCAGGCAGGATCTTTCGCAAATTACCCACGCATTTTGCTGCTCCGTCCATAAATCGCAGGGAAGCGAATTTTCTATCGTGATCCTCCCTGTAGTGAAAAGCTATTACCGGATGCTCCGAAGGAACCTAATCTATACGGCCATCACAAGAAGCAAGCAGTTTTTGATTCTGTGCGGCGAAGAAGACGCGCTTAAGATGGGCATTGAACGGGCTGACGACATGCGCCGCAATACAACACTGAGCCAAAAGCTGCAGGAATCGATACAGGGCGGCAGCAATGAGCATCTCCCTGCAGAAGAAAACGAAACAGGCTATACGTATGAGAAAAGGCTGATGAATGAAGATCCGATGATCGGGATGGAAAACGTTACTCCTTATGATTTCATGGAGGGCAGCGGAAACTAAGGGTGTTCGGAAAGGTGGGACTTTCTTTGCGGACATTTTCCTTATTGAAGGGCCTTCCTGTTTTTGAGGTCAAAAACGGAACACAATTAGGCGAAGTATGCGACATTAGCATTTCGGGGGATGGAAGAGTAGAGGGCTTGCTTTTAAGAAAGGGTATGCTTCTTAAAAAGAGCTTTATCATTAAATTGGAAAACGTCCTCTCTTTCGGGTGGGATGGCGTGATGGTTCGGGATGCCGGGGCCATGGAGCTATTGAAGTCCCCACCCGAATATACAATCGAACATGGCAACAGCCTCGCAGGGAAAATGGCCATCTCAAACGAAGGGGAGCAGCTTGGACTGTTTGCCGATGTATATTTCAAGGAGGAAGTGGGCACGATTGTAGGGTATGAGTTATCGGATGGCTTTTTTTCTGATATCAGTGAAGGAAAGCGTATTGTGGAATCCGCAGCACCCCCTGCATTCGGAAAGGACGCCATCATTGTCTTTGTCAAAAATGACAGGTAACCAATAGTGAAAATAGGGGTGTCCTTTCCATGCTCACTTGCCCGAACTGCTCAAGTAAAGATATTGGCAAAATAGGCATCAACCAGTATTATTGCTGGAACTGCTTTATTGAACTTTCATTGTCACAAGGGATCATCCATACCCACCAGGTTGAAGAGGACGGGACTTTAAGTTCCCTGGATGACCTTTTTGATGAAGAACAGCGCCAATACGGAATGTAATAGTTTAACTGGATCCCCTGATTAAGCAGGGGATTCTTTCGTTGATGAATATTATCTCTCATGTCATTCAACAATAATGGCAAGGGGGCGAACTTGGTGGATATCCGGATGAAATGGGTTTACCGGCTGGGGTTTCTTCTCTTGTTGTTTATTGTTGTTTACATATTTTTTAAGCTGCAGCCTATATGGGTCCCTGTCATTAATGTATTGTGGAAGATGCTTATACCTTTTGCTGTTGCGGGGTTCATTACATACCTGCTGCATCCCGTTGTTGAAAACCTCCACGCCAAAGGGCTGCACAGGGGCATAGCTGTCCTGATCATTTATTGCCTTTTTTTTGGAGGGATCGGCTTTGCCATCTATAAGGGTTTGCCTGCCATCATACATCAGCTCCGTGACCTTTCTGAAAATGCCCCTGCATTTGCTGCCCAGTATAGGCAATGGGTTGATCAAGTCCAGGACCAGACGTCAAGATGGCCGGCGGGCATCCAAAGGCAAATAGATGATGGCATCATTGCTGTTGAAAATACAGTAGATAAGCTGCTGGCTAAAATGATCATGGTGCTGAGAGGGATCCTCAGTTCAATCGTGACAATCGCAGTCATTCCATTCATTGCATTCTATTTGCTTAAAGATTTCAATCTTATGAAAAAAGCAGCCTGGTACATCACACCGCGCACCTGGCGCCAGCCTGGGAAAAAATTTCTGCTTGAAGTCGACCAGTCGCTCGGCAGCTATATCCGCGGACAGCTCCTTGTCTGTTTGATCATTGGGCTGCTGGCATCGCTCAGTTTTTGGTTTGCAGGAATGCGGTACTGTCTGTTGCTCGGTTCAGTCGTTGGTGTCACAAATGTCATCCCTTACTTTGGACCGCTGATTGGCGCTGTTCCGGCAGTTATCATTGCTGCAACGATATCAGTTAAAATGGTGCTTGTCTCGCTTGGAATCGTGTTTGCGCTGCAGTTCCTCGAAAGCAATGTAATTTCCCCGTTAATAGTCGGCAAAAGCCTGCATATGCACCCTCTTCTGATCATGGCCGCCTTGCTGGCGGGAGGGGAAATTGCCGGTGTAGCCGGGCTTATTTTGGCAGTGCCTGTAATGGTCACCATCAGGGCCGCGATTATCCATGCAAAAGACCATTTTGCACGCATCCGCCATTCAGAAAAAGAACCTGCCACGGATGAAATTTGACAAACCGGAACCCGCTTTATATAATTCGGGTTATAAACGTAAATAGCACAAAATGTTGAAGGATCGAGTATGTTATAGTCCACCGATAAGAGAGGAATTTCCACGGCTGAGAGGAATTCCGGGTGAAGGATAACAGAAAGCTAATCCAGAGTGCAGCCAAACACTGCCGTCGGCCGCGTTAAGGCATATTTTGAGAGATGGATGCGTTAATGTGCATCCATAATCAGGGTGGTACCGCGAGCAAGCTCTCGTCCCTGTCCAGGGATGGGGGTTTTTTTATTTCCCAAAAAACAAAGGAGGAATTCCTGTGAAAAAATTATCAGGTTCAGAGATAAGAAAAATGTATCTTGATTTCTTTAAGGAAAAAGGACACGCAGTTGAACCGAGCGCACCGCTTGTCCCACATGATGATCCGTCCCTGCTCTGGATTAACAGCGGCGTTGCAACCCTGAAAAAGTATTTCGACGGACGGGTTATCCCCGACAACCCGAGAATTACAAATGCCCAAAAATCAATCCGTACGAACGATATTGAAAACGTCGGCAAAACGGCACGCCATCATACATTCTTTGAAATGCTCGGAAACTTTTCCATCGGCGACTACTTTAAGGTAGAAGCGATCGAGTGGGCATGGGAATTTTTGACCGATGAAAAATGGATCGGCTTTGAAAAAGACAAATTATCCGTTACCATCCACCCGGAAGATGATGAGGCATTCAAAATATGGACTGAAAAAATAGGGGTGCCTGAAGAAAGGATCATCCGTCTTGAGGGGAACTTCTGGGATATCGGTGAAGGCCCAAGCGGACCGAACACAGAGATTTTTTATGACCGGGGCCCTGAATACGGCAATGACCCGGAAGATCCGGAGTTGTACCCTGGTGGAGAAAATGACCGTTATCTGGAAGTCTGGAACCTGGTGTTCTCTGAATTTAACCATAACCCTGACGGCACTTACACTCCGCTTCCAAAGAAAAACATTGATACAGGGATGGGGCTTGAGCGGATGGCATCGGTCGTCCAAAACGTGCCGACCAACTTTGACACCGATTTGTTCATGCCGATCATTAAATCAACCGAACAGATTTCAGGTGCAAATTATGGTCAAAGCAACGAACAGGATACATCCTTTAAAGTAATCGCGGACCATATCCGGACAGTTGCTTTCGCAGTAGGGGATGGCGCGCTCCCATCAAACGAGGGACGCGGATATGTTCTGCGCCGCCTGCTGCGCAGGGCAGTGCGCTATGCAAAGAAAATCAATATCAACCGCCCGTTCATGTTCGAACTCGTCCCGGTTGTCGGCGAAATCATGGCTGATTTTTATCCTGAAGTTAAAAATAAGGCCGAATTCATCCAGAAGGTCATCAAGAATGAAGAAGAACGCTTCCATGAAACGTTGAATGAGGGGCTGGCGATTCTTTCAGACCTGATTCGGAAAGAGAAACAGAAGGGAAGCAGTATCATTAATGGAGAAGATGTGTTCCGCCTTTATGATACTTACGGGTTCCCGGTAGAATTGACTGAAGAGTATGCTGAAGAAGAAGGGATGACGGTAGACCACGAAGGCTTTGAAGCCGCAATGCAGGAACAGCGCGACCGTGCCCGTTCAGCAAGGCAGGACGTCGGCTCGATGCAGGTGCAGGGCGGTGTGCTCGGGAACATAAAGGAAGCAAGTGAATTTGTAGGCTACGACACGCTGGAAACTTCCAGCAAAGTCACGGCCATCGTTAAGGACGGCCAGCTTGTTGATGAAGTCGGCCAGGGTGATGAGTTCCATTTCATTCTCGATGAAACGCCATTTTATGCTGAAAGCGGCGGCCAGATCGCTGACCGGGGAACCCTGGCGGCAGACGGCTTGAAAGTGAGCGTCCGGGATGTGCAAAAAGCGCCGAACGGCCAGAACCTCCATCATGCCTTCGTAGAAACGGGGACGCTGAAAAAGGGACAGGACGTGCTGGCTGCTGTTGATGAAGGCAACCGGTCCAGAGTGATTAAAAACCATACAGCTACACATGTTCTGCATCAGGCTTTAAAAGATGTCCTAGGCGGGCATGTTAATCAGGCTGGATCTTTGGTAGAGCCTGACCGGCTCCGTTTTGACTTTTCCCATTTTGGGCAGGTCACCGCTGACGAACTTGAAAAAATTGAATCAATAGTCAACGAGAAAATCTGGCACAGCCTTCATGTTGAAATAGATTATAAAGCGATCGACGAAGCAAGAGCTATGGGTGCGATGGCATTGTTCGGCGAGAAATACGGCGATATCGTACGAGTCGTAAAAGTCGGTGATTACAGCCTTGAGCTTTGCGGAGGATGCCATGTGCCTAACACTTCCGTCATCGGCCTTTTCAAAATTGTCTCAGAAGGAGGCATTGGTGCCGGCACGAGAAGAATCGAGGCGGTGACAGGTGAGGCAGCTTACAAAATCTTAATCGACCAAATCGCAGTCTTAAAGAGTGCGGCCGCAAAATTAAAAACAAATCCCAAAGAAGTGGCAAACCGGATAGATGGGGTACTTGCCGAAATGAAGCAGCTCCAGCGTGAAAACGAGTCGCTTTCAGCTAAATTGGGGAATATTGAAGCAGGAAGCCTTGCTTCAAAAGTTAAAGAAGTCAACGGCATTCCTGTATTGGCAGAACGTGTACAGGCCGCAGACATGAACAGCCTGCGCAACATGGCAGATGACTTGAAGCAAAAACTGGGGTCGGCGGTCATAGTGCTGGGAAGCACGGACGGCGAGAAAGTCAATTTGATCGCTGCTGTAACGAAAGATATCATTGAAAAAGGCGGACACGCTGGCCAGCTGATCAAAGAAGTTTCTAACCGTTGCGGCGGTGGCGGCGGTGGACGTCCGGACATGGCCCAGGCTGGCGGCAAGGACCCTGAAAAGCTCGACAATGCCCTTCAATTTGTTGAAGAATGGGTAAAATCCATTTGATATAATACTAAAGTAGTGTAAAATGTAGGTAACTTTAGCAGATTTTTGCCTTCCAACAAAAAGTGAGGTGCATGGAATGAGCTCTTTTGACAAAACGATGAAATTCAGTTTTCCCGAAGAGCCTTATGAGCATGATGTGAATGAAGTGCTCTTACAGGTTTATGAAGCCCTTCAGGAAAAAGGATATAATCCAATCAACCAGATCGTAGGCTACCTGCTTTCAGGCGACCCGGCCTACATTCCCCGGCATCGGGACGCAA
Source organism: Bacillus sp. T33-2 (assembly GCF_002860205.1). GTDB lineage: Bacteria > Bacillota > Bacilli > Bacillales > Cytobacillaceae > T33-2. The sequence continues at coordinate 108,258 of NZ_PGVB01000029.1, forward strand.
GAAACATCATCCGCAAGCTTGAACGGGATGAAATTATTGAAGAACTGGTAAAATCGTATTTGAAACAGCAGCATGAGGGGTAAGTAATGAGGACAATGGGATTGGACGTCGGCTCAAAAACTGTCGGGATCGCGCTCAGCGACGAGTTCGGGTGGACCGCACAAGGGCTGGAAACTTTAAACATCAATGAAGAAGAAAAAGTGTTTGGGTTTGAGCAAATTGGTCAAATAATAAAAGAGTACGATGTCAGTAAAATAGTGGTTGGGTTACCGAAGAACATGAACGGGACGATCGGCCCCCGGGGCGAAGCCAGCCAATTTTTCGCCGGGGAGCTGGAAAAACGATTTGGCCTGCCTGTCGTCCTTTGGGACGAGCGGTTGACCACCATTGCTGCTGAACGTGTCCTGCTTGAGGCTGACGTCAGCAGGAAGAAAAGGAAAAAGGTCATTGATAAAATGGCTGCCGTAATGATTTTGCAAGGGTATCTGGACAGCCAAACTAAATGAGGTGAAAGAAATGGAACACGGTGAAAACAACATTACAGTAGTAGATGAAAATGGAAACGAACAGCTTTGTGAGGTGCTGTTTACATTTGAATCCGAGGAATTTGGCAAATCGTACGTTTTATATTACCCGATGGGTGCCGAGGAAGGGGACGATGAAGAGATTGAAATTCACGCATCTTCGTTCATACCTTCGGAGGACAATGATGATGGCGAATTGATGCCGATCGAAACAGACGAAGAGTGGGACATGATCGAGGAGATGCTGGAAACCTTCCTCACCGAGCAGGAAGACGGAGAATAAACCAGCAGACCGGGCCAAACAAGGCCCGGTTTTTTCATGTATTTCAAGCCCGGGATTGAAACATACTGGGTAAAACCAGTGTCCACACTTTTACATGGGCAGTCGAAATATGTCTTGTTCAGGAATTTTTCGTAATTTTTTGCGACTAAAATTAGAAAAATATAGTATAATGGTCGAGATGCAAATAGGGCCTGGTGTCAGCCCTAAACCCTGTTCACCGGAGGGGAACTTATGTCTGAAGGAAAAAACACAGAAACGAATAAGCCTGGCAGTTCAGAAAAAAAACAGCAAATATATGAGAAATTGATCGAAAAACAGAGCGAAGCAAAAGTCGTCCGCAAAATTGTGTTTATCACAGCGATCGTGTTGTTTGTGCTAATCGGTGCGATAGCGGGCGGGGGATATTTTTATGTTAACTCTGCCTTAAAGCCAGTCGATCCAGGGAGCAAAAAAGTAAAAACGGTCGAGATCCCGATAGGGTCTTCCGTTTCAGGAATTGCCCAAATTCTCGAGGACAATGGCATTATCCGGGATGCCCGCATTTTTAAATATTATGTAAAATTTAAAAATGACTCGGGATTCATGGCGGGAGAATACAAGATGAAGCCGTCCATGACCATCCCCGAAATCATTACGAGCCTGAAAACCGGGAGAGTCATGCAGGATGTGGCGTTGACGATTACGATTCCGGAAGGCAAGCAGCTGTCACAAATAGCCGGGATCATTGCTGAAAAATCAGGCAGGAACCATGAAGAAGTTTTATCAGAGCTCAATGACAGGGAATTTGTCAATTCATTAATTGAGAAATATCCAGATGTGCTGTCTGCTGATATCATAAATGAAAAAATAAAACATCCCCTGGAAGGGTATCTGTTCCCGGCGACCTATTCTTTTTACACGAAAGATCCTTCAGTGGAAAAAATCGTAACCGACATGCTTAATAAAACGAAATCCGTACTTGAGGAGTACAGAGGGCAAATGGAGGAACTAAACCTGTCAGTGCACCATGTCATGACAATGGCGTCACTTATAGAAGAAGAAGCGACTGAGAAGGCGGAACGGGATAAAATTTCAAGTGTGTTCCATAATAGGATCGAACAGGGAATGCCGCTGCAGACCGATCCGACAATTCTATACGCGCAGGGCAAGCATAAAGACCGGGTCGTATATAAAGACCTGGAAGTTGATTCACCATACAACACTTATAAATACGCTGGATTGCCGCCCGGGCCAATTGCCAATCCCGGCACGATGTCCATTGAAGCTGCCCTTTCACCTGAAAAGACCGACTTACTGTATTTCCTTGCAGATTCATCTGGAGAGGTCCATTTTTCAAGAACACTGGAAGAGCATAATCAGTTGAAAGCAAAATACATTACAAGCCAAAAATAGTGCAACGTGCAGGGGAACTCGATATGGCATATCCCCGCTCACTGTGATAAAATTGATCGAGTGTTTTTGTACACCTGACGATAGCGTAACTTGCAGAGCAGAGGTTCAGAGGCTATCCGCTGAACGACGGAAAATTCTGTCCGGATTTTTCCTCTCTTGCCTGCGAACGCTATTTTTTCATGTCTATATGACAAAGCTAAGGGTATATGTTTAAGGATGCGAGGTGAGGGCAGTTTGAAGGTGCCAGAACTGCAAAATTACATAGAAGGGCTTATCCCGCAAAGGTCCGTCCTGTTTCAGGAAATGGAGGAATACGCCCGGCTTGAAGGCGTTCCAATAATGGAACCTGCTGGAATCGAAGCGATGCTGCAAATCCTCAGGATACAGCAGCCATCTGCCATTCTTGAAGTCGGAACCGCGATAGGCTATTCCGCCCTGAGGATGGCGGAAGCACTGCCAAAAACCAAAATCATTTCAATTGAAAAAGACGAAGACAGGCATGCGTTAGCTGTAAATTATATAGAAAAGGCCGGCAGACCATCACAAATTACGCTTATTAAAGGTGATGCTCTTGAGACTGGCGAAGAGGTTGCCGGCCACGGGCCTTTCGAGACAATTTTTATTGATGCCGCTAAAGGCCAGTACAAACGTTTTTTTGAAATATATTCCCGTCTCCTGAGCAGCACGGGCATCATCATTACTGACAATGTCCTTTTTAAAGGGCTTGTGTATGAACCGGTAATAGAAAACCGGCGCCTCCGCAGTCTCGCAAAGAAAATCGATGAATTCAACCACTGGCTGGCAAGCCATCCGGAGTTCGATACAGTGATTCTGCCGGTCGGCGATGGGGTAGCGATTAGCAAAAAGAGGTGAAAACATGAAGAAACCTGAATTATTAGTGACACCCACTAGTGTGGATGATATTCTCCCCCTTGCTGAGGCGGGAGCTGATGCCTTCGTTGTTGGAGAACAAAATTTTGGCCTGCGCCTGGCCGGGGAATTCAAGAGGGAGGATGTAAAAACCGCAATTGAGCTGGCCCATTCGCGCGGAAAAAAGGTCTATGTTGCGATGAATGCGATTTTTCACAATGAAAAAGTCGGCCTGCTGGCTGATTATATATCCTTTTTAAATGAAGCAGGCGCCGATGCGATTATATTTGGGGATCCTGCTGTCCTTATGGCAGCACGGGAAACAGCCCCGGGCATCAAGCTCCACTGGAATACAGAAACGACAGCGACAAACTGGTACACATGCAATTACTGGGGGCGAAAAGGGGCGAAACGCGCTGTCCTGGCCAGGGAAATCAATATGGATGCAATCATTGAAATAAAGGAACAGGCTGAAGTGGAAATTGAAGTGCAGGTCCACGGCATGACAGCCATGTTCCAGTCGAAACGCTCCCTTCTTGGCAATTACTTTGAATATCAGGGCAAAGCGATGGAAGTGGAAAACAGGGCAAAAAATAAAAATATGTTTCTTCACGATAAAGAACGCGATAACAAATACCCAATTTTTCAGGATAACAACGGGACCCACATCATGAGCCCAAATGACATATGCATCATTGATGAGCTGCAAGAGATGGTGGATGCCGGGGTCGATTCTTTTAAAATCGATGGGATCCTCAAAAGCCCCGAGTATATTGTGCCGGTCACTGAGCTGTACCGAAAGGCTATTGACCTCGCAAGTGAAAATCCGGAACAATACGAAGAGGAAAAGGACAGCCTGCTTGAAGAGGCAGAATCGATCCAGCCTGGAAACCGGCCGCTTGACACCGGATTTTTCTTTAAAGAAACGGTTTATTAAGGATTGTAAGGAATCTGTAATATTTTTATAAACGGTTGATTGCTATGGAATGCAAAGTACCTGTTGTACTACTTATAGAAACAATAATAATATGCCGAAGCATGACAGGAAAGGGAGGAAAGCAACTTGACTGTAGTGAAAGAACCTATTTCACAAATAGTTGACGGAAAACGGGTCATCGTAAAAAAACCGGAATTGCTTGCGCCCGCCGGAAATCTCGAAAAGCTGAAAATTGCAGTGCGGTATGGTGCTGACGCCGTGTTCATCGGCGGACAGGAATACGGGCTCCGCTCAAATGCGGACAATTTTACCTTCGCCGAAATGAAGGAAGGCGTTGAATTCGCACAAAAATACGGTGCCAAAATTTATGTGACGACAAATATATTTGCCCACAACGAAAATATCGACGGCCTTGAAGATTATATTCTTGGCCTTCAGGAAACAGGCATTGCCGGAATCATCGTCTCCGACCCGCTTATTATAGAGACATGCCGACGCCTGGCACCGGAAATTGAGGTCCACCTCAGTACCCAGCAATCACTGTCCAACTGGAAGGCCGTTCAATATTGGAAGGAAGAAGGCCTTGAACGAGTTGTTTTGGCGAGGGAAACAAGTGCCGAGGAAATCCGTGAAATAAAAGAAAAGGTTGACATTGAGGTAGAAACATTCATCCATGGGGCAATGTGCATTGCATATTCCGGGCGGTGCACACTGAGCAACCATATGACAGCACGTGATTCGAACCGCGGTGGCTGCTGCCAGTCGTGCCGGTGGGACTATGATCTGTACGAGCTCAATGACGGTGAAGAATCACCTCTTTTCAGAGAAGGTGACAGCCCGTTTGCGATGAGCCCGAAAGACCTGAAGCTGATAGAATCGATTCCGCGCATGATTGAACTGGGGATAGACAGCCTTAAAATAGAAGGCCGCATGAAATCAATTCATTATGTCGCAACAGTCGTCAGTGTCTACCGTAAAGTAATCGATGCCTATTGTGCAGATCCCGACAACTTCCTGATCCAGCGCGAGTGGCTGGAGGAGCTTGATAAATGTGCGATTCGGGAATCCGCCCCTGCTTTTTTTGAAGGAGTTCCCGGGTATAAAGAGCAAATGTTTGGAAACCATAGCAAGAAGACCAAGTCAGATTTTGCCGGAATGGTGCTTGGCTATGATCCTGAAACAAAAATCGTCACACTTCAGCAGCGCAACCATTTCAAACCTGGAGAAGAAGTCGAATTTTTTGGCCCCGACATTAAAAACTTTACCTATACCATCGAAAAGATTTGGGACGAAGCGGGAAATGAACTGGACGCTGCACGCCATCCACTTCAAATTGTGAAATTTATTATGGACAAGCCCGTGTCTCCTTACAACATGATGCGGAAGGAGAGTCTAAGATGAGACGAAAACCTGTAGTAATAGGTGTAGCCGGCGGGTCCGGTTCAGGAAAAACGAGTGTTACGAAGGCAATATACGATAGTTTTACAGGCCACTCCATCTTGATGATCGAGCAGGATTATTATTATAAGGACCAGAGCCATCTCCCTATGGAAGAACGGCTTAAAACAAATTATGACCATCCGCTAGCTTTTGATAATGATCTGCTGATCGCCCATATCAAAAAGCTTTTGGATTATGAAATGATCGAAAAGCCTGTATATGATTATTCCATCCATACACGTTCAAGAGAAATCATCCCGGTGGAACCAAAAGATGTCATCATCCTTGAAGGAATCCTCGTTCTAGAGGACGAGAGGCTGCGGGATTTAATGGACATTAAGCTTTATGTGGATACTGATGCTGATTTGCGGATTATCCGGAGGCTGCTGCGTGACATAAAGGAGCGCGGTCGGTCGATGGATTCCGTAATCGAGCAATATGTCACTGTAGTGAGGCCAATGCACAACCAGTTTATCGAGCCGACAAAACGCTATGCGGACATAATCATCCCTGAAGGCGGCCAGAACCATGTTGCAATTGACCTTATGGTAACAAAAATTCAAACAATTCTTGAACAAAAAGCATTTTTGTGACACAATAGCATAAATAAAGATCGCGGAACAGCCTGTGAATTGTAAATAATACGTAATATTATTTACAGTGGTTCCGCCGATTTTTAATGTATATTTTACATGTGCTTTGTTAAGAGGCATGCTGAACAGGAGCATAAAAGTTCAAAAGGACTCTTTAATGCGCGGCCTGGAAGGGACGCGCTCCTATTATTTGCCCTTGCAAAAACACTACATAGAAAGTATGGAGCACACATTCTAATCAGGGGATTGTGAACACTAGAAGGAGTGAATGATTTTGGCTGCAGAGAAAGTTTTTCCGATGACTCAGGCTGGAAAAGAAAAGTTGGAACAAGAACTGGAACATTTGAAAACGGTTAAGCGTAAAGAAGTTGTGGAACGAATTAAAATCGCGCGCAGCTTTGGCGATCTCTCAGAAAACTCTGAGTATGATTCAGCTAAAGAAGAACAGGCTTTTGTTGAAGGGCGCATCACCACCTTAGAAAATATGATCCGCAATGCGAAAATTATAGAAGAAGATGAACTGAGCAAAGATACTGTAACGCTTGGGCGTACAGTCACTTTCAAGGAGCTTCCCGACGGCGATGAAGAAACCTATTCGGTAGTAGGCAGCGCAGAGGCAGACCCTTTCGAAGGCAAAATCTCCAATGACTCCCCGATTGCAAAAAGCTTGATGGGCCGCAAAGTCGGAGATGAAGTGACCGTCCAGACACCAGGCGGCGAAATGAATGTCCGCATTACTTCAATCAAATAATTCACGGGCCGTCCGCATCATATGCGGGCGGTTTTTCTATTAGTTCTAGCTTTAATCCACGGTCAACCCGTTTGAAATGTCCGAACCTCGTCAACACTTTTGACGAGGTGTTTATTTATGGCGAAAAAAAGAACCCTGTTATGGCTGTTTTTCTGCATAGCAATGATTTGCATCCTCATAGGGAGGTTGGTCCAGATTCAGCTTGTTGATTCTAAATCCTTTTCAAAACATAATATAAATCTCCTTGAGGAAAGTGTGAAGCAAAGGTCGCAGGAAATGATAGTCGATACTGGGCGCGGCAATTTCATTGACCGTAACGGAACTCCACTGACCTATGATAAAATCCCTGTGCTTATTCTGTTTCCTTTTCTAAAGAAAATTGAGTGGCCTTCACAGAAAATCGCACACATCATTGGCGTTTCAGAAACAAAATTATTAAAAGAAGTCGGGGATTCAATAGAACCTTTCGCCTTTGGAGACCCGGATCCGGTAGTTCTATCCCCGGCAGAAGTGAATAAAATAAACAGCCTGAAAATTCCTGGTGTGTTCGCTGTGGAAAGGAAATACACCAAAAGTAAAAATCCGGCAGAGCAATTAATAGGCATTACCGGAGAAAACATATCTGTTTTAAACAAGCGCTACGGAGGAAAAAAATTATCTTCGCAAACCCTGGTAGGATTATCGGGGCTCGAAGAAAGCTTTGATGAGTTCTTAGTCGGTGAGGGAAAGTCCAAGCTTGTTTACCACGTCGACGGGGAGGGTGATCCCCTGTTTGGCATCAATGTAAAATATGTGGAGCCCGCCAATCCTTTTTATCCGGTAAATATCAAAACGACGCTGGACAAGCCTCTTCAGGAAATCGCGGAGAACCTCGCCGACAAGCATGGCATCAAAAAAGGGGGACTCATACTGCTAGATATTGAATCAAGCAGCATCCTGGCGATGGTATCGAGACCCAATATCAATCATAAAGACCCTTTTTCTGATTCGGGCATAAACAATTTAATGCTTAAACAGCATATTATCGGTTCCGTTTTTAAAACGGTTGTGGCCGCTGCTGCAATTGATTATCAGCTTGATGATAAAGGCCGGATTTTTGACTGCAGCAAAAAAATCAATGGGCAGCCGGACAGTAAATACGACCATGGCATGCTAAATTTTACAGACAGCTTTGCGCGCAGCTGCAACAGGACTTTTGGAGAATTGGCCACGGAACTGACAAATACGAATCCGTATATTCTTGACCAGTACTCACAGAAGATGTCACTTACCGGCCCGTCTGGATGGCAGGGGAACGTTTACCATCTGGAAGGTTTTAAACAGCTTGCCGATGAAGAAAAAGGAAGGATTTTCCTGAATGATCACGACCGTAAAGACGATAATTTTGCGGCGTTGTCAGGAATTGGACAGCATGAGGTGAGAGCCACTCCACTGGGCGTGGCCAATATGATGGCAACGATAGCAAGGGGTGGCAGGACAGAGATGGTAAAAGCGGTTTCATCCATCGATTATCAGAACGGTACAACCCTTTTGGATTTCGAACAAAAGGCGATCAAGGGAGAGACTCTTGCCCCATATACAGTGATGAAGCTGCAGCAGCTTTTGAGGGAGGTTGTTGTGAATGAGCATGGAACCGGCCGGTGGTTCAAGGAGCTCCCATATGAAACAGCAGGCAAATCAGGAACAGCAGAAACAGGGATATATGTGGATGGAAAACAGCTGCACAATAAATGGTTCGCCGGTTATTTTCCATTCCAGAATCCGAAATACGCCCTTGTAACAGTGAACCTGGGAGTATTCGAGGATGAAGGTGCTGTCAATCCCCTTTTTGCCGATATGGTACAGGAGATTTATGATTACAATCTGGAAAAAACAGAATAAGAAATAGCCAAAATCCTTCATGTTTGCATTAACTCATGGTAGAATGTTGACAGCCTTATATGGGAGGGGAAGAAATTGAGAAACGATAACGAAAACCTGCATGGGGGTTCCCGTTCAAAAAGGCGGGCAAAACGAAGAAAAACCAACCTCGTCTTAAATAGCTTGATTGTAATAGTGATTTTGCTTATTGTATTTGTGTCCATGAGAATTTTTTTTACCGGTGATGAAGGAGCGGCCGATAACAAAACGGCAGTCAGCGAAAATAAGAAAACCGGAACAGAGAAGTCCGAATCGAAAAAGAAATCGGGTTCACAAAACAAAAAAAATAATGATGATAATACCGAGAATGGCCAGTCTGGTACTGACGGAGAAGATGTAGTGGAAACTGAGCCTTCTGATGAAACTGAATCAGGCGATGATAGCGAAAATAGTGAACCACCCAATGAAGGTGAGACTGCTGAACCAAGCGAGCCGGTTGTTACTGAGGGAGGAAGCGATCCCAATGTTAAGCGCACAATCGTCAACCCTGACTGGAAGCCAGTAGGCACTACCCAGACAGGCGAGCATGCAGCTGTCTATGATGAGAGCTCGGTTGACTGGCAGGAGATGCTCCAGGCCATCTCATATGCTTCCGGACTGGATAAAAATAATATGACTGTCTGGCGCCTGGGGAATAACGGCGGGCCGAACAGTGCAATTGGTACAGTGTCGCAGAAAGGTTCAGACCAGAAATACAGGGTTGCGATCGAATGGGTTGACGGACAGGGCTGGAAGCCGGTAAAAGTGGAGGAATTGCATTAATGCGGCAGATCTGAGACAAAACACAAGCGGGAAACCAGGTTCCCCGCTTATTTTTTTGCTTTAAAATGAACGACAGCAGTGAAATAGGTTCTACCGTTTTCATCCGCATGCATTTGGTGCGATACAGAATGGACTGTCAGCAGGATAGCTTTGTTTATTTCGATCTGGCTATTGATCTTTTTTTCAAGAGTTTTCAAATCAGGCGCCTCAAAGAATTCAACCTTGTCTTCAATCAAATCGAATTGTAAATTCATCATTCATGCTCCTTTCAAATCCTTTCGCTTTTCCATTTTATTTGGACTGGCCGGCCGAGAGCAAGTATTAATTGATTTCAGCCTGCCTGTTATGATAAATTTGGAACAAGTCATCTTTTAATTCATATTATGTTTATAGGAATTATTAGTTTAAAACGGAGAGTGAACAACATGGGCAAAGAGTTTCTTGAGCTGTTTGAACAATGGGCTGACACTTACGATGCTACGGTCGATGGCCATGACCCTGAATATAAAGACGTGTTTTTACATTATGAAAAGATCCTGAACGAAGTTGCAGAGCGTTCCTGGGGAAGAGTACTGGAGTTCGGCCCGGGCACCGGCAACCTGACGAAAAAGCTTGTTGCAAGAGGCCTGCAAGTCACCGCTGTTGAACCCTCGCCTTCAATGAGAAACCTTGCCCGGAAAAAGCTTGGAAGCAGAGCAGCCATTCTCGACGGGGATTTCTTCAATTATCCCGAAGACCAGACTTTTGATACAATGGTCAGCACATATGCGTTCCACCATCTGACAGATGCGGAGAAAGAGCAGGCGGTTTCCGGCTATGGAAACCATGTTGCTTCCGGTGGTAAAATAGTGTTTGCCGACACGATGTATGATTCCATCGAAGCATATGAAAAAGCGGTTGAAGACGCACTGTCAAAAGGCTACAAAAATCTAGCAGAGGATTTGCAGAGGGAATACTATACAACGATTCCAGTCTTAAAGGAAATGCTGGAGAAGAACGGATTCAGTTCAAGCTTTGAACGCTGCAACGATTTTGTATGGATCATGACAGGTGTGAAAAAGTAAGGAAAGAGGTATATATTGCATGAGAGTGGCTATTATCGGAGCAATGGAAGAAGAAGTGTCCATTTTGAGAGAAAAAATTGTGAACCAGAGCCAGGAATCAATTGCCGGCTGCGAATTTACGTCCGGCCACATAGACGGTACGGAAGTTGTGCTGCTGAGGTCTGGCATCGGCAAAGTAAATGCGGCGATGTCATCGGCTATTTTGCTTGAACGATTTAATCCCGACTACGTTATTAATACCGGGTCAGCTGGCGGGTTAAATCCTGATTTGAATGTGGGTGATGTGGTCATTTCTACAGAAGTCCGCCACCATGACGTCGATGTAACGGCTTTTGGCTATGAATACGGTCAGGTTCCCCAGCTTCCTGCGTCTTTTGTAGCTGACTCCCGTCTTGTGGAGATTGCCGAAAACAGCGCTAACGAAATCACCGGCATACAGACAGTCAAAGGGTTGATCACCACTGGGGACTCATTCATGAGCGATCCTGACAGGGTTGCTTACATCAAAACAAAATTTACCGGACTGCAGGCAGTGGAAATGGAAGCGGCCGCCATCGCACAGGTCGCTTACCAGTTCCAAAAGCCTTTTGTGGTGATCCGCTCTTTATCTGACATTGCGGGAAAAGAATCCGACATTTCTTTTGACAAGTTTTTGGAAACAGCCGCTAAAAATTCCGCAGCACTTGTTTTAAAAATCGTTGCCTCACTGAAAAAAGCCAATTAAAGATGATCGGTGGAGGGAAAAGTTTGCAAGTCTTTAAAAAAATCCATGAAATAATAGGGAATACGCCAATCGTGGAGATTTCCAGTTTTACATTGCCTGAAGGGGTCAGGCTGTATGCAAAGCTTGAATATATGAATCCGGGCGGCAGTGTGAAGGACAGGCTGGGACTGGAATTGCTTCGGGAAGCTTTACAAAGCGGCAAGCTGGCTCCGGGAGGGACCATCATCGAGCCCACTGCCGGCAATACCGGTATCGGCCTCGCACTAGCGGCAATCAATACTGGCATAAAGGTGATCCTCTGTGTACCGGAGAAGTTTAGCATCGAAAAGCAGGAGTTGATGAAGGCCCTCGGTGCAGAAATCGTCCATACACCGACGAGCGAGGGAATGGAAGGCGCGATCCAGAAGGCAAAGGAACTGCTCTGTGAAATTCCTGGATCATACTGCCCGCAGCAATTTGCGAATCCTGCCAACCCTGAGACATATTATAAAACGCTCGGCCCGGAATTATGGGAGCAAATGGACGGCAAAATTCATGTATTTGTTGCGGGTGCAGGCACAGGGGGCACCTTCATGGGCACGGCCCGCTACTTGAAGGAACAGAAACCGGGCATAAAAACGGTCATCGTTGAGCCTGAAGGATCGATTCTTGGCGGCGGGGAACCGGGTCCACATAAAACCGAGGGAATCGGGATGGAATTTTTGCCCGGCTATATGGATCCTGCTTATTTTGACAGTATCCACACGGTTGCGGATGAAGCTGCTTTCCATCTGGTTAAAGAGGCTGCGGCCCGGGAAGGCCTTTTGGTCGGGAGCTCATCAGGAGCCGCACTGCATGCAGCACTGGAAGAAGCGAAAATAGCCAAAACGGGCACGAACATTTTGGTCGTGTTCCCGGATGGGAGCGAACGATATTTAAGTAAAAAGATTTATGAAGGTGGGATTTAAGTGAAGCGGAAAACCAAATTGATCCATGGCGGGATTGCAAATGACCCTCACACAGGGGCTGTTTCTGTGCCGATCTACCAGGTCAGTACTTATAAACAAGAAGGTGTCGGGGGCCATAAAGGCTTTGAATATTCAAGGACCGGGAATCCGACACGCCAGGCGCTTGAAGAACTGATCAGGGACATAGAAGGCGGTGAAGCAGGTTTTGCCTTCGGTTCCGGGATGGCCGCCATAACAGCGGTGATGATGCTCTTTAACAGCGGCGACCATGTCATCCTTACAGATGATGTGTACGGTGGAACTTTCCGGGTCATGACGAAGGTTCTGAACCGCTTTGGGATTGACAGCACCTTTGTCGATACAAGCAACATCGACAACATTGAAGCGAATATCCGGCCGAACACAAAGGCAGTCTATATTGAGACACCGACAAACCCATTGCTAAAAATAACCGACATTGCAGCGGCTGCGGGTGTTGCAAAATCAAATGGGCTGTTGACAATCGTTGATAATACTTTTTCTACTCCTTATTGGCAAAACCCGATTGAATTGGGTGCGGATATCGTGCTTCACAGTGCGACCAAGTATCTTGGCGGCCATAGTGATGTTGTCGCTGGCCTTGTAGTTGTGAACAGCAGCAAGCATGCAGAAGATATGCATTTTATCCAAAACTCAACAGGAGGCATCTTGGGGCCGCAGGATTCCTGGCTGCTCATGCGCGGCATCAAAACGCTTGGAGTGCGCATGGAAGAGCACGAGCAAACAACGCGCAGGATAGTGGAATTCCTGCAGCAGCATCCGGCTGTCAAAAAAGTATTCTACCCTGGGATTGAAACCCACCCGAACCACGCAATTGCCAAAAGGCAGGCCCGCGGTTTCGGCGGGATGGTCTCATTTGATGTTGGAAGTGAAGAAAATGCCGATAAAATCCTCGGAAACGTCAAATACTTTACGCTGGCAGAAAGCCTCGGAGCGGTCGAAAGCTTGATCTCAGTCCCGGCTAGGATGACGCATGCATCGATTCCAAAGGAGCGCAGGGATGAGCTCGGAATATCCGACGGTCTCGTCAGGATCTCTGTCGGGCTGGAAGATGCAGAAGATTTGATTGAGGATTTGAACCAGGCACTAAACAGCTGACAACCCACAAACCAGAAAAGAAGGATAGATGAAAGCAGGCTCGCCTGCTCATCTATCCTTTTTTCGTCATACTTAGGGACGATTTTAATGTTTGCAATAGAATGAATGGGGATGGGCAGTTTCAAAATTCAACAGATATTTTTACACTATACAAATAGCTTTCCTTTGGATATCGTAAAAGATATTGATAGTATAGAAAGGAAACTTATGGGAGTTAAATACGGTCGAAAAATCCACTATGCCTGGATAATTTTAGCGGTATCTTTTATTGGAGTTTTAGCTTCACAAGGCGTCCGTTTCACTTTTGGTGCCTTTATGGGCTCTTGGGAAGACTACTTTTCCGCAAACCGGGGTACAATTTCCGCTATATCATTTGTCAGTTTTTTAGTTTTTGCAGTGTCTCAGCCTATTGTCGGGAAGCTGGTGGATAATTATGGTGTCAAAACCATTTTTGTTTTCAGTACGCTTATTGTTGGTGCTGCCACCATCTTAAGCTTCTTTGTGACGTCTGTGTGGCAGCTATTCATTTTGTACGGAATTATCGCATCACTTGGTTTCGGAGGTGCATCAGGCGTGACAGCATCCGTTGCTGTTACGAAGTGGTTTGCACAAAAGCGCGGACTGGCATTGGGGATAGTTGAGGCAGGTTTTGGGGCAGGCCAGATGGTACTGGTTCCAAGCTCGATCCTGCTGATTGAATCATTCGGATGGAAATGGGCTGTACTGATATTGGGATCATTTCTTATCCTGATTGTGTGCCCCATCCTCGCAATCCTGTTGAAATCTGAACCTTCGGAATCCGGACTAGCCGCACTGGGATCCGAAAGCAGTCATGAAATTACTACTCCGGTCAAGAAACAACAGCAGACAAGTAAAACAAGTCTGTGGGACCGGCGATTCTTGTTCCTGTTGATTCCTTTTTTTGTTTGCGGTGTCACTACAACGGGCTTAATGGATACACATCTCATTCCATTTGCTCAATACTGCGGCTTTACACCTGGAATAACGAGCGCAGCTGTAGCCGCATTAGCCGGTTTCAACGTGTTGGGGACACTCATTTCAGGAATTCTTGCTGATCGAATAAACAATAAAACAATCTTGATTTTCCTGTATTTTGCTCGGGCTTTAACAATTGTTTTTCTATTAATTTTTTCAAGCAATGCCGGGCTTATGAAATTGTTTATGGATTACCCTGTTTTATTGCTTGCGTTTTCTGTTTCCTTCGGCCTTGTTGACTTTGCTACTGTTGCCCCAACTATTAAACTGCTTTCAGACTACTTTAAAGGCCAGTCTTTCGGATTGCTTTCAGGGTGGCTGTTTATGAGCCACCAGCTGGGATCGGCGATAGGTTCATATATTCCCGGACTGTTGTTTGATGAGACAAACAGCTACCAGTTGTCCTTCCTGATTGCTTTCATACTGCTTATTGCAGCAGGCTTTTTCAGTGCCCTTTTGCCTAAGGTTACAGAAAGTTGTTAACTATAATTGATCACCCTGGCACGTTCGTGTTAAGGAGATACAGTTAAAAATGTCGCCTGCCATATATTACATAGCTCCACGGCATTTCCCATATGGTAAAGTAGTTATGAGTTTTGCAGAAAAGTGCAGGTGATTATAGTGAATCCGAAGCAATTATACGAGAAAATGATAGACTTTAAGCAATATGCGGTTGTCTTGTTAGCTGTTGGTGCATTTTTCTATCTCGGCACCATTATTCCGTCTGAAATAAAGGCCGCTTCAGACATTTATATATCCGCCGGAGCATCAACAGGCTTTCTGGTGCTTTCGATTTTGTTCTTTTTCCTTTCAAAACAGTGTCAAAGCAAATTGACAGAAACAGAAGAAGGCCAGGAATATTTGATGAAAAAATAAACGTCCAACTTTGGGCGTTTATTTATTTTCAAAAATTTGAACAAAAACTCTGGGTAATAAAGTAATATTAATTAAATCATTCTTACTTATTTCAGGAGGCATTTATGAATATAAGGCTAATAACACCTAGGGATGCGGAAAATTACCGGAATTTAAGATTAGAAGCACTTAAGAACAATCCTGAAGCCTTTTCATCAAGCTATGAGGAGGAAAATGAACATGCGGTTGAATTCTTTAGGGCAAGATTGGAATCCGATGAAGCTTTTACTCTTGGTGCCTTCGAAGAGGAAAAGCTGATTGGCGTTGTTACTTTGGTTAAAGAAACCAAACTTAAACTCAAGCATCGTGCCAACATCTTTGCCATGTATGTTTCTCCTGCTAATCGAGGCATAGGAGCTGGAAAACGGCTAATGATCGAAGCTATTAAGAAAGCACAAGAACTTGAAGGAATTGAACAGATTTATTTAACCGTTATGGCAACCAACGAGTCGGCAAAAAAACTTTATTCTTGTTTAGGTTTTGAGACTTTTGGAACAGACAAAAGAGCGATGAAAGTGGATCATACATACTTTGATGAACAGCACATGGTTTTGTATCTTATTGACTATTAAGCTCAACAGTTGTGATCCTAACTTGCAGTCGTTTTAATATCGTTAAAACCGCGTATGAAATCTTTTTCGAAAATTTAGGCTAATTAGGGTTTACAAACACAACCGCAATGGATATAATTACCTCTGTAAGCGAAATTATGGAAAGGGAGGTCGAATGAAATGATGATGAAGTGCCAGATTGTATCAGCAGAGCAATTTTATATCTTATTTACGCATTCGACCAAACCGGAGTGGATCGCTTAAGAATCTTTTATTCTTAAAATAAGCATATCCATGCCGCAGGGAGAAGCGTGCCCTGCGGCATTTTTGTGCCTTTTTACAAGCCGCCGGGGAATCTCGCTGCGGTTTTTTCAATTTTCAGGGATGTGAGAAAGAGGAGGTGAGACAGGATGACTTTGAATATTTTCTTTTTTACGGTTACGATTCAAAAACGTGAATTATCCATTGAAGAAACTGTGCATGACGAAATGGTCAGAAAAATTCACGAAGAAAACAAAGACCGTCAATTCACTATGTACCGTCCGTTCTGATTTTGATTAAAAAAATTCATGGAAAGGTGGGAATTAAAAATGATATTTCATATTCAAGGAAGGCTTGCATACTACTGGGTGGAGAAGGATTCCACCTAACTGGAAGTTGGGAGGGGATAACATGTTCTTGCATGTGCTGCTATTAACCCTTGTTTTTAAAAAAAAGAACAATGCGAAAAATAATAAATAGACGGAGGCTGGCCTCACGCGTTGTAACAAAAAGTTCACATCCCACTGCCATTTTTACTGCAGATATGTGATAAATTTGGGGTAAAGATGGGGTTTTAAAGGGGTGTGGCACATGTTCATGATCGTGATGGGCTTAGGGATTTGCGGTGCAGTAGGCTGTATAATCGCTGCCGAAGTGAGTGTCGAATAGTCTGCTGGAAACATTCAAAGCATTAACCGCTAGCGGTTAATGCTTTCGTTTTGGCCGGAACCATAAGAATGCGACTAACCCGGCGGTGGCGATAAATAGCAGCACTGTTTTAACTGAAAACCCTTCAAAAATGATTTCGGCACCGCTTGCAAATACCACCACCACAAACACAACCAATAAAATCAATTTTTCCTGATCCATTTTCCAACCTCTTTTTTCTTTAACTTCCTTAATTCTACCTGAATGACACAAAATTTGTCCATGTGGGCTGAACTGTAAAGATAATTTCCGGCTAGGTGGAAATTTTTTCATGGTTAATAATTTCTTCGGACAGACACAAACTGCCCGTCTTTTACATAGGAATTTATATAGGCAAATGCCTAAAAAGCGGGGGTGGAAACGTGTCTGGAATCTTGGCTGCACTCGGTTATATAGTCAAAGAAGTCATTTTTCTTGTTTCTTATATTAAAAATAATGCCTTTCCCCAACCGTTATCTGCTGCAGAAGAACGAAAATATTTAAGGCTGATGGCCACCGGGGATCCTCATGCCCGCAATATGCTGATTGAACATAATCTGCGGCTCGTCGCCCATATCGTAAAAAAATTCGAAAATACGGGCGAGGATTCAGAAGACCTGATCTCCATCGGTACAATTGGGCTGATCAAAGCAATTGAAAGCTATTCTGAGGGTAAAGGAACAAAACTTGCGACCTATGCTGCCCGCTGCATAGAAAATGAAATTCTGATGCATTTACGTGCCCTGAAAAAAACGAAAAAAGATGTTTCGCTTCACGATCCGATTGGCCAGGATAAAGAGGGTAATGAAATATCGCTTATTGATGTGCTGAAGTCAGAATCAGAGGATGTCATAGACACAATCCAGCTCAATATGGAACTTGAAAAGGTTAAGGAATATATCGATGTACTGGATGAACGGGAAAAGGAAGTCATTATCGGCCGTTTCGGCCTTGACCTGCAAAAAGAAAAAACCCAGCGCGAAATCGCCAAAGAACTCGGTATTTCAAGAAGCTATGTGTCAAGGATTGAAAAACGCGCATTGATGAAAATGTTCCATGAGTTTTACCGGGCAGAAAAAGAAAAAAGGAAGAATCGCAATTAGATAAGGGTCGGGGATCCTTTTTTTTTGTGCTTTATATGGGCGACCCGTCAAAATCAGTAAGAGTTAAACGGCAGGCTAATTTTCGGCCTGCCGTGGTTTTATGGGGTTACTTTATGTCTCCTTGACGCCTTCTGTTTGTTCAAACTGTCCAATGCGTTCTCGTACAAAATCAGGAACCGGCCGGGATGATTTGGTATGTGGATCATAACTTACATAAATGATTTCCGCTAGCAGCAGGGGATCGATTTCCCCATCCCTCGTTATTTTGAAGTTCATTGTTATGCTTGAGTTCCCTATGCTCGCCACTCGGCACCATACATTGAGCCAATCATTCAAACGTGCCGGGCTTTTAAATTCCAGTGTGGTCTTGGCAAGCACAAAATCAAATTCTCCGCTCCTCGCCAGCTCCGCCAAATCCAATCTTAAACCTTCCTCAAAATACTCTGCGACCGCTACATCCAAATAGGTCAGGTAATGAGCATTGAACACGATTTTTTGTCCGTCAATTTCTGAGTATCGAACCTTAAGCCGGTGGGAAAATTGGTAATTTGCCATTTCATCACTCCTGTCTGTAATATATACTTTAATTATATTTTAAACTGAAAATTCTAACAAATAAGTGATGCTTCTTTCAGAGGAGTTGGATATAAGTTGATCAAGGCAGTTCTGTTTGATTTAGACGGAACCTTACGATGGAGCGGTTTGACATATTAAATTCTACAAAGTGTTTTCCACTGGCACCGCTAATGGATTATGCCAGGCAGAACCATGCACCCAGTTCAGAGCGTGTGAATACTGTATCTCGTGTCGACATTGATATACTGGGAGGTATGGAATTTGGCTAAGCAAAATAGACTGGCCTGGCATGAAACTTTGGAACTGCATGAACTAGTTGCTTTTCAATCAGTTTTGCTGTGGAAATTTAAAAAGAACGTCCGCAAAGTTACCGAACCTGAATTGCGTGCTCTTTACGCTTTTTCAATCAATGCTCTTGAAAATAACTTACGTGAGCTGTTAAGGTTTTATCCAATGGCCCCAGGATTTCCTGAGGCGGCCCGTGCTGAAATTGGCTTTTTTGCAGGGGATTTGCTTGGAAGTGCGAAAACTGCAGTAAGGTATTATGCAATTGCTGTTACAGAGACGGCAACCCCGGCACTCAGGGAAGTGCTGACCAGACAATTGAACACTGCCATCGACTGGCACGGAAGAGTCTTTTATTATATGTATGAGAGAGGCTTATACCCGTCATATGATCTCCAAAAGCTATTGATGAATGATGTAAATCTGGCGAGCAAAGCATTATCGGAATGAAACCGGAGGGGCCTGATTCCTTAATAGAATCAGGCCTTATTACTTTATTTGATTTTGAAAAGAACAGTAAAATCAGTATTTCAGAAAATAAGACTAACTTAAAAGTATAGAACAATCCGGTATATAATCTTATAATAAAGAAGCGAAAAAAGGGGGAATTGTAGTGACAGCGATTACATATTCAGATGTATGGGACTTGGAAGTCTTTTTTAAAGGGGGAAGCACTTCAGCGGAGTTTTCTTCCCATCTAAAAAAAACTGCCCAGAGCATCTCAGCTTTTCAAAATATTATTAACGGCTGGGATCCACTAAATGATGCGGCTGACGAAACCATTTTGACTGTCATTATCGGGGAATTTGAGCAAATAGCAAAATTCATTCGCCAGGCCGGTGCGTTCGTGAGCTGCCTCCAGGCCCAAAATACGGAAGACAAAAAAGCCGGTGAGCTGCGAGTGACGGTGACAGGGCTAAGTGCAGCTTTTCAAACAGCGCTGACGGTATTTGACCAAAAGCTTGCCCAAATAGGACAGAATGATTGGGAACAATTGATGAAGGATGACTTCCTCAAAGATCTGAGGTTTGTTCTTGAAGAGCGCAGGGAAAGGGCTGCAGAAAAACTGTCCGGCGCCGAGGAATCGCTGATCAATGCCTTGGGCGTTGATGGGTATCATGGCTGGAGCCAGATGTATGATTTGCTTGTGAGCAGCATTGAAATTCCTTTTCGTGAAGACGGGCAGGTAAAGTACTTGTCAGCCGGCCAGGCAGCCAATAAGTTTTCAAGCAATGACCGGTCCGTAAGGACTCAAGTTTTTGATGAATGGGAAAAGGCCTGGGGAGGCAAGAGCGACTTTTTTGCCAAAACATTAAATCACCTGGCAGGTTTTCGGCTTACCGTCTATAAGGCCCGGGGCTGGGAGGATATATTGAAAGAGGCCCTTGATCTTAACCGGATGAAAAAGGAAACATTGGATGCAATGTGGGAAGCCATTGCAAATAACAAGCAGCCATTTGTGGATTTTTTGCAGCGAAAGGCTAAACTTTTGGGACTGGAAGGCCTCGGCTGGCAAGACCTCGACGCACCGGTCGGAAAAGCGGGATCAAAAATGTCATATCAGGAGGGCGCTGAATTTATCCTCGGAAATTTCTCGCTCTTTGGTGATGAAATGGGACAGTTTGCCCAGAGGGCCTTTGAAAACCGCTGGATTGAGGCAGAAGACCGTCCTGGAAAGGAGCCGGGCGGCTTCCACACATTTTTTCCGGAGAGCAGCCAGTCCCGGATTTTCATGACGTATTCAGGCACCCCTTCGAATGTGTCTACGCTTGCCCATGAACTGGGACACGGATTCCATACCTATGCCATGAGAGATCAGCACTTATTAAACCGCAATTATGCAATGAACGTGGCAGAAACAGCTTCGACATTTGCGGAAATGATTGTTTCCGATGCCTCTGTGAAAAACGCTAAGACGAAAGAAGAAAAGCTGGGGCTTCTGGAAGATAAAATCCAGCGTTCGGTTGCGCTCCTGATGAATATTCACGCCCGCTTCTTGTTTGAGATAAGATTTTATGAAGAGCGTAAGCAGGGTGTGGTCAGTGCAGGACGTTTAAACAAATTGATGGAAGAAGCGCAGGCTGAGGCATATGGCGGGGCACTGGAACAATATCATCCGCTGTTCTGGGCTTCCAAGCTCCATTTTTATATTAGCGGGCTGCCGTTCTATAATTTCCCATATACATTTGGATACTTGTTCTCGCTTGGAATTTATGCGCTGGCAATGGAGGAAGGAAAAGGCTATGAAGAAAAATATATAGCGCTGTTAAAGGATTCTGCTTCAATGACTGTGGAGGACCTTGCGATGAAGCACCTGCACGTTGACCTGACGAAAAAGGATTTTTGGGAAAAAGCAGTCAGGATATGCATCGACGATGTAGAAGAATTCCTGAAGCTGACCGAATAGCAAACAAAAAACCAGCCGAACCCGGCTGGTTTGCTTATTGATAGACGGTACGCCTGCCCCTTACTCAATTCATCAACGGTGCCAAACAAGGCGCATATCCTGACAAACAAAATTTAAACCTTTCTTAGTTTGAATGGGCTTACCATCAGCAAAGAAAGGATGATGATAATAAATAGGAACGTCTGCGGCGGCAGGTTCGGAATGGCAAGAAAACTCAAGGTAGCCAGGCAGCCTGCAGCGGTAATCGGCAAGCCTGTGAAATATCCGTTGCTTTCAGTGATGTTGAACCTGGCCAGGCGGAAAGCCCCGCAGCCAATATAGAATACGGTGAAAAACGAACCGGGTGCCCCGAATTCATAGAGAATTCCTTGATATAATAATAGTGCAGGAGCTACACCGAATGATATAATATCACTCATGGAATCCAATTGCTTCCCTAGTTCAGACTCGATATTAAACTTCCTGGCAACCATCCCGTCAAAACGGTCCGCCAGAGCTGCAACAAAGATAAGCAGCAAACTTAAGTTGAGATTACCGTTAATTCCTACAATTATGGCAAATCCGCCCAGTGACAGATTCGCAAGCGTCAATACATTGGCAGTTTGAGCCTTGAGCTTCTTGACTGTGTGGTCAAGTACATCCAATAAAAACATTCTCCTCACTCCTTATAAAGTGAAAGGGAGCAGCACCTTCAGTTTTTTGTTGTATAATAATATTTAATTTTAAGCTTTTTATGCAAGTTCGTAAAGAGTATTTTTACACATTCCGGAGGTAGGCTCTTTGATTCAGAATTTATATCGTTTATTTATCGAATTAACAAATGGAAGATGGTCGTCCAGCGCCTTAAAACGCTTTGCCCGTTCAAAGGCAAGCAAAACAATGGTACCGTCATTTGCAAAAATATACAGAATTAATGTCGCTGAGATGGAAAAACCGCTTCACGAATATCCAACATTGCATGATTTTTTTATAAGGAAGCTTAAAGAAGGGGCGAGGCTGAAAGATGGACACCCTGCAGCAGTGTTAAGCCCTGTCGATGCTGTTATTGAGGATATTGGAACCGTTAGAGCCGATCAAAGGATCACTGTAAAGGGCAAAGTATATTCGATTGCGGAAATGCTGGGAAGCCCAGAAGCAACGCGTAAATACGAAGATGGGACCTATGTGATTCTTTATTTGAGCCCGAGCCATTACCACCGGATTCACAGCCCGGTTTCAGGCACTGTTGTCAACCGGTGGACTCTCGGCACAAAATCGTATCCGGTTAACAGAATGGGACTTAAGTATGGGGACCGTCCGTTATCCAAAAACTTCAGGACCATAACGGAAGTACATCATGGGAAGGGCCATGTGGCGATAGTGAAAGTAGGAGCCATGTTCGTCAATTCGATAGAAACGGTGCATGAAGGGGAACAACTGACGAGGGGAGAAGAAATGGCTTATTTCTCTTTTGGGTCTACAGTTGTGCTTTTATTCGAAAAAGACTCGTTTCAGCTATTGCCTGGCATCATGCTTCCCACCGAAATAAAAGTAGGGGAGAAAATCGGCTTTATTGGGACTGGGAGCTGATATTTAAGGCACAGCTTCAAATGCTGTGCCTTTTCCGCCGTTCTTATAGTTGCAAAAAAAAAGCCCATCAGGGCGAGTTCAGGACGAATATCTTATTCTGTGAGATAATGAACGACGATGAATTTCGGTTTCAATTAAACGAATGAAGTCAAGGCTGAGGTCTAATTCTCTTGCTTTAAAATAGGATTCAATCAAAAGTTCATCTGAAAGTTTCCGCATCCCAGTCATTCACCCCCGAAAAATGATAATTAAATAGCACTTATGAAATAGTATAGTAAATTCAGTTTGTTGTACTCTTACTCTATCAGATTTAATCAGGCAGAACAACCGTTCTGGTTATCCACAGGGCCCCGTGGATAACCTGTGATTATTTTGTTTATAAATGGGAAAATAGTAATGAAATCAATGTGTAAAATGTGAATAAAGTTATCCACAGCTGGGAACAAGAAGATTTTTGTCGAAAAATATTACCTGCCGGGCAAGTATTTTGTTTGTTTCTGGTGATGATATTCAGCCATTTTTCCATTTTCTAAAAACAGCCGTTCTCGGAACTGCCTGGTATAGCAGGTTTGTTTTGTAAGATGGGGTAAAATTAGTTATGATGTTTACATTACGACAGGAATTATATAATGAGGTGTAATTAAAGTGTTAAACCATTTTCTGCCTGACCAGCATGTTAAAAGTATATTTGATATTAAGCCGGAAAACTTAAAAGAAAAAGGAGTTAAAGGAATCATTACCGATCTCGACAATACTCTGGTAGAATGGGACAGGCCTTACGCCACTCCCAAATTGATCGAATGGTTTGATGAAATGAGAAGGAATGAAATCCTTGTGACTATCGTTTCCAACAATAATGAAACCCGTGTAAAGGCTTTTGCCGATCCCCTGCATATACCGTTTATTTTCCAGGCGAGAAAACCAATGGGCCGTGCATTTCGCAGGGCATTAAAGGAGATGGGGCTGCGCCAGCAGGAAACGGTAGTGATCGGTGACCAGCTGCTTACTGATGTCCTGGGCGGAAACAGAAACGGCTTCCATACAATCCTGGTTGTGCCCGTTGCGAAGACCGACGGGGTGGTTACCAGGTTTAACCGTATGGTTGAGAGGCGGATCCTAAATTGGTTCAGGAAAAAAGGCAAGCTTAATTGGGAGGACTAAAGCATTGGAACAACAAGAAATAATTTGTACTGGATGCGGGGTTAAAATTCAGACGGAAGAGCCGCATGAACTCGGGTATGCACCGCCACCCTCGCTTGAAAAAGAGGCAATTGTGTGCCAGCGCTGTTTCCGTCTGAAGCATTATAATGAAGTTCAGGATGTCAGCCTGACAGACGATGATTTTTTGAAAATCCTGAATGGGATTGGCAACAAGGACGCCCTTATCGTGAAGATCGTTGATATTTTCGATTTTAACGGCAGCTGGCTTCCGGGCCTGCATCGTTTTGCCGGCAAGAACAAAGTCCTTTTGATTGGAAATAAAGCGGATTTGCTTCCGAAATCCGTGAAGCAAAACAAACTGACCGACTGGATGAAGAAGGAATCGAAAGAACTGGGATTAGTGCCGGAAGAGGTGTTCCTCGTGAGCGCCTCCAAGGGGATGAATATCAAGGAAACGGCGGCCGCAATCGACCGGTTCCGTGAAGGAAAAGATGTTTACATTGTAGGCTGCACAAATGTGGGGAAATCTACGTTTATAAACAGAATAATAAAAGAAGTGACCGGAGAGGGCGATATCATTACAACATCACATTTCCCGGGCACTACTTTGGACATTATTAAAATCCCCCTTGATGACGGAAAGTCGCTCATTGACACTCCCGGCATCATCAACCATCATCAAATGGCACATTATATAGATAAACGCGACTTAAAGGTGATTACACCGAAAAAAGAAATAAAACCAAAAGTGTACCAGCTAAATGAAGGGCAGACATTGTTTTTTGGCGGACTGGCCCGTTTTGACCATATATCAGGAGGGCGGCGTTCGTTTGTCTGTTATCTATCCAATGAAATAAATATACATCGTACAAAGCTGGATAATGCTTCTGAGTTATATGCGAACCATGCAGGCGAATTATTGACGCCTCCCCGGCGTGAACAGATGGATACTTTTCCTGAACTCGTCAGGCATGAATTTGTTATTAAAGAAGGAAAAACGGATATCGTCTTTTCCGGGCTTGGCTGGGTCACCGTGAATGACCCCGGAGCGAAGGTTGCCGCCCATGTGCCAAAAGGAGTTCAGGTGATGGTGAGGCAATCATTGATCTAGCTGCACGGCAGACGGCACGCAGCTGTAGAGCTCTTCCGTGTGAACCCGTTTTTCCGGAGGGGAGAGGAACTTGAAAAAATTATACGGAGTGATTGGCGATCCAATCGCCCATTCGATGTCGCCATTAATGCATAATGATTTATTTGATTACTACAGGATTGATGCCCATTATTTCCCCTTCCATGTGACAGCCGCGAACCTGCCTGCAGCAATAACAGGTTTTAAGGCGATTGGAGCGGCAGGCTTTAACGTCACCATACCTCATAAAACGGCCATCATTCCCCTTTTGGACCGGCTGGATCCGCTTGCTGCTGCCATTGGGGCGGTAAACACGGTGGTGAATGAGGAAGGCGAGTATGTAGGCTACAATACGGATGGACCGGGATTTGTCCATGGCTTGAAAACAGCTTTTCCAACGTTTCAAAATGAGAAGATATTGATCATTGGAGCTGGCGGAGCAGCACGGGCTATTTATTTTTCACTCGCGCAAGCAGGAGTGACGGAGATTGATATTTGCAACCGTACACCCGGAAATGCAGCAAATATTGTAAATCAGTGCCCTTATGCGTCTAATTCCAACATATTGGATACTCACTCTGCGCAAGAAAACATGGAACAGTATGGGATTATCGTGCAAACGACGAGTGTAGGGATGACTCCAGACACCAGCGCCCAGCCGCTTTCTTTAGAAAAGTTAAACCGTGGCAGCCTTGTCTGCGACATTATTTATAACCCGTTGGAAACACAGCTTTTGAACGATGCAGCTTCTAAAGGTGGATCTGTTCAAAACGGACTTGATATGTTTGTGCTGCAGGGGGCACTTGCGTTCGAGAAATGGACCGGCATTTTTCCCGATGTGGACAGAATGAGGGGAATTGTCCTGAAACAGCTAGGAGGATCAGAATGTTAACTGGAAAGCAAAAACGATTTTTAAGATCAAAAGCCCACCATCTCAATCCGATTTTTCAAGTCGGCAAGGGCGGAGTAAATGAAAATATGATCAAGCAGATCGCGGATGTGCTCGAGGCAAGGGAATTGATAAAGGTGAGTGTGCTGCAAAACTGCGAGGAAGACAAGGATACGGTTGCCCGGAAGCTTTCCGAAGGCGCAGGTGCAGAGCAGGTACAAATCATTGGCAACACCATCGTCCTTTATAAGGAATCGAAAGAGAACAAACAAATCATTTTGCCATAATGCATACCCGGCCCATGCAAGGTTAACCCACTCACCAGGCAGGTGTTTTTGGGCGTTTGCCGGGACATATGCCGGAAAAAGTAACCTGAGGAGGGGCCAAAATTGAAGAAAATAGGCATACTTGGCGGAACGTTTAATCCGCCCCATATTGGACATTTGGTCATTGCCAATGAAGTTCTGTTTTCGCTGCGGCTTGATGAAATCTGGTTTATGCCAAACCAGCAGCCGCCGCATAAGCATAAAACGGCTGGGGCGACTAATGGTGACCGGTATGCTATGGTGAACCTGGCGATTCAAGGACATCCGTGTTTTCGGACAGAGCCAGTCGAGTTGAAAAGAAGCGGCCCTTCCTATACGTATGAAACAATGAAGATATTAAAAGAAATGTATGATGACCACGAATTTTTTTTCATCATTGGTGCAGATATGGTTGAATATTTGCCCAAGTGGTATAAGATAGACCAATTAATCAAAATGGTTACATTCGTGGGTGTAAGAAGGCCTGACTACAGCCATGTGACCGACTATCCAATATTGAACGTGGATACCCCCATGCTGGACATATCGTCAAGCATGATCAGGAAGCGACTTGAACAAGGAACGACTATCCGCTACCTGGTCCCTGAGCCGGTCAGGATGTATATAAAGGAGAATGGTTTATATGGATCGTGAAAAAGCCTTAAGGCTCGTTCGGGAGCAACTGACCGAGCACCGTTACGAGCACACGCTCGGTGTGCTGGAAACAGCGCTGGAGCTGGCACGAAAATACGGCGCGGATCAGAAAAAGGCGGAAACCGCTGCAATATTCCATGACTATGCTAAATTCCGCCCCAAAGATGAAATGAGGCAAATCATTATCGATGAGAAAATGCCTCCAGAGCTGCTTCTTTATAACAGCGAACTATGGCATGCGCCGGTAGGGGCGTTTCTTGCCCAAAAAGAGGCGGGAATTGACGATCCGGAGATTTTGGATGCAATCAGGTTTCATACTTCAGGCAGGCCGAAAATGGCGTTGCTTGAAAAAATTATCTATGTAGCAGATTATATTGAGCCAGGAAGACATTTTCCCGGTGTTGAAGAAGTAAGGGAAATGGCAAGGTCAACCCTGGATCAAGCGTTGATCCAGGCCATAAAAAATACGGTCAGGTTTTTGATGGCAAAAAACCAGCCTGTCTTTCCAGAAACGTTCAACACCTATAATTGGCTAGTCAGTAAACAGGAGGACTGATTTAATGAGTGAAAGACAACTACTTTTAACAGCTGCAAAAGCAGCAGATGATAAAAAAGCCGAGGACATCATGGTTCTCAACATGAAAGGGATTTCGCTAATAGCGGATTACTTTATTATTTGCCACGGAAACTCCGATAAACAGGTTCAGGCGATTGCGCGGGAAATCAAGGATAAAGTTGAGGAAAACGGGGGCTCTGTCAAACGAATGGAAGGGTTCGACGAAGCAAGGTGGGTACTGATTGATCTTGGAGATGTGGTCGCGCATGTTTTCCATCGTGAAGAAAGAAGCTATTACAATCTTGAACGGCTATGGGGTGATGCTCCTTTAGTGAACATCCAGAGTGAACTTCAGCAATGACATACAAGCAATTTGCCTATCTGTACGATCACTTGATGCAGGACGTTCCATATGAACTATGGGCCGAGATGACGATGAAGTTAAAAGAAAAGTATGGCATAAAGGGCACGAAGCTGCTTGACCTAGCCTGTGGCACAGGTGAGATGTCGATCCGTCTGGCAGGTGCAGGACTGGATGTAACAGGAGTAGATTTGTCAGATGATATGCTGGCTGTTGCCAGGATGAAGGCTGATGAACAAAGGTTTTCAATCCAGTTTTTCCAGCAGGATATGGCCGATCTCGATGTACCCGGATTATTTGATATTGTGTCCATTTATTGCGATTCAGTCAACTACCTCCGCACCGGGGATGATGTGGAGAAAACGTTCACTGGTGTTTTTCGCCACCTGAATGAAGGCGGACTGTTTTTATTTGATGTTCATTCACAATATAAAATAAAAAAAATATTCCTGGACCACACGTTTGCGGTGAACCAGGATGATATTTCTTATATATGGCATTGTTTTCCGGGACAATATCCGGACAGCGTAGAACATGAACTGACTTTCTTTGTCCACGATGAAGAAACTGGCCAGTATGACAGGATCGATGAGGATCATTTTCAACGGACTTTCCCTGTCAGTTTTTATCACTCTCTCCTGGAAAAAAGTGGGTTTACTGTGAAGGAAGTAACCGCGGATTTTAACGAAACAGAACCGGCGCCAGAATCAGAGCGGATATTCTTTGTAGCAATAAAACCATAGTTAAGAGGCTGCAGATCCTTTTCCGCAGCCTTTTATTGTATTTAAATTTTTTTTTATTATCAAAAAGGAAAATGGCATTCTAATCGAGAATTATTTATTAATAGAAAATTGTTCCCTTACTTTTTCAAGATCATCCTCAAATTTTAAATGTGTTGCCTCAAACAAATGTTCAAACATATCACCCAATTCACCCTCAAGGACTTTTATGCCTTCTCCGGTAATCCCGCCTTTTACACACACCTTTTCCTGTAGCGCTGGCAATGTGTAATACTTTTTCCGTAATAATTCCCCCATGCCGATCAGCATTTCACTTGCAAGTACCGTTGCTGTTTCCTGGTCTATTGCTGTCTGTTTCACCGCCGCATTAATAAACCTCTGTGTCAGGTAACTGATGAAGGCCGGTCCGCAGCTGACGATGTCTGAAGCTACCCTTGTTATTTTTTCATCTATTTCGACTGGCACCGAAATGCTGCTAAATAACTCCTGTATTTTCATCCTCCACTGTTCGCTGCAATTTTTACCGAATGTCAACAGGGATACCCCGGCCAACGCGCGGTTAGTTATGCTTGGAATGGCACGTGCTGCATTGCAAGGCACTGTACATTCAAGCTGTTCGACACTGATTGGGCTCGTAATTGATATGACGCATTTTGACGGTGCCAGTGCCGGCCTTATGTTTTCCAAAACAGAAAATACATCGTGAGGTTTGACGCATATTAAGATGGCATCGGATTGATACGCAGTCTCCAATGGACTTTTGCAAAGACCGATATCCGGATATATATTTTTTATTTGCAGAGCTTTCGCTATCGTTCTGTTTGTCACTGTCATTGAAGAAGGGGAAACGGCATTGCCATCGATTAAAGCCTCAGCAACTATCCTCCCCATATTACCTGTGCCAATTATCCCAATTTTCAAATCCCATCCCTCCTTCGTACCCGATTTTCTCATATAAATTTATGATTAAAAAAATTAGAATATACCAACAGAAAGGCGGTTAAAAAATGATCAACTGGCTGAAAGAACAGAAAGTGTATATAGTTTGTGCTCTTCTTGTTGCGATTTTTTCAGGATATGCTTTTTTTGCTTCCGGAGATTCAGGTGAATCCAGCCCAGAGGAGGATTGGGCCATCGAGAATAAAGCTGTTGATACAGAAAAAGAAGACAAGGAGAAGCCTTCAGAACCAGCTGTGGTCAAAGCAGACATTAAAGGGGCGGTGCTGAAGCCTGGCGTCTATGTAATGAAGGAAGGGGACCGGGTCATTGATTTGATTGAAACGGCAGGTGGGCTGTCAGAAACGGCTGATGCAGCAACTGTAAATTTTGCCCTTCATGTCAAGGATGAAATGGCAGTGTACATCCCCGAGAAAGGTGAGCAATCAAATATTCCTCAACCAGTGGAAGGCAGCCTGAACGGAGGCACCGGCACATCGGGCGGAACTGGAAAAATTGATTTGAATAAAGCTGAGGCGGCGGATCTTGAAACGCTGCCAGGCATCGGGCCCTCGAAAGCGACGGCTATTTTAGAATACAGGGAAACAAACGGTCCATTTAAAGCGATAGAAGATTTAAAATTGATCAGCGGCATCGGGGATAAAACGTTTGAAAAGTTGAAGGACAACATATCAGTTAACTAGTCATAAAGGAATTGCGCCCGTTTCCTTATAGCTTTAAACTAAAATAGGACAGATAGTATAAAAGACAGAAAGGGAGCGGGTTAACATGGAAAGGATTTCCTGGAATGAATATTTTATGGCGCAGAGCCATTTGCTTGCATTGCGAAGCACGTGTACACGTCTTACAGTTGGCGCCACGATCGTGCGGGAAAAACGCATTATCGCGGGTGGTTATAATGGCTCCATTGCCGGAGGAGAGCACTGTATTGATGAAGGATGCTATGTGATTGATCACCATTGCATACGCACAATCCATGCCGAAATGAACGCTCTATTGCAATGTGCCAAATTTGGCGTGCCTACAGAAGGTGCTGAAATATATGTGACTCATTTTCCGTGCCTGCAATGCTGTAAAGCCATTATCCAAGCAGGGATTAAAACTGTTTACTATGCAGAGGTTTATAAAAATCATCCGTACGCAGTGGAACTGTTCAGGAAAGCGGGAGTCAAGGTTGAGCAGGTAGAATCACCGCCGCTCATGTTCCCGGGGCAAAACGCCGAGCAACAGTGACCCTGCTGGCAAAAGGCAGGAATCTTATGTGAAAGGCAAGCTGTTTTATTTTGCGGTCGCCTCCTTACTTGGGCTTTTGAGTGCGTTAGAGGAGTCTATACTGTTTTTTGGATTGTTCGTTTGCATTGGCATTCTGTTAAAGAAGTTTAGAAACTTCACCAAGGCACAGCTATATTTGCTTCTGTGTGCTTACTTTATTTTTATAGGCATTGGCCATCTTTCACAGGCCACAAACATGACACGCCTTACAGGCAAAGAAAAGGATATTGCCATTTATTTCGATGGAGACATCAAGATAGAAGGCGGCCGTCTGACAGCAACGGTTAACGCCATCCCTGCAGGAGAGAAAATTGTTGTACGCCACAACATCGAAACCTGGCAGGAACAGGAACTTCTGAAGAATAGGATAAAACCAGGTGTGGCATGTAAAATAACCGGTACACTCGATGTTCCTGATGAAGCCCGCAACCCTAATGCATTTAACTACCGTACATACTTGAGCCGGCAGGGTATTTTTTGGATTATGAAACCAGACAGCCTGGATCCCCGAATGTGCAGGCAGCAGCACGCAAATTTATTAACCAGGCTAAAAAGGGTCAGGCATGAAGGAATTCAATATGTGGTAAAAAACTTCCCGCCTGAAACAGCTGCTGCATCTTCAGCATTGCTTTTTGGGGACCAGACTTTAATTGACCCTGGTACTTATGAGGCATATAAGAAAACGGGAACCGTTCATATTCTGTCCATATCAGGCCTGCATGTTGCGCTGCTTTCCGGAATGATTTATGCCGTATGTTTGAGGACAGGCATGACAAGGGAAAAGGCAGAAACCTCGCTCATTTTATTTTTGCCTGTGTATGCAGTCTTGACTGGCTTGTCACCGCCGGTAAACCGGGCGGTGATCATGATGATGATCTATTTATGCGGAAAACGGTTCGGCTTTAAGATTGGTCCCGTTGATGCCGTGTCGTTAGCTTTTATATTATTGATCTCGGTTGATGCTTTTGCCATTTATGAACCGGGCCTCCAGCTATCTTTTTGTGTCACCTTTTCATTGCTCGTATCCACACGGGGCATTTTACCGAAATTCAAATCGTTTTTAACAAAATCAGCAGCAATTTCCCTGATTGCCCAGATATCCAGCCTGCCGGTACTGCTGTTCTTCTTTTATGAATTCTCCCTCATATCGGTAATCGCAAACGCGGTTTTCGTCCCGCTTTTCTCTGCGATTCTCCCGTTGGTGATCGTTCTTTTGTTCCTCCATCTTGCATCATCCCAGTTGGCTGACCCACTGTTGAATCTGGCCACTGAGCTGATATCGGCTTCGAACCGTCTTTCTGAAATCATTGCAGCCTTTCCTATGTCAGATTTCACAGTGGGGAAACCTGGGATTTTCTTAATGCTGCTATATGTATGTGCAATTCCCGCCTCATTTTTAATGTGGGAAAAGAGGAAATTGTTAGCCTTGTTTATTCCGCTGTTTCCCCTTCTGCTACAGTGTATGATCCCATATATTAACCCTTATGGAAAAATTGTATTTATCGATATTGGGCAAGGAGACAGCATTTATATACAGCTCCCTTACAATCGAGGTAATTACCTGGTCGATACCGGAGGCAGAATACCGTTCCAGACAGAGCAGTGGAAGAAACAACGGGAAGATTTTGAGCCGGGAAAGGATATTCTCGTGCCATACTTAAAAAGTATTGGAATCAGGAACATTGATAAGCTCATCCTGACACACGGAGACATGGACCATATCGGCGGTGCTGTTGGCTTGCTTGCGGAAATCAATGCAAGAGAAATTGTCCTGCCTGCCTTTGTCCAGCCAGAGGGCTATGAGAGAAATATTCTTAAATTCGCTCAACAGCGGAACATTCCGGTCAAATTTGTTTCCGCCGGCAACAGATGGAAGGAAGGAAAAACAAGCTTCCAAATCGTTAGCCCTATGGGCCGTTCACAGGATAAAAACGATGGATCAATCGTGATACTGGCAAATGCCGGCGGAAAAAAGTGGCTGTTTACAGGAGATCTGGGATTTGAAGGAGAGACGCGTTTCATTGATGAATATGGCCAGCTGGACATAGATGTATTGAAGGTTGGCCACCATGGCAGCAGGTCATCAAGCTCTGATCCGTTCCTCAAAATGGTCAAGCCGGAGATTGCGGTAATATCAGCAGGAGAAAAAAACCGCTATGGCCATCCTCATACTGAAGTGTTGGACCGCCTATCTGACTTCGGGGTGAAAACATATAGAACGGATGAAAATGGTGCGGTCATCTACACATTTAAAGGTCAAGATGGAACATTTTCAACACAGCTCCCATAATATATAACCAAATATTAAATCCTTGGATTGACGGCGGTTTTTCATGGTTTAAAGCAAAGAGACTGCATGGACAATGCAGTCTCCTGAATTACCTTATGTATCCGCTGTTAGCTTCCGATTAAATGAATGACTGTTGCAATAATAAACATTGTTGCAAAGAATCCGAACGAAACGATGAAGCCCACAGCTGAATCCACGGCATCATTGCGAGTGCTTTGAACGTTCTTTTCAAATTGGTTCACAGTCCATCCCCCCTATTTCCATAAATTATAAGCGATTTCCAAATAAAAATCCAGCATTCCTCATGTCTGCTTTCCTATTATGACAAGAGTTGTCACAAATACTTTCCCTGTCCGGGGCTACAATAAAATTACAACTAAGATCTTCCGGCGTCATATGAGTATCCTAGGCCTTGTATGGCGGCGTTCAATATAAATTGGGAATTGGTCCGGGAACAAGGGGGGCCAGTTCCCTTTGGGTACTTGTCAAAATGTCCAAGCTTCTTTACGATAGGAGGGGAACATACTCATTTCGATCGGAGCGAGACGATTGCTTTTAGACATTTGGAAACAGATCAAGAAAAATCAAATACAGCCTCTGTATTTATTATATGGAACGGAATCTTTTCTTATTAATGAAACAAAGCAGCTTTTGATGAAGCACGTATTGGCAGATGATGAAGCTGATTTTAATTTATCCGTGTACGACCTGGAAGAGACGCCTGTGGAAGCTGCCATAGAGGATGCCGAAACTTTTCCATTCATGGGTGGGAAACGGCTGATTGTGCTGCAAAATCCGGTATTTTTGACATCTGAGAAAACCAGGGAAAAGGTTGAGCATAACCTGTCGCGGCTTGAGGCATATTTGGACCAGCCTGCTCCATATTCGGTTGTTGTGTTCGCTGCCCCGTATGAGAAGCTGGACGAACGGAAGAAAATTACAAAAGCATTAAAGCGGCAGGCTGCTATTGTGGAGGCTAAAAAGCTAACGGAGCAGGAGCTGAGAGTCTGGGTCAAGGACCGTGCATTTTCCAACGGTGTTGAAATTGACGACGACGCAATCGACATGATGCTCATACTATCCGGGAATAATTTGTTTATCCTGACTGGCGAAGTGGACAAGCTGGCCCTTTATGCAGGCAGGGATACAAGAATTAATTCAGAGATGGTCGACAAGCTCGTGGCAAGGTCCCTCGAACAGAACATTTTTGCTCTAGTCGATAAGGCTGTACATAGGAAAATAGATGAGGCGCTAAGGATATATTATGACTTGCTTAAACAAAATGAGGAACCAATAAAAATTCTTTCTGTCATAACGGGACAGTTCCGGCTGATTTACCAGGTTAAAGAGTTGGCAAGGAGAGGGTATGGACAGCAGCAGATTGCCGGCTTTTTAAAGGTTCACCCCTTCAGGATAAAACTTGCCGCAGGCCAGGCCAGGTCTTTCACAGACGAAGAACTGGCAAGGATCATGAAGATGCTTGCTGATGCCGATTACCAAATGAAAAGCGGAGGGATGAAAAAAGGGTTATTAATCGAAATGATTCTCTTGCAGCTTAATGGCAAGGACAAACAAAAATAGGCATGGAAAAACCACGGACGAAAATTTTGTCCGTGGTTTTTATGAAAATAAAAAAACGACCTTACGGGTCGTTTTTAAATGGCTATTAACCGTTTGCGTTCAATTTTTTCATTAAGCGGGACTTTTTGCGGGCAGCTGCATTTTTGTGGATTAAACCTTTTGCAGCAGCTTTGTCCAGTTTGCTAGCCGCTTCAGCGAAAGCTTCTTTAGCTTGAGCATCATTGTTGGTGATACCAGCTTCAGCTTTCTTGACTGCAGTACGCATGGAAGATTTAATAGTAGCGTTATGTGCTTTGCTTGCTTCACTAGTTTTGACACGCTTGATTGCTGATTTAATGTTTGGCATTCCGTTCACCTCCTAAAAAAGCATCGAGAATTTATGGAACTCGACTTTTCCAGTACATTTCTTATTATAAAGAACAAGTGATATTTTATCAAACGACTGATAATAATGCAATACTCTACTTCAATTTAAGTTATTCCATGAATGTTTTTAACTTTGAAAGGAAAAGATAGGAAACAACTTAAAAAATCCCAATAGCTGGAGGGTTTATGATGAAGGAATCTGTCGATTTAAGCAAATATTCTGTTCGAACAGATTTGGCAATTGAAGCAAGGGAAATGGTTTTGGCGGACCGGGGCCGTACGGTCCATGATCAGGAAGACCAGTCAAGGATCGAAGGGGTGATCACAAAAGAAAAAGAAGAAAACGGGATTAACATTTCCCTTGTGGAAATCACCGCGGACGGTGAAGCTGCAATGGGGAAAAAGCAAGGGAAGTATATAACCATTGAAGTGACAGGTATCCGCCAGCAGGATACCCAACTGCAGAAAAATGTAGGCAAGGTTTTTTCCAACGAATTTTCCCGTTTTCTAAAACAAGTAGGGCTCCAAGAAAATGCCTCATGCCTCGTAGTAGGCCTGGGTAATTGGAATGTGACGCCTGACGCCCTCGGTCCGCTTGTTTGTGAAAATCTGCTGGTGACCCGGCACCTTTTCGAGTTGCAGCCGGAAAATGTCAGCGCAGGATACCGGGCGGTCAGTGCGCTTGCGCCTGGAGTCATGGGTTTAACGGGAATTGAAACAAGTGACATCATTTTTGGGGTAGTAGAAAAGACAAAGCCGGATTTTGTCATTGCGATAGATGCTTTAGCTTCCAGGTCAATTGAACGGGTTAACGCCACAATCCAAATTTCAGACACGGGCATCCATCCTGGGTCTGGGGTCGGGAATAAACGGAAAGAGCTGAGCAAAGAAACCCTGGGAATCCCTGTTATTGCGATCGGGGTGCCGACCGTTGTGGATGCCGTTTCAATCACAAGCGACACAATTGATTTTATCCTTAAACATTTCGGAAAGGAAATGAGGGAGGGCGGGCGTCCATCACGCGCGCTTGCACCAGCGGGAATGAGCTTTGGAGAAAAGCGGAAACTGACGGAAGACGATCTTCCCGAAGAACAGCACCGCAAAGCTTTTTTGGGAATGGTAGGTGCATTAGAGGAAGATGAGAAGCGGCAGTTGATCTTTGAAGTGCTGTCCCCGCTTGGACATAATCTGATGGTTACACCAAAGGAAGTTGACGTATTTATTGAAGATATGGCCAACCTGCTTGCAACCGGCTTGAATAACGCGTTGCATCAGACAGTAACTGGAAACAATGCAGGCTATTATACACGCTGACGACAATCTGTCAAAAAACCGGTTCTATCTTCTCTAGCAAAGTCATAACATCTACTAGACTTGCTAAACGGGGTGGAACGATGAAACATATCAAAAGTCCGGGCATTATTGTGTCTGTCCAGGGGACAAGTGTACTTAAGGTTGCTGCAGGGTTTGTTCTATTTCTTGTAACGGTTTTTGCGCTTAGCGGGATAATGACCTCTCTGCGGCCGGAATACCGTATTGCCTCCGCTTCTGTTAATCATGCTGCGACAAACATAACCGGTGAATTGCTTTTCCAGCTGATGGGATGGGAAAATCACTACTTTCTGGATGCCGTTCCCGACAAAAATACGTCACCTGGCTTGACAAGCTTAATGTTTAAGCTTTCCACAAATGTCAACCTCGATGACCCTCGAAGCTTGCTTGGAAGGGAACTGCCAGGTTTTTCGTTTTTTGATGGGGAAATTCTTGTAGCAGGAGAAGGAACCAATTACACCAACATGCCAATGGAGTCGGCCCCGCCGATCGAGGTGCTAAAAGCAGAGCAGGAGGCAGCCCTGCAGAATACTGAAGATATTGAGAACCCTGGTAGCGGGTCAGGAACGGCAGTACCGCCGATGACCACAGGGGACAGGAAGGTTGTTTACGTCTACTTTACACATACACGCGAATCTTATCTGCCATATTTAAAAGGGGTAACCGATCCAAACAAAGCCTACCACACAGAAATTAATGTGACGAGGATAGGAGATAAGCTGAAAGAATCACTCGAAAGCAAAGGGATCGGCACCACCTTGGATAAAACGGATATCATGGAAAACCTTAACAAAAAAGGACTTGGATTCGGCCGGGCCTACCAGGAGTCCCGCCCGGTTGTAGCAGCCGCCATGGCTGGTGACCGGAACCTTCAATACTTTATTGACATCCATCGGGATGGCCACCGCAGGGATAAGACGACCATTGATATAAACGGCCAACCGTATGCCAAATTGGCGTTTGTCATCGGCGCAGAAAACGTAAATTATGAAAAAAATCTTACATTGGCGAATGCATTGCACGAATTGCTTCAGCAGAAATATAAGGGATTGAGCAGGGGAATCATCCAGAAAAAAGGCGAAACTACCAACGGGAAATTCAACCAGGATTTATCGCAGAATGCCCTTTTAATAGAATTTGGCGGGGTGGACAATACGTTCGAAGAACTGAACCGGTCAGCCGAAGCTCTTGCTGATGTTTTCAGTGAATTCTACTGGCAGGCGGAAAAAGTCAACCAGCCGGAAGGCTCGCCAGCTGAAAAGAAATAACGATTTGGCCGGGTGATCGAAATGAAAATTTTTATGTTAAAATGCATCCTCCTGGCTGCCTTGATGTTCCTGTCTGTCCTTGTGGGAATGCAGCAGGCGAATGAAGGGATCAACAATATGAGGGGCTACGGGGACCCAGAATTTAAAAGTGGCTTGTCCATCAACGAGGATAAAGCCGCAATCCTGGGAAACGATGTGTCCAGCCATGACCTTCAACAAAAAAGAGAGAAACTGCAAGAAATGAAGGCCTTCAATTTCTTCTCCTCAATCGGGAAAGAGCTTGCTGACGGCATATCCTCAGGCGTGAAGAAAACAATTGAATCAATCTCCGGCAAAACAAAAGACGGGCAGGAAGAATAGCGGGCGAACACAGCCCGCTATATTTGTGTTTCCAGCAGCTGGACTCGCTATTATCATTGAATCTTGATTTCCTGACTGATATAATCAAAAATAGTGTACATGCGCGAGTATAGTAGGAGTGGAAGTTATGAACAGACAAGAAAGGCTTGAAAGACAATCCAAGATCCGTAATTTTTCAATTATCGCCCATATCGACCATGGCAAATCCACATTGGCCGACCGGATCCTTGAAAAGACGAATGCATTGACATCAAGGGAGATGAAGGACCAGCTGCTGGATTCCATGGATCTTGAAAGAGAACGTGGAATTACAATTAAACTGAATTCAGTTCAATTAAAATACAGGGCAAAGGACGGGGAAGTGTACACTTTCCATTTAATAGATACACCAGGGCATGTCGATTTCACATATGAGGTTTCCCGGAGCCTTGCAGCATGTGAAGGTGCTGTCCTCGTTGTCGATGCCGCCCAGGGCATCGAAGCCCAGACACTGGCGAACGTGTATTTAGCTTTGGATAATGACCTGGAAATCGTTCCAGTCATCAATAAAATTGACCTGCCCAGCGCAGATCCCGAACGCGTCCGAAATGAAATAGAAGATGTGATCGGCCTGGATGCCTCAGAAGCAGTTCTTGCTTCAGCAAAAGCGGGAATAGGAATAGAGGAAATACTGGAGCAAATCGTGGAAAAGGTCCCAGCACCAGAAGGCGACCCGGACTCACCACTCAAAGCACTTATTTTTGACTCTTTATACGATGCATACCGCGGGGTTGTTGCTTATATCCGTGTCGTCGAAGGCACGGTGAAGGTCGGCGATAAAATAAGAATGATGGCAACAAGGAAAGAGTTTGAAGTCACGGAAGTAGGAGTATTCACGCCAAAAGCTGTGGCGGTTGACGAATTGTCTGTCGGGGATGTAGGGTTTTTAACCGCCTCCATCAAAAATGTTGGCGATACCCGCGTAGGGGATACAATTACAACAGCCAAAAACGGGGCAACCGAGGCGCTTCCTGGCTACAGGCGCTTAAACCCCATGGTTTACTGTGGACTTTACCCAATCGATTCTGCAAAATTCAATGATTTACGGGAAGCTCTGGAAAAGCTGGAGCTGAATGATTCCGCATTACAGTTTGAACCAGAGACCTCCCAGGCACTCGGATTCGGATTCCGCTGCGGATTCCTGGGCCTGCTGCATATGGAAATCATTCAGGAACGGATCGAAAGAGAGTTCAAAATCGATCTGATTACGACAGCGCCGAGTGTAATTTACGATGTCATCCTGACCGACGGGTCTGAAGTCAAAGTGGACAACCCGGCCAATATGCCTGATCCGCAGAAAATTGACCGGATTGAAGAACCATATGTAAAGGCTTCAATGATGGCACCGAATGACTATGTCGGGGCAATCATGGAGCTTTGCCAGGAAAAACGCGGCATTTTTATCGATATGCAGTACATGGATGAAACACGTGTAAGCATTGTTTACGAAATTCCGTTATCAGAAATCGTTTACGACTTTTTTGACCAGCTGAAATCCAGCACGAGGGGTTATGCTTCCTTTGACTATGAATTAATTGGCTATAAACCATCCAAGCTTGTTAAGATGGATATCCTTTTGAATGGTGAAAAAGTTGATGCACTCAGTTTTATTGTGCATAAGGATTTTGCGTATGACCGGGGCAAGATCATTGTAGAAAAGCTGAAAGAGCTAATCCCGCGCCAGCAATTCGAAGTGCCGGTCCAGGCAGCCATCGGCCAGAAAATCGTTGCTCGTTCATCGATCAAGGCGATGCGAAAGAACGTCCTTGCCAAATGTTACGGCGGTGACATTTCCCGTAAACGGAAGCTACTTGAGAAACAAAAAGAAGGCAAAAAGCGGATGAAGCAGGTCGGTTCCGTAGAGGTTCCGCAGGAAGCCTTCATGGCGGTATTAAAAATGGACGACAGCAATCCAAAGAAATAAGAATTTTGATTTATCAAGGAGGTTGGGGACGCTTAAGTTCAGGCGCGTCCCGGCCTCTTTTTGAATGGATATATGGAAATTCAGGAATTAACTCAAAAATGACAGGAAGTGAACAAATGATTAAAGCCGCTTATATCCACATCCCGTTTTGCGAGCATATCTGCCATTATTGCGATTTTAATAAGGTGTTTTTGAAAAACCAGCCTGTCGGCGAATATCTTGCTTCCCTGGAAAAAGAGATGGTGCTGACTTTAAAGGATAAGCCGGCTGCAAAGCTTGACTCCATTTTTGTCGGCGGCGGAACACCTACAGCTCTGAATGAGAACCAGCTTTTTGAACTGTGCGGATCGATAAGAAGGGTGCTTCCATATGATGAACGGACGGAATTTACGTTTGAGGCCAATCCTGGAGATCTTTCGAAGGAAAAGTTGCAGATTTTAAAAGATGCGGGTGTAAACCGCCTCAGCTTTGGGGTGCAGACCTTCAATGATGAACTGCTTAGATCTATCGGCCGCACACACCGTGCCAAGGATGTCTTTAAATCAATTGAAGCCGCAAAACAGACCGGTTTTAACAACATCAGCATTGACCTGATCTATAGCCTTCCTGGCCAAACGCTCGCTGATTTTAAAGAAACTCTTGACATTGCTTTTGGGCTTGACATCCAGCATTATTCAGGATATTCACTGATCATTGAACCTAAGACGGTATTTTACAATTTGATGAACCGCGGCACGCTTCGTCTGCCCGGGGAAGAGACAGAAGCAGAAATGTATGAACTGCTGATGGAGCAAATGGAACTGCACGGATTTTATCAATATGAGATCAGCAATTTCGGCATTCCGGGCTACGAAAGCCGACATAACCTCACTTACTGGAACAATGAGGAATATTATGGATTCGGTGCAGGTGCCCATAGTTATGTACACGGGTTACGCCA
This sequence comes from Bacillus sp. T33-2, assembly GCF_002860205.1. Classification (GTDB taxonomy): domain Bacteria; phylum Bacillota; class Bacilli; order Bacillales; family Cytobacillaceae; genus T33-2. The sequence continues at coordinate 149,076 of NZ_PGVB01000029.1, forward strand.
GTCAAACTATGGCCCGCTGAAAAAATATATGGAACCGCTCCAGACAGGATCGCTCCCTGTTTTGGATTCCCACCCTGTTACACGGTCCGAGCAGATGGAAGAAGAGCTATTTCTCGGCCTGAGGAAGACAAATGGTGTGCCTGTTCGACGTTTTATGGAGAAATTCGGGGCGGATCCCCGGCACTTGTTCAAAAATGAAATCGACAGCCTGGTTGCCAGAAAGCTTCTTTATGCAACAAAGGAGGAAATCCGGCTTACCAAGATTGGACGCCTGCTCGGAAATGAAGTATTTCAATCATTCCTTGGTGTATCAAATCATTGACATTATCACCTATTATTGATAATTTATTATTAGATTTAGCACTCATTCTATCAGAGTGCTAACAGGGGTGATGAATGTTGTTAACAGAGCGCCAATTGTTGATCCTACAGGTAATTGTTGATGACTTTATTCGTTCTGCCCAGCCAGTCGGGTCGAGAAGCTTGTCGAAAAAAGAGGAGATTTCCTTCAGCTCGGCAACGATCCGCAACGAAATGGCTGACCTAGAAGAACTCGGTTTTATTGAAAAAACACATACCTCATCGGGAAGGGTGCCTTCCGAGCAGGGATACCGTTATTATGTTGACCATTTGCTTCTTCCTGCCAAGTTGAGCAGTGAAGATGTCCAGAATATTAAATCGGTCTTTGCTGAAAGAATATATGAACTGGAAAAAATCGTTCAGAAGTCAGCGAAGATTTTGTCGGATATGACGAATTACACATCGATCGTCCTAGGTCCCGCTGTAAAAGATAACAAGTTGAAAAAACTTCAGATTATACCTTTAAACCCGGAAACCGCGATCGCGATTATTGTCACTGACACTGGGCATGTCGAGAACAGGATGTTCCATTTCCCATCCAGCGTTGATCCCGGGGATGTCGAAAAAATGGTCAACATTTTAAATGAACGGCTTGTAGGCGTTCCTCTTGTAGAATTAAAAGGTAAAATTTTTAAAGAGGTTGCAGCCCTGCTCAGGCAGCATATCAGCAATTATGACTTAATGTTCCATGCGCTTGCTGATACCCTGAAAATGCCTGACAGCGAAAAGGTTTTTTATGGCGGGAAGACAAATATGTTAAGCCAGCCCGAATTCAATGATGTTGAAAAAATCCGCAGCTTAATGAATATGATTGAGCAGGAAGATGGCATTTACCAATTAATCCGGAAGAATCCAGCCGGAATTAACGTCAAGATCGGCAGGGAAAACAACAACTCCGCCATGGAAAACTGCAGCCTGATTACGGCTACCTATTCAATGGGTGCCGAGAAGCTGGGGACGATTGCTGTCCTTGGACCAACAAGGATGGAGTATTCCCGGGTAATCAGCCTGCTGAAATTGATAAGTACTGATTTATCGGCAGTCCTGACAGACCTGTATCAAAACCATTGAGGCTGGAAATATTGATTATGGGTGGAGCGGCTTGCTCCATCCTTGTCACAAGCCTGTAACAGGGCGAACATTCATCAATAAATTTATGCTTTTATCTTTTTAGGGAGGTGAGTAATTTGGAAGAAGAAAAAAACACTGGCGTGGAGCAGGAGCCCCAATTAACTGAACACAGCCAGGAAAATGGGGCAGCAGAGGAGATATTTGCTGAGAGTGAAACTTCAGCTCCTGAAAATGGTCCGGAAGCTTCCAGGGAAAAGCAGGGTTCAGATCAAGATAAAATAGCTGAGCTCGAGCAGAAATTGGAAGAGGCTGACAATCGCTATCTGCGCCTTCAGGCAGACTTTGATAACTTCCGCCGCCGCTCAAGGCTCGATCTTGAAGCGAGCGCAAAATATAGAGCGCAAAGCCTGGTTACGGATCTTTTGCCGGCGATCGATAATTTCGAACGTGCGTTAAAAATGGAAGCGGACAGTGAACAGGCGAAGTCACTGCTTCAAGGTATGGAAATGGTATACCGCAGCCTGCTTGACGCCCTCAAAAAAGAGGGAATTGAACCGATTGACGCAGTTGGCAAGGAATTTGACCCTCATATGCACCAGGCAGTTATGCAGGTTGAAGACGAGAATCATGAATCCAACATTGTCATTGAAGAATTCCAAAAAGGCTACATGCTGAAGGACCGGGTGATCAGGCCTTCAATGGTGAAAGTGAGCCAATAGAAATTTACATATTAGCTGGGAGGTAAAAGGACATGAGCAAAATTATCGGTATAGATTTGGGAACTACAAACTCATGCGTTGCCGTGCTTGAGGGCGGCGAGCCAAAGGTTATTCCGAATCCGGAAGGAAACAGGACCACACCTTCTGTTGTCGCTTTTAAAAACGGAGAGCGCCAGGTTGGGGAAGTCGCAAAACGGCAGTCGATTACAAATCCGAACACAATCATTTCCATCAAACGGCATATGGGAACAAGCCATACTGTTGAGATTGAAGGCAAGAAGCATACTCCACAGGAAGTTTCAGCTATCATTCTTCAATATTTGAAATCTTATGCTGAAGATTATTTGGGAGAACCGGTAACGAAAGCGGTCGTTACCGTCCCTGCCTATTTCAACGATGCAGAGCGCCAGGCAACAAAGGATGCGGGCAGGATCGCAGGCCTTGAAGTCGAGCGTATCATTAACGAGCCGACAGCTGCAGCATTGGCTTACGGCCTTGACAAAATGGACCAGGACCAGACAATCCTTGTTTATGACCTTGGGGGCGGAACTTTTGACGTTTCCATTCTTGAGCTTGGTGACGGGGTATTCGAAGTAAAAGCTACTGCTGGTGATAACCGCCTTGGCGGCGACGATTTTGACCAGGTCATCATCGATTATTTGGTTGACCAGTTCAGGAAAGAACACGGCATTGACCTTTCTAAGGATAAAATGGCACTTCAGCGTTTGAAGGATGCTGCCGAAAAAGCGAAGAAAGACTTGTCCGGGGTAACTTCAACACAGATTTCCCTTCCGTTCATCACTGCCGGGGAAGCTGGTCCACTCCATTTGGAAGTTACGCTGACACGTGCAAAATTCGATGAGCTTACTTCCGACCTTGTAGAACGTACAATGGGGCCTACCCGCCAGGCGTTGAAGGATGCTGGCTTGTCTCCGGCGGAAATTGATAAAGTCATTCTCGTTGGGGGATCTACCCGTATCCCTGCAGTCCAGGAAGCGATCAAAAAGCAAATTGGAAAAGAGCCTTCCCGCGGCGTAAACCCTGACGAAGTAGTCGCAATGGGTGCAGCCATCCAGGGTGGTGTCATATCCGGCGACGTGAAGGATGTAGTATTGCTGGACGTTACTCCGCTTTCACTTGGAATCGAAACGATGGGCGGCGTGTTTACAAAGCTGATCGACCGAAACACCACGATCCCGACGTCCAAATCACAAATTTTCTCAACTGCAGCTGACAATCAAACTGCGGTGGATATCCACGTCCTTCAGGGAGAGCGCCCAATGGCTGCGGACAACAAGACACTGGGGCGTTTCCAATTGTCCGATATCCCGCCTGCACCACGCGGCATCCCGCAAATTGAAGTATCATTCGATATCGATAAAAATGGTATTGTAAATGTGCGTGCAAAAGATCTCGGAACGAATAAAGAACAGGCAATCACGATTAAATCCTCAACAGGATTGTCTGATGAAGAGATTGACCGCATGGTAAGACAAGCAGAAGAGAATGCCGAGGCAGACAAGAAGCGCAAAGAAGAAGCCGAGCTTCGCAACGAAGCGGACCAGCTGGTGTTCACTACTGATAAAACGCTAAAAGACCTCGAAGGTAAAGTAGATGAGGCAGAAGTGAAGAAAGCAAATGACGCTAAAGATGAACTGAAAGCTGCAATCGAGAAAAATGATCTTGAAGAAATCCGAATCAAGAAGGACGCCCTGCAGGAAATCGTCCAGAACCTGACTGTGAAGCTTTATGAAGAAGCAGCAAAGCAGGCGCAGGCACAGCAAGGCCAACCGGGTGCGGATGGAACAAACAAGGACGATAATGTTGTAGATGCAGAATTCGAGGAAGTAGATGACGATAAGTAAGTGCTGTAAAGTCAAAGTCAGGTCATTCTTGGCTTTGGCTTTTTCTTTGAGCGCTATTAATTATTGCACACCCGATGCCGGGAGTGATAAAATAATCTTTATGTGAAAAGATTCGGGGTGGTAATCATGAGCAAACGGGATTACTATGAGGTCCTTGGAGTTAGTAAAGGGGCATCTAAGGAAGAAATTAAAAAAGCATACCGCAAGCTGTCTAAAACATATCATCCGGACATTAATAAAGAGCCGGGTGCCGATGAAAAATTCAAAGAAGTAAAAGAAGCATATGAGGTGTTAAGCGACGAGCAAAAACGCGCCCATTATGACCAGTTTGGGCATGCTGATCCAAACCAGGGCTTTGGCGGGGCTGACTTTGGAGGCTTCGGCGGATTCGAGGATATTTTCAATACTTTCTTTGGCGGCGGCGGTTCAAGGCGCCGTGACCCGAATGCACCACGACAGGGTGCAGATTTACAGTATACAATGACACTGTCGTTCGAAGAAGCCGTATTCGGAAAAGAAACCGATATTGAAATCCCAAGGGAAGAAACATGTGACACTTGCCACGGTTCCGGTGCCAAGCCGGGAACCAAAGTGGAGACATGCAGACATTGCCACGGCAGCGGCCAGCTTAACATCGAGCAAAACACTCCGTTTGGCAGAATCGTAAACCGCAGGGTCTGCAACCACTGTAATGGAACCGGAAAAGAAATCAAGGAAAAGTGCCCTAAATGTTCAGGGACAGGCAAAGTTAACAAGCGCCGCAAAATCCATGTCAAAATCCCTGCTGGAGTTGACGACGGCCAGCAGCTAAGAGTTGCCGGCAAGGGTGAACCTGGCATAAACGGGGGCCCTGATGGGGATCTGTACATTGTTTTCCATATAAGGCAACATGAATTTTTTGAACGGGATGGAGACGACATTTATTGTGAAATGCCGGTTACATTTGTCCAGGCAGCGCTCGGTGACGAAATAGAGGTACCGACCGTCCATGGAAAGGTAAAATTAAAGGTTCCTGCAGGAACGCAGACTGGCACTAAATTCCGGTTAAGAGGAAAAGGGGTTCCAAATGTACGCGGCTATGGAACAGGCGACCAACATGTAATCGTCCGTGTTGTGACCCCAACAAAACTGTCAGAAAAGCAAAAACAGCTCCTGAGGGAGTTTGCCGACATCAGCGGGCAAATGCCTCTTGGGGAGCATGAAGAAGGCTTTTTCTCTAAAGTGAAAAGAGCTTTTAAGGGTGAATAAAAGACATGGAGGGGCTGGCAGGAAATGAAATGGTCCGAAATCAGCATTTTAACAACAAACGAAGCGATTGAGCCGATTTCAAATATATTGCATGAAGCAGGTGCAAGCGGGGTAGTGATCGAGGATCCGTTTGATCTTGTTAAAGAGAGAGAGGACCAATTCGGGGAAATCTATCAGCTCAATCCTGACGACTACCCGGAAGAGGGAGTCACTATAAAAGCCTACCTTCCCGTTAATAGCTTTCTTGGTGAAACGGTTGATGAAATAAAAGAAGCGATCAATAACTTAATTATTTACAATATTGATATTGGTATGAACAAAGTCACGATCAGCGAAGTAAATGAAGAAGAATGGGCGACTGCGTGGAAAAAATACTACAACCCAGTCAAGATTTCCGAGAAATTCACGATTGTCCCAACCTGGGAAGAATATACTCCTGTCCACAGCGATGAGGTCATCATTGAGCTTGACCCGGGAATGGCGTTCGGGACCGGCACCCATCCGACCACAGTCATGTGTATCCAGGCATTGGAGCGTACTGTCAGGCAAGGCGACAGCGTGATTGATGTTGGAACAGGATCCGGCGTTTTAAGCATTGCCGCTGCAAAGCTTGGGGCAGGCAGGGTCGAGGCACTTGATCTTGATGATGTCGCAGTGAAAGCGGCAAAGCTGAACATCAAGCTGAATAAAGTACAGGAAATAGCTTCAGTCCGTCAAAATAATCTCTTGGACGGCGTTAACGGGCCGGCGGACATCATTGTCGCCAATATTCTCGCCGAAGTGATTGTCCGTTTTGTCGATGGTGCAGCCAGGATTGTAAAAGCTGGCGGTTATTTCATCACCTCCGGAATCATTCAGCAGAAAAAGCAGGACGTAAAGGATTCCCTGATCAAGGCTGGTTTTGAAATTGAAGAAATCATGGTCATGGAAGACTGGGTAGCCATTATTGCCAAAAAGAAATAGATTTTAAGGAAAGAGGGGGAGCACGAAGCCCCTTTTTCTGTTTTTGGATTACAGGAAACCGGCAATGTATCAACAGCCAGCGTCATGCGGACTTTTCTTTCAAAGGATATTTTAGTAAAATCAATTTTACAGGATCAGGAGAGCAGGTGCTTTGGATGCAGCGGTATTTTAGTATGGAAGCTTCTGGCGGGAATCGCTTTTATCTTAAAGGCGGCGACTTTCACCACATAGTGCGTGTGATGCGCATGAATGAAGGCGCTGAGATTATTTGTGTGGATCCTGTCGGGAAGAGCGCATTGTGCAAAATTGCAGAAATTACCGATGAAACTGTCGCAGCTGAAATTGTAAAATGGATAGAAGGATCATCTGAGCTTCCAGTCCACATTACGATTGCGAGCGGATTGCCCAAAGGGGATAAACTGGAGTGGATCATCCAAAAAGGGACTGAACTGGGTGCTTTTCAATTTGTCCCTTTCATCGCATCCCGCTCGGTCGTCAAATGGGATGATAAAAAGTCTGCCAAGAAGGTCGAAAGATGGCAAAAGATAGCCAGGGAAGCTGCCGAGCAGTCACACCGGACAAGGGTTCCGGAAATATGTACCCCTGTAAATATCCATCAATTAGTAAATGAAAGCCCGAACTATGATTATAAATTAATAGCATATGAAGAAGAAGCAAGGCAGGGAGAGTCTTCGGTACTTGCAAGCACATTTTCAAAGCTGGGTGAGGGTGAGTCCCTGCTTGTTGTATTCGGCCCGGAAGGCGGATTGGCTGCAGAAGAAATTGCTTTGCTTAAAGAACATGGTTTTGTGCCATGCGGGCTCGGCCCTCGCATTCTCCGGACTGAAACAGCACCCCTGTATGTTTTGTCCGCCGCTTCTTATCATTTTGAACTGAGGTGAAATCAATGGCTACAGTTGCGTTCCATACCCTTGGATGCAAAGTAAACCACTACGAAACAGAGGCCATTTGGCAGTTATTTAAAGAACAAGGCTACGAGCGAGTTGATTTTGAAGGAAGCTCTGATGTATATATCATCAATACATGCACGGTTACGAACACTGGCGATAAAAAAAGCCGCCAGGTGATCCGGCGGGCCGTGCGCAAGAACCCGGACGCTGTTATTTGCGTGACTGGCTGTTATGCCCAAACCTCCCCTGCGGAAATCATGGCGATACCTGGTGTGGATATAGTTGTCGGTACGCAGGACAGAGTGAAAATGCTCGACTATATTGATCAGTTTAAGCAGGAGCGCCAGCCGATCAACGGTGTCAGGAACATCATGAAAAACCGCGTATACGAAGAGCTCGACGTCCCGGCTTTCACCGACAGGACGAGGGCATCGCTAAAAATCCAGGAGGGATGCAACAATTTTTGTACATTTTGCATTATCCCCTGGGCCCGCGGCTTAATGAGGTCGAGGGATCCTAAAGAAGTCGTCCGTCAGGCCCAGCAGCTGGTGGATGCCGGCTATAAAGAAATCGTGCTGACTGGCATCCATACAGGCGGGTACGGGGAGGATATGAAGGACTATAACCTTGCCATGCTGCTCCGTGATCTTGAGACAAAGGTCAGTGGTTTAAAACGCCTTCGCATTTCCTCGATCGAAGCAAGCCAGATTACCGATGAAGTCATCGAAGTGATCAACCAGTCGAACATCGTTGTCAGGCACTTGCATATTCCGCTGCAATCCGGCTCTGACACTGTGTTGAAGCGGATGCGCCGTAAATATACAATGGAATTTTTCGGTGAGAGGCTTGACCGCCTGAAGGAAGCCCTTCCTGGGCTTGCGGTCACCTCTGATGTTATTGTCGGGTTTCCTGGGGAAACGGAAGAAGAATTTATGGAAACTTACAATTTTATAAAAAAACACAAGTTTTCAGAGCTTCATGTGTTCCCGTACTCCAAACGGACAGGTACGCCTGCAGCACGGATGGAGGACCAGGTTGACGAGGAAATCAAAAACGAACGAGTCCACCGTTTGATCTCCCTCTCTGACCAGCTTGCAAAAGAGTATGCATCCCAATTTGAAAATGAAGTGCTTGAAGTTATTCCGGAAGAAAAGTTTAAAGAAGGTACAGATCAAGACGGGCTCTATGTCGGGTACACTGACAATTATTTAAAAGTGGTTTTCCCTGCCTTGGAAGAAATGATCGGCCAAATTGTAAAAGTAAAGATCACAAAGGCTGGCTATCCGTACAACGAAGGGCAATTTGTCCGCGTGTTGGAGGATGGGCCTGTAATGGAAAAGGTTGTAATTTAATGGTGAGTGTGAGGAACTGTTTTCGGACGGTTCCTTTTTTTATGGGAGATTCCCTGATATATACCGATTTTTTATTGATATTTTTTATTTTTCACTCCAAATATTCCAGTCTTCACTCGATATTTTGTTATTCCCACTCGATATATTTCAATCTGGCCCCGATATGGTTCTTTCACCTCATAGTTTTGCCAACGCTACACAAGATGGCAGGAATTACGCGTGAATACGGCTGTTCTCTCTTTCAGCAGCAACCGTTGTTAATAAAAGCACTCTAAAATTGCATGGTTATACGGACTCAATGTTATGATAAAGATGCATGGCTTTATTTACAGAAAGGAGAACATATATATGGCAGAAAATATTGCAAGAATGATTGACCATACATTATTAAAGGCTGACGCAACAAAAGAGCAGATTCAGACACTTTGCGAGGAAGCAAAAGAGTACAACTTTGCCTCGGTATGCGTAAATCCGGCTTGGGTCAAGTTTTCCAGCGGGCTGCTTGCCGGGGCAGATGTAAAGGTTTGTACAGTAATCGGTTTTCCGCTTGGGGCTGCCACGCCTGAAACGAAAGCATTCGAAACAGCCAATGCCATTGAAAATGGCGCCGGTGAAGTTGACATGGTCATCAATATCGGTGCTTTAAAAAGCGGCGACAACGAATATGTTGAAGAGGATATCCGTGCCGTTGTCAATGCCGCCCGGGGCAAGGCGCTTACAAAAGTGATCATTGAAACCAGCCTGCTTACTGAAGAAGAAAAGGTGCGGGCTTGCGAGATGTCTGTTAAAGCGGGTGCAGATTTTGTAAAAACGTCAACCGGCTTCTCGACAGGCGGGGCAACATATGAAGATATCGCCCTGATGAGAAAAACTGTCGGGCCGGATATCGGTGTGAAGGCTTCAGGCGGAGTCAGAAGCGCAGACGACGTTAAAAAAATGATCGAGGCAGGGGCAACGCGGATTGGCGCGAGCGCTGGGATTGCAATTGTAAAAGGGCTGCAGGGAGAAACAGATTATTAAGAAAGAGGCCGGAATGCTTCGGCCTCTTTTGCTTGTTCGTGTAATGATTAACGTCCGTGAAGAAACTCTATCATTTTGCCAAATCGCTGTGCGAATGGCAGCACCACAAGTGATGTTATCGCGTTGAACAGTACACTGGCATGGGCAAGCTGGACGTCCGGATGGCTGGATGTCAAAGAGGTGATTTGGGCATATTGGTCGATAAAAGGGTAAAACGCTGACACGCCCGCTATATTGAGCCAAACATGCGCAAAAGCCGTCAATTTTGCTTCCCTTCCTGCTCCAATCGAGGCCAGCAGGGCAGTGATGCATGTCCCTATATTCGCACCGAGCATTACAGCCAGCCCCGAATCCAGCTTTAAAATATCCTCGGATAAAAAACCCATTACAATCCCTGTAACAGCTGTGCTGGATTGGATGGCTGCCGTTATGGCAGCCCCGGCAATTACACTCCAGAAATGGCTGCCTGCCATCATCTGCAGGGAAGATCCAACCTGGGGCAGGCTTGTTACAGGCTCCGCAATGAAAGTAAAGCCACGCATCGCCGCAAACACAGCGGCCATTCCAAGGGAAATTGCCCCCGAGTTACGGTATGCCGCTTTCGGGGAAAAAAGCAGGACTGCCCCAAGGATGGCGAATGGGACAATAAATATATCGATATTGATGGTAATCATTTCAAGTGTGAAAGTCGTGCCGATATTGGTTCCAAGAATGATGCCGATCGACCGGGGGAAAGTAAGGAGCCTTGCCGAAATGAGACCGATTGTAAGCACCATTACCGCCGCGCTGCTGTGAAGCAGTGCCGTTATGACAGCGCCCGCCAGCAATCCCTTTAATGGAGTGTCTGTCATGGAGGCAAGCCATCGTTTCAGCGATTCAGCGGACAGCTTGAACAAGCCATTCCTCATGACAGCCATTCCGCCAATAAACAGAGCAATACAGAGAATAAACAGACATAATAAACCCATTGATTCCGCCCCCTTCACTATAAATGTATTGAGCAGCATCGATGGACATGCTAAAACATAGAGAAATAGGTTGGGCTTGTTTTTGAAATGGGCTTGAAACTTTATTGTCCTGGGCTAATTACAGTTGACCTTGTATGGAGGTTATATTATAATTGCAAAGTACATGGATTTCCATGTGTCTTGGTGTAAGTGTGTTGTGCTCGGAGGGAGGGAAAGAGATGTCTAAAACTGTCGTTCGCAAAAACGAATCGCTTGAAGATGCTCTTCGACGCTTCAAACGTACAGTATCCAAAACAGGTACTTTGCAGGAAGCAAGAAAGCGCGAATTCTACGAAAAACCTAGTGTGAAGCGTAAGAAAAAGTCTGAAGCTGCCAGAAAGCGTAAGTGGTAAGAGAGGTTGAATCAATGAGTCTTCTCGAGCGTTTAAATGATGATATGAAGCAAGCGATGAAGAACAGAGAAAAAGACAGACTCACGACTATTCGGATGATCAAAGCGTCACTGCAAAACGAAGCAATTAAGCTTGGCAAGCAGGAGCTGTCCGAAGAGGAAGAGTTAACAGTACTTTCTCGTGAATTAAAACAACGCAAGGATTCCCTCCAGGAATTTGAAAAAGCAGGCCGCGAAGATCTTGTTGAAAAGCTTCGCACCGAATTAAAACACGTCGAGCATTATATGCCGGAGCAGCTCTCAGAAGAAGAGCTGGCGGACATCGTCAAACAAACCATTGCTGAAACCGGGGCAGCATCAAAAGCTGACATGGGTAAAGTAATGGCAGCGATGATGCCAAAGGTTAAAGGCAAAGCAGACGGATCATTGGTTAACAAACTTGTGCAACAACACCTTTCATAATAAGTGCTCAAAGGCCGCGAGTCCAAGACTTGCTGCCTTTTTTGCTTTAATCCCCTCCTCCCGCTCTCCGACTGTCGCTTCAATGAAGTTCAACTCCTCCTTTAATATGCAATCCGCATCTGAAACATTGTTTACATACATAAATAATTATTCAAAACATGAAACTTTTTTAATAGGTAAACGTAAATATTGGAAAGTCCAATTTGTGTACTAGAAAGGAGGGCATATATTTTGAGGAAAAACCTGAGGCGAATTTGTTCCAGTTTTCTTTTGGTGTTAATTTTGGCTGGCCTGGCCATTCCGTTAACAGCGTTGGCTAAAGACGAAATTGTGTACGTTGCGCCGATTGAAAATACAGTGGAAAAGGGACTGTATGCGTTTTTAAAAAGGGCTGTCGACACTGCAGAAGAGGCACAGGCGAAAGCAATTATATTTGAAGTGGACACACCTGGCGGGGCAGTCGATGCAGCTGCAGAGATTGGAAAGCTGCTCACGAGCGCCGATTTGAAAACGATTGCCTTTATTAATAAACAGGCACTTTCTGCCGGGGCCTATATTTCTTTATGTATGGATAAAATCTACATGGTGCCAGGTGCAACGATGGGATCTGCGGCAATCATCGACCAGCAGGGAAACGCCGCGGGCAAAAAGGCGGAATCATACTGGCTTGCAGCGATGAAAAGTGCAGCCGTGCAGGGAAACAGAGATCCGATATACGCGCTGGCCATGGCAGATGAAGATATAGACCTGCCGCAGTATGGGGCTGGCAAAGGAAAACTGCTGACATTGACCTCTGAGCAGGCACTTGAGGTAGATTACGCTGAAGACGAAGTGAATAATCTTGAGGAATTGCTTGCTGAAACGGGACTGGAGAATGCGGAAGTCAGAAATATAGATGAAACCTTTGCAGAAAAAGCTGCCCGGTTTCTTACCCACCCGTTTGTCGTCACGGTGCTGCTGACTATTGGCATCCTTGGGTTCGTGCTTGAATTATTTTCGCCGGGGTTTGGACTGGCTGGATTTGTTGGCCTTTCAGCATTGCTGATGTTCTTTTTTGGGCATATGGTGGCCGGATTGGCCGGATATGAGACTATCATATTGTTTATCATCGGCATAGGGCTGGTTCTGCTTGAATTCTTTGTGCCGGGGGGCATTATCGGAGCCCTGGGGTTCGCAGCCATTCTGGGAAGTTTCTTTCTTGCTGCGGATAATGTGGTCCACATGGCCATCTCGCTTTTGATTGCCATCAGTATTTCCATCCTTGCCGCAATAATCATGATGAGGGTGTTTGGCAAAAGGTTGAAACTGTTTAACAAAATCATTTTGACTGATTCTACCAGCACTGAGAAAGGTTTTGTATCCAATAAGAACAGGCTCGAGCTCATCGGCCTTGAAGGCGTGGCAATCACCCCGCTCCGGCCAGCGGGAACCGTTTTGATTGAGGACGAGCGGATTGACGTGGTCAGTGAAGGTGCATACATCCCTAAAGGAAGAAAGGTAAAGATAATAAAAACAGAAGGTTCAAGAATTGTAGTGAGAGAACTTTAACATGTACTAAAAGGAGGTTAAAACACAATGATAGATGCAGGAATGGCGTTTCTACTAATCGCAATTGTTCTTGGTGTAATCCTGCTTGGCGTTTTACTGACATTTGTGCCCGTGATGCTCTGGGTTTCCGCATTGGCAGCAGGAGTAAGGGTAAGCATTTTTACGCTGGTCGGAATGAGGCTGAGGCGGGTAATTCCAAGCAGGGTCATCAATCCATTGATCAAAGCCCATAAAGCCGGTTTGAATGTATCGACAAACCAGCTTGAAAGCCACTATTTAGCAGGGGGAAATGTTGACAGGGTTGTAAATGCATTGATTGCCGCACACCGCGCCAACATAGAACTGAGCTTTGAACGGAGCGCAGCAATTGACCTTGCTGGCCGAGATGTATTGGAAGCTGTCCAAATGAGCGTAAATCCGAAAGTAATCGAAACCCCTTTTATCGCCGGCGTGGCGATGAATGGGATCGAAGTAAAAGCAAAAGCGAGGATCACCGTCAGGGCAAACATCGACCGGCTCGTTGGAGGAGCTGGCGAGGAAACAGTGGTAGCTCGTGTTGGTGAAGGGATAGTGTCCACTATCGGATCTTCTGAAAACCATAAGAAAGTGTTGGAGAACCCTGATATGATCTCTCAAACAGTACTTTCAAAAGGGCTGGATTCGGGCACGGCTTTTGAAATTCTGTCGATAGACATTGCGGATGTTGATATCGGCAAAAATATTGGTGCCCACCTTCAGGCTGAGCAGGCTGAGGCAGACAAGAAAATTGCCCAGGCAAAGGCGGAAGAGCGCAGGGCCATGGCCGTGGCACAGGAACAGGAAATGAAAGCACGCGTGCAGGAAATGAGAGCGAAAGTAGTTGAATCCGAAGCGACCGTTCCTCTGGCGATGGCTGAAGCACTGCGGGAGGGAAATATTGGCGTGATGGACTATATGAACATCCAAAATCTCAATGCTGACACAGACATGAGGGATTCAATCGGAAGATTGTCCAACGGCAAAAATAACCATGATAATAATGACTGACAGGAGAATCCCGCCCGGTAAAGAAGGAGGGCAGCTTGATGGAAGTTCTATTTGATAATCCAATCATCCTCGCTATATTAATCGGACTCATCTCAATGTTCTTCAAAAACCTGAAAGGGAATGGACAGGGCAAAAATCGACACCGCCCACTCCATCCTGTTGCCGGCAGGATGGCCGGGGACCCGGGAACACAGGAGAGCTCCAGTGAAACTGATAGAACCGCAGAGCGAAATATTGAGGAAATATACCGTTCAAAAAAAGCGGAATATCAGGAACTGCAGCAGGATATCAGCCCGGCATCTGATAACTCTCCAAAAAAAATAGATTTGCAGCGCAGTGCGCCGACAGACTCTGGTTTGGCCATACACTTAAAGCCTGATAGTGAAAAACTGGTCGAAGGACTTATCTGGGCAGAGGTGCTGGGCCCGCCCCGGTCAAAAAAACCTCATCATACAATGGGCGGCCGGACTTGCAGATAACCCTTCTGCAAAAACAAAAAGATGTGCTAGAACCCCCTTTTAACTCATACATATGAGGTGAAAGGGGGTTCTTTTTTGATGGCAAAAAAATTGAGCCAGCGGATCCGGAAATGGATGACCCAAAAAATGGACCTTCCTCAAGACGTTCTCATGGATCTCCCCCGAATCACCATGATTGGCCATATCCACATTTATATTGAGAACCACCGGGGTTTATTAGCTTTTTCCGACGTGGAGCTGAGGCTGTTGTTAAAGCAGGGCCAGCTGCTCGTAAAAGGGAAAGCCTTTGTCATAAAAACCATTTTGCCTGAAGAAATATTGCTTGAGGGGAAAATCGACCAGGTCATATATATCAATGATTAATGCAGGGGGAAGGGCATGAAAAACCGATGGATTGAATATTATTCTGGTATTTTAAAAGTGAAAGTATCCGGAAAGGGCATAGAAAGATTTCTTAACCAGCTGATCAGAATGGACATCCATGTATGGAATGTGAAAAGACATGGAACAGAGGCAGTTGTATTCAGCATGAGGCTGAAGGACGCAAAAAAATTAAGGGGCCCGGCCAGGTCATACGGGTGTAAAATAAGATTTCTTGAACGGTCCGGCGGGCCTTTCTTTTTATACCGTTTGTGGACAAACAGCGGATTCGTGCTGGGGGCCATTGTCTTTTTGTTTGTGGTCATCTTTTTATCAAACATGGTATGGGGAATACAAATAAAAGGGGCAAGCCCTGCTACAGAGCACCTGATCCGTAAAGAATTGGACAAGATGGGGATCAAAACGGGCACGTTGCAGTTTTTCATTGGCAGCCCCGAGTCGATCCAAAGGGAATTGACCGATAATATTGAGGCTCTCACGTGGGTTGGTGTTGATCTAAAAGGGACAACCTATCATTTTCAGGTTGTAGAAAAGGATGAGCCGGAAAAACCTGAAATGCTAAGCCCTCAAAATCTGGTGGCTGACAGGGAAGCTGTCATCCATAGCATGTTTGTTGAAAAAGGTGAACCTGTCGTAAGCATCAATGATTATGTCAAAGAGGGAGACTTGCTTGTGTCAGGCTTGATTGGCAAAGAAGAAGAAAAGCAGGCTGTGGCAGCCAAAGGTGAGGTGCATGGTATTACCTGGTATGAAACACAAGTGGAAATCCCTCTGAAAAGCAAATTCCAGGTTTTTAATGGAAAGGAAAAAAGAAAGTTTTTTATAAAGCTTGGCAAACTTGCCATCCCTGTTTGGGGATTTGGCAAACCCGAATTCAAACAATATGAGACAGCGTCACATGATCATACAATCAAACTTTTTAAATGGGAGCTCCCACTTGCATTCAGGAAGGAGACGATCCGGGAAAGCGAACAGGTTACACGGGTCTATACCCGTTTGGAAGCGATCTCCAGTGCAAAAGAAATAGCGAGAAAAGATATAAAAAGCCGCCTTTCTGAGGATGCTAAGATAAAAGAAGAAAAAATTTTACATCAGTCGATTGAGAATGATAAAGTAAAGGTAATCATTTCGTTTGATATTATTCAGGATATTGCAAAAGAACAACCAATTATCCAAGGAGATTGAGAATGGCAGAAGATTTGTTGACAATTGAAATAAAACTTGAAGATCCAGATGAAGCTGTTTCGTTATTCGGGAATGCTGATGCCAACCTGAAAATCATTGAACAGCAGCTCGGTGTATCCATTGTTACCAGGGGTGAATCAATCAGTGTAGCCGGAAATACGGAGAACGCCAAATTGGCGAACAGTGTCCTTGTTAATCTTCTTTCTGTGATTCGCAAAGGAATTAACATCAGCGGGAGGGATGTATTTTATGCAGTCCAAATGGCTGAAAAAGGCACATTGGAGTATTTTCATGACCTGTATGATGAAGAAATAACGAAAAATGCCAAAGGCAAGCCGATCAGGGTAAAAACGCTCGGACAGCGATATTATATAGAGGCAATCAAAAAGAATGACCTGGTGTTCGGTGTCGGACCCGCAGGCACAGGGAAAACGTTTCTTGCAGTAGTAATGGCAGTGAACGCGCTCAAAAACGGGCATATGAATAAAATCATTTTGACACGCCCTGCGGTAGAAGCGGGGGAGAGCCTCGGCTTTCTGCCGGGTGACCTGAAGGAGAAAGTGGATCCGTACTTGCGCCCGCTGTACGATTCGCTCCATGATGTACTGGGCGCCGAACATACTCAGCGGCTGATTGAACGGGGCACAATTGAAATTGCCCCGCTGGCTTATATGAGGGGACGCACACTTGATGACGCGTTTGTCATTTTGGATGAAGCCCAAAATACAACCCAGGCGCAAATGAAAATGTTTCTGACAAGGCTGGGTTTTGGTTCAAAGATGGTCATAACCGGGGATAATACCCAGGTGGACCTGCCAAAAGGTGTAAGGTCAGGATTGATTGTTGCTGAAGAGATACTTGGGGCAGTTCAGGGAATCTCTTTCGTTCATCTTGAACAGTCGGATGTCGTCCGGCATCCTCTCGTTGCAAAGATCATTTCAGCGTACGTAAATAAACAATAATCAACAGCCCGTCCTATTTCAGGAGCGGGCTTTACTCACTGCTTTCAATAGTAGATGAAAGTTCGGACAAAAACTGTTATGATGTTACATAACAAAAGTTTACACACGCTTATCTGGCAGCTAAAGCCATGGCAGGAGGGCAATAAAGGTGGAAAAGCTCCAGCAGCATTTAAATGCAATAAGAAACTTGCTGAATATTACATTCTTTAAAATTCTGTTATATTCTTTGATCGGAATTTTCCTGTATGCAGCGATGTACAGCAATGTAAAACCTGAAAAGCTTGATTTAAGCCTTTTTAGTGTAGCCGGCCAGACCGTCCGTTCTCCTATTACGGTGGAGGATAAATCAAACACTGAAAAGAAGCGCAAAGAGGCTTTGGAACAAGTGGAGGATGTTTATATCCTTAAAAAGGAATACACCGAGAACCGGGTAGACCTGATTACCTCCATTTTCGAGTCCGCTTCTGAAGTAAACGATGAAGCAAAAGAAGAAGCAGACAGCAAAAATCGGGAAGGCGCGGAAAACGGACAGAGCTCGGGTGGTGCACCGCCAGTAACCGATCTGCCCATCTCCGACAAATTGACAAGATTAAAGGCGAAGCTGACGGCTGATGTGACAAAAGACATATCAGACGTGGTGCTCACGGCGTTGCTTCAGGCTCCCAAGGATGAGCTTGCAATCAGCAAGGATTTGGCAGTCACCGCCATAAATAATGTGATGAGCCAGCGCATACCGGGGGATGACGTTGAAAATGCAAAAAAACGGGTCGAGGAGGAATTAAAGTATTCCAGCCTGAGCTCAAGTATGAAAAACGCTGTAATTGAACTTGGCCGTTATGCTATAGTCCAGAATGAGTTTTACGATCCTGAAGCCACACAGGAGTTGAGACAGCAGGCAATAGACAAAGTAGAGCCAGTGAAAATCCTTGAAGGGCAGATTCTCGTCGAGGAAGGCCAACTCATAAACAATGAAATATACAAGCAGCTTAAGCTGGTAGGTCTGCTTGAAAGCGAAAATTCATTCATGCCCTTCGCCGGGTTGGCATTGCTTCTCATCATTTTAGTATCTGCCATGTATTTTATTTTTAGTGACATGGATGGCGTTGTTGAGAAAAAACAGGCACATTTACTGATTTTCAGCCTTATATTCGTCATTGCTGTGATGATCATGAAACTGCTCAGCATTTTTAAGGAATTCGGGTACTTCGAGACCGGGTATATCTTTCCGGCTGCCATGGGTGCGATGCTCATAAAGATACTGGTTGATGAAAGGATTGCTGTTTTCCAGACGGTTATGCTCGCCCTGTGCGGCAGCATCATTTTTAATGAAGGAGTCACAGGCGCATTAAACGTCACGGTAGGATTTTATATTCTTATCAGCGGACAGGCCGGGATACTGTTTTTGAGAAAGCAGAATCACCGATCAAAAATATTGCAGTCCGGACTTTTGGTTGGGCTTGTAAACTTGATATTGATTGTTTCATTTTCTTTTTTGAGGAACAGCCACTACTCCGGCATTGAATATGGATATTATTTTATGGTGGCACTGCTGTCGGGAATCAGTTCGGCGGTTTTAGCCATCGGTCTGCTGCCATTTTTTGAAGCTGGATTTGGCATACTATCTACGATGAGGCTGATTGAGTTATCCAATCCAAATCATCCGCTGCTAAGGAAAATCCTGACAGAAGCACCCGGTACTTACCACCACAGCGTGATGGTGGCCAATCTCGCAGAGTCGGCCTGTGAAGCGATCGGCGCGAATGGGCTTCTGGCAAGAGTAGGCTGTTATTACCATGATATTGGCAAAACGAAACGCCCGCAATTTTTTATAGAAAACCAGATGAACATTGAAAATCCCCATGACAGGCTCCCACCGCAAACAAGTAAAAATATTATCATTGCCCACGTTGCAGATGGTGCAGAAATGCTGAGGAAACACCGGATGCCAAAGGAAATTGTCGAAATTGCGGAACAGCATCATGGCACGACATTGCTGAAGTATTTTTTCCATAAAGCGAAACAAGGCGGGGCGGATGTTAAAGAGGCGGATTACCGGTATCCCGGCCCTAAGGCCAGGACGAAAGAGTCAGCCATCATCGGGATTGCTGACAGTGTAGAGGCAGCGGTACGTTCGATGTCCCATCCCACTCCTGACCAGATTGAGGCGCTGGTCAGGAACATCATTTCCGACAGGCTTCAGGATGGGCAGTTGTCGGAGTGTGACATAACCCTGAAAGAACTGGAGACGGTTGCATTCACGATGCATGAAACATTGAAAGGGATTTTTCATTCAAGGATTGAATATCCGGAAATGACTAAACAGAAGGTGAAGCAGGCATGACTTTGGAAATTGATTTTCTTGACGAAGTAAACAGATTGTCAGAGGAAGAAATGGCGGAAATCCAACGATTGTTGAATTTTGCCGCCCAAAAAGAAAATATTGAACCCGGGAGTGAGCTTTCAGTTACATTTGTCTCAAATGAACGTATCCAGGAAATCAACCGGGATTATCGGGACAAGGACAGGGCAACCGATGTCATATCATTCGCCATGGAGGAGCTTGGAGAGGGAGAGACGATGGTGGTTGGAGGGGACATGCCAAGGGTGCTTGGTGATATCATTATTTCCGTGTCCAAAGCGCAGGAACAGGCTGAAGAATACAATCACCCGTTTATGAGGGAACTGGGCTTTTTAGCTGTGCATGGTTTCCTCCATCTGCTCGGGTATGATCACGAAACTGAGCAGGACGAAAAGAAGATGTTCTCCAGGCAGAAGGAAATTTTGGATGAATACGGACTCAAACGGTAAATTAAGCCGCAGGAAACATAAACTGGCAGCCTCGTTTGGTTTTGCATTTAAAGGAATCACTTTCACAGTGAGAAATGAACGTAATATGCAGATCCACCTGGGGCTGTCGACGGGAGTCCTGCTGGCAGGGTTCATTCTTGGGCTTACGCGGGTGGAATGGCTTTTCGTGATTTTCGCGATTGGTGGAATGCTTGCGTTGGAAATAGTCAATACAGCAATTGAAAAGGCAGTCGATTTAGCCTCTCAAGAGTATCACCCACTTGCGAAGCAGGCGAAAGACATAGCCGCTGGTGCTGTTCTGATCTTCGCGTTTATTTGCGTCCTGGTGGGATTGATCATCTTTGTGCCAAAGCTTGCGGACATCATAAATTAATTTTTCCTTTAAGGTTGCCTGTCCCGGCAACTTTTTGTTTGTATGGACTCCTGGGAAGACTCCCTCTTATTGAAAACGTTGTCCATATTAAGTAAAATGACAGGATAGTACATATATTACCACTGTAATTATGTTTTTTGAAAATTAAAAATTTTTTATTACGTTTTTGCTACAACCGATGAAATTCCAGTAAAAATAAGGTAAAATAAAATGTAAGGAAGGAAGAAAAATAGTGGACTTAAACAATTTAGGCAGCCCAAATGAAATGAAGATGGTTTTGGCCAATCCGAAAGGGGATAATAAAGAAATAACGGTTAAACAATTACTGCCAGAAGCATTTTCCCCGGAGGAATTACATGTATAATGCCAATGACACAACATTTAAATCAGGCTTCATTTCAATTATCGGAAGGCCGAATGTAGGCAAATCCACTTTCCTGAACCGTGTTATCGGCCAAAAGATTGCCATTATGAGTGATAAGCCGCAGACAACGCGCAACAAGGTTCAGGGTGTGTTAACACTGGATGATTCACAGCTTATCTTTATTGATACGCCGGGCATCCACAAGCCAAAGCACAAGCTTGGTGATTTCATGATGAAGGTAGCCCAGAATACGTTAAAAGAGGTAGACCTGATCCTGTTTATGGTAAACGCTGAAGAGGGATTTGGCCGCGGTGAAGAATTTATTATCGAAAAATTCCAGACCGTAAAGACGCCAATTTTTCTCGTAATAAATAAAATTGATTTAATCCATCCCGATCAGCTTTTAGCCTTGATTGATTCTTACAAAGAAAAATATCCATTTAAGGAAATTGTACCGATTTCAGCACTGACCGGAAACAATATCGAAAAGCTGCTCGAGCAAATAAAAGGCTACCTGCCGGAAGGTCCCCAATATTACCCGGCGGACCAGGTCACCGACCACCCGGAAAGGTTTATTATTACAGAATTGATCAGGGAAAAGGCATTGCATTTGACCCGTGAAGAGATTCCGCATTCGATGGCAGTCGTGATGGAAAAAATGGAACAAAAGCCTGGCAAAGAGGTCGTGCATGTCATGGCGACCATCATAGTTGAAAGAGATTCGCAAAAAGGCATCATCATCGGCAAGCAAGGGAAAATGCTCAAAGAAATTGGGCAGCGTGCCCGGATCGACATAGAAAATCTCCTTGGCACAAAAGTTTTTTTGGAACTGTGGGTGAAAGTGCAGAAGGATTGGAGAAACAGGGCCTCACAGCTCCGCGATTTCGGATTCCGTGATGATGAATATTAAAGGGCAGACAGGAGACAGGGATGGCCGGCTGCCCCAATACACTAAAAAAACAGCCCTAACTAGACTATTAAGCTCTTTTGCCAATTATGCGCATTATCGATTGACAATTTTTATGTAACATGAAAAATGGACTGACAGGCTATGATATTGATATAGATTCGGGATATAAAATTGCTAGTTGAATATTTGAAAGGTGGGGTTTTCGATGTTGGATTTTACCTGGAAGGTGTTTTCACAAACAGGTAACATTGACACATATCTTCTCTTCAAGGAATTGGAGAAGGACACACAAGAAATGCCCGGTAATCAGGAGGAAGAGCTAGCAGAAATTGATTTTCCCATCTCATAGGTTTGTCCTGTTGCAACGGATGGTGACCGCTGATGCTTCAGAAATGTGAAGGCATCGTGATAAGAACAACAGATTATGGCGAAACAAACAAAATCGTGACCTTATATACACGGGAATGGGGAAAAGTTGGCGTGATGGCCAGGGGAGCGAAAAAGCCGAACAGCAGGCTTTCCGCCATCACCCAGCTTTTTACATACGGCCATTTTCTTGTCCAGACTGGAAGTGGCCTTGGAAGCTTGCAGCAAGGGGAAATGATCTCATCGATGAGGTTCATCCGGGGTGACATATTTTTAACGGCTTATGCCAGTTATGTTGTAGATTTAACTGATAAAAGTACTGATGACAAAAAACCCTACCCATATATGTTCGGGATGCTTTTACAAACTCTTCAATATTTAAATGAGGAATATGACCCCGAAATATTGACGAATATATATGAAATGAAAATGCTGAATGTGCTGGGGCTGTACCCTGTACTGGACCAGTGTGCTAATTGCGGCCGCACCGACGGCACTTTTTCCTTTTCGGTTAGGGAGGGGGGGCTGCTGTGCCATCGCTGTGTTTCGAAAGACCCGTATCATTTTAAAATCTCCCCTGCAACGGCAAAGCTGCTGCGTCTGTTTTACCTTCTGGATCTTTCAAGGCTCGGTTCCATTTCCGTCAAGCCTGAAACGAAAGCTGAGCTTAAGAAAGTGATCAACGCCTATTATGAGGAATACTCAGGGCTGCACCTGAAGACGAAACGGTTCCTCAACCAGATGGATCAGCTAAAAGACAGGCTGTGATCTTGTTGACAATCGACTTTCTTTTCGATATGATTCAAAGTAAATTACATATGTTTGCGCTGAAGGAAAAGAGTACTTTATCCCCTCTGTAAAAGCGAACCCGGGACGGTGCGAGCCGGGTGACGGAGAATAAAGGAAGGCGTTCCCGAGCAACATGGCTTTAAAGAGGCTGCGTCGCAGCAAATAGGGTGGAACCGCGGGTAACTCTCGTCCCTATGCTTCATGCATAGGGGCGGGAGTTTTTATTTTTTTACTTAAAAAGGAGCGATTAGAAGATGAGTGTAACGATGGATCAGATCGTGTCGCATGCCAAGCACAGGGGTTTTGTGTTTCCTGGTTCCGAAATATACGGAGGCCTTGCGAATACATGGGATTACGGTCCGCTTGGCGTTGAACTGAAAAACAACATAAAACAGGCATGGTGGAAAAAGTTTGTCCAGCAGTCTCCTTACAATGTGGGATTGGATGCTGCCATCCTGATGAATCCCCGTACTTGGGAGGCGTCAGGACATTTAGGAAATTTCAATGACCCAATGATCGACTGCAAGAATTGCAAAGCACGACATCGTGCCGACAAGCTCATTGAGAACGCCCTTGACGAAAAAGGGATTGAAATGGTCGTTGATGGACTGCCGTTTGAAAAAATGGAGGAATTGATCAGAGAGCATGACATCACATGCCCTGATTGTGGCAGCAAAGAATTCACAGGAATCCGCCAGTTCAATTTGATGTTTAAAACGTTTCAGGGTGTCACTGAATCAAGCACAAACGAAATCTTTCTCCGTCCGGAGACTGCGCAAGGCATCTTCGTCAATTTTAAAAATGTGCAGCGAACTATGAGGAAAAAACTGCCGTTTGGCATAGCTCAAATCGGAAAAAGCTTCCGAAATGAAATTACTCCCGGCAACTTCACATTCAGGACACGGGAATTTGAACAAATGGAGCTGGAATTCTTCTGCAAGCCAGGTGAAGAGTTAAAATGGTTTGATTACTGGAAGCAATTCGCAGAACAGTGGCTCTTGTCCCTGGGAATGAAGAAAGATAACATCCGGATGCGCGACCACTCGGACGATGAGCTTTCCCACTATAGCAACGCGACAACAGATTTTGAATATAAATTCCCGTTTGGCTGGGGTGAGCTATGGGGAATTGCTTCCCGGACAGACTATGATTTAAAGCAGCATATGGAATTTTCAGGTGAAGATTTCCATTACCTTGACCAGGAAACGAACGAAAAATTCGTTCCTTACTGCATTGAGCCGTCCCTGGGGGCTGACCGCGTGACGCTGGCGTATTTAATTGATGCGTTTGACGAGGAACAGCTGGAGGACGGAACAACACGGGCAGTGATGCATTTCCATCCCGCGCTTGCACCTTTTAAAGCCGCAGTCCTCCCACTGTCAAAGAAATTATCGGAAGAAGCAAAGGATGTTTTCGGGCTGTTATCTAAACACTTCCTGGTCGATTTTGATGAAGCCGGTTCAATCGGCAAGCGCTATCGCCGCCATGACGAGATTGGGACACCATTTTGTATTACATTTGACTTCGACTCCAAGGAAGATAACATGGTTACAGTAAGGGATCGTGATACTATGGTCCAAACAAGGATAGCGGTTGCGGATCTTGTCAGCTTTATTCAGGATAAGCTCCAATACTGATTTTGTAAGAAAACGCGGGCCAAGTTCCGCGTTTTTGCATGCCATTGACACGCCTTTAGTTATTTTTTCTTTTCAAACTGCTCAAAAAGTATATAATACTTTTATACAAGGATAACCTTGATTGTACGGGACAAATGGTTGCATACAAGCTCTTATGCTTTTCTTTTTGGGTGGTGAGGACAATCGAACTTAATAAACGCCAGGAACATATTTTGCAAATTGTTAAAGAAAACGGGCCAATCACTGGTGAGCATATCGCCGAACGTTTAAACCTGACGAGGGCGACATTAAGGCCGGACCTGGCCATTTTAACAATGGCTGGCTATTTGGATGCCCGGCCAAGGGTTGGCTATTTTTACACAGGAAAAACGGGAACGCAGCTACTCACAGAAAATTTACAGAAGATCCTTGTCAGGGACTATCAATCGATTCCTGTGGTAGTGCATGAGAATGTTTCGGTCTATGATGCGATTTGCACAATGTTTTTGGAAGACGTGGGCACTTTATTTGTGGTTGACAAAGCTTCATTGCTTGTCGGCGTTTTATCACGAAAAGATCTGCTGAGGGCAAGTATAGGCAAACAGGAGCTGACAGCTCTCCCTGTCCATATAATCATGACAAGGATGCCTAATATCACTATGTGCAATAAAGAAGATCTCTTGATTGACGTGGCAAAAAAGCTGATTGAGAAGCAAATAGATGCCCTGCCGGTGGTCAGGGAGACAGATGACGGCTTTGAAGTGGTGGGGAGAGTTACAAAAAGCAATATAACCAAGGCATTTGTCGCTCTGGCAAATGGACAATAGCGATAAACGACAGAGGGTTGGTGTTTGGGAATGGGAAAGTTGCCAGTAATATATGTTGTTTCTGATTCTGTAGGGGAAACGGCGGAATTGGTTACAAAAGCGGCAATCAGCCAGTTTAATGATGCTGATGTTACATTGAAGCGGTTTCCTTACGTGGAGGAGCAAACGCATATTGATGAAGTGGTATCCCTGGCTAAGCTTGACGGCGGCATGGTGGCCTATACACTTGTCAGGCCCGAAATAAGTGAGTATATGCGGGAAGCAGCTGCTAAAGAAGGAGTTTTTGCCGTTGACCTTATCGGGCCGCTTATGAACCAGATTCAAAACATTTGCGGAGAGACACCGAAGTATGAGCCTGGGCTTGTCAGGAAGCTTGATGAAGAGTATTTCAAGAAAGTTGAAGCGATTGAATTTGCGGTGAAATATGATGACGGGCGTGACCCTCGGGGGATTCTTAAGGCGGATATTGTACTTATTGGCGTTTCGAGAACGTCCAAAACACCTCTTTCCCAGTATCTTGCACATAAACGCTTTAAAGTAGCAAACGTGCCAATTGTGCCCGAGGTTGATCCCCCTGAAGAGCTTTTCCTCGTACCAAAGGAAAAATGCTTCGGCCTGCGTATCAGCCCGGATAAATTAAATCAGATCCGGCGGGAGAGGTTAATATCCCTGGGTTTGAACGACAAAGCGATCTATGCGAATATTGAGAGGATTAAAGAGGAAATCTATTATTTTGACGGGATAGTGGGAAGGATTGGTTGCCCTGTGATTGATGTAACAAATAAAGCAGTTGAGGAAACAGCAAATGTAATCATGAACCTGAAGACGAAGAGATCGGCCAATCTCTAGCACATGGCACATATATCCCATATGTGCTTTTTCTTATTATCAGTTGAGCAGTGCGGTATAGTGTTGCTTCGCGTATTATTTTATTGATATTTCATCGGCGACAAAACTCCGAGACAAAATCTTGGCAAAAAAGACTATCATATACTATAATAAAAAATTGTGATAAAAATGTACGAGTTTAGGTTTAGAGTTTAGTTATTACGAATAAACTATTTATTGTCAGATGTCAAGGTAAAGCTCTAAATAAAATTCGACATAATTCCGTTTTTGAAAAATTCCCTCGTAAAGAAGGAATATCCGGAGTGATGTAGAATAACTACTAATAAATTAAACCAGCCGTCATTTTTTGTGGATGCTGATTCGTGTCCTGTTAAAAAAGAAATTGTCGAAATAACTTCGCCTATCTCGATCACAACACTATTTGTCGCCTCTTATGCACATGTTCAAAATGATCTGGCCGGCCAAAATTGGGTCTTCGTAGATTCATCAAAAGAAGCGGTCGACCTCTATATTATGAACCATGCAACATGCGGGGATATTTGTGTGACACAGGATATTGGATTGGCTTCGACGCTGTTGGCGAAAGGAGTTTATGTGCTGTCGCCAAGGGGAATTTTATTTGATGAAAACGAGATTCAAACTGCACTTGACATGAGATATCTTTCCGCCAGGGCAAGGCGCCAGGGAATCTATGGGAAAGGGCCAAAATCTTTCAGCCAAAAAGACAGGGAACGGTTTGCAGCAGAATTGGCAAATCTTTTGTCGAAATTTGCAGGATTTTGAACCTATCCTCTCGAATAATGATTTAAACGGAGTTATGCTTATGTCAGAACGAATTGCCGAGGAAAAACTGAATGAAATCCGCCAATCCGTTGACATTGTTGATGTCATAGGTGATTATGTCCAGCTCTCGAAGCAGGGGAGGAACTATTTCGGCCTATGCCCGTTTCACGGAGAAAACAGCCCTTCCTTCTCAGTCGCCCCTGACAAGCAGATTTATCATTGCTTCGGCTGCCATGCTGGTGGGAATGTTTTTTCATTCTTAATGGAAATTGAAGGATTGTCTTTTCTCGAAGCGGCCGCAAAACTGGCTGAAAAGGGCCAGGTTGACCTCCAACTGGAGATGCCATCAGGTTCGAAACAACCGAAGATGCCGCAGGATGTTCAGCAAATGATTGAGGCCCATGAGCTACTACGTAAATTCTATCATCATTTGCTTGTAAACACAAAAGACGGCCAGCATGCTCTTGAATACTTGCTTAAGCGCGGATTCACCAAAGAATCAATTGACAAGTTCCAAATTGGTTATGCCCTTCCGTCGTGGGACTTCGTCACAAAATTTCTTGTTAAACGGGGATTCCCCCAGGATGTGATCGAGAAGGCAGGCCTGATTATTAAACGGGACAAGGATGGGACTTTCTTTGACAGGTTCCGGGAAAGAATCATGTTCCCGATTTTTGACCATCATGGTAATACGATAGCCTTTTCCGGGAGAGCAATGGGGGACGATGAGCCCAAATATTTAAATAGCCCCGAGACGGCCATCTTTAATAAAAGCAAAATATTGTATAATTTCAACCTGGCTCGGCCAAGTATCAGAAAGCATCAGCAGGCTGTTCTTTTCGAAGGATTCGCTGATGTGATAGCTGCAGGCCGGGCAGGTGTGGAAAACGGTATTGCCACAATGGGAACATCGCTCACAGATGAACATGTATCGGTCATCCGGCGAAATGTTCATTCTGTAACAATCTGTTATGATTCCGACAATGCCGGAATTGAAGCTGCTTTCCGCGCGGCAAATCTGCTTTCGCAGGCCGGCTGTTCGGTAAAAGTGGCGCTGATGCCGGACGGATACGACCCCGATGACTACATAAGGGAGTTTGGCGAAGCAAAATTTGCCAACGATGTAATAGGGGCAAGCTTAACACTGATGGGTTTTAAGTTTCTTTACTACCGAAGGGGGAAAAACCTCCATAATGAAGGAGATCGCCTTCAGTATATCGAAGAAGTATTAAAGGAAATCAGCCGCCTGGAAAAAGCAGTCGAGAAAGACCATTATATGCGACAGCTCGCTTCTGAATTTTCCATTTCGCTCGATGCGCTTCAACAGCAGCAAATGCAGATGTCCAGGGCTGAAAAACGAACAACCCCGGACAAAGCTGTACAATTGAAGCCGCAAATCACCGTTGCGCGGAAAACGGATCGGCTCAGGCCTGCTTTCCATACTGCCGAGAGACGCTTGATCTCCCACATGATGAGGGACACCGACTTCGCTTATAAAGTGCAGGATATGCTCCAGGGAAATACCTTCAACATTGATGAACACCAGGCTATTATTACTTATTTATTTGGATTTTATGAAAAAGGGCATCAACCGGATTCAAGTGCGTTCTTAAATTATCTTGAGGATAATAAGCTAAAAAGGGTTGTTGCCGAAATTGAAATGATGTCCATTAATGAGGAGGTCAGTGACCAGGAATTAGCCGACTATATTAAGCAGGTGTTGAATTATCAAAAATTGTTAAAAATAAAGGAAAAAGAATCAGAACAAAAGCAGGCAGAACGTGAAAGTGATTTTCTTCGCGCTGCAGCCATCGCTGCAGAAATCATCCAGCTGCGAAAATTATTATAGATCTTACTGATCAGTGTTTGTGATTTTTTGGAAGGAGGGGGACATATGGCTGAAAAGTCAGCCCGTTCTAAAGAGGTCGAATCAGAAGTGACCCTTGAACAAGCGAAAGACCAGTTAACGGAACTGGGTAAGAAAACCGGCGTCCTTGCTTATGATGATATTGCCGAAAGGCTCTCAAACTTCGAGTTTGATTCTGACCAGATGGATGAGTTTTATGAATTCCTTGGTGACCAGGGAATAGAACTTGTCGGTGACAGTGAGGAAGAAGAAGAAAATCCAAATATCCAGGAGCTCGCCAAAGGCGAAGAGGAATTCGACTTAAATGATTTAAGTGTGCCCCCAGGGGTCAAGATCAATGACCCAGTGAGGATGTACCTGAAAGAGATAGGGCGGGTGGACCTTCTGTCCGCGGAAGAAGAAATCAACCTGGCCGAACGGATAGAGCAGGGCGATGAAGAGGCAAAAAGGCGGCTTGCAGAAGCAAACCTGCGCCTTGTTGTAAGCATTGCAAAACGCTATGTCGGCCGTGGCATGCTGTTCCTTGACCTGATCCAGGAAGGGAATATGGGCTTGATCAAGGCGGTTGAAAAGTTCGATTACCGCAAAGGCTTTAAATTCAGCACATATGCCACATGGTGGATCCGCCAGGCTATAACAAGGGCCATTGCCGACCAGGCCCGGACGATCCGTATCCCGGTGCATATGGTTGAAACGATCAACAAGCTGATCAGGGTACAAAGGCAGTTGCTGCAGGACCTGGGCCGCGAACCGACACCTGAGGAAATCGCCGAAGACATGGATTTAACCCCGGAAAAGGTCCGCGAGATCTTGAAGATTGCGCAGGAGCCGGTTTCCCTTGAAACACCGATCGGTGAAGAAGATGATTCGCACCTCGGAGACTTCATTGAAGACCAGGACGCGACATCTCCGTCGGAACATGCAGCCTATGAGCTGTTGAAGGAGCAGCTCGAGGACGTTCTGGATACCCTTACTGACAGGGAAGAGAACGTGCTCAGGCTCCGCTTCGGACTTGACGACGGGCGTACCCGGACTCTCGAGGAAGTTGGTAAAGTATTCGGTGTCACACGTGAGCGCATCCGCCAGATCGAAGCCAAGGCACTGCGCAAGCTGAGGCACCCGAGCCGCAGTAAACGCCTGAAAGACTTTTTAGAATAGGATTGCCAAGGAATAAATTACTTCCTACAATAGAAGTAATTTATTCCTTTTATTATGTTCACGAATGGAAGTGCTAAGGCCATATGGATCGCCAGCGTAAAAGCATCATTGTTCAAGAAATTACATATTGGAAAAAAAACCGTTTGCTGCCGGACCAATATTGCGATTATTTGCTTGCGCTATATACCGGGGGAGATGAGCCTGCCGTGGAGCCGACGTCTAAAAAATCCGGCAAGATGGTTTTTTTCAGCGGTTCCCTGTTAATGCTGCTGCCACTTTCGGCATTTTTAATCTATTTTACTGAATTGTCTTTCATTTTGCAAATTACCTTTTATATTTTAATGGCCGGTATTTGTTTTGGAGCGGTTTATTATTATTCAAAAATGGATCGCTCAATTCAACTGCCAATGATTGTTTCAGCGCTGCTCCTTTTAATGGGATCCGCAGAGGTCGCAGACAGGCTATGGTCACACCCTTTAACAATTTATTCTGTTCTGGCCCTGAATTGCCTCGTATGGACGTTCACCGGGCTGAAGTTGAAATTGCTTTCTTTTAAAGTATCAGGACCGGTCGGACTGCTCGTCCTGGCGGTTGTTATGTTCAGATAATATTGCAAAATTGAAAAGTTTTAAAATGTTGAGAAAATTATTTCTTTCCCTTTATAATATAAAATGTAAGCGCATTTGTACAAGGGGGATGGATATGAATTTTGATTTGACCGCAGAGCAAGGAATGATCAAGCGAACCATTCGTGAATTTTCAGAAGAGGAAGTAGCGCCTGGAGCACTTGAGAGGGACCAGAGAAAACAATTTCCACAGGAAATATTTAAAAAGCTTGGAGACATGGGGATGCTCGGGCTTCCCTTTCCGGAAGAATACGGCGGAGCCGGAGCCGATACGATCAGCTTTGCCATCGTCACAGAAGAATTAAGCCGGGCCTGTGCATCTGCGGGAATCACATACTCTGCCCATATTTCGCTTGGAGGCGCACCGATCTATTTGTTTGGCACTGAAGACCAAAAACAAAAGTATTTAATCCCGATTTGCACCGGTGAATCCCTCGGGGCATTTGGGCTTACTGAGCCAAATGCAGGCTCCGATGCCGGCGGTACCAGGACAACCGCTGTGGAGAGAGACGGGCGTTTTTCGATCAACGGAAATAAATGCTTTATCACAAATGCCAGCTATGCAAAACATCTTGCCATTACCGCTGTGACAGGGGAAGACGGCGGCAAAAAGGAAATCAGTGCGATCATTGTGCCAACAAATTCTCCCGGGTTCACGGTCATCGACAATTATGAAAAGATGGGTTTGAATTCATCCAATACAACCGAGCTGGTGCTCGAGAATGTGGAGGTCCCGCTGGAGAACCTATTAGGGAAAAAAGGGGAAGGCTTCAAACAATTTCTCATTACCCTCGATGGCGGAAGAATCGGGATTGGTGCGATGGGGGTTGGTATTGCCCAGGGGGCATTTGAGCGGGCGCTTAATTATGCGGAGCAACGGAAACAGTTCGGCCGTTCTCTGTCCCAATTCCAGGCGATCCAATTCAAACTTGCAGACATGGCAATGAAAATTGAACTCGCTCGCAACATGGTATATAAAGCAGCGTGGCTTAAGGACCAGGGCCGCCCCTTCTCGAAAGAAGCCTCTATGTGCAAGCTGTATGCCTCTGAGATAGCGATGGAAGTCACCAGCGAGGCGGTACAGATCCACGGTGGCTACGGCTATATGAAAGAATACCACGTCGAGCGGTATATGAGGGATGCAAAATTGCTTGAGATTGGCGAGGGGACGTCAGAGGTGCAGCGAATGGTGATCGCAAGGCTGATTGGTTGTTGAGCAATCGGAAATAAAAACTCCATCTTTGGGGATGGGGTTTTTTGTCTAAATTGTGAACAACTGTGGCAAAGTTTGCTTTTTTGCTTTTCCTGCAATCATTTTTCAAGTAAAATAATAATTGTTTGAAATCATTTTTTTAGTAAAAATGTTCGTACATAAGAGGAGGGGTATAATATGAATCGCAATCCAATCATTCCGTTCGTGCTCATCATGGTATTCGGCATTGGGCTGATGTTCCTGCTGTCTTTTAAAGGCCTGGGGGATGCCGAACAGGCAGCAGAAGAGAAAAAGGACGGAGGCAAAACGGAACAAGCTGCAAAAGCGGACCCGGAAGACATATATAAAACAACATGTGCAGCCTGCCATGGTGACCAATACCAGGGTGTATCCGGCCCTGCCTTAAAAGGTGTCGGCGACAAATACTCCAAGGATGAAATCAAGGATATCCTTGTTAACGGGACAAAAGGCGGAATGCCAGGAGGACTCGTTAAGGGAAATGAAGAAAAAATGGCAGAATGGCTGACTACTTTAAAATAAAATATTCATAGTGATGGATGGTCCTTTGCATCTGCAGGGGACTTTTTTTATACTTAAATGTAAAGCGCCTGGACAATGGGCGCCAAGATGAAAGTCAGAAATTTTTTAGAAGGTGACATATGAACACAGAAAAATTGTCAGTCCGTCTTGAGACTGTCGCAAATCATATACCCGAAGGCTACACGCTGGCGGATATAGGGTCAGACCATGCCTATTTGCCGTGCCATCTGGTGAAAAAGGGGGCTGTGCCTGCAGCTATTGCCGGTGAAGTCGCGGAAGGCCCTTATCAGTCAGCGTTAAAGCAGGTTCAATATGAAGGGTTGACCGATAAAATAAAAGTAAGAAAAGGCGACGGCCTGGAAGTGGTCGAGCCGGGCGAGGCAGACTGCATCTCGATTGCAGGAATGGGAGGAGCACTGATAGCAAGCATTCTTGAAAATGGAAAAGCGAAGGTTGCAGGCGTGAAAAAGCTCGTTTTACAGCCAAATATCGGTTCGTCAGCAGTCAGGAGCTGGTTGATAGACAATGGCTGGGAGCTTGTCGCAGAAGAAATCATAAAGGAAGACGGCAAGATTTATGAAATTCTTGCTGCTGAAAAAGGGTCTCCCCTAAGCGCGTACAGTGACAGAATGAAAAGAGATATATTGTTCGGGCCGTTTTTACTAAAAGACCGAAATCCGGTTTTCCTTGAAAAATGGCAGTCAGAAAAAGCAAACTGGGAGAGGATATTGAAATCGCTCGAATCAGCCGGGAAAAATGATGAAACAGTCCAGAAACGGAACGAGCTTTCAGAAAAAATTCAAATGGCGGAGGAGATTTTACAGCAATGAAAACAGTAAACGGCCATGAAATCATCCATTTATTTGAACAGTATTCACCTAAAGGACTAGCGATGGAAGGAGACAAAATCGGGCTCCAGGTTGGAGCATTGAATATACCGGTCAAAAACGTCATGATTGCCCTTGATGTTTTGGAGGAAGTGGTCGATGAGGCAATCGAGAAGGATGTACAGCTGATCATAGCCCACCATCCGCCTATTTTTCGGCCGCTGCAAAAGATTTCGACCGATTCGTCTTCGGGCAGGATCATTTCTAAGCTGATCAAGAATGATATTGCCGTTTATGCGGCCCATACCAATCTGGATGTGGCGGCAGGCGGAGTAAATGACCTTTTGGCTGATGCCATCGGCCTGGAAAATCAGGAAGTGCTGGTCCCGACTTATGAGGGAAAGCTAAAAAAATTAGTTGTATTTGTCCCAGGGGAAAATGCAGAAGAAGTTAGGGAAGCAATTGGCCGTGCCGGGGCTGGTGCTATCGGCAATTACAGCCATTGTTCTTTTTCAGCGCAAGGAACGGGCAGATTCCTGCCGGGAGAAAACACGAACCCCCATATAGGGCAAAAGGGGAAGCTTGAAGAAGTACATGAAATAAGGATTGAGACTGTCTTTCCAGAAAGCCTGCAAAAGACCGTAATAAACTCCATGCTGAAAGCACACCCGTACGAAGAGGTTGCGTATGATATTTATCCGCTTGAAAACAAGGGCCATTCACTCGGTTTGGGGAAAATTGGCACCATCAAGGAAATGACACTGGAGGAGTTTGCCGGCCACGTCAAAAAAACGTTGGATGTTGAGGCTGTTCGTGTTGTCGGGGATTTAGGAGCAACTGTGAAAAAGGTCGCAATCATGGGCGGTGATGGAGGAAAGTATTACCATCAGGCTAAATTTCGCGGTGCCGATGTATATGTTACAGGGGACATTTACTACCATACGGCCCATGATGCCATGCTGGCGGGATTAAATATGGTAGACCCGGGCCACAACGTGGAAAAGGTCATGAAAAAGGGAGTTGCGGATGTTCTATCAAAAATGTGCAATGATAGAGGATACGATCTTAATATATTTCCATCCGAAATTCATACGGATCCGTTTCTGTTTATCTAGAAAGAAACGTGAAAAAAGACCGGCCCAGCGATGGACCGGTCTTGCAATTTTAAACACTTGCTTCCGCTTTTTTCACCTTAGGCAGAATTTTGCTGAGCGGGACTTTTTTCTCGAGATGCCAGGTCAATTCATCGGCCGGATCGAACTGCTCAAGGAATGTGATGACTTCTTTAGTTATCGGGGTTGGAGTAGACGCGCCTGCCGTAACGGCAACTGTCTCGGCGCCCTTAAGCCAGTCGAGGTTTAATTCTGAAATGTCGGCAATCCTGTATGCCCTCGTTCCGGCAATCTCTTCAGAGACTTGTGCAAGACGGTTGGAGTTATTGCTTTTTGGGTCGCCTACTACTATTAAAACATCAGCCTCTTTTGCCTGTTCCGCAACTGCTTCCTGGCGTACCTGGGTTGCGAGGCAGATTTCCTTGTGCACCTCAGCGTGAGGAAACTTCTCTTTCACTTTTTGCATGATATCTGCTACGTCCCATTGGCTCATGGTTGTCTGGTTTGTCACAATTAGCTTCTCTGCATTCAGGTCCAGAGCTTCTACGTCGGCTGCGGTTTCCACAAGATGGACAATGCCCGGGGCTACCCCTACAGCACCTTCAGGCTCCGGATGGCCTTTTTTGCCAATGTAGATCACCTGGAAACCTTCTTTTTCCTTTTCACGGATCAGGTCATGCGTTTTCGTCACATCAGGGCATGTTGCGTCAATTGAAACGAGTCCTTTTTTTTGAGCGAGCTCGCGCACTTCGGGGGAAATCCCGTGTGCAGTGAAAATGACCGTGCCTCCGTCCACTTTTTCAAGAATTTCCCTTCGGTTATTTCCGTCGAGCGTGATGATTCCCTCTTCGGCAAACGCGTCTGTAACATGCTTGTTATGGACAATCATCCCGAGTATATATATAGGTCTTGGAAGTGATTTATCGAGAGCCGCGTTCCTGGCTATGACCATGGCGTCAACAACACCATAGCAATACCCCCGCGGTGATATTTTAATGACTTTCATGAAGTGATCCTCCTATAGAATCCTCTATTTCTATTTATATTATATAAAACTTGTCAACAGATTACAAAAATCACTTTTAGGGAAGGAGGATAAGTGCAACGGAAAGGGTTAAAAGAACAGCTTGGGTGCGGCAGCTGGCACGGAAGCCTTTGAAGAACTTTTTGAACTTTTCGAATTGGAACTTTTTGAACCTTTTGACGAGTTTTTTGCAGAATCTTTCACGGAACCTTTGGCAGAACCTTTAACAGAACCTTTAACAGAACCTGCTTTTGCATATGCTTTTCGGTTGCCGGCTGTCGCGGCTTTCTTCTTGTTACTCTGGGTTTTCACTTTTTTTGCTGTTTTGTTATTTTTTTTCACCGTCGGGTTTTCCTCTTCTTTCCCGGTGTCACTATCTTCACCGTTGTTATTGTCGTCAGGTACATCTTTCAGCCCTTTGTACAGTTTCCACATGGCAGGAAGGTTTCGGACAAGGGGGCCGTACTGCTGAATCATCGGAGCAATCTGCTGGGCTGTCTTTAATACATTCTGGGTATTGTTGAGAAATCCTGTGATGGCACCCGGATTGCCCAGGGACTTAAGCAGCGAGCCCCCGCCTGCTCCATGGGCTGCCCCTGGAAACCCGCCCATTGCTCCAGTCTGGCTGCCTTTTCCAAGGAGCTTTGCCAGCAGCCCGCCACTTTGTTTCGCGCTTCCCATCGGCGGCCCAAACATCCCTGGTCCGTTCATCGGGGGCCTTATCCCTGGACCAATAAAGCGGGGGCCCATTCCGGCGTGCATTGGCATTCGTGGTCCTAGCGGCATACATTTACCTCCTTCCAAAATATCTTTCATATTAGATTATGCATTTATCAACTATCGGTCTAAGTAATGAGCGGAATTGGATAAACAGGGAAAGTTATCTTGCGCAAAAGGAAAAGATAAAGATAAAAGAGAACAGGATTGGAGATTTTTGAAGATCTTTATTATAATTACATGATGGACATGCCCGGGAGCCTGGATGATAAGTTTCGCCTACGGCCAGGCGGGCCACTGCAAAGGAGTTTTTAATATGAATACAACAAAGTTTGAAAGCTATGATTTTAAGCCATTTATCATTAATGCTGTTAAGCAGCTGGGCTTTTTTGAACCAACAGATATCCAGAAGCGGCTGATTCCTGCTGTTTTAAAAGGAGAAAGTGCAATCGGCCATTCACAGACAGGCACCGGGAAAACACATGCCTACATTTTGCCGATCATTGAACGCATCCATCCTTCCCGCCAGGAAGTGCAGGCGGTGATCACAGCACCGACAAGGGAGCTGGCCAGCCAGATATACCAGGAAATATTGAAGATAACCGAACATGCCGCAAAGGATCAAGAAATTTCCGCAAGGCTGTTCATTGGCGGCACAGATAAACAAAGAACGATTGAAAGGCTTAAAACACAGCCTCAGATCGTGGTCGGAACACCAGGAAGAATCAATGATTTGGTAAAAGAACAGGCGCTGTTTGTCCATACAACTTCCATGCTTGTTATCGATGAAGCAGATTTAATGCTTGACATGGGTTTTTTGGAGGATATCGACCAATTTGCCGGAAAAATGCCGGAGGAATTGCAGATGCTTGTATTCTCTGCGACTATTCCTGAGAAATTAAAGCCGTTCCTGAAGAAATATATGGAGAATCCAAAATATGTCCATGTTGACCCCGAGCAGGCGACTGCAGAAAAAATTGAGCACTGGTTGATACCGTCAAGGCACCGTGATAAAATCACACTGGTACACTCAAGCGTTACAGTGTTCAATCCTTATCTGGCCATCATTTTTGCCAATACAAAAAAGAAGGTGGACGAGGTTGCCGACGGCCTGCTGGACAAGGGGCTGAAGGTCGGCAGGATACATGGGGATTTAACTCCAAGGGAACGAAAACGGATGATGAAGCAGGTCAGGGACCTGGAATATCAATATATAGTCGCCACGGACCTTGCTGCCAGGGGAATTGACATCCAGGGTGTCAGCCATGTCATCAATTACGAACTTCCATCAGACCTTGATTTTTATATACACCGGGTTGGCAGGACGGCGCGTGCAGGTTATTCCGGAATTGCACTTACCATATATGACCCGTCAGATGAAGACGCTTTGAATAGGCTTGAAAAAATGGGGCTGGAATTTAAAAATGTCGATCTCCAAAATGGCGAATGGGTCGAGCTGGGTCACAGAAACAGACGGCAAAAACGGAAGAAGCAAGATGGGGAAGCCGAGGCACAAGCGAAATCAATGGTGCGCAAGCCGAAGAAAGTCAAGCCAGGTTACAAAAAGAAGATGCAGGCAGATCTTGAGAAAATCAAGAAGCGGCAAAACCGTCTTAAAAAAAAGAAATAAATAGCTTTTTGAGGAGAGGGAGAGATAATATGTTGAAAATTGGTTCACACGTATCAATGAGCGGCAAAAAGATGCTGCTTGCTGCAAGTGAGGAAGCAGTTTCATATGGCGCGAACACATTTATGATCTATACAGGGGCACCACAAAACACAAGACGGAAAAAAATTGAGGACCTTAACATTGAAGCCGGGCGCAGGCACATGGAAGCAAACGGCATTGATGACATCGTCGTCCACGCGCCTTATATCATTAACATAGGAAATAGTTCAAATCCGGACACATTTGAGCTGGGCGTCCGTTTTTTACGTTCTGAAATTGAACGGACTGAGGCTATTGGAGCAAAACAAATTGTTTTGCATCCGGGTGCCCATGTGGGAGCAGGAACAGATGAAGGCATCAAAAAAATCGTTGAAGGGCTGAATGAAGTTTTAACTGGAAAGGAAAATCTCCAAATAGCCCTGGAAACAATGGCGGGAAAAGGATCGGAATGCGGAAAATCGTTTGAGGAACTGGCCATGATCATGGATGGCGTGGTATATAGCGATAAACTCTCAGTCTGCTTTGACACCTGCCACACCCATGATGCCGGATATGATATCGTCAATGATTTTGACGGGGTTCTGAATGAATTTGATAAAATAATCGGTCTTGACCGCTTAAAAGTGCTTCATATCAATGACAGCAAGAATGCCAGGGGAATGAGGAAGGACAGGCACGCCAACATTGGTTTCGGGGAAATCGGGTTTGAAGCGCTAAACTATATTGTGCACCACCCGCAGCTTGAATCGGTGCCAAAGATCCTTGAAACCCCTTATGTAGGTGAAGATAAAAAGAATCAGCGGCCTCCTTATGGGCATGAAATTACAATGCTCCGGAACAAAAAATTTGAGGACAATCTGATGGATATCATCATGATGAGCCAACCAGTATAGTTTCGATTCTTTCCTGTAACGTGGCAATAAAGGAAAAAAGCTGTGAGCTTTCGCCGTCACAGCTTTTTTCAATGTATATTCATTGTTGGCTGTTCTTTGTAAACTGAATAAATAACTTGTTGACCTGTTTTGCAGTAGCCGGCCCAGCTATTCTTGCAATTTCTTTTATTAAAGCGGTTCTTTCTTCATTACTAAAAATATTGACTTGTTTTCCCCGTAAGTATTCAGCGATTTTTTTTGCCTGGGCCTTGTTGATTGATATATCGAACTGTGAGGCATATTTCAGCAATTCTTCAGCTGTGATTGTACTTATTTTATGATTGATAATGTTTTCAAATATTTTCAATCTCACCACTCCTCCCATCTAACTTATGAAAAGAAGCGATGGTGCGTGACAGCATCCTTCATTATTGTTGAAGCGCTGGTAAAGGTCCCGGTTCTTCTTATGTTTTACAATGCGCGAAAGATAAGTTATACTACTCTATGTTAAATCGGAATCATTCTTATTTTGTAGGTGAATATGTATGAAGGACAATAAACCTATTGTCGAAATAATGGATCTTTCGTTCCGCTACGACAAGGAGATTGTTTTAAAGGACATTAACCTTGAAGTGGACAGGGGTGCGTACCTTGCGGTTGTAGGCCCAAACGGCTCAGGAAAGTCGACACTCCTGAAGCTTATTCTCGGATTGCTGAAACCGCCAGCCGGGCAAATAAAAATCTTCGGCAAGGATATAACTCATTTCAAAGAACAGCATAAAATCGGGTTTGTTTCCCAAAAGGCGAATTCCTTCAATACTGGATTTCCGGCAACAGTCTATGAAGTAGTCGCGAGCGGCCTCACAAAAAAAATCGGCCTGTTCCGTTTTATGGATAAGAAGGACAAGGAAAAAACGAGGGAAGCTGTAAAAGCAGTCGGAATGGAAGAGTTTATAAACAGAAATATCGGTGAACTGTCGGGTGGTCAACAGCAAAGGGTATTCATCGCCAGGGCACTTGTCAGCAAACCGGAACTGCTCATCCTTGATGAACCGACTGTCGGGGTTGACTCCAAACATGTCAATTCTTTTTATGGAATGCTTGAAAGTCTCAATAAAGAGCAGGGAATCACACTCATGCTTGTCACTCATGATATTGGGGCGATCTCCGATAAGGTGACCCACGTGGCCTGCCTGAATAAACATCTTCACTTCCATGGCAGTTCGAGGGAATTTGAACAATTAAAGATCAATGATGTTTCGGAAATTTACGGGCATGATATCAACATTTTGACACATGACCACGGCCATCACGATCATCATGGAGGCTCCAGTACATGATAACGGCAGTCATGCAGTATGAATTTTTACAAAATGCCTTTTTGACGGGCATTATTATTGGGATCATTGCCCCTTTGCTGGGCGTTTTTATCGTGGTGCGGAGGCTGTCGTTGATTGCCGATGCCTTAAGCCATGTTACGCTGGCCGGCATTGCGGCTAGTCTTCTGCTTGAAAAGAAATTGTTGCTGTTCACTGGTGTAAATCCTATTTACATGGGGATGGCATTTTCAGTCGCTGGATCCCTGTTTATCGAGAAGCTGCGCAGTGTATATAAGCACTACCAGGAACTGGCGATACCAATTATCCTGTCAGGGGGCATTGGACTTGGAGTCATTTTTATTTCGCTGGCTGACGGTTTTAATACCGATCTCTTTGGTTATTTGTTTGGCAGCGTCAGTGCAGTCAGCAGGACGGATTTATGGACGATCTTGGCAATCAGCATCTTTGTAATTGTAGTGATCATCCTTCTTTATAAGGAGCTGTTTCTGCTTTCTTTTGACGAAGAGCATGCCAGGGCAACCGGCATAGCTGCAAAGAGCCTGCATTTTATTTTCATCATAATGGTCGCGCTCGTTATTGCGGCTTCGATGCGGATTGTCGGAATTTTGCTTGTGTCATCCTTAATGACAATCCCGGTAGCCGCGAGCATCAGGATTGCCCGGGGGTTCAAACAAACCATTTTTATGTCTGTCCTTTTTGGGGAGGCTTCAGTTCTTGGGGGATTATCTCTTTCGTATTACTTAGATCTTGCGCCGGGGGGAACAATCGTCATAATTGCGGTTCTCATATTGATCATCACAATCATTGCGAAAAAGATCTCCACAGCACGGCCATTGTATAAGGGGTGAATGTATGAACGTGAATGAAGCGATGAATCTTCTGAAAGCAAGAGGGTTTAAACATACTGGAAAGAGAGAGGATATGCTTAAACTGTTTGCGGACAGTGATAAATATTTGACGGCCAGGGACGTGCTTGAAGAATTGAAGGATGATTATCCCGGCCTTAGTTTTGACACGATATACAGAAACCTGTCCCTGTTTGCGGACCTGGAAATTTTAGAAAAGACGGAGCTATCCGGTGAAAAGCATTTCCGGTTCACGTGCTCACATGATTTGCACCATCACCATTTTATCTGCCTTGACTGCGGGAAAACAAAGGAAATAGAAACATGCCCAATGGGCGGCCTGGAGGAAAAACTGAATGGATATGACATATCAGGCCATAAATTCGAGATATACGGGCGGTGTCCGGATTGCCATTAGAAGCGCCCTCCCAAACGGGAGCTGTACAATAATCCTATCACACCAACACAAAAAAGCGGCTTCAAATCAAAAGCCGCTTTTTTGATGCCAAAAATCGGGATTTTTGAGCCAGTTGTCAACCCACTTTCCGGCTTCCTGCCAGCCATTGACACGGATAACACCTTCTGGAACGGGTTCCTGATTATATGGGGTGTTGAAAAGAATGACCGGAATATTGCATTGTTCGCGAATCATCACTGCATTGTCATGCTTGTCCTCAAAAAAGATTTCAACTTCATATTTTTTCGCTGCTCCGATTTTATCATGGGTTCCAATCAAATCGATGTGATGAAATGAAAGGCCATTCTCCTGAAACCATTCCTTTGTCAAATTAAGCAAATGGGTGCCCCTCGCACTGATGAAATAAAGCTCATGTTCTTTTTCCCACTGCGCCAGTACGTTTTTTGCCCCTTGTGCCAGCGGTGAGCGGGCATAAATGACCGGTTCATTCGTGCTGAACCATTCAGTAAATTCTTCTTCAGTTACAGAAACGAGCGGCATCAAATCATATTGCTTGATATCTTCAAGGGTAATATTCAATTTGAACGCTTCGTTTATAAATGGGACCAACGAGGAGGGGCAGGTGACTGTGCCGTCAATATCGATTCCAAACCGTTTTCTCATATATTTTTCTCCTAATTCACATAAAATTACCGACTGCATTAATTTTATCAAAAGCAAATTGCTACCAAAAGTCTTTCCTTATACAGATTACAAACAAAAAGCATTACAGTTAAACATTGACATATTGAAACCCATCGCATTCGTGAACAATAATAAAGCTCCTACATGAAAGCGAGGGATTCAAGTGGCAGATCAAGAACGAAACCGGAAGACCCGCCAGTATGTGAACGAGCCTGAACAAGATGCAATCAAAACCCGATCGGGACAGCAGGATTATCAGGAAGAAACAGCGGCTGAAATAGCAGCGCCTGTCTCTAATATAAAGACGCCAAATAATGCGAATAATGCTAATAACGGCGGAAATGCGGGCAATGGCCAAAATGGCCAGGCAGGCGGCATGACAGGGTCGGTGTTGGGGTATTCCGCGCTGGCTCTCTCAATAATGTCGCTGTTTGTGCTGCCATTACTTTTTGGGACAGCTGGCATTGTGCTTGGGTTCATGGCCAGAAGGAGAGGCGCTTCTGCGCTTGGCAGCTGGGCAATCGGAATCGGTGCAGTTTCTATTATTGTCGGCATTTTTATCCTGCC
Source organism: Bacillus sp. T33-2 (assembly GCF_002860205.1). Taxonomy (GTDB): domain Bacteria; phylum Bacillota; class Bacilli; order Bacillales; family Cytobacillaceae; genus T33-2. Next base: position 191,151 of record NZ_PGVB01000029.1, read on the forward strand.
GTTTTTGTATTAAGGAGCAAAACAAAAGAGGCGGCTCAAACGGTCATTCAGGACTTGTTTGGGGTTCGCCTCTTTTTTGTTTAGCGGATTATTCCATTTTGAAACTATCGGTAATTTTTGAAAGTGACTTTGACAGACTGGACAGGTTTAAACCAATTTTATGTGTGCTTTCCATTTGCAAGATTTGACTTTGGCTTGCTGAAAGCATTTCTTCTGCGCTTGCTGATGTTGCCTGGGATACAGATGAGAAATGCAATGCCGCCTGTTCCAATTCAGGCAGGATATCCTCCAGGCCTTTAAGCTCAGTTTGCATTCCTGACAGCTTTTTGCTAATGTCTGCAATTTGTGCCATTAGATCATCGAAGGATGCTTTTGATGTGTTAGCGATATTTATATTGGCTTGTGTTTTGGCAAGCATATGTTCAAACTCCTGTGTCGCGTTAATTGTTACACCCTCCATATTGGAGATCGACAGGGTAATTTCACCGGTTGCGATTGATGCTTGTTCAGCAAGTTTACGCACTTCATTTGCAACGACGGCAAAACCTTTACCCGATTCACCTGCCCGTGCTGCTTCAATTGCTGCATTCAGGGACAGTAATTTTGTTTGTTCAGCAATTCCCTTGATTAAGCTGACAAGGTTCGTGATGGATGATGAATATGCTTTCACTTGCTTAATCGTGTCTGTCAAATGTTCAAAATCTTTTTCGAAGCTGCGAATGGTCTCAACTAATTCCGCCATATTTTTTTCGCCTTGTTCGGCACAATGATTCATAGTTTCTGAACTGCTGAACACCACCTTCATGCTGTTGTGCATGTTATCGAAATTATGCTTCATCGATTTTATATAGTTTACACTGTTGTCAGAGCTCACAGCTGTCTGATGAGCGCCAAGCTTAACGTTATGAATAGAATGAATGAGCTGGTGGCTTGATGACAGTGCGTTTTCTGATGAAGCACTTAAATCGCCGCCAGTGATGTTTAACTCTTTAGTTGTTTCCGTCAGCTCATTCAGCATTAACCTCATTTGGCCGGTCATTGCTTCATAACTTTTATGTAGCGAAACAATCTCCGGCAGCGTTGTATTAATGGCGGCAGAATGTTGAAGGTTCCCATCGCGTGCGACTTTCATGGTGTTGCTCAGGGCAGTGAGCGGCTTGGTCAATGTTCTGACAAAAAGCATAATGAGCATGGCACAAACAATTATACTAACTATGATAACTGTAAACGTAAATTGAGCCATCTTGTTAACCGGCCCCATGTAGGAATCGGCAGGAACCAATAGAACATAGATACCGTCAAGTTCTTTCATTTCTTGAAACGAGATGGTGTAACTTTCCCCATTTATGTCTCCGTGAATAATGCCATGTTTAGTTTTTGATATTTTATTGACTAGCGTCCCAGATATTGAAGGAAGTGTTTTTTTGCTTACTTTAAAGGGAATCGGTCTTTTATCGGTTATGTAAAAAAAGTCGGGGGAAATGCCATTACTATTAAGTTTTTTTTGCTGTGCACGTATGTTTATTTCGAGCTGCTGCATGAAGTATTGATCATCACTTACGTACAGAAACTTTAAGTTTTCAGCTATCAGTCCCATTAATTCAACTTCGCGGACTAATCTGCTTTCTATCGTATTCATCGTCATGTCTTTAGCTTTTAAATATGAGCTTAATCCTACCGTAACGGTGGAAATAATAAGTAATGAAAAAAACAATAATAATAACCGGTTTTGTAAACTTATTTTTTGCAGAACTCTTTCGAAGATTCCTTTTTTGTATCCTTTATCATTGCCTGTGAGTCGTGTTTTCTTAAAAAGAGCGTAAAAGTTGGATTTCAAGAAATGCCTCCGTTTCTCCAAAATTGTCCATTAATTTATTGTATAAAACAACTTGCTGATGAGAATATTTTCCTGGCTTTTTGCCGGAGTTTAACATCATTATAGTTCCATATTCCTGTGCCAGTATGAATGAATTGTAAATTTTGTGTAAACTCGGAAAATTATTGTTAATGGTTTAAATCAACGACAAAAGAAAAGCCGACTCACAATGGCCGTGATTTTACGGCGTTTCGAGTCAGCTTCATTTTTACATTATCTAAAAACCATTTACGTTAACGGACCTTGCCACTTTATCGTACAACTGTGCAGCTTTACCTTTGTGCGATGGCGCTAAGCTTTTCTTCCGCAATTTTGTCAATTTCTTTTTTCAATTCTTCAACCATTACTGCTTCTGGCACTTTACGGACAATTTGCCCTTTTCGGAAAAGAAGGCCTTCCCCTCTGGCGCCGGCAATACCAATATCGGCTTCCCTTGCCTCCCCTGGGCCGTTGACCGCACACCCGAGTACAGCGACCTTGATTGGAGCTTTTATTTTCTGGATGTATTCTTCGATTTCATTTGCGATGCTGATCAGGTCAATTTCAATCCGCCCGCAGGTTGGGCAGGAAATAAGTGTTGCCGCGTTTGCTGCAAGACCGAACGCTTTTAAAAGCTCCCGTGCCACCTTAACTTCTTCTACAGGGTCGGCACTAAGCGAGATGCGGACCGTGTTTCCGATTCCTTTGCTCAGTATGGCCCCAAGGCCCGCAGCACTTTTTACCGTACCGGCAAACAGCGTTCCGGATTCAGTAATCCCTAGATGAAGCGGATAATCGAACGCCCTTGCAGCCTTGTCATAGGCCTCGATGGCAAGATTGACATCGGATGCCTTCATTGAAACGATAATATCATGGAAGTCGAGGTCTTCGAGAATTTTAATATGGTGAAGCGCACTCTCAACCATGCCGTCAGCGGTAGGGTATCCGTATTTTTCCAGAATCCGTCTTTCCAGGGAACCCGCATTTACACCGATACGAATCGGAATCCCGCGTTCTTTTGCAGCTTTAACAACTGCCTCCACCTTTTCACGCTTTCCGATATTCCCGGGGTTGATCCGGATTTTATCAGCTCCGCCTTCGATTGCTTTTAAAGCGAGCCGGTAGTCAAAATGGATATCCACTACAAGGGGGATATTGATCCGTCTTTTAATTTCGGCTATCGCGTTTGCGGCACGCTCGTCAGGGCAGGCTACCCGTACGATCTGGCATCCGGCTTCTTCAAGCCTGTTTATTTCTGCTACAGTAGCTTCCACATCATGTGTCTTTGTGGTTGTCATACTTTGGATGACCACTTCATTATTGCCGCCGATAGTCAAATTACCAACTTTGACTGGACGGGTTTTGGTACGATGTATTAATTCACTCAACAGTGATTCGCTCCTTTTGAAAATGAAATTAATAATTCATTTCAATGAACTTTCCTCATTTATTTTATCAGTGTATCGCCGAAATTGACAAGAATATCGTTCTACTGTTAACCTTTGCTAATTGTTGGAGCGGTAATCCGGAAACTTATAGGATTTGCCGTACTGTATTTCCTCTGGCATTAAGCCGTGGTTTAGCAACTGAAAATCAGCAACAGCTTTTTTTACAGAAACAGGGAGATCTTCGTCAGTATGCTTTTCAAGAATGGAGAGGACAGTGTCTCCAGCTTTAACCTTCTGTTCAAAATAGGGGATAGCTCTATTGTCAGAGGTTTTTGCCTCAACTCTTACAGTTTCGGATTCCGGGATAGTGCCTTTGGTCAGATCATGGTAAACAGCATATAGTATGAGAATGGACAGCAGCACAACGGCTAGTTTTTTCATAAGGCATTCATCCTTTAGATTAGGGTTTGTCCATACATATGACTAACCAGGAAATTTTAGAACGCACAAATAAAAAAATGCGCCTTTGGCAGGCGCATTTCAGATTGTAGACAAAAGGCATCCGAATGCGCCTCATTCGGATGCCTTTTGTTGCATTTTAAGCGGATAAAGCCAGAAGTTAGACCGATCCTA
>NZ_PGVB01000030.1 GCF_002860205.1 Bacillus sp. T33-2
TACACTTTGTTCCTAAAATTGGCTCCTACGTCGAATTTTCTGCCCTGCTGCCAATTTATTCTTCCTCAAAGTGCAAAGAAAACTCGCCGATTGGCGAGCCCCTTAGGGCGAAGACAGAGGCGTAGTTGCACTTACACTTTGTTCCTAAAATTGGCTCCTACGTCGAATTTTCTGCCCTGCTGCCAATTTATTCTTCCTCAAAGTGCAAAGAAAACTCGCCGATTGGCAAGCCACGGCGAACGCAGTCCAATGGAAAAGCCCGCTTTACTTTTATATGTACAGCAAAAAGGCAGCCCGGATAGCTGCCGTTCGTTCTTCAATATGTTTTCTTCCATTCGCCAGGATATCCGGACGAGTATTATTGCTCCATTTGTCTTGCCAGGAATCCTGCAGCAGTTTCAACGGCTTTTTGCTCCACATCCCCAAGGGTTCCCTCTTTGGAGAAAATGATGACGGCACCAATTGGGTCGCCATTGGCGATGATTGGCCCGATTGTATAGGAAGACAGTGACTCGTCAATTCCATCTATGAGGGCCACTGTACCTGGCTGGTTCATAATGATGGACCCGCGGTCCTCCATCGTTTTTTCAACAAGTTCACTTATGTTTTTATTCAAGTAATCCTTTTTGGAACCGCCCGCAACCGCAATATAAGTATCTCTGTCACAGATCAGTACAGGATTTCCAAGACTGTCGTATAATGCTTCTGCATATTCTTTTGCAAAATCGCTTAACTCGCTGATTGGAGAATATTTTTTTAGAATGACCTCCCCATCACGGTCAACGAATATTTCCAGGGGATCTCCTTCACGTATGCGCAGCGTTCTCCTGATTTCTTTAGGAATGACGACACGGCCCAAATCATCGATTCGACGAACAATACCAGTTGCTTTCATCTCAACGTTGCCTCACTTTCATCTGATGATTTTTTTCAGTAATGACGATCCTAATGATAATTGCTGGAACTGATTGATAATCATTACCAAGATTGAACTTAGTATCTTTCATATGGAAAGTTCTATACACATGCAAGAATATTTTCTATCTAGGGGCATAAAGGTGGCAAATACGGATAAACTTTCCAGAAAAAATGCCTGCACCTTTGAATTACCCTTGTCTTTCTTATTTGAAACACTTTCCAATTTTACATTTGCATTACAAAGAACTTTCCGTTAAGTTACGATACAGGATTACTATGTTCCCTCTTTGAGTCGTGAAGCCCCTTAATCATGTCAAACGCTACATCGAGAAGCTTGCTTTGATCCAATCCCTTTGTATGGATGACCATTTTCAATTTTTTGCCTTCCATTCCCAATCCGACCGTTTTGCGGTGCTGGCTTGAGATCTTGAAAATCTTCTGCCCGTCAATTTCATTGCTTGCTTCTTCTGACAATAAAATATTAACCTCCTGCTTCATCTGCTTGATCGCTTCAACCCCTGCAGTTTCAGCGTAAACCTTCAGTTCTGCTATTTTAAATAAATAAGCGACCTCGTCAGGATAGTCTCCAAACCTGTCTGTCATCTCATCCTGCAGTTCTTCAATATCCTTTAAAAGTGTAATGCCACGGAAGCGTTTGTACATCTCAATTTTTTGATGCCCGTCAGAAATGTAGGAATCTGGTATATATGCATCTATTTCAAGGTCTATTTCAAGCAAAGGCCTTTTAACAATCTCTGGTCCTGCCTTTCTTTCTTCTATGGCCTCCTTCAACATTTGCGAGTACAAATCAAACCCGACTGAATCGATGAAGCCGTGCTGTTCGGCTCCCAGGAGATTGCCTGCCCCGCGGATCGATAAGTCACGCATGGCAATTTTGAATCCGGATCCAAGTTCAGTGAATTCCTTGATGGCCTGCAGCCGCTTTTCAGCAACTTCAGTCAGCACCTTGTCCTTCCGGTATGTGAAGTATGCATAGGCCACCCGGTTTGAACGTCCGACCCTGCCTCTAAGCTGGTAAAGCTGGGACAGTCCCATTTTGTCAGCATCGAACACAATCAGTGTGTTGACATTTGGTATATCAACACCTGTTTCAATAATCGTCGTGCTGACGAGAACGTCGAATTCTCCTTCAAGGAAACCGAGCATGGCAGATTCCAGTTCATTTTCGGTCATACGGCCGTGGGCATAGGCGACCCTGGCATCAGGGACCAGCATCGAAATTTCTTCAGCTTTCCTTTCGATGTCCTCGACCCGGTTGTACAGAAAATAAACCTGTCCGTCCCTGGCGAGCTCTCGTTCAATGGCCTCTCGGACAAGGCCTCCATTGTACTCCATCACATAAGTCTGGACTGGGAACCGGTTTTCTGGAGGTGTTTCGATGACTGATAAATCCCGGACACCGAGCATGGACATATGAAGCGTCCTTGGAATCGGTGTAGCAGTCAAGGTTAAAACATCAACGTTGGTTTTTAACTGCTTGATTTTCTCCTTATGGGTGACGCCAAACCGCTGCTCTTCATCAATGATCAGTAAGCCGAGATCCCTGTAGGATATCTCCTTGGATAATAGCCTGTGGGTTCCGACCACGATATCCACTGTTCCTGCTTTTAGGCCTTTAATTGTTTCAGTCTGCTGTTTTCTTGTGCGGAACCTGCTCAACAAGCCGATTTCAACGGGATAATCCTGAAATCTTTCTCTCATCGTTTCAAAATGCTGTTGGGCTAAAATCGTTGTTGGAACAAGAAAAGCGACTTGTTTGCCGTCCGCGATCGCTTTAAATGCCGCCCTGATCGCCACCTCGGTTTTCCCATAGCCAACATCACCGCAAAGAAGCCGGTCCATTGGGCGTTCACGTTCCATGTCTTTCTTGATTTCATGAATGGAGCGCAGCTGATCCTCTGTCTCCTGATACGGGAATGAAGTTTCAAACTCCCTTTGCATATCACCGTCCGGTGAAAAGGCATAGCCTACGCTTGATTCTCGCTCCGCGTACAGCTTTATTAGGTCATCGGCGATATTTTGAACCGACGATTGTACCTTGCTTTTCACCCGTTTCCAGTCGCTGCCTCCGAGCTTATAGATTTTGGGTTCCTTGCCCTCCGAGCCTACAAATTTCTGCACAAGGTCGATTTGTTCTACTGGAACGTACAGCTGATCTGTCCCTTGGTACCGTATATTAAGATAATCCTTATGGACCCCGTTTATTAAGAGTGTCTCAATCCCGAGGTATTTCCCAATACCGTGATTGACGTGGACAACATAATCCCCAATTCGCAGCTCCGAATAGCTCTTGATGCGTTCTGCATTTGAAAGCTTTTGGCGGCGGGGTGGTTGTTTCACTTTTTTGTTGAACAGTTCTTCTTCTGTGATGACAGCGATTTTCTGGATCGGCAATTCAAAGCCGGTATTCAAACTGCCTGCGCCGATTTGGGCCTTTCCTGGCGAAAGCATTTGCTGCCTATTAATGACCGATGCATCAATATCATAGTCTTCGAGCACTCTTTCAAGTTTTTTGACCCTTTCACCATCAGGGCCCAACAAAAGAATTGAAAAATTCCCTTTCTTCCAACGGTCGATTTCAGCCTTCAATACATGCATCTGGCCGTGGAAATTTTGCATCGGTTTGCATGAAATGTTGATGATATTTTGCGGATTCGTGTTTGGGACATGCCTTAAAAACAGCGACATGTACACGACCGGTCGCCGCGATTTATGAATCAGGTCAGGAAGATGGTGGGACATTTTCACATCGTGTATAATCTGGCCTTCGCTTAACAGGCTTGTATACCACTCTGCTTCCTCTTTATTCAGGGAATCATTCATTTCCTGGACCCTGCTGATTTCATCTATAAAAATAAATCCGCCTTCTGGCAAGTAATCTATTAAACTTTCGGTGCTTTTATATGCAAGCGATAAGTATTTAAACATTTGATCGGGTTTTTGCCCGTTTCTTAACTGTTCAAGCTCATAGCCTACATTCTGGGCCATGAGGGTTTTAGCTTTATCATTATTAAGTTTTTGCAGGCTTTTGGCCAGCCCGTCCTCCAAATGTTCAACCAGCCTGCTTAAATCCTCTGCTCCGACCGGAGTTTCTGTTGCCGGTCCTATCGTAACCGCTTCATGCTTATCTTTCGAACGTTGATCGTCCAAAGAAAAGGACCTGATCGAATCTACTTCTGTGTCGAAAAGCTCTATTCTTAAAGGGTCCGCATACGTAAGAGGATAAATATCGATAATTCCTCCTCTTACACTGAACTCCCCGGGAGCCGAGACCATGTCGGAACGGGAGTAGCCCATACTCACAAAATGAAGAAGCTGTTCGTCCAGATCAATTTCCTCGCCCACTTTAAATGTGATCTGAAATTTGGACCATATATGCTTTGGAGGAACAATCTTTCTTAACCCGGCCATAGGCACAATGATGATTCCATTTCCCTTGCTGCTCCAGTAATCCAGCGCCTCTATCCGCTGTGCCCTCAGCTCGGGGCTGGCGATGCTGATTTCTGCCGCAATCAATTCGTTTGCCGGATATAAAAATACTTCATCTTCGCCTACCAGATTAGACATATCATCGTAAAGCTTTTGAGCTTGTAAAAGATTATGGGTCACCAGCAGGACAGGCCTTTTTGTCTGTTCGTACAAAGCGGCCAGGAAAACAGTCCGTGCCGAGCCGGACAGGCCCGCCACTAGCTGTTCCCTTAACCCTTCTTCCACGCCACTTATAATGGAATGGACATCATCCTGTTGACTAAAAATAGTTTTTAGCCCTTGCATCCTTACCTCTCCCTCTCTATATGGAACCTCTCCATATCTTTCCAAGAATATAAACAGAAAAATGCTTTGGATTAAATTCCAAAGCTTGTTAATGGATTAAATAGTCGTGTTCATGTAAATCCGGATTTCGTTCCAGCGCTTCCTGGCAGTCTTCGCATATAGACTTTATATGAATGTCACCCGTATTTTCATAAGTAACCATATCATGCCGTTCTTCGTCTGTCAGCTTATGGATCCCGAGGTGGTCTGCGTGCACAGACATTCTGTGCAAGGAGCCGATTTTTACCCCGCAGTGCCGGCAAAAATAATGAATCGCCATGCCTGTCCCTCCCAAAATGTGCAATTACTAATATTATGAGCTTTTTGGGAGAAACTTATGCATATGTCCATTTTATGTTGTAAGAAAAGCGCAAGCGCCCTGTTCAGCGGCGTATGGCCTGGAGCACTCCAACCGAGATACAGGAAACACGAAGTGCCATAGGCGATTCGATGTTGACTTATCGTAGGGCGGAGAGTGAAGGACACTAGCCGCTGGAGCTGGACAATTTTCAAAGTCCTTTATCTGAATTATATTATCACAATAAAATATATGTTTACTGATTATACGTATTCATCACATCAAGAAAGGGTTTCTTCAGCCATGCCTCACATGCGTCGGCACAATGCTTTACCACCTGTTCGATTGCTGCCTGTTCCTCTTTGGCAAAGCGCCCGAGCACATAGTCAGTAATCGGCATCGGTGTAACAGGACGGCCAATTCCAACCCTGATGCGGTTAAAAGATTGTGAACCAAGGTGGGCGATCGTCGATTTGATTCCGTTATGCCCCCCTGCGCTGCCCTTTTGCCTAAGCCTGATTTTTCCGACCGGCAAATCAAGGTCATCATATATGACTGCAAGCTCCTCCAGTCCAATATCATAATAGTCCATTACAGCCCTGATCGACTCTCCGGACAAGTTCATATAAGTCAGGGGTTTAAGCAGGAGTACCTTTTCACCGCTCATGTTGCCGATGCCAAAAACCCCTTTGAATTTTGCCTGGTTTAAAGGAATATTCAATCGGCCGGAAAGCGCATCAATCACTTCAAAACCTATATTATGCCTCGTTTTTTCATATTGCTTCCCAGGATTCCCCAGTCCCACAATTAATTTCATTCTGCCAGCACCTCATTTAATCTTCGGCCACAAGAATTGTAAAAGACGTAACCCTAAAAGGTTACGCCTCCTTATTAAGTTTCACTTGCGTCTGTTTCTCTGCCTTCTTCATTTTCAGGAGTTCCAGGCTCTTGCTGTTCGCCTGAACTGATCTCTTCTTCCTGCTTCGGAGGGAGAATCGAAACAAGCACCGTTGTTTCATCTTCGCTGATGCTGTAATCGGCCCCTCCTGATTGAATGTCTGCCACCGTAAGGTTTTCCCCGACCTGGAGGTTCGACACATCTACTTCAATTGTCGATGGGATGTTAGCCGGCGTCGCAGTGATAGTCAGTTCGTGCACCGGCTGCTGCATGACGCCTCCATCCTTCACTCCTGCAGCATCGCCTATGAGAACCACGCGGACGCTGGCGCTAAGTTCTGTAGACATATCCACCGCAAGAAAATCGGCATGAAGTATTTCGCGTTTAATTGAATCCTGCTGATAGTTGGTGAGCATTACGTTTTTGGGGTTCCCGTTAATATCCAAAGAAATGATTCCATTTCTGCCAACCTCACGGATCGTTTTAATAAAATCAGCACCGTTTATATAAACTGGTCTGCTTTCCGTATTTTTGCCATAAACCACTGCCGGAATATTCCCTTGTTCCCGCAGCTTCCTTAACTCAGAATTCCGGAATGCTTTTCGTTCTTTCGCCTGTAAAACTGCACTCATCTTCATGTCCCCTTCCAATTAATAAGTTCTAAGGCCTCTCTTTATAAAAAATGCCCCAAAACAGGAAGGTCTAAACGTTCTGGCTAAGTTCTGCCAGTTAATCAGTTTTTTTGCAAGCACTCGAGGCCTGCCTTTGATGAAGGCAAGCCTGTTTCAATTTATCAGTCAAACAAAGTACTTACGGACTGCTCTTCGTGCACACGGATGATTGCTTCACCAATCAATGGCGCGACAGATAACTCAACGATTTTGTCAATTCGCTTTTCCTCTGGCAATAGAATAGAATTTGTAACAACCAGTTCCTTAATTTTTGAGTTTTGAATGCGTTCAATGGCAGGTCCCGAAAGGACTGGATGTGTACAGCATGCCAAAACCTCCAATGCCCCGTTTTCAACAAGCGCATTAGCGGCAAGGGTAATCGTTCCTGCCGTATCGATGATATCATCGATTAATATGGCTACTTTCCCATCAATATTTCCTACAATATTCATGACTTCAGCAACATTCGGCCTCGGACGGCGCTTATCAATGATGGCAATCGGCGCTTTCAGCCTTTCCGCCAATTTACGGGCACGGGTCACTCCTCCGTGATCAGGTGAAACGATAACAATGTCACCGTCCACTGCTTTGTTTGTAAAGTAATCAGCAAGGATTGGCACACCCATTAAGTGGTCGATTGGAATATCAAAGAATCCTTGAATTTGGGGTGCATGAAGGTCAAGCGTAATGACACGGGTCGCACCGGCAGTTTCAAGCAGATTTGCAACAAGCTTGGCTGTGATAGGTTCCCTGGATCTCGCTTTCCGGTCCTGGCGCGCATAGCCGTAATATGGCATTACGATATTGATTGTTTTGGCAGACGCGCGTTTTAAAGCATCAATCATGATCAAGAGCTCCATGATATGTTCATTTACAGGACCGCTCGTAGACTGGATGACAAACACGTCGCATCCGCGAATGCTTTCTTCAATGTTAATCTGGATCTCCCCGTCGCTGAAACGTGAGACAGAGCACTTGCCCAGCTCAACGCCAATTACTTTTGCAATTTCTGCGGCCAGTGCCTCGTTTGAATTGAGTGTAAATACTTTTAAATTTGGATCTAAATACTGGTTCGACATATGGACCTCCAGGGAGTTATTTCTTGAAATTGAGCTGTTCTACATAATTTTCTTTATTGACTTGCCGTGCACGCGCAATTGACAGGGCATCCCCGGGAACGTCTTCAGTAATCGTAGAACCCGCGGCAACATATGCACCTTTACCGATTGTGACTGGTGCGACAAGGTTTGAATTGCAACCGATGAATACCCCGTCTTCTATTTTTGTCAGATACTTATTTTTACCGTCATAATTGACTGTAATTGATCCACAGCCGATATTTACATCTTCCCCAACTTCTGCATCACCGATATAGCTTAAATGGGAGGCCTTGCTGCCGTTGCCAATTACCGCTTTCTTGATCTCTACAAAGTTGCCGATCTTCACATCGTCCCCAATATGTGAATCAGGCCGAATATGGGCAAATGGCCCAATATTTACATGGGATCCAATTTTACTGTCGAATGCGGCAGATTGGCGGATAACCGTATTATCCCCAATTTCACAATGGCTAATTTCACTGTTTGGGCCAATGATGCATTCAGTGCCTATCACAGCTCCGTCGGTAATGGTTGTCCCTGGAAGAATGACTGTATCCTGGCCGATCGTCACATCTGCACCCAAATAAGTGTTATCCGGATCAATTAAAGTGACACCATTTCTCATATGGAGTTCATTGATCCGTTTTCTCATGATCCGTTCAGCCTCTGCCAGCGCAACCCGGTCGTTAACCCCAAGGGTCTCCTCAAAGCTGTCCGTTACATAGGCTGACACCGCTTCACCTTGATTTTTCAGGATTTCAATCACATCCGGCAAATAGTATTCGCCCTGGACATTGTCATTCGAAACTTGCTGGATTGCCTCAAAAAGTGCTTTGTTATCAAAACAATATGTGCCAGTATTGATTTCTGGAATGGTCCGTTCTTCTTCCGTGGCATCTTTATGTTCAACTATCTTTTCAACAAAACCGCTCTCGTTCCTGATGATTCTTCCATAGCCAGCGGGGTTTTCAGCAATCGCCGTCAGGATTGTAGCCTTGGCATTTGTTTCTTCATGATGGCTTATGAGCTGCTCCATTGTTTCTGCTTTAATGAGAGGAGTATCCCCGCAAACAACAAGAGTAACGCCTTCTTTTCCCTGGAGCATGTCCCTGGATTGAAGTACGGCATGAGCAGTGCCGAGCTGTTCAGGCTGCAGTGCATATTTAATGTTCTCGCCGAGCCGGGCTTTCACTGCCTCCGCCCCATGCCCAACGATTGCAACTATCTCGTTTATGTTAAGGCTTTGTACTTGATCGACAACGTGCTGGACCATTGGTTTGCCGCAAACAGGATGAAGAACTTTATAAAGCTTGGATTTCATTCTCGTTCCCTGGCCGGCGGCTAAAATAATGGCATAACGGTTAGACATTTGCAGGCCTCCAATTTACCTTTTTATCCATTACGAATATATCTTAAATAGCCGCTCATTTCAAGATATGTGGAATACGTACAATTATCTGTCAATTAAGATTGTAGCGTGAGGATGGAATAACGTATGACTGAAAGGGTTTATTCAGGAGCAGGCCGGGGAATCAACTAATATAGAGGACCAGCTTTTCAACTTCGTGAAAACATCTGGAAGCGCTTTAAACAATAAAAGAGCCTTACTTATGAAGTAGGCCCTCGTTGTTTTGTTTATATTACTTAAGAAGCTCCAGCTTCTTCAAATTCAACTTCCATTTCACCAAGCCGGTGGTATTCTGCCAGAACAGCTTCCTGTATTTTGCCGCGTGTTCCCGAATTGATCGGGTGGGCTATATCACGAAACTCTCCGTCAGGTGTCCGTTTGCTTGGCATAGCAACAAATAAGCCGTTATTGCCATCTATGACACGAATGTCATGGACAACAAATTCATGATCAAGAGTGATTGATGCAATCGCTCTCATCCGTCCATCTGTATTAACGCGGCGCAATCTTACGTCAGTTACTTCCATTTTGTTCACCACCTTTACAAATAGATAAAAATCTAGTTATTTAATTCCACAATCATTTCCAATTTCCTGCTTAAATATAAATATTTTTTAAAAAAATAGGGCAAATCGATGAATTTTTTAACAAGGAGGGCATTTTCTGTTAATTTCAAACATTTTGATAGCGAAAAATTCCTAATGACAAATGTACCAGGCAAAAGAAGAAGTATAAAAAATACGCCCGTTATTTAACGAGCGCAACTACTTCAATCTCTACCAGGGCGTCCTTGGGCAGCCTTGAAACTTCAACAGTGGAACGCGCTGGTTTATGCTGGCTGAAATATTCCTGATACACTTCGTTGAGGAGAACAAAATCGTCCATGTTTTTTATAAACACTGTAGCCTTGACGACTGTGTTTAAGGAAGCACCTGCCTCCTCCAGTACTGCCTGGAGGTTTTTAAAGACTTGATGGGCCTGAGCTGTAATGTCGCCCTCGACCATGTTTCCTTCCGGCGTTAAAGGAATTTGTCCTGAACTGTAAAACATATTATTTACGACAATCCCTTGTGAGTAGGGTCCTATTGCTGCGGGCGCACCGTTTGTTTGTACGATCTTCACTTAATCCACCTCATCCATCATTTTTAGCAAATAGTTTAGTTAATGATTAGAATTCGTTTTTAAAAAGTAATTCCCTTCAGAAACGGTGATCTTTTTTTCTTTCACATCTACATTAGAAAGGCGGACAAGCGACCAATATTCGTCAACCAGCCTTTCTTCGATGTCTTCAGACTCTACAAGAACAGCGATACCAGCCAATACAGCATTAAATTCCTCTAGAAGGTTGATCATTCCGTTTACGGTACCCCCGGCCTTCATAAAGTCATCCACAATAAGAACTTTCGAGCCTTCAGCCAGGCTTCGTTTTGATAGTACCATTGTCTGTATCCTCTTTGCCGAACCGGATACATAATTAATGCTCACAGTCGAGCCTTCAGTCACTTTGCTGTCCCTTCTGACAATGACGACAGGTACATTAAGATGGCTTGCCACTGCATAAGCAAGCGGAATTCCTTTTGTAGCAACAGTCATGACTACATCAATATCGGCTTTAGCAAAAGCAGAAGCCAATAGGCGTCCGACTTTTTGGACTATAGCAGGATCACCCAGGATATCAGTCATATATAAGTAGCCGCCCGGCAGCAGTCTCTCTGGGCTGGCCATAATGGAGCAAAGCTTATCAATAAACTTTTTGGCATCCTCATCACTGACATTCACGTAAAATTTTACTCCCCCCGCGGCACCGGGTACCGTTTGTAAAATGCCGATGCCCCTTTGCTCGAACGTTTCTTTTATTATGCCAAGGTCTTCACTGATGGAAGACTTAGCGGAACCGTAGCGTTCAGCAAAATACGTCAGTGGCACTAACTGGCGAGGATGTTCCATAAGATAATTTGTCATGTCGATCAAACGTTCACTACGCCGAAATTTCATTGGAAACCTCCAAAATCCGAATATTATAACGATAATATAACATTAATATACGGATTTAATCAAGAGTATGCCGCTCACCCAGCAAGCGGACCGCAAATACCTGATCACAAAAGCCTCTCAGCCCATTATAAATACGGTGCATTCTGGAATCATGCTTGACGAGGCTAAAAACAGTAGGTCCGCTGCCGCTCATCAACACTGCATCGGCTCCAAAACGTTTCATCTGTTCTTTTATTTGGGCTACCTCAGGGTAAAGAGAAAGCGTGACGTCCTCAAGCACATTACCCACGCTGCTGCAGACACCTTCAAAATCATTGGTCTTAATGGCGGAGATCATCCGGTTTATATCCGGATGCCCTATCCCGTTAACATCCAGCCTTCGGTATACTTCCGCGGTTGACACTCCGATAAACGGCTTGGCAAGCACGACCCAGCATGTCGGCGGAGGAGGAAGCTCGGCAATCAGTTCTCCTCTACCCTTCGCCAGCGCGGTTCCCCCATAAACACAGAATGATACATCCGAACCTATCTCGGATCCAAGTTGCGCAAGTTCATCCATCGACAAGCCGAGGTTCCACAACTTGTTTAACCCTCTGAGGGCCGCAGCTGCATCGCTTGAGCCCCCGGCTAGTCCGGCTGCGACCGGTATGGCTTTTTCAATTGTAATCGAAACGCCTTTGTCTATGTTAAACCGTTCCTTTAATAACCGCGCAGCCTGATAAGCAAGATTGCGCTGGTCATCGGGGACAAAGCGATTGTGGGAATTAATAAGGATTGCATCCTGTTCGAGCAGCTCCAATTCTATTCGATCGGCTAAATCAATGGTTGTCATGATCATTTCCACTTCATGATAACCATCCGGACGTTTATGTAATACATCCAAAGACAAATTGATTTTGGCCGGTGCTTTCACTAAAAGCTTCAATACTTCCACCTACTTCAAGTAATTCGACAATAATAACCCATTTTTTGTCCTATTTTACCACAAAATCACAAAAGTAAGACTTGTTTCGCTGAACTATCATACAGATACACTATTTTATCACTTAAGAAACGCTGAAAATAGCCATTTCACAAATAAATCATTTGTTATTTAGGCATACAAAAAGCCGGGGAAGAAACCCCGGCTTACCGCGATGAATCTGCTGAATTGATTTGATCAGCCCTGAACAGGCTGTGTCAGGCAGCCGCAAAGACTTGTTCTTACAGAAAGAATTACCGCATTTGATTCATAAGCTGCTGCTGAGCCAGTTCCACAGCCCGTTTCACCAAATTCCCAGCGTCCTTCGACCTGATTCCGCCCCAGCCTTCCCGCTGGACGACATCATAAAAGCCGAGATCCCTGGCAAGCTCTTCTTTAAATCTGTCAGACATAAGGCCTCGTCTTCTGCCCACTGTGACCATCTCCTTTCGTCACCGCGGTTTTTTTATTATCCTTTGGAGCGACACTTTTCATGTGCCCCTAATTTATCCTGATCTTTTCATGCTGCCAATTGGATTTATTCGTGAGAAAGGCAAATTAAAAAGCAGTAAACGATTGTCCACTGCCCGCTTTTGCCTTAAGCCATTGATTAACTTAAAGCTATATTTCCTGTTGTATCCTCATAGAAGGTAATTTGTACCGTTTCTGTCAGCACATCCGCATAACTGTACGATACTCTTTCAAATGCATTTTCATCCTGGTCCAGTTCAATTACGAAAACAGAAGGATAGGTTTCTGCTAGTACACCCGAACGCTCAATCGTCTTTCTGCGTCCACCGTTCGCCTTTAGTAAAAGTCTTTTTCCTAAATTTGAATCAAGAGCTTTTTTGATATCCGATAATGTTTTTGGCATTCGGTCCACCTCACTATGTAAAGTATAACATGCTGACACATCTCCGTCAAATAAAAACATAAATTATAACAGTCACCAAAATTGATTGTCAATATTTTTCGATCTACTTTTTCTTCTATTTTTCAACAAATTTATTTTGAGCTTAACTGATTCAAATTATGTATTGCCATTAAAAAAAGCCGTTATCACTACGGCTTATTCGTCCATGATTTTTTTGTAGGGCATCCCCGTCCGCAATACCCCTTTTGTCTCAATGCCGCCAAGCCCTTTCTCACCGGTTAAGGTATTTCTTAACACATCCCAAACATTTATTCGCTCCATAAAAGGTGTAAAGCTGATTTTAGCCACGATATAAACAGGGTCAAGTGCATGGATATTAACTCGGGAAGGTGAACTGGCAAAATTGGCGCCTGCCTGAATTAATGATTCAAAATGGGACTGGCATGCACCCGCAAATATGACAAGCTGGTCCAGGTGGGGGATTTTCCTCCTGGCCTCCCTTACCGTCTGGGCGAAATGGCGGGAGTGCCGGTAAGCGTTAAGGTCTTCCATTCTTCCTTTTGATTTTGAATAAGCATCATGTCCAGTAATGACAAGAATATCCGGCCGATAGTAATCAAGCAGGTTCCCTATTTTTGCAGGCATTTCTTTTTCGTTAGAATGAATTCCATATACCGGAACACCTATTTTCTCATATAATGACAGGCACTTTTTTAAATAGTTTGAATCCCCATCCACATGGAGCACCCTTCCCGGCATTTGGAAAAAATTAAAGGATTTGCTGTAACCGGAAGTTGCGTCATATTCTTGCTTTTGCTTTAACAAATCGACGTCCTGTCGAAATAAATGGTAAGATTGTTCCTCCAGTGACCTAAACTCCTGGGTTAACCGCCTTCGCATTCCAGGGTCAATCTTAATCAGGTCCTCATATGGCGCATCCGCGATCAGCCGAAAATCCTCCCCATACAAAATGGCTGTCTTCCTGCCGTGCTCTTCTATTAAGTCAATGACCCTGAACATGATATCGCATTTATACGAAATCCTTCCGACTATATCCATAAGGGTAATGCTCACCATCGTCACTCCAAGCAGGCCCTCGGAGGGCATTCTTAATGTCGTTCCTTTCATAGGCTATGCTGAAACCTGTAGTCATGTGAACATCAAAGCGTCTGCCTTAAAATGCAAAAAGGCCCGATTATGGCAGGGCCCGGTCAAGATTGCGGAGTATGGGTGCTGCAGCTTATTGGATAAAAATCGGATAAAGCTGGTCGCTTAGACGGGCAAATTCTTGAATGGAAAGAGTTTCTCCCCTTCTTGATTCTTCAATTCCCGCTGCATGTAATGCTTTAATAATCTGGTCTTTTTTAAGTTTCCCGTCTGGCAGCTGGCTTGATAAATTGTTCACAATTGTTTTGCGCCTCTGGGCAAAGCTGGCTCTTGTTACCTGGAAAAAGAAATTTTCATCCTTGACCGCTACAGCAGGCTTTTCACGCAAAGTAAGCCTGATTACCGCGGAATCAACATTAGGCTGGGGCACAAATACCGTCTTAGGGACAATCATTACCGTTTCAGCAATGGTGTGGTACTGCACAGCAATCGAGAGCGAGCCGTATTCCTTTGTCCCCGGACTGGCTGATATCCGATCGGCAACTTCCTTCTGCAGCATCACGACAATACCACGTATCGGCAATTTTTCTTCTAATATCTTCATTATAATTGGAGTCGTTACATAGTATGGGAGATTTGCCACTACCATTATGTCTTTTATGCCTTTAAACTCAGTTTGAATGATATCCTGAAGATCCGCTTTCAAGACATCCTGGTGAACAATGCGTGTATTCCCATAAGGGGCCAGTGTATCCTCCAATATTGGCAGCAGGCGCTGGTCAATTTCAAAAGCAACAACTTTTTTACTTTTCCTTGCAACCTGTTCTGTTAATGCGCCAATTCCAGGTCCAATTTCAATGGCGCCCGTATGCGCCGACAATTCAGCATGCTCCACTATCCTCTTTAATATATTTGTATCAATTAAAAAATTCTGCCCTAAGCTTTTTTTAAAGGAAAAGCCGTATTTTTCGAGGATTTCCCTTGTGCGGGCGGGAGTAGCTATATCTTTATGCATCTTGTTCCTCCTGACGGATCGCGGCGATTGCAGCCCCAAAATCCTGTTTGCTTATCTGAAACATCCTCAGTCTTTTATGCAGTTGTTTACCGTTTGCATAACCGATTTTCAGAAGCTTTCCCAATTTTTCTCTTCTTTCCTTCGATTTTTCGCCGCCAATAAGGCCTGCGTCAATCAAGTCATCCTGGGTAATTTGCTCCGGTCCTTCTTCATTCATGAACTGGGCATCCTTCAGGGCTTCCCTGATTACTTCCGGGGAAGCATGTTCCACCCCAACACCGCGGCCAGCCTTTTGCAACGCCAGTTCTTTTGAAATAAAAGCATGCTTACAGCCCGGCACCTGCTCGGAAATGGTATTACGGATTTTTTCACCCGGATAGTCAGGGTCTGTAAAAACAATGACTCCTCTCGTTTCCTGGGCCAGCTTGATTTTGTTGATGGTTTCATCGTTTATTGCAGATCCATTTGTTTCGATGGTATCTGCATCAATTGCCCTTTTGATTGCTCTTGTATCATCTTTTCCTTCAACAACGATAATTTCTTTTATTTTCATGATTCCTCCGAAAAAATTTTAAAAAACTTGAAACATTTTTGAAACATTCTGCGTCTATATAAGTATAATTCAAATATAAGAAGTAAACGGTCCGTTTTAGTATACCTTAAATTTAACGGCACAACGCAAGTCGCAATCCATTTTACCAAACATGGGCCAGGACATAAATTAAAAAATGCAGAGGATGGTTCCCCTGCATCTAAGATTTATTTCAGGATTGTAATTTTGACACGCCTTGATCCCCAGCGATACGCATCAGACTTGTTCGGCAGGAACACATCAATTTTGTGCCCTTTGATTGCTCCGCCCGTGTCTGCAGCTACCGCATACCCATAACCTTCAACATACACCTTTGTGCCTAGCGGAATCACACGCGGGTCAACCGCAATTACTTTCATCCCGGGATTTGCCCGTAAATTGATTCCTGTTGCGGTAACGCCGGAGCACCCGTTACAGTCGGCGGTATAGGCCGTCGAATGGACATATAATTCTTGTCCTGAAACTTCAGTTGTGCCGCGGGACACCTGCTGGGTAATTACCTTTGTTCCCATTGCCACGACTTTATCCTGTTTATCCCTGACTTTCGTTTCACTGACCAGCGTTCTTGATACTTCCTGGCCGTTTTCCAGAATCACTTCAAACTGTTTGGACAACAGGCCTTCCTTGCCTTCTGTTTCAACCTTTTCTTTTCCTTTTTCAAGGTTCGGGTCATGCTTCGTAACGATTGCAAAGTTAATTGGTTCTTCCACTACATCGGTGACTTTTTGTACTCGAATGACGTTTATCACGGCATTTTCGGTGACTGTCTGTTTCAATTCAGGTTCTACACGGTCCATTTCGGTAAGTGTAATCCCTTGCTTTGCTAAAAAGTCAGCGACCGTAGTCGAAGTTGACCAGAGCTGTTGTTCCTTGCCGCCATCGATAAGTTTTAACGGGAATGCTTTTTGAACGGCAATCTTCATGTCTTTTTTCAGCTTTGCTTCCGGTTTAGGGGTCAGTTTGTCGTGTTCGTTGATAACAATATTTTGCTCTTCCAGGAAATCTTCAACTGTTTCGGCTGAAGTCCAATAAGTCTTCTTTTTAGAATCCTGTACGAGCTGTACCTGCTTCGCCGGCTTCCACACAATTTTCAGGTTTTCCTTAATCTTCGTGTCTGCTGCCAGCGATAAATAGTCTTCTGTGCGGATGGAGATATTGAGATCTTCAAAAATATCCTCAATCGTTGTTGCGTGGGTTTTGATGACTTTATCTTCACCATCCAGTGTCAGTGCAACAGTTTTTTTCGTCCCTTCATACATGAAGTAACCGAGAGCCGCTGCAAAAACTAGGAAACTAGCAGAAAAAATCACCAGTTTCTTTTTACTCGAAGACTTGGAAAACAGGTTTTTCATGTTTAATGGCACGATGAAAAACGCCTCCTTTTCTCGGAGTGATTATTAAAACTATGTTGCCGAATTTGACCGCTTTCCGCGCGTAATCCATATTATGCAAGATACATATGCAAAAGGAAAGCAATTCTTCTCGACACAGTCATCATATGTAAACGTAAAGATATGTAGAACTTTTTAGAACTAGAAAAAAATAGGACAAGCTCTATTAAGAATCGACAATAAATCCTGTCATTTAATGCCGAATAATTTTTTTGCATTGCTTGCTGTTTTTTCGGCTACTTCCTCTAAAGTTATCCCTTTCAGCTGTGCTATTTGCTCGGCGACAAGCTTTACATAAGCAGGTTCGTTTCTTTTTCCCCTGTAAGGGTGGGGCGTTAAGTATGGACAGTCTGTTTCAATTAATAACCTGTCAAGTGGGATTGACTCTGCGACTTCTTTTGGCTTTTTTGCATTTTTAAAAGTAACCGGTCCTCCAAGCGAAATATAGAAATTCATATCGATACATTCCCTGGCAATTTCTACACTGCCACTATAGCAATGCATGATCCCGCCAACCTCCGCTGCATCTTCTTCCTTCAATATTTCAACTATGTCTGCTGTCGCGTCACGATTATGTATGATAATGGGCAGTTTAACCTCTTTGGCCAGCTGGATTTGCTTCCTGAAAACCTCTTTTTGTATTTCCTTCGGAGATTTATCCCAGTAATAATCCAATCCCATTTCTCCCAAGGCGACTACTTTAGGATGGCCGGATAATTCCCTTAGCCATACGAGGTCATCCGCTGTCATATCAACAGCGTCTACCGGATGCCAGCCTACGCTCGCATAAATGAAATCATATGTATCGGCAAGCTCGATTGCTTTAGTGATGGTAGGCCTGTCGAAGCCCACGACAACCATTGTAGAAACACCTTCGTTTAGCGCCCTGTCGATCACTTCCTGTAAATCTTCCTGGAACTGTTCAGCATTTAAATGGACATGTGTATCAAAAAGCATATGAAACTCCTTAGTCTTTTATATATTTCTTTCACTGTTAAGCATTTATGTCTTATTTTAACCCTTTTTTGAAAAATTACTTTACAAAGGCAGGATTTTTCGCAGGTTGCCATAAATTATGTGTCGATATGATAACTTTTATTATAAAAACGGTCAAATATTTTATAGTTTGTGCTCTTTTGGCTCACACACCATACATCGGTAACAGTCCGGCCTGTGAGCTATGTACCAACTTGGCAACAGGGTGTGGGTAGAAAATCCTATAAAAAAGAAAACATAGAAATGTTTACCCGTTTTAGTTACACATGAAACATTTCTATGTTTTTCCATTATATTTATTTTACCCGTGCTCCAAGGGGCAGTGAATCGGCAACGGTTGCCAATGATAACATCCCGTCTTTTGAACCTGCAAGGATCATCCCCTCCGATAGTTCTCCGCGCAAGGTCACCGGTTTTAAGTTTGTTACACATATTACCCTTTGTCCAATCAAATCCTCAGGCTTATAGAACTGTGCTATGCCTGAAACAACCTGCCGCTTTTCATATCCCAGATCCAGCTGAAGCTTTAACAATTTATCAGCCTTTTTTACAGGCTCTGCATGGATGACTTCCGCTACCCTTAAATCTACTTTCATAAAATCATCGATCGTTATTTCGTCTGCTTGTTCTGGTTTTTCTTCTTTCGCCGGCAGAGCGCCCTGCATCTTTTCTTTAATAAAATCTACTTCTTCCTGTATTTCAAGCCTTGGGAATATCGGCTCTGCTTTTCCAACCTTTGTGCCTTCTGGAATGGCCCCAAACGCTTCAAGACTATCCCAGCTTGTCAAAGATATATCGAGAGTGTTCAGTTGCTCAAAGATTTTTTGTGGTGTTCTTGTTAAAAACGGCTGCAGCAGGATTGCGATTTGGCGCAATGACTCAGCAAGATGGACCATTACATTCGCGAGTTGCGCTTTTCTTGTTTCATCTTTGGCCAGTGTCCACGGCTGGGTTTCATCAATATATTTGTTGCTGCGGCTGACCAATTGCCATATAACAGAGAGAGCAACCGAGAATTCCATGTTTTCCATCGCTTCTTCATACTTTACAATTGTGTTCCTGTTTACCTCAAGAAGCTGTTTATCATATTCTCCTTCAGAGCTGCTGTATGCAGGAATCACACCATCAAAATATTTATTGATCATGGCAATTGTGCGGTTTAACAGATTGCCAAGGTCGTTGGCCAAGTCAAAATTAATCCGGTCAACAAAGCCTTCCGGAGTGAAGACGCCATCAGAACCAAATGGTACCTCCCGCAATAAATAATACCGTAAAGCATCCAGGCCATAGCGGTCTATTAATGTCACAGGATCTACGACATTTCCCTTCGATTTCGACATTTTCCCGTCCTTCATCAGCAGCCAGCCGTGAGCAAAGACCTTTTTCGGAAGAGGGACATCCAGGGCCATCAGCATTATTGGCCAATAGATGGTGTGGAAGCGCACGATTTCTTTTCCGACAAGATGAACATCGGCGGGCCAATAGTTCAAATACTTGGCATCATCCTCAGTGCCATAGCCTAAAGCTGTAATATAGTTCGACAAAGCATCGATCCATACGTAAATCACGTGTTTAGGGTCTCCAGGAACTTTTATTCCCCAGTCGAAGGTAGTTCTCGAAACAGCCAGGTCCTCAAGCCCAGGTTTGATAAAGTTATTGATCATTTCATTTTTGCGGGATTCCGGCTGGATGAACTCAGGGTTTTCCTCATAATACTTCAGCAGCCGGTCAGCGTATTTGCCCATCCTGAAAAAATAAGATTCTTCTTTCACGAGTTCCACCGGATGGCCGCTATCCGGGCTTTTGCCGCCAACAATCTTTCCATTTTCAATAATCGGATCAACTAGTTGGATCTCTGTATAATAGGTTTCATCCGGAACTGAATACCATCCTTCGTATTGGTCTAGATAGATGTCCCCCTGATCAAGCAGTTGTTTAAATAACTTTTCAACAACCTGCTTATGGCGGTCTTCAGTTGTGCGGATAAAATTATCATAAGTTATATCCAGCTTATCCCAAAGCTCCTTGATCCCAGAAACGATTCCATCAACATATTCCTGCGGTGTAATGCCAGCTTCTTCCGCTTTCCGCTGAATCTTCTGGCCATGCTCATCGGTGCCTGTCAAATACATCACATCATAGCCCCGCATCCGTTTGTACCGGGCCATTGCATCCCCTGCCACTGTGGTGTACGCGTGGCCGATATGCAGATTTCCGCTTGGATAATAGATTGGGGTGGTAAGGTAAAAAGTCTTTAATTTTTCCTGCATCAAATTCACTCCTTATTCCACAAAAGACGCATTTTATAATTGCAATTATATCAGTTTGATTATTGTACAGGATAGCCAGGCAATGTTTAAAAAAAGCCCTCCCAACAAGGGCGAGAGCTTTTTTGCAAGAATGCTGGCGGGCCGGGGGACGCATCTTTCGGCTGCCACCAGAACAACATTCCCCATTCATCCATAACACTACTAATCAGCTTAACCTCTTATATCAACAAAATATACATAAAAAAAAGAAAGAGTGCAACTTATTCAGGGTATATGATACACACGAAAAAGTCTTGTGGCATAATGATGAAGCCTGTAGTATTTTGTCGAAAATTCATGCAATTTTTAAAAAAATATTTTATAAGTAAAATAATTTTTTCGGATTTTCACATCGATGTTGTCGCATTTCCGTTATGTATTTATAAAAAAAACATTCTCAAACCTTGATATATAGATACTTTGTGGGGAATGCTAAAATTTCCTAAAAGATGAAAAATAAAATAATTGACGTTTATGGGAATGACTGGTATTATTAAATAAATAAAAAGTCTTTGTCGAAAAATGACGAAAAAGACTATAAGATACATAGCCGAGAGGAGAGGAATATTATGAAATCTACAGGTATAGTTCGTAAGGTTGATGAGCTTGGACGTGTAGTTATTCCGATTGAATTAAGAAGAACGTTAGGTATAGCAGAAAAGGACGCGCTCGAAATTTATGTTGATGACGACCGTATCATCCTGAAAAAATATAAACCTAACATGACTTGCCATATCACTGGCGAAGTGTCTGACAACAATATCACCCTTGCTGGTGGCAAGCTGATTTTAAGCCGTGAAGGTGCGGAGCAGCTGCTTAAAGAAATTCAAGGGTCCTTTGAAACAGCAAAATAGTCATAACAAAAAGCTTCTCCTTCCGTAGAGAAGCTTTTTTGCATTTAGTGTCAATGCATCCAGTCAATTTCCGGTTTTATTAATCGATATGGTATGCCTGGTAAACATCCCGTTTATTGAGGCCGCGGTCTTTTGCCGTCTGTTTGATCGCGTCCTTGGAATTCATGTTTTTTTCGGACATATAATAGCCAACATGTTCACTTACGCTTAAATTGTTCCACCACAATGTTTCTTCTTGACCAGATCCGAAGGCGGCTCCTTCAATAATAACGCAGAACTCTCCTCTAACCTCGACGCTTCCAGCCCAGGCAATGGCTTCACTGACCGTTCCCCTGATAAATTCTTCAAATTTTTTGGTTAGCTCCCGGCAAAGCACAATTTTTCTGTCGCCAAGTGTTTCGTTCATTTGCTGCAGTGTTTCGCGGAGCCGGTGGGGTGCTTCATAAAAAATGATTGCCCCAGTTTGTTTCGCTAATTGCTCAAGCTCTTTTCGGCGCTCTTTTTTGTTTCTCTTTAAAAAACCATAAAAGTAAAAAGGCTGGGGTGCAATTCCTGAGGCTATCAATGCAGTCAGTGCCGCATTTGCACCCGGCAGCGGAACAACTGTGAGATTTTCCTCCAATGCGGAAGAAACAAGTTCATACCCAGGATCAGAAATAGTCGGCATCCCTGCGTCGCTTACCAACGCAACCTTTGCGCCTTCCCTGATTCGGTCGAGGAGCTTTTCCCCGCTCATTTCTTTATTATGTTCGTGGTAGCTCGTAACCGGGGTATCGATTTCAAAATAATTACACAGCTTTTTTGTGTTCCTGGTGTCCTCTGCTGCGATTACGTCAGCTTCCTTCATGATTCTGACAGCCCGGAAGCTCATATCCTCCAGATTCCCGATTGGTGTCGGAACAAGGTATAAAATCCCTTTCTCATCTTCATGGTCAAAGCTCTTTTGCTGCTGCATATAAACCACCTGTCTCGATTAATAGAAACTCATCTTTTTTCTTTCTGGACCACCGTTTGAAATGGTACTCGACTTTTAATGCTTCGCTTTTGCTCGGGAAGGACTTTGAAAAAATTAATCTCACAGGCCCGCGCCCTCTAGTATATTTAGCTCCTTTTCCTTCATTATGGAGCTTGATCCGCCGTTCCAGATTATTTGTATATCCTGCATAGTAACTCCCGTCCCGGCAGACGAGAACATAGAAATGGTGCTCATTCACTTCCATATAAGATTTCCCTCAATTCAGGCGTATACTCATTATCATCATTATAGATAATTAAAGGCTGCAAAATTTTCAAATCCGGATTGCCTCCTTTAATTCCTTCTACAAGCACTGTATTTGCTTCTTTCCCGGCTTTAGGATAAACAAACTGAATGCGCTTTGGTTCAAGCCGGTACTTCCGCATCAGTTCGATAATATCAGCCAGCCTCCCCGGGCGGTGGACTAATGCCGCCTTTCCCCCTTGCCTGACCAGCTGGCTTGAAACCCGGACAGCATCCTCAAGCGTACACAGTATTTCATGGCGCGCAATGGCAAGGTGCTCGTTTTCATTGATTTCTTCTGCTGAGGGAGTGATAAAATAAGGAGGATTGCAGGTTACGGTATCAAATTTCCCGTAGCCCAATTGTTTAGGCATCTCCTTGATATCGCCATGGATCATTTGTATTTGGTGCCCAAGGTCGTTATATTCAACACTTCTCACAGCCATATCATACAATCTTTCCTGAATTTCCACACCAACAATGTTTCCTTTTGTCCTTGTGCTTAAAAAGAGGGGGATAACCCCGTTTCCGCTGCATAAATCAATCAACCGCCCTTTTTGAATGGGCACGTAGACAAATTTCGCCAGCAAAACAGCGTCAAGAGAAAATGCAAACACTGATGGACTCTGTATAATCCGTAAATTTTCAGCCAGCAGATAGTCCAGCCTTTCATCATCCTTTAAATTAATCATTCAGGGCCTCCCACATGAATTTAACCGGGCAGTCATTCTTATGAAAACAGCCTTCCCAAACGCGGGAAGGCTGCCGATTATTTTTTATTAAGAAAGGATAGGCAAAACAGACAGTCTCCTTCTTTCCGCGGGCTTCCAAAATGCAAATTGCAAATATGAAAACCCTCCTGATACAGGCGGGCCAGGTTGTCATACCCTTCACCGATATCAATGGCATTTCTGTCTCCGGGCACTCCGCGCTTGCCTTTGCTGCCTTTTTTCGTTTTAGTTTCTTTGCTCTCGGTCGTTTGATCCAGACGGCGTCTTAAATGCTCATTTTCCAGCTTTAAAGAATTATTCTCTTCAAGTATTTCCGCTAAATGCTGCTTTAACTCACCAAGCTGGCGGTAAAGATTGCCGATTTGGGCTTCCATATTACTTACTGAGTCAAAGATCTCCTTCTTATCCACGTACTCCACCTCATTAATCTGTGGATGATTGTATTGAAACGGCGCCTGCCTTCAGCACTTCATCTAGCGTGTATTCAAGCACGCGTTCTTGTTCTGCCAGCTCGACCTGCATAACACGCTGTAATATATTCAAACCTACCACTTTGCCCCGCCCATTTGGAGTGTTAATGATTTCGCCAAGATCCGGAAGCTGTTCCTTCGCTGTTTCATATTCGTCATTCTCATATTTCAAACAGCACATTAATCTTCCGCATAGACCGGAAATCTTCGTTGGGTTAAGCGACAGGTTTTGGTCTTTATCCATTTTGATGGAAACTGGATCAAAATCCCCCAAAAAGGTCGAACAGCACAGCATCCTGCCACATGGCCCAATGCCGCCGAGCATTTTCGCTTCATCCCTGACACCAATTTGCCGGAGTTCAATCCTTGTCCGAAAAATCGCGGCCAAATCCTTGACCAGTTCCCGAAAATCAACTCTGCCATCTGCAGTGAAATAAAAGATTACTTTGTTACGGTCGAATGTATATTCAACATCAACAAGCTTCATGTCCAGTTGATGCTCGCTTACCTTTTCACAACAAACTTCATAAGCTTGCTTGGCCTCAGCCTTGTTCTCCTCAACAATGAGCCGATCCTTTTGATCTGCGATCCGTACCACTTTTTTCAGCGGCAAAACTACATCGTTTTCTCCAACCTGTTTTCGGGGAATGACAATCCTGCCGTACTCAACTCCCCTGACAGTTTCGACAATAACGAATTCGTCATTTTCGATTACCAGATCTCCGGGATCAAAATAATATATCTTGCCCGCCTTTTTAAAGCGGACACCTACAACATCATACAAGTGTTGATCCCTCCTGCAATTTTAACACCAGCTCTTCCATTACCAGCTGGGAATTCATATTGGCATGCAGCTTCCTTTTCGCCTCCAGAATGGCTGCCATTTGCTCAGTTAAACGCCGTCCGGATGTTTGTAAAGCAAATTGCTCCAAGCGGGAGATTTCATTCAGATAGACAACCTGGTCTCTTTTTCCAAGCTGGATATATAATAAATCCTTAAACATAAGAAGTAATAAATCCAAACCACGATCAACCTGATCTTTTTCTTTAAAGTGCCCGAACCAATGTTCCTGAAGCGTGACAAGCGCTTCCAAGGAATGATTTTTCAGCGCTTCATATAATTTTAACACTATTTTTTGAGCTTGTGCAAACCAATCATTGTTACTTATTTCAAATGCTTCATCCGGATTGTTCGTCAACTGGGCTAACAGCGGGGCTGCCTCTGGTTTAACGCCCTTCTCAACCAGGAAATCCGCCAAGTTTTTTGGTGATAATTGGGTGAAGCTTATCATCTGGCATCTTGATAATATCGTAGGCAGCATCTGCTGTGGTTGCTCGGTGACCAATACTGCAACCGTTTCGGCATGAGGCTCTTCCAAAAATTTAAGCAGGCTGTTGGCTGCATTGGTGGTCATTCGGTCAGCATGTTCAATCATGTACATTTTTCTTCTGGATTCTACGCCAGTTTTAGTAAACTCTTCCTGTAATGATTGAATCTGGCTTTTTTTTATCGAAAGCCCGTCTGGTTCGATGACATGTATATCCGGATGGTTGCCGTTATTGATTCTTTTGCAATTCAGGCAGGTCTCGCACGGTTTATAGCCATCGAAGGGGGCAAGGCAGAAGAGGCTTTTTGCAAGCAGCAAGCCCGCCTCTTTTTTACCGGTTCCCCGTTGCCCTTCAAATATATATGCATGGGCCACCCGGTCCTTCTGGATGCTGTTTTTAATCATTTTTAAAACGGTCGGCTGAAATTCTTCCATTTCACTCCAGGTCCTTGCCATGCCCATCACTCTCTTACGTATATAAATTAATCAATAGTCCTTTGATCTCGCCGATCCTCCCAAGAATATCTATCGACTTTTCCTCTTGTTTCATTATCCCCTCGGTCAGCTCGACCAAATGGCCGTCTATGATTTCGACAATTTTCAAGGAACGGCCCTCCCCGAACTGGTTCCAGCTGTGGGACTGCTTCAATCCCATGCCAAAGTCCACTGTTTCTTTAACAAACCTCTTTACAAGACTTTTATATCTCGCCAAATCCTTGAATGTCCTTGAACGGGACAATCTTTCACCGGCATTGTCTATTTCACTCAATAGCTGCTGGATCTGCCCCATGTGCATTTTATGTTCCTGCTTTTGGACCAGTTCGCCGAATTTTAGCTGGCCGGCTGCCGGTTGCCTGTTCTGGCGGATTTTATCCAGGTTCAGGCTGAAATCTTGATTTATTTTCATGTTCGGATAATACCTCCGCTAATTCCGTTAAAATTGCAGAAATTGCTCAACTGGCAATACAAAAACAGTTGCCCCGCCCACTTCAACTTCGACCGGATACGGAACATATGAATCGGCATTGCCTCCCATCGGGGATACCGGAGCAACAAGCTGGTCACGTGACTTACAGTTTTCTTTAATAATTTGCAATGCTTTTTCAACCCGGATGTCCTCAGTGCCGATGATAAAAGTGGTATTTCCTGCTTTTAAAAATCCACCTGTACTCGCCAGTTTTGTTGCACGGAAATTATTGTCTACCAGTGCATTGGACAGGCGATTGCTGTCCTGGTCCTGTACTACAGCAAAAATTAACTTCATCTTGAATACCCCCTGCATTTTTATTGCCGTTTGCTTTACAACTATTATAACAGGATTTTTTTGTAAGGACATGGTTTATCCATATAAGGTATGATGCCAGCTGTTACCATTAATCAAAAAGCAATAAAAAAACCTTAAAGACCGTTCTTTAAGGTTTTTTCTCTATTTCATGTATTTCACAAGGAATTCCTTTATCTTGCCCTCCACTTCTGCGTACACCATTTCAAGCGGCCTTGATGCATCTATTTTCATAATTCGATCTGGGTACCTGTTTGCCAGCAGTAAATAACCTTCCCTGACCTTTTGATGAAACTGAAGATTTTCCAAATCAAGACGATTCACTTCCCGGCCATTATGCTTGTTAATTCTATCCAGCCCAGTCTCCGGATCCAGGTCAAAGTAAACAGTGAGGAGAGGCATCATATCTTCAACTGCGAAGCGATTGATCGAATGAACTTCTTCAATTCCAAGACCGCGGGCATATCCCTGGTATGCCAGTGAACTGTCAATAAAACGGTCGCAAAGGACAATCTGCCCGTTCACCAGTGCCGGCCTAACTTTTTCCACAAGATGCTGCCTCCTCGCTGCCGCATATAACAAAGCCTCAGTGCGGGCATCCATGGCAGTGTTTTCTTTATCCAGGATCACATTCCTGATTTGTTCTGCGATGTCTATTCCTCCTGGCTCCCTCGTTGCCAGGACACTATATCCTTCTTCTTCAAAATTCTCTTTCAACATGCGGATAATGGTTGTTTTACCCGCACCTTCAGGTCCTTCTATGGAAATAAATAATCCCTTGCTCATCACACTTTACCCTCCAGCATTTCTTGATCCAATTTATACAAAATGGGGATTTTTATGTTTTCTCTTAAAAGATAAACACGCTGACTTTTCCTGCATCAAGATGTTGGGCACCTTGGAACCTTGCCCCAGCGTTTTTCAGGTAGTTTAACATCTCCAATTTTTCTGTTGTTATCATTTCCCCTGGAAAACAGAGTGGAATTCCCGGGGGATAGGGAATGATCATTTCAGCACTGATCCGGCCTGCCGATTCTTTCAATAAAACCGTTTCTGTTGGCAACCGATCCATGCTTTTATAATTGATTTCAAGAGTGGAAATTTCTTCATTTTTAACATACAGTTTCTCCCGCTTTTTTCGACCGGGCGGAATTTGCTTAACCGCATGCGCAATTTTTTTCGATGCCTGTACAAAACGATAATCCATGCCTTTTTTCAATAGCGGCAGGACGAACAGGACGTTTGCAGGATCGGCAAGCTCCGTGTAGACTCCCTCAGCTTCAAATAATTTTTGCAGCGCAAACCCACTTAACCCGTTAGTGGACTGCATCGTCATTTTCAAGGGATCTGTACGGTCCGAGGATAGCAAACGGATACCATCAAGATCCTTCAAGTTGTGTTTGAATGCTTCAATTTCATCAAGAAGATAGCTCTTGTCATCAACTTTAAAAGTTCCTAAATAGCTTCGTGCCGCATCAAGCGACGCCATTATTGGGTAAGAGGGGCTGCTTGATTGCAGAACCTGCAAGTAATAATTTATTT
Source organism: Bacillus sp. T33-2 (assembly GCF_002860205.1). Taxonomy (GTDB): domain Bacteria; phylum Bacillota; class Bacilli; order Bacillales; family Cytobacillaceae; genus T33-2. The sequence goes on from NZ_PGVB01000030.1 coordinate 27,833, forward strand.
GCTGCATGGGGATCAAACTGCTATTGTAGTGCAGAAACGCCCCCATTGTCATGGCTGGCAATGTTTTATGTGCGGACTGTACAACAACATCTGCCCCTAGGCTCACAGCTGAAGCCGGAAACGGTTCACCGGCAATAAAATGGACGCCATGGGCTTCATCTACGAGCACAGGAATCCCGTTCTGATGGGCAAGATCGATGATTTTTTTTAAATCATACACCATTCCATAGTAGTTCGGATGAGTCAAAATCACCGCTTTTGCATCCGGATGCATTTGAATCGCTTTTCTGATGGTTTCTATGGATACACCGCCTGTGACAGCCCAGTCGGGATTATATTCCGGCCCTAAAAAAACAGGCCGGGCTTTTGCAAGCCGGATTCCATTCATGATGGATTTATGTGAATTCCGCTGTACGAGTACCTTATCCTCTTCTTTGACTGTGCCCATGATCATCGCCAGATTCCCTGAAGTTGAACCATTAATAAGGAAAAAGCTTTTTTTAACCTTATATAGCCCGGCTAGAAGCTTCTCTGCTTCAAGGATTGCTCCTTCAGGGGCGTGCAAGTCATCCAGGCCCGTAATTTCAGTTGCATCCAATCTTAATATGTCCTTAAAATATGTATGGCCTTGGATAGGGAAAATTTCGCCGAATTTATGTCCAGGTACATGAAAGGATATCGGGTTTTTCTGTTTATGCACCAATAATTGATTCAGTAAAGGTGTTTCAAAATGATTCATAACTCACCGTAATTGGATTTTTTATTCGTAGCCTTACCTATTTTATCAGATTGAACTGCGTTTGTATTTTTCCAAAAAAAATAAAGCTCTATAATGAGCTTTTTCACGAGAATATTTCCGATGAAGATACTTTCCTAAGCTTTTCTATAAAATACTTATATTTAGGTTCACTCGTATCAGTGCTGATCATGCCTTTTTCACATTCGGTACAGATAAAAGATGTAAATAGATGTATTCCTGTCTGCTTTATTTGCTCACATATTACACATGTTTCCCCAACTTGTTTATTTGTAATAAGACAACTCAAATTGTCCACCTCCATACACCTATTCTTCCCAGCAGCTAAAAATTGTATACAATTTTTAGAAAAGTGGCTTTTAGAGTTTACTTGATTTATATTGTATGATTATTTTTTTGAATCTGTGTATGTCTTAACAGTAATTCAAGGTTTAATGCAGTTTTTATTTTACGCTAAAATAATTAGTTAAGCCTCATTAGCCATCGACGTGATGTCCCATAAACAAAAAACAGCTGACATAAAATCAGCTGTTTTCGTGTGCCCGGCGGCGTCCTACTCTCACAGGG
>NZ_PGVB01000031.1 GCF_002860205.1 Bacillus sp. T33-2
ATAGAAAACATTTAGAAAATTGGTGAAACTATGCTACCCAAAAAAGAATTAAAGCTCAGTTCATACAGTGAACTTTATAATATTTTGATCCCGAAAGACCATTTCTTGAGGAAGTTTAATGACTTAGTTGACTTTGAATTTATCTATGATGAGTTAAAAGATATGTATACTGAGGCATTTGGTGCTACTGCCAAATGCCCTATTATGATGTTTAAGTTATTACTTCTCAAAGTGATGTACCCTATGTCTGATCGTGATTTGATTGAGAGAGCGACATTTGATATGTCATTTAAATATTTTTTAGATGTAGCACCTGAAGATAAAATTGTTCATCCTACAAGCTTAACGAAATTTAGAAGACTGCGATTAAAAGATGCTTCATTATTAGATGTACTTATAAAAAAGACAGTTGAAATTGCCTTAGAAAAGGGGCTAATTAAATCCAATCAAATCATTGTGGATTCAACCCATACGAACAGTATGTTTAACTCCAAGTCTCCTGTTGAAATTTTACAAGAACAGTCGAAACAACTAAGGAAAAGTGTTTATAAACTGGACGAGAAATATAAGGAGAAAATGCCTGCTAAACCAAATACGAATGATTTATTAGACCATATAAACTACTGTACTCAATTAATAAAAGTCATTAAAAATGATGAAAAGTTGTACATAAAAGAAGACGTTAAATTAAAAGCCCACTTGCTGGAAGAGACCGTAAATGATGATATAGAACAACTAAACTCAACAGTAGAAAAGGATGCAAAAGTTGGACATAAGAGTTCAGATTCATCATTTTTTGGATACAAAACCCACATTGCGATGGTTCCAGAGCGTATCGTGACCTCAGCTGTCGTTACTACAGGTGAACAGAATGACGGAAAACACGCCCAAGAGTTAATTGAGAAATCGGTTGAAAACGGAATTGAAGTGAAGGCACTCGTTGGAGATGGGGCTTATTCCGAGAAAGAGATGATTGAATATGCAAAAGAGAAAGAATTTAAGTTAGTATCGAAATTAAGCAAGACCGTTTCAGAAGGACATAAACGAGCATCAGGGGAATTTTATTACAATAAGGATGCTGGGCGATATGTATGTACAGCTGGGCATATGGCTGTTAAGAAAGCATTACACGGAAAGAAAAAACACGCTGCCGAAGGAACTGTGTTACGAGAAACCCATTACTTTGATATTGAGAAATGTAAGGTTTGTCCACTTAGAGAAGGCTGTTATAAAGAAGGAGCCGCAAGTAAGACATATACTGTAACTTTGAAGAAGGATAAAATTCATGAAGAACACCAACTCTATCAGGAAACAGATGAGTTCAAGGAGTTAGCGAAAAACAGGTATATGATCGAAGCTAAAAATGCAGAGTTAAAGAATCGCCATGGGTTTAAAAAAAGTCATTCCCATGGTTTATTAGGTATGCACATACAAAGTGCAACAACCATCTTCGTAGTGAACATGAAACGAATTATCACGATAATGGGTCAATAATAACCCATTTTACCCACC
>NZ_PGVB01000032.1 GCF_002860205.1 Bacillus sp. T33-2
TGCATAATTGATCATCTCCTTATTGGAAAGTATAACCAATTACACAAAACTTTTTACATTCTCATTTTCTATATCTGAAAAACCAAACAGCACCTCCTACTGCTAAACCAAGACCAGGAACAAGAATGCCTAACCATAATAGTAATCTGCTATCATCTGATTCCTGTGATTCGCTAGCCACCGCTTGTTCACTAGTCTTTGTTCCCTTCTTTTCTTTTTTGTCTAAGAAATTGTCGGAGGTTTCTTTATTCTCAATTTTCTCAGTTACAGCTTCCTCTTTGTTCTCTTCCTTTATTCCAGCTGATTCTTCAGCTGCAGTTTGGTTTTCCTCAGTTGTCTTGACTTCTGCTGTATTTGCCGCAGCATCATTTGTAGTTTTATTTGTTGCCGCTACGGACTGGCTTTGTTCTGTAGCTGGTTTAGCTTGTTTTGGTACAGGTGCAGGCGCAGATTGCTTCGGAACCGGAGCAACTTGCTTCGGTGCAGGCTGTGGTGCCGGAGCTGGTGTAGGTGCTGGAGCAGGTTGAGATGGTGCTGGCTGAGCCGGTGCTGGAGCCGTTTGTGCTGGCGCAGGCGCTGGCGGTGGTGTAGGTGCCGGAGCTGGCGTGCTATGTTTAACCGTATTTACAGTTAATTCAGCTTGAACATACTCACCCCTAGGAATACCCATTGTAAACTTTTGTCCACTATATGAGACTGCTCCAGATACCATTCCCAGTATGATGAAATTTCCTGCTTCCTCGGCATAAAACCCTCTGACATAACCATTACAAGGACCACTTGCTTGCGCAGGGTTCGACTGGGGATTTGCAAGGGAATCGATAGTCATCGTGCATTGTCCCATCTCCTGAGCCTGAATACCTTCACCACCCGAAAACAACATCCCAAAACCCATAACCACATATGATAATCTCTTAAAAAACTTTTTCATTGTTTCTTCCTCCTTGCAAAAACTTCTCCTCCCTAATTAATTCGGAAAATAATTGTAAATATTTAGTTTTTACCAATGTAATACTTAAAATTACCACATGCATTTCTAGGTCGAACGAATTACACGCTATGCTACAATCGTGTCTGAGGTGGTAATTTTGTTTGTTTCTCCAATGTTATTGCAACAATCGCAAGAACCATTCGATGACGATTCATATATAACAGAGCTCAAAGCTGACGGGTTCCGCTGCCTTTGGACAAAGTTTAATAATAAAGTACGAATATACACACGGCACAATAATGAGATAACATCTTTGTTCCCAGAACTGCATGATCTCCCGGTACCAGAGGGAACCGTGCTGGATGGCGAAGTCATCGTGACCGACAATGACGGGAAACCGGATTTCGAAGCTGTGATGGAACGGTTTAAGTCCAGGAAATCTCTTCATAAGATTACATTCTTTGTGTTCGATATTATCTGGTATAAAAATGAGCGAGTAACTCACCTGCCATTGATTGATCGGAAGGAAATCCTGACTAAAGTGATTCCGGAAGACACGGCATTGCTGGCCAAAGTTCAGTTTATGGAAGGCAATGGCATCGTTTATTTCGATTTAATAAAGCAGCATGATCTTGAAGGCATCGTACTGAAGCGAGCTGCATCCAAATACCAGGTCAATAAACGGTCACAGGATTGGCTTAAGGTCATCAATTACAAATACACCGACGCTTTTATTACCGGCATGAGAAAAGATGGCTTTGGGCTGTTATTGGGCGTTGAAGAGAATGGTAGGATTAAGCCGGCAGGCATTATGGAATTCATGGTCCCGGTCGCATGAAAGCAGTTTTATGGACAGTACCAAGACTTAATCCTCAAGGAAGACAAGAAGTTTATCTACCTGGATCCGAAGCTTAAATGTCGGGTGAAATTCAGGAATTACACAAAGGCAGGCTTAATGCGCACTCCTTCGTTTGTTAAATATGTATCATAATCGTCTATCCTAATGGATAGGCTTTTTTTACATTTGTCGTAAAGTGTCGAAACATTTTTTCAAAAAAATAAAGGATTAACAAAAATAGTCAAGAATTATTTCGTTATTATTATGATTACGTATATATTCAGAAACAATTAGAAAACACTGGAGTGACGGGTATGAAAGATAGCTTTTATTCAGATTTTGAACAACTCATTACATACTTAAATGAAAGTTCTAACCTGAATCTACTTGAACAAATAATCAATAGTTATTTAGGTGCTAATCAGGAATTATCAATTTCTAAATTTGTTAATTTTCAACTAGAATTAAGTCAAGTTGTTGGGCAACATATAGGGGTAATTTTTCACTATTTCAAAAATAACAACCAGATTGAATACACAGGACGATATAAAGAAGTATTTAGAAGGCTGGAAAACATAAAGAAACGGTTCGTTGTACATTTGACTTCTATGGAGGGAGCAATGACTACCCCCCATAGGTTAAAAGGAACCCTATTTTCAATAAACGATTTTTATCCACACGATTTATCGATCACCATGATGAAATTTGATAACTCGTATTTCACTTTGTTCCTCGACATAAATGCCGGCATGAACTTGGCTGCCCAATTGTTTGAAAACTTAACTAATAAGTTAGGTCAAGGCACCAACAATATCGATGCAAATCAATTTGATGAATTGGTTCGTAAGTTTGAAAAATTCTCCGTACTGATAAATGAAATATCTCAACAGAAAGAAAGTAAAAACAATTGAGTAAAATACTAAATGTAATACTTGTAGGTTTTACGTTTGTTTTATTTCTAATTGTGTTCCCACTGTTCTTATTTTACTCTTCGTTTCATGTATCTATTGCTCTTAATAATCCAGGTGCAATAGTTACTGATAATAACCATAGTGCAGTGTCGACAGATGGACAACAGATAAATAAAAATAACGCTACAGAAAAAAATATTTTGGATAAATTTTTAGAATCTCGAGTATCAGGTATTTTATTCGGTTCGCTGATCTCAACAACTGTAACGTTAATTTTATACTATTTAAACAGGAGAAACGCCAAGAGACAATTGATTTTTGACATAGCTTTGAAAAACTTATTGCCTGCGGTATATATGCCTATCCTTGGAGAATTAAGATTACATAAAGTCAAAAACAAAGATTTCAACTTTCATCACATTGAGCATGTCATTATAGAAAATGGAGCACTAATTAATTTTGCACCCAAAGATATTCGTAAAATACTAGACGAGCTCTTTATACTTTGTAAATCAATCAACTCCCCTGATGTTTACAAAAACAAAGAGACTGAGCTAAAACTAAAGATTGAAATTTTGGAAACTGAAATAATGAAAAGATTTGGGGCGTTAATTGGATGAGCGATCAAAAATCAAACATGGAGAAAATAGCAGACATTGTTCGAGCAATCAATGGGTATTCTCCGGAGGAGATAAGCAATGAGTTAGCCAATATTCAAACCAGGGTAGAAAATGTTATAATTTATAATAGGATAGACAAAGATGAACAAATAGCTAAAAAAGATCCGAATTCGTATAAAATAAAAGTTGTTGAGACCTTGCATGCAAAGGCAACAATTGAATATACTGAACTATATTCTGCTGAAGGGTCTGAGTATCAAACAAAAGCGTCATTATTTGGTCGATTATACGCTATGGACCAACAATTACGTGAATTAGAAAGAGGGATAAAAAAAGATGAGGATTAGACTAGAATTTCTTTTTAACATGAATCGTCTTTTTATTGATCAAGATTTGCCTAATCTTAATCATTATTTTGATGATATTGTGTACTCATCTAATGACCTTCTTGTTTATAAAGAAAGCGATTTAGTGATAATGATAAGCAAAGAAGGTGCAGTATCCATTGAAACTGAAATTTGTGATCCAATTGATTTAAACAACAAAATCAATCGCACCTTTAACGAGTATAAAAAATTAACGTTCATAAACGATAGGTTTAAATTAGATAACGATTTTGTGATTATTGTTCCAAAAGAAAGTACAAAAGAGCTTGTTGATGAGTTGGGAAGATTGCATTTCGATGTAAATATTACACAATCCAGGAATAATGATTTGCTTTCTGTTGAAAGAAGCATTATTAACTGAATCAGAAATCGACCCATTCAAATGTGAATGGGTTATTTTAATGCCTTAATGTTAACAAAACGTTCACAAGGATATTCCGAAATATAAAGTATTATTAAAAAGGAAAAGAAAAAAAAGGTCGTGAAATGATGAATGTCCCGTTTGGTTATGACTATACACACGAAGAAAAAGGTTTAGCTTTCAGAGTTTTCTATGTCGATCACCGATTAGGAAAGGTTAAAGTGTCGGTTAGGCATGGGAAGCGATTGATCATTGAGTACGGTAATACGGCTGACGAGGCAATTGAAAAGGCTAAACACACCATCAAGTATCCACAACTTAGATAAAGCCCCTCTCTAATGAGAAGGGCTTATTTTAAATTATATTCGGTATCCAACCTGAAAATATACCACATCGCTGGCGAAGTCCTTGTCACCGTCACTCGGGTATTTTACAACCCCTTGTATTTGATATCTACCAGAGTTTGCAAGGTCTTCCCGAGTAAGTAAAGTTTCACAAATTCCATTTGCAGGATCTACAATTCGAACGGCCTGTTTTACAAAACGTCTAGCGCCATTTTTTATAACAGCATCTACTATCGCACCGTTTAGGGGGACAATTGCCCCTTTATCACGAATAAGCAATTCGAGCACAGTTCCGTTATCACCAGCCTTAATCTCCGACATTTCACCGCCTCCTATACATCGAGATTTATTTTTTGACGCTGAGTAATGGCGAGGTTAATAGCGTCGCGTTGTTTAATCTCAAGTTCCTGCCGCTGTGATTGCGTAATGTTAAGCACGATTTGAATGACCTCGCGATACTCCGTCCATTCGTTCATCAGTTGCTGAAGCGTATCATAATCGGCTGATTGTGCGCTCGATATCGCCTGCTTCAGCGCATGCTTGACGGATGCCGTTCTCATGATAATTTGTTTCGTTGATACCGCGCTTGCTTCCGGTTTATAAAGTACCGTCCGCACGTCCGCGTTGATTGCCACGATTTCCTTATAGATGCGTTGAGTCAGTGGATATTCCGCCGAGGACTGTCGGTGAACCTGCACGCGCATGGCGAAGTGTTCAATACGTACGACACTTTCGTTGAAAATTTCGAGCAGGGTGTCGTATGGGATGCCGACGGATTTGTATAGGACTTGCTTTGCGTCAAAAGCCGCTTGTCGCGCTGCAGATGTTTTCTGCAATGTGCTGTAAGCCAATGACGTAGTATTATATAATCGCTGCTGTATGTCGAGCTGTACCTGCTGAATTGAATAAATCCGCTGAGTTGCGTCTGCTTGTGTGTTTCTCTGCGCGGTGATAGTCTGCCGCGTTGACCCTTGAACCGTTGTTTGCATATTGATTGCCTGTTTCGTACCGGCTTGCACCATCCTTGCCGCATAAACGGTTTGCTTTGTTGAGTAATTGGCGTTTACTGGCGTTCCGGTTGGCGTTGAATCCAGTCCGATGTTTGTTCCTTCTGCATAGTTTTGGGTAACCTCTGCATCCGTCAAAGGTCTGTCGTAAATTCGAGCCAAATAAAACTTGCCTTGAAACCCAGACCCCATTGTCAAATTCGGAGACAAAGCCATGGCGCTTGCTGTTAAGGCTGTCGCTTTGACGTTGTTAATATAGGCGTTCCACGCTGTTCCGTCATAGGTAACAACAATGTGCGTCAATGTATTCAAGGTAACGGTTGAGCCAGCTATTACATTTGCTCCTGTCCTTCTTACCCCTAAGCGACTAGACGACGATAATTCAACCGTGTTACTTGTATCAAAACCAATTAGTTTATCCCCTGTTTGGTGTACTTCAACGATCACCCAAATTTCAAAGGTTAATTGCGTTGATGGCAAAAGATAAAAACCGCCTGTAATTGTATCGTCTACACCATCGGTTGAAACCCTCTCGCTATCAACTATTGCACCATTTAGCGTAAGATTGTACAACCCTTGTTTTGCCGGGGCTATATTCTGCCAGGTTGTCCCGCTCAGTCCTTGCTTTGCGTTCCAGTATCCCTGCAACCCATTAGTGACGATTGCCATAAATCATCACCCCGTTTTGTATTCTTCATCAATCACGCACGGTGTTTTATGTTCCTCATCATGGTTACAATTATGGCGGTCAAGTTTGCCTTTGTGTTTGTCACAATGCCTCTTCATATCCGACCATAATTTTGTTTCATCGGATTCGCTGTTCACCCATGCTTCAAAATTAAACACCGATTCGCCTGTTGTTTCATCTATGCTTTCGGAAGTATCTAGTCTCCATAAAGTGTATTTATTTATGTCTTGCACGATTGCGTCTCTATCCTCTTGAGTTTTCGCCTTTATATTTCCTCGGATTGATTTTTTCATAATTACACCGCGAATTCCGTTCCAGTAACCGTTAGCTTAATGTCAGTCTTGTTTTGCGAATCAGCGACCGCCGGGGTCGTTACACGTACCCAAAATGGGTGTCCAGTTGTATCAGCGATATTACCCATATTCAATGCCGCACCAGAATCTCCGTATGCACCCGCCGAACCTGCATTGTCAGGAGCTAATTGCATCCACGCACTTTCATCCCCGCCGGTTGAATCTGTCGGGTCAACACTTACTGATTCATAGCGTTTCGCTTCGTCATCATTAAATAAAAAGACCCTCTGTTCAACTGAGCTTCCTGCAATGGGATGCTGTGTGTTAATAGGGTTCGATCCATCTGTTGAAACAATGTCTGTTAGTGCTGCATTTTTCGCTATTCGTAACATGTTCCCCACTCCTTATTTTATAAAAAAGAAACCCTCCACGAATGGGAGGGCTGCTTCATATTATCTCCATTCAGCAGCTTCTTCGCGGGTTAGTAGCTTATTATAGTGTCCTTTGCTGTCCAAAAATCCTTTTGTGTTTTTGAAATTCTGCATGCCCGTATCAAATGGACCGATCAGAAAGATTATTGAGCCGTCAGCGCCACGCTTAACATCGAAGCTGTCTCCTATTTTCATTAAGTAATCATGAACATCAAGTAAAGAAGGGCCGCCATATCCTCCTGTGTAAATGTATCTGATCACTTTTGTGGGCTGTGACTGTTGGTTTTGTTGCGGAGGAGCCACGTATTTTTTCTTTAGGCCATACTGATACACTAGCGCTGCAACTATGGCCAGCGCTATTTTTCTTTGTCCAACTGCAGAACGTATAAACTCTGTATTTTGCCTATGGGTCATAAACCCGAGCTCCGCTAAAACAGCTGTCATTTTCGTAAAGTAAACCATATCCCAATTCTCAAATTTAACGCCCCTGTTTTTAAATCCTGTGACAGCAACTAAGTTATTTTGCATTTTTTGAGCTAATGCCAGGGCCTCTTTTGGCTTACTGTCTGCTATCCACATTTCAACCCCACTAGCATCGTTCCAGCCTGTCCCATAAGCATTTAGATGATAATCTATATGGACATCAGCCCCCCAAGCATTAATGGCATTATAGCGCTCTTTTAATGGAATGTCTCTCTGACCAGTTGGATCATCAAACCGCCGCTGCTCAACTCCCTCATATTTAGCCAGTTCATCCATAACCATTAGCATAATAGGCACTGTCTGCTCCCATTCCTTTACACCATCTGGAGACTGTTTGCCTCTGGTTGTCCTAGCATGGCCAGCTGCGTGTGAAAATTTCATGAAATATCCTCTCCTTATTATTGTGGCTCCGTATAACGTTTGGCTCGAGCGCTATCTTCAAGTCCTTCAGTGGTTGGATCCTGAACGACACCGAGAGTAGCCAGCACACCAAAAATAGCATTGATAAGGGTCAGTACCCAGCCTTTGACTTCTTCTGTCAGTTGCCAATCCGTAAGTCCAGCAGCATGCGCACCAACTAAAAGAACCTCGGCCAAAACAAAAAGCTGTGACACAAATGCCGCAACCCACAGTTTGTTTGAAAATCGTACTTTCCAGTTGATCATTTACATTAGCCTCCAAACATTTTAATGATTTTGTCCCACTGAGAAATGACCAAGGACAGAATTCCCACAATCCCGGACCCACCTAATAAACCGATGAAAATATCTTTTCGGGTAGTGATTTTCAGCGTTTTTATCCCATACATTTGTTCAAGAAGTTTTGCATTAGTCTGATTCTGAGCAGTCAACATATCCTTGGTAGTGCTAAATTCTTTCAAAACAACGTTTTGGATTTCAACCTGCCCGCGCTCCATACTGTCAATCTTCTCAATAACTTTTCCGTAATTTTGTTCTAGTTGCGTGATCCTTAGTTCATGGTCTTCTATACGATGTGGCATGTCCATTTCCTCCAATCACGATCCCCCCTAAACTCCATATAAAAAGAGAACACTTAAGCCTGATAAGGTTCTCCTGTGATTTCTTCGTATTGTTCTGCTGTGATTTTTCCCTTTAGGACGAATTGCTTGATTCTCTCCGGGTCGTGATAAATATTCCAGTCATTATTAGCAAGTTTGAACCAATCCATTTATAACACTCCGTTCATCATTAGTGTGAAAATAAGGTCGGCTTGTTCTTTTTGAACGACACCTAATGCGCTTAACACTTCCGGCGGAGGCGCTATTTCTTCGAAAATATCCTCAAACTTAGAACCGACCACACTCTTTAGGCGGAATTGTTTTCCTTGTGATTGCTTCGTCCTTATCTCCTCGTAAGTCCCGTCGGTTAATTCAGCGTCTTGCGGACTTATCTCGTGTAAATCTATGTGGAGAAATTCGAAATCCCCGGCACCTTTGTCACGCAAATAGTACATCAAAATCCCTCCTTATATTCCGATAGCAAACCATACCACCGTTGCATTACCAGCAGACTCTGGTTTAACATAGGCAGTAAACGCGTGTTTTAAGGCGTTGCCGTTGTTCGCTTGACCATATGCGCCAGCAGAGGCGTACATGTCCGTAAATACATTAAAGCATTGCGCCGGGAATGTGACAGGAAAGTTAATCTGCCGACTTACCCATGAGTTTGCGGTTAATCCGGTTAAGTCTAAAAAGCCCCACTGTAGAATTAATCCGTTCGGCAATTTCGTCCATCCGCTTGATTTTAAATCGCCCGGATAAGCAGATTCCCACGTATATTTCCTTTCGTCAGTTTCCGTTCCTTGTACGATTGTTGGGACATTGGCATTCACTCTTATTTGCGCTAGAGCTATTTCCCAACGTGCCGAGTTTTGTGCAAGTGCAGGTGCGATAGGTGACGCAGCCGGAACACCTTGTAAAACTGCCAATTGAATATTGTTATTTGTCCAATCAAGGCGAAGGATTACTCTATCAATCCGAGGGTTAACGGAATCTGCAGCAGCAATCGGTAACACTACATATTCAGTTGATTCGTAGTAATGACCCTTTATCCAAGCGACACCCGGACTTACTTTTACCTGCATACCCGTTGCGTCTGCAAATACGTGCAGATCGTTTAATTCATTCTTAATTATGCCAGTGTTAAGCCAATGTTGCGCCATTTTTGACCATTGTTGTTCAGTTATGCTTGCTCCTGCACCACTATCAAACGGGAAAGATATTTGTGGCATTCGATCACCTTCTTTCAAGTTCTTTCAAGATTACTAATGCGTTTGGACAATTTACGCATCTTATCAAAAATGCCTAAGATGGAATTACTGACGGTATCAGGAGTGCCGATAACAGGACTGACGGTTTCGCCATTTGGTGTAATGCTTATCTTGACTCCCCTTACCACGTCTTGTATCACGGTCAATTTCTCCTGAATTTTCCTTACGCGCTCAACATCCACGGGAACGGTTTGATAAGCAGAAATAAAATAGTGGAGTGTTTCAACAGTCACCATTTCTCCAGGCTGTGTGAACACGACAGATACTTTATCCCCTAAGTTGTAATCATGGACGAACGCAAGTTGTGGCGTGTCTAGTGGGGTAAAGCTCAGGCTTCTCTTTTCTGCATTAGTGGCCAGTTCTTCAACCATGGACTGCTCAAGTTCCGGAATTTCCGTGGTATTCCTCTGGTCGATGAACTTTTCAAACCTACCATATTCCGCAATGCTGGCAGAATCACCACGTTCTAAAAGGATTCTCTCTGTGCCTTCTCCGCCGCCGCCGACAATTGTATAATTCACATCAGGAGCTTCTGTACCATATTCAAAGCTTGCAAGATTTCCAAGCAAAGGACTAAAAAAAGCAGACCTTGTTTTGTCTGCTGGTTGGTACACTTGAAATTGTAATTGTTTGCCTACTTGAACCACTCTGAAACCCAAGTCCCCTCCGGCTAATGCCAGACTTTGAAACAGCTCCAACAGAGTGTGGAAGCGTCCCCTGCCGGTTACCGATTTCCCCAATGCTTTATTAGGCTCCAGGGTAAGTGATCGCCTTTCCGGAAGTGCATTCGGTCCTATATTTACATCCACATATTGCTTCATGATTGTTTCAGCTGGGCCTGTTCTCACATCATAATCTTTAAGGGTAAAATTACCACTCGGTTCTGGATAAGCCAAATTCAAAAGATGAATCATGTCATCAGTTCCACTTACCGTAAGAGTGTCCTGTTTACTGTTCCATTTACGATATGGTTTTCGGACAGGGCCTGAAAAAATGGTCTGACCGTTCCTAGTGACTATGATCCCCGTGCGCTGTTTGATGAGCTCCCTCGCTGCACCCGTGTCTGTTGGAAGGTCCATAATCCATGCTCCTATTGCATTGAAACGAGGGATTAATTCAAGGTTGTTATAATCATTTATCTCTGCCACTCGATTCAAGTTCTGGTCACGAACGTAAATCTTATACATCTTATGGCCCCCAGTACCTGTTACGATAAGTCAGTTGTATATTTGTATCTGTCGTTGCGTTAGACATCTCAATCCGGATGCTGTTAGGACCCTCGCACAAAGCCCACAGGGATGAATCATCGCTCAATGTGTGAAACAGATTGGTGCCGTCCCCTTTTCTCACCGTTTTAACAAACGGTTTAGTGTCAATTATTATGGTTTCTCCGGTGCCAAGACGCGCCCCGATGGTTGCATCCAAACTCATTACTTCTCCGGTCGTCATGTTCCGTAAAATAATATTTTCTCCGGGACCTGTTATAATCCATTCCGGCCAAGTTTCCACATCACCTGCATTATCAATTGTTATATCAGCAAAAACTGTGGAAGATGCGAGTCTTAAGGGGAATATCGGGAAAAAAGCTGCTGGATTTTCATCGATTTTAATAGTTTGTACGATTGAGCTAGTGTCGTACCAGAAAGGGTCAAACGCTCGAAAAACAAGCAATAATTTTTGCCAGTATGTCCCTTTATTCCCACGTCCTTCAGTACCTTCTAAACCCTTGGAGTAACGGCAAAAAATCTCCCGTTGGGAACCGTCAGGAGCTATGGACCGAATTCGACCATCACCTTTTAATGGATTAAACCGCCTTAAAAAAAATCGGACTGTCTCCCTTAACTTTTGCGGCGATTCGCATTCAAGTAGTAAAGGCAGATCAAAATCTTTCGGTTGAATTTTAATATTCCTTAACCTGCTGCCTGCTTGAAATGGTACTTCATCCTCTACAAAAGAAACGGGTGGCATGTACCACCCTTGCTTTCCCTCTAGAATTTTAATGGAATCTCTATTTAGTGGATATTCAGCATTGTTTGCATCTATCCATGAAACTTTATCCCCCATAAAGCACCTCCATTCGGCGCCACTCCCTTATCATTGCGTTTGATGCTTCATTCGGGTCTACGGCGCCATGGAAATGGAAGGTTTGATTTACATCACCCCGACCTGCTGGTTTTGCTGCTGCAGCCGAATTTCCTCCAGTGTACATTAATTCCCTACCGCTTTCTCCAACAAGAGCTAATCCACCCGGTACGTATGTCGAACCACTTCCGAATGCCGGAATGTTCCACTTTCGTAAAATCGCTTGTGATTGGTGAGATCCTTGAAGGACAGCTTCTGTGTCTGCATTAGGAATTACTTTAGCACCTTTGGGTAAATTCATTATGCTTGGCTGATTTACAAGGGCTAATCCAGGCATTCCAGGAAAATACGTTAATTCCCGTCCCCGTTCGGCTAAAGCAGCTAGTCCAGCTGGTGTATCACGCGAACCAACGAAGAAACCTGGTATCCCGATATCTCCTAACCAATTCCCGAAACTAGATGCTGCTTTTTTAACAGTGACCCATACGCTTTTGTTAGCATCTTTCTCGGCATCCTTATGGATGGCATTCGCTTTTCCATAATCCGTAACATCAATTTCTTTTCTGACATCCAGACTTGCCTCATCAGTGATAATCTTTGCTTCATGATAACCGTCTCCAGAAAACTGGATATCTTTCACTTCAGAAGCAGAAAGGATCCGCGACATATCCCGCGATTTTTGGGTACCTTCTTCGATTTTTTGGTTAACTGACCCTTGCTCACCTTGAATGTTTTGAATTTCACCTTTTGTATCCCTGTATAGTCCGAGTGCGTGGCCTAGATTGTCAAGTTCTTCTTGTTGTTGTTGATTCAGACCGCCCTGCTCTTGTTTGATTCGGTTCAACTC
Organism: Bacillus sp. T33-2; assembly: GCF_002860205.1. Taxonomy (GTDB): domain Bacteria; phylum Bacillota; class Bacilli; order Bacillales; family Cytobacillaceae; genus T33-2. The sequence continues at coordinate 12,512 of NZ_PGVB01000032.1, forward strand.
AGTGATCCTGCTTTGGGTTTTGGCTATTGCCTGGTCCAGTTGCGCAATTCCTTCGGCACCCGTTGCATTGATGCCGGCATTCGCTAATTGGACATTGATCAACTCATTGAATAATTCCTGAGTCTTGACGATCTGCTCATTGCTTTTATCCAATGATTTCTGTTTTTCCTGAACTTCGCCGGCTATTCCTGAGACAATACTATTCTGACCGGCAAGTTCCACTCCCAACTGATCGATTCTCGACTGCGTTTTTTGTGCAAGTACATCTTCACCCGCGGCGAGCTGGTCCTGTTTTAATTTAGACAGCTCCCGGATATTAAACTCGATTCCTGCAGCCTCGATTTTTGCACTGTTTAATTCTCGTATTTTTCCGTTAAGGGCCTCAGTTGCCTCTATTTGAGCTTGAATATGATCATTTAACTGAGCATCGGCTTTAGTCTTTTGGACTTCCAATTCCAAAGCGATGTTATCCCTTAATGCTTGATTGGCACGGTGAAGGTCGTCTGTGTTTTCAAGAATAGCATTACCTTGCTCTGAAAACGCCCGGCCCGCTTCCGGAACCTTTTCAATCAACTTATCGTTTAGGCTGAGCATTTCTAAAAATTCATCGTTTGTCAGGCCTGACTTTTCTCTCAAGTAATCGGCTTGTTTTGTCAAGTTGGCTATTTCTTCAGCCGAAGTGGCTGTTTTTAAATCATCCTGAAGATCCTTGAAAAGAAGTAATTCCGCATTAGATAGCTGGTTTTTCTCTCTGAGGGCTTCGTATTTTCCGGTCAAATCTTCAAGAGATTTCTGCTGATCGATTAACGATTTAGCGTGTTCTAGATTTACTTCTTTAGATTCGTCCGTTTGTTTAGATAAACCCGCAATCGCTGCGGCTGCTAAACCTGCACCGATCACAAGGCCGACTGGACCTGTTAACGCGGCAACTAATCCACCGGATCCTGCAAGCACCGCTGTTAGAGCTCCAAAGCCGGAAATTGCGGTGCCAGCAACTGCAAGGGTTATACCCAACGCAGCTGTCACACCAGTCAGGCCAGCTGCGACTAAGGCGGCATTTGCAATATTTTGCTGCATCTCTGGCGAGAGTTTATTGAACCCATTGGTCATATCCTGGACTTTTGCTACAACCTTATCAATCATAGGCAGCAAGTTATTACCAAATGAAATGGCGGCCGTCTCGACTGACCCTTTTAAAAGCTCTATTCGCCCCTTTACGTTGTCCAGTTTGGTAGCGGCCACATCAGCAGATTTGATTTTAGTCATAGCATCAGCCATAGTGGTGATGCCGTTTGCGCCCTCTTTATAGAGAATATTTGCGGCACGGATTGCGTCCGTACCAAACATCGTCTTCAAGGCCATTTGACGCTGTTCGTCGGATAGTTTTGCCAACTTAGTTTTGAGTAACTCCGAGATATCCGCCAATGACTTTATGGAGCCATTTGCATCGTAGAATTGACTTGTCCCTTTTTCGGTCAGCAAGCCCAATTCTTTCATCTGGGCCGTGGCTTCTTTTGTGGAAGGCGATAAATTCAGGAGCATGGTCTTTAACGATGTACCCGCATCGGACCCTTTTACAGTTGTTTTTACAGGCTCTTTATCCTGTATCTCCAAGTTTCCTTGGAGTATCGGACTATATCTTCACCCTCGACTAAACGTTAGGGCGGAACGCACTCGTGGGTCTCCATCATCCGGTCTGGATGGTATGACCTAGTCTCTACACCTTCCTCGCATTCCTGCAAGGCTTGGCTCGGGATTGGCATATTTGCATAAAATTAAACTTTTTTATGCAAACTTAGCTTTCCCCGAATTCACGTCCTATTTTATGCTGCAAGTTTCCTTACAACCGGGCTAAAAGTTAACCCATTCTGGGCAAAGGAAGCAAGTGCGGTGGTTGTATCTTTAAAAGATAATCCTACACCGCTGGCGACGGCCGAGACCATCGAAAGGCCAAACTTCATTTCTGAAACGGAAGTTGCTGAAGCATTGGCAGCCCCGGCCAGGAGATCCGCGGCCTGCATAACCGAAAGGTTGTCTTTTTTAAATGCGTTGAGCGCAGTAGAAGCAACTTCCGCGGCATCAGCCAACTCCAATTCGCCGGCAACTGCCAATGAGAGAGCTCCATCAAGACCGCCATTAATGATATCCGTGACGGTCACACCGGCTTTTATCAGTTCCTCGATGCCTTGGGCGGCTTCTAAACTCGAAAACTTAGTCTCCGCGCCCATCTTTTTAGCCAAATCTGTTAATGATGCTCCAAATTCATTCACTTCATCCGGTGACATCACCGATTTAACAGAGGACATCTGCGACTCAAAATCCATGGCTTTTTTTGCAGTAAGACCAAGGCCAGCACCTACTGCAAGGAACGCCATCCCAAAAGATTGAGTGATTTCTGATCCGGCAGATTGCATTTTCCCGCCGACATCTTGCATTCTTTCGCCTGTATCAACAACATTTTGCCTCAATCGTCTCCACGCGTTGGATTGTTCCTGAATTTCTTCAGTAGTATCCTGCAAGCGCCTCTCGGTTTGCCGTAGTTCTGATGTGGCCTGGTTCAAACGGATCGCTAATTCCTGTGTAGCTTGAGCATCAGCACCCACAGCATTAGCTGACTCACGATGTAAACGAGTAAATTCATCTACTCTCTGCTGCTGTAACCGTATAGTGTCATTCAAGTGATCAGCACGCTGCTGAAGTTGGTCAGTCGTATTTCCGAAATCACGAATACCAGCAGTGGCGGCATCAAAAGTAGAATCCAAGAGTCTGATTTGTCGGTTAATAGAATCGACGTTTGCGTTGACTTCCCTTTCCAACTGGTTAAAGGCGTTACCTTGCTGCTGTATTTGCTGGTTAGTCTGCCTAATCTGGGATTCGGTATTTCTCATTGCCGCAGTGGCCTGATTAAGCCTTATAGCGAGTTCCTGCGTTTCCTGGGCATCGTCACCTTTTTCCCGAGCAGCCTCCTGATGCAACCTGGTTAACTCATCAACCTGACGTCTCTGCAATTGCATGGTCTGAGTCAAATGGTCTGCTCTCTGCTGCAGCTGAGCAGTGGTGCTGCCAAAATTCTCAACGCCTGCCGTGGCCGCACGGAAAGAAGTATCCAACACCCTGATTTGCCTGGAAATGTTGTCAACACTGGCGTTAACCTGTGTCCTCAGCTGATTGAATGCATTGCCTTGTTCTTGAATCTCATTTGTGGTCGCCTGAAGCTGTACCTCTGTGTTTCTCATGGCCGCTGTTGCCTGGTTTAAACGGACAGCTAATTCTTGAGTCTCTTGAGCATCTGCACCTTTCTGCTGGGCAGCCTCTCGGTGTAGATGGGTCAGTTCAGCTACCCGTTGTTGGTGGAGAATCAAGGATCGGGATAGGTGATCTTCTCTTTGCTGAAGGTCCTGAACAGAATTTCCGAAGTTTCTTATTCCTGCAGTGGCCGCGGAAAAGCTTGAATCCAGCACACGCATTTGTCGGGATATAGTTGCAACGCTGGCATTGACCTCAGTACTGAGTGTAGCAAAGCTGTCAGTTTGCTGACTGATCTGGGAATTTACCCTGTTGAGCTGCTGCTCAGTACCCCTCATGGCCGCCACGGCTTTATTGTAAGCGGTGGCGAGTTTCATGGTTTCTGCAGCATCTGCGCCTTTTGTCTGCTTACTTTGTTCATACTTCTGGCGAAGTTCTTCCACCTTGCGACGGTGGGTGTCCATTGTGCGGGAAAGCACGTCAGCACGGGACCGTAAGGTTTCCAAACTGTTATCAAATTTAGCGGACCCAGCTGAAATGGCCTTAAATTCTGAATCCAATGCTCGCAAACGCTGATTTATATTTTTTAACCCCTGGGTCATGTTTGCATCTGTCAGACCAAGGGAAATTCTTAACGCTCCTACTTCTGCCAATTAGTCTCACCTCCCTATAACCACGGGACATCATCGGCATAAATGATCGTTTCTTCTTTGAAAAGGTCAAATAAAAAAAAGATGTCCGACTCATCGATTTGATTGAGCGTCCATCCTTTTTGCATCAGTGTTTTATAAGTTTTCTTTACAATCTTGAACATTTCAGGAAACGTTACTTTTTTTCGTTTCCCGCGTCACCATTTTCATCTTCATCCTGATTTTCATCCTGATCAGGCGAGAACAGGCCATCAATGGTGAGCATCACTTTATCATGGGGGATGCCTGCCCAAAATTGATCAAGGTTAAATTGGTTTCCGAATGCCATTGGAACAAGTGCGGCAAATTTATCTAGTTCTTCGACGGTTAATCGGGTTGGATCCTTAGTTTTTGCCTTCAATTCAATGAAATTTCGCCATATTAGTCCGCTAACGAATGGAGTAACGAATTTCTTTTCTTCGCCATCGATAAAAAGTGTAATTGTTTTCACTGGAATTCCTCCTTAAATTCAAAAAAAAGAGACGGAAAAACTTCCGTCTCTTACGCTATTGGTGCAGGTGTATAAACTTGGGTAAACCAATTTTGAGCAACCGTGCTGGCTGTCCCACTGTCGTGAGTAAAGCGGGCACGCCACTTGCCGTCATCCCTAGCGACAAACTTTCCACTAATCGCAGGATTTTGGAATTCAACTTGGCCGCCCTTTGTATTGTGAGTAGAGGCTGGCGGCTGGAATTTGCCCTTATAGTACCAGTAGTACCGGAAACCACCACCGTCTAGCGGCAAACGGAATCCTAGAGCGCCATATGGAGCAACGTTGTCGACAGAATCTTCAATGACTCCTTCAGCATTTTTTGTCGTGCCCATTAGCAAATCATAATCAGCATCAGACAAATCTGATGTTGTTATCTGAATATCGATATCACCGAGGGCATTCGCGACAGCAACCGCACGGTCATCCGCATACATTGTGGTGATTGTGAAATTTGGTGTAACCGTTGCGGTAATTGCTTCACTCAACTTTGCTGGTGCTTCGTATGTTCCATCAGCTTTAAACTTTGCAAAATATAAATCTCGCAAACCGATAGCATAAGCTTTTCCATCCATCTATTTTTCATCTCCTCTTATTGAACAAAATTAAAGCGGAGCACCTTGTGATAAATCTTCGTGTCCGCTTCAAAAAACTCGGTTTCCATCGTTCTGGTAAAACCGGCTTCTATTAATTTTTCTTTCACTTGCTTTGCAAGTGTGGTGTAATCGCCCTTGCTCCAGATATCCACCTGGATGGAATGGCGTGATTTAAGTTCAGAATCATCGCCGTGCAAGGCACCGTTTTGATTGAATTCAAAAAACGTAATATAAGTGGTTGCTGTCCCGGTGTACGTTTGAAAAGCCACTGGAACACTCAGCGGCTTTAAGGTATTGATGATAAGAGAGTTTAGACTCATAGCCCAAGTTCCCTCTTTACCACATCAGCCATCTTTTCTTCGACCGCATCCTTATTGTTTTCAAAGGCAGGGCCCATAAATGGTTGAGCGGTGGCTTTGCTTGTCCCAAATTCCAGAAAATGACCATAGAATGCGGTACCTTGCTGATCAGGTCCAACATGGATCACTCCATCTTTTACATCAGAAACAATAATATTGGCTTTCAACTTCCCAGTCCGGACAGGAACGGTCTCCTGGACTTTCTCTTTCATAATTTCGGCACCCTCTTGCAGGGCCTTCTCTAAAAGCTGGTTATCCACCGCTTTGCCCATCTGGTCTATTTGCCGCATTAGCTGATCCATGCCCTCGAGCTTAAAAGACATCAGACCACTTCCCTTCCGACAATCAAAAGGAGTCGATTTTCTTCGTTTTCGTTGATCATGGACACAATTTCGAAGTCTCTCTCTTTGAAAACAATCCTCATATCGCTATTCAAATCGGGTTTGTAACGGATAATAAAAGTGAGAGTGTTTTTGGCCATGGTGGTTGCCGCTTCATAAAACTCGTAATTGGAGGTTTTATCCCCCAGCGTTTCGGTGGCTGCCCACACGGTCATAACATCTTTCCAATTAGAGCTGTCATCGACGGGAAAGCCATTCTCATTAGTGGATCCTTCTTCAAGCTTCTGTATAGTGATTCTGTGCCTGAAATCAGCTAGATTAATCTTCTTCCGGCGCGCCATCTTCCCCATCCGCTTCTTTCAACAGGGATTCAATGTGTTTTTTGACGCCTTTCCGGTTTTCCCCGGCTTCCTCTAGTTTAAGAAGTTCCTCCAGCTGCTCGATTGAATGGCTGTCAGAAGTTATGGCGGCAGCAACTTCGGCAACATTTTGGTCAAGAACGCTGGCCACTGAATTTTCAACCTCATCACCAAGATAGCCACCTTTCCGAAGCTCATCAGCACGTTCCTGGCTGTCTGTTTCATAAAGCGAATCCACTTCGTATATCTCATGTGTATTTTTATCTTCAAAATGTTCTTTCACGATATATTTCATGAAAAACAGCTCCTTTTAATAGGTTTTTAGTTTTAAAATAATGGATTGATAAGCTGCATTTAGCTTGTCTATCTTGATACTTGGGTCCCGATTTTCGTAATGAAGGGCTACAAAAAGCATTACAGCCAGGTCATATCTTTCATCCGGGGTTTCTGCTATTGGGTCCATTACACCCGAGTCCCTTAAATCCTTCTTGGCAGCTTCAACTAAAAGAGCGAGGATACTATCATCCTCGCTCCCATCGATTCTCAAATAACTCTTTAATAGAGTCATGTCCATAATCAGCACCGCCCATTAGGATGAGGCAATAATTCCAACCTTACGTAGCGCTGCAAGTATCTCATTTTGTTTTGTGGCAATTTGTGCAGCAGTTGCAGTGGCCGGGTCGCCATGATTGGCAATTGCTTGCGATTGCACGCCATCTTTGGTGATTTTTCCTCCAGGTGTGAGATTTATCTCGTTAACGTACATGATAGTTCACCGCCCTAATTTTATTAAACGACTGGAGTTACTTGTGCAATACGGAACGCTGATTTTAATAGAATTTGGTGATCCAGATACGCTGTCAGCACAAAATCTTCAATACCGGTGCGTACATTTTTGTCCCTTTCATAAGTAACAGGGAGGTCGTAGTTGAAGTGTGAATACCTGAAATCACCCACAATTGGATCAACCGCAGCATCAGAAAATTCAACTGGCTTACCCAATACCTGTTCCGGTTGTGCGCTATACAGTGGTTGATTACCATTGGCTAAAGTTTCAATAATGTCGGAATAATCCGTGTAGCGCATCATGATTTTTGCGTTATCACGATAATCTTCATGTAAATCCGCAATGGCAGCCTTAATCGCTTTATATTTATTTTCTGCGTTCACAACCTTGATAGCATTCTGAGCGGAATAAAAAGACATGTGCTCTTCTCCAGCTTTCGGAGTTGTGGTGAAAGCAACTTTCTTCTCCTTTGCAGCAAGACCGCTTTCTAAAGCCCTTTCTACTGTTTCAACCAGGTTTGTATCCGTGCCACGAATGATTGTTTCAGACACAGGGGCAAACACTTTAAATTTATGACGGCCAAACTTAGCAACATCGCCAGTAGCCTTTAGTTCCTTTGCTGTTTCTGTATCTGCGATGAAGTCATCGTCATCTAATGTGAAGGAGATTTTTGGAATTTCAAGGTTCACTTCATTTGTAAAAGTTGAGATTTCGCGCAAAGGGTTTTTGACAAACGGCTCATGAAGAAGCTGATTTACCATTGTTGTGGGTAGTAACTTTTCTCCACCAGTATTGTTACGGTCACCGAGAGCAGCACGCGCATCTTCTGACATAGGACGGTTTTGCATAGTCGCACGAATCATCTCCGCTTTAGCAGCGATAATTTTGGCTTTTGGGTCCTCAACACCGTTTAAAATGCCGTTTTTTTGCTTGTTTTCGAATTCCTGGCGTTGTTTGGCTTCCAACTCGTCATGCTGTGTTTTAAGAATGTTAAAACGTTCTTGCAGATCGACCTTCTTGGCTTTTAAGTCCTGGACTTCTGAAATCGGTGTATTCGGATCGCCAGCCTTGGCAACGATATCACTTTCTGCTTTAGCAAGCTGATCCCCAACAGTTTTTAGGCTCATTTTCAATTCGTATAAAGTCATCGATTTAATCCCCCTAAGATTAAGTTTGTAGTTTCAAGATTTGATCTGGCTTCTTCAATCAGCTTTTTTCTCAATTCTTGCTCATTTTTGCTGTTTTTCGGGTCATTTTTTGGCTTTTCCGACCCGTTTTCAGCGATTTCCAGTAGATTCTTCGGTGTATTTTTAAATTTGGAGAGAATGTCCTTATTAGCGCAGGCAGCAATTTCTATGGATTCTTCGATAACATCACAAAGTCCATAATTAAAACATTCTTGAGCCGTCAACCAGGTTTCCTTGTCTAACAAGTCGATGAGCGTGTCGCGGTCAAGCTTGTCGCCAGCTTTTGACAGATACGTCGTGATCATACTTTCGCGCATTTTATCCAGATCATCTGCTATTTTTCTTAGCTCATTTGCATTCCCCCAGGTGTAAGTCCATGGATTGTGGATCATCATCATTGCATTTTGGGGCATAAAAATAGTGTCACCGCTCATGGCGATCACACTGGCAATCGATGCTCCTAAGCCATCGATATAAACATTCTTTTTTGCTTTGTGCCTTTTTAAAATGCTATAAATTGCACTTCCTTGATGGACAGAACCCCCGGGTGAATTAATGTAAAGCTTGAGCTCATCAATTTCTCCAAGAGCATCCAATTCATCTTTAAAGCTTTTTGCATTGTGGTCTTCGGGAAACTCTTCCCAGCGATACGTTACAATATCGCCGTAAATGTACAATTCCCCGACATTTGGCTCTGCCGCAGCTTTAAATTCCCATTTTATCGTCAATTTTCACCACCTCCTTTCAAGTTTTGTTGGCTACCTTCACTTGTTGAGGTGGCTTTTCGTTCTGCTGGATCCATATCAACCGGATACAGGTCACCGCTTATCCAAAGTTTTGCCGCGTTACCGCCAATAGGTGGCAAGTCCTCCCATTCTCTAACTTCATCAGGACTATAAATACTGGATCGCACGCCTTTGAAATATGCTTCCATTTGGGTAGCTGTATCAGCGCGCAGGAGAGCTTTCAGGTTGAATTTATAGTAATATCCAGCCCTTCGTTCCTCTTTCGTAAGCATTTTTCGATTAAATTCCTGTTCGTACTGCCTGACGACCGGAAGCAGCGTTCCTTTGACGAACTCCAGGGATAACTGCTCCATACTAGAAAAGCTCGCGCCCTCTGTTTCACCTAACATATAAGCCGGCATATTGTACACACTAGCAACACGGGTGCGGGTAATCCTTTCAACCTCAAAAACTTTCGTATTGATGAATTCTTGTTCCAACTGATCAATATCAACACCGGGTTCTTGGAATAGAATGCCTCCATTTTCCTTGTAAAAGGTCCTGAAATTCTCCACGACCTCTTTTTTCTTTTCCGGGCTGACATTAGCTCCGTATTTCAAAATGAAAGATGCTTTCGCCCCATCCATTTGCTCCAGACTAAACTTCCGAACTTCACCATCAAATTCGATTGTATTTTGCAAAACATCAATCGGGCTGATCCCTTTCCATCCGAAACCGTGGATGTGCTTAAAATGGAGAATATCCATGTTGTGGACGTAGTATGTTTGCTTTGTCCCCCGGATTTCATACCATAATTCCATGTTTTTATCGTCAAAAATGGGGCTTACTCGGGCTGGATCGATGATATGCAGCGATTCAACCTTAAAGTTATAACCATAAATTTTAATAGCATAGCTGTTACCCGCCGTATCCCTGAGCACTTCCAAATTCCTGATAAAGTCAAAGGCCGTCATGTTCGGATTTGGAGAGTTTGCCAGTAAATCCGATTCGTCTGTATTAACTGGCGAGAAATCCTTGTACAGCTTCAGAGGCAGACTCGCCATAGCGTTTGAAAGCCTGGAAACAGCTGAAAAAATGGTCTCGTTTGTCGCTAAAGTGTTGTTTCCTTTGCCCATGAAAATGTTTCTCGGAATAAACCATTTACTAAAGTCAAAACCGGGGCCCACATATGGATTGGTCACCGCAGCATAATATATATTTTTCACCCGTTGCCATAATCCAACTTTCAATGTATCACCCCCTAACCCAACAATTCTTTTAAGCTAATCACTTCGATATTTCCGTCACCCGGTGGTTGAGCCAACTGCTGCATGACATGTACATGGGAATTGAGCAGGGCAGCAAAACCGTCTATCTTCCGGTACCGGCTTTGTTTTGCCGGCAGCCAGTTACGATTTCGATCCTCAACCAGTTTGACGTTGTTGATGTACCAGCGTAATAATTTGTTTTTGTTAAAAATCACTTTACCATCCAGGAATAACTCTTTTAAATCCTTCAAAGGACCACTGAGCGTAAGGGCTCCCTGCCGGACAACTTCCATAGCAAAACCATAGGACTCTAATTCTTTTACCAGCCGGAATGCTTTTGCTGGGTCATAGGCAATTTTCTCGATGCTGAATCTTTTGGACTGTTCGACAAACCAGTCGTAAACATCATCATGTTTCACATAATCACCCTTGACGATCGTGAGAAGGCCGGCTTCCTCAAATTCCTTATAATTGATCCCCTCATTATCGGCTTTCACCTTTTTCTCAGGGATCCAGGAATGAGACAGCACAAATACCTCTCCCGTTTCCGGCAGAGGGAATTCAAGTGATGCGCTTGTAAAGTCCTCAGTTTCCGATAAGTCAAAGCCGCCGATACAATTTCGGCCTTCAAGTGTGGAAATGTCCAGACATTTCTCATTTCGCTTTATTACCTCGAAATCCAGGAATGATTGCTCGTCCGACTGGACAAAAATATTCAGACGTTTGGTGATGAAGTCGTTTCTTTCGGCCGGGATATGTTTCCGGGATTCCCATTCTTCAATCAGTGTTTCAAGTTTTAAAGTAACACCCAAGTTCGGATTCGCCTTAATCCAGTTTTCCGGATTTTCAATGTCGTCTCCAGGATCCAATTCGGCCATAAAATAAAAGACGCGCTCATCACTGATGACACCCTCCAGCACATCAGACGCCTTATCGTAATAATCGATTAGAGGACCATCCAGCTGGTAACCGGCTGTTGTTATATATAAAAGGAGTGGCTGCTGCCGGGCTCCTGTACTATTCTTGATAACGTTGATCAGCTTATAGTTTTTGTATTCGTGGATTTCGTCGAACACACCGAAGCTACAGTTTTTACCGTCCATCTTCTTACTGTCTGTGGCCAACGGCAAAATTTTCGACATGGTCCGGCCATAACGGATTTCATGGAGCGTTTCATCGAAGTGCCGGTTAAGCAGGGGAGAAGATTTAACCATCGCTTTGCATTCATCAAAAACTTCCCTGGCCTGCTCTTTAGAATTGGCCAGCTGGTAGACCCGTGCCCCATTTTCCCCGTCCTTCGAACCCATATACAGGGATAATCCGGAAACAAGCGTTGATTTCCCGTTTTTTCGACCAACAAAAATAAGGCCCTCCTTGAAGCGCCTTAGTCCTGTCTTTTTATGAACCCATCCGAATAATGATCCTACTATGAAGTGCTGCCATGGCTGCAGTTCCAATTTATCGAAATCGCCCTGCGATGGTTTGCAAAAGCGTTGAATATAATCAACAGGACGATAGCCTTTTTCCTCGTCGAACACCCATGGAAATTTATCCGTTCCTTGCCTCTCCAGGTCATTCAGGTGGCGCTGGCAGGCGAGATATACTTTCTTTGAAGCTATGATGATATGTGAGGTAACACCAACCGCATAATCAGTTGTTAATAACTCAGAAGTTTTCAAAAGGATCACCCGAACCACCGTCAGGGTCGGTTTCAACTACACTGGACACTTTTCTATCCGAGGCAGGGGTAAGCTTTAATTCCGCCTGAAGCTTGCGTTGCTGTTCGACTATCTTCAGGATCTTGTCGACCGATTTGTTTTCACGGAACATTTCCTGTGAACCGTTTTTAAACAGCTCGACAGACCCACGTACCCTGATATCTTCAATTGCATCCTGCTTCAACTGCTCCAATAAAACCATGTTATCGACCAGCATAATTGTTCGTTCACTCAAGTTGCTGTCGATTCTAAGCTCCTCAACGATAATTTGAAACAGCTTCTTGGCCTCGCGATTTTTTATGTTTTTTTTCGGCTTGAACATGGCACCCCCCCCTCATATAGAAAATTGGTCCGCGTCGAAAAGTGTGGGGCCCTCCTCCGGTCCAATTTTTTAAAAAAATTTAAAATTTTGGCCAGGGGGGCTTAGACCAGTTCGAGCGCTTCGAGTTTTCGCTGGTAAAACTCTTGACAGCTGTCGAACACTGTCGACGGGATTCGACGCTCTTGCAAGTTGATTCGATTGATGCAGACTTCGCGGTCCGTGTCGACGAGCAGGAACTTGGCGCCGGCCATCTCAAGGTGGAACCATTCCTCATCTGTAAGCTTGGTCCTTATGACAAACAACCTATTGAACTTGTACCGTTTAGTCCGGATGTTCTTGACAGTATCCTTTAGCATATCGTTGATGATCGGCACAGCCTTGTCAGCATTGCCTGTCCTATCGTGACCGTCCTTGAATGTCATCGCCGTTATGAATCTATCTAAATCAAACACCAGGTCAAGCGGTTCGAATATGGACTGGACGAATGTAGTCTTGCCTGATGCTGGATAACCAAGTACGGTATAGATCCCACGCTCTAGCTTTACGAATCCTTTCTCTGGGTGCTTACGGTTATGGCAAGAGTGGCACAGACTTTCCAGGTTATCAGGATCCAGTGCCATGTCCCAATCATTAAGCAGCTCAACAATGTGGTGAACCAGGTCAGCTGGTGTTACCTTCTTGTTCCTGTAGCATTCTTGGCACAGGTAATGGTCACGCCTGAGCACTACATCCCTGCACTTCTCCCAGGCTGTGCTCTTATAGAAAGCACGGGCTTCCTGGTTGCGTTTGTATTTGTCATAGTGTTGCTGGTTATTCATTTTCCTAACCATTTCATTACTGTATGTTTTATGAGTACAGCAATAAGTCTCGGATACTGATACAATTTAAATAAGTATTCCTTATGCGCTGCCTTCCACATAATGAATGGCCAGCCGTACCATTTTATTGATAAAGACATGTGAACAGCTAAACCTCTATTCGCTGGATTCATTAAGTAGTAACAAGGAAGCCAAGACATGTCACAACAACTCCTTTGTATTTTTTTTTGATATTTCATGAAGGAAAATGTAACTATCTGTCAAACTATAATAAACAGAAGGGGGTGCTATAATGTTTAGTAACTATGAAGAACTACAAAAATATCTTCTTGGCTATAAATCAGGTCAACAAGTTGAACATTTATTGTCGTCACTATCGGATTATACTGATATAGAGGGTTTTATAGTTAAGGATAGCGATATGGATAACAACCCTGCGACAATAGATTTAATAATGGTTACGACAAAGGTGTTGGTCGAAGCAACTGTGGTGATTGACAATAAACTCGCAGCAAATAATAACTTTACACTCAAAACCAGAAAGCTAAAGGACATCCTATCTAAAGAAGTAAGTTTGTCAAACCACGGTAATCTTGACAATCCGGTATTTAAAACACTTACTTATGCCTTTCAATTTAAGGATGGGTACGTATTAACTTTGAGTAATGCGACAAAGTATACAGACAAGGAATCTTTAGTTCAGCTAGCGCAATACATCCTTCATTCATAAAAATGAATAACCATATAAGGGATGCAATTATGCATCTCTTTTTTCATCTTCTCCTCACAGCGCCATACCTCCTGACATACGTGTCACGATTCAATCCCATGATCTCTTCCCAATCCTTTCGGGTAAGACCGTGTTCATTTTTCCAAGCGCTTGGAGTTTTATTGCCGGCTGCTTTCAATTGGTTAAGCTTCTGTTTTTGTTCTCTGGTTAAGTGATCAACTAATTTCATCTCCTACTCCCCCAAATAAAAAAGCACCTGATTTAATCAAGTGCCCGACATATATCTTTATTTCTTTTCTTTTCTTTTCTTTTGTGTACTTATTGCAGTATGAATGTAAACATTAACTTACTAAATGTGTGCCATAACAATGGTTTATGTATTCAACAATAAAAAAAGCACCCCTAAGGATGCTTACTTTAATAGCCTGATGGAACATATTCTTTTACGGGTAGACCTTTGCTCTTGAACCGATCAATCATTCTTGATTGTGAAGGTGACTGTAATTCATAGTCTACTGGTTCAACTTCTACAGCAATTCCGGTCTCTTTAAAATTTTTAACCGGCGAATCATCATCCTGCAATATTGTAATTATGTTTCTTACAAGGAAAAATGAAACACCGTCCTCTTCCCGCAATTGAACATATTCATTTGGTTGTGGAGCCCTATTTCCTGTTACCTCTGCAACAAACTCAGCTTCTCCGCCACCAGGAGGAACAACTACTATTTCAAATTTAAACATTGACACCACTCCTTTCAATTTTTATATTACTTCTATATAACACGAAGAAATCCCTTCCGCAAAAAAAATATGATAGCTGCCACTTTCTGCGGTTGGCAGAAAACCGTCCCGATCCACTCCTTTGGCGGCTGGGATCACCGTTTCCCGGAGGTACAGTCAAGATAGGGTATGAGCTATGGTCAGTCGATGGCATAACGATCTGCCTTAACCAGGAGTGGAGTGTTCAATATATAGAGTAAGCAATAAAAAAGGAATTGATGAGTGTCCCCCTCAATCAATTCCCGATGATATAAATTTAACAGGTAATTATTCAAAAATCATAAATAAAAGTTATGTTATTTTTAGTTTTTCATTCGTTTATTTTATCATCTGCTTTCTACTAATTTTAAGCACTCATTGTAAACGGGAACATGAATCAACACCGACAATAACTCATAACGGATGAGGTAGCCACTTTCAAAATGTTTAAAATGTACACGTCTTTAGAGCCACTTAAACAGTGCTTTTTTTCTTCCAGTACTTCACAAACAACTAATTCCCAGTTTTCTGTTAAAATTATTTTGAGGTGAATATTGTTGTTTGTATCTCCTATGCTATTGCATAAATCTGATCATCCATTCGACGATGATGATTTTATTACTGAACTGAAACTTGATGGGATCCGTTTAATCCTTTCCAAGTTTGATAATAAGATAAAACTCTACACCAGGCACAATAACGACGTAACAACCAAGTTCCCAGAACTGCTTAATATTGATATTCCAGACGGCACGGTGCTCGATGGTGAGATTATCGTTACCGATCCGGAAGGCAAGCCAGACTTCGAGGCCATGATGAACAGGTTCCAATCAAGCAAATCGGTACATAAAATCCAGTTTTGTGTGTTCGATATCATTTACTATAAGGGTAAGACAGTAACTTTGCCTCTTCTGGATAGAAAGCAGCTACTTGAATCAGTTGTGACTCCTACCAGCGAGATCGTTCTTGTCCAGTGGCTACAGGGTAACGGCGTAGCCTATTTTGACCTAGTAAAGCAGAATGACCTCGAGGGGATTGTGTTGAAGCGAGCTGCATCCAAATACCAGGTCAACAAACGCTCACAGGACTGGCTGAAGGTCATCAATTACAAGTACGCTGATGCTTTCATTACCGGCCTGCGAAAAGCCTGTTATTGGGCGTTGAGGAGAATGACCGTGTCAAGCCGGCAGGTATTATGGAGTTTATGGTCCCGGATGCTCGGAAACAATTTTACAGACAGTACCGGGACTTCATCCTTGAGGAAGACAAGAAATTTGTTTACCTGGACCCTAAAATAAAATGCCGGGTGAAATTTAGGAATTATACGAAGGATGGGAAGTTAAGGATTCCTTCCTTTGTTAAATATATCTCATGAAGTCTAGCATTTTGGTAGACTTTTTTTTATTGCTTGAAAAATATTGTACAATGGTTATAACTTATAAAACCGATTAACATGCGAATAATTAAAGGGGTGATGGCGTTATGGAGGAAAAAAGTAGGGCGCAACATATTTACGAATTATCAAAAGAATTGTTGGATGATATTGAATTAAGTAGAACATCAGCAGATAGCTTACTTTTAAAAACAACTAGATTAGCTAGGTATGTAGGCTCTGATGAGGTAAAGAAATGGCTTCAATTTGAATTAAGTGGCTACAACAATTCAAATCCAGTTTCGTTAAGGTATATGAGTAAAACAGGGAGATGGACAAATTTTAAGGAAAAGAAAGGCTACTGGGGACCCTTAGCACAGATACAGTCTATGATAGATGCCCAGAAATTAAAATTACAATCAATGTCTATACCTAATACAAGTGGTCAGTGGGCCCATGTTGCCACTAATAATACGATTAGCAGTATGAATACAGCTTCAAATGTCATTTCAACACTTAGTGGCATAACGACTCGTGTATTAGCACTCATACATCAATTTGTTTCTGATGTGTATTATGAAAAAACATTCGATAAATTATCCGAAAGTGTCTTTGAATCATATAAAAATGGTACTGATTTACTGATAGCTAAATATAGCAGTGATGTTATCCAACAAATACCTTCTGTAATGGATAGGTTATCCGAGGGAGATCCCGAAGCGACTAGCCAAGCATTAACAACATGTCGCAGGATCATCGATTCTTTTGCAAACGCAATTTTTCCACCCTCCGATGAGATGTTTGAAATTGACGGGAACCAGATATCCCTAAAAGCAGATAAAACATTAAATAGAATTAATGCATACATTCATCAGAATTGCCAAAGTGGATCTAGAAGAAAGAGATTTAGACAAAACCTCGGAAATTTGTATGATAGGGTGTCTACAGGTGTTCATTCTGAAGTAGATGTGAATGAGGCACGAGCTTTATTTCTAAATACATATCTGATCATTGGAGAGATATTAAATTTAACAAAAAATTAAAGTAAAACAACAAAAAGAGCCCTTATTTTTGGGCTCTTTCCATTTCTCTCTGTTTTCGTTTATGGGAATTGACGCGTCTCAGCAACCGTTTTGTGCAGCTGCGCCAATTCCTCTTCTGTAGGCTTTCGGTTAGGGACAACAAGCTTTATCCTTCCATGCTTTCCAGGTATCTCAACAATGCGGCTGTCTTCCACCTGCCTCCCCTCCATGTGTCCATTATATGTGCTCATGTCTTGTCCAATTCTGCTGTTTTTGTCACAGCGATGTTTAAGTTAAGCGCAAGGCGGTAAAACGCTCTCCACCGTATTTTTCCGTAATACGTATGGCTGATCGGCGGCTGGAATTTATGACAGTAGACGGCGAAATCCGTTAAGTATTCTGCATCTTGGCACATGTATCTTTCCTCTATCAGAAACTGCTCCATCTTCGGCAGCCTGGATACAGCCCGTTCTATGCGTTCGCAGTAGCTTTTCCTTTGCTGCTGAATGTCGGTGTTGAATATTGCGATATCCCCAGTCTGGTCGCTGGTCTGATTGGTGGGCCCGTGGTAACGGACTTCGGTGCTGGCCGTAATAGATGCTTCTCTTTCCTCAAACGTAAGATATTTAAAAAGCCGGTATCTTTCCAAGGCTGATTCCACAGCCTCCTGTGTTGCCTTTCTGTCCAGTTCCGGAAGCTCAAAACTCATTCTCTATAACCCCCTATAGGGTCCCCGGGATGGGCCCGGGGAATTTACTAGTTATTCGTGCTCTGTCGTTTGATTGGTTTTAGATTCAACAACCTCAAGTCTCATTATTGCCATCTTGTTTATTGAAACTCTGGTACCTTCACTTTCAAAACTAAGAAACATAGAATCTGTGTTATTAAAAGATTCCTCAAGCTTTTTTGCTTCTGACGTTTCGATATTATTTAAATTTATTTCTTGACCATTCATCATGATTAGCACAATATTAATCAAACCAATCGCTCCATTCTGTTCGAGTAGTTGCCCCTATTCCAACTCATCATCTTCGTCCAAGAAAGGATCCTCGTCATCTTCATCTTCCGGATGATCCTCGAATGGAAGATTTTCTCCCTCAACATCATCCAGGGACATCTGATCCGGGCTGACTGAAGCGGTGCCGTCTTTATCGACCTTGTACTCAACACCCGTATGTGGATCATTGAATTCTTCGATGCTCATTTGAGATTCGACAATGTGGAGAGTGACGTCCGAGCCTGCCATCTTATAAAACTTGAAGGATTGCTCTGCAGACGTGTCGCCTTTTACGATAAATTCAAGAACGGTCTTTTTGCTGTCCTTGGTTGTTTTATTAAACTCGCAAGTTAGCTTTTGATCCACACCTTCAATTTGCAGCTCGACTACTTCCCGGGTGAGCTGGCTGATCTCCGGCTTTTTCTCGTCATCACCTTTCACATAGAATTGGATCAGCTCTTTCTTGCTATCCTTTGTCTGTTTGTTGAAATGTGCTTTAACAGTTAATTGCATGATTTCTTCTCTCCCTGTAATAGTTCAATTTGTTTTTTGCATCGATCTAGTTCACTTTTTAATCTCCAGTTCTCCTGTAACAGAATGAATACATCACGTTGAAGCAGTTCGACTTGAGGAGTTTCATTAGCTGGTACCTTTGTGATATCCATCAGTAGCCACTCTCCAGTCTATGATGATTAATAGCGTTTTTGGCCATGTACGCCTGCTCGATCTGCTCCCAAGTAAACCCAAGCATTTCGCCTAAATTCAAATAAGCCCCAAATAATTGTCCATAATAATCATCGTGTCTCATCATAGCAGCATGGTAGAAAATAAGTGTGAACGTATCTGTTATGTTTTCTTCCTTTTGCACTAACTTTTCTTGTGTTATATCTTTTATCAATACTTCTAAATCCCAGTAGAATTCATCAGAAAGGACAATCCCCAAATCTATCACACAATGCAATCCGTCCACATATTCTTCAAGGAGAGGGTTTGTTTCTATAGGAGCACATTGACCATGTGGGTCCTTATCAATTAACCTTGTCCTCGGCTTCTGATCCTTACTCCAAAACTTAAACCCTCGCCATTCGTTGGCGCATTCCCCGACCTCAACCAGCAACGCCAGCACCCTTTTATTAAACCGATCCTCACCTGGCTCGGGAGGGTGCTCCTTTTCAATGTGCTCCATAAGGTCTCTTTGCATATTAAATAGTTTTGCTAAGTCCACGCTATCCCTCCTAAAACCATTTGTTGTCCGGACTATCAACATCCCTGTCACGAAAATCTGCCATGACCAGTTCCTGCCTTAAGCTGTAGTAATCCATATCGTGAATGCTCGTCCCGTGTTTATCATGAGTTATGCCTTTTTCCAGAAGCTTTGAAATGAACATTTGCTTAGTCATCTCTTTCGAGACATGTTTTAGTCTGGAGCCGATGATTGCCACTCAGGTAACCTCCACGCCTACGATAGCTAAGGCGGCTTTGCAAATGGCGAGAGGGGCAGTTTTTTCATGTACAGTTCTATATGGATTTAACCCCTGATGCCTATCGGACTGAACCCAAATATCAACATGGCAAGCATCTAACTCAGGGCAAACATTGAAGAATAGTCCCATGTCTTTCATCTTCTCCACCACTAACCAGGCATCTTTAATTTCCGTTGAAGGAAAAAACGGTTGCCATACATCGTCCCACCCCATAACCTTTTCAGCAACCAACCGATCTATTTCCTTGTTCTCCATCCCTTTCCCCTCCACTATTTAGTTGTCCGTAAGCCTTCCAGAAATTCAATCCGTTTATTGGCTATTTCAAGCTTCTGCAGCAACTCGACATTTTCTTGCAAGGTTTTGTTGAGCAACGAGCGGCGCTGGCTGAATTTAAGTTCAAGGTTTTGACTTCTGAACATAAGATTGTCTTTCTGCAACTGTTCAACCTTGCTCACAAGGCCCTTGACTGACTCAATCATTCGCTCGGTCCTCATGTGTTCACCCAGGATGCTGCATACCCGGTCAAGCAATTCTTTGTTTTCTATATTCATCACTCGGGCCTCCTTTGCAACTTGGCTTTCCAGCAGGTGCTGAAAGTATTTTGAACAAATATCTTGCGATTGTAGCTGTCCCGATCAAAAATCTTTCCGTCCCGGGAAAACTCAGTGAGGGGAAAAGTGACGACAAATCCCCTCTTCTCCAAGTCCTTGATTGCCTGTTCTGCTTCATGTTTGTGCTGCCGGTGGATGATGACCGGCTTCATGACTTTTGTTCCATGACCCGTTTGATCACCTCAGCCTGGTACTTTGGCAAGAATCTAACTGTAGTTGCATGCATCCATATTTCACGGGCAATCCGAGCCAGTATGTAGGCATCAACGATGTTGTCGCTCGAATGGGCGAATTTAAAATGCTCAAGTACAGCGATCTTTACGGCTTTTTTCTTTTCGGGGCCCTTAAGTCTTCTTTTGTTGCCGACTTCTCCAGTAAATCCGGTGACATTTACAAATTTTTTCACTGCATTTGGAGCCACTTCATGGTATGGCAATTTCCTCTTAAACAATTCATTCCGGATGCCGTGATGCAGTCCCCCGGCAAACATGGCCCTCTCGGTGTCAAAGGGAAAACCCTCGATGCAGATAATGTCTCCTGGCTTAACATGGGCAATAATGTCCTGGATGAGAGTAACCATCCTGCGCGGATCCTCGTCACCTACACCAGTGAGTTCTTTTTGTCTTAGCACCTGACCGTTTTGATCGAGTGCCACAAAGCCTGTCTTACTTGACGGGTCTATCCCTACAAACCTTGTCATTCTCCATTTTCCTCCTCTGCAGTTCCCTGGCTGCTT
Organism: Bacillus sp. T33-2; assembly: GCF_002860205.1. Lineage (GTDB taxonomy): Bacteria > Bacillota > Bacilli > Bacillales > Cytobacillaceae > T33-2. The sequence goes on from NZ_PGVB01000032.1 coordinate 33,128, forward strand.
CATATCTGTCTTTCATCCTCGTTCCTTCATCCTTGGCAATTTGATAGAGTTGCTGTTTGGTAGCTTTTGAAATGTCCATGCGCACTCCCCACTCAAAAATTCTTTAACGGCAGCCGAGACGTTAATTCCATGAACCAGACCTTGTCATTTGTCGCGAGGGCCAAGTCAATCAGGGAAGAAATATCATGTTCATGCAAATCAATCGGGTAAGGTAATACGGCACCGATTCCTAACCATGCGCCGGTATGTCCTGTGACACATCTGCCCTCCGGGGTTTTGGTGATTTTCACAAGGCATGTCCCGTCGTCTGGATCAATCTTTTTGATTAAACCAATGCATCCTTTGTGATAACGGCTCTCTACAACTTTGACCCAATCGTATTCTTTAAGGACCTCAGATTGCATTACTGCTCACTCTCCCCGTATTTTCGTTTACCAACGATTACGTTTGTGCCTGTCGACTAATTCGATATATTTAAGTAACACATAGATGCCGATAGTGCCCAATGAGACACCGACTATTAATTCCACTATCAACAACTCCCCCAGTTAAAAAGTTCATTAAATAGTCGAAAAAACTGATAGTTTGATTGTTTTATCAAAATTAGAGTTTTTCGGACATTTTGTTGATTAATCCCCGGACTGCATTTTTGTATTTTTCCTGGTTAGTTGGATTCTGAATTTCTGATAGGGAACCGAGTAGATCACCAAAATTCTTTACCAGCTGTTCGAAACAGACCGAAAACTTGATGACAGCCTTATCTTTCTGCTGGCCAACCTTTTTACGCAACTCTTCAAGTTCGGCCTCCACTGCTTCTGGAATTCTTTCAACAATTTCTGGAACGTCAATCGGTTTCTCCTTCAACTGACGCTCCAGTTCCTTAATCTTGTTGTGAGAGTCAAAAAGCTCGTTTTCCGTTTTATCAAGATTTTTCTGAAGACGATCAATCTTTTCTTGGTTGCCGGCGGCCTTGGCTGTCTCGAGCTCTGATTTAAGACGATCAACAATTATAGTGTGATCCTTAGTCTGCGATTCTAAGTTGGTGTATTCTTTGGCCAGTTTTTCTCGGGCTGCTTTCTCCTCTTTTGCTTTTTTCTCGCTTGCCTTAAGTTTTTTTTCAAGCTCTTGTTTTTCTTTGATGGCCTGTTTTAATTCTCGGGTGGACATATTTTCAACGTCATTCTCTTTTATAAAATCTTCTCGTTCTTCTTCAGGTACACCCAGGAGGACAACGGCCTGCGTATAGCTCAATTTCCCAAGCGCTTGGGATTTTGCTTGGCTGCCAAACAGAGACAGCTGGCTATCACCATACTCTTCAAAAATCTTCATCAGATTGTTAGCCGTGCTTTGAGAATAATCAACCGATTCTTCCAGCCACTTGCCCCATTCACCGTGAGGAACCATCTCTTTTGCCTCGACCAATCGGCGCCCGATTTCGATGCTGTTGAATAGGAACATCTTGCGAGTCTGTTCTTTTATGCTATTAATCTCGGTAGCAATCAGCACAGGGGTTCTTTCTATCAAATCATTCATACGGCAACCTCCTGTCGGTTAATGGTTTTTGATGCCGGTTTCTTTTTCTTGAGCTTCTCAGCTGTGAAGGCATCGACAAATGCCCGGACTTCTGCTGTCATATCTTTATTTCTAAGCCCGCGGCATTGCGTAACAATATTGTCTTTCACATACAGTTCCAGGGTGTAAAAAGAAGTTTTTGGTTGGTCGGCCCGGCGGATAAACATAATCACGATTTCTCCTTTTGCATAGCGATCTGCATACCTTCCAACACAATGGTCAAGAGCTTTTCCTTCATCAAACATTTCAATACTTGAAATAGCAGGCCGGATAAACAGCCCCTCGAATTCGAAACAGTATTTTTGCAGGCGAGGCTGCTGATTGGCTATCTTCTGATTAATCACTTCATCCTTTTTGACTTTGACGGCCCGAGTGGTTTTGCTGTGGGCCTTGTTCAAGTCATTCGGAAGCAGGACCGTTTCCGAAGCTAAATCCATCCCAAGTTCCTTGCACTCTTCCAAATAGTCTTTCCAGGTTCCGATCGTTCCTGTTATGGAAGAATTTCGTTTTGGATCTTTCCTCATTTGGCTATTTACATACCGCACAATCCGGTCAAGCGGCAAGAAATTCTGAATATATTCAAGTTTTTCAAAATAGTAGGTGCCATTTAGTAAATGGTCGCATTTGTCCGCTGTTTCCCATGATATCGGAACACCCTGTTTTCGGAACCATTTGTAGGTATGCAGAACAACAGGCTCCATCTCGACTCCGGACTTCTTCCATTCCTTAATTTCCTTCTTTGAAAGACCGAGGATTCTCTCCATGTTCTTGCCTCGAAGATTGATCGAGCGATAAAGGTTTTTGCCTTCAACCATAGCCCTTACCAACTCAGCCATCCCCATTTTCCACAGATATTCAATGAAAGGGTACTTAGAAAATGTGGTGAAGAAGTAAATCAAATCCAAGTTTTTTTCAGAGAACATCCCCCAATCTGCATAAGAAAAAGGTGTTCCTTGTACGGCTTTTTGTATGCTTGCTATTGACTGGGAGCTGTTCCTCGTGTAAGAGTTCTTCCCGATCATCGACCAGGCTTGTTTGGCGAAGCTCCACCCCTCGTCGTACCGTATGACCCTGGTATTAAATGCCCCAGTGAAGTGGTGGTTCCGGTACATCATGAGCGGCTTTCCGATTTCAAAGACATATCGCACAACAGGAGTGTAATAAGCAACGCCTTTCATGTCCGCCCGGTAATCGAATGAGACGTTATAACCGGTGGCAGTTATTGCATCAGGTTTGCATTGCGACTTTTCATACCAGATGACATAACCTGTATCAAGCATCTTCCCTCGTGGCCGCCCGGCGTGCTTAACAAAAACAAGCGACTTGCATTTTTCACATTGCCAGTTATCATTGTGTTTCAGTGTTTGTTTAGACGTGATCACATAATCCTTTCGGCAATGCGTGCAATAACCTCTCTGAATGGTCGATGCCAACCTGCGAACAAACAAATATCGGCTGTGGAGAAGGTTATCGTCACGAACAAACGCTTTAAAATCCTCATTGATTTCATTGGAGAAATGCGCTTTGAAATCTTCATAACTTTTAATCTGCGCCATACTAACACCTCACAAAAAGTCATCCAGTGATACGTCAAAATCGGTTGCCGGGCTTGCAGCTGGCTTAGGCTCAATAATTACCGTTGCTGTTGCGCCCATCACGACAGGCTTACCATCAATTCCGAAATATTTCAGTACGATAGCGAAACCTTCGGCATCGGTGAGGACGGCCACATTGCCGACTTTTTTCTTCTGTGCAGCTGTCCGCATCGCTTCCAGGCTTTTTGCGATGGTTTTGTCCGCTACCAGGATCTTCTCGGCATGGTCCGGATTCTGTTCCAAGTGCTGTAGTAGAAATTGGCCAACGACCTGGATATAAGGATTGTTGGCATTGCCAGATATTTCATTTTTGATTTTTTCGATTGCTTGTGTTTGCATTCTCTCAACCTCCTAAACTTACATCCTGCTGTAACTTCAAAAATGCCAGCTGGCGAATCGGGCCAATCTCTTGCTGCAACGTTTTATATTGTTCCAACAAGTTCTCATACAGGTGGTTTCTTTCATTCAAAGCTTCAGACAGCCTGTTCACTTGGTTGTTTAACGTAAGGATTTCCTTTGCAGCATTTTCTTTGGCTGCTGAAACCTCGTCGAAAAGTTCCTGGCAGGACTGCAATTCTTCTCGCACAGCCACAAGTTCCTTTTCAAGGCTTTCGTAGTCAGCCTGGTCCACAGGCTGTAATTCGGCTCTTTCAGCACGCTGCTGCCAGTAAGATACTTTGTTGTTAAGCTCCTCGATGGTCTTGTCCTTTTGTTGGCATTCATCCTGAGCGGCTTTAAGCTTACCCTTAAACCCTTCTACTAGCTGTTCTAATTGCGCTGGCTTTTCCGGCGGTACAGCTTCTTTCTCCCTCAGGAGCTCCTTATTTTCTTTCGGTGCCTGCACATCTTTATTTTTTCCCTGGAGTATATCCATCTTCCATGCCTTAATCCGTTTGTATAGAGTGGCCGGGCTCATTTTCATTTCCTTTGCAATTTCTTCATTGCTTTTGCCTTCAGCTTTCAACCGTAGGAAATCGTCATAGGTAAACAATTTAATCCCTCCATGTTCTCCGTTTCGATATTTTTGTAATTCCTCCGGCGACAGATAAGAGACTTTTACGCTGTTATCCCACTTTTCAACATTGCCACCTGTCCCGAACCGTGGCGGTCCTGAATGGCGTGGGTGAATTTTAGATGGTGCCATGATCTACACCTCACGGACTAATCATTTATCACTTGGCCAGAGTGTGAGTATTCAAGCAACGTGGCTTCACAATCTTGATAAGGACAAATTTCAACTTCCTGATCCGATTCCACGACTACTGCCCGGCCACATCCTTCGCATGAGTAAACATCTACTTGCAAATTCAACTGGTTAGCCTCCTTTATTTTTCGGCAATTCCTGAAAATGCTGCTTCCAATTCATAAACAGCAGATTAAACTCATTCACTCCGATATCACGGCCCTTGGCGAAAGTTTGTTTAATTATCTTCCCCTGGGATGTCGTCTCGCCTTCGCTCCAAAGAAACTCAACCACATCGGCATCCTGTTCAATGGAACTGGACTCTTTTAAATCAGACAGCTGCGGCCTACCCCGTTTTTCTGAATCCCGAGTCATCTGGGAAAGCATCATAAAGCAGCAGTTCAGCTCCATCGCAATTTGTTTTGCCTGCCCTGTAACCCGTCCAATAGCCAATGCTCTGGTATCCCCTTTAGTTTGCGGAATGTTCATTATTTGCAGGTAATCCACTACTATCATCGCAATGTTGCCGTGCTTCCTTTTGAACTGTTTGGCAGTGGCTCTTATCTCATCAATAGTGATTCCTGAACTGTCCTGCATGTAAATAGGCAAGTACTCATACTGTTTATAGGCCGTATTCACAAGGGACCATTCTTTTTCGTTTAAGTTCTTGGTCTTGATTTTTTGAAAAGCAATCCCAGTTTCGGAAGAGATCATTCGGTCTTTCAGGGAATTCCTTTTCATTTCCTGGCTCCAGACCAGGACAACCCCCTCATGTTGTTTAGCGACACCTCGTATCCTTTGTAGGGCCAATGCTGTTTTACCGACTGAGGGGCGGCCTGCTGATATAAAGAGCCAGCCTCTCCATAAACCATGGGCCCATTTGTCAAATTCCTCAAAACCAGTTTTGATAAATTCTGCAGGTGTTTTAAGGTGTTCAAAATACTCCTTTTTGGTCTCAGTGAAATTGAGCATTTTCGAATTGTCTTGGGGCCTCATTTCTTCCACAAGGGACTCGATATAAGAGAAGTATTCCTCGTCGCTTTCGTAGTCGTCGCGGTTCATACCGGCAATAATGTCGCCCATGTTTCTAGTCCTGCGCCCAATTGCCTTAGACCTAACCATCCTGGCATAGTATCCAGCATTGGCAGCTGTCGGACAGGCTTCTACAAGTTTCATCAGGTACGAAACGCCACCAATGTTTTCAATGCGGCCGAATTTCATGAACGCGTCTGTCACTGTAACAGGGTCTATGGGTTCGCCTTTCTTATCTAGGTGCCTCATAACCTTGTAAATTTGTTGATGACGAGGTATGGAAAAATCACGTTCCTCAAGAAAGTTGATATCATCAAGTACGTTAGGCTCCAAAAACACGGCACCCAGGACAGACATTTCTGCAGCTAAATCATTTTCCCCAATCAAATGTTTCAGGATCTTTCCCCTCCTGTATCCAACGCTGGAAATCTATTTCTTTATCTCTCGGGTCAGAAGGTTTTTGTTTATTAACCTTGGACTTTTGGTTCACATAGTTTTCAAAATTCTTTTGAGCAAATAAAGTGGATGGCCTCAAATACTCATTCATTGCTGGGTCTTCAAGCCATTGCTCGCACTTCACATCAATCACATGTTTAAAGTGATGTAGGGTTCGTCCTTCGCTGATGCGACCGTTAATCAGCTTGCGGTTTGCCTCAGATTTATGAGAGAAATTCTTACCTGCTTTTTGGTTTAGGTATCCGATGATCTCCTCATAAACCGGTATATCTTTATTTCTTTTACTTTCTTTTCTTTTTATTTCTTTTGTTGTATTTTTGTCCTCATCATCTGGGTTATTGTCATCATTAACCGAGTTGTTCCTGTCATTATCGATTTTCACTAAATAATGCTCTGGAGGGATAACGATGTCCTTCCTCCTTGATACAGCCAGCAGGTATCTCTTCTGGAACCCTTCAGATGTGAGGATGCCGTATTTTTCAAACAATGTCTTATCAAAGAAATCCCACTTGATACACTCCTGGACAACATCGTTCACAAACTCCATTTCCTGATTCACTTTCATTGAAAAGATGTATTGCTCTTTCTCCGTCCAGTGGCAGCAGTACCCTTTCTTGTATATCTCCATCATTAAACGAATGAGGATGCCAAACCCTGCCATGCCGTACTTTGCAACAACGACCACCACTTTTTCGTCTTGATCGATGTCTGTATCTAGTGGGAAATACTCCAATCCTTGCTTGGTTGGTCTTGCCATACACCTCACCCGTTCTGTTGTGCTTTCCCCGTCCTGTGATATTCAGTGGTCAATAAGAGAGTGTTGCTTAATGCAGTTACAAAGAAATCAAGCTTATCCAGTTCTTTAATTTTGTTTGCCAACTGGCCTTGAAGTGCCCGTGCTAACTCCTGGGCACGTTCCTTTTCTTCACGTTCCTTGTTAAGCCTCGCAAGATAATATTTTTCAGTGGCTTTCCATTGACTTTCGGTATATATTTTTTCTTCCTGCTGTTCATCAACTGCATCAGCGGAAGAGAACACTTTAATCAATTGAATTTGCATATTCAAACCACCTCAATTCGATAATGTTTATCTGCCTTAAAACCCTTCCGGGCCAATGCCCTCATAACCGTCATCCGGGCCAGCGCAGGCATGTTATTTTTGCTTGATAAGTGGGTAAGATATATCTGCTCTCTCGTGCCGGTAACAAGCTGAGAAAGGGCCTGTGCGGTCTGCTCATTGCTAAGGTGTCCGATGTGGGACAGGACCCGTGCTTTTACGCTGGGCGGATAATCGGATGCCTCTACCATTGCCGGCTCATGGTTGCTTTCTATGATGTAAACGGTTGAGTATTCCATGGCCGTAAGCATATCTGGATCCACTTGGCCGGTGTCCAGGCAGACAGAGCATTTATTGCCCTGGTAATCGCTGATCACGTATCCTACCGGGTCGTATGCATCGTGGTGAGTTTTAAAGGACTCAATGTAAAACTCTGTCAAGTTGATGCCGGTTCCCGACTTAAATGGTCTTTGCAACTCATTGTCCACACAGTTGATTGAGCGCCATTCCCCTTCCCCGGCAAAGACCGGGATTTTGTACTTATTAGCCAACGGCACACCTTTAATATGATCAGCATGTGCATGTGTCACTAGGATGGCTGCTATGGAGTCAGGACGGATCCCGACCTCCAGCAGCCTTTTTTCTATTTTGGTCTTGGCCACGCCTGCATCTACTAGAATGGTAGATTCTCCAGACCGGAGGGCTATACAGTTACCTCCGGAACCAGATGCTAAGATATCGACTTTCATGGCTTACTCCAAGGAGTCATCATCGTCTGAATGGGCTTCCTGCAATTCGATGTGCATGTCCAGCAATTCATTCAATCCGATAACATCGGCAAGTGCAGGTTTGTCACCGATATTAGGAGCGTTTTTAGCGATGTACTCTTGCATCGCCTTCTTTGTTGTAACACCAAGCTTTTTAAACTTAGCTTTCATTTCAGCTTTTGCAGCTTCAAGTTTTTCTGCTTCTGGATCCACTGGATCAGGCTGTGGCTGGTCAATCACTTCCTGGTTAGGTGTAATGTCTTTACGCTCCCGAGGGTTATATTCAGGAACGCCATCGGCACCTTTACCTTCAGAAACTTCCTCATCGTCAAAGTTCAGGTCAAAGGCTGCTTTTAGGGCTCTTCGGACCATGTGCTTTTTGAACATGTCATTGAAGTAATTCGTCCACATTGTTTTTTGCATCCCGATTTGAGAGCGTTTAAAGTGTTCAACCTCATCGACTTCCATTGTTACCGTAAAAGGCTTTAACCCTTTCTTATAAGCAAATGCATATCCACCAATTACTTTTCCTCTTGGGAACCCGAATGAATGTTCATCAATCACCATGTAGTAACGACCATCTTCATCTTTTTCCTGATGCATTTTGAACTGATCATTTTCGTGAACCAGCTGCACGTCATATCCAAGGTAACCATCTGTTTCTTTGGCTTTTCGGACATAAAAGTCAACGCCGAATTGAATGGTTAATTGGTTTTGTCGAACTGTTGGGTAAATTTCATTTAAGATTGGATTGGCGCCAGCACTTTTTGAGATAGCCATAAATAATTTGAACTGGGACTCATTGCAATCCTTGCCGATGGTTTCTCGAATTGTTACAACATCCTGCTGAGTTAGTTCACCGAAGGCTAAACCTTGGTAAACAGCGAGTTGATTATTAGCCATTAATTATTCCCCCTAGGTTTTTCAAGCATTTTTAAATCTACAAGCTGATCGATGGCATTTTTTAAGTCCAGCGCTTCAGTGATTGAAAGCCGTACATGCGGCATGTCTCCACCACCGAATGGGAAGACCATATCAATTTGGGATGAGTCGCGTTCGAACATCCTCAACAAAATGCAATCATTCGCTTGTTTTTCCGGAAAAATTTTGTTGTTAATTAGAATTACTTTGATTGGCAACTTTACCCCTCCTTCGTCCCGTACAGGGAATCTACCAAACATTTAAGCTGGCAATATAGGTCTGAGCCCTTCTGCCAAACATGGTCTCCCTTGTATATGGGATTTTCACAGTTTGAGTTGGTGCAGATGGATATAGGTTTTTCATCTTCAGCGCAGCTGCGGCACCAATATTCCCCCAGCGATTCACCTGTTACATAATCATTGTTTTCAAATTCTTTGCGGGTAATTTGTTTATCACACATGACGCAATTTATTTGGAAGTCAGCCATGTAAGCAACTCTCCTTTCAGCCAACCGTCTGAAATGTAAACCCACAAACTTCCGACAGATACCGTTCCATATTGCTTTTTAAGATAATCTCCTGCCCGTCGATCACAACATCATCGCCGACAAGGATCTCATCACCAAAGTAATCGATGCCAAAGTGTTCCGGCTGGGCGACCATATTGGCAAAGTCAGTGCGGTTTGCTCTGGTGACTGCTGGATGTTCAAGGTCCATACGATTACCTCCGTTTCCTGCGCCGTGATTTCCGACCACCATTTTTGTACTTGTGCCAGGTCGGCCTTAAAAATGTTTTGTGATACCAGGTGTTGTATTCAGGATTGGGCGCGAATGTGCGGTAGTCGAATCCATTACCTTTAAAAAGCTGTAGCAATTCGTTGATCAAAGTTCATTCCCTCCCTAAACAGGTATTTTTCTGGTGGTGCCGGTGTATCTGTGGACAAGGTGATATTGTCCGTCGGTAACTTTGTAAACAAGCCAGTTCTCGAAATTCAGGCCAACAGCTTTCATCGCTATCTTCTGGCGTTTGGTTGGGCGGCGTCCGTGTTTCATTAACTCAACCCTTAACCTTTTTAAGTAATTCTTCGACCCCGATTTCTTTTAGTAGCTTTTCGCCAATGCTGTCTTTGAGGCTGTCGGTGATAAATTTCTTCATTTCTTGGTTAACCTTGGTTACGATTTGGTTGGACATTTCCTTTGTTTGCTTTTCAATCTGGTTCTTCACAAAGTACTCGACCCGAGTGTAATTTGCTGAATAGGAAGAAGCTTCGCCTCTGTCATTGACCTTTTCCGTTAACCAGTTGTCACATTGATTTTTAATCAATGACTTAATGCTCACGTCCTTTTTGGTGACGTCTCCCCAGCGGTCAGTTAGGGTTACCGTTCCACTTAGAAATTCATTGTAAGTAGCATCGACTAATTCACTTACTCTTTCCTGGACCTGATTTTCGGCATCGCGTTTTACAGATGAAATCACGTCATCGGAAATTCTCTTAACCACACCTGAAATTATTTGTCGCTTAATTGCCTCGTCGATGGACTCATCTTCTTCAAGCCAATCGATATCTACAGTCACATTGAGTTTCATTCCGCAGCTTCCCCCTCAATCTTCAATTCCTGCCCGGCAACCACCCGGGAAATGATTAACTGACCGTTTGGCTCTTTGAAAGATGTAATACTTTCGCTATTATCAATAAAGGTTGGCACGATCAATTCACTCTGTTGGGAAAGGACGTCCCGTAATTCTAAACCGGCCCTTATAGATTCGGAGAGTGAAAGCTTGCTGTATGGTTTGCCATCCATTTCGATTTCAAAGTCCGGCTTAATCTCGCCATCCCCTTTGTTTTGTTTAAACAGACGGACCGACAATGTGGTAAACAGGGCTTGTACTTTTTCTGCCTGCAGTTCGGCTTCCTTGGCACGATATGCCTTAATGCAATCCAGAATGAAGATGGATGAGTTTAAATCCTGCAGTATGGCTGCCTCATCTGCCTCGGCTGTTTTAACTGCTGTTTCAAGTTTTTTGTATTGGTCGTAAGTATGAATAGCCTGGCGCAACGGCTGGCCAGAGGAGTGAATCTCCCGGATTTTTTCTCTTATATCAGATACTTCGATGTAATCCAGTTCGGCAAGCCTAGCCTGGAGTTCCTTACGCTTGGTGACCAGTTCATTGTGACTGGCCTTATATTGCTCGATTCGTTTTTCTTTATCAGCTGTCACAGCTTCAACAGCGTCATCATCCAGCGGCCTTTTGCAGGTACGGCAAGTATCTTCGATTTCCTCATTTTTAAGAGCCGGCCATCGTTCTTTAGACATTTCAATCTGATTTTGGAGATTGCGGATCTGCGACTGAACAGAATTAAAATCTTGATTTTTCTCAAATGCTGAATCCAATTGCTTTTCAAGGTCACGGACCTGCATATCGATGTGGGTCAATTCAGCTTTTACAGATTCGATGTCAATCTGTTGCTCGGATAACTGCTCTAGTTGCTCTTGCAAGGTCTTCGTGCGGCTCTGAGCGGCAATATATTTTTTTTCTTTGGTGTTTTTGTTCTCTTTATGGATCTTCTCCAGGTCATCAAGCGAGTGTTTCTTAAGGTACTTTTCAAGTGTCTCGCCCTGCGCTTCAGGAAGGCTGTTTAAGACCTCTTTTCTCGCCGGGGCAGTCACGTATTGCAGCAGCATCGCACGCTGTTTTTCCCAGTGGAGAGTGAAGAAATAGGACGGATTATACAGCGACAGGAACGTGTCCTTATCAAAGAGTGACTTAACAAGTTCTTCAAATTCTTTTGCCTTGGAAGGGACCTCGTTTATGTAATACTGAGCCTTCCCTTTCTTAAGCCCCCTGCCAAGCAAAAGCTGCTTTGCATCCACGGATAACAAAAGTTGTACTATCGTTTCATCTGCTGCATAAGTTATAGGTGTAGGGTCGAGCTTGCCCCCAAGCGAGTCGGTACCGTACAATATCCATGAGATGGATTCCAGAATGCTGGATTTCCCTTTCGCGTTGTCGCCGGTGATCTTTGTTACCTCGCCAAAGTTAACTGAAAGATCCCGGTGGCTTTTATAGTTTTGTAGATTTAAAGAAATGAATTTTATTAGCACGAACAACCCTCCTTATAATTCAGCAAGTTCTTGTTCCAAATGTCGTATTTCTGCAAGTGTGACATTTACAAATGCGTTATTAATTGCAGCAACAACTTCTGTGGTATAGTTATTTTCAGCCAGCTCATTGTATTTCATTTCAAGCCGAATGGTTTTGTGCCGCGTATATAGATCCATAACTCCTCGAGCGCGTTTCACCTGTTCCACTTGATCCAAAAGCCTTTCAATCCTGTTTACAATTCCCCTGGCTTTTGTCGCACGTTCCTCCATATATTCCAACGTTTTGCGATCCACTTTCTCATCCCCTTTCCTTAATAAACCCAATGGCTTTACTAACGATTTGGAACACTGCCGGATTATCAGTTGTCTGATGAAGATGCTGCAACTGCTCAAGGACCTCTTTCTTTTCCTCGTCCTTGCCGTAAGGTTTAATGTACAGGCCACCCTCGTCATCTGCGAACATCTCCATTGGCTGATTAGGAGCCCAGCCATTCGCCCTTCTAATTTCAATAGGAACAACCACCCGACCCAGGTCATCCATCCTTCTTACAATTCCTAATGCTTTCACTTGCCTCTCCTCCACCTTTTTTATTCCATAACACCTAAGCGCCATGAGACATAAGTCAGGATCCCTATGAGTAAGAAGAATCCTATTCCAAACACCGCAACTCCCGTATGTATCACCTCCTTAAAATATTCCAAAAACTGTTCCTCAAATTTCGCCATGTGGCTAAAAGAGAGAGCCTTGGTAGGCTTTAGTGCTTTGAATGCCTTATCTTCCTCAATGATTTAACTGTTGTTGACAACCTTTTAAATTCGGAACTGATGCGGTCGCTTTCATTTCGTAGGAACAAGCCTAACTCAGAATCCAGTTTTCCAAATGGTAATGCGCAGTATTGATTAACCAGATACGTCTGAATAGCTAGTAGTTTATCCTGTTTGCTGGTTAGTTCTTCATAAGCACCGTCCAAATCCAACTCTTCAAATGACCAGGGCATTTCAATCGTTTGATGAATGATTTCCATGACTTCCCTCCTTACTATCATTCTCCTTATCTGCCAATCTCTTAGCTGCAAGGATCCGCGGCACCGATGTCTTTAGAAAAAAGGTGAGGATTTTTTTCTTTGTCTCCTCAGATGGTTGGTTCATGTCTCCAGCTCCCTTTATTTTTGATAACTTTTGCAAGCGTCATCGATAAAAAAAATATCATCAAATTCACTTTCCAACGCATCGGTTATTTTTTTTGCCACCTTACCACTGGGAAATCGTTCGCCGTTGAGAATCAAATTAAAGTAAGATGGCGATATCTCAATTGTCTCTGCCAGAGACCTTTGCGAAAAACCTTTGACTAAAAGTAGCTTTTTAAATTCCTCAGGATTTTTTAAGTTTATTTTCACTCTTTCATCACCTCCTTGATTTACCTCCCTTGCTTGATTTTGTTATCTTTGTAGTTATCTTACCAGCCTATGATAACTATTGCAAGCAAAAAATAAATAAAAAATAAAAAAAAGATAACATTAGTTAACAAATAGGTTTCTTTTTTAGGTATAATGAAGCATGAGGTGAATGGAATGTCCTTGGAAATTGAGTTTGGAAAATATATTAAAAGCTTAAGAAAAGAACAAAACCTTACAATTAGGCAACTAGAGGATAAATCCGGAGTGTCGAATGCATACCTATCGCAAATAGAAAATGGTAAGCGCGGCCTCCCATCACCAGACATCATCAAGAAGATACATGAACCATTAGGTGTTGGATATGATGAGCTTATGGAAAAGGCAGGATACATCTCTCCTGATCTTCGAGCGGAACTTATTCCAGAGACAATTAAAACGATGGAATCTGTCGAAGCTCTTAATGAGTTGATATCCAATGCTGCAGAAATATTCATTAGTTCCGTCACCTCTGATAATGGATTACTAAAATCCGATTACAAAAACTTTATCGTTCAAGAGGCAAAAACGAACTATCCTGAATGCAACGACGGAGAACTAAACGAATTGCTGAAAAATCCGGCTGTTCTAAGTAAGTGGTTCGACTACCTAACCCTTGATGAGAAGATCAGCTTCCTTAATATGTTGATCAAGGATTTCGTTGACCGGGATTTGGATCCGTCAGAAATATTCCAGAACTATTCAGCAGCCAACTCCAACAAAGTGCCGGTCATGACTGTTCCTGTACTCGGAAGCATTGCAGCTGGCCAACCCATTTTAGCAGAAGAACACATCGAAGAATGGACTGAAATCCCTAACATGTGGAATCTGAAATTTGGTGAAGCAATAGTGCTGAAAGTCAAAGGCGATTCAATGATCGGCAGCAGGATTTATGATGGCGACAAAGTGGTTGTTAAATTGCAGCAAGAGGTAGAAAACGGGGAAATTGCAGTTGTAAATGTAAACGGTAATGAAGCCACGCTAAAAAGAGTTAAGAAAACAGAAAATGGCCAGGTGATCCTTTATCCGGATAATCCACGCTATGAACCAACTTTCGTATCCCATGAAAATGCGCGGATTATCGGAAAAGTGATTCAAGTAATGTTTGAGCCAACAAAACTTTAATTCGCTATTTTTGGTTTTTTTGACTGAGGTGCATTATGTTTTTTTGATGCCTTTAATAATAGTTGCAGAATAGCTTTGGCTGTTTCTGGCTTTAATTTTTTCATGGTTGCATCCCCTTATCTTTATTATAAAGGCGGTTGACAGAGTGGCTTACCAAATCGGAAAGTGCCTACTTTCTGAAAGGTTGCGCCAAGCTGGTATGACCCAAGCACAATTAGCGGAACGACTTGGGGTTACACGACAACAAGTGTCAAAGTGGGTCAGAGGTCAACAACGGATGACGTTGGAATCTGCTAAAAACGTTTCTGTCATTCTGGATTGTTACATCGAGGATCTATTTGAATGGATACCAGCTGCAACTAGAAAGTAGCGCAAGGCGGAATAGGTTTTATACCTTTTCCACGATATGGTGTCAGCCGTTCGGTTTACAAAAGTTTAATTACTAAAGATTGTACAATATTTATTAAAATAACTGTCGAACTTTCGTTCTTATTATTTCGACAAAATCCAACAGGAGGAGAATATGAGAGCAGCCATATACATTCGTGTATCAACGGAAGAGCAAGCTAAAGAAGGGTATTCCATATCAGCCCAAAAGCAAAAGCTAAAGGCTTATTGCCTTGCCCAGGATTGGACCGTTGCCGGCTTTTATGTCGATGAGGGACTGTCGGCCAAGGACATGAATCGTCCAGAACTCCAGCGAGTGCTTAATGATATCAAAGACAGTAAGATTGATTGCGTTCTGGTTTATCGATTGGACAGGTTGACCCGTTCCGTCCTGGATCTCTATAAAATGCTTCAAACTTTTGAAAAGTATGGATGCAAATTCAAATCTGCGACAGAGGTATTCGAAACGACCACTGCCCTTGGAAGGATGTTCATCACAATTGTTGCTGCTATGGCCCAGTGGGAAAGAGAAAATACAGCTGAACGTGTACGATTTGGGATGACCGAGAAAGCCCGGCAAGGCAAATGGGCTATTTCCCTTCCTCCTTTCGGGTATGACCGTGATGGAGATAACCTGAAAATAAATGAAAAGGAAGCTTCGATTGTAAAAGAAATCTTCAACAGTTACTTAAAAGGCGTAGGAATGAACAAACTCGCTCTCAATTTAAATATGAGAGGAAGATTGACGAAAAAAGGAGCACCTTGGCAAACAAGTACCATTAAATATGTGCTTTCAAACCCAGTCTATATAGGCACCATGCGATGGAATTACAGGGTGAACACCGACCAGTATTTTGAGGTTGAAAATGCTGTACCTGCCATCATACAACCTGAAATATTCGAACAAGTAAACAAAATCATAGAAACACGGAGCACGAACCATCCAAGGGCTGCTACCAGCGAATTCATCTTCAGTGGCGTCGCCAGGTGCGCCCGGTGCGGATCTCCACTTGCCGGCACATATGGCTATTCAAAACGTGGTGATAAAATCCATCGTCCTCGTTCCTACTATTGCACATTGCAAAGGAAAGGATCCTGCGATATGCCAAATGTCTCTGAGCGATTCATAGAGACACATTTCCTGGATGTCATAAGTAAATGGGACCTGAAGCAGGTTGAATTCAAACCTGTACCGGTAGAAGATAACTCTCTGCAAGAACGGGAGACACTGGAAAAGGAATTGTCGGCAATAGCAAAACGCCGCAAGAAATGGCAATATCTTTGGGCTGAAGAAGAGATGTCGCTTGAGGATTACAGAGAACGCATGAATGAGGAAACGGAAAAAGAAAAACTGCTCAGAGAGCAGCTTAATGACTTTCCATCTGTTGAACAGCACCAAACTAATGAAACAGAATTGATGTCCATACTATATAATGCACGATTGAACTGGGAACACTTTACTGCAATCGAAAAGAAGAACTTTCTTGCGATGGTGGTCAAAAATCTTAAGATTGAAAAAGATGCAAATAGGCCTGGCAAATTGGACAGCGTGACCATAACAGAGCTGGAGTTTTATTGATTCCTTTGGCATATCTATGCATTGTTCTATAATGTTGACAAGATG
>NZ_PGVB01000033.1 GCF_002860205.1 Bacillus sp. T33-2
TGTCCATCATCGCCCTTATGATGGACAGTTCCTCCCTTTTACCGGCAGCTTTTGTCCATCATCGAACTCATGATGGACAGTTTCCCACTTCCTCCGGCAGCTTATGTCCATCATCGCCCTCATGATGGACAGTTTCCCACTTCGCTCGGTGGATTTTGTCCATCATCGCCCTATGTTCTGCCGGCAATGCCTCTCAAGTTTCTCTTAAAGGGACGCCCCTGTTTTTCAATACTCCCTCAAGGGCCTGCCTGAAATCTTTTGCGGCTTTCACCCTCCACTTCTCTTCAGACGGGTAGAACATTTGCAAATAACGGTTTTTGATGATTTTCCCGGTCGTTTTATTATTTGTGCCATCCTGAAATAGCCGGTTTTCATCAATCGTATTCTTCAACGATTGAATCGAGGCCATTGTGCTGGTCCCCATTGTCCCGAATTCAAAGGTAGTTGAATAGACCTTCTTTCCTGGATGTTTCTCTTTTTGGAGCCAGTACATGTATTCAGTGTTGTCTCCGCTTGTCACATAATATTCATCAGAATCCGGCGTGAAAACGAGTGGGTAATCAAACTCCTTTTCAGCTTCCGCTTCCTTCATCGTTTCACTGCTCGAAGCAAAGATGCTCATCTGATATTTTGGGCCATAGCCTGTATGAAGGTCGATATGGACAATATTTGGGTAATCGCTTTTTAAGATTTCCTCATATATTTTTTTTACAATCACCGTTGATGGCTCATCACTACTACCTCCATAATACACACCCTCAGGGGAGCTGTATTGCCCTGTCAATAATGCCTTCTCAATTTTTCCGGTCCCGGAAGCAATGACCTCCTTGCCAAGGCTTCCAAAAAATCCAATTTCGTGCAAGGTACTATTTCTTAAAGGACTGTCTTTCTCGAAAAAGCGGCGTAAATCCGTATAATCCTTATTCGTATTTAATGAGAAGCTGTCCCAATCAGGGATAAAGTTGCGGTTCAAGTCTACATTATTTTCGTTGTATCTGCGGAAATGTTTCATGCCCCATGGGTTGATGGCATGAATATAGATGACCCCGGTCGTTTGCGGGTCGAGTTGTGACAGGTATTCTGCTTGAAAAAGATCGATCATCGCCGAACCCATATGCGCCTCAATCCCATGCACGCCAGAGGTTAAAACTATTAAATTCTCCTTATTGTTATTTGCGTCTGCCCACAAAACATCCATATTTAATTTTGTACTGCCTACCTCATAAGACTCGTGCCGGACTTGTTCCCAACTGTTTTTCAGCCTTTCAGGGTAGGATAAAAAACGGCTCCGTGATTGTTCATATGTATCAATATAGTGCGACAGCTCGTTACTAGCCTTGCCCTTTGAATATGCTTCTGGATGTGACAATTTTAGCAGTGCTGCCGGAATCACCCATTGGATGAGCACGATGGCTATCATTACTGCAACCAAAAACACCTTCCATTTTCTCAATATCCTCATTTCAGCTATTCCCCCATTTAAGCGCAGTTAGTTTTTATAATATTTCGACAAAAGCACCGACAGACCTTTTTCCCCCGTTTTGAAACTAATTGAAATAGCAATATCTTCAACCACAGATAAGGTCAGCAGTGTCACTTTGCAGAACACTATTTTATGTGGGATGGCAGTTAATTTTGGTGTATGATGGAAAAAGTGAGTTTATAAGAAAACTAACTTCTATGAAGACTAGGAGAAACAGCATGCTGAAAAACTGGAAAACGATTTTATCGCTTGCCATTCCGTCAATTGCATCATTCGCATCTATGACAGTTACTGGTATGATCAATCTTATTATGGTTGGAAAATTGGGTGCACTGGCAATTGCCATTGTCGGCGTCTCCAATATTGTCATGTACAATGCCTGGGCCATGTTCTCCGGAATTGGCCACACAGTTAACTATCTTGTTGCACAGAATTTTGGATCAAACGACATGAACAAAGGGGTTGAGCGCACCTATATCGCTTTAATACAGAGCGTGCTGGCTGGCGTGTTCATTTTGGCGGTCGGATTGTTTGCATCAGGATGGATTCTGAGTATCCTCGGAAGCTCAAGCGAGATGATCGAAGAAGGCACCGGCTATTTAAGAATTCGTTTTTTTGCAATGGTCTTTTCAATCCTGACTTTTGCGATGCATGGTTTTTTCCGTGGAATCGGCAATACAAAAACACCGATGGTTACATCCCTCATCGGAAATGCGCTCATGATCTTTTTCACCTATACATTAACCTACGGCAATCTCGGCTTTCCTGAAATGGGGCTGGCGGGCGCCGGCTGGGCCCTATTTATTGGAGAAGTGACTGTAATGCTTCTCAGCGCCCTTGTATTCTTCAGGGAACTGATCCGCCGGTTTGGATTGCTTCCAAAACTGGCATTCCACATGGCTGAATCAAAACTGATGCTGAAGGAAAGCTTCAAGCTTGGCACACAGGAGTTTTCCAAAAGCATGGCGATGTTTGTTTTCACGGCATTTGTTACCCGCCTCGGAACACACGCCCTGGCGGCGAACGAGATTGCCCTCAGTATCATGAGTTTTGGCTTTATGCCAGCTGCTGCGTTCGGCTCTACGGCCACCATTTTGGTGGGCCAGGAAATTGGCAAGGCTAAACCAATGTTAGCCAGGAAAATGGGGACAGAAACAGCGATAATGGGTAGCTTGTTTCTCCTCATCCTTGGTGCTGTTGAGTTCTTCTTTGCCGAGCCGATTGCGCGAATCTATACGGATGACCCGCAGGTTTTTGAACTGACAGCTACACTCATCATGATTTCGGCTTTCCTGCAGCTGTTTGACGGATTTTTTAATTTTTATGGCGGAGGATTGCGCGGAATTGGTGATACAACCTTTTTGCTTCGTACCTCCCTCATCCTCGCCTGGGGGTTCTTCATCCCGTTGGCCTATGTAACGGTTTTCGTATTGGATATGTCGAGCTACGGGGCGTGGATTTCTCTTTACACATACCTTGCCGTGTTTGGCCTGACACTGTTGGCGAGATTTTATCTCAAAGACTGGGAACGGATCCGCGTCAAACTCGCAAGTGAAAGCTGATATCTTTATAGAAATTTTATTAGAAATGCCTCATAGTTTTGTAGTTTGGTGTTACAAAAAAAGAATGGCATCCCTAATGTATAGGAATGCCATTTTTAGCAAGACCAGAATATAATAGTTTTTCAACTTTATCGGAAGGCAACGGCGGACTATAAAAATAACCCTGACCGACACCGCAGGCGTTTTTCCTTAAAAAATCCACTTGTTCCTGATTTTCAATTCCTTCAGCGATGACCTTGAATTTCAAATTATGCCCCATATCAATGATGGTTTTTACCATCGCTCCCTGATTTGAATGATGGATAATATCATCGACGAAGGACTTATCAATTTTAATGCTGTCAATCGGAAGATGCTTTAAATAGCTTAAGGAGGAATAACCCGTCCCAAAGTCATCCATGGATATCTTGACACCAAGATCCTTTAATTGATTGAGCACAAATGTTGATCTTTCGATGTTTTGCATAATGCTTTCGGTAATTTCAAGTTCCAGATAACGGGGATGCAGCCCTGTTTCATTCAATATCGTTTTAACTGTAGCAACAAAATCATCATCCTGGATCTGCCGGACAGAAATATTGACCGCTATTGGAATGGCTGCTAATCCAAGCTTTTGCCAGGCCTTATTATGCTCACAAGCTGTTTTCAAGACCCATTTGCCGATGGATACGATAAGCCCGGTTTCCTCAGCAAGGGGAATAAATTCCAATGGAGAAATGAACCCATGATCCGGATGCTTCCAGCGCAGGAGGGCTTCTACACCAATTATTTTCCCTGTTTCCAAATCCACCTGGGGCTGATAGTACAGCGAAAGCTGATCCTGTTCAAGCGCTTTTCTCAGCCCGTTCTCCAATTCCATTTTTCGTGAGGACAGCCCGTGGAGTTGTGAGGTATAAAATTGAAAATTGTTTTTACCTCGTTCCTTAGCCAGATACATGGCGGTATCTGCATTTTTAATCAAAGTTTCTTCGTCATCACCGTCTACCGGGAACAGGCTGATTCCGATACTTGTCGTGACAAAAAACTCTTGATCATTAATTTCTATAGGGTTGGAAAATTCGTCTAATATCCGTTGCGCGATTTTCGTTACTTCTGGTTTATCAAGATTCTCCAGTAAAATAATGAATTCGTCGCCGCCCTGGCGTGAAACCATACCATCGCCCTGCACAGCTTGCTCGAGCCGTTTCGCAACTTTTTGCAATAAAATATCGCCGACGGAATGTCCCTTTGTGTCATTTATAATTTTAAACCGGTCCAAGTCCAGAAATAAAACAGCCAGCATTTTATTTTCCTGCTGTTGCAACACGTCATTCAGATGCTGACGGAATCTATTCCGGTTTGGAAGTCCTGTCAGGGTATCATGATAGGCCATCAATTGAATCGTTTTTTCCGCTTTTTTTCGTTGGGTGACATCTCTCCCGACAACTTGTGTTGCAGGCCTTCCTTCAAAAAGGATCGGCATTGTCGACATCTCCACATCAATAAACTGACCATCAAGGCGAACAGCTTTAAATTCGAAATTCTTCGTGTCTTCAAGTTCCTCAGCTGCCAGTTCTTTATCGGGAATTTTTTCGAGTATGTGGGGATGGGCAAATTTCCAGATGGAGGTTCCAATCAATTCTTCAGGACTCGAAGCCCCGACCAGCCTGCTGCCTGTCTCATTGATATAGTCGATTTTCCCTTTGCTGAAAACTGCGATGATATCCGGCGATAATTCTACTAAACTCCTGTATCTGCCTTCACTCTCTTTCCGGTCGGTTATATCGAACAGCACGCTGTTAAAATCAACAAGTTCCCCATTCTCATTCAGGGTAGGTATGCCACGATCCTGGATCCACCTGACTTCTCCATCGGGGCGGATGATCCGATAGATGCTTGTAATGGCTTCTCCCTTCGCAAGCACCTTTTCCCTGTGGCTTAAAATGGATACATCCTCAGGATATATAACCTTATACCAAAGGGAATGATTCTGGTAAAATTGTTCCTTGGAATATCCGTATAATTTTTCAATTCCTGGTGTTATGAGCAACGTATCATTTTTCAAATCATGGGACCATATCGCAACATCAAGAGAATCAAAGATATTCTTTAACCTGTTCCTGTTTTTTTGCAATTCATTTGCTGTTTTTTCTATCCCCTTTAACATGAAAAATGTCATCGAGGCTATGATCAGGATAACAGCTGCGTCTAACAGATAATCAATAAAAATATTTGTAGGGAAAATTTCAGTAACCACTTCATGCATCAGTTCCAAACAAACTAAAATACCTAAAATAAAAAACACTCTAAACTTATTTACCGTTTTCATCTGTGTCCCCTCTGGATTCGCTGCCCGAATGTTTGATAATTTCTCCGTTGCACCTTGTTTAAAAATATCAAAAAACTGGTAGCACCACAATGCACTATTGCACACTTTTTAATAAAAAGGGGTCTGACCCCCAGCGCGTTAATGCGCTAATGCAGGGGGGCAGGCCCCAATCCAATTATTTTTTCCTCCAGGCCATTGCGGGAAAAGAGGAATGAGGGATTTTCAATCTATCCACAAAATCTATGACTCTTGTAGAAAGCATTTGGCAAATGGTGGCATATGCGACGATTTTTATGTCTATTACTAATGCATTGAGCACGAAAACTGACATGTTTACCCAAAACATCGCTTTCCCTGGCGACCAGCTGTTATAGGCCGCAATAATAAGGGCTAAGACAACAAGTCCCCCGCTGGACGCCCGGTAGCGTATCAGGATTCCGACGCCTATTCCATATAACAGGGCTCCCAGGAATATTTCCACTCCAAGGTTGATATGCGGGATATGCCAAAAAGCAGTACACAAGCTGACAGTGACAGAGGTGATCGTTACCGAAAACATTGTGCGAAGCGTCCATGTATAGCCAAAATATCTGAAAGCAACAATAAGCGCGATAAAATTGACAAACCATAAAGAAAAACCGATCGACAGGGACAGCCAATAGTTTAGGAGGATCGCTAGCCCGGCTGCCCCGCCGGATGGAATCGTATTAGGAAATAAAAACAGTGCCATTCCAATGCCCTGGATGATTGCACCGCATGCGAGATAGCTATAGGTCAAAATAATCCTTTGGACTATAAAAGCAGGTAGCCTATTTTTCCTCTTTCCCTGTAATGACAATTTTATCGCCAGCCTCCGAATTTTCATCTCTTGTTTGGTAAAACCGCTTCTTGTCCCATTTTATGTTCAAGCCCGGAAAAATATGTTTAGAGGTCGGCTTATGAAAATAGTAATCGGTTCAGGTCATGTTTCAGCACCTAGAGGGGCAACGGTGCGGAAGCGAATCTGGGTAAGATCACCGTCAATTTTCGGTTTTTCTCGATGCACCCAGTTAAATCCATTTCGCCTGAGCAGCCTGTCTCCTTCTAGAAGGAAAACCTCCTGTGTCTATGGTTGACTTCGGTTTGAATTCCATGTCTGATTAATGTTGTTCACGGAGGAACTTCAATGGACAAAGACACACCTGAGTGCCAGTTTCCAGGAAATAACCACTACAGCTAGCATGACTGCCAGGTAAATGTACACACCGAAGTCAAGTAAAGTAACCAGGTAATGCACGCCGGCGAATATCCCGATGAGTACAATGTAGGGAAGCATCATCCACCCATCACTTTGCTGGATTGCTTCGAATGATTCTGAAAAAGGAACTGTACGTTTGATTAACAAAGTGCTTATAAGCGTGAAAAAGATGGCAATCAGAAAGACAAGTATGAGGTCTGGCAAAATCCTCAGCCCATAAATAAAGAAAAATATTATACTGACAACCACGTAAACTGGCAGGAAAAGCTTCACGATAAATGCCTTTAAAGTCCCGCTGAATAATGGGGCAAGATTTTCGAGCGGGACTGTTTTGAAAACCCAGGCTCCTTTGTACCTGCCTGAATACTTCAGCATCATGACGGCGCTAGGAATCATGATCAAGCAGAAATACACATTTAAGTATCCCTTCCCGGTGCTAATTTCTGCAAAAGAACCAGTACTCAGCGAATTAAAGATATATAGAAATGGAAAGAATAGCGAAAATCCTAACGAGGGATAAACCTTAAGCCGGAATTCCCGTTCAGTTCTCATCATATTACCAGCAAAACGGTAGAACGCCCGCTCTTCTTTGCTGGTGCAAACGACTTCCGTGAACATTTTCGATAATGTCCTGTTGGCCCTCCTGCGTTCTCCCCCCTGTTCGGCGAGTTTAAGGAGGTTTCGTTCAAAGGCCGGCATCATTTTTATATAAGCTGCAAAAAAACTGAACGGCGCCAGTATCACCAGAGTTGCCATGGTGATTATGCAGGCGTCTGTGTTACGGTGCAGCAAAACCTCAAACGGGGCTGCGAACCATAACGGCGGAAGGATGAAGTGCCACCACGCAGGGTCAAATACGACCTTGATGTCTACTATTTCAAACGATCTCCCCACAAACTGAAAGCCCACAACTATTGCCACCGATAAGCCGATCTGGACGTAGTTGATGATATCCTTCAGCTTTTCACCATCAAAGAAGCGGAGGATAAAAAAGTAGATAAAGGCAGTCACTGCCACGATAAAAAAACCCAGCAAAATAGTTTCGGCCAAAAAGATTGTGAAAAATATGAGGCCATGCTTAACCAACCCTGCCACCAATGGTCCTATGGCAAGGGAACCTGTCAGAAAAAACAGATAAATACAGACATGCAAGGTCTTGGCCATGCTTACCGTTTTTCCATCAACCGGCTTTGAATTTAAAATCGTTTTATCCCTTATGTCCAGAAGCACAGCTGAAAAATCAGAAACCATTGAAGTCATGACCAGAAACATAATGATCCCGAAAAGGATGCTCATCTGAAATATATAATTCTCGCCAAAAATAACAAGCGGAATCATGAACAGGCCCAGCAATCCATACATCAACAAGGATTTATTGAACTGGTTTTCCTCTGCCGCCTTCTTCTTTTTGTTTGCCTGGTTGAAAATGGTAGGTTTCCTTCTTTGGTCCATCGTCAGCTTGACTTGAAGAATTTTCCTCATCACTGGATAATCAATGTCCAGTTTTTCAAACACTCCATGAAACCGGTCGAGAAATAGAAGTGTCCTAAAATTGTTCATGCTCACGCCCCCTTGACGATGGAAACAAAATCCTCCGCGATTCCCCTGTATGCATCAAAGCCGGTCAATTGATTGAAAATATGCTCCAATGAGCCTTCCTTATTCTGCTCTTTTAAATCATCAAAGCTTCCATCGGCAATGATTTGTCCATCTTTGAGCAGCACAATCCGGTTGCTGATCTTCTCAACGACATCCATGATATGGGAGGAGTAAAAGATTGTTTTGCCTTCGGCAGACAGCAGGGCGAGGATTTCCTTAAAGACCATCACACTGTTTGCATCAAGACCGCTTAGAGGTTCATCAAGGAATAGTAAATCAGGATTATGGAGCAGGCTTGAGATAATCAGCACCTTTTGCTTCATGCCTTTGGAAAAAGATGAAATCCTGGAATCGTACACATCGCCCAGGCCGAATTTTTC
Source organism: Bacillus sp. T33-2 (assembly GCF_002860205.1). Lineage (GTDB taxonomy): Bacteria > Bacillota > Bacilli > Bacillales > Cytobacillaceae > T33-2. Next base: position 8,570 of record NZ_PGVB01000033.1, read on the forward strand.
CATTAACCTTCTGGCCTTCTCGTCTGTTTTGCCAAAAGCCATCCCGTACAATTCCCCGATGAACGTCAAGTACTCCCGTGCAGTCAGGTTATCATACAGTTCAGCAATTTCCGGGACATAGCCGATTCTTCGTTTGTATTCAATTTGTCCAGCACCAATCTTTTCACCAAAAATCCTCACATCACCCGAATATCCCTCTTCCAGCCCTAAAAGGATCTTTATAGTGGTGCTTTTGCCTGCCCCGTTCGGTCCAATATATCCAATTATTTGCCCCCTGGATACGGACAGGTCAATTCCCTTTAAAACCTGTTTTGCCCCATAATTCATCCATAAGTTTTCAAATGACAGCACTTCTTCCCCTGCGTTTCCGATCACAATCACCAGCCTTTCTATTTAATTTAATTTAATTTTAACATAAATTCCCTTTTTGAATTGCAATATCACCGAAAAACGGGGCTCACCCTATTGTGATGCTATGTACCTGGAGCCTGACCCCCTTCGTTTGCTGGGACCTGAACCGCCGCGTTAATACGTTAATACACATGGGGCCTGACCCCCGGCGCGTTAATGCTTTACCACAACGGTTCATGCATCAAAAAAGCGGTGCTCCTTTCCTGTACGATCACAGGAAAAGACCACCGCTCTATAAATTCCAAACTCTTACGATTGTACCGCCAGATTCTCATGTACATCATGTTTTACAAGGGCATGCTTCTCCCACGCCCTGCTCTTCCAGCGGAGGGACATGATGATCGCACGTGTCCATTCATCTGCCGAAATGGCCAGCCAAATTCCAACTAATCCTAGATCGAGGTGGAACACCAGGAAGTACCCGAGGGGAAGGCTCATCAGCACCATGGAAAGCAATCCGATCCATACAGGATATTTCGCATCCCCCGACGCCCGCAACGAGTTAATGACGACAATATTCAAGGTTCGCCCTGTTTCCAAAAAGATACTGTACAACAAAATATTCGATCCAATCCGCAGAATCTCTGGATCTTTTGTAAAAATCCCCATCAGCGGCTCTCGGAACAGAATCACAACCAATACCATCAACAGTGTTACGGCACTGGCGGACTGGGCACTTTTCCACACCCGCGTGTATGCCTCCCCAAACTGGTTCGCACCCACCAGCCTTCCCACGATGATGGAAGTTCCGACACCGATTGCAATCGCAAACAAGAAGATAAACATCGAAATATTGGATGCATATTGCCTGGCTGCCATCGATGATTCACCAAGGAATGTTGCATAGTACAAAAATACAATCTGGCATGCCTGGTACATGACCTGTTCGAAAGCGGACGGTACGCCAATCTTCAAGATTTTGCCGATAAACTCCTTGGACAGCGTAAAGTAATATTCAAGCTTAACCCTAACTTCCATGATGCGGTACAGGAGCCAGAAGAAAACAACCAGCGCAAGTACACGGCTTACCACCGATGAAACTGCAGCACCTTGAACGCCCATTTCTGGAAAGCCGAAGTTGCCGAAGATAAGCAGGTAGTTTGCAATGACATGGAAAACATTCATTCCTAAGGACACGAACATCGCCTGTTTGGTGAACCCGTGAACCCTTATGATCGCCGCCAGGGAATTGATCATCGCCTGAAGGAAAATCGCACCGCCGACAATGGCTAAATAACTTTTGGCATATGCGAGGATCTGCCCCTGAAGGTTCAGCCCCTCCAGCAGGCTTCCACCAAATAAAAGGAAGAACACACTGATGACCAGGCCAACCATTAAGTTAAGCGTCAACGCCAACGCTGAAATTTGGGCAGCGTCCCTGAATTTTTTCGCACCAATATATTGAGCAACGACAATAGACGCCCCATTGCCAATCACTTCAAGTATTAAAATGGAAATATGGAGATACTGATTGGCCGCACCAACTCCTGAAACGGCATTGTCAGAAATCGCGCTCAGCATCAAAGTATCCGCGATACCCATTAGCATAAACAGAAAAACTTCTAAAAAAATCGGCCAGGTGAGGTAAAACAGGTTAAGATCCTTCGGCCGTTTATCGATTTGAACAACTGACATTTCGTCACCTCTTTACCTTCAAACAAAGAACATAGTAACACAGGTGAACTTCAGTTGCACTAATAATTTTCCAATTAATTTCGACCTGTATCCCAATGGGCTCGTTCCCGGTCTTGTTCAGTTTCATCTGAAATCCGGACACCTTCAGGAACAATTGTCGATGAAATTTCTTCAATTCCATCCGAGCCTTTTTCATAAACAAAAGATGCTTTCGTTGTTATGTCAGCTCCTGGTTTCGTTACGAATGGAACCACCCGGTAATCTGTTTGCCAGTTATCAGGTGTGACACGGCAGCGTACATAGCCGCGGTTGCCGTTAAAGAATTTAATATGGGGGTTTTGTGCGAGAATGCGGTCAGTGTCTTTCCGTTTATCCGCCCCGTTTCCTCCTGATGTAATGGACGTTCCGGCGAATTCAGCACCTATGATCCTCGAGTGGGGATTATTGAAGTTGGTTAATATGTTGGATGCCCAGTTTGAGTGGATATCACCTGTGAGGATGATCATATTTTTCAATTGGATGTATGCGGCGAAATCAATAATGCGTTGCCGTGCGGCCCAATAACCGTCCCATGAATCCATGCTGTATTTTGGAAACGCAGCTGTCCCGTAGTTCCTCTGGCAAAAGAAGACCTGCTGGGCGAGGACGTTCCAGTGTGTTTTAGAATGATAAAGATTGCCGAGCAGCCACTGTTCCTGCCCGGCCCCAAGCATGGTACGCGCCGGATTTAACGAATCATACGTATGAGGCTTGCTTCCGTCACCATTCGCCTGGTCATGCCGGTATTGGCGTGTATCCAGCACATTAAAAGATGCAAGATTCCCATAAGAGAAATTCCGGTACAGCTGCATATAAGCCCCGTACGGAATGTGAGACCTGCGGAGCGGCATATGCTCGTAATAAGCCTGATAGGCAGCGGCCCTCCTGTAGATAAAAGCAGCAACCGACTGCCCCTTCTGTGGAATGATATTGGCGTAATTGTTCTCGACTTCATGGTCATCCCACGTGACTACCCAGGGGAACGCCGCATGGACGGATTGAAGATGTTCGTCTGAACGATATAGTGCATATCGGTTCCGATAACCTAAAAGCGTAGTCACTTCGGGGCTATTGTGTGGCCGGACATTCCCTGTCGGCGATAAGTACTGATTCGGCCCGTATTCATATATGTAATCCCCAAGATGGAATACCAGATCGAGATCCTCTTTGGCCATATGCTGATAGGCCGTATAATAGCCGTGCTCATATTGCTGGCACGAAGCAAATGCGAAGGCCATTTCCGAGACATTGGATCCATGTGCAGGAAGTGTTTTCGTTCTGCCAACCGGGCTCAATTCATTGCCGCTCTTGAAACGGTAGTAATAAACATGGTTCGGTTTCAGCCATTTTGCTTCTATATGTACCGAATGAGCGAGCTCGGGCCTGGCCAATTCTGTACCCTGTTGGACAACATTGCGGAAATTTTCATCCGTGGCAACCTCCCATTTTACAGGCATCGCTTGAGAGGGCATACCGCCTCCGTTAAGTGGGTCCGGGGCAAGCCTTGTCCATAAAACCACGCTGTCCGCAAGTGGGTCACCTGAAGCAACTCCAAGTGTAAACGGGTTATTCCTGAACCTCGGTGCATCATTTACCCCGTAACCTTCCAACCGTGGCCGGCTGGCAGCCTGTCGAAAAAATTGCCATGCAATGCTGTTGGCTGCCTGCATAAAACTTCGCCGGTCAAAAGAATCAACCATCCCCTTCTTCCATTTGTTCAACCAATCATCAAAAGGCATAGGGTTCATCATAAAACACCTCCACAGCTGTTGTTCATAACCTAGATTAAGATATGAAAACGAACGTGAAAGCATGACAGAAGGGTAGACACTGATACTCCCACCCCTAAAGGAGTGGGGTTCCAAGGTACTTTTCACTTACAACAAAGGCTTCCCTAAGTCCGGCAGTGTGTTCTCTTAGACTTTATTGACCAAACCACGTGAAAAGGAATATTAACAATGTACGCACTTAAAGGATAGAGAATGATCCATTGGGAAAGGTACAAAAAAGACCTTGATTGCCCAATTAAGCCTGACCATTCATTCGTAATAGATAAATCTAGACAACTAGCCACCATAGCCGTTAATTATTATGGAGCTAATTGGATTTTAATTGTTAGCATATGCTTTTGGGCGGTTTCTTTATTTTCATCAATACGAATAAAAACAACAAAGATAAAAGAAGCAAAGAAACGGCCGAAATGGGAAGTCATTAAGGCTGGTTGGTATATTCTTTTTAGCAATGGCTCTGTTAATGTTTAATGTTGATTTTTCGATAAAATGTTAGGAAACCATTTTTTGGTTCCCCAATTCTCAATAAACCAGCCTATTATATATTTAATAAAGCTAGTTGTTTTAAATGGGCATACTCATTGTAATGGTTCTATTTTTGAATCCCAATTTTTCATACAGTTTAATGGCTTGATTTCCTGCATATACGCTTAAACGAACCTCTGAAAATCCATCTTGTTTAAGATGTTCGATACCAGTCTCCATCAATCGTTTTGAAATTCCATTCCCTCGAAATTCTTCTAACACAAACAATTCATAAATAAATCCATATATCTTTTCAGTAAATTGGTCTTTACTTGTTCCTATAAGAATCCAACCCATTAGATTATCGCCTACAGTTGCTATTAAATAATAGCTTCCTTTCTGCAATAATGGTTCAATAAGTTGTTTCACTTTTTCATCTGACGGTTTTGCCTCGCCTAATGTACCATCGAATAATGCCTCTGGTGAAAGTGATAAAATCTTTTTATATTCCGAGTCGTTTGGTTTCCTTATTTCCATATATGAGTTCTCCTCTCCCAATATTTTTAAGCCGATTGCCCGTTAATGACTTTTGTAAGCACTGAACTTAGATAGACGTAAACTATCCATAAATTTCTGTCATTTCAAATACAAATGATGTAAACAGAAGCTCTTTTATATGTTGCTTAGTGCTTTCGTTCTGCGGCTAGCTACAATTAAGAACCAAGCAAGGTAATTGTCAAGATATTTGGTAGCGACACCTTTAAAACGGTCAATCCACTTTTTCATCCGAGAGTGAAAACTATTGACATTTTGAATGTGATATAAGCCCTTTATAACGTACTTTCCATCATCGGAGTTGATTCGGTAATGCTCTAATCCTTTTTCTTTTGCATAGGTTTTGTATGCTCTCCAAGCATCGGTAACAAGCACATTATCAGACGACAGTTTAGAACCAATGATATTTTCAACTTTGGTTTTCACAATACGCCCCATACAAGATACTTTGGAGACGGTTGCTTTTGTACGGTCTCTTGCAACAAGAACACATACTTGTTCGTGGCTGATTCCTCTATGTTTAGACTTACCGCCACGCTTACGAGGTTTACGTTCCGTAATGCCAAGTTGCCCTTTTTGAGAGTACAAGAAATAGGTCTCGTCAATTTCAACGATACCTTCAAAATGGTCAAAATCCATTTGTTTTAAGGCGGATAGTAGTTTATGTCTCCAGTAAAAAGAGCGTAACCCAAGTAACCCCTACGATTTCAGCCGATTTCCGCAGGGAGTAGCCTTTGAACATACCACAAATGTAATCCATTCATCACCTTTTCGGGTGCGATAAAGAACAGTGTTAGTCGTATCCGTAAGGGTTTTAAGGCAACTTTTACAACGATACCGTTGACGACCCTTGAATTTTCCGAATCGAACAACGTGTCCAGATGTACAATGGGGACACTCGAAACCATCTTTAAAACGGGTTTCCCGCATTTCGTTAATTAATCGACCACCAACGGAAGAGGTGGGGTCAATATAACGTTTTACCCATTGATATACTTGTTCCTTTTTATTATGGGGTAACTTGTCGATGTACTTTAATAGGTTACTGAACGCTTTGTCCATCATTAACACTCCCGAACCTTTGTTCTAATTGTAATTATAGCAAGAACCTGGATTGGGTTTATATCAACAATATTCTTTAATAGAGCCCTTAGCAATAAAAATCACATGAGAACTATCACTACTATGGATATATTAGAGGGTATTGCCTCGGGAATATGGATAGGTGGTATAACCCTAGTATTTGTAAAGGAAGTACTAAACAAAGGAGAACAATGGTGGGGTTTCATAAATACGAGTTATTATGCTGGCAGTATTTTAGGTAGGATCCTCATCACTTTATTCTCCATTAAACTGCAAAAACACTTAATCAAAGGGATTATAATCAGCTCGTTTATAGTCAGCATATTGGTACTTGTTTATGCCATTAATACTAATGCATGGATTGCTCTTGTCCTAGTAGTTATGATGGGACCTTTTTATCAATTAAGAGATATATCTCAACAGACTTATATACAGAAAGTAATTGTAGACGATACATTATCCAAATTATACGCAGACTTATATTATTTAATCTTTGCCCTTTCTGTATTTTATTACCAGTGTGATTTCTGATTATGTAGGCGTAGTGTATGTATATTATTTGGCGTTTATTTTGTATTTGGCCTCAACAATTTTTGCAGTTGTTACATTACGAAAAGGAAAAAGCCCATATATTGTCAAGGTTAATAATGGGTACCACTAAAAGTTGTAGCAGGCAAGTATGACTAGAAATTAATAACAAAGCTGAGCCTTCCATAGTGTAGGAAAAATTGTTTTTTTTAGTCATATTTGCTTAGAGTATGTTTTCCACCTTTTGTTGGTAGGACACCATCAAGCAGTCTTTCAATACATACCCATTCAAGATGACTTTTAACGCATTGTGTGGCGACACTTTTTGCTTATGATTTCCGGTACGAAACGCCACTTTTAAGAGAATCACTACACAAAAAGCGGAACATTGAGACAGAGCGAAAAAAATGTTTCTAAAGTCACAACCACCAACTTCCCGCTTCCCATTCATAGAAGAATTCTCTTTTGTAAATCCATCTAAAAGTGTTAAAAAAGGATATTGTTAGTGGAAAAATGAAGACAACATACTGGCTAAAGGTGTAGTGTGCAAAATGCTCAAAGCCATTTTCATCCTCTGTGGTGAAGCGCCGATCTGCGGCTAACGGTGCTGACTTGAACAAACAGCTGCCAACTCGGCGGCTTTTTTTAGCCAATGACTAATTTTTTCTAAACGCCCAATAAAGTTCAGTTTTTTTGTAAACATTTGTTTACATAAAATGTTTACATTTGTTTACAAGGATGATATTCTATTTTTACGAGGTGTTAAAAGTGTCTGATTATAGAAAAAAATTGTTTCGCGGAGCCAAGATCGAAGATTGCATTTTAGATTTTATAGATATGGAAAAAGAACTCAGTAGAACGCTTGATACTGCTAATGAACAAGAAAGACAATTGTTGTTAGGGATGAGTAAAGCATACCGTTTAATTGTTAATCGATTAGTAAGAGAATTTGATTATACAAAAGGGGGAGACATAGTGAATACAAAAATCAAGGATTTAATTAATTCGTTAAAAAGAAGGGCATCTGAAGCAAAAGAACAAAGTAAGAATAATGTATTGGATATAGTGAATGGAATGTACTATAACGATATACCTGAAGAAGCCAAGGACGAAATAGCAAGTGTTCCTCAAGAATTACAAAGAGGTTTATTTGAGGGAATGGCTCTTGGTTATGAAAAAATTGTTATTGATCTGGAATTATTATTGGACTCCACCGATAGTGACAAGGTAGTTCAAATCGAAAAAAACCTGGCAAAATATAAAAAACTTGCCGAAATGTTAAAAGACAAGTTTAAAGAAGATGAAGTAGATTTTAGAAGTGGTTATATTCAAGGTGAAATGTCTGTTTATCATATGGTAAGAGAAGAACTCCTAGTGATTTTTAATATTAATGAACAAAAATAATAAAATCCTGTGTTTTAAATACGAAGTATCTTTAATTTAATAATAGGGGTGATTTAATGGACTTTTTACATTGGTATGATTGGATTCAACCGACTAATCCCTATGCCTCAATATTCTTTGGGGTAATTTTCACCTCTATTATGGGATTCGTTGTATGGTGTGATACAAAGAAAATTAAAACAGTTGGTACAGCGATAGCAACAGGATTAAGTGTCACTATTATTGGGGTTATAATCTTACACATGGTCGGTTTTTATGGATGAACTTAAAGAGATAGTCTTATTAAACAAGTGGGTGGAAAGTTAAGAACAGGAGCTGCCGTGAGGGTGGCTTTTTTGCTTATTCAACTATCCTGAAAATAACAAAGGGTCATCGTCGATGTTTTGCAATACCAAACTTTACCCGTAGGGGGAGTAATGTTTGTATGCTCTTATTTTCATTTACAGTGGTCTACTATCTAAGAAAAATGCTGAAGACAATGATGATGAGGAGTAACTGTTTTGTCCAACCTTATTCCACTAACTTTTAATGTGAGTTTTGGCTTATTCGCAGGACTTCAAATATGTACTGAGTACCAGATTTCTTAAACAAAAGGGCACTGACCCATCAGGTTAGCACTAATCATGTCAATACTTTAATTTCTTTGAACACCTGGTAAGTTAATTCACTCACCAGGGTTTTTTAGTTCACGACTGAGTTGTCTTAACACAGGTGGGTACATTACACCATCTCTTTTTCAACTCTTAATTATTCGAAAAATATTCATTTTAGGAACGGATATAGTTTCCGATTGTTTTGCTGGTACGCTGCAGAATGGCAGCGATTTGCTGGTGGTTTTATAATGATTAGTATTTTACAAACGTAGTCACACTTCGCTTAGAAGCAATAGTCCGTCTCACCAGTTCTTCCTTCTACTTTTTTTCACTTAACTGATATTCACCATATTGATCCTTATAAGTCTTTTTTAAAAGGTTTATCGTTCTTGCTTCCTCTGGGTAATTAAAAGACAATGCTTTACCGTGACGGCCTTCTTCATAGATATATAGCTCAATAACGTCACCAATTCCCATTATTTTATCTAAAAAGGTTATAAACTCAAAGTCTTCTCCACCAAATTCATACACATACGGCAGTGTAAACGGTAAATGCGCCTTATAATTTTCACCACTAATAAATGGGAAGTTGTTACCCTCTTGATGGAACTCTTGTATCGGTCTTAAACTTGCAATAAAATAATGACTTGTCATTTTAACACCTGCCAACCTAGAATTTTCCTGATCTATCAATATAGGCCATATAGTGAGTGTATTTTTTGGTCTCTTTAAAAATTCTGAGATAGCTAAATAAGTCACTCCGGAAGGAACCATTGCAAGACCAATAGAAATTAGATGAGCTAATAGGCTTCGCCATTTACAACTCCAATTTGTATAGCAAACCAAACAATTGATAAAGAAGACAGAGCGCGAAAATATACAATATAAAGACATTACTGTGTCGAAAACAGGCATATTCATGTGGTATATTATAAAAAAATACACTCCCCTGGCTATTGCTTTAAACAACGATCAGGGTCCAATATAAATATGCTGGATATAAGAAGGAGAATCCAAATGACAATTGCCATTTCACTAGTCGTTATAACGCTGATTGCATCGTTGATAGGCACTATTTTACTTACCGGCAAATCAGATGAAAACTATGAAACCGCCGCCAGAAGCAATACGCTACGATTAACAGCAATTTATGCTGTAGTCATTTTTCTTTCTCTTGGTGCATTGGCATGGTTTATTAGAAGCTTATAAGTTTTGCAGGGAGAGGGATAGTATGCAATTAGTTCTTATGATCATGCTTGTAGCTGCCATGACAGTGCTGTTTTTTTCTGGATATTATGTTGGAATGTTACGGGAGCGGCACGGCAAAAGCTGGGTAATGGTTGTACCCATCTTCATCGCAGTATTCATGTTCAATATCATTTGGGCCCTGACCGAGTTATCAAAATCAGCACGCTGGCAATAGCAAAAATGGGGCCTGACCCCCAGGGCGTTAATGCGTTAACGCGCCGGGGGCCAGGCCCCTTGTTTCTATTTTGCATTCAATAATTTTTCCATTTTTAATATTGTAATGCTGTTTGAACTTCCCTTTATCCTTCAACATATACGGCAGATAGTAAGGGACCATGGCTGGTATGCCCATATTATCCTTATCTAATATCCAGCTTATATCTTTCCAGTCCAGTATTCCTTCCCTGGTTGCTATTGGAGTAATAAATGATTGATTGGTTTCAATCTCAAAGAGGAAGACATAAAGGCCATCTTCTTCTCCAGAATCGCTGCTCCAGGTAATTATGCCTTCTGATTCTGGTTCTCCCACTTCAATTCCTGTCTCCTCCAAAACCTCCCTGATCGCACCGTCCCTGGGCGTTTCATCCCGTTCAATCTTGCCGCCCACCCCGTTCCAGATCCCCATAATCGGAGCTTTTGCCCGGTTTAGCATTAAAATCCCGTCGCCCTTCTTTACAAAACAAACCGTGTACTTAAACATCTGCAAAACTCCTTTTTAGCAATTGCATCGGCTCAAGATTTACCGCGGGGGCCTGACCCCCACTATGTTAACGCTTTACAGTGCGTTGGGCCTGACCCCCGCCACGTTAATGCGTGACCATGCCGGGCCTGGGACGGCCATCTGGTTGACAACTATATTGTCCATGCTATAGTATTATTCTTCGAGTGCTTGCTCGAGCGTGGTTCGAAAACCTCCCACGGTAAAAAACTAAGGAGAGAAATGCATATGAATATTAAAACACTTACTGTCAATGGCATTCTGGCTGCCTTGTACATCGCTGTCTCCATGCTGATCCAGCCATTTGGCTTTACCAACATCCAGTTCAGGGTATCCGAAATGTTTAACCACCTGGTTGTGTTCAATAAAAAATATATTTACGGAATCGTACTCGGCGTCTTTTTGACAAATCTGTTCTTTTCCCCAATGAAAGCCTATGATTTAGTGTTTGGTGTCGGGCAGTCCGTCATTGCGTTATTAATCACAATTGTGTCCGCACGTTTCATTGAAAATATTTGGGCGCGGATGGTAGTCAATACCTTCGTCTTTACGTTCACCATGTTCCTGATTGCCATAGAGCTGAATCTGGCGTTTGGCTTGCCATTCTGGCTGACCTGGCTGACAACAGCCATTGGCGAATTTGTGGTGATGGCAATTGGCGCACCAGTCATGTATTATTTAAACAAACGCGTGAACTTTAAAGAACTCGTTGAAAGATAACCAAGAGTTGCCGGCGAAACCGGCAGCTCTTTTTTTATCTTAACTCTTGTACAGCAGCTTGCCAATCAATTATGTAATCTAAAAGGCAGCTACCGCCTGCGGTGAGCTGCCTTCTTCCGTTAAAATAATTTCTCATAACAATAGTAAAGCTGATGTCCGGGGCGCTTTTGGCCCATGATGACTTCACCGGTCTTTCTGTAGCCCCTCTTTTCGTAAAACTTAACCGCGCTTTCATTTCCGGAATAAGCATCGAGCCGTAGTGCAGAATATCCTTGCTGCCTGGCAAACTCCTCCGCAAACTGGAGCATTGTCCCGCCGTAGCCTCCTCCCTGTGAGGATGGGTGCACGCAAAAGGAGTGAAGGATCAAAGGCTTCCCATTTAATTCAGTCCAACCGGCCTCTGACCATTCCGGAGCCTGCCATTCGTCAAGCACCATGGTGCCAAGTATTTGGCCGTCCATTTTCAGGATAAAAATTTCTTCCCCTTCTAGCGCTTTTTCAAAATACTCCCTGTTGGGATATGTCTCATCCCATTGCAAAATGCCCCTGCTTTCGAGGTATTCCTTGCAATCGCCAAACATGACATCAATCGAAGCCAAATCTTCGTATGTGGCCCGAACGATCCTTTTTTCTGCCATTGCTCTATTCTCCTTTAATTCGTCCCACAATTTCCTTTGTTGAAAAGTCCAATTCATCGTTTTTTAGCTTGTCCATATCTCATTAGGGGATACATAACGCCCTGCGCCATACTCTAAACCCATAATCCCCAATGTTTTATGAAAATTTAACAAATATTAGTGTTTACTTTACAAATAATGGTTGTTGCTTCATATTCCCTTTAAATACGCATGCTACTCTGTTGTAGAGACCAGGCAGTCGGTGACCAGCCTCCGTCTCAAATGCAAAAATCGCCAGACTGCATAAATGATGAGACAGGGGGGGTTGGCGTGAGACGTCCTTCAGCTTTAATCCTTACAGCCCGTTACGGTAGCGGCCATATCCAGGCAGCAAAAGTAATTGCCAGTGAACTGCAAAATCAAGGATTTCAGCCTGTTATATCCGATTTATTCGGGGAGTCTTATCCTGCAATCTCTAAATTCACCCAGTCATTATTAATAAAAAGTTTCAATAATGGACCTTATTTTTATAAGTGGTTTTATTATGGGACAAATAAAATCAACTCTAAGGGGCTGGCTCAATTCTCGTGTTTCCTCGGACGTAAAAGGCTCATGCAGCTGATCGCCGGGCATCGCCCCCAGTTTGTGATTTCAACTTTTCCCCTTCACTCAGCACCTTTTCTAATTAATAAATACAATGAATCGATACCGGTTTATACCGTCATAACAGACTATTGCGTGCATCCCTACTGGATCAACCCTCTCATTGACCACTATTTTGTCAGTTGCGATTCTGTTAAAAGCGGTTTGTTAAAACAGAACGTGTCTGAAAAACAGGTTACAGTAAGTGGAATTCCCATTCGGGCTGATTTTGAAAAGCGGATGGATACAGGAGCAGTTTTTCAAAAACATGAACTTTCCCCCTATAAAAAAGTGGTTACGATTCTGGCCGGCGCCCAGGGGGTTTTAAAGAATGTCAAGGAGCTATGCCTGGCTTTGCTGCAAAATCCATCGGTACAGGTCATCGCCGTCTGCGGAAAAAACCGGAATTTATACGAAAAGCTTCTGCCGCTAATTTATGTGTTTCCGGGTACATTCCGTTTATTCGCTTATACAGAGGACATCCAAGAGCTTTTTGCCATATCACACTGCTTAGTCACCAAACCTGGGGGGATAACAGTGACTGAGGCAGCTTCATTGAAGCTTCCCCTCATTCTTTATAAGCCCGTCCCCGGCCAGGAAGCTGAAAATGCCAGGCATTTCGCAGAAAAAGGGGCCGCCCTCGTTTCCCATACATTGGTCGACACCATTGACCACGTCCAAAGGGTTTCCCGAAACGAAGAATTGGCAAACAGCATGAAATGGGCATTACAGCAGATTCACAAAGCCCATTCTGCAAAAACCATTACTGACTATGCGATACAGCAAACACATATGGCATCCGACATACCAGGCTAGGAGGAACTGAATTGGATACAATGTCTCACATTATCATCGGATTAGGTTTAGCTGCGCTGGCGCAAATTGATCCAGTGGTGGCTAGCGATGCAATGCTGTCACAAGCCGTCACCATTGGTGCGGCAGCCGGGGCAAATGCACCTGATTTTGGCTTTTTTTATAAACTGAAAGGGAATGGCAGCTATTCACAGAATGACCGACATTGGTCTCACTCATTGCCTGCACTTCCTTTGTGGGGGCTCGCGGTTTCCGGTGCCGTGTATCCATTCTTTCCGGGCATTTCCTTCCTTCATCTGTTTATATGGACGCTGTTTGCGGTACTCATCCACGTTGTATTGGATTTATTCAATGCATACGGTACGCTGGCGGTTCCCCCTTTTCCATCGAAATGGATTGCCTGTGACTCAACCCGATCATTCGATCCGTCTATCATTATCCTCCATGCCATCGGATTTAGCTTAATCTCGTTTTTCGACACTGGTAAGATATTTTTATTTGTGTACATAGCAATGTTTTTCTACCTTTTTGGGCGGACATATTACGCAGGAATGACGAAGAAATTGCTGCAGGAGCACTTTCACAGCGCAGTCCAAATAAAACTGACCCCGCGGACTTCCATATTTAAGTGGGATGTATTAATTGAAACGGAGACAGATTATTTATTTGCAGTTTATTGTTGCAGGGAGCTGTCTGTCGAGCACACAATCCCTAAAATAACAGAATTCCCGGCATTAGACTCAACAGCAAAAATGACACCGTTGAGGAAAGTAAATCATATAACTGGGTAACTTGTATTCTTTCCCCAACCTGTGCCCAGCAAAGGCTATTCTCCACAAGGTCATTTGCTATTCAAAAGTAACGAAGTCCTGAAATAAATAAAAAAAGGAAAAAAGCTGCAGGAAAACCGTGCAGCTTTCATACGCTTACTTGAATTTCTTCTCTTTTATTACCTGATGAAGCCTGTCGGGGTAATTCGTGAACATTCCTGTCACTCCCCAGTCCAAAAGTTTTCTCATGTCTGCCTGCTCATTGACTGTGTACGGATGGATCAGCAGGCCGTGCTGCCGTACCTTCTGGACATATGCCTGGTCGATCATGTTGAAGTTCATGCCGACTCCGATTGCATATTTTTTGACTGCCTCCAGCTCAGCATCAGAAATAACAGCAGGGCCGGTATACCATAAAAGCTGTACGAGAGGAATCGTCGGGTCCATTTCGTGTACCTTCAGCAAACTTTCCGGGCTGAATGACTGGATGAGTACCTTGCTTGAAGCAGCATTTTTTCCGATCAGCTTATACTCACGCAAAATCTCCAGCAGCTTTTCTTCCATGCCCGGATACACTTCAGGTGATTTTGTTTCAATATAGTAGCGCTCTCCCCGGCCGAACCTTTCAATGACTTCCTGAAGAGTCGGAACCTGTAGGCCAGCGTATTCCGGTTTCGCAAACTCCGGATATGCTTCATTAAACCAGGACCCTGCATCAAGCTGCTTGATTTCTGCAAGTGTATAATTTTTGACGAGGCCGGTGCCATTTGTGGTGCGGTCGAGTGTTTCATCGTGCATCGCGATGAGCTCTCCATCCTTGGTCATCTGAAGGTCGATTTCGATATAATCTCCCTTCATCCTTTCTCCGAGTTCATATGCCGGAATGGTATGCTCTGGTGCGTATCCGGAAGCTCCGCGGTGTGACACATTCAAAATCTGCTTTGGATTAATTGATGGTTTAGCATCATCCGCTGCTGCCTCAGATTGTAAAAATGTGCCTGATCCTGCTGCTACTAATGCTGTTGATAAAATAATGCTGCGAAATATTCCTCTCATTCAACTTCTCCTCTCAATATTTAGTTCGTTAATAGAATAACTATTTGATTTTGAGAAGCCATGAATTTGATTTTAAGAAATAATTACAAATCTGTATCAGCTGGACCATTTTACATAGGTGAAAACGACCACAAGGGACATCTTTTGATAGGAAGCTAAACGAAAATCCCGGTAAGTCTGATTTTTTTCCCAGTAACGGAAAATATAATGCCGGTAAGTCTCGTTTTTATCCCGGTAACTTCTATTATATTCCCAGCAGCTGTAATTTAATTGAAAATATTACAGTGGCCACCCAATAAAAAATCAAAAAAAAACTGATCCAGAAAAAAATAAATTACCCTTGGATGGCCAAGGGTTGGAGATAAAAACATAAAGCACCCATCATTTTCTCGAAATCGCTACTACTGACGGCCGCGGGATGTCCCCGTGAGGCCAGCGGCTTGTTGGGTTGTCTGGATCCTCCGTTTCTTCACCAGGATGCTGTACTGATAAAAACAAGGTTTTTTCATCGGGGGTGAACCATGGCCCTGTCAATTCAGCCTGCACTGGCCCTGAAGCAAACTGAAAAGCTTTCCCACGGTCACGGCCCGCTGTCGGTATCATAAATAACCCGTTATTGCCAAAATGCCTGTAAGCCCCTTCATTTAATGAACCCGAAGAAATATCTGTTGTTACCCACAGGTTTCCTGCCGAATCGAAGGCCATGTTGTCCGGACACGCAAAACCGCTTTGCGGACCACCAGCAGCAAATATTTCATAGTCGAAATTAACGCTTTCGTGGTTGTTATTCCTTTCAACCAGCCGGATGATTTGGCCGTAATAGTTGCCGTGCTCAATATTGTTGGTCAGGGCGATGTATACTGAGCCGTCCCTTGGGTGGATTTCAATATCTTCCGGACGGTCCATTGGAGTTCCTTTGACCATTTTGGCAGCTGCCCTCGTATTGACAAGGACTTCCCCCTGGGTACGATATTTTTCCCTTAGTGCAGGTGTTTTTTCCAGATCAAGCGGAACCCAGCGCCCCGATCCGAAGTCCGCTACATACAGCGTGCCTTCTTCAAGAAGCCGGCTGTTTTCTTTCCCCGCATCACGGCGGTATACGCCGTCACTGATAAATTTATACACACATTCATCATTCGCATCATCCCCTGAGTACACCACAACCCGTCCGTTCCTGCCGACAGTCATTACGGCATTCTCATGGGCAAAACGGCCAAGCGCTGTATGCTTTTTCGGGATTGAATTAGGATCAAGTGGGTCAATTTCAACGACCCAGCCGTAATGGGTCGGGTCAAGTTCACCCGCCGGCGCCCAGTCCTTGATGATGCCTTCATAATTTTCTTCACCACTCAGCGCGGTATTCCACCACGTTTTGCCTCCGGAACAATTGGCAAACGTCCCTGTTACTGCTGTTGCGCCCTGGACGGCAGCATCTCCCCGGGCCGGGCCGGTGAGCTCAATAGGAGTGTTGGCCGTAATCCTCCGGTTATAACGGGAACCTTTTACAATATGCCATTTTCCATCATCGGTTCCCTTTCTAATGTGGATAACGGAACCGCCAACATTGTATTTTTCAATCCTGATCTGTTCCGGCGTACGCTCGCCCTCGCCAGTGTAGCCGGTAACGTACATGCTTAGATTGCCGATATACTCATGATTCACCCACAATACACCATCATTCGGGTTGTTTCCAAAATAACAGGTGAAATCATTGTTGAAACCAAATTTTTCATCGTTTCCGAGGTCATCGCCCCAGCTTGCGACGATATCATATTTGTACCCTCTTGGCACAATCAGCTGGTCCCTGGTCGAATGTTTAATCGGCCTGAACTGGTGGAACCTTTGCCGTGCCCGTTCTTCAGACTGGTCCGCCCAATAAGGTGTTTGGTCATGTGGATGATAAACAGGGACTGGTGAATAATAGAAGCCTCCATCCGCCGGGTTATACACAAACATTCAGCAACACTTCCTCATTATTTTCTCTAAAATGCATCTGTACTAAATTATGCCAGGACATTCAGGAAGTTGTTTTGTACATATTTTTGGGCGTGCAAAAAAAGCCTGCGAGGACTGTAACTGCAGGCTTTGAAAGGATTATAATTATTGCCGCTTATTAATTTGGCTCTATGTGGACATGCACATCATAGACGTCATGTTCTGCAACCAGCGCTTTTTCAACTTTGGTTGATATGTCGTGTGCATTACGAATATCCAGGGTGGAATTTACTAAAATGACGACATCGACGACTGTATTATTGCCATAATTCCTCGCTTTAATATTTGTAACGCCTTTTACTCCTTCGATGCTTTCAATTGTTTCTTTATAACTCTCCATCTTTTCCTGATCAAAACCATCCGTCAATTGGTGCGATGCAATCCGGAAGATTTCCCATGCGGTTTTGCAAATGAGCAAACCTACGATGAAGGCAGTTAAAGGGTCCAGCCAGGGCAGATTAAATTGGGAACCGAAAATGCCGATGGCGGTCCCGATACTTACCCATGCGTCAGAAAGATTGTCCTTGGCCGCTGCCATAACTGACTGGCTATCAATTTTTTCGGCCAGCGCCTTATTAAACCGATACACAGCGTACATCACAAAAGCAGAAAATACGCCTGTCCATGCAGATATGACATCAGGTGACTGGGCATCGCCTTCAAACACAGACCTGATTGCGTCAACCAGTACTTGGATGCCGACAACCGCCATGACAAATGATGCCATCAATGAAGCGATCGTTTCAGCTTTCCAGTGGCCGTACGGATGGTCCAGGTCTGCAGGTTTCCGGGATAATCGAAGCCCAATTAAAACGGCGACTGAAGCGATAATATCAGTCATATTGTTCAAACCATCCGCTTTTAAAGCATCCGAATGGCTGTTGATTCCGACAAACAGCTTTAATGCCGACAAACTGATATAAGCAATAATGCTGATGATGACCCCGCGTTCACCCATTTTCAAATTCTTGAATTTTTGCTCATCCATGCTACTCACCCTTCAAACTGTATCACTTGCCCATCTTATCAATGCAGATGCGTGTGGGTCTATAGCAATCTTTTTTCGGCATCTCACAATTGTAAAAACTGACTAAAAATGTTTCTCCAGGTCAATATATAGGGTGTCCTTTGTTTTGCCCGGCCAAACTGCATCACAGGGTTATGCTGCACACTTGCAAAATCCGTTTTTGTCAGCTCCAGCATTCAAAATTGGATTCTCCCTTACTCCCTATCATCATCAGCCGCCTGGTATGCCATGCCCAGAAATATCATTTGACTGTCGGTCTCGAGGTCGTCAGCACATTTTGAAACATAATAATAATTTCCATATTGGTCTTGTATGCGGGCTTTAACATTATCTCTTAATTGGATAGAAAGTATTTGTTTAATCCGGTCCTTCTGTTCATTGTCCAAAACAGGGAATGCAATTTCAACCCGGTTTTCCATGTTCCTCGTCATTAAATCTGCAGATGACAGGAAAATCTTTTCCCGGCCGTTGTGATGAAAATAATAGACCCTGCTATGCTCTAAAAACCGGCCAACAATGCTGATGACCCTAATATTTTCACTCACCCCATCGATGTCCGGGCGGAGGCAGCAGATTCCGCGCACAATCATGTCGATCCTGACACCAGCCCGCGAGGCTTCATACAGCTTCACAATGATTTTTTTGTCGGTCACAGAATTCATTTTAGCAATGATCCTGCCATTGCCAAATTGCTGATGGAATTCTATTTCCTCGTCGATCAGCTGGATAAAATGTTCGCGAATATCGATAGGTGATACATAAAAATGCTGAAAGTCCGGCTTTTCCATAAAACCGCTCAAATAATTAAAGAAATTGGTTGCGTCCACCCCAAATTCAGGGTTTGACGTGATCAATCCCAGATCAGTGTAAACCTTGGCTGTTTCTTCATTATAATTTCCGGTTCCAAGATGCACGAACCGCTGGATGGTATCATTCATTTTACGGACGATGAGCGTGATTTTGCTATGGGTCTTCAAGAAAGTCTTCCCGTAAATCACGTGGCAGCCCGATTTCTCCAGTTCCTTTGCCCAGTGTACATTATGCTCCTCATCAAACCGCGCCTTCAGTTCAACCAGGACAAGCACTTGCTTCCCGTTTTCAGCCGCTCTTTTCAAATTTTCAATAATCGGCGAGTTTCCACTGACCCTGTAAAGAGTTTGCTTAATGGCGAGTACATTCGGGTCCTCGGCAGCACTTCTGACTAAATCAATAACAGGCTCAAAAGATTCATAAGGGTGATGCAACAGGATATCTTTAGTTTTGGCAATATCAAAAATATTTTTTTCTCCCCCGTTCACCACCTGGATAATATCCTTCACAGGCTGGGGGTTATACTTTTCAAAAATGAGGTGTTTCTTTAAAGGCGCAAATTGTTTATAAAAACTGAATAAAAACGTTAAGTCAAGAGGGCCGTTTATCAAATAAGCATCTTTTTGATGTATTTCCAGTTCATCCAATAAATAAGATAATATGTCGGGATCAAAGAAGTTTTTTGCTATTTCCAACCGGACGGTAGCGCCCCATTTTCGCATTTTCAACTCTTCTTCAATTTCCTCCAGCAGGTCTCTTGCGCCCTCCTCGTGTATTTCCAGATCTGCATTCCTTGTAATTCGGAATTGTGTTACGGATTGCACATGCAAACCATGAAAAAGTTTATGTACAAAGTGGCTGATCACATCTTCAATTAATACAAACTGCTTCCTGCCATGTTCTCCATAGCCTGCAACCTCCACAAATCGCTGGAACCCTCTTGGTACTTGCACAATAGCTAATTTTTCCGGGTCTGTGGATCCTTCTTCATGTTCAGACAGCACAACGGCAAGATTCATGCTTTTATTAGCCAACAACGGAAAAGGCCGGTAAGCGTCGATTGCCATCGGTGTCAATACAGGAAAAATAACCTCGTCAAAATGCTTTTCCAGATAAATTAACGCATCTTGGGGAACTTCCCTGATTGAAAGAAGGGAAACATCCTCTTTTTCCAACAAATCTAGCAGATGTTTATAATTGCTGTATTGCCTGGACATATTGTCATGGGTGATTTTTGTAATTTCCGTTATCTGTTCCTTCGGTGTCAGTCCCGCCTTATTTTCAGGTTTCATAAACCTTGCTTCTATCTGATCCTTGAGACCGGCAACCCGGACCATAAAAAACTCGTCGAGGTTCGAGCTGAATATGGCCAGGAATTTGAGCCGTTCTAGCAGCGGATTACGTTCGTCCATACTTTCTTCCAGGACTCTGTCGTTAAAAGCCAGCCAGCTGAGCTCCCTGTTATTGAAAAAAGCAGGTTGATTCAAGTCTGCGTTGTCTTGCACTTTAATCTCTCCCTTTACGGATCAAGAATTTTTACGTTGAAAGCTACCTGCGTGAAGTAAAATGCAGGGTTATATTTTTGCCTAACGCATGCTCCAAATGCTTCACCTGTTTGCTGGCTGCCTGTTGTTCCACCTGCCAGCTTTTATTGCAATAAATCTCCATAGCAACCATATCTTTTCCTTCTGAAAAGCGTATATCCTGAATAATTTCTCTCTTCGTACTGCTTAAAATGAATGAAAATTTTAATATTGCTCCAAGCAGCTTTATTTTTTGTTTTTCCTCATTTGTGTACCATTCTTTAAACGGTTTTATATTCTCTTTAAAAGAATTTTTGGAATGGTAGGCAGCCAATAAAGCAAGTTTGATCCGGTCGCGATGGGAAATCCCGTCCAGGCTACGGTTTGACAACAAATAAAATGTATGTGAACCCGCAGAATCTCTATCGAAAAATTCTCCTAATTTATAAATCGATCCCGCATTTCTCAGGTCAATTAATTCATTCCCGTTTAATTCACACACATCGCTTTCACGGATGGCATTGAAGATCATCTCGGCGGTTTTAACTGTCTGCGACCGTTTATCTACATCCACATCATGCTCAAATGCCAATTGATAAAGGCTTTTCTCAAGCGGCTCCTGATTTTCGTCTTCGGCTCCATCGTTCAGCAGCTTTTCATATAAAATCCCGTCCCTGATTCCTTTTTGGGAGAATTGAAAAAAAGGTGCATTAACAATCCGGTACATCGACAGAAAAACTTCAATAGCAGGGATTATGATGTCTGAACGTTCTTTGGACAGCCCTTCGACCCGTTGTATTTCTTCAAACGATAAAGAAGACAATTTTTCTTTTACCGCCACGATATCATTGAGATTAATTTCATACTGATGGATCGAGTCAATTGGATAGTTCCTGCCGGCCTGATCCATTTTCGCTAAATTCCGCGCACTGCCGCCAATACCGATGATTGGCAGCTGACAATCTATCAGCCAGTCAATTTCCTGGAATTTAGTCATTAAATAAGCAGACAACCTGTCTAATTCTTCGATGGAAGGAGTTTGTCCTTTGATAAACTGCTGCTTTAAGCTGATGACCCCAAAAGGAAAACTGTGGGCGTGCACCATTTTTCGATTTAAGAATAGGGTAATTTCCGTGCTGCCCCCGCCAATGTCAATCGTGACGCCATCTTTCAGGTAAGTTGAGTTAATGACACCAAGGAAACCATAATACGCTTCGGATTGTCCTGGTAAAACCTCCACGGAAAACCCTGTTTTCTCGTGTATCACTTGTTTTATTTCCAGCTGGTTTTTCGCCTTCCTTATTGCTGCGGTGGCAAACACTTTAATTGATGTCACTTTATGCAGGGAGACAATTTCTTTAAAAACAGCTAATGAGTCGAGCAGGATATTAAGACCTTCAGAGGTTAACATTTGATCACTATCCAGGTAGCTTTGCAGCCGAGCTGAAACCTTGATGTTCTCAATCTCTTTCAAAATACTTTTCGCTTTATAATTGTACACAGTCAGCCTGATTGTGTTAGAACCAATATCAATCACTGCCAGTTTTCTTCCCATCTTTATCATCCTTGCTTTCTTTATTTCCCTCTCCATGGTGAAAGTGCCGGTTTTGAGGCCTCCATTGATTTTCATATATATACATTTAAGATACCCAATGGCCATCATTTTGAAAAGCAGCGTAACTGCGTACAAGCAATATAATACAGATGGATAAAAAAAGGCTGCTTCATTCAAGAAGCAACCCGTTCTCAGGAATCGTACATTGATTCCTGCTCCTTACAATTTTCTTGCTGTAATGGTCCATTTATACATCTTCCAGATAATTGACAGGAAAAAGAGATAACCGAAAAAAGAATAGGCATGGCTCCATGCTTCACCATGGCGGAACAAGCCCAATTGTTCCGCGATCCTTTCAGCAGCCGGAGCAGCGGCACTCACTAGGGCGATGATGGCCCATCTTTTCCAGCGCTCTAGCCTTTTTACAAAATTAAGAAAACAAACCGTCAACAGCGGCAGCGCAATAAGGGTAAAAGCAATATTGACATGAAATATACCGGCAAAAGGCCTTGCAGGGAATTCATATGCCCCTTTCCCGACAAAATAAAGGTCTGAATACGTCCCAAACAGGGAAGCAAACATCATCGCTGGAAAATAGGATAGTAAACGGTTAAATATAGATCGCTTTTTTCGCGAGGGCGGCAAGTTCGAGCTTTTCAAGGGTTGAACAATATTCATCGGTAATCCCCCCGTCGATATTTTCCTCTTGTTCCTCAAGGTAATCCACAACATTTAAATCTTCGAACCAATCCCCGGGCTCAGCATCCGGATGGTTCACGTTTTTCCAGGCAAATTCTAGCCTTGGGCTATACAGGCGCCCGGCACCTTTGCGAAGCTGGCAGCCTTTGAGCCGCCGTTTTAGTCCTGTCCCTGGCAACCCTTCATTCAGGTCGTTAAAGATATGCGGCCAATAATCCTTTCGCGATCCGGTATGTGGATGTGCGTACGCCCACTTGATAACATTTTGGAGTTGGGCCTGGTCGTGAAAAAGTATTTTGTACAGCCGTTTTCCGAGCAAAATCCGTTCGTTGAGTGACCCAAAATGGTCCAGGGTCTGGCCGGCCAGTTCAGCTTTTCCCGTCTTTCCTCCAAACGGAAACAATATATGATTGAACGAAAGAAGCTCCTGAAGCAGGAATTCCACCGTATAAAATACTTTATCCTTGTACACCGGGTTTTGGACTATTCTTTTTTCCAAATAACTCTGCTCATTTATAACGAGGCCGATTGTTAAAATGTAGTGGTTGCGGCATTTCCAAAAATGCTCCCAGATTGTTTCCATAAAGACCGAAATATTGAGATAGCGCAACAGGTAAAACAGATTCTGTTTTCGCTTCATGCATACATCGTAAAGCAGGAATTGCCGGTAAGCATCCTGGAAGATGAGCCAGTTGCCCCTTTCCAAAAACGCGAAAAAGTCTTTCTTTGTTTGTTCACTAAGAAGCCGGCAAAGCAGCTCCCCCCTTAAATCGGTCATATTCCATCCCCCGTTCCGTGACACCATATGCCCGAGAAATGCCCAGTGAATTTCAGGATAGTGACGGTAAAAATCGAGGTATGCCTTTGTTCGCGTCACATTGTTGATATTCAGTTCCTCTGTTTTTTTTCGAATTTCCTCAATTAACAGCCTGTCTTTTTTTGAAAGGGCAATGTCTGCTGATAGCTGTACCTTTGCCGCCGCCCGCTTTTTCTTCAAATCCTGCTTTATTTCCAAAAGTGTTTTAGAGGGCTTCCGCTTTTTTTTAAGAAAAAAAATGATAGCTCCCCTCCTTGATGTATTCTTTTTTATAGCAAGAATATGTTTTAAAAAGCAGGTCATTGAAGTGGGGTGAGAAGAATGAAGCTAGAAACAGAAGCCGTGATACGCAGGATTTTTGAAACGCTAAAATCCGGCCAGGCCGAGGATGGTTCCTGGAAATACCCGTTTGAAACAGGCATCTCGACAGATGCTTATATGATCATTTTATTAAGGACATTGGAAATAAATGATGAAGAATTAATCTGCGAATTAACTGAAAGAATCATAGGCAGGCAAGGGCACAATGGCGCCTGGAAGCTGTTCCATGACGAGGGTGGCGGAAATTTATCTGCTACAGTAGAAGCCTATTATTCTCTTCTATACTCCGGCTTTGTGTCGAAGGAAGATAAGAGGATGAGGGCGGCGAAACGGTTTATATTGGCGAATGGCGGCATGGAAAAAGCCCATATGTTCACAAAAATTATGCTCAGCTTAACCGGCCAATACAGATGGCCGCGGTTTTTCCCGCTTCCGGTTGAAATGATCCTGCTACCGCTGTCATTCCCGGTCAATTTCTTCGATTTCTCTGTTTACGGGCGGGCCAATCTGGCGCCGATGATGATTTTGGCTGACAAAAAATTCAGCAGCAAAACAAAAAGAAGTCCCGATCTTTCCGATTTAGTTGTTTCAAGAGCGGACGGTGACGAGTACTTTAACTGGAGCCGGAGCCAGGAGTGGAGGCCATTTTACTCGGCTTTCGAACAAGGAATGAGCCGCCTGATCGGATACCCGGAACGCATCCACAGGGCCGCCATTGAACGTGCCAAGGAATACATGCTTAACCGGATTGAACCGGACGGTACCTTTTATAGTTACTTCAGTTCGACCTTCCTGATGATTTTTGCGTTACTCTCGCTCGGGTATTCAAACAGGGATCCTATTATTTTGAAAGCTGTGGACGGGCTAAAAGCGATGAAGTGCGAGATTTACGGACAAACCCATATGCAATATACGACTGCATCTGTCTGGAATACGTCATTGATCAGCTATGCGCTGCAGGAAGCCGGAATTTCACCATCAGACCGTGTTATTGCTGATGCAAACCGTTTTTTGATGGAGCGCCAGCATTTTAAATATGGAGACTGGATGATCCATAATCCAGATGTCCTGCCGGGTGGCTGGGGATTTTCAGAGGTGAACACGATCCACCCCGATGTGGATGACACGACTGCATCACTTCGGTCGTTATCCAGAAAAGTCCGGCTGGATTCCGCTTTCCATCAAGCCTGGGACAGGGGAATCAATTGGCTGTTCTCGATGCAAAATGATGATGGCGGCTGGCCTGCCTTTGAAAAAAATGTGGACAAAAAAATATTGAATTTGCTTCCTATTGAAGGTGGTAAATTTCTGCTCACGGATCCAGCCAGTGCAGATTTAACTGGCCGGACACTTGAATTTTTAGGGAGATACACCAATTTATCGAAAAACCATCCATCGATGAAACGAGGTGTTGATTGGCTGGTGGGAAACCAGGAAAAGGATGGTTCCTGGTACGGACGCTGGGGGATTTGCTATATTTACGGTACATGGGCAGCGGTTACTGGGCTTATGGCATCTGGAGTATCCCAGCATCACCGGTCGATTCAAAAAGCGGCCAGCTGGCTGGTGCGAATCCAAAATGACGACGGGGGCTGGGGCGAGTCCTGCAAGAGCGATATCATGAATACGTACATCCCCCTGGGAGTGAGCACTGTAACACATACCGCCTGGGCAGTCGATGCTTTGATCGCCGCTTCTCGCAAGCCGACCCCCGCAATCCAGTCAGGAATAAAATATTTGCTTGAAAATCATAGCAAAAAGGACTGGACGAGCGACTATCCAAAAGGACAGGGAATGGCGGGCGCATTCTACATCCACTACCACAGCTACGACTACATTTTCCCCTTGCTCACGCTCGCCCATTACAAGCAGAAATATTAAAGGCCCTTTCACACTATACTCAAGTGGGGGTCAGGCCCCCACTGTGTTAACGCGTTACTTGGCTGGGTGTCAGGCCCCCACCGAATTAGGGGCTTATAGTCACACAATAACTACTGTTCCGATGGTAAATCATAATATAATGTAATCAGCAATTAATCAGTCAAAGGGGCTTAAATCAGATGACTATGGCACCAAACAGCAAACCTTGTGCAGAATCAAGAGTATTCCAGACAAACAGAGTACTGCCTCCGGATACAAATAACCACCAAACACTATTTGGCGGAAAATTGATGGCATCCATCGATGTGGTGGCTTCCATTTCGGCAGCTAAGCATTGCAGGTCTGAATGTGTAACAGCATCAATGGATTCAGTTGATTTCCTGCATCCAATCCGACCAACAGATGCAGTGCATCTGGAATCCTTCGTTACCTTTACAGGCAGCAGCTCAATGGAAGTGTTCGTGAAAGTAATAGCGGAACATTTAATAAGCGGAGAAACAAAAGTCGCGGCCACAAGCTTCATTACCTTTGTTTCATTGGATGAACATGGTAAAACAAAAAAAGTCCCCGCTGTATATCCGGAGACCGACGAAGAAAAATACTTATTTGATTCCGCACCGGACAGGATGAAGTTAAGGAAAAACAGGCGAAAATTAAGCATCTACCTTGCCGAACAGATTGAAAAATACTAACGGGCCAGCATCGGTGTTCACGCATAATATAACGCTAATATGATCGGCGGATACCATATAAAAAGGGTAAAGGCACGGATAACGTGCCTTTCTCCTTTACGCTGGCAAATCACACAAACTAATTTATTTGTTCTTTTAAAAAAGAATCTATTTGTTCTTTATGCTTTTGATCATGCTCAATCATCCCGCTAAAATATTCTTTTACTGTTAAATGTTCCTTGCCGGGGCAGGGCTGGTCAAACAGGGCATCCGGGATTTGCTCCAAATGCGATACTAATCGTTCACGGACAGAGACAAATTCATCAATTAAATCATCCTTCAGAATCCCGGCACGTGCGTAGTCAGACGCTTTTTTATTCATCTCCTCTACATCTACAGGAACACTTGGAAAGCTTTCATCTTTCAATAAGTAAGATATCCTGTAATCAATGATAAATTGATCCCAAGAAATAAAATGCGATATCACATCTGCTGTTCCCCAGGAGCCATCTTTAAGCGGTTTGAACCACACATCTTCGGACAAGCTCTTTAAAGTATCAGCCCATTCGGCCAGTTTGACTTTTTCTGCTATAATCTTTTCTTTATTCATCCATAGCTCCCCTGGTTTTTTATGTTTATTCTATCGTATGTTTCATAATATTTCCATTATTTTCTTGAGTGGAATCTCCGAGTACTAACAACAAAAGAGGCACAGCCCAATGTATGAAGGCTGTGCTCCCCTTTTATTCAAACAGCCGTGTGAACTGTCCATATCCCTCTTCATCGAGCTTTTCCTTCGGCACAAAACGGAGGGCTGCGGAATTAATGCAATAACGTGCCCGGTCAGGTCCTGGTCCGTCATCGAACACATGGCCGAGGTGCGAATCGGATGTTTTAGCCCGAACCTCGATCCGCCGCATTCCGTGTGACGTATCAAACCTTTCCTCGAGCTCAGTGCGGCGCAGCGGCTTCGTAAAGCTTGGCCATCCGCAGTGTGCGTCATACTTGTCCTTTGAACTGAACAGCGGCTCCCCTGAAATGATATCAACATAAATGCCTTCTTCAAATTGTTCCCAATATTCATTACGAAAAGGTGGTTCTGTCGCATTATTTCTTGTGACATCGTATTGAATTGAAGTCAGCTCCTGCCGCAATTGCTCATCACTTTTTCGGTTTTTCCAGTTTTCACGGATAAAGGGCGCGCGGCCGGAACCTTCCTTGTAAATATTATAGTGAAAGGGATTCTTTTTATAGTATTGCTGCTGCTTTTCTTCGGCCGTGTAAAAACGGCCCGCCGGCAGAATTTCAGTTACAACCGGCTTTTGAAAACGGCCGCTCGACTCAAGCTCGTTCCTTGATGCTTCAGCCATCTCCCTTTGTGCCTCATTATGATAAAAAATGGCCGTCCGGTACGCAATCCCCGATCATTGAACTGGCCGCCCGCATCAGTCGGGTCAATTTGCTGCCAAAACAGCTCAAGCAATTTTTCATAAGGGAAAACAGCAGGGTCATACACAATCTGGACCGCTTCATAGTGGCCGGTTGTATCAGAGCACACTTCCTCGTAGGTTGGGTTTTCGGTATGACCGCCTGTATAGCCTGAGACAACTTCTTTAATCCCTGGCTGCTCCTCAAATGGCTCCACCATGCACCAGAAGCAGCCGCCCGCGAATGTGGCGAGTTCGGTTTGTTCCGACATTATGATACCCCCTTGCTTTGTTTAACGTTTCAGTATTATAAAACCATAAATCATAAGGTCGATTTGTCGCCATCAATCCCGTTTTTATTACCATTTTCACCGTAAATTTTACAATACATCATTTTTCCTAAAAATAACAGAAGCAGGCACTGAGTATGTGTCCTGCTTCCTGAACGACTATCTGTGAAAACACTCCAGCCAATTGAACGCGGAGGCTTCGTCTGCATGTACCCACCCATCAGACCTTTTGGGGTGCAGTCAATCACCGATAGATTTCTTTATGCAACGTTTTTAATATCTCTGTTTTTTCCTTGCTTACGCCGCTCTTTAAATTCAGCTGCTGCTGTGAACAGTACATCTGTAGATGAGTTAAGTGCCGTTTCAAAAGAGTCTTGTAACACCCCGATGATAAAGCCTACACCAACTACCTTCATCGCAACATCATCCGGGATCCCGAATAGGCTGCAAGCCAGAGGTATCAGCAATAGGGACCCTCCAGCAACCCCTGAAGCGCCACAGGCACATACAGCTGCCAGCACACTGAGGATTAATGCAGTAGGTATGTCCACCTGAATGCCCAGTGTATGGACCGCAGCCAGTGTCAAAACAGAAATGGTCACCGCGGCACCGGCCATATTGATGGTTGCGCCTAATGGAATAGATACTGAATAAGCATCCTTACTCAAGCCTAGATTTTCACACAGTCTCATATTTACAGGAATATTTGAAGCTGAACTGCGTGTAAAGAATGCTGTAATGCCGCTTTCCTTTAAGCACTTAAATACAAGTGGGTATGGATTCTGGCGGATGGCAGTGAACACAATAATTGGATTCACAACAAGGGCCACAAAAATCATGCAACCAATCAATACCGCAAGTAATTTTCCATAGCTTAGCAGCGACTCAAGCCCGTTTGTCGTAATGGATTCAAACACCAGGCCCATGATTCCTAATGGAGCAAACCTGATCACCCATGCAACGAATTTAGATACTGCATCTGAAAAATTGGCAATCATCGTTTTTGTCGTATCAGCGGCATTTTTCAGGGCAACACCAAGAAGGATTGCCCAAGCTAAAACGCCAATATAGTTAGCATTGATAACAGCATTCACCGGGTTATCGACAATGTTCAGCAATAAAGTTTTCAGGACCTCTACAACACCGCCCGGAGCCGTCACGTCCTCAGGGCCCGCTGCAAGTTGTAGGCTCACTGGAAATATAAAACTTACAATAACTGCTATAAGTCCTGCCAGGAAAGTGCCTAAAAGATAAAGCACGATAATGGTTTTCATATTTGTCTTGTTGCCGCGCTTGTGCTGGGCGATGGCCGACATAACCAAGAATAGTACTAATACAGGTGCAATTGCTTTCAAAGCACCTACAAACAAAGACCCTAAAATTACAACCGGTTTTGCAGCTTCCGGGATTGTTACAGCCAGTATGATCCCAATAATCAAACCTACGATAATTTGTTTAACCAAACTCCCCTGACTCAACTTTATCAGTTGACTTTGCATAGAAATTTCCCCTTCTAGTCTAGTGACTTTTATTCGATGTGTTCCACATTCCCCTTTAGTAGAGCTGTCTGTGCGATTTTATTATCTTTTCGATTCCGCTCCAAAGGCACTATTAATCAGGATGTGAAGGATTGATGATTCCGTGGATGCCAATACAATAAAGTCCACCCCAGAAAAACAAATGTCCTTATTGAATAGTATTATATGAGTATTTTAGCGATGTTACAATATAATTGTTTTAGGAAAATAATGTTTTAACTATCAAAATATTAGAATAACTAAAATTAAATCAAGTATCGGTAATTTACTTTAAATGAGCAATGACTATTTCAAGTCCTGAATCTCAGGGGTTTTTTACCATAAACAAATAAAAGCAGTGCTTTCATTTTTCAAAAGCACTGCCAGTTTTACAATGAACACTAAAATCGGTAATTTCCGTCACTAATACTTTGCTCCTCATACGCTACACAGTCAGGTCGCTAATCATCCCGGACAGGTCAGAGGGAATAATTTACCCCGATATGTTACTTATGGGTAGTTTGCCAAAGGAAAGGTTCACTGTTCTGTGGGATGTGTTATCAGAAAATGAACCGGCATGTATTTCCCCATGCCCAAATCATTCAATAGGAACACCTGAAAAGCCATGTATGTCATTATTTTAGCGAAAGGCACTATTAACTCATTCTGGAGAACAATGTAAATTTCCTGCTCTTATGCTTTGTTATCTTTCAGTTTTAGGTTAGAGCATCCCGGGTTTTTGTCAGAGTAAAGTTGAAAATCGAGACTAAACAAACGGGCTGGTGGCAAAAACAAAAGACCCGGAAATCGTAAAAGATATTTTTCACGAAAACCGAGGCAGAATGGGAAATGTTATTAAGATTATGCTTTCAAAATTAGCTGCGTGACACACTCGACATGTGTGGACTGTAATTGACAACACAAGGAGATGTTGGTGGGTTTATCACAAATCCTATTTGGAACCTTACTAAAAGGAGCGACTAATAACAGACATATAAAGCAAAAATTGCAGGAATGAGTCCGGTTCAATACCGCCTTCACACCAGACAATTAACTGCTTGGTATATCCTCTAACTTTTGTAGGCACACCAGTTTAACATCCTACTTCGCTTTTATCCTCGAATTGGGACACTTCTACTGGTCCCCCATTCAATCCAGATTCTTTGACGCAAAATTATCCAGCAATTCACGTACTTCATCTGTCGACTCTGTGCTCATTAATTGATTTCTCAATTCACTTGCCCCTCGAAATCCTTTGACATAGATCTTAAAAAAGCGATGAAGAGCCTTGAACGGTCGCAGCTCTAATCCTGAGTATTTATCATGGAGATCCATATGCAATCTTAAGAGATCCAACAATTCCTGACTGCTATGGTCTTTCGGCTCCTTTTCAAAGGCAAATGGATTATGGAAAATTCCACGCCCAATCATAACCCCATCAACACCATATTGATGGGCGAGCTTTAAGCCAGTTTGACGGTCAAGGATATCCCCATTGATCGTCAAAAGGGTATCGGGTGCCACCTGGTCACGAAGTTTTTTAATCTCCGGGATCAGCTCCCAATGAGCATCTACTTTGCTCATTTCATCCCTTGTACGCAGATGAATGGAAAGGTTTACAATGTCTTGTTCCAATATGTGTGTCAACCAGCCGCGCCATTCGTCTAAATCCGAGTAGCCAAGCCTTGTCTTTACACTTACGGGCAACCCTCCTGCTTTTGCTGCCTGTATTAAATCTGCTGCAACTTCCGGACGACGGATAAGGCCGCTTCCCTTCCCATGCTGTGCCACATTAGGAACAGGACAGCCCATATTAATATCCAGACCCTTAAAGCCCATTTTCGCCATACCAATACTCATTTGCCGAAAGTATTCAGGCTTATCTCCCCATATATGGGCTACTATTGGCTGTTCATCCTCTGTAAAAGTCAAACGCCCACGCACACTATTGATCCCCTCTGGGTGACAATAACTATCACTGTTTGTAAACTCTGTAAAAAAAACATCCGGTCTGGCTGCTTCACTCACTACATGGCGAAAAACAACATCCGTCACTTCTTCCATTGGTGCCAATATAAAAAATGGTCGTGGTAAATCACGCCAAAAATTATCTTTCATATTTTGATTCAAATCCTCTCATCATGGGATACCAGGCCAACCCATTATCCCAAAATTGTCCCGCTTCTTTTACACTTATACCATGCTTAAACACTTTTTTTCAAACTGATCGGAAATGTTTAGTTTAACTTCACAATCTCTGTACAACCAATATTCCACTGTTCGAGTTAAAATAAAGTTTTACTAAAAAACGACTAAAAAGAAAATTGGAAGAACACTGAATTGACAAAGGTTTAACAGGAAAAGACCCCGAAATCGCAAAAGGATTTTACGCAATCAGGGTCGGACTTGCAAATGTTTATTTTAACCAGCAAGAGCATTTATTAATTAGACATCTTCAATTCTAAAGCCGTGACGGCTTCTACATGCGCGGTATGCGGGAACATATCAACCGCCTGGATGTACTCGACTTTGTACTGGCCACTTAAGGTCTGGATGTCCTTTGCCAGAGTCGAAGGATTGCATGATACATAAATGAATTTTTTCGGCTTTACCTTTAACACGGTTTTCAGGAATTCCTGGTCGCAGCCTGTGCGGGGCGGATCGACGACGATGACGTCGGGCCTCCAGCCTTCTTTTGCCCATTTGGGCAGCCATTCCTCAGCTTTCCCGACTACGTATTTAGCCTGCTTTACCCCGTGCCGTGCGGCGTTTTTCCTGGCATCCTCAATCGATTCCGGAATGGTGTCCATTCCCCTGATTTCTCCGGCTCCACCTGCGAGCCAGAGGCCGATTGTTCCCACACCACAGTATGCATCAACAATTTTTTCCGTACCTGTGAGGCTGGCTGCGGCTTTGACTTCGTTGTAGAGCTTTACTGTCTGCTCAGGGTTCAGCTGGAAAAATGTCCGGGCGGAAAGTTCGAATTGCAGGTCACCAAGCGTTTCCTGGATGAAGTCACTGCCTTCCAGAGTTTCGGTTTTGTCGCCGAAAATGACCGATGTCCGCTGGCCATTGATGTTTTGGACGATTGATTTTATATCTGGCAGCCGTTTTTTGATCTCCTGGATGATGATATCTTTTTTCGGCAGTTCTTTTTGTGCAGTGATCAATACGATTTGCAGTTCCCCAGTCTGAACACCGGTGCGGGCAACAATCGTCCTCACAATGCCTTTTCGTGACTTTTCATTGTAAATGGGAATCTTCAGGTCCTGCAGGATGGATTTAACGGCTTCTGTAGCTTTGGTGGTTGCTGGATGCTGGACAGCGCACTGCTCGATATTCACCAGTCTATGTGAGTTTATGCCGTATAGGCCGGCAAGTACTTTACCATCTTTTTCGCCGACCTGGAACTGGCTTTTATTCCTGTAGCCCCATGGATTGCCCATGCCGATCGTTTCACGGATATCAAGGTCGCCGATTGGCAGCTTTGTATGGCGCTCTAGTGCCTGGATTACGATATCGCGTTTTTCCTTCAGTTGCTGTTCATAACGGAGATGCTGAAGCTGGCAGCCTCCGCATTGCTCATATACCGGACAGAGAGGCCTGACCCGGTGCTCGGATGGCTTGCGGATTTTTTTTATTTTCGCTTCGGCAAACTTCGGATGCACTTTCGTAGCTTCAACGACGACTTCCTCTCCGGGGAGGGCGCCGGGAACGAACACGACCTGACGCTTGAAATAGCCCACGCCTTCCCCATTGATGCCGAGCCTTTTGATAGTTAACGGGAAGGTTTGCTTCGGTTCTATTTTAACTGTTTGTTGTTTTTGCATTATTTTCACTCCAATTATGCATAAGCCGAGAACATCCGCGGCTTGTGCCGTGGGATGAATCGGCTTATTATTCAATGCTCCTCCACAGATAAAGAGAAGCATAGCTCAAGTAAGGCTCCCAGCCTGCATTTCACTAATCCACTTGTGAAATCGTCGGTTTCTGCTCCAGGTTTCAGTCTTTTTCAACGCGTTTTGAAGCCAACCCAGCCGCCGGGAAAAGGTTGAGCGTGAGGTTACTGCCACACCACAATCCGCCTTTACATTTTTCCCGTATTATAGCATGTTTTATCAGGCCTTACCGAAATGTGTGCCTTTTTATCGATTTTTAACAGTCTCCACACATGTCCGTTTCGCGAAACATCCGCTTTACATAGCATGTATTATCTGCTCATAAAGGAGGTGGCACACTATGAGTTACGGAGGCGGTTCTGGATTTAATTTTGCACTGATCGTTGTACTTTTCATCCTCTTGATTATCGTTGGAACAGCATTTGTACGCTATTAACCAACAGCTGATTGTGCATCAACATTAATTGTTTCCTGGTCGAAGCGCCGGTGATGGCGCTTCTTATGCCATAGATAAAGCACCGCTAAATCGTTCCGATATGACGGGCAGTTAGCGTACATAAAAAGGCCCGAAGCGGGGTTCGGGCATATGCTTCAATGCAGCATTGGTTCTTTAATAGCCTGGCTGATCATCAGGTCATCGAGGGTTTTAAAAGTATAGCCCTGCTTCTTGAGATCTTTCACCACTTTTTCCAGCGCGTCGGCATTGTCTTTGGAAACTGTGTGGAGAAGAATGACTGCACCTGGATGGATTTGGCTCATGATTTTATCGTAGGAATATTTCCATCCTTTTTGCTGGTCGGTATTCCAGTCGACAAACGCGAGTGACCAGAATACATGGGTATAGCCAGCCTGCTTCGCAATATCCATCGTTCTTTCACTGAAAATCCCGCGCGGCGGCCGCAAGTAAGCCATTGTTTTCTTACCAGTCAGTTCTGCCGTTGCGGCACGGACTTTTTCCAGCTCTTCCTTAATCCTTTCATCACTGATCCTCGTCATGTCCGGGTGGTGCCACGAATGATTTCCAATCGTATGGCCTTCATACACCATTTGCTCGACGAGCTCAGGCGCACTTTCCAAATAATGCCCGGTTACGAAAAACGTGGCCGGCACCTTTTCTTGTTTTAAAACGGCCAGGATTTGCTCGGTATAACCATTTTCATAACCATTATCAAACGTTAAATAAATATCCTTTTTATTCGGATCACCTTTATAAACGGCCCCATGCTTTTCGATAATTTTTTCCAGTGGCTTGCCGGCATCTGCGGCTTTTCCGTCGCTTCCCTTTTTAAAACCCCAATGGATTGGCTCGTTTGAGTATTCAGCCTCTGCAAAAGGTACTGCGCATAGGAATAGCACATTTAAGATCATCAGGATTTTGTAAAACTGTTTCATGTTGTTTCCTCCAAGATGTTTTTTCTTATTGTTTGTTGGAGGAAAGAAAAAATGCATAAAAGTGCCTGCCCCCAGTGCGTTAATTCATTAACGCATTGGGGGCCTGACCCCCGGCGCGTTAATACTGTAACGTGCCGGGGGTCAGGCCCCTGTTTTATTTAAACACGGGTTCTTTAAATTGGCTTAGTTTTTCCAGTGATGATTTTTCAACGTCCTCATGAAGGCTGTTGCCGTGTGAATCCATGGTCACGACTGCGGTAAAATCCTCGACCTTGAGATGCCACATCGCTTCCGGTATGCCGAAGTTCATCAAATCAACGCCTTCTACTGATTTGATGCAATCTGCATAATATTGGGCTGCCCCGCCAATGGCGTTCAGATAAACCCCGCCATGTTCCTTCAATGCCGCAAGCGTTTTTGAGCCCATTCCGCCTTTGCCGATCACGGCGCGGATGCCAAATTTTTTCATGATGTCGCCCTGGTACGGCTCCTCGCGGATGCTTGTTGTCGGCCCTGCTGCTTTCACATGCCACTGTCCATCAGCGTCCTTCAGCATGACCGGTCCGCAATGGTAGATGACCTGCCCGTCCAGGTCTACCGGCGCATCGTGGTCCATCAAATATTTGTGGATTGCGTCTCGCCCGGTGTACATCATTCCGGTAATTTTTACGACATCACCGACTTTAAGCTGGCGGATTTGTTCTTCCGGGATAGGCGCAGTAAGCGTCACTACATCCTGTGCAGCTTCAGTTGCAGCCGCAATTTCCTGTACCGTCTCAATTGGCACTGAGAAGTCGACTTCTTCGCCTTCCTGGTACATCCATTCAACGATGTCTCCTGTTTCAGGGTTAACCGCTACACCTAAGCGGCGGAACGCCCAGCAATTATAGGCAACGGAAACGAAAAAGCTTGCAGGAATCCTGTTAATCACGCCGGCCTTGCAGCCTAACAGGGTCGTTTCCCCTCCGAAGCCCATTGTGCCAATTCCGAGTTCGTTGGCATTTTCCATAATATATTCTTCAAGCTTGCGAAGGTCTTCATGCGGATTTATGTCATCCACTGAACGGAAAAGCTGTTCCTTTGCGAGATCGTACCCGGACGAACGGTCGCCGCCAATCCCTACACCAATGAAACCGGCGCTGCAGCCCTGTCCTTGTGCCTGGTAGACGGAATGGAGAATGCATTTACGAATCCCATCAAGATCACGGCCGGCGCGGCCAAGGCCATCAAGTTCACATGGCAGGCTGTATTGGATGTTTTTATTTTCACATCCGCCTCCTTTTAAAATCAGGCGGGCATCGATAAAATCATTTTCCCACTGTTCAAATTTAATGACAGGGGTGCCGTCGCCAAGATTGTCACCGCTGTTATCCCCTGTCATGGAGTCAACCGAGTTAGGACGCAGCTTGCCATCCTTTGTCGCCCTGGCAATCGCGCTTTTAATCGCTTTTTTCATTTCGATCTGGTTCGCACCGACTGGTGTTTTAATTTTAAAAGTCGGCAACCCTGTATCCTGGCAGATCGGCGACACATTTTCATCCGCCATTTTGATATTGTTTGTGATGGTGGCAAGGCTCATCGCTGAGCGGGTTCCTGCGTTTTCCCGTTCCTTTGCCGCTTTTATTGCGCGGCGCACGTCCTTTGGAAGCTTTGTTGAAGTTTCAACAATAAGCTTGTACATACTTTCCTCAAACTTTTCGATGTTCATCTGTCTGCCCCTCTCTCCCTGGATCCCTAGATAGTCAATATCTCTTTGTGAAAATTTTTCAAACATTTCCGATTATATTATACTCCTCACAAACAATGTTTGAAAGACAAAAAGCGTAAACGGTTACACAAACGTATGGTTATGAGGAATATTTGATATATAATTAAAATGATATCGGAGCCTCGGTGTACTATTTAAAAGCAATCCCTTGGCAACCAGATTTCAGCATAGAAATATCATGATCAATTAATTGCAATACACCAGTCAATTAAACAAACAGGCTATTTACTGCAAGACCAGCACCGGTTTTATGCTGTAGCGAGAGCTGTTTAACATTATTAGAAAGGAACCTTCTTTCGCGAAGGTTCCCTTTTTGAATCCAATATTGACTACTGTGCTCTATGTATCAGCTTAATTTAACTCTCAAAGGTCACGGTGTTTGAATTCACGGCATTTTGATTCCATTTCATCCACAATTGAGATCATTCGGTCAATATCTTCAATATCCGTATCTTCCGGATCAATGGCATCCAATAAGTCCAGAAACATATTTAACTTGTGCTTTAAAAAATCTACCTGGCCGTTTTTTTCATTTATCGGGTTACCCAAACTGCTCTCTCCTTTCATGTCCGTTCCCATACTATCGTAAAAATATAGGTGTGCGCAATATACAACAGTGTTAAAATCTCCCTGAAAAGTATTCCCGGATATGCATTGTCTCAATCTCAGGATTATTTTACAAATTAAAAACAGACCACGTGTAAAGTGGTCTGCCATAAGGGTTTCACTTTTTTCATATTCACAGGACAAGGCATACTTTTCCAAAAAATTATATATGGTTTTTTTTATTATCCTGTGTTGACACATCCCTGTCCTATTCATCCAGCCCGGACGCTTTTCCTTCCCGGCTTGAATCTGCAGCACCAAACAGGCGATTGTTTTTGCGGTCTATCTGGATTCCCTGGACGTTGCCGATCGGGAACGGGCCGTCACCAAAATTAAAGCCCATCGCTTCCATTTTTCCTTTGCTGACCATATCGATCCCTGCTTCCCAGCCGATGAGCGGGCCGGTGCTATTAAAGATCCTTGGTTCTTCAATGGCTTCTTTTAAATCAAGCCCGAAATCCAGCATATTTACAATCGTTTGGAAAACAGAACCGACAATGGTTGGGCCGCCTGGAGAACCGAGCGTCAACACTGGCTCATCGTCTTTAAAAACAATGGTTGGGGTCTTGCAGCTGACAGGGCGTTTCCCCGGCTGTACTTCATTAAGGCCACCGGGAATTGCATCAAAGTCCGTCAGCTCATTATTTAATAAAAATCCATATCCGTTCACCATGATACCTGTACCAAACGGATGCTCGACCGTAGAGGTGCAGGCAGCGATATTGCCCCATCGGTCCACTACCGTAAAATGGGTTGTCTCACTTCTCTCCCGCTCAGGTTCAAAAGGCTGCCGCACAACCAATGATTCTTTTGCAGTATCATATTTCCATGGGTTACCGAAATCTGCCGCATCGTTGCGGAGTTTCCAATTGATCAGATTGCGGCGCTCTGAAAGATATCTTTCATCAAGAAGTCCTTTTAACGGGACATCGGCAAATTCCGGATCGCCCGCGAACGCGATTTTATCAGAAAATGCAATCCGCATCGCTTCTGTAAACAGATAATATTTTTCCCATGACTTGACGTTATATTTGCTGAGGTCGAAGCCTTCCAGGATTTTAAGTATTTGAAGCAGTGTAGTACCCCCGGCACTTGGCATATTGGAGGACGCAATCTTGTAGCCACGGTAATCCCCCCACACGGGTTCGTCGACAGAAATGCGGTAGCTCTGAAGATCTGACAGCTCCATGAACCCTCCCAGTTCTTTCAGCGTTGAAACAATCGCTTCGGCAATTTCCCCTTCGTAAAAAGCATCAATGCCTTCCCGTTGTATGATGCGAAACGTTTTGGCCAGATCTTTTTTGTTAATGACGTCTCCTTCTCTGACAGGTTTCCCATTAGGAAAGAACAGCTCCCGGGCGTGGTCTCCAAGCCGGTATTCAAATGTTTTTAAAATGTCGCCAAACACCCAGTTGATTTCAACACCCTGTTCAGCGGCCTGGGCTGCCGGCTCGATCAATTCGGCAAGCGGCTTGGAACCATACTCCTTCAATGCAGCGTCCATTGCTTTTAAAATTCCGGGTACACCAGCCGCTGTCGCATGGGTCGACCTCTTTCTGAAATGAATGACCTCGCCCATCTCATCCATGAACATTTCCGGGTATGCAGCCGCCGGGGCTCTGGTATGGCCGTCAAAAATTTTAGTCGTTTTCGTTTCATTGTGGTGCACCATGAAAAAACCGCTCCCCCCGATTCCTGTGTTCATCGGCTCGCCTACATTCAAGGCAAACTGGACAGCAATGGCAGCATCAATGGCGTTGCCCCCAGCCCTGAGGATTTTTTCTCCTGCGTCAGTGGCTACAGGATGTGCGCTCACCACCATTCCCGCTGTACCGACCGCTGTCTCTCTATCATGTGAACTCTTGGCTGAGCGCGTAAGAATTTTGCCCTTTGACATACAACCTTCCTCCTATATCATGCGTCATATGGTTTATTGGTAAATACCCGCTCACAAATGAAGAGAAACTATATAAAAATGGTATGGAAGAACGGGGCAGTTTAGCTAAAGAAGGAGAAATAGTGCTGTAGAACGAAAATAGTATGGAATAATTCCTAAGAGGTGAACCTGTTGGATATAAAACATAATGAGATTAAGTTGGTTATTGGTGCAGGGGAATATTATAATAATCCAGGTTGGGTACATACACAGGAAGAAGAATTAAATTTATTAGATGAAAATACGTGGCAAAACAGATTCGATAAAAGTTCAATAACAGCTATTCTTGCTGAACACGTATGGGAACATCTTACGTATGCAGAAGGTATACAGGCAGCGGAAATGTGTTTTAAATATCTAAAGCCTTTGGGCTATATTCGTTGTGCAGTACCTGATGGTTATTTTCCAGATGAGTCTTACCAAAATATTGTACAGGTTGGAGGACCAGGACCAAAAGACCACCCAGCAGCTAGTCATAAAATAGTTCACAATTATAAAAGTTTGAAAAAAATTTTTATAAGTGCTGGATATGAAGTTAAATTGCTTGAATACTGTGATGAGGAAGGGAATTTTCATCAGAATTATTGGGAGGGACTTGATGGTGTAATTTTCCGTTCCAAGAAGTACGACCCTCGAAACCAAGGTGATAAACTTGTTTTTCCTTCTCTGATTATTGATGCTGTGAAACCATAATATATATCCATAAGTTTGTGAATTATTGTACATAAGCTAACGGGTGCCAGAGTTTAAGAACCAGCTGCCATTTTTGGCGGCTATTTTCTTGTGCTAAACCAGCTAATAGTTTGTCAATATTTTTCATTAAAAGTTCGAAATCCATCGTGATATACTAAAAAAGGGTATACCAAATAACCTTCTTATTTTCTGAAATGGAAGGTTTTACGTTATTTAGTTAAATGTTGTTTCTATACTATATCCTGGAAAGTAGTTCTGTTCTTTAAAAGGGCAAATATCCAATG
>NZ_PGVB01000034.1 GCF_002860205.1 Bacillus sp. T33-2
GACGGGTGATATGCAAAAATCCTTCTGAATTACGAAGAAAAACTTAAGTTCAATCTATATAGATTAAGATTACTAAATTAATATAATGGAACTCTCCATTCATCCTTCACTGGATATATGCGTTTTACAGAGAGCAGGTGCAATGTTAATTCTTCAGGCACTTCATCCATATCATACGAAATTAGCTCGATTGATGTCTTGTAGCGGCCATGCTCATCTTTTTCATAGAGAATGGAGCCGCTAGGATAAACAAGATAGGTTTTTCCTTTGCCATCTTCTAAAGCCCATTCGCGAAGCTCTGTGGCAGCAGTTGTTTCCATGCCGCCCTCCATTTCAATTTTGAAGATCTTTTCCCTTTTGACCGGGATTAACGACTTCTGAAATGAATATTTACTATCTTTTTTCGCTTCCTTGATCGTCATAAAATTGCCTTCATATTCAAAAGAAACAGGTTTGTTCCTCAATTCTTTTGGATTAATTTTTATGGAGAAATCCGCAGGCTCGGTTTTGATGATCCCATCCAGGACAAAAGTGAGTTTTCCTTCATCCTTGGTTGGTACGAATGACTCATTCCAGGCTGAACGGCCGAATTCGCCCAAGGGACTGCCAGAACTGCTCAAGAGTTGTAAGACACTTTCTTCCGGTTTTACAAACCAGGCATCGCGATGATAAACAGGTTTCTTTTCCTCGTTTTCAATGTGATATTGCAGTGCTGGCCCATAGCTATCGAAGAATTCTACGCTTTCCCTGCCAAACTTTTTCCTGATTACACCCAGCTTTTCTTCCAACCTCGATTGTTCCTCTTTGGTTAAAGATGTTTCATACAATAATTCATCGGAAGAAGGACTATGCTGTACTTCCTTCATTTGAATGTTCACACCATGCTGAATTGTATTGGAATCCTTTAATGGAATGATCGTTGTCAGTTTGCGGCTTTCTGTCAAATCTACCGGAATTTCCAGTTTCCAGTTACCCTTTACTCCGTCCAGCTCCACCAAATCCAGCTTTACAACGAAGTTCTCCAGGGAGTCATACTCCTTTAAAGAAAATTCGATTAATCCGTAGTCAGATCCCTCTGACCAAGCTGTGCCCGCGGTTAGCTTATCAAGTCGTTTTCCATTTTGGTCGACTGCATAGACATCGTTCTTCGATTCACCCAGATAGAGCTGGGAATCTTGTGCTTTTCCTTCATTATTTAAAATTTGATAGGATAACGCAACCCGGGACGAATCAGCAATAACATCCTCTACTATGAAAGTAAGCCCTTGATCCTGCACTTCCAGGTTGACCCGCTGTGCAAGACCATTTTCAGTTGCCATTCTTAATCCTTCGTCCACCTGGTCTGTTGAGAACAAACCGCCGATCCACTGGGCAAAGCCGGGATTTAGTGATGTACTTAGACCAACGACCAAAATGATTCCTGCTGCTGAAAGCATGATGCGTTTCCAGGGAGTCCGCTTCTTGGGGAATACTTCCGGTTCATAAGGATCAAGCTGATCCAGGACTAGTGATGCAAAATTATCGGGCAATGTCGGCGTTTGCAATGTTTCTTTTAAAAATTCTTGTTCCTGCCTAAAGGCTTCGATTACATGCTTACAACCAGTGCATCTTGTTAAATGGCTCTGAACAAGAACAAGTTCTTGTTCAGTAAGAAGGTTATCAACATAATGTGAGAGTTTAGCTGCCGTTGGACAGTTCATCGAAATAGCCTCCTTCACGTTTCACTGTTTCTCTCATTTTGTTCTTGGCCCGGTGAAGCTTGATTCGGACTTGTGACAAGGGAACCCCGGCCAGCTCACTTATTTCGTTATAGCTTAACTCATTAACAAATCGTAAAAGAATTATCATCCGTTCATCTTCTGGCAGGGTTGCGATCAGCCGTTCTAGTTGCCTCTGTTTCTCTTTTTTTAAAAAAATGACTT
This sequence comes from Bacillus sp. T33-2, assembly GCF_002860205.1. Classification (GTDB taxonomy): domain Bacteria; phylum Bacillota; class Bacilli; order Bacillales; family Cytobacillaceae; genus T33-2. The sequence goes on from NZ_PGVB01000034.1 coordinate 1,923, forward strand.
CAGGGTGATCAGGGTTGACCACTTTTTCATAGCTCATTTCAATCTGTTTCATTTTATAGCGCTTTTTTCGGAACTCATCCATACAATGATTGATTGCCACCCGATAAATCCAGCTGGAAAACGAGCCCTTCTCATCATATTTGCCGAGCTGGTGATACACCTTGATAAATGCATCCTGTACAAGGTCCTGTGCATCCTGGGGGTTTTTTGTCATCCTTAAAATCGTGGCATACAGCTTATTTTTATATTTATTGATGATATTTGCGTAGGCTTGTTTGTTGCCTGACAGCACTTCCCGGATCCACTGCTGCTCCTCTTCCATTTGGCACCTCCTGACTTCAATTGAGGTTGATCAATTCCTGTTACTTTGTCATCTATAATAACGGGTTCATTGTTGAAATAATTACATTGGTTCAAAAATATTTTTTAAATAACGAAAAGTAGAAACAGGCTGGAACATTTTTGTCGTTCTTCGCAAACCCGCCTATATCTCTAATCCTTAAGCACTACTGCAAATTACTCCTTTTTTCCAACTATAAATATACCGTTCTGTCGATAGATAACAAGGTTAAGTGGTGAGATAATTTCTATAAACATTAATGACTGAAATTTCAGTGAAAAAGGAGTGCTTACTTTGAAATTAAGAAGGTGCATTTTTACTTTGGCCATGGCAATTGGTTTATTGGCAGGCTTGTTTTTACCTTCTGCAAATGCGAACATGGCTGGCCTGTCCCTGGCAAATGGAGAGATAACCGTAGCAGCGATGGACCGGCACCTTTTGGAGGAAATGAAACAAAACACTGGATTAATCAATGTCATTGTTACTTTCCATGGAGACAGTGCACCGACGGGAGATAATATGAAATTATTAAAATCACTGGGCATAACGAAGGGGCTCTCGATGCAGTCATTGCCCATCGCCGGGATTTTAGCGACTTCGGAGCAAATCAAAGCTCTTTCCAAAAACAAAAATGTGCGGTCACTTTATTTGAATGGTAAAGTGGAATTTTACAATGCAGAAGCAAGAGAATTGACCGGTGTTGATAAGGTCCGTACCAATGACGCAATGAGAAAAGCGAACGGCGGGCTGCCTGTGTCCGGCCAGGATGTCGGCGTTGTCATTAATGACAGCGGAGTGGATGGAACACATCCTGATTTAAAGCTGGGAGGGAATCTTGTACAAAACGTGTTGGGAACAACAAACCTGACAATGTTAAATGGACTGGCGCCAGTGGTCTATCTTGAGGATGTCCCAAACACAGATACAAACTCCGGACATGGAACCCATGTTGCAGGTACTGTTGGGGGCACAGGGGAAATGTCTTCCGGATTATATGAGGGTGTTGCACCAGGAGCAGACTTGATCGGCTATGGCTCAGGAGCAGGGGTGCTGATCCTTGATATGATTGGCGGGTTTGATTATGCTATAACGAACCAAAACCGCTACAACATCCGGGTGATCACCAACTCTTGGGGCACAAATGATGACTTCTTTGTAGACAATCCTGTTAATGTAGCAACGAAACGGTGCTATGACCGAGGAATTGTTGTCCTGTTTGCAGCCGGGAATGCAGGTCCTGATGAAGATACACACAATCCCTATGCGAAGGCTCCATGGGTAATATCCGTGGCCGCCGGGCAGAAGGATGGAGAACTGGTGGATTTCTCTTCACGGGGAACCCGGGGTGTCGGGGAGACATTTACAGTAGACGGCGAAACTTGGACGTGGAAGGACGAGCCGACAATAACGGCACCAGGTGTTGATATTGTATCCACCCGGGTTATTGCGCCGCTTGGTGCTTTATCCATAACGGATGACATTAATCTGGCACCCGGGCATGTGCCTTTCTACGCACACATGAGTGGAACATCAATGGCGACACCGCATGCTGCGGGTATAGTTGCCCTGCTGCTCGATGCGAATCCATTATTGTCACCGGCTGAGGTAAAGGGCATTTTAAGCAAAACCGCCACAAATATGCCTGGACGCGAAGCTTATGAGGTTGGTGCGGGTTATATTAATGCATACGCTGCTGTTGACCAGGCATTCAATCAAAACAAAAAATATGGAACAACTGTCAATAAAAATAAGACCTTTAACGCGTATGCGACGAACAATGTTATCCGGGAAAATTATGAAATGCAATATAATCCTTTATCGGCGAACGAAATGACATTCAAAGTACAGGAACAGCAGGCGCAGCTGGTGGCTAAAATGTATGCGGACGGCGACCATTATACGGAAGAAGGCGGCAATCCATTAGTGTTCACCATAACCGATCCGAATGGTGTTTCTTATGAATCAGGATTTAATCCTTTGTACAGCATCGACCTTGTCAATACGATCAGCGTCGACAATCCGGCCGCAGGTGAATGGAAGCTGACGGTCAGTGCCCATGCCGGTGCGGCACTTCCCGAAAAAGTCGTCGGAACGATTACACAGAAGACTGCCAGCACGCTGAAAGGGTTAAATGATATCGATGGCCATCCGGCTGCCGGTGCGATTAAAACAGGAATTTATGAACGGCTGTTTGATGCGAAGGCCGACGGGAAATTTTATGCAGATGAGCTATTGACACGGAATGATCTGGCGGCTTATTTAGTAATGGGTGCCAGCATACGCCAAGTCGCCCAAACAACGGATAATGCAGCGGTTGACGCAGTAACAAGCAGAGGTGCCGCATTGAAAGGAAAGCATCAATATGATGGAGTAATGCTGGCAGATGGAGCCGGGAAGTTTAATGGTACCGGAAAACTATCGCGTGCCGAACTGGCTTATTCGCTTGTTCAAAGCCTAGGTCTACAAGAACAGGCAAAGAGTTTCAACGGTGAGGTTTCAGTCTCTTACAAGGGAGAAAGGCTGCCGATCAGTGATGCCAATCAAATACCTGCCGAACTAAAGGGCTATGTCCAATTGGCACTTGACCTTGGCATCCTGAATGCACATTTCACCACAACGCAGGGACCGTATGACTTAGAACCAACCATACACGCTACGATTAAGCCGGCAACTAATGTTACGCGAGGAGAATATGCGGTAGCAATGACACGGTTCTTCAACACATACTGAATGCTGGAAGTTTTCACTGATAACAACAAGGGCTGTCGACACTGTCGGCAGCCCTTGCCATTATCTTCGTGAACCAATGCATTGGGTTTCCATTAACGATTCTTAATTAAAGGGGTCTAGGGAAGCTTCTACTTACTTATTTCAACGCTCCAGAAGATTTTGAAGGACAATTCTGCGGTCAACTCACTCGTTTTTGTCCATCATACCCATTATGACGGACAGAATTTCCTATTCCGCGGCTGATTTTGTCCATCATACCCATTATGACGGACAGCTTTTCCTATTCCACGGCTGATTTTGTCCATCATACCCATTATGATGGACAGCTTTTCCTATTCCGCGACTGATTTTGTCCATCACACCCATTATGATGGATAATTTTTCCTATTTCGTGGCTGATTTTGTCCATCACACCCATTATGATGGATATTTTTTCCTATTTCGTGGCTGATTTTGTCCATCATACCCATTATGATGGACAGCTTTTCCCAGTTCCTACGGGGTTTTGGCTTTAACCAAAAACGGTGAAATGCACGGACAGGTAAAATAAAAATTTGAAAAAAAGCATGCCAAAACGGCATGCTTCTTCAATTGTTGATGAAGTTTTACATCTCCCATTGAAATATATCCTTTGACATGATCATAGTACGTAATAATGTTCTATGATGCCCCTTTGCGTTATTTAATTATTAATATACTTTTCAAAAACATACCCAAAGTCTCTAACGTTAAACTTTTTCCTGCTGTTCATGAGCCAGTTAAATGCAGTATCATTGATAATCTTAAAGTTATCGACAATGTTGCTGTCATTGTTTGCGGCTGTGCGGCCAAGGGTGGCAGAGGCTAATTTCAGGCTTTGCTCGGCGTATTCCATCGAGATTTCATTTTCCTTACAAATTTCTGAAATTTTGATAAGGGCTTTATATAAATCTTTTAATTCTTCAATGTGTTTTTTATGTACATCGATTGAGAAAGCCTCTGAACCAATGACAAATTTAATTTCCACATCGAGGTCAACAGTTCCTGCAGTTTCAAGATACACATTCGAAATGGAATGCTCCCGGTAGCTGTAGCGGCGGAGTGTCCTCTTTTTGCTTACTGCACTGGTACCGTCCAGGTGTATGAGAGCCTTGTTTGTAAAGCAATATTCATCCGACTTTGATTTGATTAGGAAGTATATCTTTTCGTTGTCTTCGTGCATGACGTAATCGTCGGCATCTACTTTATCGTAATCAGCCGGTTGAATTACACTGCCTACATCACTTAATCCAAGAACATCTGACGCCATTCGTTTGAACAAAAACACCATCCCTTTCTTTTTTCGTCTTCAGAAAAAAATATCAAATCTATTTTAACATATGCTGTAATATTGTTAGGCTGATAAAATAAGCAAAATATTAAAAATAGATTTTGGCCAGAAAAATAGTCCAAACAGCCCAGAAACATAAACATGGTTAACATCGTAAATATGGGGTAACTAAATATCTGGTAATATTTTCTGAGATAGAGGTATTTTGGGAGGGTTAGAGATTGAAGGTAATAAAGAGAGGGTTTTTGATCAGCCTTGTGTTGCTCGTGGCGGCTGGGTGTTCGCACCAGGTTGAACCGGACGCAAAAAGCGCTGCAAAAAACAGTGAAGCAAAGCAGGCGGGACAAAGCAAACAGGAGTCTAAGGTAGAAGGTAACATCCCGGAGGCGGCACGCACTGTTGAGGGCATGATTAACCAGAAACCAGGCGTGCTTGTGGACAAGCATATCGACCCTGAATTGGAAACAGCGAGCGGTTGGAAGGGCATGGATTACATAAAATTTTATGACAAGACGTTCAAGCCACTAGCTGAAAAAGAAATCCGCAAACATTTTGAGAAACAGGAAAGCATCACAGCAGACAGCGCCTATAATTACCTGGTGCATATGCTCGGTTCAGGTCTCTATAAGGACTACTATGACCAACTGGTTAATTACGATCATGGCTTCGTAATGCCTGAGCTTCCAGAGGGTCCTGACCAAGTTGAAACAAAACAGAAGAAAGTTAATGTCATGGTACTGGTGGATGCGAGCGGCAGCATGAAAGAAAAAGTTGCCGGTGGAGTGAAAATGGATCTTGCCAAGGAGACAGTTGCAAAGTTCGTGGAACAGCTTCCTGCAGAAGCCAATGTTTCACTGCTGGCATATGGTCATGTCGGATCCGGCAGCGATGCGGACAAAGCAGAATCATGTTCAAAAATTGACACTGTTTATCCATTGAATAAATATGATGCAGTTGCCTTCAATCAATCCATGAACTCGTTCAATGCAGCTGGATGGACCCCGCTTGCCGGTGCGATTGAAAAGGCCTTTGAATTATTGCAGCGTTATAGTAATGAAGAATACCATAATATTGTTTATATCGTGAGCGACGGGATTGAAACATGTGATGGTGACCCAGTGCAGGCCGCGAAAAAACTGCAGGAAAACAATATTAATGCAAAGCTGAATATTATCGGTTTTGATGTCGACGACAAAGGGCAGCAGCAATTGAAACAGGTTGCCGAAGCTGGGCAAGGAACTTTAACGACTGTTAGCGATAAGGCAGAGCTCGAAACCACTATCCTGAAAAAGTGGCGCCCGACCATCGGACAGCTTGTGTGGACACAGGGTGTCACCCTTGCCGATTCCGTAAAGGCGACGGAAAGAATGAACAATATTTTTAACCCATTGTACCATTCCTCGGATAATGAAATGATCCGGATTCAGAATGCAGCTTATTTCCTGAATTCGGAGGAACTGATCAGCGATGAAGTGGAGGATGAACTCCTGCAGTTAATTCGGGAAATGCATGAGCTCCGGTACAGCCATTTCAAAAAAATAAGGGAGGAAAAAGACCAGCAACGGGAAGCTGCGGAAAAAGAAATTGACGGAAAAGTGGAGGAGTGGCGGAAACAATGGGAAACAGAGCCGCAAGGTTAATACTTTTCTTCAGTCCGCATGATGGTAATTAAGTCTACAAGTATGACGATGATCAAGATATTCTTATTTGAAGGTTCCAGAAGCATGATCTTCCGGGACCTCCTATTTTAAATGGGGTAAAAATTATGTTGTTCCGACCAATAATTGCTTCGATAGCCTCTTACCCAATTTGGAGTTAATGAGTTGCTGACTGTCCATTATCACTGGTATGTATTTTAGGTCATTTTTTTCTGATGTTAATCTGGTGACAGGCACATTAAATTTCAAAATGAAATCCTCATAAAATGTCGGGTTCAGCAATGCGATAACGTAGTCAGGCTTGTTTGCAACCAGGTATTTAACTATGAACGACAAAATGTTCAATAGTTTGCCCGTATATTGATAAACAGGGTTAATAGCCAATTTATCAAATTCAAACACTTTTGCATTATGTAGTTCCTTGTAATTATGAAAAGGAAAAAGTTCGTTAACAGGCGCATGAAGGTAATTATATGGGGAAAATTCAACGCATCCATAGTCACCCTCTATGTCACTGAAAATAAATCTTTCAACCCCTGGTGTTATATAAGATTCCAATTCAAATTCATTTTCAATCCATACAGGGATCCATATATCATCAAATCTTTCCATATCACGTTTGGTTTCTACACGAAAAACAGACAAAAAATTTCCTCCCCTGCACAATTCTTACATTAATTTTACCATAAATCGACCAATTATTAGAAGGTAAATTTGAATAAGATCGTGCAGGGCCATTTATAAGTGGATTATGGTGCTGCTGCGCAAGGAAAAAGGTCGAAGTTTTGTGACTTCTTGACAATTTTACGGTACAATGTTTGTAGAGTATATTACCTAAATTTAGTATAAATGTAAATGTTTATTCAGGTCTTTTTCATAGAATTAAAGCAGTAACTGTCGTCGGAGGGAAGCCATATGCGGAAAAGTAACAATATAGTTATTCTGTTTATAACTATTTATATTAGCTTGAATTATATATGGTTATTTCTTGATATTAATGATGAGCTTTTAAGGGGATTGGGCGGGGCACTATTTTCATTGTGTGCCCCTTTGATAAGTTCGGTTTGTTTATTTGTCGCTTTCTATAAATCGAAAGGATATAACAAATTTTTCTGGTTTTTTGTTTATTCTGGGGTTCAAAGCTATTTTATCGGAGAAATCCGTTGGACATACGACCAGCTTATCGTAACAAAGCCAGCAACTTTTCCAAGCTGGGCAGACTTATTTTATATGCTGACGATGGTTTTTCACTTGATGGCAGTCGCCACTATATTTTATGCGAATAGAAAAAATGTAAACTTTATTCGGTTTTTATATGATGTTTTGATCATCATGATTGTAGTAACGACATTCAGCTGGCATTTTATTATTCAACCTATATTATCGCAACAAGAAACGTTTAGTTTACATGTAATGGTTTCAGTGGGTTATCCAGTATTGGGCTTAATCCTTTTTTTCGCAATGGCAAGTCTTTATTTCAGCTCCAGGGATATTCTGCCCAGGAAAATTATTGTGTTAATTTTTGTTGCATGCAGCATTGAAATTTTAGCTGATTCTGTATTTATTCTTACCTCTTCAAATACATACTTTTTAGGAAGTTTGTTAGACCCGCTATGGTCGTTAGCCCTTCTGCTCTTAGGGGGAGCCGGAATTTTCGCTCTCGAGGATAGCAAGTTGGAAAAACGCGACTATCATACGGGTAAAGCAAAAAATAAGAGCATGATGTTTCTTGCATTCAGACGGTTGTTACCCTATGCAGCAGTCTTACTACTGTTTGTAGCGCAAATCGTGACAAACAAATTAAATAGCTTATCGACCGGATTCTCCATTTCCATTGTTTTGATTATCGTAAGACAAATATTCACCTTATGGGAGAATGATTCCCTTGTCAAAAAACTTCATAAACTAAATGAAGAATTAGAGCAAAAGGTTTTGGCCCGGACCAATGAAGTAACAAGAAAAAATGAAGAATTAGAGCAGATGGTCGCAAGCATTCAATTTTTGGCAAACCATGATGTATTGTGTGACTTGCCCAACCGCCGTTTTTTTGAAGCGACATTAAACAAAGTTATACAAAGATCGAAAATGACAAATGACAGCTTTGCGCTGCTTTTTTTTGACATGGACCGCTTTAAACTAATCAACGATACATATGGCCATACCTTTGGTGATTCATTAATACAAGGATTAGGAGACCGGCTAAAAAATTTCGCTAATGACAAATACTTCATTTCCCGCTTGGGAGGAGACGAATTTACTATACTATTAGAGAGTGTTGGAAATCGTGGGGAAGTGACTGAAACTGTCCAGACGCTTCAACAAATTTTATCTAAACCTTATATAATCGACGGGATTGAAATTAACCTTTCCATCAGTGTTGGGATCTCGCTTTTTCCGTTAAATGGAAAAACTTCGGAAGAACTAATTAAACAGGCTGATACAGCCATGTACCTGGCAAAAGAAACTGGAAGAAACAACTTTAAGTTCTATACTTCAACTCTAAAAGATGCCTACACAGCAAAATTAAATATGGAAAACCGCCTAAGGAAAGCAATTGATATGAACCATTTTACATTGCATTACCAGCCGCAATTAAATATTGAAACAGGTAAGGTCACGTGTGTGGAAGCATTGCTTAGATGGGAGGATCCCCACAAGAGGATTATTTCACCCGGTGAGTTTATCCCAATTGCTGAAGAAACTGGCTTAATTCTTCCTATTGGTGAATGGGTGCTTAGCACCGCATGTAAACAGATGAGATACTGGAATCATGCGGGGTATCCTGACTTGCGAATTGCAGTTAATATTTCACCAAGACAGTTTCAGCAAAAGAACTTTGTAGAAATGATCAAAAAGGTGTTAACCGACACCGGATTGAATCCGCAAAACCTAGAGATTGAAATCACTGAGACCCTTGCCATGTATAATATAGAACAAGTTATGCAAAAGTTAGAGTCATTAAGAAGGATAGGTGTTCACATTTCGATTGATGATTTTGGCACAGGGCATTCTTCCCTTGCCTATTTAAAGGAATTTCCTATCCAAACGTTGAAAATTGCACGCGAATTTATTGTGGATTTCCATGCCCCCGCAAACAAGGCCATTATTACAACTATCATTATGATGGCAAAGAACCTGAATTTAAACGTGATTGCAGAGGGAGTAGAAACAGAAGAACAGTTTTCTTTTTTGAAAGCTCATGAATGTAATGAAATTCAGGGTTATTTCTATAGCAAACCATTGCCGCACAAAGATTTGGAAAATTTGTTAAATGAAGCATATATCTTAAGCTAAGGTAAATTGCTGTGCTGCGAACTAATTAATAATGAAAAGGAGCCCCTTTCGAGCTCCTATCAGTTTCGTTGCCAGTCTATTACCGGTATATATTGAACGGCTTATTATGCTCTAAAAAACAACAAACAGTTGATTATCCAATCAACTGTTTGTTCCATTTTACTATATTCTGAACTTGTTCATGACTTCCTGAAGGTTCGTCGCCATTTTAGACAGTGCGTTGGCGGAAGCTGTTATTTCCTCCATTGATGCCAGCTGTTCTTCTGTAGAAGCTGCGACGCCTTGAGAGTGCATCGACGTCTGCTTTGAAATATTGCTCACTTCGGCTACAGTTGCAGTGACCTGTTCGGCCCCGGCTGCCATTTGTTGAGCCGTCGCTGCCATCTCGTCGATTTGGGAGCTTATATTATCCATCGAATGTAATATGTCATTAAAGCTGGATTGAGTGTTTTCTACAATTCCAAGGCCTTGCTGTACATCAACTTTCACCTGGTTGATAGAATCAGTCGAACGCACCATATCTGTCTGGATTTCTTTGACCAGCTGTGAAATCTGGGTTGATGACTGTTGTGATTGTTCGGCAAGTTTCCGCACCTCATCTGCAACTACCGCAAATCCCTTGCCGTGTTCTCCGGCGCGTGCCGCTTCAATCGCTGCATTTAGTGCCAGCAAATTCGTTTGGTTGGCAATTTCGGTGATCACCTTTGTAATTTCGCCAATTTCCTGGGATCTCTTGTCGAGCAGCTGCATCACTTCATCACTTACGTCTACCGATTGGTGGATAGCATGAATTTGCTGAACTGTTTGCTCGACATATGCTCCGCCTTGTTTCGCCTTTTCTGACATCTGTGCGCCTGATTCTGCAATCGATGAAGAGTTGGCTGCCATGTGCTGTATGCCCTGGGTCACTTCTTCTAATGATTTTGCACTTTCTTCCACACTGACAGTCTGGTTGTCGGCTCCGGTGGCAACCTCCTGAATTGCGGCAGTGATTTGTTCAGTTGCCTTGCTTGTGTGCTCGGCTCCAGCTGTCAGTTGTTCAGATGAAGCAGCGATTTGCTGAGAGCTGTCATTTACCTCCCGGATCACATCACGCAAGTTATGCTTCATGACATTGAATGAATCGGCCATTTCACCTATTTCATCTTTGTTCTTGACATTGATATCTTCAATGGAAAGATTTCCCTCAGCTATTTCCTTCGCTGCATCAGCCACTTCTTTAACAGGCCTGGATATAATGCGGCTGATATAATAAGAAATTGCCATTCCAGCTAATAATGCCAGGATGGATACTACAATAATAGTGATTTTAAGCTGTGTAGCTTGGTTTGCTGCTTTTGCACTTTCCGTTGCCAGAACGTCGAGGCACATTTCTTCAAGTTCTTCTGTTTTCGTGGTGAACTCGTTGGCAATCGGAGTTCCCTTTTCTTCAAGAAGTTTGACGTAGCCGTCTACATTGCCTTGTTTTTTATATTCAAATACTTGCTCGGCAACTTTCCCATACTCTTTATGAAGATGGTCCAGTTCTTTAAGCAGCTGTTGTGCTTTAGGGTTAACAAGAACGGATTGCAAGTATTCGTTTGGTTTCTCGTAATCTGCCTTCGCTTGATTGAATTCATCAATATGATCTTCATTTCCTGTGGCTAAATATCCTCGCACATCCCGCAATTCTTTTGTAGCTAAATATTTCAACTCATTGGAGCTCGTTACCTTTTTAACCTGTTCACTGACTAAAAATGAATATTCCTTCGTAATAGATGTGACTTGATACAGGCTAATGATCGCGATAGCAATCAACAGAATAAGAATCCCGGCGAATCCGCTATATAGTTTTTTACTGATGTTCATTCTTGGCTGCCTCCATTTTATTATCCAAAAGATTTCATTTATTCGTTTTTAGACGGGCTCGCCCGTGTGCGCCATCTTAACCCCGTTCAATTCCCCAATTTTCGCTCTGATTAAGTCAACGTCATTTAAGGTCAATAGCAATGCTTCCAGATTTAAAATGGTGATAATCCGGCTGTCCTGCATCGCAACTCCTTTAATAAAATCATTTGCCCCTTTTGCCAATGAATTGACCTCAGCTACATTGTCCGCATCTATGCTGATAATTTCATTCGTTTTCTCAACCATGAATGCGATAATTGTTTCGTTTGTTTCAACCAGGATATAACGCGTGTGTTCATTCATTTCAATCGCCCGATCATACAAGGCTTTCGACATATCTATAACTGGGACGATCTGGCCGCGTATGTTAACAATCCCGGATACATATTCCGGCATTTTGGGTACCTTGGACACCTCTGTTATTTTTTCAATGGAAACAATATTATGGATGTTCATCCCAAAAGTCCCTTTATTAATCTCAAATAAAACAAGCGTTTCTGGCATTTTTCAATCTCCTTTCAATTGAACGTTCAACGTGAATGTGCTATAAGCTAAAATATGATTCATTTGTCCCGTTGCAAAATAATATTTTAGTAAAATAATCCTATCTTTGTTAAATGGATGTGTCCAATTGCGGTAAAACCGGAATATCGTCCATTCGACAACGTTGGTCGCGCTTACCGAACATAAGTTTTAGCCGTTCAAACATAAAATCAAACAATCTATTAATTTTTTAAGTACCAAAAATTTTATGCAGTGGTGGTCGGAATGAGATTGAAATGCAGGAATATAATAGATCGTTATTGACAGATTCATTAAGTTGTTTTAATATTAATATAACTAATTCAATAGTCTCCTAAAGGGGAGTAGCTTTTACAACAAGGTCGTCATTACGGAGGATGAACACTCCCGGCTTTGTTGGCAACGAATGTTGTTAGCAAGACCTTTACTCATCGGGTAAAGGTCTTTATTTGTTTCCAAAACCTTTACCAAATTTGGTAAAGGTTTTTTTATTTAGCATGTAACTAAAGTTTAAAAAGGAGCAGGGGATGGATAATTGGATCATTGAGACGATTGAACAGTTTGGATATATGGGGATTTTTTTATTAATTACATTGGAAAATCTATTTCCTCCAATCCCATCCGAAGTAATTCTGACGTTCGGAGGATTTTTGACTACCACCACAACTTTAAGTGTGATTGGAGTCATCACTTTTTCGACATTTGGCTCAGTTGCCGGAGCGGTCGTTTTGTATCGTATTGGCATGCTTCTGGACGTCACAAAGCTGGAAAAAATTATTGGGAGCTGGGGCCACATTCTAAGGCTTACTAATAAAGACCTTCATAAAACGAATGCCTGGTTTTCAAAGTATGGTGCATGGACTGTGTTTTTCTGCCGCTTCATCCCCTTGATCAGAAGCCTTATCTCCATACCAGCCGGAATGGCCCGAATGAATTTTGGCCTTTTCGTACTGTACACAACGCTTGGAACCCTGATTTGGAATGTTGCACTTGTTAATGTGGGTGCAATGGTCGGGGGATCATGGGACGGCATCGTCGGGTACATGGACATTTATGCAACTGTGGTTTATGCAGCAGGTGCCTTGCTTCTCGTTTTACTTGCAGTAATGTTCATTAAAAAAAGAAAGAATTAATCTAATTAAGCAGGTGACTGGCGCAATCAATTTAGTAGTTTCTAATATTTTCATGTGCTTTAATAAATATAAATTGGGAGATGAAATTAAAAATGTTGTTCCATCCTATGGATTTTGTGATTTTTATTGCATTCGGTGTATCCATTTGGGCTCAATTCAGGGTGAAAGGAAATTTTAATAGATGGGCGCAGGTTCCGAGCAGGACAGGATATACAGGTGCTGAAGTAGCACGCCGTATCCTTGATGAAAATGGGCTGGGCAATGTCCCGATTCAAGTAGTGCGGGGCATGCTTTCCGACCATTATGATCCAGTCAGCCGCGTTGTCCGTCTTTCTGAAGCTGTGTACTATGGCCGCTCTATTGCATCCATTTCAGTAGCTGCCCATGAAGTAGGCCACGCAATCCAGCATAAACAGTCATACGGTGCTTTGACACTGCGCCACCGGTTGTTTCCGGTTGCGAATATTGCGTCAGGAATTGCCCCGTTTCTATTCCTTGGCGGAATGCTGATGCAGCAGCTGTCTCTGATCGGCGTCGGTATTTTATTCTTCTCTGCCGCAGTCGCTTTCCAGTTGATCACACTGCCAGTTGAATTTAATGCGAGCAGCCGGGCAAGGAATTTGATGCTTGCCCAAGGCCTTCTTTACAACGATGAAGAGCATGGAGTCAAAAAAGTATTGAATGCCGCAGCATTGACATACGTTGCCGCTGTGTTAATTTCACTATTGGAATTGGTGAAGTTTGTCATGATTTTCTTCCAGGGGAATTCAGAAGAATAATTGTTCTTAAACATTCAGGAGGTGAACGCCTTACTTTATGTAAGGCAAATATTTGGAGATTTTTAATCTGATACTTGTGGCAGTGTTGATCGCTTTGACAGCTTTCTTCGTAGCCACAGAATTTGCGATTGTCAAGGTGAGAAGTTCAAGGATTGACCACCTTATTGAGGAAAATAAAAGAGGGGCAAAAGCTGCAAAGCATGTGGTCACCCATTTGGACGAATATTTATCAGCCTGCCAATTAGGTATTACCGTCACAGCGCTTGGCCTCGGCTGGCTTGGTGAACCGACTGTGGAAAAATTGCTGTATCCAGTTTTTAAAGCATGGGAACTAAATGAATCTGTTTCTCACCTGATTTCCTTCGGTATTGCCTTTGTCTTGATTACATTTTTGCACGTGGTAGTCGGGGAACTGGCGCCTAAAACAGTCGCAATCCAAAAAGCAGAAGCAGTCACATTATTATTCTCAAAACCAATTATATGGTTCTATAAACTGATGTACCCGTTTATTTGGGTATTAAATGGATCTGCCAGATTGCTTGTGGGAGTTTTTGGGCTTAAGCCAGCCTCTGAACACGAGCTAGCCCACTCCGAAGAAGAATTGCGCATCATTCTGTCGGAAAGCTATGAGAGCGGGGAAATCAATCAATCAGAGCTGACTTATGTCAATAACATTTTTGAGTTTGATAATCGGGTCGCCAAAGAAATCATGGTCCCGCGTACGGAAATGGTTACCTTGTCGATTGAAGACAGCAGGCAAGAAATTTTGGAAACGATCCGGCGGGAAAAATATACAAGATACCCCGTTGTAAATGGCGATAAAGACCATGTTCTGGGTGTTGCGAATATTAAAGAAATTTTAACGGAAACTATTGTCAGCCCGATCGATGAAGATAAGACTCTGGAAAACTTTATAAATCCAGTGATTCGTGTGATCGAAACCATCCCTATACACGATTTGCTTTTAAAAATGCAAAAGGAACGTTCTCATATGGCAATTTTGCATGATGAATACGGTGGAACAGCAGGTCTTGTAACTGTCGAAGATATTTTGGAGGAAATCGTCGGGGAAATCCGGGACGAATTCGATGCAGATGAAGTTGCTGACATCCGCAAACTGGCTGAAAACCACTATATCATGAGTGGAAAGGTATTAATTGAAGATGTCAACGATATCCTTGGCATTGCTCTTTCCGAAGAAGATGTCGACACCTTTGCCGGCTGGTTCCTGTCCCGGCAATATGACGTACAGCCCGGTGACACTCTTAAGATTGAAGGATTTTCATTTACCGTAAAAGAAATGGATGGCCACCAAATATTATTTATTGAAGTTAAAAAAGCATAACAATGGGAGAGCCGTTGACCGGGCTCTCCTTTTGTATTACAGATAATGTATATTTAAAACAGGACCATATTCCCTGTTTCTTTGGCATGATGTTCTGCTTTTTTGATCAGAAAAAATGATGCCATGAACAGTGTGGCCAGGACCGCCGCAAGAGTAAGCAACTGGCTGGCAAGCTGCCACAATCCAGCTCCATTTATAACGAGCTCCCGAAAGATTTCGAGCACATAGGTCAATGGGAAGAAGAAGGCTACTGCTTTTCCCCATAAAGGAAACGCCAGCACCGGGATGCGAACGCCTGAGAAAAACTGCATCGGCTCCTCGAAAATAGTGAACAGTATGCCGGCGTCCCTAGAAAATAAAAACACTATATTCAAAAAGCCTCCCCATACAATCGCTGAGACACTTAATAGCAATAGGGCAACCGGGACATTGAGCCAGTGAATTTGTCCAGCCTGGCCAGTAGCGAACAGCACCAGCAGAGTGAAGCCGGTAAAAAGCCAAACCGCTTCAAGCAGATTGCCGGCAGCCCTTGCGTACATGATGGTGATCCGGGAGACCGGGGTCAAAAAAATCAGCTCCAAAGTTCCTGCCTGCCGTTCATAAGACATATTCCAGGCGGACTGGACCAGGCTCCAAAAGAAGATGTATCCAAGGTAGCCGGTAAGTAAAAACAACATAATCTGGTCAACATCCATATATTGAGATAAGGGACTCGTTTCTGATAAATTGAACGGCTTGAAGGAATAGTAAGATACGACAAATAAAAGTGCCGGCCAGATGAGCAGGGAAAAGTACACTAGCAGGTTATGAAAGTTATGCTGGTGGCTCTTGACAGCTTCGGCCCATAAAATTGAAAGAGTTCTCATGCAGATTTCTCCTTTGACAAGGCAAGGATTGCATCCTCGAGACGAGGCCTTTTGAGCTCGAGCCTTTGAATGGCAATCTCCTGGTCTACACAAACCGCGATAACACTGGATGTCGGGTCAAACGGCGCGTTGACTTCCATAATTGAGGCGTCCGAAGTTGAAATAAAATGCACAGTACAGCCCGGCAGGCTTTTTGAGATTTTGTTCTGTTCAATCATTGATAAATATCTCGTTTCAACCGATACATAAAAATCTTTCACTACAGCTGCCGTGATATTTTGCGGAGTATCATGAAGCACCAGCTTTCCTTTCTCAATGATATAGACCCTGTCGCAAAGCTCTTCCACTTCCTCCAAATAGTGGCTTGTCAACAGAATCCCCTTTTTGTGTTGTTTTGCCAGATTCTTGACAGTTTCCCTGAGCTGTTTTGCTACCGGTGCATCAAGACCGAGGGTAGGTTCATCCAGAAATAAATATTTCGGGTCATTGATCAGGCCCCGGGCAATCTGCAGTCTTTGCTTCATGCCCTTTGAATACAGCTCGACGGGTGTATCCGCTGCGGCGGATAAACCAACCTCCTGGATTAAGGCCTTAATTTTAGCCTCCAGCTCTGCGCCATGAAGGCCATATAATTTTCCGAAATACCGGAGATTTTCGACCCCTGTCAAACGCCAATACAGCATCCGTTCTCCCCCGGCGATCATATTGACAAGGTTCTTTACCTTGATGGCATCCTTGACTGCGTCCATCCCGTCGACAGAAATTGTTCCTTCAGACGGGTTCAATAACGTGCACAGCATTTTGATTGTCGTCGTTTTTCCTGCTCCATTCAAACCGAGCAGCCCGACAATTTCTCCTTCATTTATCGTTAAATCTATGCCGCCAACAGCGTGTACCGGCTGTTTTTCCCTGCGAAACAAACCTGTCTTTTTAGAAATCATATAGGTTTTCTTCAATCCTTTTGCCTCAATCACAAACCATTCCCCCTTATCCAAAATGTTTTTCCAAAACCACTTTTTCCATCTTTTTGATGAATATAGAACCAATCGGAAAGTAAATGAGTCCGAGCACAATCATCTTCATCAGCAGAGGTGTGACGCCGGATAAAGGCTGCCCCTCAATCCAAACCATCCGTAGAGCATCCACCCCATGTGTCAATGGCATGATTTCCCCAATCCAGGCTACTGAGGCAGGCAGAAATTCTGATGGGAATGTAATGCTGCATACAAGGCTCATCAGTACAAACAATGTATTTTGTGTGATGTATGTATCCCTGAAGTACAGCATGAATGTGCCGAGGATCAGTGCCTGGCTGAAAATCGCGAAAATCAGGACGGCCAGGACGACAGCGACATTGAGCCAGTTGACATTTTCCATATGCAATCCAAAAAAATAGCCAACAGATGTGATTGCCAAAAATTCCAGTCCAATCCGCATGAACCCTTGGGCCATATACCCTAAATAGTACCCTTTCCTCGAGGACGGGGAGAGCAGCAGTGCTTCAAGCGTGCCTTCCCTAAGCTCCGTGATGATAGCACGGCTGACAATCATCAGCAGCGATACGGAAAAAGAATAAAGCAATCCGCCCAGGATGACGTAGGAAACATAGTCTTCCGTACCTGCCGAGGAAACAAACTTTTCATTAAGGTCTTCATGAAATACAAAAAAGTAGGTGAGATAGGCAAAAACGATAATATAAATGCCGCTCAATATATGGCCCAAAAAAAATGACCAGGGAAAAGCCCTCTTCATGACCAAATAGTTCCGCTGAAAGGTAGCGGAAAAGGGAAGCCACATCATGATTCCTCCTTTTTCTCCATTAAAGGCTGGTCGAAAAATTGATTCAAATCCACCTTTAATTGCTCCAATTTCTCTTTTTTGGTGCGGTAAAAGACAAAATGCCCGTGCCGTTCATAATGAAGCAGCCCGGCACCTTCCAGCAGTTTCAAGTGCTTGGAAACAGTGGCTTTGGCCAGGCCTGTCTTCTCTGTCAGCTGCTGGGTGCAGTACGGATGGTATAGAAGCATTCTCAGCAGGTTCAACCTTGTTTTGTCCCCAAAAGCCTGGAGGATGTCCATCAGATCCTCGGGGACACCTGCAGGTTGATGCTCTTTGGGAAGGGCAACCTGGTAATAGACAATAATATGAGGCACTTCCAAACCAACCAGCAAATGCGGGGCGATAAACGTTGATGGGTAAATTGTTAAAGTGTCGATCTCCGCATAATCAAACACCCATGTCTCAGCTTTGAAAAATTTTAGCGATTTCCTTTCCAGCTTGAACCTAGGGTGAATTGAACCGACCGCTTCAGCCGGATTATTTTTCATTCTGGCTTTCAGTTCATGGACAGACTTGACAAGCCACGGTTCCACCCTGAAAAGCTCCCGCGCGAAAAATTGTTGTTGGTACTGATATAAAAATTCGCATAGCTCAGCCTGAAAATATCGTGGTTTGGACAGTACCTCCCTCTCCCCGGAACTTAATTCGGCATGCGGCAGGCTGGCCCGTTTACCAAGGAAAAAATCGATGAATTTTTCGCTGTTCAATTGCCTTATTCGCTCAATTGCCTCCTCCGGGTGCTTCTCTTCAAAATTCAGATGATCCTGCAAGTCGAGAAAATTGAGCCATTCATTGCTTAACTCGCCGTACAGACAGGCGGATTCCCACAATGACGGTTTCATTGCGGCCTTCATTTCTTCCGCCCATGCCAGCCGCGGCAGATGGTGGGCAGGGTTATACAGTACATGCAGGCTTGTAATCATTTCGCGAAATGGTGAATAGATAATGCGCACGTGCTTTTGTAACCAATGGTTTAACTGTTCCAAAACAATCATCCTTTTTGATTCGTCAAAAGACGAATCAAATTTATAATTTTGCAAAATTATTCAGTATTTTATATAGGAAGACCGCATTTGTCAATATAAGAAATTAAATATTGATTGATTTAATTGTCCTGTTATTGAGAATGTTATAAGCTGTTAACAGAAGTTGATTGGAAAGAGGGGCAACTGCGATGGCCAACGATAAAAAATTTGATTTTCATACCCACCACATACGCTGTGGTCATGCAAGGGGAACGATTCGGGATTATATCGAGGCAGGAATCGAAAAAGGGCTGGACATGATCGGGATTGCTGACCATACACCGTATTTTTCAAGTGAACAGGACCAGCCGTATCCACATATCGCCATGGGGAAAAGCCAGTTTCCGGAATACATAGCAGAAGTGCTGCAGTTCAAAAAGGAATATGCGGGGAAGATTGATGTTCTATTAGGGGTCGAGTCCGACTTTTTCCCAGAGCATGTCCAGGTTTATCAGCAGTGTTTCGACCAATATCCTTTTGATTACATCATTGGCTCCGTCCATCACGTGGACGGGATCAATATTTTTAAAAAGGACCGCTGGGAAGGCTTGACCGCACGACAAAAACGGCAGACAAAGGAAACGTATTACGACTTGATCGAGCAATCCGCCCGGAGCGGCATGTTCCAGATTCTTGGCCATATTGATGCGATGAAAGGGTTTTACCCAGCATTTTCTGAAATTCAGACCGAAGCAATCGAGAAGACATTAAAAGTCATTGCTGAATATGATATTGCCATCGAAGTAAATACATCAGGAAAAACGAAATACAGCGGCGGCTGGTATCCGGCTGATGACATCCTTGAAAGGGCCCTCCATTTTGGGGTGACCGCCACCTTTGGTTCTGATGCCCATGACCCTGACCGGGTTGGCGATGATTTTGACCTCGTAAAGAAAAAGCTTAAAGAAATCGGATTTAAGGAATGGGCCTATTTCAAAGAAAAGAAACGGTTTCTGGCATCATTATAATATTGGGAAACGTCCAGACACTCAAGGTGAATTTTTTTCTGGCAAAAAAAACAGTATTTGTTATAATGAAAATGCAGCTGCAAAACTGAATATTGAGAAATATGTAGGGGGACCGGTGTTGCCGGTTGAGATAGTTCCGATAGAACTGACCCTTTGAACCTGATTCTGGCTAATACCAGCGAAGGGAACATACTTACAAACTTGTATGTTTGTTATTATGCGCCCGGGTATGGTCCGGGCGCTTTTTTAATGCCCCGGGGAGCGGCCAGGCAAGCAACACCAATACATAGATTAAGGGGAGAAGGCCGTATGAAAAAATGGATTATGCTACTTATGGCAATGCTTCTAATCACAGGATGTGCCACCAATGAGGCAGGTTCCGAAAACGAAGATGAGAAGAAGTTGAAAAAGGTGTCCGTTGTTCTTGATTGGACACCGAACACAAACCACACTGGGTTATATGTGGCAAAGGAGAAGGGCTATTTTGAAAAAGAAGGGCTTGATGTAGAAATCATCATGCCTGGTGAGGCCGGAGCCGACCAGCTTGTGGCTGCCGGGAAAGCACAGTTTGGGGTGAGCTATCAGGAAGGAGTTACGCTGGCTCGCGTCCAGGGGGTGCCGCTAGTGTCGATTGCAGCAGTGATACAGCACAATACTTCCGGTTTTGCCTCTCCTGTTGCAAAAAATATTAAAGCACCGAAGGATTTCGAAGGGAAAACATATGGGGGCTGGGGTTCCCCAGTTGAGAAGTCTGTCATTTCTTCATTAATGAAGCTAGAAAGTGCGGATGTCGAAAAAGTAAACATAGTGAACATGGGCGACACTGATTTCTTCACTGCCGTAAAACGTGAGATTGATTTTGCCTGGATATATTACGGCTGGACTGGAATCGAAGCAGAGCTGCGCGGCGAGAAACTTAATATGGTTTATTTAACCGACTATACCGAAAAACTGGATTACTACACGCCGGTCCTGTCTACAAACGAGGACATGATTAAAAATGACCCTAAAACGGTTAAGGCATTTGTGAAGGCGGCTTCAGAAGGGTACCAGTTTGCGATCAACAGCCCGGAAGAAGCTGCGGATATTTTAATAAAAGCAGCACCGGACCTTGATGAGGACCTTGTGAAGAAGAGCCAGGAATGGCTTGCATCCCGTTACCAGGACGACGCAAAGCGCTGGGGTGAACAAAAACTCGAGGTATGGGAAAATTATGCTGGCTGGATGTATGAAAATAAACTGCTAGAAAAAGAGCTGGATGCGGAAAAAGCTTTTACAAATGAATTTTTGCCGGAATAAAGACCATTCAGGAATGATTTTCAATAAGGAGGAGAAAAATGGCCGACGCACTCGTTAGCATTCAAATCATACCAAAAACAAAAAATGGGGAAAGTGTCATTCCGTACGTTGATGAAGCCATCAAGGTAATCGAGGATTCCGGAGTAAAATACGAAGTCCATCCTCTTGAAACGACGATGGAAGGTGACCTTGGGCTGCTGCTGTCTATCATAGCTGAAATGAATGCGCGGATGATTGAAGTCGGAAGCAGCAATGTCATATCACAGGTAAAGATTCTATATCAGCCCGATGGTATTACAATGAATGAATTGACGGAGAAATACCGCTAATGAAACGAATGAAACTAAAAGGGTGGAGACCGTTTTTCGTTCTCCTCCTTTTATTAATTATATGGGAAGTGTCCGTAAAAAAAGCTGAAGTACCTGGTTGGCTTCTACCGGCACCTTCAGTCATTTTCACCGAGGGATTGAATGGCTGGGCCGGTTTTCAAACACATTTGATATCTACTGTCAAGCTTGCGTTAGTTGGGTTTCTGATCGGCTCGGCAATTGGGATCGGTTTTGCCGTTGTATTGCATCTTCTGCCTTTTGTAAGAGAATCAGTATATCCATTATTGATCCTTTCGCAAAATGTGCCTGTTATTGTGCTGGCACCACTTTTAGTCATCTGGTTCGGGTTTGGAATTTTGCCGAAAATGATCGTCATCACACTTGTCTGTTTTTTCCCGATTACAGTCGCTGCCCTGGACGGTTTTAAGCAAACACCAGCGGAATTAAAGCATTATATGAAAATGGCCGGCGCCACTGATGGCCAAGTCTTTCGAAAGCTGGAATTGCCACATGCCCTTCCTTCGATTTTTTCCGGCCTGAAAATCTCTGCAACGTACAGTGTGATGGGTGCGGTGATCTCCGAGTGGCTCGGTGCAAAACAGGGAATCGGTGTGTACATGACCCTCGCTTCATTTTCTTTCCGGACTGACAGGGTTTTTGTAGCGATTTTTGCGATTATCGCGATAAGCATATTGTTTTTTGGTGGAATCGCCTGGACGGAACATCAGCTTGCAGGCTGGAAGAGGAAGGGGGATAGGATCAAATGACCAAGCTTGCTTTGAAAAATGTCAGCATGAACTTTGGAACAAACAAAATACTCCATGACATAAACCTGGAGGTTAGTGAGGGTGAATTTACCGCAATCCTCGGCCCATCCGGCAGCGGCAAGAGCACTCTGTTCAGTCTTGTCGGGGGTATATTGTCTCCGGATGAAGGAGAAATTCACCTGGATGGCAGGAATATCAATGGAAAACAGGGATTCATCAGTTATATGCCCCAAACTTCAGCCCTATTCCCATGGAGAACTGTTTTGCAAAATGTGCTGCTTGGCCAGGAATTACAAGGTAAAGCCGATAAACATGCCGCAAAACAAATGCTGGTGACGGCAGGCTTGGGTGAATATGAGAAAGCGTATCCTCATCAGCTTTCCGGAGGGATGAAGCAAAGAACGGCATTTATCCGTGCCTTGCTCAGCCCGCAAACGGTCATGCTTCTTGATGAACCATTTTCGGCCCTGGACGAATTCACCCGGCTGGACATGCAAAAATGGCTTTTGTCCATATGGGAGACGCACCGAAAAACAATTCTCTTTATTACACATAATATCGAAGAGGCTTTATTTTTGGCTGACCGGATCGTTGTATTATCGGACAAACCGGCAAGTATAGCAGCAGAGTTTCGTGTCCCATTTCCACGGCCAAGGAGGGAACACTTATTGCTTGAGGAATCATTTCTACAGTGGAAACGGACTGTATATTACGCGTTAAAGGGTGGAGAGGCTTAATGGAAAAAAAGATAATAGATGCCCATATCCATCTTGATCAATATGCTGATGAAGAAATCGAAAAGTTTTTTCCGGATGGTGCTATTTCCGGGGTGATATCGGTAAGCATGCAGCTGGAATCGTGCAAACGCAATCTGGAACTTTCACAAAGAGATGGCAGGATATTTCCGGCGTTTGGCTATCATCCGGAACAGGTATTGCCAACTGACCGCAATCTATCCGATTTGCTGGAATGGATGCACGCCCATCAGCATTCCATGGTTGCGGTCGGGGAGGTAGGCCTCCCGTTCTATACAAGGAAGGAATGGAAGCGGGGAGAATTTCCGTTGCATGGATATGTTGAGTTGCTGGAAACGTTCATTACCCATGCCAAACGGTGGCGTAAGCCAATCATCCTCCATGCTGTGCATGATGATGCTCCGCTCGTATGCAGCCTTCTTGAAAAGCATTCCATCACCAAGGCTCATTTTCACTGGTTTAAAGGCGAAGCAAGAACGTTACAGAGGATGGCGGAGAATGGCTATTATATTTCCGTCACGCCTGATATCGTCTATGAACAGGAAATCCAGTCGATTGTGCTTGATTACCCGCTTGGCCAGATAATGGTCGAAACAGACGGTCCATGGCCATTCGAAGGGCCATTTGAAGGCGACAACACCCATCCAAATATGATTCACTCATCCATCAAAACCATCGCCCACATAAAAAACCTCACAGAAGCAGAAGTTTATGACCGTTTATATAAAAATACACTCGAATTCTACACATTACCGCGTTAATTGAGTGGGGGTGCCCTCACAATATTAAAGCGTTAATTGGACGGGGGGACATGCCCAGCAACAGTAAGTTATTGTATCTCCCAGCGTCTAATACACTGCCTATATATAGAATTAAACAGAAAAATCAGAATATTTATTGTCTCAAGATATTTTTGGTGATATTATCTTTTTTCTGCCAGAAAAATTAAGGGGAGGGGAAATGGATGAATGATATCAATTGAAGGCTAAAGCACATCCTTCAAGATTGCCAAACGTTCAACCGGGTTGCGCGAAGCTGCCAAAGCTCTTTTTTATCGTGAATATACACGGTTGATGCATATGGCGATTTGGTGTCAGGCATTATCGCTCGACAGGCTCTTGAATTGAACTGAACGCCCGCTCTTTCATGTTTTAAATTCATCCCTGTTGGTTAAAACAGTCATAGATGGCATTCGAAAGAAAGTGGTGACCTATGAAGGAAATAAGGGAAACTAGATATTGTGAAAACTGTAAAAAAGAAACATTGCATGTAGTGACCGAAGACGCCCTGGAAATAGAATACCACTGTAAAAACTGTGGATATCGTCAGGAGATCATAAAATCATTTTTCTAGAGATGGAGTTCAGATCAAAAAAAGAGCTTAATTCTTGAACGAATTAGGCTCTTCCTTGTTTTATTTGGCAAATATAGAGAAGGCATACAAATCTTCAGTTTCTCAGATTAAAGGCACCTACCCAAACAAACTAAGAAACTAATACTAATTACTTGCGGATTTTCTCAATTTCATCAGCCACAAATTGTACGTTTGTTCCTACAATAACTTGAATACTGTGTTGCCCGACAACATTGATTCCCGGTACACCAGTGGATTTGATCTTTTTCTGGTCGACAGCATCCATGTCTTTGACTTCTACTCTTAAGCGTGTTACGCAGTTGTCAATGGATGTGACATTGGCATCTCCACCTAAACCTTCATAAATAGTTGCAGCCATTGCCGAAAATTTATTTTCCCCTGTTACTGCGTCTCCAACTACATCTTCATCCGCATCATCTTCCCGCCCAGGAGTTTGGATGTTGAATTTAGTGATCAAGAAGCGGAATAAGAAGTAGTAGATTACAGCAAAAACCAGCCCTTGAAGCAGCAGCATATATGGTTGGTTAGCCAGTGGGAGTCGTGAACTTAGGACAAAGTCTACAAATCCCGCGCTAAAACCAAACCCTGCAGTCCAGTTGAAAGTTGCCGCGATAGCTAATGAAATACCTGTAAGTACTGCATGCACGAAATAAAGTGCCGGAGCAACAAACATGAAAGCAAATTCAATCGGCTCTGTTACCCCAGTAAAGAAAGCAGCGAAGCCGGCTGCCAGCATCAAGGATGCAACTTGCTTTTTCTTCTTCGTTTTTGCAGTATGGTACATCGCAAGTCCCGCGGCTGGCAATCCAAACATCATGACAGGGAAGAATCCGGCCTGATACATGCCTGTAACGCCTTTTTCACCTTTTCCGGACCAGAAATTACCGATATCATTGATTCCAGCTACATCAAACCAGAACACGGAGTTTAATGCATGGTGCAAACCTGTTGGGATTAAAAGCCGATTGAAGAACCCATATAGTCCTGCGCCAGCTGCACCTAATTTAGCAATACCCTCACCAAAAGAGACTAATCCTGTATAGATGACTGGCCATACAAAGAATAATATTGCTGAAACCACAATCATTGTAACCGCTGTCATAATTGGAACCAGGCGTTTACCACTGAAGAAGGCCAATGCATCTGGCAGCTTCACATGGCTAAAACGGTTATACATGTTTGCAGCCACCAGCCCTGATAGAATTCCGACAAAGGCATTACCTATTTTCGCAAAAGCCGGGTCTACTTTCTCAGGGTCAACACCTTCAAGCAACGCCACAGATCCTGTGGAAAGCAAGGTAGTCACTACCAGGTAGGCAACCAATCCGCTGAGAGCGGCAGAACCATCTTTTGCCTTGGCCATACCTAGTGCAACACCTACTGCGAATAAGATTGGAATATTGTCAATAATGGAAGAGCCAGCCTTAATTAAGAATGCAGCTACCGGGCTCTCCGCTCCCCATCCTGTTGGGTCTATCCAATAACCAATCCCCATCAAAATTGCTGCGGCCGGCAATACTGCTACTGGTAACATTAATGAACGGCCAATTCTTTGTAGATACTTCATCATAAACATACTTCCCCCTTTCAATGTCTTTCTTGTTAAATTTTAATAGAAAAATAAAGTCCAAAAGAATGGAGTAGGTGCTTTAAGATTATTATAATGACAAACTTAAAAAATATTCAACTTATTATTTTCCATTCAACATTGTTGTCCAAGTCAAATAGTACCAATCGCTGTATTGCTTGATCGAGTCTTAAAAGGTTCTTTGAATACGTCGAAATAATATGAAAAAAAGGACATATGTCCTTTTTTTGTGTGCAGAAATGTTCTTTAATATATACGAGGGGGTATTCTGTGACAGAAATACACGATCGAAAACTATTAAAATTATATTTGAAAGAACACAATTTAGACATCTTGTTTAATAACGAATTTCAGAAACAGATGCGATTGTACAAAGTAAATAAAGGTGAGTGCAGACTTACTGGGCACCAGTTACAGACATTTAAACAGGGTAATAAAAAAGTTATGTTCACAGTTTCCATTATCGAACGAAACAGAAAAGGCCTTCACAAAAGGTTTTAGATAAATTTCAGGAGTTGGCAATTGGGAATATATATGAATAGAGTCAGGAGGAGAATTTTTTGCAGGGAGTTCTTTTTTCATTGCTTGCCGGAATTTTGATAAGCTTGCAATCTATCTTTAATACGAGGGTGAGTGAAAAGCTCGGCCTGTGGCAGACAAACACATTGGTGCATGGGATTGGGTTTATGGCATCTTTTATATTATTTTTGATCATCAGGGACGGCAGTATAAGCAGGATCAGTGAGGTCAATAAAGTTTATCTGCTAGGAGGGGTTTTTGGAGCGGTCATTGTTTATAGTGTCATGAGAGGCATTGCCGGGCTTGGGCCGGCATATTCCGTTTCGATCATGCTTGTATCCCAATTGATCATGGCTTTAGTAATCGATTCACTCGGCCTGTTCGGAACCGAAAAAATCATGTTTACTGCCAACAAAGCAGTTGGAATAGCGGTCATGATTATCGGAATCCTGATATTCAAACTAAAGTAATCAGTCACTGTGACAGAGAATGATGTCTGGGTTGTTTTTTTTGCTATCGGGTAAATATCATACAAAAACTGCCGCAGAGGCTTGAGTGAAAAATTGTGCATGTCAATGTTGTACCTTAGTCTATACAGCCCTTCACGATTGTGAATAAGTTATTATTACGGATGGAAGGGGGGAGACAGATGGGCAGATCAAATGGAAACGGCTCTGATAACAATTCAAGATCCGATGTGAACTTTGACAATCAAGTTGATGTCAACACTGACAATCATAATAACAATGACAATGAAAACGACAATGAATTAAAAAACCGCAATAAAAATAATAACTTTGCCAAAATAAAAGACAGCGGAAATTCCAAGGTTGACATTCAAATTGATGTTGAATCCGATTCAGAATCTGATTCTAGGGCAAGAGTACGCGCCCGGGCGAATGCCGACCAGTTCCAGGATTCGGAGCAGGACCAGGATCAAGACCAGGATCAAGACCAAGACCAGGATATTGAAGATTAATGGTATATACCGGAAGGCGGGATGTAAAAATCCCACCTTCTTTTTAGTTATTTCAGCTATCTCAAGTAATCAGACAAGGCCACACATAAAATGATTACTTTTTTCCTCTGAAAACATTGGAAAAATGCATAATCAGCACGGTGTGGGGAGACAGTATTCTTTGACGTGAAAAACAATCAAAGGAGAGATTCTCATGCCGTACGGCGCACATGAAACGATGGAAGTACATGAAATTTTGATGGAAAAAGTGAATATGTTAAATCATTTCAATCTTTACGCAGCACAAACGCAAAACCCGCAATTGCTGGAGATGATCGTGCGACATCAACAGGAGGAGATTGTGTCCTATAATGAACTCGTCGCATATACGCATGATTACAACCGTTTTTCACCTGTGCCGCCAAATACAAATATAAGGGAGATCAGTCCGCAGCAGATTCAATATGGCTTGCAAAACCCTCCGCAGTTTGCACCTGAGGCCAATGCAACACTAAATGATATGGAAATCGCCTCGGCAATGCTGCTTTGCCATAAAAATGCAGCAAGAAATGGCATGTGGGCTACCCTGGAATGTGCAGATCCTAACCTTCGCAGACTGCTCTTGAACAGCGCGGCAAATTGTGCCAACCAGGCTTATGAAGTATTCCTGTTCATGAACGGGCAGGGTGCCTATCAGGTGCCTAAAATGGAAAGCCATACGGCGAAGTCATTCCTGCATAGATACCAGCCTGCAGGCGATCAGTTAACAGCCCAATATTTTTCCCAACCAGGCCAAAATGCAGGATATGGGCAAAATTTTATGAACCAGGCCGGAAACGCGATGGACCCGACGGTCGCTACTGGCACCCCGCAAAGCGTTCTTTACGGCGGCACAACCCAGTAGAGACCAAACTGCAAGGAGTTAGTGGGATTTCAAAACAATCATAAATCCTCATCTTTCAGGCATTCAACAAGAACCGCGAACATAGTGGAATAATATTCATACAAACCACCTGATCGAAAAGATTTTTCTGCTTTTCGACCCGGGTGGTTTGTTGTTCGTTTCCAGCGAATTTGTCCTGACAGTATATCGTCCGCGTTTTTTAAGCAGGTCTATGCGAAAATCTCACTATGTTTCCAGAAACTCTGCTTTTCATTTCCACTTCTCTCATTTTGCATGTATAATTTTTAGAAAAGTCAGAAATGAAGGAGAGGTACAATTTGAACGAAAGAAGCCTTGCTAAGGTTAAAATGGCAGCTATCCAGCTGCAGCCAGTCGTGGGGGATGTGGCTGCCAATTTACGATCATGTGAGAAACTCGCCAATGCAGCAGCGGAAAAAGGTGCAAAGTGGATCATCCTTCCAGAGTTTTTCACAACAGGCATGGCATTCGACGAACAGATCGCCGACACGCCATTGCCTCCGAATGGGGAGGCCATGAAGCTTCTTGCCAGTCTTGCAAAGAGGCACAGTGCGGTTGTTGGGGGCTCATTCCTGTGCCGGGACGACGATGGACATGTTCGCAACTCATTTTTTCTCGTTTCACCGGAAGGTATTTTGGGACGGCATGACAAAGATATACCAACAATGTGGGAGAACTGTTTTTATGTAGGCGGTAATGATGATGGTATCATCAACGTTTCTGGCATCTCTGCTGGATCTGCACTTTGCTGGGAATTCATGAGGTCTCAAACTGCAATAAGACTGCGTGGGAGGGTTGATATAGTCGTTGGAGGAAGCTGTTGGTGGAGTGTTCCATCATGGCATCCTAAACCGGTCACTAATAAGTGGGAATTGGACAATTCCCGCACAGCATTTGAGTCCGTCCGGTCATTCGCAGCTTTTGTAGGTGCCCCTGTCGTACATGCCTCCCATTGCGGCCCGATCGAGTGTTCAATGCCTTGGCTTCCGCTGAAATATAAAGGGTATTATGAAGCTGGTGCCATGATAGTAGATGCTGAGGGGAAGGTGTTGGCCAGCCGTGACAGGCATGAGGGTCCAGGCGTGGTGATCGCGGATGTGGCGGCAGGTAAGATCACACCAAAATTTGAAATACCGGATTCCTTCTGGCTGCACAGGCGGGGGCCATTGCCGGCACTATCGTGGACATATCAACGCTGGCATGGAAAGCGCTGGTACAATAAGCACATGACAGTTCAAAAAGATGAAAAACCACCTACTATGACCATTTCAGGGTGAGCTGCAAAAAAGCAGCTCATAGCTGTCATAGAAAGCAGAAATTACTTTAAGCTGGAGATGATAGAGTGAAAATTAAAGGTTTTGGGGGCGTCTTCTGGAGAACAAGAGATGTGAAAGCTTTGAAAAAATGGTACAAAGAAGTTTTCGGCATTTCAATGGAGAATGATTGGAATGGGACAGTCATCAGGCCTGAACCTGGCAACGAAACGACTTTCTCCCTGTTTACCGAGGAGGACCGCTATTTTCCGCCAGAGCAGTCAGTCATGCTGAATTTTCAAGTGGACAGCATGGACGAATGCTTGCAGCATTTTAAAAAAATCGGTGTTCCGCTACTAAAGGAGCCTGAGCAGAGTGAATACGGCACATTTATATGGATTGCTGATCCTGATGGCCGCTGGATTGAAATTTGGGAGAACAATTTAATACAACTGAACCTAAGTGCAAAAAAGACTTAATGTATGTCATAGTCTCCAAAACATCGAAAGCTTTATTACTTTTTTCATAAAATCCTCAAAGGAAAAGAACTTGCCATTTGTCTGGTTATACCACTTTCTGATGGCTTCCATCAGCCAAAAGGGGATAGGCCTTCCATCGATAAGATGATAATACTCTTCATATCCTTTTTTTAAATGCTCCCAACGGTAATCGTTACCTGGTTTTATATATTCCGAAACATCGATGATCTTTGCTCTCCCATTTTGCAGCAGAATGTTTTTTAAATGAATATCTCTTGGATTAAGGCCCCGTTCCCGAACGAAGTCACGCGCGTCTTCTACATCCTGGATCACTTGCTTTGGTATATGAATGCCCTGTAATAGGCAGTCATACAGAGTGGTGCCTTGTTCGAAGCTCAATACAAGGTATCGTTCGCCGGCTCCCAGCAATTTTGAAAAATAGGGGGAAGTTCCTAACCGTTCATATACGTCCCGCTCAATGTCTTTTTTAGAAATACGTTCATCCGCATACACTTTGAACGCGTAGTTCGGAGCATGGATATGCCGGAAAACGGCAGCATCAGTACCGATACCGACGCAGCATAAACCATCCGGGCTACCATTGATGGTTACTGGTTCATTATCAGGATTTGCTTTAATCTCAATCTGGGACAATGCCTCAACTGCTGTTTGCCATTCTTCCAACATACATTTTCAACTTCTTTCACATGATCTTGGTATTTGATTGATGATAATCATTATATGCATAACATAACACGATATATCGTAAATTGGCAGGGAAACACATTGGCCCACAACAATAACCCGGGTATGTATGAAGGCAAGGAGAACCCTTTAATTAAAAAACGACAGTGAATGGACGGCTGTCGTTTTTAAATATGCCTGTTAAATTTTTAGCTCTGCAGTGTAGAAATTAGTTAAGCCGTGTCTTCCCAATCGCATTTTTGATTGTGTGTGCCTGCTGGGTCAAATCGCCCGTTCCCTGGAAATGGAGATACATTATTCGTGGCTGCTCATGGATCATATGATTATGTATAGCTGACACGTCTATATTCCCTTTGCGGAATTCATCTATAACAGGGTTGATTTCATTTTCCAGTAGAGCCATTTCTCCTATCACTGCGGTTTGGCCATCAACATTTTCAAAGGAAATATGAAACACCAGTTCCATCGTTTCGGGTGATAGTTTTTTGCCCATATGTGTTACGTGGAGATTTTCACGGGTAATTTCCAGTTTACAAACACCATTCTCAGCTTCCACATCTGTTGCAAAAATCTGTTCGAGCACTTTGCAATTGGTTTCCTGATTGGCGAGGGTGCCCTTCGGCGGGAATGCGAATCCAACAATCAAAATCCCTATAATCATTATTTTTTTCATACTGCACCTCCATTAAATTATGGTTCCAATAATTTTTTTTCTTATCCAAAAATAATATAATGTAAAATCAGAAGAGTGGATTGATGTGACATCCTGCTATCGAGGGTTGACCAACGGTTGGCATGTTCAAAAAATTTGATTGTGCTTTTCCAAACGCCAAAAAAGGGGCAGCTTCCCGGAAGCTGCCCCAAAAGTGTTCGTTAATAGTAAGGATATGGGTAGTAATAAGGATAAGGAACAATAAATGGGAATGCAAAGGCAAAATAAGGGAAACGACGGCGCCGGAAGCGACGGAATCTTCTTCTATACCCTCCGCCATATCCATCAAACCCGCCATATCCGCCAAATTGCCTTGTATCCTGCTGTTCTTCCACTTCCTCGGGCACCAACATTGTTACGTTTTGATCGTCAGCATCCTCGATGATTCCTTCCATTCTTGTCCCGTCTCTCATTTGCCCAATGACATGGTAATTCATATACCTTTGGCACAAGCCCTGGGCATTTCTTGCGTCAAATTCCTCTTGATTGCCTTGTGGCATCTCATTCGTATTTTCATTATACATGAACTATACCTCCTTTATTACATAGGCAGCATATTCATGTGCTTTAACAAATGTACTTTGTTTCCTAATTTTTATTATAAAATATTTGTTAAACAAGCAGTGGAGACGCCGTCCCTGAATCAATCACAGCACAATCGCCTGTCCGCCCATCTGCTCCCACGCTTTAACAAAATTAGCTCTGTCCACTTTTTTGTTTTTGCTTCCGTAGGGGTCATTTATGTAAATATTTTCATCATCAAATCCGGTCACTACGACACTGTGCATATTATAGGTTACTTTGACGGGTCCTTGTGGAGTATCCCAGGTCTTGAACCCACCAACAGGTGCAAAGTTCACAGTGGTGATGATCCAGACTGGAGAGCCTTTCGCAACTTTTTTAATGAGATTATCAAATGGCTGCCCGGTTAGATTCTCGGCGGTATTAACATATTTCTTGGCCAATGCATAAATGGGCTCATGATATACTCCCAAGCCCGGCCCATCTTCCATATTGCCGACAAAGCCAACATTTGGATTGCCGTAATTTCCGTTGCTGTACCTCATAGGAACTCTATTAATCTCTTGGGCAAGTTCATTTTTCGTGATATTTATCCCCTCAAAATTCAACATCATTGCCAAACTGGTTACCTCGCAGCCATTATAAAGTCTCGGGCTGTCCATTTGATTAAGCAATGGCACGTCGAGCAGGATTTCGTTCACCATCATTTCCTTTTTCGATGGCTGATTTTTGGCAATTGGAAAAGATTTGCTGATTAACTGCACTTGTTTTTCTGATGACGAGAGTGCCTGCTTTTCCAGATGTAAATAACCAAAGCCGGAAAAAGCAACCAGGCAAATGGAAATTAGCGCTATGAATAACCTAAAACTTCGTTTCAATGTGCCATCCTCCAATTGAATTTCGATTTAGATTGTTACTCACATATATTCATATAGTTCTATTTTTGAAACTCATGAGGTATTATAGCAAGCAATTGTCGGAATATACCGTAAAATGATATACTTTTTACATAAACAGGAAAAATGAACTATTTTAAAACAATGAAAATAGTTATTTTTAGCTAAAAAAAAAGAAGAGCACCAACGGTGATCTTCTTTTGATAAGACTAAATTAATTCGTTTTTAAAACATCGTGATCCACGTAGCGTTCACCATTTAATTGGCTGACCACGTTAATGGCAACCTTGGCTCCATCACCTGCAGTAATGATTGTATGTACACTCACCCCTGCACATGTTCCGGCTGCCCAAACACCTTCAATGTTCGTTTTTCCTGTTTGGTCGGCATCAATCACAGTTTTGATTCGGGGTTCTGAACCTTCTTTTGTTTTAACCCCTATTTTCTCTGCGAGCCCGACAGCTATGCCAGTAGCAAGAATGACGTGCTTTGTTTCGTATTCACCATCGGTTGTCTCAACAACAAACGCATCATTGGAATTGCTGATATTAATCACTTCATTTTGAATGATTTGAGCCCCGAATTTTTCAGCCTGTTTCTTGCCGGTGTCAATAAGCTCTGGACCTGAGATTTCCATAAGCCCGTAATGGTTCTCTATCCAGGCCCGTTTTGTCATGCTTTTGTCGTTGTCGATCAACAGCGTTTTTTTACCTGCTTTTGCAGCAAACAACGCAGCACTTGCCCCTGCCGGACCAGCTCCAATAATAACTACATCAAACATGGTGAATTTCCCTCCTTCTTGTATTCTTACAAATTTTATCAAACCTTAAAATTATTTGTCGTAAATTTGCTCTGAAAATTCTATATTTTTCGCTCGATACGCTCAACCATGTGTCTTAAATATAAAAGTTCCTATGAATCGATGCCTAAATATGGTAATATTTCGATTGATACACAACCCCACAAAGAATTTCACACCGCGATAGCCTGGGGGGCACTGAGAGCATAGAAACTACATAGGAGGATTTTCAATGAAACGGTTATTGGACTGCACTGCAACAGATTTTGAGCAAATGACAGGCCAGGAGTTAAAAAAAGCAATCATTGCGTCTGAGGGAAGAACAATCCTTGCTGAAGTGATTGGCAGTTTTATGCCCCTTTACCCCGCAGTGACAAATGCGGAAATGGCCGCTGCGTTTGGCGCGGACATGATATTATTAAACTTTTTCGACGTATTGAACCCGTCAATGGAGGGATTGCATGAAGAGAATACTGATGAAATTGTGCGCACACTGAAAAAAATGCTGGGCCGTCCAGTTGGCTTAAATCTGGAGCCGGTAGACCTGCAGGCCGACCAATTGGAAATATTGCAAACTCTGCCTGAAGGAAGGCTCGCAACCGAAAAGTCGCTCAAACGGGCAAAGGAGCTCGGCTTTGACTTTGTCTGTTTAACCGGGAATCCAAAAACAGGGGTTTCGAATCGGGAGATAGCAAAAGCCATTGCGAAAGCAAGAGGTGTTTTTGGCGAGGATGGGCTGATCATCGCAGGAAAGATGCATGGAGCCGGGGTTGCCGGGGAGACAGGCAGCTTGATGATGACAGAAGAAACACTGAATACGTTTATAGAAGCAGGCGCCGATATTATTTTGATTCCTTCTCCTGGCACAGTCCCCGGCTTTACAGTCGAGAAAACCGGCAAGCTCGTTGACCTTGTCCATGCAAAAGGTGCCTTGGCAATTCTCACAACTGGTACCAGCCAGGAAGGTGCCGATGAAGACACGATCAAACGGATCGCCTTGAACAGCAAAATGGCTGGAGCGGACTTGT
Organism: Bacillus sp. T33-2; assembly: GCF_002860205.1. Lineage (GTDB taxonomy): Bacteria > Bacillota > Bacilli > Bacillales > Cytobacillaceae > T33-2. The sequence continues at coordinate 36,523 of NZ_PGVB01000034.1, forward strand.
ACCATATCGGCGATGCCGGGGCAACAGGCATTGCCACTCCTGAAAATATCATGGCGTATTCGATCGTGGTGCGGGGCAGGCGCCATACCTTTGTAAGAATGGCTTCATCCGTATTAAGGTAGCCAGTAACCCAGAACCCCTTACAGCCGGCCTTCCAAAGTTTACAAGTGTTTTACCCATCCGAAAGGGTAAAGTAATGAAAAGCAGGAATTCCAGCTAACAGGAGGGATAGCATGAAAAATCGGGATGATGCGAAAGTGAACATTGATGTAAATAGTAACCAGAATGACCGGGAGTTGCGTGAGCGGATCAGCACTGGACTTACTGATGCTGGAGACACAAACAACGAGTTGCAAGACGTCTTTTACAGCGATGATCACAATGCGCGGGAAGGCGAACCGTCAGTTGCTCCTGTCATCAGAATACCTGATTAATACAAGGGCCAGCCTCAATAATGAGGCTGGCCCTTTTTTAGTTGCTGTTTGACAGCTCCTATCTTATTAGATACTCAGCTAAATTTTGCACTGCCAAAAAAAAAGAGACTGGCCAAGGGCCAATCTTCACATAAGGGAGGTTTTGAGAAGTTCAAAACCAATTTATAAAATTAAAAGGGAAGTTTTGCAAAACATTTAAAGGCAATCACTCAGGGCAACTTGCTGGATTGGGATTTTCCACATTGCACTAAGCGTTTGAAAATCGGTGGTCCTTAAAGTGTACCGATTTTCGGGAAAGGGTTTTTCCGAACCACTTATATTCCATAAAACTTTGATACAGAGTGATCAAGGTGCTGATACAGGATTCACTAATTTTTCCTATTTCGTCAACTCCCTGTTGTATTCTTGTCTTTATAATAATAAGTAGGTATGTAGAACTTATGTGGAAGTTATGTGGAAGTTGTGAAGATTAATTTTTTTATGGAAGAAAGATGCAAGGGGAGATATGAATGAGCCATAAAATATTGCTCGTAGATGATGAGCGGATGATTATCGAAGTGCTGGAGGCCTACTTGCAGAAAGAAGGCTACCAGGTGTTTTGCGCGGATAATGGGCTCGATGCTTTAAGAAAAGCAGATTCAGTGAAACCTGATTTCATCGTGCTTGATCTGATGCTGCCTGACATTTCCGGGGAAGAAGTGTGCAGGCTGCTCAGGAAGGAATCTGATGTGCCTATCATGATGCTTACTGCCAAATCCGGGGAAGATGAACGCATCAACGGAATTGTGATCGGTGCGGATGATTATGTGACCAAGCCATTTAGCCCAAAGGAGGTCGTTGTCAGGACCCAGGCCATTTTAAGGCGGACACGCATGGGTGAACAGGCGGATGGGCAGCTTTCTTTTAACAGTAAGGAACTGGTGATCGATTTGCTGAAGAAAGAGATTCTCTTAAATGGCCATGGAATCAGTGTCACGCCTATTGAGTACCGCCTCCTGTCAAATATGGCAAAATACCCGGGCAGGGTCTACAGCCGGATGGACCTGCTTGACAAAATCCAGGAAGACGGCTTTTCTTACGAAGGCTATGAGCGCAGCATTGACACCCATATTAAGAACCTTCGGAAAAAGATAGAAACTGACGCGCGGGATCCAAAATATATCCTGACCGTATTCGGCATGGGCTATAAGTTTGGGGGAGTTCCGGATGCTAAAAACGCTGCGTTCTAAGATACTGTTTTATTTCCTTCTCGTTTCACTCACCGGCATCCTTGTGGTCAGCTTCAGCCTTCAATGGGGTTTTGAAGCGAGCTTTAACCATTACATAAACGGGAACCGGACTGAACGGATCGATCAGGTCGTCAAGGCGCTTAAGCTGGAGTACAAGGAACGAGGAACCTTCACAGGTGCACGGGTTTCCGATCTGCTCCATGAGCAGGCGATGACGGAGAGCCTTTATTATGAAATATATAATGCTGATGACATCGTGCTGCTGGATTCAACATCCGCCAGGGGAGTTTTGGAGGGGATTGGCATGGAAAGCAACCCCTACAAAGAAGACAACTGGCTCACATCAATGGACATAATCAAGCTGGATGACCGCGTGATTGGGAAATTTAAGGTGTATTACCCTAAAGGTTTTATCGATAGCGAATATATATTTCTCCAAAACATCAAGCAATACCTGCTGATCGCAGTGGTGGTTACGATAATGCTGGCGCTCGTATTCAGCATGCTCATTTCAAAATGGCTGACTGCCGGGCTGAATAGTTTGTCGGAAGCGGCCCAGGAGCTGGCTGTTCACAAACAGAATGTCCGGGTTCCAGTGGATGACATGTCCCAGGAAATGAAACAGCTTGGGATCGCTTTTAATGACCTGGCTATGTCGCTGGAAAAAGAAGAACGGTTGCGGAAGGAATTCATAGGTGACCTTGCCCATGAGCTGCGGACGCCGCTCGCTACATTAAGAAGCCAGATAGAAGCATTCCAGGACGGGATATGGGAGCCGACACCAGCCCGCCTGCAGCAAAGCCACAGCGAGCTGATGCGGCTCGTCAGGCTGGTGAACGAGCTGGAAAAACTGCTGGCCGCCGAGAATCCGCAAATACGCCTGAACAAAACGGAGCTTGAAACGGGTGAACTTCTGCTTGCCATGCAGGAACTGCTCGTGCCGGTTTTTAAGGAGAAAGAAGTGGACTTAAGGGTGATTCCTCCAGATGAAAAACAGTTGTTTAAAGGTGACCGTGACAAAGTGATGCAAATCCTCACTAACATTATCAACAATGCCCTAAAATATACTCCGGAGCATGGCATGGTGACCATATCTGCTGCAAGAGAAGAAGGTATGGCCGGTTTCGTCGTCCAGGATAAAGGAGTTGGAATTGCAGCCCAGGATCTTCCTCATATTTTTGAAAGGTTTTACAGGGGTGATAAATCACGGGCAAGGAAGACCGGGGGAGCAGGCATCGGCCTTTCGATTGTAAAGGCGCTTGTCGAAGCGCATAAGGGAAAAATTACTGTCAAAAGCGAGCTCGACAAGGGCACCGTGTTTACGGTTTTATTTCCGGAGATACCTGCGTGATGCCTCTCATTTTCATTTCGCAGCCAACAACAAAGGAACCGCGCCAGCCACGGTTCCTTTCATTTGTTCACAGAATTTCAGTCGTTGGAAGCCCACTCCTTCAGGGGTGGGAGGAAAACGACTTCAAACAAGGCAGGGGGTTGGTAAATCCCTCTGCCTATTTGTTCGACCTATCCCTTCCTACTAATTAGTCTAATGTCAGGTCAAAGAAGTCTGCTAATTTAATTATGGTTTGTAAGGGGGGTATCCGTTCCTCGTTTTAATAAAAAGAAATATTTCGTATGTGGACTTCTAAGTAATCAGCTAATTGTTGGTGTGTCAAATTTCTTTGTTTGCGGTATTTTTGAATATTTTCTCCAAGGTTCATTTCTTACCTTCTACATTGACATAGTACGCATCTAACTATATATTTAAATTATAGAACATATGTACTGTTTCATAAAAGAAAGGTGGTGACAACGATGACAAAAGAAAACCCTTCTTCTCCTACATACATTCTTCAATTAAAACTGATGACGGAACTCTTTCAGGAACTTATTTTGGAAAAGAGATTTGAAATCGCTCGGAAATTGTATAATCGGTATCTTGGAGAGTTGCAAAAACGGAAGAAAGTCATGGAACATGATTCAGTTTTTATCCATTGGAAAGAACAACCATACAACTCTGAAAAGAAGAAAGTCCTATCGGACTTACGAAAAAAATACGGGTTGAATTTTCATAGTATTGATGCATTTGCCACTCGTTGTCGCCAAACCTATAAAAAACATATAGACTCGGATACCAACTCCAAGCTTGCGAAACGAGCATGGGGAGCCGTAGAGGAATTACTCTTTAATCCAGGCACGAAAAAAGTCCGATTCAAAAAGCACGGCACCATGGATAGTTTAGAAGGCAAGAAAATGAGTGGGATACGTTACACAAATCAGACATTGGAATGGAACGGGTTGAAGATACCTGTTATCGTGAGGAAAAATGACAGATACGCTCATACCGCTATGATACGTGACCGTATTAAATTTGTACGTATTATCCGACAACAGATAAAGGGCAAAACTAAATTTTATATTCAGTTAGTAATGGAGGGCTATCCTCCACAAAAATATAATGCTGAAACAGGTGAAGTCCGGAATCCTGTGAACGAAGGCAAAGTTGGATTGGATATTGGTACACAGACCCTTGCGATCAGTTCAGAGAAAGAAGTAAAGTTATTGGAATTGGCTCCGTCCATTGACAAAATTGAGAAAGAAAAACGGAATATGCTTAGAAAACTTGACCGTTCACGAAGGGCAACCAACCCCAATAAATATAACGAAGATGGCACGATCAAGAAAGACAATCGGGCAAAGTGGATTCGTTCCAAGAACTATTTAAAGATATTGGCTCAATATAAGGAAATTCAACGAAAACAAACTGCCAAACGTAAGCAAGACCATGAAGCATTATCGAATTATATCCTCTCTCTTGGGGATGAAGTGAAAGTAGAAACTATGAATTTCAAAGGATTGGCAAAGAGAGCAAAAGAAACCAAAATCAGTGAAAAAACAGGCAAGTTCCAACGTAAAAAGAGATATGGTAAAAGTATTGGCAATAAAGCACCTTCCATGTTGCTTAGAATTTTAAAACAAAAATTAGCATATGTCGGAAAGAAATTATGTGAGGTCAATAGGTGGGAATTGAAAGCCAGTCAATACAATCATATTGAGGATAGTTGTACCAAAAAAACAATCCACCAACGGTGGGATATCATCGTGGGTATACGGGTTCAACGAGATTTATACTCAGCTTTCCTCTTGCAACATACAATAAATAAACGAGAGTACGATAAACAGGCGTTAAATGAAAACTTTGCTTCTTTTCTTCTTTTGCACGAAAAGGAAATCGAACGGCTTAAACTGGTTAAACCAACGATTAGCAGTATGGGATTTTAATATAAATCATAAATGGTTCAGATACGAGCCTACCGACCGCTAAACGACCGTCAGGTGGTTTGGTCAATAAAGTCTAAGAGAACCACACTGACGGACTTAGGGAAGCCTTTGTTGTAAGTGAAAAGTACCTTAGAACCCCACTCCTTTAGGGGTGGGAGTATCAGACCAGTAAGCTTGTCCATTCACGGATGAAGGCAGCAGAAGCAGGATTGGGGGAGGCCAGCACTTCTTCGGTGGGCCCCGATTGCCTGATTTCCCCGTCAATGAGGATTGCCAGCCTGTCACATAAGTATTTTAACTCCATTAAATCATGGCTGATAAAGACGGTTGTGGTTTTCGTCTGATGGAGGATGGTTTTAATATCTTTTATTAGCCGTGCTTTCGTTGGATAATCAAGGGCAGAAAACGGTTCATCCAAAAATAGCACTTCCGGTTCGAGAACCATGGCCCTGGCCAGGTTGACCCGCTGTGCTTCACCGCCTGACAAGTGGAATGCATGCTTTTTCGCAAGATGGCTTATGTTGAACTTTTCAAGCCAGAAAGAAACTTTATCAATGATATAAGTGCGTGGTTTCTTCCTGAGCTTAAGGCCCACAGCGATATTATTGAAAACACTCGTATCCAGAAGAAGCGGCTGCTGGAGGCAGGCGGCAAATTTCCTTCGGACGGGGAGCGATTTATCTGCCAAAACGGGTTCTCCCCGGTAAAGGACCGAACCGCTATCGGGTGGCGCGAGCAGCGCAACAGTTTTCAAGAAAGTGCTTTTACCGGCACCATTAGGACCCATGACACCAAGAATTTCTCCCTCGCTGATCTCAAAGCGGGGAATGGAGAGGATCCTTTTGCCGTGGGGCATCACTTCTATATTTTCAACCCGGATCAAAGCCGTCATGATCTGCGCCTCCTCTGCTGTAAAAAAGTCAGGAAAAAAGTGATTGCAAACGCGAGCGCCATCAAAATGAATGACAGTGCAAGTGCGACATCGAAATTTCCTTTCGACACTTCCATCATGATCGTGGTCGTCAATATCCTGGTTTCCCCGCTAATATTGCCGCCGACCATCATTGCCGCACCAACCTCGGCGATTATCCGGCCGAACCCGGCGATTACAGCAGCAAGGATTCCCAGTCTTGTTTCCTTTAACAAAATCCAGACAAGCTGCAAACGGGTAGCACCAAGGGCTTTCACCTGCAGGATCATTTTTTCGCTGATCTGTTGGAAGGCGGCACTCGTCAAACCGATGATAATCGGTAATGATACAAGTATTTGCGCAAGAACAATCGCTGTCGGTGTATATAGCAGTGACAGCGAGCCAAGCGGGCCGGACCGCCATAAAAATATGGTGATCCATAGCCCTGCGACAACAGGAGGCAGCCCCATCGCTATGTTGACGAGCGCAAGCAGCGGCTTCCTGCCGGGAAATCGTGTCAGCCCGAGCAGCATGCCCGCGGGTATTCCAATCAATGTGCTGAACAGGACAGCGGTCAAAGAAACCTTGAGTGTCCGCATTGCAATCTCGAAAATTTCGCGGTCGCCAGCAATGATCATTTCTATCGCTTTTTTTAATCCTTCCAATAAAAGATCCATATGAACTCAAGCCTTTTGTTTTTATTAAGTAATACCCTGTACGTGAGCCGATGGCGGGTCCGGTGGGTCAGTTCCGTCATTCATCAAACAGGAAGAACAGGGGCTCTCCGTATTTGTCGGTTCCAAACTCCTTGATCGTCGTTTTTGTATCCTTGTCCAACATAAAGTCAATGAACGCTTTCGCACCGTCGGCGTTGATCTTATCGTGTTTATCAGGGTTTACCTGCATGACATGATAGATGTTGAGCAGGCTGTCGTCACCTTCGACCAGAATGTCTGCATTGCCAAGATTTTTCTTTTGGGCAAGATATGTCGCGCGGTCTGTCAAAACATACCCGTTTTTCTCGGCCGCTACTTGGAGGGTGCTGCCCATTCCCTGGCCGGTTTCCATATATGACTGCTTTTTAGATGGGTCCAGTCCCGCAGCTTTCCAAAGTTCAAGCTCTTTTTTATGTGTTCCGGAATCGTCACCCCGGGAAACAAACGGAGAAGGGGAGCTTAAGATTTTTGTGAATGCTTCTTTTGCCTTAAGGCCCTTAATTCGCGCCGGGTCGTCGGCTGGGCCGACAAGAATGAAGTCATTGTACATTACTTTTTGGCGGTTTATGGCGTCTCCGCTGTCGACAATTTTTTGTTCGGCGTCAGGGGCATGGACAAGCAGGACATCCGCTTCACCTCTCGTGCCCATCTCGAGTGCTTGTCCGGTTCCGACTGCGACTGGTTTTACATTGTATGGATGTTTTTTCTCAAACGTTGGTATGAGGACATCGAGTAAACCGCTGTCCTGGGTGCTGGTCGTGGTAGAAAGGATCAAATCAGTGCGTTTTACTTCCTTTTCTGCCTTTGCTGCAGACTTCTGGACTTCATTATTTGAACATGCAGTGATAAAAATAAGCATCAAAATAGCTGTCAGTAGTGCTTTAAGCTTCATGAATAAACTCCTCCATTATCGATGTTCATGAATGATTTTTCCTAGGTCTTCGGCATTGTAGCCGTCGAGGTTGCTGACACTGTCTTTGAATGTTGTAAAATGGATCAAGTCAAGCAGGTGTGCGAGGGATTCTGTGTTGTGGTCTGTCCAGCGGAAAACAAGGTCGAACTGCTCACTTGCCACGGGAATAAAATCCAAACCCAGCTGGCTGGCGGCAAATCGTATTCCAAAGGCCACATCTGCAGTGCCCCTGCTAATGTGGGAGCCAGCTGCCAAATGGTTCCATTCCTCATTTTCATAGCCTTTTACCAGCACGGGATTTATTTCTTCCCTAGCCAGCATCGAATCGAGCAGAAAACGGGTTCCAGCCCCTTTCTGCCGGTTTACAAATATGATGTCTTTCCGGGTCAAGTCCTGGATGCTGCTGAAATTTTTAGGATTCCCTTTTGCGGTTATGAACCCCTGCTCTCTTGAAGCGAGCCTCATTACTGAGATCCGCTCATGGACAAACAGCTGCCTGATGAACGGCAGGTTGTACTCACGTGAGGACGGATCAAGCAAATGGACAGCGGCAATATCAGCGGCACCCCTGTAAAGCATCATCAACCCCTCAAGGCTTCCGATATAAGAAGGGTGGATTGTGAGCCCGGATGACTGGAGCGCCGTATATTTGACCAGATGCTCGACCAGGAAATCGTGGCTTCCTGCAAGCTGGATTGAATGGGCATGCCCGGCGGCGCCGGTCACTCCCCTTGAAGGAGACGTTTTCATGCTGCCTTTGTACCTGTCGACTTCGTCCTGGTCAATCCGCATTTTGTTCCCTACCTTAAAGGCACGCAATTCTCCCCGCTTAATCAGTTCGTACACTGTATGTTTTGAGACTTTAAACAGCCTGGCAATCTCGTCAGGTGTATAGGTTACACCATTCACAAATTCACCACCTTTTTACTCTTCTAATTTAAATATAAAGAAATCTATTAATCAGAAAAGTGATTTTTGTATCAAAACGTTAAGTTTCATTTAGTTTCATTAATAATTGTCACAGAATGTTCACAAAATTCAAGATAAATTATTTCAGTTCAAAGAAAAAGAGGTCAGACACAATAATGCGCCCGCCCTTGTATATTTAAAAGTATCAAAATGAGCATACTCGATTAAAATTGCCCTGTGTATTGGAAATAAAGGACCACAATCCCGAGCACCCATACGTATATGGCAAATGGCTTTAATGAGTGGTTTTTCAAATAAGCGATCATCCATTTCACCGCTATGTACCCAAAAGTCGCTGAAGAGATAATCCCGATCGCTAAGGCCTGCATAGAAATCGTTTCACTGCCTCCTTGGAACAGATCTTTTGACTGAAGAACGATCGCTCCTAAAATCGCAGGAGTGGACAGCAAGAAAGAGAAGTAGGCGGCCGTTTCACGATCCAGCCTGCGCCAAAGGGCAGCGACTATCGTCAGCCCCGACCGGGAAATCGCCGGCAATATTGCTCCTGCCTGGAACACTCCGATGAGAAAGGCATCTTTGTAGCTTATATCGTCCATTTTCTTATGGCCGTTTTTAATGGATTCCGCAAACCATAGAAACAAACCGGTAATCAAAAACTCCCAGCCTACCGTTACGCCTGTTTTTGATATTTCATCGATATAATCTTCAAACAGCAGGCCGACGACCACTGCGGGGATGGTACCCATGATTAACAGAAAAGTCAGTTTGCCAAACGGATTTTTAATGATTTTAATAAATTCATTTTTATAAAATATAAAAACAGCGAGGAGGGTTCCAACATGAAGCAATGTATCAAGAAGCAGCCCTGCTTCCTGAAGCCCGAATAAATTCCTCCCAAGGTAAAGATGCCCTGTACTGCTGATTGGCAAAAACTCTGTGAGCCCTTGGATCAAACCTAAAATAAACGCTTCTATTTTTGTAAGCATCAAAACGTCCTCTCTTCACGAAAAATATCGGCCTCAAAAATTATAAGTTAATTCCGGAAGCTTTTCCATTATTAACAGAATATGAGAATTGGCCGGGTCACATAACAAAAATTTGTCCGTTTTATCCTGGTAATGGCCACGTAAAGAAATTAAGAAAAGTGCAAATTTGCTGAATGTGTTTGGCATGACCCGGGAAAAATGAGTGATTTTCTGTTAACCTAACAATACGGCGAATATTTAATTGTCCCAAGGAGGCCAATCATGAAAAAAATAAATACGGCATTGATCGGGTTTGGATTTTCCGGCGCCACATTCCATGCCCCTGTATTGCAGGCATTGCCAGAGCAGTTTGAAATTGCAGCTGTCATGTCTTCAAATCCGGAAAAAGTGAAGCAGCAGCTCGGCCATGTAACGGTAACTGACAGCATTGACACCATTCTGGACGACCATGCAATTGACTTGGTTATCATCACCACGCCAAATTCTATGCATTATGAACAAGCTAAGAATTCACTTCTTGCAGGAAAACATGTGATTGTTGAAAAACCATTTGTAGTGGATTCAAAAGAAGGCGAAGAATTGATCAAGCTCGCAGAGGAGAAAAAGCTTGTATTAAATGTTTATCATAACAGGCGATGGGATAATGATTTTCTGACGGTAAAGCAGCTCATCCAAAAAAATACTCTAGGTGATATTTATACATATGAGGCACATTTTGACCGTTTCCGGCCAGAGGTGAAAAATAGGTGGCGGGAAAGCAACGAACCGGGTTCAGGGATCCTGTTTGATCTTGGCTCCCATTTAATTGACCAGGCGCTGAATTTGTTCGGCCGTCCGGAATTTATTTTGGCAGATGTATTTGCACAGCGTGAGAACGCTGTTGCCGATGATTATTTCCACCTTATCCTGGGCTATGGAAGGCTGAGGGCCATCCTTCGTTCCGGCTCCATCATCATGCAGCCGGGCCATCGCTTCCAGGTTCATGGTACGAAAGGAAGTTTCCTAAAATCAGGAATCGACCCGCAGGAAGAGGCGTTGAAATCCGGAGGAAGGCCTGGAACAGAGCGTTGGGGTGAAGACGATCCGCAGCAATACGGTGAGCTGTTTCTGGACGGAGAAAGCCAAAAGCTGCCGGCCATCCCAGGCGATTATTCCCAGTTCTATCGCGAAGTCTGCAATGCCATCAACACTGGCGGTCCGGGTCCTGTGCCAGCGAAAGAGTCCCTCGATGTAATCAGGATCATTGAAGCGGCTAAGGAAAGCAGTCAAACACAAACAGCTGTCAGGTTTTAATGAGGGAAAAGTTCGTCAATTGTTGTTTGTCTAATAAAATAAAAGGATAACTCATATAAAGCAGGTGGATATTGTGAAAAATAGGCATTTATTTTTCAATACGTCTATTGGTGTCCAAAAGCCGGAGAGCATAAGAAACAAAAACCAATGCTGTCCCTTTTGCGCCAGGGATGAGCTGACCGGCATCATTGACGAAGAAGGCCCGCTCCTGTTGCTGAAAAACAAGTATCCTGTCCTTGAAAATGCTTTTCAGACGGTGTTGATTGAAACCGACAAATGTGATGAAGAGTTTTCCGTCTATTCAAAAGAGCATTTATCACGGCTTATGCAATTTGCGATGCGAAACTGGCTGGCCATGGAAAAGTCAGCAGAATTTAAATCGGTGATCATGTTCAAAAACCACGGTCCGCTTTCGGGCGGCACGATTGCCCATGCGCATATGCAAATTGTGGGGCTGCATGATATAGATTACAAGGAAAACATACAGCCGTCCGACTTTGCCGGAATTACCATTCAAGAAGCAAATGGAGTGTCGTTCAACCTGTCTGATCGACCAAAAGTTGGTTTTTACGAGTTCAACATACGGATGCGGGATCTTGCCCACATAGAGCAATTTTGCCTGTTTATCCAAACCGCCGTGCACTATATCTTAAATGGCTTTCCATTTCGGTGCGGCAGCTACAACCTGTTTTTCTACTGGCTGGATGGGGATTTCATCTGCAAAGTGGTGCCCAGGTTCGTCACGACCCCAGTTTTTATCGGTTATATGATTCCCCAGGTGCCCAATAATATAGAATGGATGAGGGACGACGTGGTTTCACGCTATTTTCAGGCCCGGACCCAGCTGGATGCTTAATGCTGACGCTTCAGTCAATTGTCGTTATCTCTGTAAAATTTTACAATTTGCTGAAGAAGTTGTGCTTTGCTGTCGAAAAAAATATAATGAAGTATTGTAAAGTTCTTCAGTTAGAAGGGGAATGACCATGACTTCAAACCAAAAAAACAACTCAAGAGTTGATCATGGGCTGGTTTTCGTATTGTTTTTATTGTTCATATCAAGCTGCATTGCCATTTATAGTGCTCAGAGTACAGGGCAGTATGGCGGCAACTTCCTGATCATGCAGGTTGTCTGGTACGCGATTGGCATTGGCATAATCACAGCAGTGATCAGGCTTGACTCTGACCAGCTGAAAAAGCTCACCTGGTACGCATATGGTTTTGGCGTCGCGCTCCTTGCATTTTTGATTGTGGCCCCCTCAAGCATCGCGCCTGTGCGAAACGGGGCAAAAAACTGGTTTGTTATTCCTGGCCTTGGATCGATACAGCCTTCCGAAATTGTAAAGGTATTTATTATATTAGGCCTCGCGAGGGTGATTTTCGACCACCACCAGAAAAACCAGATCAAGACAATCCAATCGGATGTTTGGCTCTTGCTTAAAATCGGTGTTGTTACGATGGTGCCCCTGATGCTGGTAATCCAGCAAGATTTGGGGACTTCACTTGTGTTTATTGCAATCATGCTTGGAATGATCTTTATTTCGGGAATTTCCTGGAAAATTCTTGTCCCGATTTTTGGAACGGTCATCTCGCTCATCATGGTCGTATTTTACTTTGTCCTCAAGAAACCGGAATTCCTTAAAAAGTATTTTGGTGTGGATGAGTATCAGTTTGGACGGATCTATTCCTGGCTTGACCCGTACAATTACCAGAGTACGACAGGGTTCCAGCTGACAAGGTCGCTGCTGGCGATTGGTTCAGGTGAAACGACAGGGAAGGGATACGGCACCCGGGAGGTGTACCTCCCCGAGAGCCATACCGATTTTATTTTCAGCATCATCGGCGAAGAGTTTGGGTTTGTCGGCGCCAGTATCCTGATCAGCTTATTTTTCCTTTTGATTTACCAGATTACAAAGATCGGGATGGAAACTAAAAATGATTATTATACCTACCTTTGCGTTGGTGTCATTTGTATGATCACTTTCCACGTTTTCCAAAACATTGGAATGACGATCGGATTGCTGCCGATCACCGGCATTCCGCTTCCGTTTATCAGCTATGGAGGGAGTTCTTTGATGGGGAATATGCTCGCCATCAGCCTCATCTTCTCCATCCGCTACCATTACAAAAAATATATGTTTTCAACGACAACATAAAAATAAGCAAAGGGAAGGCGAAGCCCCTTTGCTTATTTTCATTCAACTACTCCCGTTTCAGTAATGACTACGTCGGTATTAATTTTCACCTTTAAACTTTTATAGTCCTGTTTCTCCCACTTTTTTATATCAAAACCGCGGGTTTTACTTTTGATGAATTCACCGAATCCGACCGGGTCGATGTCTTTTTCCTGGAATTGCCTCGCAAGCTGTGTGCATTCTTTATTTACTTTTTCCTCCAAAGTTTTTTCTATTGCTTTAACGGTGCGATGGGTCAGCTTCTGGCCGGAGTAATCCCGTACGACCCCATTTATTTTAATGTTCATAGTCACCGAGTATGGATTTCGTTCATCAAGCTTCATTTTACTTGATGATGTAATGCTTCTAATTTCGGCTTGCTCCTTGTCTATGTCTATTTTAACGCTGCCCTCGCTGTGCCGGTCGACCATGAGCTTGAAAAAGAACATCTTTTTTTCAGGAACCATATCAACCACCTTGTCTTTTTTGAACACGCTTACACCCTCTATTTCCAACAAGTCTTTTCCTGCTTTCTTCAGCTTTGGCAAATAAGGGTCTTTTCCTTCCTGGTAATAATCAAATAAAAACAGGTGCAGATTCGTTTCCGGCAAGTCACGGTTTTCGGTGTTATGCTCAATCAAATCAGAAAGATACACAGCGTTTCCACGGTTACCGTATGTCCCGCTTAGAATATCTCTCGCACGCCCTTCCGATACAGTCAAATAAACCCTTGCACCAACGCTTGGATCCCTTTGAAAAGAATCTACTATGTCATAGATGCCCCTTTCGGCAAGCTTTTCCCCGAAAACTACCACCTCCAGCCGGCCTCTTACCAGTGGCTGTGAGGATTTTCGCTGCAACTCGGATAATACATCCCAGGCGATCGTAGACTTTCCTGTAAAGCTGAAGTTTCCTATTTTCTTATCCGGCTCAAACACCGGGATCATCGCTGTCCCTTCAATCATGCGACCTTTTCCCTTATCATATCCGAATCCCATTTCGATATTGACGTCATCGATGATTTCTTTTTCCACACAGCCTGAAAGTAACAGTAGAAACAGTGACATTAAGGCAAACATCTGTTTCTTCATTTGCGCTTCACCTTCTTTGCAACCATCACAGCAATAAACAATAAAGGTATGTAAATAAAGGTGAAGATGAAGCCCAATTTTCCAGTCCAATCATTCAACATATTAATTTCATGCCTCGTATTGAAAAAATTAATTGCAACCAGGCAAATGAGGGTGATAATGACTATACCGTTTTTTTGCGGAAAATTACTTATTCTTTTAACGATCCGGCTGCCGCTCCAAACCGCAAGACAAACGTTGGGCAGGATCACCAGGCTCCAGTTTGCGATCCCGATGTATTCAAAACGTTCAACAAATGGCATCGTGACAATTTTCCACATGTCAAGGGTTGACCAGACCGACTTTGAAAGCAGGCCCTCTGAATAGTAGGCAAATGATAATATTGCAAGTGTGGTATATACAATAGTTGTAATGAAAACGCCGAGATGGGCCCATTTTTTTGATTTATCAGGTTCTTTGATAAACGGGTAGCAAAACAGAAGGATTTCATAGCCAGCATAAGTAAGGGACATCCTGTAGGTACTTTTTAAAATATCCGTCAAAGGGTGATCTAAAATAGGAAGCAAATTGCGGAATTCTGCGAACTCAAGTGTGAACGCAAAAGTCAGCAGCAAATAGCTGGGCAGGATCGTACAAAAATAGGCAACACCAGTAACAGTCCGAAAACCTCCATAAAGGATGTAAAGAACGAGCAGCAAAAAGACAAGGCTAAACCAGAATGTACTTAATTCTGGAAACATCCATACCTGAATGACTTCAAGGTAGCTTCTCAGAACTGTTATACTTAAACAAATGTAATAAACGATAAATAGCGAGCTTATCATCTTGCCCAGCTTTTTTCCAAGAATGAAAACATTGGCTGATACGAGGTCGCCGTCTACTGTTTCACAAATTTTATAAATCATCCAGACAATAATATGGATGCTTAATCCTGCTACTAATACTGATATCCAGGCGTCGTGCCCGGCAGACTCGGCAATAAGGCGCTGGAAGCCAAGCACGCCGATCCCGATTTGCATTGAAACAACCAAATAAAGGGCCAACGAAGGAGATACTTGTCTCGTTTCAGGTATTGATAGCTGCTGAACCTTAATCAGACTCACCTCCACAGATTATTCATCAATGTCTTTTTTGGCATTAGCCGTTTTTTTGTTAAAACGGACCGGGCTTCCGGTTCTTAGAAATAGAGGCCGCTTATTCTGCCGGTTAAAGGGAAGCCTGATAATCGCATCCCTCATATCTGTGGGCCTGGGCGGGTAAAGCGGCTGCAAAAACGGCCGTCCAAGAGAAGTAAGACGGAGTAAATGTGTCATTAAAAAAGCAAAAGAGACGACTATTCCCAAAAGGCCCCACAGCTCGGCAAATAATAAAAATGGAAAGCGGATCAGCCTGATGGTGTTGCCCATTCTATAGATCGGGGTCGTAAATGACGCCAGTGCAGCAAGCGCGACAATGATCAAGAGGACATTACTTGTCAGGCCGGCCTCAACCGAGGCAGTCCCAATCACGATTCCGCCTACGATACCGATCGTCTGGCCAACCTTGCTGGGCAGCCTAGCTCCTGCTTCCCGCAGCAGTTCGATGACCAGTTCCAAAAACACCGCTTCGAGTATCGGCGGGAGAGGTACCGCCCGTCTGGATGTAATCAACGTGCTCAGCAGATCCTTTGGGATCAATTCATAGTGATATGAGAGGACGGCTACATACACGGGTGTCACCAAAATGGAAAATGCGACCCCAAACAGGCGGATCACCCGGAAAAAGGAGGACAGGAACCAATTCAATAAATAATCCTCAAATGACCCGAAAAATTCTACCAGGGTTGTCGGGCCGATCAGGGCATGCGGTGAGCCATCAACAATGACAACCACCTTGCCTTCAGCCAGGACAGCTGACACCCTGTCGGGCCTTTCAGTATCAAGGAGCTGCGGAAAGGGGGAATTCTGGTTGTCAGAAATTAATTGAACAATGTAAGAGCTGTCCACGATGTGATCAAATTCGATATCTTTTATTCTCTGAATGACCGTATTCACGTTTTCCTTTTCGGCAATCCCGTCAACATAAAACACAGCTATTTTTGTGTTCGACAGCTTTCCGATTGTTATATCCTGTACCACCAGTGACTTGATAGGGAGGCGTTTGCGAACCATGTTGATATTTTGGTCTAGCGATTCTATAAAGGCTTCCTTCGGCCCGATTACACTGAACTCTACTTCAGGCGCGGTAACGGACCTGACAACTTCCTTCTGGGCGGCGATGAAACCGAAACGTTTGTATTCATTTTCTAAAGAGACCATTACATAGCCATTAAATAACTTTTGCTCTATATCATCTGTGTTGTCGGAAATCTGCACATCCGCAATGGGGACGAGTTTTTTTATATCGTCGATCTTCTTAAAATCTCCTTCAAGCAAATAGGGAAGTGCATTATCCTGAAGGAGGCTTTCATCAACCAAAGTTGTCATGAATGTAAAACAAAAGCGGAGATTGTTTTTCTGGTTTATGTAGTAAGTTTTTTTGTAATCAAAGGATTTTACAAGGGTTTTCTCCCACTCCTGCTTCTCCCGCTTCTTTTTATTATCCTGCTTTTTATCCTTTTTCATTTGTTCCTGTATTTTTCTGAAAAGTTTAATCATGCTGTACCACCGTTATTAATGATTTAGACTTATGTTTACCGAATTTGGGAGGTTTATGAAAAAAAGAAAAAGAACCCGCAAACTGCGGATTCTTGGACAAAAGGATTCTATAAAAATCATGGGGGTAGATTTATCAGCTTTGCTTATTTTTCAAGCATGAGCTTCTCCAGGTCATCAAGCATGATGTTGGCGGCGAGTACACCTCCTGCAGTATTCCAGATAGCATCACTTACCTCATGCACCTTTCCATTTTTAACAGCACTTAAGTTTTTCCAGAGTGGATCGCTGGTCCATTCCTTTGCAGTATTAAGCGCCTCTTTATCGCCTTGCGGAGCATATGTGAAGTAGAACAGGACGTCTCCGTCCATTTTAGGGATGACTTCCTTCCCAACCTCCACAGCGAGCTTCCCAAGCTTGTTGTCTGCAGTAAAAAGCTCTTCCTGATGTGCTGCACGCTTAAATCCTATTTGATGGAAAATAATCCCCGAAAAGGAATCAGTGTAGTATATGCGGGACTTGCCGGCCATGAAACGGACAACAGAAACCTCCTGATCCACTTTATCACCGAGCTTCTGTTTTACATCTTCCACGTGGGCATCAAAATCATTTAATACTTTCTCGCCTTTATCTTCCATGTTTAATGCCTTGGCGTACAGTTTAAAGTTTTCTTTCCAGTCGCCTCTCAATGTTTCGGAAAATACAGTCGGGGCAATCGCGTTCAACTGTTCATATACTGCTTCCTGGCGCAGCTTGTTTCCTATTATGAGATCAGGCTTCAGCACTGCGATTTTTTCCAAATTAACCTCATGCTCGACCCCGACGACTTCGACATCTTCCATATCCTTCTTAATATGTTCGTACCAAGGGTCTCCGAGCCATGATTGGACAGCTCCAACTGGTTTCACACCAAGAGCAAGCAGTGCTTCTGTACCTTCATTCGTGAGAATGACGACTTTTTTAGGAGTTTTATCTATTTTAGTTGTACCCATCGCATGTTCGACGGTGTAGCTTGTATTGCCTGCTTTTTTGTCTGTGTTGCTTGTATCGGATGCGTTCTGCCCTGATTTGGCTCCACAGGCAGCTAGAAGAAAGAGAGCAATGGCTGAAATGATCGCAAATAATTTAAATCCTTTCATCGGTATGTAGCCTCCTAATAGTTTTAGTGATAATCATTATCAATGACAACCTAATCATAAAACGGATAGGCTGCTCAGTCAACAGGTAATTGAAAATGATTTTCATAATCATTGACGATTTAATGAACACGGAAAATGGATAAATGAAAATGATTATCAAAGTCATTGACAGATTCCCTCTGTTAAAATAGACTGATACTGAAAAAACATATGAAAAATAAGTTGTTTGGAAAGGTTTTTGCTTATGCTCCTAAAAAGTAATGGGCAGAAATGGGCAGGCCTCTTTGTCACAATGGGTTTGCTGCTTGTGTTGATGTGCGCAAGCATTGTGTACGGTTATACTGATACTACCTGGAAGACGGCCTTTGATGCTTTTACAAATTTTAATGGTTCAAACGAACATATAGTGGTTCAGTCGGTACGATTGCCGCGCTCATTGATTGGGGCGGCAGTTGGTGCAAGCCTTGCCATATCTGGAGTCATCATGCAGACTCTGACAAAAAATCCGCTGGCCTCTCCTGATATTTTTGGAGTGAATGCGGGAGCTGGCGCTGCGGTAGTCATAGCTGTAACGATTTTCAGTGTGGGCAATCTTCAGCTGTTCACATGGGTATCATTTTTGGGGGCCGCAATCGCTGCAATCAGCGTATATGCTATCGGTTCCATAGGAAGAGAAGGCTTGACCCCGATGAAGCTCACGCTTGCCGGGGCAGCAATGACAGCAATGTTCGCATCAATTAGCCAGGGGCTGCTTGTATTAAATGAAGCCGCTTTAGAGCAAGTTTTATTTTGGCTTGCGGGTTCAGTATCGGGAAGGAATCTGGAAAACCTGACCGCTGTCATGCCTTATTTAGCTGTGGGCTGGGTTGCCTCGGTGTTGACAGCAGCTAAACTGAATGTATTTTCAATGGGGGAAGATGTCGCTAAAGGACTCGGATTAAATACAGTCCTTTTAAAAATAGTCACTGGAATGATTGTGATCATGCTTTCCGGAGGAGCTGTGGCTGTTGCCGGCCCGATTGGGTTTATTGGAATTGTCGTGCCGCATTTGACACGTTCAATCGTGGGCATCGACCATCGCTGGCTGATCCCGTTTGCCGGCCTTCTCGGCGGGATGCTGCTGCTTGCGGCAGATATTGCGTCCAGGTATGTTTTGATGCCCCAGGAAGTTCCGGTAGGGGTCATGACGGCCATAATAGGAACCCCATTTTTCATATACATTGCGAGAAAGGGGTTCAATGGACGATGAGCCAATTTAAGATTTTTCGATTATTTAAAGGGCAAATTTCGTACCTAATCGATATAAAAGCACTATACGTTTTTTTTGCATTGCTGCTGGGCGCTGTGTCCCTGTTTGTCATCAGTACTGGCCTGGGAGAATTGAAAATGAGCCCGATTCAGGTATTGAAGGTTTTTTTCGGCGGTGGGACTGAAATGGACCGCCTCGTCATCAATACCTTCCGTCTCCCAAGAATTATCGTTGCTCTCATGGCTGGAATGGGACTCGCTGTTGCCGGGGGCATTTTGCAGGGGATGGTCCGGAATCCGCTAGCTTCACCAGATATTTTGGGGATCACAGGAGGGGGCGCTGTTGCAGTCGTTGGTTTTTTGGCTGCTTTTAGCGACGAAACCCATACATTGACAGTAAGCATTCAATGGATGCCGGTAGCTGCTTTTATCGGCGCGGCCGTTGTAGCGTTTCTAATTTATCTGCTCGCCTGGAAAAATGGAGTTTCTCCGATAAGGCTGGTCCTTGTAGGAATCGGGATGATGACTTTAACGAAGGCTCTCACAACGTTGATGATGATTATGGGGCCCATCTACCAGACAAGCCAGGCAAATATTTGGATCATTGGCAGCGTGTATGGGTCAACATGGCAAAATGTAAGTGTTATCGTGCCATGGATTGTCGCTTTGATAGCGATCACATTCATTTACTCAAGGAATATAAACATCCAGGAGCTTGGTGATGAACTGGCCACAGGCCTTGGAGGCCACGTACAGAAGCAGCGTTTTACCCTTTTGATGCTGAGCACCGGATTAATTGGCGGCTCCGTAGCATTTGCAGGGGGAATCGGCTTTGTCGGGTTGATGGCACCCCATATGGCAAGAAGGCTGGTCGGCTCAGCATTCGGAGCACTTTTGCCGGTGTCGGCACTTCTTGGCGGGATTATCGTCATGCTAGCAGATTTAATAGGACGGACGTTGTTTTCACCCCTGGAAATTCCGGCAGGTGTTTTCACTGCAGCTGTAGGGGCACCATATTTTATATACTTGTTGTTTAAGACGAGAAACTTATAAAATCACAAAAAGAAAGGGGCGGCGCCGATGGTCCAGGCAATTGAAACGGATAAGCTGACGCTATCATACGGGGAAGCTATTATTATAGATGAATTAAATCTGCAGATTCCACGAGGTGAGATTACCGTATTTATTGGCGGGAATGGCTGCGGCAAATCGACACTTCTGCGTTCAGTGGCGCGGTTGTTAAAGCCCAGGTCAGGCTCGGTTTTACTTGAAGGGGAAGTGATTGCCAAGCGTCCCACAAAAGAAGTCGCCAGAAAAATGGCCATGCTGCCGCAATCGCCGGCTGCACCTGAAGGGTTGACCGTTCTTCAGCTTATTAAGCAAGGCCGCTATCCATACCAAAGCTGGCTAAAGCAATGGACGCAGGAAGATGAAGAAAAAGTCTTCAAAGCTTTAACAGCCACAGGCCTTCACGATTTGACAGACCGCACTGTTGATTCATTGTCCGGCGGCCAGCGCCAGCGGGCATGGATTGCGATGACACTTGCCCAGGATACTGACATAATATTATTGGATGAGCCGACAACATATTTGGATATGGCACACCAGATTGAGATTCTGGATTTATTGTTCGAATTGAACGAAAAGGAAAACAGGACGATAGTGATGGTCCTTCACGACTTGAATCTTGCCTGCCGCTATGCCCACAATATCGTAGCGATAAAAGACAAGAAAATTTATGCGCAAGGTAAACCGGAATATGTGATAAATTGCAGCCTTGTTAAAAATGTGTTTGGCATGGATTGTGAAGTCACGATGGATCCCCTGTTCGGCACACCGCTTTGCATTCCGTACGGTAAAGGGCGATGCATCATCAAGAAGGCAGGCGCAGCCAATGAACGTTAAATTGACTCCCCAGGAAGCCAATGAACTCGCGAGGTTCCGCTTTTCAGCACAGCTTCCGGATGAAAGGACAACAGTCAACATCGGTTTACTGCTACGCGAACGCAATATGGCGAAGTTTCTGTCAAATATAAAAAGTGAGCTTCAGGCACCAGATCTGAAAGTTGCTGCTTCTGTTTTTTCCAAGCGTTTTGCTTTCGTGGCGGTAATCCAGTTATATGCTATGACGGTTTGGAACAAGCGGCTTATCTTTACGCTGGACACCCTGGAACTTACGCATCGAAAGGATCAAGGACAGTGGCTGCCGGAGTATTCCGTTGGAAGTCTCGAAGCCGAGCCGGTTGCGGACATGGACCGGGAAAAGTGGAGGGATGCGGCATTAGAGCACCTATTTAAAGAGACGATCCTGCCCGTGCTTGATTCTCTTTCGAAGACTGCCAAAATTTCAAAGCTTATTTTATGGGAAAATATTGCGGTGTATATGTTTTGGCTCTACAGGACGATTCTTGCTGACAAGGACGATTCGCAGATTGCGGATGACTTTGACTATATTGTCAACAGCGCGCCAGGGAAGCTGTTTGGAAATTACAACAGCAATCCACTGAAAAAATTTAATAGCAAGGAAGTTTATGTTGAGGCACACAAAGAATTTGTAAGGATCCGGAAGACATGCTGCTTTTCGTATCAGCTCGGCGAGAAACAAACGTATTGCAAAACTTGCCCCAGATCTTGCCTGCCATTAATGAAGGAGGGTTAAAAAATGGACAATCAATTTTATGCGCAGCTGGATGGGCTGCTGGAAAAATACACAGAATTGCTTGTCGGAAATTCTGATCCCGACAGAGTCAATAAGGTGAAAGCATGGATTATCTATAATCACATTGCCAAATCGATGCCCCCGCTTGCCAGGCACTGGAACTCGGAATATCCTGATGCCAAGGAAAAGATTGTTAAAGTAATTGCTGAAGTACGCGAACTGAATCAATTAAACCGGAAAAACTCTGATGCCGGAAAATGACTGCAAAAACCATTTCTATCAATTAGGGGTGGGTTTTTTTGTGGACAGCTCCCGCGTGGGCATTGGTTTCGACAAATTTCGATTGTTTTACTAGAAAAATGATATTCAAAAATTTTAAAAAATGATAAAATGATTTTAAGATTTCTATCAAAATATGAATTTTTTTTACAGAGAGAATGTAATCGTTTTCGGGGGGCCGTTATGGAGAAATTGATGAAGGATTTTTTTCTTTTTTTATCGAAGAATAAATTTTTGACCAGGATGGCGAAAAAATACGGTCTTCGCTTTGGCGCAGCAAGGTTTGTAGCCGGTGAGACTATTGGGCAGGCGGTAGGTGTCATCAAGGATTTAAACAGCAAAGGCCTGGTTGTCACAATCGATTATCTCGGAGAGTTTGTCGATAACGAAAAAGAAGCAAACGAGATGGCAGATAACTCCATCGACGCGATCAAAGCGATTGGAAGAGAGCAACTTAATTCCCAGCTATCATTGAAAATGACCTCAATGGGGCTTGATATTTCCGAGGAAGTCGTCATGCGGAACATGCGCAGGATTCTTGACGCGGCAAAAGAAAATAATGTCTTTGTTACAATCGACATGGAGGATTATTCACGCTGCCAGAAAACAATTGATATTTTCAAAACACTAAGAGCAGAATACGACAATGTCGGTACGGTAATCCAGGCTTATCTTTATCGGACAGTCGGGGATATCAATGATTTAAATGATTATTCTCCAAACCTCAGGCTTGTGAAAGGTGCATACAAAGAATCGCCTGAAGTGGCGTTTCCGGAAAAGAAGGACGTGGATGAGAACTTTAAGAAAATCATCGAAATGCATCTCATGAATGGCAACTATACTGCGGTGGCAACCCATGATGATGCCATTATCGATCATACGAAGCAGTTCGTTAAACAACATGGCATCCCGAACACCCAGTTCGAATTCCAGATGCTTTACGGAATCAGGCCTGAACGGCAGGTTGAACTGGTCAAAGAAGGATATACAATGCGCGTCTATGTCCCATATGGAACTGACTGGTATGGCTACTTCATGCGCCGCCTCGCCGAGCGTCCCGCCAACGTTGCGTTCGTTGTAAAAGGAATGTTTAAAAAGTAATAAACAAGTCAGGCTGGTCAGTATCAGCCGAGCAGCCTGGCTTGTTTTTTTATTGATAGGCACCCGGTTGCTGTAGATTTTCGCAAGATGTCTGTTTTCACTTTTTAAACTGGTTATTCTGGCTGTTCACTTTGCCTCCGCCGTCTCGTTCAACCGTGGGGCCGGCGTTCCCTTTCACACTGGCTGCACTCACACCTCGTTTCGACGGGTTTTTCTTGACCCTTGCCATTTTCTTCACCTCCTTGGCATAGGTTAACCATTCACCGGTATTTCAAGTTCTATTATAAAGTTCAAAAAATTTTCATTTTTCCGCACCTAATTATTGCGCAAATTTTTTAAATATTTTATAGTAATAATTAACAAAGCTCATTCAAAACACATATTTTTTTGGCACAAAAATGAATGAGTATTCATTCAAAAAATTGTCAAAGGGGGAGACAGATTTGATCCGACAAATCCAAAAAGCGGCTGTGTTAGGCTCCGGCGTGATGGGCTCCGGCATAGCTGCACATCTGGCAAACATCGGAATACCAACCTTGTTGTTGGACATTGTACCTCGTGAATTAACGGAAGACGAAAAATCGAAAGGCTTGACCCTTGAAGATAAGCAGGTCCGGAACCGGATCAGCGCAGGAGCCCTTCAAAAGCTTCTCAAGCAAAAACCGGCACCACTCACATCAAAAAAGAATCTTGCCCTGATTGAGGCAGGCAATTTTGAAGATGACATGGAGCGGCTGAAGGATGTTGACTGGATCATTGAGGTCGTTGTGGAAAATCTTGATATCAAGAAAAGGGTTTTTGAAAACGTTGACAAGCACCGGAAACAGGGAAGCATAGTCAGCTCCAACACGTCAGGGATATCAGTGGAAGCGATGGCTGAAGGCCGCTCTGAAGACTTCAGGAAGCATTTTCTCGGCACACACTTCTTTAATCCGCCCCGTTACCTGAAATTGCTTGAAGTTGTCCCAACCAGGGAAACAGACCCGGATGTGCTGTCGTTCATCAAAAAAATCGGTGAAGACAAGCTTGGAAAAGGTGTTGTCGAAGCTAAGGATACTCCAAACTTTATCGCGAACCGGATCGGTACTTATGGGCTTCTCATTACCGTCAGGGAAATGCTAAAGGGCGGGTACAGTGTAGGTGAGGTTGACTCGGTGACAGGCCCCTTGATAGGACGGCCTAAAAGCGCAACATTCAGGACACTGGACGTTGTCGGGCTTGATACATTCGCCCATGTTGCAAACAACGTCTACGAGCAGGTGGAAGGCAAGGAAAAAGAAGTGTTTGAAGTACCTGATTTCATGAAACAAATGCTGGATAAGGGATGGCTCGGCAGCAAGTCGGGGCAGGGGTTCTTCCTCAAGCAAGGCAAAGAGATTTTGGAACTTGACCCAAATACACTTGAATACGGCCCGCGTAAAAAGCTGAAAACCGCTGCTACAGAAATGAGCAAGCAGGAAAAAGGCACAGCAAATAAAATGAAAGCGCTCATTTTTTCAAATGACCGTGCCGGTGAGTTGCTATGGAACATTTTTAGCCCGGTTCTCGTTTATTCGGCGGAGCTGCTGGGGACGATTGCCGATGATGTTGTTGCGATTGACCGCGCGATGAAATGGGGCTTTGGATGGGAAATGGGACCGTTCGAGGCATGGGATGCCCTTGGACTGGAAAAATCAGTGAAGAGAATGGAAGAGGAAGGCACTGAGGTTCCGGCCTGGGTGAAAGAAATGCTTGGAAAAGGCAACACGTCCTTCTACAAGGAAGAGGCAGGCAAGATTTCGTATTACCACAACGGAGGATACGTGCCGCTTGAAGAAAATCCAAAAGTAATCAACCTGAAGCTCTTGAAAAAACAAAAAGGTGTTATCAAGAAGAATAGCGGCGCAAGCCTGATCGACCTTGGCGATGGCGTAGCCCTGCTCGAATTCCATTCGCCAAATAACGCAATCGGCATGGACATTATACAAATGATCAATTTCTCTGTTGATGAAGTAGAAAAAAATTTCAAAGGGCTAGTAATCGGCAACCAGGGTAAAAATTTCTGTGTTGGCGCAAACCTTGCAATGATCCTGATGGAAGCCCAGGATGACAATATTTATGACCTTGACATGGTGGTCCGCCACTTCCAGCAGGCTGCGATGAAAATAAAATACAGCTCAAAGCCAGTAGTAGTCGCACCGTTCGGAATGACTCTCGGCGGGGGCGCGGAAGTAACCCTGCCTGCCGCACATATCCAGGCGTCGATGGAAACCTATATGGGTCTTGTCGAAGTAGGGGTCGGGCTCATTCCGGGCGGCGGCGGAAACAAGGAACTGTATATCAAGCATCTTGAAGGCCTGCCAAAAGGTGTTGAGTTCGACCTGCAAAAGGTTGCGAACAAAGTGTTTGAGACAATTGCGATGGCAAAGGTTTCTACATCCGGTGAAGAAGCCCGCGACAACAATTTCCTGAATCAGTTTGACGGGGTGAGCGTGAACGGGGATCACCTGCTGTATGATGCCAAGCAGGCTGTCCTCTCACTATATGAAAAAGGATATAAAGCCCCTGTCCGCAAAAAAGTGCCTGTAGTCGGCGAAACTGGATATGCAACGCTTCTGCTGGGGGCACAAACGATGCATCTGTCAGGATATATTTCCGAGCATGACTTGAAAATTGCCAAGAAGCTCGCCTATGTCATTGCAGGAGGAAAGGTCCCGTATGGTACCGAGGTTGATGAGCAGTATCTTCTCGACCTTGAACGGGAAGCGTTCTTAAGCCTGGTGGCCGAACCGAAGTCGCAGCAACGCATGCAGCACATGCTGGTAAAAGGCAAACCGCTTCGCAATTAAAATGAATTACAGACTACCGTAAATTTTCCGACTGATATATTTTTACTCTTAATATGAAAGAGAGGGATTGAGATTGAGAGAAGCTGTGATTGTTGCCGGAGCACGTACACCGGTTGGAAAAGCAAAAAAAGGTACCCTGGCTTCCGTCCGCCCGGATGACCTCGGGGCTCTCGTAGTAAAAGAAACACTAAAACGGGCTGGCAACTATGAAGGGAATATTGATGACCTGATTATTGGCTGTGCCATGCCTGAAGCAGAGCAGGGGTTAAATCTTGCCCGGAATATCGGTGCACTGGCGGGCTTGTCGCATGAGGTGCCGGCAATCACGATTAACCGTTACTGTTCATCCGGACTCCAGGCGATTGCCTATGCGGCCGAAAGGATCATGCTTGGCCATTCAGATACGGCGATAGCAGGCGGCGCAGAGTCGATGAGCCTTGTGCCTATGATGGGCCATGTGGTACGTCCGAATGCGAAACTTGCTGAAACAGCCCCGGAATATTACATGAGCATGGGACATACCGCCGAACAGGTTGCCAAGAGTTATGGGGTTTCCCGTGAAGACCAGGACACCTTCGCTGTAAGGAGCCACCAGAGAGCTGCCAAGGCAATCCAGGAGGGCAAATTTGACGACGAAATCGTTCCGGTTGATGTCACTCTAAGGTCTGTTGGAAAGGATAATAAATTAATAGAAAAGAAAGTCCAGTTCACACAGGACGAAGGTGTCCGCGCCGATACGAGCAATGAGGTTCTTGCAAAGCTCCGGCCTGCATTCTCTGTCAGTGGGTCGGTCACCGCGGGGAACTCATCGCAAACAAGCGACGGGGCAGCTGCCGTGATGGTCATGGACCGTGAAAAAGCGGAGTCGCTTGGGCTGCAGCCGATGGCAAAGTTCAGGTCATTCGCACTTGGCGGAGTGCCGCCCGAGGTTATGGGAATCGGTCCTATCGTAGCGATTCCACGGGCGCTGAAATTAGCCGGACTTGAAGTTTCTGACATTGGTTTATTTGAATTAAATGAGGCGTTTGCATCCCAGTCCCTTCAGGTCATACGCGAGCTTGGGCTGGACGAAGCCAAAGTGAACGTAAATGGCGGGGCGATAGCTCTTGGCCATCCGCTTGGCTGTACTGGGGCGAAGCTCACTTTGACGCTGCTTCATGAAATGAAGCGCCGCAATGAGCAATTTGGCGTCGTGACAATGTGCATTGGCGGCGGCATGGGTGCTGCCGGAGTATTCGAACTGCTTTAACACATGAGTTGGACCATTTAACTAAACCGGGGGAGCAGCCTTGCTCCCCTACATCAGACAGGAGGAATAAAAGAATGGCGAATCAAACTGGGAATCTCGTAAAAGGCGGAAGCTTCTTAATTGAGGATGTAGCATATGAACAGGTTTTTACACCTGAAGATTATACCGATGAGCAAAAAATGATCGCAAAAACGGCAGAAGATTTTGTTGAAAACGAAGTGCTCCCACAGGTCGAGCATCTGGAAAACCATGAGTTCGACCGATCCGTAAAACTGTTGAAAAAAGCAGGTGAACTCGGACTGCTTGGGGCGGATGTGCCTGAAGAATACGGGGGCCTGAGCCTTGATAAAGTAAGTTCGGCACTCATTTCTGAAAAATTCTCAAAAGCAGGCGGTTTCTCGATTACGCATGGTGCCCATGTCGGGATCGGTTCGCTTCCAATTGTGCTGTTCGGAAATGAAGAGCAAAAGCAAAAATACCTCCCTTCCCTCGCGACTGGTGAAAAGATTGCAGCCTATGCCCTGACTGAGCCAGGTTCGGGATCCGACGCCCTCGGTGCGCGGACGACTGCAAGATTAAATGCTGAAGGAACTCATTATTTGCTGAACGGTGAGAAACAATGGATTACTAATGCCGGCTTTGCAGATGTTTTTGTCGTATATGCGAAAATCGACGGCGAGCAGTTCAGTGCCTTTATCGTAGAGCGTGAGTTCCCGGGAGTTTCTACAGGTGCAGAAGAAAAGAAGATGGGAATCAAGAGCTCTTCGACACGCACCCTGATCCTTGAAGATGCCCAGGTTCCAGTGGAAAACCTTTTGGGTGAAGCCGGAAAGGGCCACGTCATCGCATTCAATATTTTAAACATTGGCCGGTATAAGCTTGGTGTAGGAACTGTCGGAGGAGCGAAGCAGGCGTTTGAGCTTACGGTTAAATACGCCAATCAGCGCCAGCAGTTTAAGACACCAATTTCCCAGTTCAATTTGACAAAAGAAAAGCTCGCCACGCTTGCGTCTGAGATCTATGCAGCCGAAAGCTCGGTATACCGCACAGTCGGCTTGTTTGAAGACAGAATGAGCAGGCTGACAGAAGAAGAAATCAACAATGGTAAAGCCGTTGCTGACTCGATTGCCGAGTATGCGATTGAATGCTCATTGAATAAAGTTTTCGGATCTGAGACGCTTGATCATGTCGTTGATGAAGGAGTCCAGATCCACGGGGGCTACGGCTTCATGCAGGAGTATGAAATTGAGCGGGCCTACCGCGATTCCCGCATAAACCGTATTTTCGAGGGCACAAATGAAATTAACCGCCTCCTCGTGCCAGGAACATATGTCCGTAAAGCACTGAAGGGCGAACTGCCACTGTTTCAAAAAGCACAGGCCCTGCAGGAAGAACTGATGATGCTCATGCCTGAAGAGCCGGGAGACGAGCCGCTGGCACAGGAAAAACATCTTGTAAACAACGCCAAGAAGATTGGTTTATTGGCACTTGGCCTCGCCGCCCAGAAATTCGGCAAAGCATTGGAAAAAGAACAGGAGATATTGGTGAATATTGCTGACATCATTTCACATGCTTATGCTATGGAATCAGCCGTATTGCGCACAGAAAAAGCGATTGCTAAAAACGGACTTGAAAAGAGCCAGCAAAAACTTCTTTATACGCAAATATTCTGCCAGGAATCCTTCAATAAAGTCGAACAGGATGCAAAAGAAACTCTTGTTGCTGCTGAAGAAGGCGACACATTGAGAATGTTGTTTTCCGCACTCCGTAAATTTACGCGCCACACACCAATCAATGTGATTGCAAAAAAGCGTGAAGCAGCTGACAAATTGATTGACGCAGAACGTTTTATTGTCTAACAAGTGTTCAGCAGGCTCCCTTCAAAAACAGAGGGGAGCCTATTTCAATTTCATCACACTTCAGCAAAAATGACGACGGGAATTCATGTTTTCTGGTTAGCCGGCTGTTACTTATGACATAATAGAAAAGATTTCCGCCATTGAAGTCGAGTCAGCATATATTTTTTGCTGAATTAGGCGCTCAAAGTTAGAAATATTTAGCTTAAATATGATACTATCCGTTTAAAGAGCAAAATATTTAGGATATGATAACATTGGATGGTGGAAAAATGGCATTGACTTTTTATTGGTACCCCAAATGCGGAACATGCCGCAACGCGAAAAAATGGCTGGATAGCCATGGGATTGAGTACAAAGAAATACATATTGTGGAAAACCCTCCTTCCCGCTCCGAATTGGAAGAGCTTTATAAAAACAGCGGTCTGGACATTAAAAAGTTCTTTAACACAAGCGGCCAAAAATATCGGGAGCTGGGCATAAAAGAAATAGTAAAAACAGCATCCGAGCCAGAACTGCTTGACCTTCTTTCCTCCGACGGGATGTTGATAAAACGTCCTCTGTTGACCGACGGAAACAAGGTGACAGTTGGGTTCAAAGAAGAGGAATACGAAAAAACCTGGGCATGACAAGTAAGTGAACAATCGATATTTATATCGAAATTTATAAATTGTGGAGGAATTTGTCATGAATACACCAAAAGAATTACGCTATTCTGAAGAACATGAATGGGTGAAAACAGAAGGGGACAAAGTCAGGATTGGAATTACTGACTTTGCTCAATCGGAATTAGGAGATATTGTCTTCGTGGAGCTTCCTGAAGTAGGCGATGAAATCACTGCGAACGAGCCATTTGGAAGTGTTGAATCTGTAAAAACCGTTTCCGAATTGTATGCCCCAATCAGTGGCAAGGTAGTTGAGGTTAACGAAGACTTAAACGACAGCCCTGAATTTGTAAATGAATCACCTTATGAAAAAGCATGGATGATTGTCATCGAGCCATCTGATTTGAGTGAAGCGGACAAGCTGATGACCGCTGAGCAATATGAGCAAATGGTAAACGAGGACTAACAATCCGGCGCCTTGATCGTTCAGGGCGCTTTTTTCATACGTTAGGAAAGTATAAATTGGCAGCAAGAAGCAAGCTCGGCGCAGGTGGAAACTAGGTATAATTTGCAACTACGTCTCTGTCTTCGCCCTTCGGGGCTCGCCAATCGGCTAGTTTTCTTTATATATATGCTTTGCATTTTTACCACCAAATTCGACTATAGAGGTGCGACCTTGAAGCTGGCAGTATGATGCATAATCGGCGGTTACTTTTATCAAGCATGTTTTTTGCATTATTCTGTAAAACAGGCAAGAATAGATTTATCGGCATGTGAAGAGCACAAACCAATTTATTATTTTTTTAATATGGTAAAACGTAAAGATTTCTGTCGTAGTGGGTGGTAATAGGTATGGTGGATGAGATTGAGAAAGTCATTATTGTCGAGGGTTCATCTGACAAAAGGAAAGTGCAAAGTGTGCTGAAGGAGCCGGTAGAAATTATTTGCACCAACGGCACGATCAGTCTTTCGAGGCTTGATGAGCTGGTTGATACACTGTGCAGCAAGGATGTGTATATCCTGGTTGATGCAGATGAATCCGGGGAAAAGCTCAGAAAGCAATTTAAGAGAGAATTTCCTGAAGCGAACCATCTATATATAGATAAAATGTACAGGGAAGTTGCAACCGCCCCTGAGAAACATCTGGCGACCGTTTTAATCGGTGCAAATATAGATGTGCATGCCGAGTTTTTGGAAAAAGGATGAAGTTTTATAAATGAACGAATGGTCAGAAACAGAAATCAATGAATTTCTAAATGAAAAAGGAACAGGTATGATCTACTTTTATACTCCCTTTTGCGGCACATGCAAGATGGCGTCCAAAATGCTGGACATTGTTGAGCAGTTATTGCCCGAGATGGCCGCTGGCAAATCGAATTTAAATTTCCTGCCCCAGATCGCAGAACAATTTGCGGTGGAAAGCGTGCCATGCCTCATCATACTGAGAGAAGGGCAGCTGGTGGAAAAGGTTTATGCCTTTCGTTCTGTCCCGTTTTTGCATGAAAAATTTAAACAATGCATTTATTGAGATTACGCGGCCTTTGTGCCGCTTTTTGTTTTGCCAAAAAAGGCAACCGATACAAACAAGGAAATGCTGACATATTTCCCGGGCTATGAAATTTGTTGTCGAAATAATATAAGAGGATTCAGGAGCTTTCATGGTGAATTATGCTAGGAGGGGAGGGGATTGGAGTGGAAGAAAAACTACAAGTTTTCGCCGGTCAAGTGGAGTCAAAAGGTCATATGTTTCAACTTGTCAAAAAACTCCACATCATTTTGGCCCTGCAGACAGAGAAAGGGGAATACCGGATTGGCTTTCATAATAATAAAGTTGATTTTAATATCGCACCCGTGGACGAAACTTCTTTGTTCACTATTTGCGGGCAGGAAGAAGCTTTTTGTTCAGTGCTTGAAGGAAGGCTGAAACTTCGTGATGCAGTCGCCGGACAAAAACTGAAAACCACATGCCCCTTCAGGATCCTCCTTACACTTGAGTCTTTAATTTACCTGGCACGGCCTCCAATCCACAATGGTTAATCTGAAAGTTAAGAAAATAATTGACTCATTAAATATTGCTATGTTATCATCGCATTAATATTTGAAATCTGAATATTCTTATCAAGAGAGGCGGAGGGACTGGCCCGATGAAGCCCGGCAACCGGTTAATGAACACGGTGCTAATTCCATCAGAGTGAATGCTCTGAGAGATAAGGAGAGACGATAATCCACCCTCTTCTTATGAAGAGGTTTTTTAGTTCCTCTTAATAAAATAAACATAAAACAAGGAGAGATGAAAGATGGCAGAAAAACAGCAAAATTACCGGTTAGAAACGTTGGGGATCCACGGTGGACTGTCACCGGATCCAGCCACTGGCGCAAGGGCAGTGCCAATATACATGAGCAATGCGTACCAATTCAAAGACACCGAGCACGCGGCCAACCTATTTGCCCTCAAGGAACCGGGCTACATCTACACAAGGATTCATAATCCAACTGTCACCGTTTTTGAAGAAAGAGTCGCGCTTCTTGAAGGCGGGATCGGGGCACTTGCTTTGTCCAGCGGCATGGCGGCAATCACCACTGCCATCCTAAACATCGCGCACGCAGGGGATGAAATCGTAGCTGCTTCGAACCTGTATGGCGGGACGTACAATCTTTTTGCTGTAACTCTGCCAAAATACGGAATCAACGTTAAATTGGTCGACCAGGAAGACCCGGAAAACTTCCGTGCCGCCATCACCGACAAGACTAAGGCAATTTTTGCAGAGACAATCGGAAATCCGAGCTTAAGGGTGCTTGATATCGAAAAGATAGCGGAAATTGCCCATGAAGCGGGAATCCCGTTAATCATCGACAATACATTCGCGACACCTTACTTATGCCGCCCGATTGAACATGGCGCTGACATTGTCATCCATTCTGCTACAAAATGGCTGCTCGGCAATGGCACGACACTCGGGGGAATCATTGTCGATGGCGGGAAGTTTGACTGGAATTCTCCTAAATTCCCTGGCTTTACAGAACCGGATGCAAGTTATCACAATATAGTGTACAGTGAAGCACTTGGGGCTGCAGCCTATATTGTAAAAGCACGGGTCCAGCTTTTAAGAGACCTTGGGCCTGCTTTAAGCCCGCAGAATGCTTTTCAGTTCAATCTCGGACTGGAAACACTTCATGTCCGGATGAAGGAGCATATTGCGAATACGAGAAAGATCGTAGAATACCTTGAAGCACACCCTGCTGTTACATGGGTTTCTTATCCAGGCCATGACTCCCATCCTGACAAGGCCCTTGCAGACAAATATTTGGGCAAAGGTGCCGGAGCGGTTGTCGTGTTTGGCATTGAAGGCGGACGGGAAGCCGGGGCCAAGCTTATCAATTCCATCAAGCTCTGGTCACATGTTGCCAATGTCGGCGACGCAAAAAGCCTGATCATCCATCCAGCGAGCACGACCCACCAGCAGCTTGATTCGGAGGGGCTGAAATCGGCAGGTGTCCCGGAAGACCTGATACGCATATCCGTCGGCATCGAGAATGTGGAAGATTTGATAGAGACGCTTGACGAAGCGATCCAAACAGCAACTGGGGTCCCGTCAGCAACTGCCAGGGTATAAATGGCCTGGACCTTTAAACAGAAAGGTAAAAACAGTAAGCTGCCAATTCAGAGAATATAGTTGACACCTTTTTTTACTCCGTGCTAAAATCACATTTATGAAAACTGCTTCTTACAATTTAATATTTTGATAGTTACTCTTATTAAGAGTGGTGGAGGGAAGTGCCCAATGAAGCCCGGCAACCGTCAGTGAACATTACTTTGCTGAAATGGTGCCAATTCACACAAAGCGCATGCTTTGGGAGATGAGAGAAAGGACGAAATTAATCAAGCCTTTCTGCTCAGTTGCAGAAAGGCTTTTATAATGCTGTTTTTCAACAGTGTTGTAAAATGCAGGCAAAATGATACTCCAGCCAGGGAGTGTTAGAAATATAAAGCAGTTGGAAATGGTGTTAAACGGAGTGAAAGAGGTGAACGATAATTGATCTCTATTAAAAACGTAAAAAAGATCTTTCCTTCTAAAAACGGACAGGTCAAAGCGGTCGATCAAGTGAACCTGGAGACACAAGAAGGGGAAATCTTTGGTGTGATCGGATACAGCGGTGCCGGGAAAAGTACACTGATCCGCATGCTGAATGGGCTCGAAATCCCGACAGAGGGTACAATCACGGTTGCTGGCCGGGAAGTTTCGAAAATTCGGGGAGGAGAGCTCAGGAAGGCGCGCCAGGAAATCAGCATGATCTTCCAGCATTTCAACCTGTTGTGGTCAAGGACAGTGCTCGAGAATATCGCGTTTCCACTTGAGATTGCCGGCGTTCCCAAACTAGAGAGGCTTAAACGGGTTAAAGAACTAGTCAACCTTGTCGGCCTTGAGGGGCGCGAGGATGCATATCCTTCGCAATTAAGTGGCGGACAAAAGCAGCGTGTCGGGATTGCCCGGGCACTGGCGAACAATCCAAAGGTTCTATTATGTGATGAAGCAACTTCTGCACTTGACCCGCAAACGACAGATTCCATACTTGACCTGCTCGTTGACATCAACAAGCGCCTTGGGCTGACAATAGTCCTGATCACCCACGAAATGCATGTAATCAGGAAGATCTGTCACAGGGTTGCGGTGATGGAAGGCGGCAGCATCGTGGAAACCGGCCCGGTCCTTCACGTGTTCAAAAATCCGGAGCAGCCGATCACGAAGCGGTTCGTGCAGCAGGTAACCGAACCAGAAGAGACGAAGGAAACGATACATCATTTGCTTGAGCAATATCCGCAAGGAAAAGTCGTCCAATTGACCTTTGTCGGCGAAGCGGCAGAACAGCCCTTGATCAGTAATTTAATTCGCAATTTCGATATTACTGTCAATATTTTACAGGGGAAAATCTCCCAGACACAAAATGGTTCATATGGAACGTTGTTTATACATCTGGATGGAAGTAAAGAGGAAATATCAAGGGCGGTTGATTTTCTTCACTCCCAGCAGCTTGGAGTGGAGGTGATCAACAATGGCTGACTATACATCAATGGTTAAATGGGACCAGTTAATTGCGGCAACTCGTGAAACGATTTATATGACATCTATTTCTGTGCTTGCCACCTTCATTTTGGGGCTGTTGCTTGGCTTGTTGCTTTTTTTGACTGACAAAGGCAATCTATGGGAAAACAGGCCGGTCAACTTGGTGGTCGCCGGTTTTGTTAATATATTCCGGTCCATTCCTTTCATCATTTTGATTGTGTTGCTGATTCCATTCACAAAATTAATGCTGGGCACCATGCTCGGGGCAAATGCTGCATTGCCGGCGCTCATCATTGGGGCCGCTCCATTTTATGCGCGGATGGTCCAAATAGCACTAAGGGAAATTGACAAGGGAGTCATCGAGGCATCGCAATCGATGGGGGCCACACACAGCCATATCATTTTTAAAGTGTTGATACCTGAATCCCTGCCGGCATTAATTTCAGGCATTACGGTCACAGCGATTTCGCTAGTAAGCTTTACTGCAATGGCTGGGGTGATAGGAGCTGGGGGGCTTGGCCATTTTGCTTATCTTGAAGGCTTCCAGCGCAACAACCCATTTGTAACCTTGGTTGCGACAATCGCTATATTAATTCTGGTATTTATTATCCAAGTAATTGGAGATTATTTTACAAACAAAACCGACAAACGGTAACCGGAGGAGAAAGAGAAAATGATAAAAAAGGCTTTTGGTTTTATTGTAGTTGCTTTATTGGCATTGACACTCGCTGCATGCGGCGGCGGGGAGAAGAGTGAAAAAGCTTCAAATGAAGGTTCAGACAGCAAAAAATTGGTAGTTGGCGCATCAGCTGTACCGCATGCCGAAGTTCTTGAAGAAGCAAAACCGTTGTTGAAAGAAAAAGGAATTGATCTTGAGGTTAAAGTTTTTACAGATTACGTCCTTCCAAATGTCGCGTTAAAGGATAAAGAGCTTGATGCTAACTATTTCCAGACTCCAGGCTACCTTAAGCTTCAGATGGAAGAAAACAAAGATTTTGACTTTGTCAGCATCGGTGAAATCCACCAGGAACCAATCGGGATTTACTCTAAAAAATATGATAGCCTGAAGGATCTTCCAAAAGGTGCAAAAATCATCATGAGTGATTCATTCAGCGACCACGGCCGTATTCTGCCTATCTTTGAGAAAGAAGGCGTAATCAAGCTTAAGGAAGGTGTGGGCGCCAATGCACGAGTGGAGGACATTGTTGAAAATCCGAAGGACCTGGATTTCTCAACCTTGATTGAAGCAAGACTATTGGCTTCATCCTTTGAAAACGGTGAAGGTGACGCCGTTGCTATCAATACCAATTATGCGTTAGAAGGCGGAATCAACATCAAAGAAGACGGAGTCGCATTCGAAGGCAGTGACGTTGTTCCAGCGAACCTGGTCGTAGTACGCTCCGATGATAAAGACCGTGAAGAGCTGAAAACGCTAGTTGAAGTTCTTAAATCTGAAGAAATTCAAAAATTCATCGAAGAAAAATATCAAGGTGCAGTTTTATCAGTACAATAATGCTGTCAGGCCACTGACTATCATACTGTGAACTTGCATGGACAGCCTGAGTTGGTGTACGAGACAAACTCAGGCTGTTTTTTTAAATTTTCGTCATTCCACAGTACCCGTTTCTGTGGAATCGTTATTTTACATGCCAAACATTATAAAACGTATCTTTTCGATGAAATCCATGATTGGGATCTATTCGTTGACAAACCATCAGGGTATAATCCGTTCCTAAGTAACGCTATTTTGACCAGGAAGGCTGATTCGTCATCTAGCCGGATTCTAGGTGACGCAAACAGGTTGAGGTGTGCTAGTTCGGTCATCTACCCGGATTCTGGGTGACACACATGTTGAGGAGAGTTCTTTTGGTCAACTAGCCGGGTTCTATGTGACGCAACCAGGTTGAGGAGAGCTCTTTCGGTGGTGTAGCCAGGTTCTAGGCGACGTAAAAAGCTAGTGGCAGGCTAGTTCGGATACCTAGCCGGGTTCTACGTGACACAAACAGGTAGCAGTGGGCTGATTCGCTATTCTAGGAGTGTCTGACGGGGGAGGCAATGACACCGGCAATGGTTTTATGCGACAAATGTGGCGGAAAAATATACCTTGGAGTATTTATAAAGGAGTACATAGGAAAGAATTCACAATTTCGGATGTTCTGTGAACGCAAAGTAACCCGGCGGTTTTTGTCCGGTTTTTCTTATTTATACCGTCGATGTGGTTACCGGTTTAGGCCTCCATCGCAAAATTGTACAAATTCAGACCGCTCTGTCAAGCATGAGAATATATCTGCAGCGATTCAAACATACTAACCATGAAAAAATTGAAATGGAGTGTGTTTTAATGGAACACCAATATGAACCTCGCAATTCAACTGAAGCAGCCCTTCGTGATTATAAAATGGGATTGGGGATGTTCACGCAAAGAATGCCAGACCTTGCCGAACATTATAATGCGTTTACGGAAGCCTGCTTTAAGGAAGGGGCGCTTTCGCAGCGGGACAAACAGCTGATTGCCCTTGGAATCTCCCTGTATTCCCAGGATGAGTACTGCATTATTTACCATTTGAAAGGCTGCCTTGACCATGGGGCAACCGAGGAACAAATCCTTGAAGCTGTGGGCGTAACAGCTGCTTTTGGCGGAGGTGCCGCCATGAGCCAGGCAGTGACTCTTGTCCAGGAAGCGCTGCAGGAATTGAACCAGATGACCCAGTGATAACATTCCTGAGCATTTGAAAGGAATTTTGAGAATCGCCAAGGATTCCAGGGGTGATGTATTTGTATGGCTTTATATCCATAAATTGGCGGTTTTTTCAGCTTTGCGGGGGGTAAAGGGTGAGTGTTAACATTGCACTATCAAAAGCCGTAGCCAGCGGCAAACTGAAAGGATGATTCATTATCAGTCCACTTCACCTGAATTATACCTCGGAAATGGAAAAAGCCATGCACTGTGCACACCGTGTTGGATATGAAGTTTACTGCCAGAAGCATGAGGTAAGGATGAAAGTTGAACAAAGACGAGAAAAGGATTATTTGCAAAGCCAGAGGCTGATCGCAGACCTCGATCGGAAAATACATTCATAAGAAATGTTATATAGTTGCAGGATGCGGGGACCAGTGTCAAGTGAGCACTGGTTCCTTTGTGTTATCCCAACCCCAATAAAAATTACCTAGCCCAGCGCCAGTCTATATACATGATTCATTCATCGCTGGAAAAGATATAACAAGGATTTTATCGTTATTCTTGCTATGGATACGGAGTTATTTTACGAAAACTTATCCCATTGTTTTAGAGTTGCTAACAAATTTAATTTGTTATAAGATTGTAATGAGAATAAAATGAGAATAGATAAATTACCGTGATTTTAACGGAATAAATCTTCTTTTATTGATGGAGGTAAATATTATGGCAGGATCTGTATTATCAATTAAGGACCTTCATGTTGAGATTGAAGGCAAAGAAATACTGAAGGGCGTCGACCTTGAAGTAAAAGGCGGAGAGATCCATGCGATCATGGGTCCTAACGGAACCGGAAAATCCACTTTGTCATCTGCTATCATGGGGCATCCAAAGTATGAAGTAACAAGTGGCTCCATTACTCTTGACAGCGAGGACGTACTGGAAATGGAAGTAGACGAGCGGGCACGTGCAGGCTTGTTCCTTGCCATGCAATACCCAAGTGAGATCAACGGTGTAACGAATGCCGATTTCTTGCGCTCAGCGATAAACAGTCGCCGGGACGAAGGAAATGAAATTTCTTTGATGAAATTCATCCGCCAAATGGATCAGAAAATGGATCTGCTTGAAATGGACCAGGATATGGCCCAGCGTTATTTAAATGAAGGATTTTCAGGCGGTGAAAAGAAGCGCAATGAAATTCTTCAGCTGATGATGATTGAACCAAAAATCGCCATCCTTGACGAAATTGATTCAGGGCTTGATATTGACGCATTGAAAGTTGTTTCCAAAGGCATCAATGAGATGCGCGGGGAAGAGTTCGGATGTCTGATCATCACTCACTATCAGCGCCTGTTAAACTATATCACTCCTGACTTTGTCCATGTGATGATGCAGGGGCGCATCGTAAAATCCGGCGGTCCTGAGCTTGCCCAGCGCCTGGAAGCTGAAGGATATGACTGGATTAAAAAAGAGCTTGGAATTGAAGACGAAACAGTCGGGCAAGAAGCGTAAGCATTAGGGGGATCGCAATGACTACAGAAACGAAATTGCCGTTTGGCCAGGAGTATGTTACTTCCTTTTCAAAGGAAATGGGTGAACCGGAATGGCTGACTGATTTTCGGGCCCAATCGCTTGCAAAAGCCGAAACTCTTCCTATGCCAAGGCCGGACAAAACGAAAATAGATAAATGGAATTTTACACAATTTGAAAAATTGCTCGTGAAAAGCGAGGCGTTTGCAACACTTGATGAACTGCCTGAAGAAGTGAAGGCTCTCATTGATGCTGAATCAAGCAAGAACTTATATATTCAGCGCAACAACAAGCCTGCCTATTTGTCATTGTCCAAAGACTTACAGGACAAGGGTGTTGTGTTCACCGATATCTTTACAGCCGCACGCGAACATGGAGACTTGCTGAAAAAGTATTTCATGACTGCGGTAAAAGCGGATGAACACCGGCTGACTGCACTCCACGCAGCTTTTGTAAATGGTGGGGCTTTCCTTTATGTCCCGAAAAATACCGAGATAACAGAGCCGATCCAATCCATTTTTGTCCACGATGACAGAGAGGCAAACCTGTTCAACCATGTACTTGTTGTGGCTGAAGATAATAGCTCGGTCACTTATGTTGAAAATTATCTTTCAACTGTGGGTTCTGCTGACAGCCTGTCCAACATTGTGACAGAAGTCGTTGCGAACGCCAACGCAAAGGTACAGTATGGCGCGGTTGATAATCTTGCCAAGGGAATCACAACCTATGTTAACCGCCGCGGCGTTGCCGGCCGGGATGCGCGCATTGAGTGGGCGCTCGGTCTGATGAATGATGGAAATACTATTTCAGAAAATGTGACACATCTTGTGGGCGATGGTTCTTTTGGCGATACAAAAACTGTAGTCATCAGCCGGGGAGACCAGATCCAGAACTTCACCACGAAGGTTATCCACTTTGGAAAGCATTCCGAAGGGTATATTTTAAAGCATGGTGTCTCGAAAGACAGCGCAACATCCATTTTTAATGGCATTGGCAAAATCGAGCACGGAGCAAGCAAATCCAACGCTGAACAGGAATCAAGGGTGCTGATGTTAAGCGAGAAGGCCCGCGGGGACGCGAACCCGATTCTTTTGATCGACGAAGATGATGTAACAGCAGGCCATGCCGCATCAGTCGGGCGTGTTGACCCGATCCAGCTGTATTATTTAATGAGCCGCGGCATACCTAAAGCAGAAGCAGAACGCCTTGTTATACACGGCTTCCTTGCACCAGTCGTAAACGAACTTCCGATCGAAGGCGTTAAAAAGCAGCTGGTGGAAGTTATCGAAAGGAAAGTACGGTAATGAACGCGCTTGAGATCCGTGAGTTGTTTCCGATTCTCCATCAGGAAGTCAATGGAAAACCCCTTGTCTATCTGGACAGCGCGGCAACTTCACAAAAGCCGGTCCAAGTGATCGATGTCCTGGAGAAATATTACCGTGAATACAATTCTAATGTTCACCGGGGTGTCCATACACTCGGAACAAAGGCCACTGACGGGTACGAAGGTGCCCGCGAAAAGGTCAGGAAATTCATTAATGCGAAATCGATTGAAGAAATCATTTTCACCAGGGGTACAACTACTGCCCTGAACATTGTGGCAAATAGCTATGGGAGGGCAAACCTCGCTGCCGGTGATGAAATCGTGATTTCCTATATGGAGCATCACAGCAACCTCATCCCGTGGCAGCAGCTTGCCAAACAAACTGGAGCCACACTCAAATATTTGCCGCTTCAGGACGATGGATCCATCTCTGTTGAAGATGTGCAAAAAACAATTACGCCAAACACAAAAATTGTTTCGGTTGTTTACGTTTCAAATGTACTGGGCGTAATTAACCCAATAAAAGAAATCGCCAGGATTGCCCATGAAAATGGCGCTGTCATGGTTGTTGACGGGGCCCAGGCAGCACCGCATCTGAAAGTCGATGTCCAGGAGCTTGGCTGTGATTTCTTTGCCTTTTCAGGACATAAGATGTGCGGACCGACCGGCATCGGTGTGTTATATGGCAAAAAACAGCTGCTTGAAAACATGGAACCGGTGGAGTTCGGCGGTGAAATGATTGATTTTGTTGACTTGTACGATTCCACCTGGAAGGAGCTTCCCTGGAAGTTTGAAGGTGGTACTCCGATTATTGCAGGAGCAATCGGACTTGGTGCCGCCATCGACTTTTTACAGGAAGTCGGCTTGGAGAACATTGAGGCCCATGAGCATAAACTGGCAGCATACGCAATGCAAAGAATGTCTGAAATTGAAGGTGCAACGATTTACGGTCCAAAGGATGCTGCAAAACGTGCCGGCGTAATCACCTTCAATCTGGCTGATGTCCATCCGCATGACGTCGCGACCGTCCTTGACGCTGAAGGCATCGCCGTCCGTGCCGGACACCATTGCGCCCAGGTGCTGATGAAATGGCTGAAGGTGTCAGCAACAGCGCGCGCCAGCTTCTATCTGTACAACACGGAAGAGGATATTGACAAGCTTGTTGAAGGGCTTGTCAAAACAAAGGAGTATTTCAGCGATGTCTTTTAATAATTTGGATACCCTTTACCGCCAGGTGATTATGGACCATTATAAAAACCCGAGAAATAAAGGTGTTTTAGAGGATGGAAGCCTGACCATCAATATGAATAATCCAACCTGCGGGGACAGGATCCAGTTAACGATGAAAGTAGAAGACGGAAAGGTTGCCGATGCCCGCTTTGAGGGCGAAGGCTGTTCCATTTCAATGTCATCAGCCTCAATGATGACCCAGGCAATCAAGGGAAACAGCATTGAGGATGCTTTAAAGCTGTCAAAGGTGTTTTCAGACATGATGCAGGGTAAAGAATATGAAGACGGCCTTGATTTAGGTGATATTGAAGCACTTCAGGGAGTGTCAAAATTCCCGGCGAGAATCAAATGTGCCACTTTAGCCTGGAAAGCAATGGAGAAAGGCTTAAGCACAGAAAAGAATTGATATGGAACAATTCCCCACGGAAATCGCTGCTATAACTTGTGGAACAATTATAAAAGCAGGAATGAGTCATTCGTTCCCCGCTAAATGAATGGAGGAATACGACGATGGCTAAAAAAATGCCTGAAATCGGTGATTATAAATATGGCTTTGCCGATAGAGACGTTTCCATCTTCCGGTCTAAACGCGGTTTAACCCGTGAAATCGTAGAAGAAATATCAAAGATGAAACAAGAGCCGCAATGGATGCTGGACTTCCGCCTGAAGTCCCTCGAGCATTTTTACAGCATGCCTATGCCGCAATGGGGCGGAGACCTTGCTTCTTTAAACTTTGACGAGATTACGTACTATGTAAAGCCTTCTGAAAAAACAGAACGGTCTTGGGATGAAGTGCCTGAAGAAATCAAGCAAACCTTTGATAAACTGGGCATTCCCGAAGCTGAACAAAAGTATTTGGCCGGGGTATCTGCCCAATATGAATCCGAGGTTGTTTATCATAACATGCAGGAAGATCTTGAAGCACAGGGCATCGTGTTTAAAGATACCGATTCAGCCCTTAAGGAAAACGAGGATATTTTCCGCGAACATTGGGCGAAGGTAATCCCGCCGACTGATAACAAGTTTGCAGCTTTAAACTCGGCAGTATGGTCCGGAGGATCTTTCATCTATGTCCCTAAAGGGGTAAAAGTTGAAACTCCACTGCAGGCATATTTCCGAATCAACTCTGAAAACATGGGACAGTTTGAGCGTACACTGATCATCGTTGATGAAGGCGCACATGTCCACTATGTTGAAGGCTGTACAGCACCAGTGTACACAACTAACTCACTCCACAGTGCAGTCGTTGAAATCATCATTAAAAAAGGCGCTTATTGCCGTTACACGACAATCCAAAACTGGGCGAACAATGTTTACAACCTCGTAACGAAGCGTGCTGTTTGTGAAGAAAACGCCACAATGGAATGGATTGACGGAAATATTGGTTCCAAGCTGACAATGAAGTATCCTGCCGTCATTCTGAAAGGCGAAGGAGCGCGGGGCATGACCCTGTCCATTGCGATTGCAGGCAAAGGGCAGCACCAGGATGCAGGAGCAAAAATGATGCACCTGGCGCCAAACACATCGTCCACGATTGTGTCCAAATCGATCTCCAAGCAGGGCGGCAAGGTAACGTACCGCGGCATCGTGCATTTTGGACGCAAAGCGGACGGCGCCCGTTCCAATATCGAGTGCGATACGTTAATCATGGATAACAAATCTACTTCAGATACTATTCCGTATAATGAAATTCTGAACGACAACATTTCACTTGAGCACGAAGCAAAAGTGTCCAAGGTTTCCGAAGAACAGCTCTTCTACTTGATGAGCCGCGGAATTTCCGAGGAAGAAGCGACCGAAATGATCGTCATGGGCTTTATCGAGCCATTCACGAAAGAACTGCCAATGGAATACGCAGTCGAAATGAACCGCCTGATCAAGTTCGAGATGGAAGGCAGTATCGGTTAATAGCTGCAACAAAAATCCGTCTGCTATGAGCAGGCGGATTTTTTCTGCATGTTTTGATTAAACTCATTTTGGGGAATTATTTTAAACAGTCCTTATCAGTACGCGTATGCTAAGATTGTGGTATGGAGGTGGACGGATGATCACCATTGGTTTGACTGGCTGGGGAGACCATGACAGCCTGCATGGGAGCAAGGTAGCCCCGCGCGACAAATTGAAGGAGTATGCCAGCTTTTTTCCCACGGTTGAGGTAGATGCCTCTTTTTATGCGATTCAGCCAAAGCGGAATTCCTCCAAATGGATCGGGGAGACACCGGAATCGTTTCAATTTATAGTGAAGGCATACCAGGGGATGACCGGACACCAGCGCGGTGAAATTCCTTTTAACGACAAAGCTGAAATGTTCTCTGCCTTTAAAGATTCGCTGGCACCGTATATTGAGGCCAACAAGCTGGCAATGGCATTATTTCAATTCCCGCCATGGTTTGATTGCCAACGAGAAAACGTCGAATATCTCCGCTGGTGCCGGGATCAGATGGGGGATTTGCCATGTGCGCTTGAATTCAGGAACCAGTCGTGGTTTGCCGGTGAAATGAAGGAAAAGACTGTGGAATTCATGAAACGGGAAAAATGGATTCACAGTATTTGTGACGAACCACAGGCAGGCGTTGGGTCTGTACCGACTGTGCTGCAAGCGACAACTGAGGATAAGGTCCTTGTCCGTTTCCACGGCCGGAACACACATGGGTGGAATAAGCAAGGCGGGGGCCAGAATTGGCGTGAAGTCCGCTATCTTTACCGGTATAACCGGGAGGAACTGCAGGAGTGGGCTGTTAACTTAAAAAAACTTGAAGAGCAATGTGAACATGTTTTTGCTGTTTTCAATAATAATTCAGGCGGAGACGCAGCAGATAACGCCCAGCAGATGCTGGGAATTCTGGATATCGATTACTCCGGTCTTGCACCGAGGCAGCTGGATTTATTTTAGCATAGCGGCAAACAGACTTGAGGTAGTGAAAGAGGATTGAGGAAAATGGAGATTCTCCATATTTACCATACGAATGATTTGCACAGCCATTTTGAACATTGGCCCACAATATCAAGTTTACTGACAGAACGAAGAAAATGGCACGAACAAGCAGGTGATGAGGTTCTGGTATTTGATATCGGGGACCACATGGACAGGTGGCACCCTTTTTCGGATGCGACAAGAGGCAAAGGGAATTGCCGGCTGCTTAATGAAGCAGGCTATGATGCTGTCACCATCGGCAATAATGAGGGGATTACACTTTCATACGAAGACCTGGACATCATGTATGAGAAGGCAAACTTCAAAGTGCTGGCAGCTAATCTGTACCGGCAAGACGGAAAGAGGCCGGAATGGGCAATTCCTTCTGCAATGTACATAACCAGGACGGGCACTCGAATTGGCGTAATCGGGCTCACAGTTTTTTTCGAGCACTTTTATGAATTGCTGGGATGGAAATTAACAGAACCGTTTAATGAGCTGAAAAAC
Source organism: Bacillus sp. T33-2 (assembly GCF_002860205.1). GTDB lineage: Bacteria > Bacillota > Bacilli > Bacillales > Cytobacillaceae > T33-2. The sequence goes on from NZ_PGVB01000034.1 coordinate 81,317, forward strand.
GTCCTTAAGGAACTAAGGGGAAAAACGGATATCATTATCCTGCTGTCCCATCTTGGGATTCATGACGATGAGGCAATTGCAAGGCACTTTCCGGAAATCGACGTCATCCTCGGAGGCCATACACATCATCTCCTTCATGAAGGGAAGGAGATTGGCAACTGCCTCCTTGCAGCTGCTGGGAAACATGGATTATTTGCCGGGCACATAACACTGGCAATTGATACAGGAACAAAGAAACTAGCTGGCAAGAAGGCCATATTATATGACGTGAATGATCTGCCCGCTCCCATGGATGAAAAGGAGCAGATTGACCGGCTATACTCTGCCGGTAAATCATTGCTTGAAGATTCGGTAATTAATCTGCCGATAGCTCTCCCGGCGGACCATTTCAAAGATTCACGCCTGACCGGACTGCTATGCCAAGGGCTTAAGCAATGGTGCGATGCAGATTGTGCACTGGTGAACGCAGGATTGCTGCTGGATGGTCTCCCGGCAGGGACAGTCACACATTTCGATTTGCTTTCAATCTGCCCTCATCCAATCAACCCCTGCACAGTGGAACTGACGGGAGCCGAATTAAAGGAGGTCCTCCTTCAATCCCGCGACGAAAAATGGCCCCATATGCAAATAAAAGGGCTCGGCTTCAGGGGAACCGTCATGGGCAAGATGATATATGACGGCATCGAATTCAAACGGGAGCTTCCCGCAGCTGAGGGAATCAATATTATGGGCGCTCCTCTTGATATTGAAAAGAGGTATAAACTGGCAATACCTGACATGTTTACGTTTGGGCGCTTTTTCCCTGAAATTTTCCGGGCCAAAAAGAAACATTATTGGTTCCCGGAATTTTTGCGGGATGTACTCAAGTGGAAAATCCTACAGGAATTCGGGGAAGGTTAAAAAATATCACGATTTCTCCTTTCATGACATAAATTGTAATGGAAGGAGTGATGGCCAATGATCGAAATGTCGCCGCTTCAGCTTAACGGCCATACATTTTTGAGCATAACTGTAAGGCTGCCAAAGACAAACTTGCTTGTCATTACAAGTGAAAAAGGATATATCATGTGCGGGGCTCTGGATGTTGCTTTATTAAATGAAAAACTGAAGGACCGGAAAGTGATCGCAGGCAGGGCTGTCGGTGTCAAAACGATTGACGAACTGCTTCATGCCCCGCTGGAGTCTGTCACCTGCGAGGCTCAAAACAGAGGCATATTTAAAGGGATGGCAGGCTCGGAAGCATTGATGAAAATGATTTAAAAAATTGAAAGCAGCCCAGGCTGCTGTTTTTTTGTATTTAACGTGAATGAACTGTTAATCGCTGGATCTCGATGCTAAGTGTAACGTCTTTTTTAATTGTTCCTCATTTTTTGTCCTGTGATATAATAAAATTGAAAAATATGTCGCATTATGTAATATTTTCTTGCAAAATAAATTTTAAAAAAAGCAGGAGAGAACAATGAGATTGGTTGCAACGGCTTCCGTGGAAGCGGGAACAAGGCTTGGCAAAATAATATTCAATGACAAAGGGCAGGTCCTGCTTAATAAAGGGGCCGTGTTGAACGGAAGTATCATTGCACGGCTACTTGCTTTTGGCATTAATTATATTTATATACTGGATGATGAGACTGAAGATATCATAATAAAAAATTCAATTTCAGATTCGTTGAGGAAGAGGGCTGTTGCCGAAATTGAATCTTCTTTTAAGCAAGTACACTCTGATAAACTCGTTTCCAGTTCAGTTACATTAGAAAATGCCGCCCGCAATTTTAAACAATTGATCCGGCAGTTATTGGACGAAATAAACAGCAGCAAGGAATTGCTCACGTTGCTGTCGGATGTTTATATTCACGATAACTACATTTTCTCCCATTCTCTTAACGTGACGATGTATGCCTTGGCGATCGGGATGGAAATGAGGCTTCCGCCAAAAGACCTCGAAACACTCGGCCTTGGGGCGATTCTTCATGACGTGGGAAAAATGCTTATACCTTATGAAATCCTGTCCAAGCCCGGAAAGCTGACAGGGGATCAGTTTGCCGCCGTACAGAAGCATGCTGAAGATGGCTTCGATCTGCTGAGGCAGATCCAGACCGTGCCTCTGCTGGTGGCACATTGTGCGTACCAGCATCATGAGAGAATCGATGGATCCGGCTACCCGCGCGGCCTTATAGGCAATGAAATCCATGACTTCGGCAAGATCCTGGGAGTTGCGGATGTGTTTGATGCAGTCACTTCGAACCGGGTGTACCGGCCAGCAATGCTGCCGCATGAAGGGCTGGAAATTCTGTTTGCCGGGGCTGGACACCAGTTTGAGCATAATGTTGTTGACGCGTTTCGAAGGGCAGTGGTGATTTACCCGGTTGGCTTGACAGTCGAATTGAATGATGGAAGAAAAGGCGTCGTGTCAGCACAGAACAAGGACATGAGCGAACGGCCGGTTATCAGGATTTTGGAAGAACAGGGCGAAAAGGTAGCGCCATATGAAATTGATTTAAATACGGCCCTTTCTTTAATGATCACCGGTTGTGACACAACTTTTCAGAGGAAAGCTGAAACTAATTTTATTTTATAGCCTAGTTCCCCCCTTCACGGCATAATATAGCTTGTAAAGGGGGGATTTTTGTTGGCAAAATTTCGCGGCCGGATGCCGCGGAGGGGTCCGCTGCCTTTTCGCTATGTATTGCTGCTGACTTTTGTTTTTTTTCTATTCTCAACTGCGGCAGGATTATGGATTATTAATGAAGGAATTAAACCGACGCTGATGAGCTATGCAAAATCCCAGACAGGGAATATCGCGACGCTTGTGATCAACAGCGCAATCGATAATGATGAGATTTCCAATATGGATATTAACGATGTTCTTGAAATTCAGACAAATCAGCAGGGGCGCACATCAGTTAAGTTGAACGCGCAAAAGGTTAACCAGGTTCGGGCAGAAGTAACGAAGCTCGTACAAAAGAATTTAGTGAAGGCAGAAAGAGGACAACTGGAAGCTTTAGAATTGGAGCATTCGGTTGATTTTGAAACCGAAGAAATGATTGAAGGTGACGGCATTGTGTTCTATGTACCGCTCGGACAGGCAACGAACAATGTCCTGCTCGGGAATCTGGGTCCGGAAATACCAATTAAATTCACTGCCATCGGCGAGGTCGATGCTGATGTAAAATTGAAAACTGATGACCCTGGAGTCAATAATATATCAGTTGAGGCATGGATAGAACTCGAAGTGAATGTCCAAATCATTATCCCGTTTGCTACCGGCATTACAACGATAAAAGACGAGATTCCATTAGGGGCGATCGTGTTTGAAGGAGAGGTTCCGTTGTATTATAACGGCGCGGGCGATTCTGCTCCATCGATCCAGCTACCTGGAGAATAAAGCCTATAAACAAAGAAAGCGGCAGGGACACATTGGATGGACCTGCCGCTTTTTTTCTATTTAAACATAAGAATGTATAAAATTTTTAGTTAGACCAGTGTCCAGCTCCAGCGCCTAGCCCCTCGGGTCATAAGCCACCTCACTACGGAAATCAGGATTATCCTCCGTGATGCGTCTTATGCCTGTCGGGGCTGGACAAGGCGCTTGCGCTTTTCTTATTTCCTGGCTTTCTGCCGATCCTGCCGTTCCCATAATCTCAAGTGTGAGTACGGGTCAAACGACCACTCGGTTTTACCGTTGTCTTTATATATGCCATAATGCAGATGCGGCGGAAACTTTCCGGAAGTTCCGGGAGGGCCGTAACCCGAGCTTCCAACCCCTCCGATTACCATTCCGGGTTCAACTATTTGCCCGACTTTCAAGTCTTTGGCGAACCCGCTGAGATGGGCATAATAATGATAGTTATTGTTGATATCCCGGATGCCGACACGCCAGCCGCCGTACCTGTTCCACCCCTTCATCTCAACGATTCCATACCCTGTGGCCCTTACTGGGACACCGTACGCCGCGAAAATATCAGTGCCTTCGTGGATCCGGCGCCCTCCCCAGCCCCGGGCATCTCCCCATGTATTTCTGTAGCTATGATTGCTCCTTAAGGGCATAGGGAATGCGTGTTCATCAAGGTCAAGGCGTCCGAAGTGCCTGTAAATCTTTGCTTTACCGGTGATGATGCCCACAGTTTTGTCTCTTTTGTAGTAATCCCAAAGCCCGATTTTTATGTTGTCATGATCGGTACCGTAAGCAAGCAGGTACTGTGCAAAGGCATGAAGGACATCCTCATCATCGTTTGGATTTGCCTTCCCATCTCCATTGCCGTCAAAGCCCATGCCATCAAAAAACTGAATGGAGGAAGGGTTTTGGTCTGATGGATTGGGATTGAGCAAACCGGCCCATTCCTCAGGCTTAAAGTATATTCCCGACAGTCCTTCAGGCTTTGGCAAATCCCGTCTCGCCTGCCGGACATTTCTTTCATATTGGTCAATAGCAGCCATGTAATACCACGGGATATGAGTGACAGCTTCAACCTGTCTGTACAATTCCATTCTTTTTGGGTAGGCATCTTCGTCTGCGGCGCAGGCTTTATGCAAAGGTATGAAGCATGGAATGGACAGAAGAATGGCTATAAGAAGAACTCTCACAGGACTCCTCCCTTCATCGATTTTGTCCATGTTAGTTTGTGAGAAAGCAGGAAATAAATAAATACCAAATAATTGTAATCAGAAGCTGTCCGGCTTGTTCTGAGTATTTCATTATGTTAAAGTGACAACAGAACATGTCCGGGCCAAACAAAAATCCTGGACAAAATTTGATTTTTTCAGGAGTGAAAAAACATGAGCAGCAAAGAGGAAATCATGAGAAAGCCGGAATGGCTGAAAATAAAGCTGAACACCAATGAGAATTACACCGGATTAAAAAAGATGATGCGCGAAAAAAATTTACATACTGTGTGTGAAGAAGCAAAATGCCCGAATATTCACGAATGCTGGGCTGTGAGAAGGACTGCCACTTTTATGATCCTCGGTGATGTTTGTACCAGGGCATGCCGCTTTTGTGCCGTCAAAACCGGTTTACCGAATGAGCTTGACTGGAAAGAGCCGGAGCGGGTAGCAGATTCTGTCAGCTTAATGAATTTAAAACATGTAGTGGTGACAGCTGTTGCCCGGGATGACCTAAAAGACGGCGGTTCTGCTGTGTTTGCTGAAACCGTCCGGGCGATCCGCAGGAAAAACCCGTTCACCACGATAGAAGTGCTGCCATCTGATATGGGAGGCGTCTATGAAAACCTGCAAACACTCATGGAAGCCAAGCCTGACATTTTAAACCATAACATAGAAACAGTTAAAAGGCTTACCCCCAGGGTGAGGGCCAGGGCTACATACGAGCGTTCTCTTGAATTCCTCCGCCGCGCGAAGGAAATTCAGCCAAACGTGCCGACAAAATCCAGCATCATGATAGGGCTGGGGGAAACAAAAGAGGAGATAGTCGACGCAATGGACGACCTCCGCGCCAACCAGGTTGATATCATTACAATCGGCCAATACCTCCAGCCAACGAAGAAACATTTAAAAGTCGTCAAATATTATCATCCCGAGGAATTCAAAGAACTGAAGGAGATTGCCCTTTCAAAAGGATTCAGCCACTGCGAGGCAGGCCCGCTTGTCAGATCTTCCTACCATGCAGATGAACAAGTCAATTCTGCTGCAAGGCAAAAGCAGTTATTGGGAGAACAGGAAGCAAAGGAAGCTTTATGATCATGACCATTTAAAGTTCAGCAATGCAACGGCTGGACTTTTTTGATTTAATGATTCCTAGATTTCCTCGCTTTTGTTAGGTAATTAGAAGTGATTTTTTCTTAGAAATTGATGGAGAATAAGTTATAATTTAAAACAACAGTGTTTGTAAAAAGAGGTGATAGTATGGTCTGCATCAATAATATTTGCTATGAATTGGTCGAGGAACAGCGGAATGGTTTTAACGAGGACGCTTTCCGCGCACGATACAGTGAGATCATGACAAGGTATGACTACATTGTCGGGGACTGGGGTTACGGTCAGCTGCGGCTCAGGGGATTTTTTGATGACCAGAACCAAAAAGCGACCTTCGATACGAAAATAAGCACCCTCAGCGAATATCTTTATGAGTATTGCAATTTTGGCTGTGCCTATTTCGTCGTTAAAAAGGTGAAAAAATAATCGAGAGGACCGATACGGTCCTCTTGTATTTTATAGAGCATCGGAATCTTAAACGACCTCCATCAGGAATTCACGCAGTTCAGCCGCATCTTCCTCGTTCAATTGAAAGGCATACTCCAGATAGCCTTCCTCTTGTAAATCATCCTGGCCAATAATGGCAAAACGGCTGCCCTGAAGATCAAGAACCAGCTGTTTTCCGTAATGCCTGCTTGTTTGGACAATCGCCAGGTCAAAGCGCTGGTTTTCCCCCATAAAGCTTACAAAACGGGTTTTTGTTTCCTCTGTATCATCATATAAAAAAAATCGGTCTGCCATGATTATTCCTCCTGACTTCAACTCTATTGTGGAAGCTACCTCAAGATTAGTCTTCTTATTAAGATGCCGGTCCAGCATGCGATCTATTTTCCGTCAGCTTCAGTCCTATATTATTTTATCAGAATTGATCCTGAAATCCTTGAATGTCCACAAAAATTACTAATTTTTACTAGGAAAAAATCTCTGATTTGCTAAACTATGGTACAATAATAGAACAAATATCTAAGCTGCTCCTCGAGAGGAATGAAACCTATGGCCCGTCGGTTTACCGGGATGATGAAAAACTGGCTTGGATGGGGTAAGCTATTTTTGCCTCACCCGTTAATACGATATTATCCTCCGCAGTTCATCATACGCAACCCGATTGTTGCCGGAGTGAAAAAGAGCTTTAAAGCCGGCTGTGAAGCCGCTGTCATTGCTTATACTTTAAAAAATAGCCGTGAGCTGGCCGAGCAGCTAGGGGAAAATTATCAGGCCTGCCTCAGTCTCTTAAAAAGGCATTTCAGGGAAGCAGTGCAAAATGAGATTGATCACAATGATATTATTGTCCTCCATGACTTTTATTGTGACACTCTGAACCTGGTCATCAGGATTGACCATACCCGCCATTGTCTATCCGACATTGATGCCATAATCAAAAAAATTATTCGTGAAACCGAGAGCCGTCTTTATAAAGAATACCCTGAAATCGTGCCGGTTTTTGAAACAGGCTACATATTTGTTGACAAAAAACACCATTCAGTACACGAGGCGGTGGCCAAGGCGCACCGGCAGGCGTTTGCAATCGCTGAAAAAAGGGCAGACTCCGATTTTAACCAAATGGTTTTTACTTTAACGGGAATTGTATCAGAGAGAAACATCCGGCTTCTCGCCCAGCCCATCATTGATGTTGCAACTAAACAAATACGGGCCTGGGAGATGCTGACCCGCGGGCCAGAAGGATCGGCCCTTGAAAGTCCGCTTCACTTATTTTCTGTTGCAAGGCAAACCGGCCATCTTTATGAGCTTGAAATGATTGTTCTGGAGAAAACCTTTCAGCAGATCAAACTGACCGGTTGCAGCCATGATATTTTTATTAATTTCACTCCTGTCACACTTGGCAGCAAACACTTCCTGCGGGATCTGAAAAAAATACTTGCCATGTATAAGGGCATATTCCCGGGACAAATTACGATTGAAGTGACTGAAAGAGATTCAATCGAAGGAATCGACAATTTTGTTTATAATATTAAGGTACTCAGGGCCATGGGATTTAAAATTGCCGTCGATGATACCGGGGCAGGCTATGCAAGCCTGAATACAATCAGTGAAATTATGCCGGATATTATTAAGATTGACCGGTCTGTCATTCAAAATATTGATAAAAATTCGGTAAAGGAATCGATGCTCAAAGGCTTGATATTGATTGCGAGAGAAGCAGGGTCACTGGTCGTGGCCGAAGGGATTGAAAGTGCGGAAGAAGCCTCCGTCCTTTCAAGGAATAATGTCGATTTGGCCCAGGGATATTTTTACGCCCGTCCCGGGATGCTTCAGAAGCGGATGGCGTCTACGTAACATGGGTAGTAAAATAGCATGGAATGCAATTCAGGCACCTTATGTTCAATAACCGCTAGCAGTTCAGGCAATAATGGAGGGACCGACAGTGTACTTTGTAGATCGCCAAATGATCGAAACGACGCTTGATTTCTTGGACAGGCAGATTTCTTTTTTTGAGGGGCAGCAAAAATGGGATACTTTATTGGAGAAAGCCGCATTGGAACGGCTTGCCCATACAATAATAGAAGCTGTGCTGGATGCGGGAAACGCGATGATAGATGGTTTCATAATGCGCGACCCTGGAAGCTATGAAGATATTGTTGAGATTTTAACAGATGAGAAGGTCGTTACGCCGGAACTGGGCTCAAGTCTCAAGAAACTGATCCAATTCCGTAAATCCCTTGTCCAGATGTATACGGAAGTGGATCACCAGGCACTAATTCAGGCATTTACGGATGAACTGGCATTGCTGAAACAGTTTTCTCCAAAAGTGCGGAGTTATTTGACGAATGAATTGGGCCCTGTTTCAGCCTTTAAACAATAGATTTTCCCGAGAGGCCGCGAACGGGTCTCTTTCTGTTTTTACACCATCATTCTAATAAAATGAAGAAACGGGCAACATATCATGAGGAGTGATCAACATGAAAAAATATAAAGGATATTTAATCGATTTGGATGGAACCATGTACCGCGGGACTGAAAAAATTGAACAGGCCTCAGATTTTGTACACAAGCTGATTGATAAAGGGATTCCTTATTTATTTGTGACCAACAATTCTTCTCGTACACCGGCCCAGGTTGCTGAAAAGCTGCGCGGCTTTGACATCCCGGCCACGGAGGATCAAGTGTTCACGACCAGCCAGGCAACCGCCAACTATATTTATGAACGAAAAACAGATGCTTCTGTTTATGTGATTGGGGAAGAGGGGATCCGGACAGCGCTGGCTGAAAAGGGTTTTAAGTTCACGGGGGAGGATGCGGAATTTGTCGTGTCCGGCATTGACCGCGGCATCACTTATGAAAAACTGGCTGTCGGCTGCCTTGCGGTACGTAATGGAGCCACATTTATATCCACTAATGGTGACATTGCCATACCTACCGAGAGGGGGTTGCTGCCAGGGAATGGTTCATTAACCTCTGTCATCGCTGTGTCCACCCAGACTCAACCCATTTTCATCGGAAAACCTGAATCCGTCATTATGGAGCAGGCTTTAAAAGTGCTCGGCACAGATAAGGAAGACACATTGATGGTTGGGGATTATTATGATACAGACATTCTCGCCGGAATAAATGCCGGCATGGATACTCTCCTGGTCCATACCGGAGTGACGACAAAAGAGCTTTTGGCGGGATACGAACAAATACCTACATACACTGTCGATACGCTTGATCAGTGGGAAGTTCTGTAAATGAAAAGGACTGGCCAGCAGTAATTCCGGCCAGTCCTTTTTCATAGCAGCGGTTCGAAAAAAACGCCGCGCAATGCTGTCAGGGTCTTGCATAATCTTCCGGAAGGGCAGCATTATTCGGTATTAGCAGCCCTGTGGGCAAGGCGGCTTGAAGCGGCCGCTGCGATGGCGCCGACCAGGTCATCGAGGAATGTATTGCATTTTCCGGTCGATTTATCGTTCAACTTTTCAAGGATGCCTGGTTTTTGCTTGTCGATATATCCATAATTGGTGAACCCAATGGAACCATAAATGTTAACAATTGAAAAAGCCAATATTTCATCGATGCCGTACAGGCTTTCATCAGTGGCAATGATAGATTGCAGAGGTTCGCCAAGTTTGCCCTCCTCCGCGAGTATATCAAGCTGTATCCCTGTCAATATCGCATTTTGGACTTCCCTTTTGGCAAGGACCCGTTCGACATTCTCCAAACAGTCCTCCATCTTCAGGTCAGTGTGGTATTTTTCCTGCAAATAATAGACAAGCTCAGCAATATGTTCTATTTCTACGCCTCTTTCATGAAGCCATTTCCGCGCAGTTTCTTCTGTCATGTGGATTGCTCTTTTTTTGGGTTCCATCAACGTCACCTTTCTTTTTCAAATAACATCCTAGTAAATAAATTATTCTGCATAATCAAAATCGTGAGAGTTGCACTTAATTCCTCCTTTAATCTTTCCCCGGCCGCCAGCTGTTCATAACCAAACGAAAACAAGTTTCTTCAGCCAGACACATATATTAGTTACATATGCAAAAAAATGGGGTGGTACCTATGTTCCAAAAAATGCTTAAAAATAATTACGGCATCCAGCCTGAAACCGAGATCACGTTCGGGAAATTCCGTGGTTTTAAGTCAAACAACAACCTTTATTTGATTATGGACGTGACCGGGCGAAAGGAGCAGGAAATAAACGAGCTTAACAGGATGGCCCAGCACCTGCAGAACAGGGGTGACAGGGAAGCGGCGAAGTTTTTACTGACAAAGGAAGGGAATATCGTTTGTAAGTGGGAAAAAAACAGCTATTGCCTTATGGCGGGGAATGGGCTTAAAACCCCTCAGCACAACAGAATCGGCCGCAAACTGGCAAAGTTCCATGCACGGGGGCGCAATATTCCCTTCCGTGTGGAGCATGTCAGCCGTGTTGGGCAATGGAAACAGTATTGGGAGATGCGGCTGGACCAAATGGAGAGTGTGTGGAATGGAAAGCTGTTTATCGAGCCCGAAAATGAATTCGAGCGTATGTTCCTGGAATCCTTTCCATATTATATGGGGCTTTCGGAGAATGCGATCCAATATCTCGTTGACACGGAAATGGATGATGAGCCGCAGGAGGTGGACCATGGAACAGTCTGCCATGAGCGGTTTTCAACAGAGGCATGGGGCACAAGCTATGCCGTAAGAAACCCTTTTGACTGGGTCTATGATCATGCAGGCCGGGACATTGCTGAGTGGATCAGGGAACGCTACTTTTACAATATCCAGACAAGCCAGCTTGAGATCAGGCAGTTCATGATGGAATACCAGGCCATCAGCCAGCTGTCTTCTTTTTCATGGCGGCTGCTGTATGCCAGGCTCCTTTTCCCGCTTCATTTCTTTGAATGTGTTGAAAATTATTATATGACCACATCTGAACAGCAAAAAAACTATTTGCAGGACAAACTGGAGAAATTTTTAAAACAGACGGGGGAGCATGAGCAGTTTTTAGGGCGATTTTTTCAACTCGCAGAAGCGCCCGCCAGGTACCTTAAAATACCGTCAGTGGATTGGATTGCCAGGCAAGTGCATTAGCGATAAAAATTTTTCACAAAAAGAATGCAGCGTTTTTAATGAAGTAAACGGTTACATTGGTATTTTGAAATTATTTATCCCTTGTAATTAGTGATTTGCACTCGTATAATGTCTACTATATAAATACAAATGTTCATTCAGAGAGAACAAGTGTAGAGGGGAGAACGAAATGAAAGCCATCGCTATCGGATTGCTTGGACTGGGAACAGTCGGATCGGGTGTCGTAAAAATTGTGGAAAACCATCAGGATAAATTGATCCACCAGGTGGGATGCCCGGTAAACATCAAAAAAATTCTGGTCCAGGAGCCAGCAAAAGAAAGATGCGTCAAAGTGGATCCCGGTTCGTTGACGTCCAATCCTGATGATATCCTGGATGATCCGGAGATTGATGTTGTTATTGAAGTGATGGGCGGGGTCGAGAAAACGAGAGGATACTTGCTCAAAGCTTTGAACAATAAAAAGAATGTGGTCACAGCCAACAAGGATTTAATGGCTTTATACGGCTCAGAGCTGTTGACCGCGGCTTCAGAAAATGGCTGTGATTTATTCTATGAGGCAAGCGTGGCAGGGGGGATCCCCATTTTAAGAAGCCTTGTCGACGGCCTCGCGTCAGACCGGATCACGAAAATGATGGGGATTGTCAATGGAACAACCAATTTTATTTTAACGAAGATGAGCAATGAGGGTCTCGCCTATGCATCCGTTTTAAAAGAAGCCCAGGAGCTTGGCTATGCTGAAGCGGATCCTGCCGCGGATGTCGAAGGGCTGGATGCAGCGAGGAAGATGGCGATTCTGGCGACACTCGGATTTTCAATGAAAATCGATCTTGATGATGTCAATGTCAAAGGGATTACAGCAATAACGGAGGAAGACTTGCGTTATGGAAAACAGCTTGGCTATACGATGAAACTCATCGGGATTGCCGACCGTTCCGGTGATAAGGTGGAGGTAAGCGTGCAGCCGGCCCTGCTCCCCGATGCCCATCCACTTGCCTCGGTCAATAATGAATATAATGCAGTGTACGTTTATGGAGAAGCGGTTGGCGAAACAATGTTTTACGGTCCCGGTGCCGGCAGCCTTCCGACGGCGACCGCGGTTGTATCCGACCTTGTCGGCGTTGTGAAGAACCTCCGGCTCGGGGTGAATGGCAGCAGCGCAGTCACCCCCCAGTACGAAAAGAAACTGAAGCAGCCTGAGGAAGTTTACTCCAAATATTTTTTGCGTCTTCTCGTTAAAGACCAAGTAGGAGTGTTCGCTGAAATCACCTCAATTTTTTCGGCACACAGCGTAAGTTTCGAAAAGATTTTGCAGCTGCCTGTAAAAGAACAGGGACTGGCGGAAATCGTTCTGGTTACACACCACTCTTCTCTCAAAGACTATGAAGATATATTAATGGAGCTGCGGGATATGGAAGCAGTCAATCAAATCAAGAGTTCGTACCGTGTGGAAGGAAGTGTAAGGCAGTGAAATGGAATGGCCTGCTAGAAGAATATAAAGAATTTCTACCTGTTACAGATAAAACACCAATGCTTACCCTGCATGAGGGAAATACTCCATTGATCCACCTTAAACGGCTTTCCGAGGAATGGGGTATTGCACTCTATGTTAAAACAGAAGGGACCAACCCAACAGGTTCTTTCAAGGACAGAGGGATGGTAATGGCCGTGGCGAAAGCAGTTGAGTCTGGGAGCAGCACGATCATCTGTGCCTCAACCGGCAATACTTCAGCAGCTGCAGCGGCCTATGCCGCCCGGGCAGGAATCCGCTGCATCATTGTCATACCCGAAGGCAAAATCGCGATGGGGAAACTGGCCCAGGCGGTTATGTACGGGGCTGAAGTCATCTCCATTGAGGGCAATTTTGACCAGGCGCTGAAAATGGTCAGGGCCATCAGCGAAACAGAGCCGGTCACGCTTGTCAATTCCGTGAACCCGTACCGGCTTGAAGGGCAAAAAACAGCTGCATTCGAAATTTGCGACCAGCTTGGCTCTGCCCCTGACATCCTGGCGATCCCGGTTGGGAATGCCGGAAATATCAGTGCTTATTGGAAAGGGTTTAAAGAATATAACGAAAAAAGGGGAACCGGGCTTCCGAGGATGATTGGCTTTGAAGCGGAAGGCGCAGCCGCCATCGTCCACAACCGGGTGTTCGAGAATCCTGAAACGATCGCAACAGCCATCCGGATTGGCAATCCTGCCAGCTGGGATCTCGCTGTGAGGGCAGCAGATGAATCAGGCGGCAAAATCGGGGAGGTTTCTGATGAGGAAATCCTGGCGGCATACAGGAAGCTGGCAAAAACGGAAGGGATATTTGCCGAGCCTGCATCCTGTGCCAGTCTTGCCGGGATATACAAACTCATTAAAGCAGGTGAAATTCCGCCAGGTACGAAAGTGGCAGCAGTGTTAACAGGTAACGGGCTGAAGGATCCCGCCACAGCGATTGACTGCAGTGAAGCTAAACCGGTGCTGCTGCCGAATGACGAAAGTGCTGTGATTGGCCATATCCGCGGGGTTGTCCATCAATGACCGTCCGCAGCCTGCGTGTGAAGGTGCCGGCTAGCTCGGCCAACCTGGGGCCTGGCTTTGATTCTGTCGGGCTGGCCCTGAAGCTGTACCTGACGGTGGAAGCAGAGACAAGCAGCAGTTGGGAAGTCCATGCCCTTGCCAAAGAACTGCAAAAATTCCCTCAAGATGAACGCCACTTTATTTGCCAGATTGCGATCAGGACAGCTGCCATTTATAAAAAGGAAATGCCGCCGCTGAGGCTTGTGGTGGACAGTGAGATTCCGCTCGCACGGGGCCTCGGCTCAAGTGCGGCTGCGATTGTAGCGGGAGTGGAGCTTGCCGACCATTTCTGCCAGCTTGGATTGGACAAGAATGAGAAACTATCAATTTCATCACGAATAGAGGGACACCCAGACAATGTAGGGGCCGCCCTGTTCGGAGGGCTTATTGTAGGCTGTGAGATAAATGGAGATGTAGAAATTACTGCGTTCAACCATCTTGAGCTGGAAGCGGCCGTGGTGATCCCAGCTTCTGAGCTGCTGACAGAAACCTCTCGGGAGGTGCTGCCACGGCTGCTGGAATTTCAAAGAGCTGTCCAGGGCAGTGCTGTTGCAAACCAGTTTCTTGCTGCAGTGTTGAGTGGCAACTGGGCGCTCGCAGGAAGAATGATGAGCCACGACCTTTTCCATCAGCCGTACCGCAGAAGCCTTGTCCCTTATATAGACAGCATTGAAAAACAAGCCGTTGCTTTTGGGGCGTTCGGTACAGCGTTGAGCGGCGCCGGTCCCTCAATCATCTGCCTTGCCGAGGTAGGGAAAGGTGAATATCTCGCAGCATCACTTCAAAAAAACTTTCCGGATACGCAAGTATTGAACCTGGCCATTGACCGGAAGGGGAGCCATGTAAGTTCCGGTGCAATATTAAAGGACAGCCAGGACGTCATGTACAAAGAGAACCAGGAAGCATAAACAAAAAAAAGCGGTTCTGCCGAAATGGCAAAACCGCTTTTATTATTCAATAGTAGATTAAAATACTTGTTCTACCTCGACAATACCGGGAACTTCTTCTAAAAGGGCACGTTCGATTCCGGCTTTTAATGTAATCGTCGAGCTCGGGCAGCTTCCGCAAGCGCCAAGCAAACGAAGTTTTACAACGCCGTCTTCTACATCAACCAATTCGCAGTCTCCGCCATCACGAAGAAGGAAGGGGCGCAATTTATCTAATACTTCCTGAACTTGTTCTTGCATTTCCAGTTCTGTCATGTTAATCGACTCCTTTCATAATATTTATTATAATCACATCGCATCGAAAAATCTATTGTTCAATCCGAAAAACCACTAAACAACAGTTTTTCTTATGCAGGCCCCATTCCTTATAGTACAATATAAAGAAAATGCCATTGGGGGTAGCGTGCATGGGGAGAAAAGAGGTTGAAATTATCGTTTATGGGGCAGATCAGCTCTGTCCAAGCTGTGTCAATCTTCCCTCTTCAAAAGAAACATACGACTGGCTGGAAGCCGCGATCAGCCGGAAGTTTGCAGGCCAGCCATTTAAAATTTCCTATGTTGATATCTATAATCCTCCAAATGATGAACATAGACAAAGCTTTGCCAGGAGAGTCATAGAAGAAGACATGTTCTATCCTGTGGTCCTGCTGGAAGACAGAGTAGTGGGGGAAGGGAACCCGCGCTTAAAAACCATTTTTGCAGAAATGGAGAAGTATGGCTACCAAGCTGTATAACCTTGAGAATTGGAGAAACATGGCTAGCGAGCTGTATAACCTTGAGAAACATGCTACCGAACTGTATAAGCTTGAGATTTGGAGAAACATGCTAGCGAGCTGTATAACCTTGAGAATTGGAGAAACATGCTACCGAGCTGTATAACCTTGAAATTTGGAGAAGTATGCTTACCAAGCGGAATTACCGCGAGATTTAGTTGCGGGGTCAGGGAAAAAATCACATCGCTTAATTTAAACCACTTTTCGCTTAATTCACCATTGTTTTCGCTTAATTCACGTCACTAATTGCTTAATTGGTTTGATTTTTCGCTTAAATCACCCGGATTTTCGCTTAACTCAGTTTGCTAACAAAAAGCATTCCAATCTTATCTGGAATGCTTTTTGTTTTTAATATTAATTGGTGCATTTTATCCCCTATGATACTTATACATCCACAATATCCCCGATTTCAACAGCCTTGCGACCCGACCGGTGATGGCCCTGTCGGCGACGAACCCGAAGCCTTGTTTTTTGCCCAGGGAACCGAGCACGCCTTTCAATTTGATCGGCGGGAAGGATTCGGGCAGTTCTTCACCGTTCCAGCGCTTTAATAGTACTTCCACGATTTGTTCAGCCTGGCCCTCGGCCAGCTGGGCGCTGGGGGCATGGGGAAGGCTCGCACAATCCCCGACGACAAAAACATTCTCATGGCGAGGGATATGGTGCTGGGGAGTCAAGGCGACCCGGCCCATTTTGTCTTTTTCGACATCAAGGTCACGGACGATCTTATTGGCCTGGATACCTGCCGTCCACACGATTGCATCACATGGAATCGGCTCACCATGGTTGTACAGCAGATTTTCTTCAACACGGGTGATATTTGCATTGTTCACAATTTCGACCTCATGGGTATCAAACCAATTTTCCACATAAGTACTGAGCCGCTCTGAGAAATCTGACAATATATGGTTTCCCCGGTCGAATAATTTGATGTTTAAATCTTTCCGGCTTTCACTCAACTCGCTCGCTAGTTCAACACCACTTAAGCCTGCGCCGACAATTGCCACCGTAGAACCCGGTGCAAGGCTGATCAGCGCCTGATAGGTACTGCGTGATTTTTCAATTGTCTGGATGCTGTGAGTGAATTCTTCAGCACCAGGTACATTGTGGTATTTATCCTCACAGCCAAGGCCGATTACTAGGTCGTCGAAATCCACTGTTTCGTCATTGGAAAGAAGGACTTTGTTATCTTCCAGGCTGATGCCCTTCACTTCAGCGTACTTTACTTGAAGCCGGGGATGCTCGGGAAAGGAAGCCCGGACATCCTTGTCGGAAACCGTGCCTGCAGCCAGGGCATAATATTCTGTTTTTAAGCAATGATATGGAACACGGTCTATCAGCGTAATCTTTACATCTTCAGGCAATTCATTTGGCAGAAGGCGCTGGAGGATTCTCATTCCGCCATAACCGCCGCCAAGAATAACGAGATTTTTCATGCAAATTCCCCTCTTTATATCTGCTCATATGCTCGGTTCACATGGTGCTATGGAAGTTAACCGTTTCCACTCATATATAAAAATTATTTAAAAATAATAAATTATGCTATAAACCAATCTAATTATCATAAAAATTATATCGAAATTGTGACAAAATAACAACAATTATATAGGACGGTGAAGGCTGGCAGCGAACATTGACGCTGCCGGTAAAAAAAGGTACGATAAACAATTAGTAGAGAGGTGAAGGAAATGTTCAAGCCGATTATTGAATTCTGTATAAGCAATCTTGCAAGCGGCTCGCAAAGTGCTCTGGAGCGGCTTGAAAAGGATCCGAATCTGGACATTATTGAATACGGATGTCTCGGTTACTGTGGCAAATGTGCCCGTTCCTTATATGCTCTCGTAAACGGAGAGCCGGTTTCTGCTGATACACCCGAAAAACTGGTTGAGGAAATCTATAAATATCTGGATGAAAATCCTATGTTTTAAATACAATGGGAGCGGGGCCAAGTTACAGAATGTCTGTAATTTGATCCCGCTCTTTTCTTTATTCCCGACAGCCGGCATGATCGCTTACAACTGGCTACCCAATGCCTGCTGGTCTCTCACTTCCTGCCAGCGGTCCTTTGCCATTTGGATGATTTTTGGTTCAAGCGACTGCTTTTGTTTTTCAATGACTTTAGAAAAATAACGCTGGGCTTCCGACATGTTGAAAGTCCTGATATGCAACTCACCGATTAAATAGTACAGCCGTACTTCAGATACTTGCGTCCCTTTAAAATCATCGGCACTATAGGAGTCTACATACTCCTTCAGGGCTAGCTTTAGAAAACGCTGTTCCTGGGTTGTGTCTTTTTTTGAACGGTAAAGCCAGGCAAGCCTCATATATAGTCCAGCGGTAACGATATGCTTTTCATTTTTCAGGGTAGCGCAGTATACGCCAAGCTTATATGTCTTGATTGCGTCCGCAATGCTGCGCTCTGAATTGAAATCCTGCGGGACCCAATGGCCGCACACCTTATCATTAATTGAATCCTTTGTCCCGGGCGGGAAGTACCCGCTAAAATCATCGGTGAACGAATAACCGCAGCCAGGGCATACATTTATGTAATAAAGATTTGGGTCTGCCGCGGGGTTGGAATATGACGGGCAAAAATCAGTATCATAACCGGTCACCTTCACAAACCGAGAACGGATTTTTTTCGTGGTGAAGTACTTCCCACACATGATGCAGCTATACTTTTTATCGTAAAGCAATTCGATTTCAGCCATGATGGTCATCTCCTAAAAGTCCTGTTGCTCACTTACATCCATTATATCTTAATGCCTAATTTTCTGGTAAGAGAAAATTGATGAGGAGATGTGTTTACGTTCACTAAAATGAATCAGGGGCATTGGCTGCCACACTCGCAGATATGCAAGCCTCAACGCCGGGGGGAGTGCGGAGTGAATACATTAAATTAAGCTCGATTGGTTGAGCATTGGAAAAACTCTGTATATACTATAGGTAGTATCGAATTGATATGTGGGAGGTAATGGTAATGGAAGATACAGTTATCCTGACAGAAGCGGCAGCTCTGCAGGTTAAAGATATGATGAAGCAAAACGATGAGGAAGGATCTTTCCTGCGGGTGGCAGTGAAAGGCGGCGGCTGCAGCGGCCTGTCTTATGGTATGGGGTTCGCCCAGGAGCAGGAAGAAGGCGACAGCCAATTCGAACAGCATGGCATCAAGGTCCTTGTTGATAAGGAAAGTGCCCTTATTCTAAAAGGAACCAAAATAGACTTTAAACAATCTATGATGGGCGGGGGCTTCACCATAGACAACCCGAACGCAATCGCTTCCTGCGGCTGCGGTTCATCTTTCCGCACGGCGGTCAACGCCGGCAAACCGGAAGAATGCTAAAAAGCAAGGTCAATGACCTTGCTTTTTGCTTGCTCATATTTAGCTGAACATCGACGAGCTGTGAAGAGGCTGGATCTTCGCTTTTGGATCCATGTATGCTTTGGCGTTGTTCACAGCAGTTGGCGCTTCACCGAATCCGCATGCAATCAATTTTACCTTGCCATCATAAGTGCAAATGTCTCCGGCAGCATAGATCCCTGGGATGTTTGTTTCCATTTTCGAGTTGACAACGATGGAATTTTTCTGAATCTCGAGTCCCCATTCCTTTATCGGGCCAAGGGACGACACGAATCCGTAGTTGACGATGACTGCATCAACATCAAGGGTTTCTGTCTCATCACCATTGGCCGCTTTTAGGACTACCTGGCTGATCGCGTTTCCGTCGCCGATCAGTTCAGCCGGGACAAATGGTGTTTTCACTTGAGCCTTCGAGCTAAACAGATTTTCCACACTATGTTCATGTGCCCGGAATTTATCGCGCCTGTGGACGATGGTTACTTTTTCAGCGATCGGTTCGAGCATCAGTGTCCAGTCTACTGCTGAATCCCCGCCGCCAAAAACGACAACCTTCTTGCCAGCGAACTGGTTTAAATCATCTATAAAATAATGAAGATTTTTCCCTTCATATTGTGAACCATTTTCAAGCTCGATTCGGCGCGGCTGGAACGCTCCGTTGCCGGCAGTGATGATGATCGTTTTTGAAAAATGGACCTCTTTGTCAGTCGTCAGTTTGAATGAACCGTCTTCCTGCTTCTCCAATTTTTCGACGGATTGTTCAAGGACGACTGTCGGATCAAATTTAGCCATTTGCTCCTTGAGATTGTTAACCAGCTCCTGAGCCCGGACCTTCGGGAAGCCGGCCACATCATATATGTATTTTTCAGGGTAAAGTGCTGATAACTGTCCGCCTAATTGCGGAAGGCTTTCTATTATCTTGACAGACGCCTGTCTCATGCCGCCATAAAAAGCAGTAAACAATCCAGTTGGTCCCCCGCCAATGATTGTAATGTCATAAACCTTTTGATCTTCCTTCAACCCGGTATCCCCCTAACCATGTAGTAAAAATTACTCCAATTTTTATAATACCATAAAACATCGAAATAACTCACAATTATACTGGGAAGATTAATGGTGGAAAAGGATTTTCTGTTTCATTGAAGGGATCCGGAATTTTTTTAGGGTAAACAAGGTAAATTACCGGAAAATTCATAAACTTTTCTATCAAAATTATTTGGCTTGAAAAAGAATCGGAAAAAGAATATCATGTTAGATAGGAATATTGTTAAGATTTTGTGACAATTTCGGCACATTTTTTTGACTTTTTTAGTGAATAACATCACAAACTTTTCTTTTCGTCTAAAATATCATTTATTATGAGGCCAATATAAAAACAGCCAAAGACAACAAAATATTTCTGAAAAGGTGGAAGTGATCGTTTTGAGAAAGCCGAAGATCGTTATATTAGGAGCCGGGTACGGCGGTTTAGTCACAGCAACAAGACTTCAAAAATTAGTTGGAGTGAACGAAGCTGATATTACGCTTGTCAATAAACACGATTACCACTATGAAACTACATGGCTGCATGAAGCATCGGCAGGTACGCTTCACCATGACCGTGTAAGGTATGATATCCGTGATGTCATTGACCGCCACAAAATCGAATTCGTGCAGGGAACTGTGGAAGAAATCAAAACAGACGAGAAAAGGGTCATCCTCGAAAATGGCGACCTGACTTATGATTTCCTTGTAGTTGCCCTCGGTGCTGAACCGGAAACTTTCGGGATAAAAGGCTTGAAAGAGTATGCGTTCGCGATTGCCAACATTAACTCTGCAAGGCAGCTGCGCGAGCATATTGAATACCAATTCGCAACGTATAACACGGAAGCCGACAAAAAGGAAGACAGGCTCACCATTGTAGTTGGTGGTGCAGGTTTTACAGGTATTGAATTCCTTGGCGAACTGACTAACCGTGTTCCGGAGCTATGCCGTGAATATGATATCGATTTCCATAAGGTGAAAATCGTTTGTGTCGAAGCTGCTCCAATGGTATTGCCTGGATTCGATCCTGAGCTTGTCAGCTATGCGGTTTCCCAGTTGGAAAAGAAAGGCGTCGAATTTCGGATCGGCACCGCGATCAAGGAATGTACACCAGATGGAATTATTGTTGCAAAAGGCGAAGATACTGTTGAAGAAATCAAGTCAGGCACAGTGGTGTGGGCAGCCGGGGTACGCGGAAGTTCCATCATAGAAAAATCTGGCTTTGAAGCAATGAGGGGCCGTGTAAAAGTCCAGCCTGACCTCAGGGCTCCAGGACATGAGGATATTTTTATCATTGGCGACAGCTCATTAATTATTAATGAAGAAATTAACCGTCCATATCCTCCAACAGCCCAAATTGCGATGCAGCAGGGAGAAGTTTGTGCAAGAAATGTCGCAGCCCTTATCCGTGGTAAACAAGAGCTTGAAACATTCACTCCTGATATTAAAGGAACGGTTTGTTCCCTCGGTGAGGACGATGCTATCGGTGTCGCGTTTGGCAAGAAAATGACCGGCACTAAAGCATCATTCATGAAAAAAATGATTGATAACCGTGCGCTGTTCTTGATTGGCGGCCCATCTCTTGTCCTTAAAAAAGGAAAATTCAACTTCTTTTAATAAACAAGCTCTCTCATGCCTGAACCGGCTGTCGGGATGACCCGGCAGCCTTTTCATATAGAATCGAATAGGCTGTTTTCGACTCTTATTCTGCAATTCTGATAAAATGAACAGAAAAAGAATATAGGTGGGTCTATATGAAAAAGCGCGAAAATGTGTGGGTGGGCGTTGCCGGGCTAGTTATGTCCCCTGATGGCCAATGGCTGGTCGTGAAGAAAAAATATGGCGGGCTAAAAGGCTACTGGTCACTGCCGGCAGGTTTTGTAGATCCAGGGGAAACGGCGGATCAGGCAGCAGTCAGGGAAGTGTTTGAGGAAACAGGAGTACAAAGCATCGTTAAAGGCATGATCGGTTTGAGAACAGGAGTGATCAAGGGTGAAATTAGCGATAATATGATTTTATTTCAGCTGGAGCCTTTGGAAAAACAGATTATCACTGTACAGGAAAATGAACTTTTCGAGGCAAAATTCATGCATCCAAATACTTTAGTTAAAGAGAAAAAAGCCTCAGTCATGCTGCAGTATTTGCTCCAATTAACCGATTCGCCTGTAAAGCCGGAGATCAATGGGATCAATCCCGGGGACCAATTTCAATACACCATATATAAACTATTTTTATAATTTTCTGAAATTTAAAGAATGATAAAGATTAACGGAGAATTTGTACTGTGTATCCGTTTACATAGGCCTTTTTTCGCAGAATTTCGGACTTTCCTTTCGATAAGCCTTTCTGCTATATTATCAGAACATTCAATTCTTTTAGGGAGAGGGTATATGATGACAACAAAGACGATTGAAACGAAAGAATGTCCATATTGCTCAGGAAAAGGTTATTTTCAATTATTATTGGGCGGTTCGGAAACTTGTTCATGCTGCGGCGGCTCAGGCAAGCAGAAAAATCACTAAAAACTTCGCGGATGGCGGAGTTTTTTATTTTTTAACCCATGGGTGCCGCATTTCTGCTAATTGACTCCCCCATGTACATTCAGTACACTAGGAATTGATGTGATACAGGGGGAATTTTCATGCTTTCTATTGCTGAGTTAATTATTTCAATGCTCTTATTTTTTGTCTTATTCTTTGGTATCGGCTTTTTGTTGAACATGCTGTTGAGGATGTCATGGATTATGGCTGTCATTTATCCGCTTGTGACGATTTTTATCGTTGACAAGGTCAGGCTTACGGAATATTTTACAAACAGCAGCCATGCTTTTTCCGAGCTCAGCCACGGTTTCTCCAGGCTTGCCGTCGCTGATATCCTTATACTCGGCAGCGGAATGGCGGGTGCAATTGTTGCCGGACTTGTTATTAAACTTCTACGGAAAAAAGGATATCAAATGTTTTAAACCTTCATGCCGAAGGTTTTATTTTTTTGCCACAATTGAAAGAAGAGCGGGTTCTTAAAGAGAGAACCCGCTCTTTGCATTTTCTCCACGTTCATTTCTGCAAACTTTCATAGAATGGTGACACTCTTGGACTGCCAGAGTGATGTCTTCCTCCCAGTGTCGAATGGGCCTTATGCCTTATTTTCCGCTCCTTTATGAATATTTTTTCTTAACAAGGGAAATGAATAGCTTTGGGAGGAGTGAAAATTACATGAAATTTTTATCTGTAATGGTGAGGCGCTCAATCATGGCGGTTCTTTTTGTCACCGCACTTTTGACCACCTATCAGACCATTTCTGGCGTAGAAGCAAAAACAATCGCTTCTTCTGCGGCCGGGGAACAGGCTGAAAACAGCGTTGACTCAATTTTTGAACATAACAAGAAATCTATTGGACTCGCGTTTAAGATTTTGAAAAAAATGCCCGTGTTTAAAACCGAGATATCTTCGAGTGAAGAGGTGGCAGGTCCACCGCCAAAACTGGAAGAAACGATCAATTTCTCGAAGTATCCGAAGAAAACAATCGTTGCAACAGGCTATACAGCTGGTGTTGAATCAACTGGTAAATCACCAGGCCACCCGGAATACGGGATTACATACTCAGGAGTAAAAGTAAAAAGAGACTTATATTCAACGGTAGCTGCCGATCTAAACATATTCCCGATCGGAACGGTTTTGTGGATTCCGGACTATGGGTTTGGAGTCGTAGCGGATAAAGGCGGGGCCATCAAAGGGAATAAAGTTGACCTTTATTACGATACTGTTAAGGATGTGTACGAGCAGTGGGGCAAGAAAACCCTTGAGGTTTATGTAATCGAGGAGGGTGACGGCACTCTGACTGAACAAAGGCTGCAAGCCCTGAACGAAAACAAATCCATGCGGGTGTTCCGCCAGCAGTACATAGGCCAAAAAAAATCTTAGCTTCATAAATTAAAAGGCAAATCCCAACTTGGATTTGCCTTTTACGTTGTATAAAATGCTACATGTGAAAGCGGCTCCGGACCAGGCGCGACAGCTTTTCCAGCCCATCGAGCAGCCGGGGTGACGGCCGGCAGTAGAGCTCTTCCTCGAGGACCACTATCCGTCCATCATCCAGGCCAAGCTTTTCAAAGGCAGGCCTTTTTTTTACCAACTCTATATTGATTTTATCCTGCCTCACACCCACCCAGGCAAGGCATATCATATCAGGCTTGCGGCTCACCACATCATCCCAGTCTGTCTGCACACTGGCCAGTTCGACATCGTCAAAAATGTTTCTGGCTCCAGCGGCTTCTGATATTTCTGTCAGCCAGTTGATCTGTCCCGGTGTAAAAATAGGCTTTGGCCACCATTCCCAGTAAAGGGAAGGCGGTTTTCCCGCTGCAAGGCTTTTTTGTTTTATTGAAGCAAGCCTCGATCGAAAAAGCTTCTCTGCCTCCAAACCTTTCTCCTGGATATTCAGCGCTCGTGCTGTTAAAACCAGATCCTCTGCAATGTCTTCCAATGACTGGGGATTTAACACAATATGGGGTATCCCCCGCCCAACTAAAGCATCTACATTCTTTTCCATGCCTGGAACACTTAAAGATGCGAGGACAAGGTCAGGCTTCAATTTTTCGACACGGTCCATATCAATTGACAGGTCTGGCCCGAGCCTGGGGAGGCCGTTGATGGAATCAGGCCAGTCTGAATAATCGTCCACTCCGACAAGCCACTCGGCCACCCCGAGATAGGTAAGAACCTCTGTATTGCTTGGGCATAATGATATAACTCTCATCGTCACACCTATTTTCTGTATTTAAATAGTAAAGGGCTAATACTAGAAGAATGCCGCTAAAAGTCCCCAAAAAACTTCAATCGGCTTTGTGCCTCAGCTCTTATCAATTTGTTTGCATAAAATGGAGATCCATTCCATAAGTAATACCCTGGGAAACTAGAATCGTTACAGGAATTATCGTACTTTGCTAAGATTAAAGATATCCGGTTTAGTTTTACAGGGGTGAATCGCAGTGCAGGATTTTCCAATAGAATACTACGAGTTCTATATAAAATTCAACGAAGGTGACTATTACACATGCCATGACCTGCTCGAGGAGATGTGGATGACCGACAAAAGCAACTATTTTTTAAAAGGGCTGTTGCAAATGACCGTTTCCCTGTATCACTACGGATACGGGAATGTGAAAGGGGCTCGCTCAATGATGAGGGCCGCCCACGAATACCTGCAGGACTACCGTCCGAAGCATTGGGGGCTGGACGTTGAAAAAGTCTATCCATTTATAGAGCAATGCCTCCTCATTATTCCAGAGGATGTGGACCGGGTCCCGTTCGGCAGTGTTCAAACGTTGCCCCCTCTGCCCGAATTATTTTTGTATCTGGAAGATGATTAGGGATTCGAACTAAATTCGGATTAAGGCTATAATGTATTTATATTTTCGGAGGTGGATCATTTGTTTAATGTAAACGAAGCTTTTAATTTCAACAACAAACATGAGTGTCTTGTAATCGGAATTTTTAACAGGACTGCAGGCTTTAAAGGTGTTCTTGGGGAAGCAGACAGCATATTTGAAGGACATCTCGCTCATATGGTTAAGAGCGGTGATATCGCGACAAAACCAAAAACAATCTCAAAAATATACACGTTCGGAAATACAGGGGCAAAAAGGCTATATTTTGTCGGGCTTGGGAAAGAGAAAGATTTTTCCTTTGAGCTGTTAAGAGAAGCGTTCGGGCGGCTGTTCAAAACGGTCAGCCAGGATAAATTGCCGGAAGTCGCTGTTCATCTTGATACATTTACAGGAGGCAACGTGAGTTCCCTGGATGCTGCCCATGCGCTAAGTGAAGCGTTGGCGCTTTCTACATATGAATTCGAAGGCTATAAACAAAAATCAAATGAACCAGAAACAACACTGGATGATGTCACAGTGTACAGCAGCCAGCCAGAACAAAATGATATTCAAACGGCCCTTGCAGTCGGATATGCATATGGCACTGGGACGAATTCGGCCCGGACTCTCGTCAATCTTCCGGGAAATATGTTAAAAGCCTCCGATATGGCTGAATACGCGACAAATTTGGCTGACAAGTACGGGTTTGAAGCAGAAATCCTCGAGAAGGAAGACATCCAGAAGCTTGGAATGGGTGCGTTCCTTGCGGTGAACCAGGGATCAGCCGAGCCGCCGAGAATGATCGTATTAAAATATCAGGGCAAAGAGGAGTGGACTGACGTCATCGGTCTTGTAGGCAAGGGCATAACCTTCGATACAGGCGGCTATTCCATCAAAACGAAGGACGGCATTGTCGGCATGAAAACCGATATGGGTGGTGCAGCAGCCGTCCTTGGTGCGATGGAAATCATCGGTGAGCTGAAGCCTGAGCAAAACGTCGTCGCGGTCATTCCTTCAACTGATAACATGATCAGCGGCTCTGCCTTTAAGCCGGATGATGTGATTACATCCATGAGCGGCAAAACGATAGAAGTGCTGAATACGGATGCCGAAGGCCGGCTTGTTCTGGCTGATGCTGTCACATATGCAAAGCATCACGGAGCTGACTATCTTGTTGACGTAGCTACACTGACTGGTGGTGTCATTGTCGCACTCGGTACGGAAACAACAGGTGCAATGACCAATGATGAAGCACTGTTTGAACAGGTGCTGGAAGCCTCCAATGAAGCTGGGGAACCGATTTGGCGCCTGCCGCTGTTCGAAAAAGACAAGGAGCGGGTGCGCAGCAGCAAGATTGCTGATTTAAATAATTCACCTGGCCGCGAAGGCCATGCCATCATGGCAGGAGCTTTTATTGGAGAATTTGCGGAAGGCACTCCATGGGTGCATCTCGATATCGCCGGCACCGCCACGTCCAAAAAAGAGTCCGACCTTGGCCCTTCAGGTGCTACCGGGGTAATGGTGCGTACCCTTGCATTGCTGGTAGAAAGGTTTGAACCGGCAAATTATTAGGATAAGGCCCCCTTCTAACAGTGAATAATAGCTATATGGCTTACAGAGTTTTAAAGCACTATCATTGTGCCTCCGTAGGCAATATTTTATATGGAGGGCCCGAGGTGTGCTACGATTCTTTTTCCAGAGATGAAGACATATGCATTCATTACGCTGATGAACCTCATCGTTTTGGTGGAGCCTTGTTTCCGCCTGTATATAATAATACATTGTTTGTGTATCCCGACTTCGAGGGTTTGGCGCGGGCTGAGGCGGACCAGCAGCACAATTATGTTTACCGCCGGGGAAAAAACCCGACCGTGGCCGCCGCGGAAAAGAAATTGGCAGCATTGGAACAGGGGGATCAATGTACTTGTTTTGCATCAGGGATGGCAGCGATAAGTGCAGCGCTCATGAACAGTACCACTACCGGGGACCATGTTTTATGCGTGGGGCATATTTATCCTACAACACTTAAGCTGCTATCCTATTTGCAGAAATTTGGGGTTGAATATTCAATCATCTATTCCACTAACCTGGAAGAGATTGAAAAAGCGATAACGGCCAAAACAACGGCTATCTTTGCAGAAACTCCATCCTACCTGAATCTGAGACTGCTCAATTTGAAGGGGATTTCCAAAATAGCCGGACAACATGGTATCAGGACAATCGTAGACAATACATGGGCAACCCCTCTATATCAAAAACCGCTAACAATGGGCATTGATATTGTAGTCCATTCCGCCTCCAAATACCTGGGCGGCCATAGTGATTTGATGGGAGGGGTAGTCATTACCAGTAAATCAATAATGGAAAAGTTGTTTGCGGAGGAATATTTGCTTCACGGCGGAATTATGCCGCCATCTGAGGCTTCGAAATTGATTGCAGGCATCAAGACCTTGCCGGCAAGAATGAGAGTCCATCAAGAGAACGCAATGAAAGTTGCCCAATTCCTTCAGTCACATCCCTCTGTCAGCGCCGTCCATTACCCGGGCCTGCCGTCACATCCTGATTATGAGCTGGGCAAAGCACAGCTGAGAGGATATTCAGGATTGATGAGCTTCGAATTAAAAAATGCGGCGTATGAGGGAATCAAGCAGGTGATCAGTAAACTGGAGGTTTTTCAGATCGGCGTTTCATGGGGCTCAGCTGAAAGCCTTGTCTGGTCTCCGAACTATGGGAACAATGTGAAAAAACTTCAGAAGGAACATATCAGCCCGGGGTTGATCCGCCTGGCGGTCGGCCATGAAAACGGGGCAAACCTTATCGCTGATTTAAACCAGGCATTGGCTTAGGCCAGATGTGATGGAAAGTTTGTACGGCAAGTGGTTATTTGCCGTACAAATATGCATTAGCTTCGCTCAATCCAGGCTCAATCCGGTATGGCAGCACATTTGAAAGGCATGCGGTTGAGGCCGTACGAGTCTTCATAAGCGTTGGCATAACCCGATCTGGAAGAACGTTTGTAAGGGTGTGCCACGGGGGAATTTTCTATGTCCGGTGTGGCTTGGCTGGGTGAAAACCCCACTCATAATCATGGGTTTCCGCATATTAGTAGTGTAGGCAGGGAAAGGAGGAAACCCGAATGAATAATTTGAGAAGGCCATATTATGGGGGCAGCCGGTTCTTCTGGGGCGCGCCGTTTATTGGAGGATTGCTCGGGGGCTTGGTGGGCAGTGCTTTGTTTTATCCGCGCCCATTCTATCAGTATCCATACTATCCGCCATATGGCGGTTTTGGGCCTTATGGTTATGGCTACGGATACCCGTATTAATAGAAAATATACACAAAAAACAGCTCGCTCGGGCTGTTTTTTTATGCTGGCGAAATTTAATTTGGCCTTGATGCGGAGCTCATGAGGCACTATATCTTAAGTTTCGACTCGTGTAGGGCTACCGAAGTATTTTCAATGATTAAAATCTAAAAAAAGAGGGCAAAGGGAAGGAAACATAGAACTCATACAGAAATATACTTATTAAATACGCCTTCCAAATGATAACGAAGGGAGGAATGGCGGTGGACTTGGATATCATTTTAAATGTCATTGAAGACAACGGTTATATCGGACTGTTTTTATGGCTGTGGTTCGGGATTTTTGGCGTTCCGATTCCAAATGAAATGATCATTATGACAGTGGGCCTTGCCTCGTCCATGAAAGCCATGAATCCGTTTATCGCTTTCTTCGTTACTTACGCGGGAATCACCGCCGCCGTGACTACGTCGTACATACTCGGCCGGCTGCTGGGCAGGCGCCTGTTAAAAGTTTTACAGAGGCGGAAACGATTTGCCCATACGATTGAGTCTTCATTGAAGCTGATGGAAAAACACCACGCCTTTTCACTGTCATTAAGCTACTTTATCCCTGGAGTGAGAAATTTTCTGCCGCTTTTGTACGGTTTCAGCAGGCTCTCTTTCAAAACCTTTGCCGTGTTTGCTTATTCAGGCGCTTTAGTATGGCTGGCCATTGTCTTTACATTGGGATATTTATTCGGAGACAATATAGGAGCAATAGAAAAATACGGCAAGGAATTGTTTTTAATGGCTATACTTACTGGAATTGCAGGTTTCATTGCCATTAAAATAATCCGAAAGAAACGGGAAAAGGTGAAAGTGTTCGACGGTTGATGATATGGCGCAGCCTGCAGTAAGAACAATATCTATATTCAATAGGGGAGGATATCAAATGGATGTAAATAATACATTGATAGGTGCGCTCGGGATTGAAATTACGGAGCTGCAAAAAGGAAAGGTAACCGCTACGATGCCGGTTGACAACAGAACGAGGCAGCCTTTTGGATTGCTCCACGGCGGTGCTTCTGTTGCGCTGGCTGAAACGGTGGCAAGCGTCGGTGCTTTTGAATTGGTCGACAAAGACACCGAGGCCGTCGTCGGCCTTGAAATCAATGCGAACCACATCCGTGCCAAGAAGGATGGTGTCGTTACCGCAGTTGGCACAGTGCTGCACCAGGGCAGAACAACCATGGTTTGGGATATAAAGATTTCCGATGAAGAGGGTAAGCTTATCTGTGTATCAAGGTGCACGATGGCCGTCATCAAAAGGAAAAGCTAAAAGCAGCTGTTGCAGCTGCTTTTTTTGACAGCCAGGTTTTCTGTGAAGCTAAACGGAGATAATCCCGGCCCACTTTCATGGAAAAACCTCAGTCACAGCTTAACTATACGCCTGCATCTGCCAGGAGGTTATGGAAAAAATGAATTTCAAAGATATGTAAACTGCATTGGTACAACCTTGCAAAACAAAAAGCGGTCAGGAAAACTAAGGCTGCGACTTTGTGTCCGCCTCGCGGGGTTCGCAAGCAGGCAAGTGTTCTTTACTGTTTTGAACAAGCCGATGTTCTCTTAAGTCATCCTGTACGCTATGGCCCCACAGCTTTACTCCTGAATTGTAGGCGGCCCTGCTTATCAGATGGCCGGCAACAGGAGACGTCAGGAAGATAAAGGAAATCGCAAGAATAAGTCTTGCGTCGGCGTACCCTTCCTCTGTATAAAAATAAAGAAAAGCACCGAGCAGCACAAGCATGACTCCCATTGTGGCACTTTTGGAAGCTGCATGGTTCCGGGTATAGACATCAGGAAGCCTGATTAACCCAAACGCTGTTACAAGGCTTAACAAAGCTCCAGTTACAACACAGCATCCAACAATTACTCTAACTATCTCGATCATTTTCTATGATAACCCCCTTTTCCAGATATTTTGAAAAGGCCACCGTTCCTATGAAAGCGAGGATTCCGAGCAAAAGAATGATATCCAAAAACGCGCTTGTTTTGAGCAGGATCGATACAAGTGCGATGATGGAGATGAGATTAATGCCGATTGAATCAAGGGCGACTACCCTGTCAGGAACAGATGGCCCTTTTATGACTCGGTAGATCAACCCAAGCATCGAGAGGGATATGAAGAAAAGCGAAATCGTAATAATCGTTTCAAACATCACCTGCTCACCTCCATAATTGCCACCTCAAATGAATCCTTGATGCTTTTAATGGATTGCTCCGCATCGTCGATGTCCATGGCATGAACATAGAGAATTTTATTATCAGCTGAAACATCCACTACAAGTGTACCAGGAGTCAATGTAATTAAATTTGCGAGTATCGTTATTTCCCAATCTTCGGTAAGGTCTGTCGGGAGCGCAAAAATGCCGGGCTTGATATCGAGTTGCGGCTTCAAAATGAGTTTCAGGACCGCGATATTCGATAAGACCAGTTCCCTCATAAAGATATACAATAAATTCAGCACAGCGGTAACGCGGTGAACATAAAACCTTGATTTAAAAAAGCGCCTGAATGTATAAATGATGAGCAGGCCCAGCAAATATCCGACGAAAAACGCAGCCGGGTCGTAGGAGCCTTGGAGAAACATCCATATAAACGCAAGAATGAAGTTTAATAATATTTGGAAAGCCATGGCCCACTACTCCTTTAAAACTGCATTGATATAAATTTCCGGATTGGTCAACGTTTCGGCTGCCTTGGAAATGAACGGATAAACCGCTTCCGTTCCCAAACCGTACATTACAGCCAAAGTAACCAAAAGCACTGGGGAAATGAGCAGCCATTTAACAGGTGCTTCTTTGTGCTCGTATGCCCGCACCGGACCCCAGAACCCATTAATGAAAATTTTCATTACCGAGAACAGGACAAACAAACTGGACATCAAAACTATCCCCGCCCCCCAGTAGTCCCCGCTGGCGAATCCGGAACGGACAATCAGGAGTTTGCCGGGGAAACCGCTTAATGGAGGAATTCCGGCAAGCGCGAGCGCCGCAATGAAAAACGTCCAGCCCAGGCCGGGGTAATTCCTGAGCAATCCGCTGATTTTACGGAGATTGCTTGTGCCTGTTATTTTAATCATGATTCCTATCAGCATAAATAAGGCTGCTTTTATAATCATGTCATGTATTAAATAAAAAATCGAACCTGATAACGATTCTTCGGTGGAAACTGATACTCCAAAGGCGATGACTCCGATAGCAATGATGACATTGTAGATAATAATGTTTTTGATGTCCCAATAAGCTACTGCTCCAATGATTCCGGCAACAATCGTAAGGACCGCGAGAATCTGGAGCAATCCGAATGTATACCCGGTATCGTGATAGAAAAATAAAGTGTAAGTCCGCATAATTGAATAGACCCCGACTTTTGTAAGCAATGCGCCAAACAGGGCCATTACCGGCGCAGAAGGGGCATAATATGACCCGGGCAGCCAGAAATATAACGGAAAAATCGCTCCCTTGATGCCAAAGACAATTAAAAATAAAACAGCAATGACTGTTATGATTCCAGGCTGTCCGATTTGGCTGATCCTTACCGATATATGTGCCATATTAAGGGTCCCGACAACTGAATACAAATATGCTACCGTAATGACAAACAGTGCCGATGAAATGACATTTACAAGGATGTATTTAATTGATTCACGCAGCTGGATTTTTGTGCCTCCCAGGACGAGCAGCACATAGGAAGACATCAGCATAACTTCAAAGAATACGAACAGGTTAAAAATATCGCCGGTTGTAAAAGCCCCGTTTACCCCCACAATCAGGAATTGAAGAACGGGGTAGTAATAAAATCTTTCCAGCTCCTCACCTATCGACCAAAATGAATAGAGCACGCAGGCAAAAGCAATGATGCTTGTCGAAAGCACTAAAAGCGCGGATAGGGTGTCGGATACGAGTGTAATCCCGAAAGGCGCTTCCCAATTGCTTACATTCAACGTCTGGATGCCCTCGTGAAACACCTTGTCAACGAGCACCACAGAAGCCGCAACGGTAAACAGTGATCCGGCCAATGAAATTCCCCGGTTTGCTGCTATGTTCTTTCTGAAAAATATAAGGGAAATTCCCGTTAGCAACGGGATCAATATAGGCAAAATTAGCAGATTACTCATTTCCTTCTTTTCCTCTCAAACGGTCCGTATTGTCGGTTCCTAATTCCTGGTACGCCCGGTAGGCAAGTACCAGGAAAAACGCAGTGACACCAAAGCTGATAACGATGGCTGTTAAAATCAACGCCTGAGGAAGCGGATCGACATAAGGTGCTTGTTCGCTAAGCAGAGGCGCCGCCCCCTTTTTCAAGCCCCCCATTGTTAAAATGAGCAGATGGGCTCCGTGGCTCAACAGGCCGGTACCAATAATAATCCGCAGCAAGCTTTTTGAAAGCATTAAATAGGTAGCCGACATAAATAAGATCCCGATTGCAAAAGCCATGAATATTTCCATTATTCACTCTCCCCTATCGTCTGAATGATTGTCATCGTAACCCCTATGACGAGGAGAAACACTCCTGTATCGAAAAGGACCGCAGTATGGAGCGAGGTCTTCCCAAGAATCGGAAGGTTTACGTACCCGAATACGTGCGTCAGGAACGGCAGATCGACAACGAGTGCTCCCAACCCTGTACCGACAGAGAAAAGTAAACCAATTCCGATTAGCTTCTTGTAATCTACCGGCAGAATTTTGCCGACAGTTTTGATATCAAAAGCGAGAAGCAGCAGCACGATTGCCCCTGACGTCATTAATCCCCCGACAAAGCCGCCACCTGGGTGGTAATGCCCGGCGAAAAACAAATGGATCGAGAACAGG
Source organism: Bacillus sp. T33-2 (assembly GCF_002860205.1). Taxonomy (GTDB): domain Bacteria; phylum Bacillota; class Bacilli; order Bacillales; family Cytobacillaceae; genus T33-2. The sequence continues at coordinate 114,724 of NZ_PGVB01000034.1, forward strand.
ATAATCACAAACAGGATAATCTTTGACACTGTCTGCAGTATAAGATCATTTGTTTTCATCCTTCGTCTTTCCCCCTTGTTAGCCGAAGCTTGACCATTGTATATATTCCAAGCGCGGCAATTCCAAGCACACAAATTTCAAACATCGTATCAAAGCCGCGGAAATCAACGAGAATGACATTGACCATATTTTCTCCGCCTGCTTTTTTGTACGTATTTTCCACATAATAATCGGCTATCGTATCGAAATATTTCTGGCTGTGGGCGGAAAGGGCAATTATGGTCACTATGGCACCAACTCCAACCGACACAACTGCATTGATCAGCTTAAACGTGATTCGTTCTTCATTCCTGTTGAGCTTCGGCAAATGGTAAAAGCAAAGCAGAAACAACGAAACAGAGACTGTTTCAATCACCAGTTGGGTCAAAGCCAGGTCAGGAGCCCGGAACAGCACGAAAAACAGGGCTACAGTGTACCCGATGGCGCCCAGGAGGATAATGGACGTCAAGCGGGATTTTGCAAACAGAATGCTCACTGATGCAACTGCAACAATGATCACAAGCACGACTTCATTAAACCGGACAGGTGCAAGATCTGCCGTGTCCAGTTTGAATGCATTTTTGACGAGGATCGTGGTTGCAAGGACCAAAATGAAGAAAGAAAAAATATAGATAAGATATGTCCGGATAAAGCCGTTCATATAAGCACGTGTGATGGCTCTTGAACCTGTTTGCAGCTTTTCCACCATCAAATCGTAAAGCCGGTTCAGTGACAGCCATTCTGGAAAAACCCTATAAACTATTGTCCATTTCGGCAAAGTCAGAAAAAGAAGTGTGCCAACAACAATTACACCAATCGTCATAAACAATTCTGGTGTATAGCCGTGCCAGAATGAAATGTGGACGTGAAACTCCTCTCCTTGCTCTAACAATCCTGGCATGACAGCAGCCATTGCCGGAGAAATCAAATTATGGGAGAGAATATTGGGAAACAGGCCAAATACAATCACCAGAGATGCAAGAATGAAAGGCGGGAGAAGCAACCCGAGAGGCGCTTCATGCGGTTTGACCGGCAGTTTTTCCGGCTGGAGCTTCCCTGTGAAAGTTTTAAATAATAGGACCATGCTGTAGAGAAAAGTGAAAACACTAGCAATCCAGGCAAGGACAGGAAAAAGGATTCCCCAAGTCTCAAAATTAAAGATATCTAATTCAGCTGCCCGAAGCATGCCTGAGAAGAACATTTCTTTACTGAGAAACCCGTTAAAAGGCGGCAATCCCGCCATCGAAAAAGTCCCTGTCAATGCGATGGTAAATGTAATCGGCATTAGGGTTGCAAGGCCCCCGAGCCTTCGGATATCCCGTGTGCCTGTTTCATGGTCAATTATGCCTGCAACCATAAACAGGCTCCCCTTGAAGGTGGCATGGTTAATTAAATGGAAAATGGCGGCAGAAACGGCAACCGTATAAAAACTGTCCTTAAACTCTGCATAATGAAGCGCAGCCGCGCCGACACCAAGCAACGACATAATCATGCCCAACTGGCTTACGGTTGAATAGGCAAGCAGCCCTTTAAGGTCGGTCTGTTTGACGGCAGAAACGGAGCCCCACAGCAGGGTGGCAATGCCAAAGCCTGCCACAAGCCATATCCAGTAACCTGACTGGGCAAATACAGGTGTCATTCGTGCCACCAGGTAAATGCCTGCTTTCACCATTGTTGCTGAATGTAAATAGGCACTGACAGGCGTCGGCGCCTCCATGGCATCCGGCAGCCAGATATGGAAAGGAAATTGCGCCGATTTTGTAAAAGCACCTATCAGAAAACATATTAACGCCGGAACAAACAGAGCATGGCCGGACACTGCATGGGCCTTTGAAATGGCCTCAGAAATGCTGAACGTCCCAGTAATAAGATAAAGAAGAAGCATGCCTCCAAGCATGGCCAGGCCGCCGAAGACGGTAATCAGCATTGATTTCTGTGCACCATAACGGGATCCTTCTTTTTGGTTCCAGTACCCGATCAACAGGAAAGAAGAGAAGCTTGTAAGCTCCCAGAACGTATAAAGCACAATCATGTTGTCGGATAAAACCAGACCAAGCATGGCCCCCATGAATAACAACAAGTATATGTAAAAGCTGTTAAGCTTTTCTTTGTCACGTGACAGATAGAATACCGAATATAGTATCACAAGGGCGCCAATTCCTGAAATGAGCAGTGCGAACAATAATGAAAGCCCATCTGCCCGGGCTGTAAAATTAACACCGAGTGAAGGAATCCACTGTACGGTCTCCGTTATTGATTCTCCATGTTTTATTTGGTCTACGAACCTGAGAAAGTAGATAAACAATAAAATCGGCAGCGGCAGGACAAACCAGCCGGTATGCACTCGATGGACATACTTATACAGAAATGGAATAAAAATTGATAATAACAATGGCGATATGATCGCAATATGAAGCAAAGACAAATTAAATCCCTCCTCTTTCGTCAGTCATATGAATTTTACTCTATCTAGATATTCCCAAAAGGCATCGAATTTAGAACTAACAGGCCCTCCATGAACCAGGTTGCGATTTTGGCGTTGAAATTCTAATGAACCGGGATCATCTGTTCAATTTAATGAATAAAAGATTGTTTATTAATCCATACTGCCCGTAGGATGGTGGTATAAAAATGGTGCATAAATGGGCAGTCTGTGGCTTGGTGCTCCTGATCATGCTGGCAGGTGCATGGACTTTGGAAAAACAAGGAACAAACGAGCCGAAAATACAAAACAACGTTACTCTAACCGTTCAGGATGCCAGACCCGGAAGCCATGAGCATACAGTATTCATGCCAAGGGAGTATGTAAAGATTATAGATGTACCAAATGACCATATTTTCATAAAATAATGAAACGGGCCTGATTTATATCAGGCCCGTTTTTTTAAATGGACAGAAAGGGGCCTTAGTGACAGGCTCCTCCATCAAAAAGTGTATTTTTTTATCTATACTATAGAAAAAGCAGCTGGATGTAAAGTCCCCTGTGATTTTTTCATGTACCCGTCCTGTCATCTTTCATGATATTTGTATGGGCACAGCAAAGCTCAGGTGATAAGCATGAAGGATGCTTCTATGATCAGGAAGCGACGGATCATATGGAAAACAGTTGTAAACTATCCATAATAAAAAGTTCCAGAAAAATAAGAAAATTAGATTAGCAGCATGCTATAATAATAAAAATGTACTGAACCAGAATAGCATAATCAAAGACAAAGAGGCTCTCGGAAAGTTGGGGGAAGAATGAAGGAAAAGATCCGCACGTTATTTATTGATTTTGAGTTTACCATGCCCGGACGCAACGGCAGGCAAACTGGCTTCTATCCAGAAATCATTGAGGCCGGGATTGTGGCCGTTGAAGGAGGCGATATTATCGAAGAATTTTCCTCCTTTGTTATCCCGGTTCTGTTCCCAAAATTGTCGGAGCGCTGCAAATCGTTTTTGGACATTTCCCAAGCACAGGTAGACAGTGGGATAACATTGCACAATCTTGCTGCCAAACTGGAAAAAATGGCCGGGCAGGCACCATGCGTGGTTGTTACATGGGGGAACATGGACATGAAAGTACTCCGCGATAATTGCCAGAAAGCAAGCCTTCCATTTCCACTGTCAGGCAGGGAAGTAGATTTGTCGATGGAATACAAACGGTTTTTCGGGGACCAGAACCAGACCGGGCTCTGGAAAGCAGTCCAGGAGTATGGCAGGGAGGGCATCGGAAGACATCACCGTGCACTGGACGACGCAATCACTACATTCCATATTTATAAGCTCGTCGAGAGAGACAAACAGTACCTTAAAAAGCCCCAGCCAACTACAATAGGTGACCGGGTTGATTTTTCCAAGCTGTTTAACAATTTCGCCTAAAAAGCCAGATCCTTTATCGGCCATCTGGCTTTTTGCGTAAAAGAGTCTTCAGGGCGTGCTTTTTGATTTCATTGTTGACAGTTTGTCTTATAAAGTATATATTAAAATTAATAACTTAATATTTCCAATTTTTTCTTATCAAGAGAGGTGGAGGGACTGGCCCTTTGAAGCCTCGGCAGCGGACTTTTTAAAAGTACTGTGCCAATTCCAGTAGCATGATGCTACAAGATAAGAGGAGCAGGTAATCCATTCGTGTTTATAACCCCTCTTCTTATTTTTTAGAAGGGGGGTTTTTGGTTTTTAAATTAATTGAAGAGGCGATCTATTGTCCACAGTAAAACAAGCATGATAAGCCGCGCCAGAACCATCGCGCATCACAGAAATAACAATAATCATTATCCGGTGAAGAAGAACTTTGTCGACGTCATTAAAAGGTTTTAGTTCAAAATTGAAATAACAGGAGTGGATTTTATATGACAAAAACATTAGTTAAAGCTCCATTTAGAGCAGATCATGTAGGAAGTTTATTGCGGCCAGAGAGAATTCATAAGGCGAGAAAAGAATTCCAGGAAGGTCACATTACTCCACAACAATTGCATGAAATTGAAACAGAGGAAATTAAAAAGATCGTCGATAAGCAAATTGAAGTAGGCCTGCAAGCTGTTACAGACGGAGAATTTCGCCGCAGGTTTTGGCATACGGATTTTCTGGAACATTTGAATGGGGTAGAGGGCTACATTCCTGAACATGGGTTTAAATTCAAAGGAGAGGAAACGGAAAGGTACGATGTGCGTATTAATGGGAAAATTTCCTTTAATCCGGATCATCCACATATAAAGGACTTTATTGAATTTAAAGAAATCGTTGGGGACCGTGCCATCCCAAAACAAACTATCCCAAGTCCAAACCAATTATTTAATGCGGGTATCCGCAACCATGAAATTTATCCAGACATTAATGAATATGCCGATGATATTATTAATGCATATCGCGAGGCAATCAAAGCATTTTATGATGCAGGCTGCCGCTACTTACAGCTCGATGATGTTTACATAGCCGGCCTTAATGCTCCTGAAATTCCATTTAATGATAGTGGTTTTTCCCGTGAAGAATTAATTGAGCTCGCATTACGTGTGGTTAATGGCGTATTGGAAGATAAACCGGTAGATCTAATAGTTACGACTCACCTTTGCCGTGGTAACTACCGATCTAATTGGGCATTTGAAGGCAGTTACGCCAAAATCGCCCCAACGTTATTTGCAAAAGAAAAAGTAAACGGATTTTTCCTGGAATATGATGACGACCGTTCTGGAGATTTTCAACCATTGGAACACATTCCAACTGGGGGTCCCCAAGTGGTGCTAGGCCTGTTCACATCGAAACATGGTCAATTAGAAGATAAAGAAAACATTAAAGCGCGTTTGAATGAAGCAACAAAATATGTCCCGCTAGAGCAACTGTGCATCAGTCCTCAATGCGGCTTTGCTTCTACTCATCATGGCAATATTTTGACCGAGGAAGAACAATGGAATAAGCTGAAGTATATTGTAGATATTTCTAAGGAAATCTGGGGTTAATATTTAAGCGAACGGCTTTAGAAGGCTGTTCGCTTTTTTTGCGAAATTCTCTGTAGTGACGTAACAAACAATCAAAATCTCCCCACTCGATGGAGAGGGGAGATAGACTACGGTGAGAATCATTTAAAATAATCTTTTTCCAAAGATTCAATGTTTTTTAAGCTCTGTACTGCCCATGGGGAAGGATCATCTTTCAATTCGTTTCGCAGTTTTTCCACCGCATCGCTCAGTGAATCCAGGTAGTCGGGAATGTCTTCACCATAGGGCTTGGCCATCTGTTTTGGAACGTTCGCCTGCTCCCTGAATGACAGGGCCTTGCGCTCATGGAAAATTCCGACATCTGTGTCTTTAGGATGATGGAGGTCTCCTTGCATTGGGTGCTTGAGGACGCCCAGGACACGCACCAAATAATGCTGGGGGCGCACTTCTGTAATTTCCCCTATGTACTTTCCTGTTTTATAAATGGCGGTCACTGTTTCGCCGACCTGTAATTCAGACATGTAACTACTTCATCCTTTCTGGCCCTATTTTTCTTTCATTATGAACGAACCGAAAAGAAAAACAAAGTGCAATGCACGCCTGAATGTATTAAAGTTTGATATATATAATCGAAACACAAAACTTAGCCGGAGGGATAAAATGCAGAAGGCAGGCATTTTTGCTTTGTTAACAGTGGCAATGCTATTGATGGGTGCATGCGGGACAGGCAAAGGTATGGATTCGGATGGCCAGGTGAAAGAAGGAAACAATGCTTCGGAAACAGAAAATAAGGAAGTTGACGATAAAGAATATCCTCAGCTTATAACTGAAGTGCAGGAGAACGAACGATTGGTGGAAATGGAAACCACGATGGGAATAATTAAGATTAAGCTATTCCCTGAACAGGCGCCAAAGACAGTTGAGAATTTTATTACCCACAGCAAAAACGGGTATTATGACGGCCTGATTTTTCACCGCGTCATTCAGGATTTCATGATTCAGGGCGGTGACCCGCAAGGAAACGGCACCGGCGGCGAAAGCATCTATGGTAAAGCATTTGAGGACGAATTCTCAAAGGAACTGTTTAATATTCGCGGCGCTTTGTCGATGGCCAATTCCGGTCCGGATACAAATGGCAGCCAGTTTTTCATTGTCCAGAACAACTCTCTTGATGAGGATATGAAGGGACAGATGAAACAGGCTGGGTATCCTGACGATGTCATCAAGGCATATGAAAACGGAGGCACCCCGTGGCTGGATTTTAAGCACACAGTGTTTGGCCAGGTCATTGAAGGAATGGAAGTAGTCGACAAAATTGCTGCTACGCCCGCTGGTCCTAATGACAGAAGAAGATGTGGTCATTAAAAAAGTCACGGTCGTGAAGTAAATCTTCTAATGTTGGTTCCTTGGAAAAGGGATTGATATAATATTGGATGGAATGATTGGCATTTCGGCGGAAAGGAAGACTAAATGATGCACTGGTTCGTTCTGTCACTTTTCTTGTACTTTCCTGAAGATAAAAGTGAATATGTCCCTGCGGCTATTACTTGTTTGATATTCTTGATTGGCGCTGTCGTGACGATGAGGCTGATTATGAGGGTTTCCAAAAAAGAAGCCGAAAAAGCGACGCAGTTAGAATTGGAACTAAAACAAAAAATGGACGATGCAGGAAAGAACAGCTAGCGGCTGTTCTTTTTTTTGTGGGAAAAGCGGAGGTTGTCATTTGGAAAGTGCCTGGGGTTGCAGTTCATGAGTTCAGAAAAAATTTCGAACATTTTTCAGAAGGATGTTTAATAAGTTTAAAAAGGGGTAAAAAAGTATTTTCTTTACCCCTTTAAATGGATATAATATGATTTATATTTATTCAAATAGGGGTATGTAAATTGGAAATTATTCAAATACAAAACCTTGTTCAAGGTCTGTTGGAACGGTCCGGCAGCAATGCTGAAGTAAAACTGGAGTCATTTTTTCCAGGGAACCGATTCGCCGGTGGCAAATACTCCACAGGGACTCATACTGTAACTTTATACATGGAAGAAATCAAAGCACAATGCTTGCAACTGTTTTCTACACTGGAATTGCTGGCCGATTATGTAATGGTGGTCTTTGCCCATGAGCTCGGCCACGCGGAAGACGCGGAGCTTAAGACTTTAATCGAAATAAGTGACCAGTCATCGAACGATTTAGCAAAAAACACAATTGCGCTTAAGATCGAGCAAAATGCATGGGACTACGCCCGCAGGCTTTTGCCCGAAATAAATCACACTTTTATGGAAAAAATCATTCGCCATTCATTAAACCCATATCACGAGGCACTTGGCATGGAGCAAATCGCATAATCTCCAGGAGCAGGCAAAAAAAGAATGGGTTGCAGAAGGAGAAAAAGAAAACAAGAGGGTGGTTTTCCAAAAGCCACTGAAACAGTTGCTTCAAATAAAAAGGCAGAAACTCTTACATTTAGTGAGGATTTCTGCTTTTTTCTATAGTATCTGATTTAAGTGTGTCCATCGAAGGTTCCCTCCCTATATAGAAATCTATAATATTGCGGGCTGGGGGGTAACGCTTAGGCGGAAAGCTTCCCCTTTTCCAAATGTACGGCTGGACCACCCTTGTTTATTACACGCTTAACTTTTTATCCGAATTACCTAATATTATCCTTTATTTTATTAAATATAGGAATAATTACGTGCCAATTAGGGTATATGAAGTTAATTGATTTGCAACAACCCGAGAAGAAAAGGGTATAAATACCTATACGCCAAGAGGAAAAATAAACCAAAAACCCTAAACTGCAAACCTGTCCCCTATGGTATATTAAAATAGACTAAATTTTTCACTTATTAGACAAAAATCGATGTACATACTGGACAATTTGGTTATCAAAATGAGCAAGAGGTGAATTCATTCATGTCATTGCCATACTATTATGAATTGCTACGCGAAAAAAAGGAGCAGCTACGGCGTCTTCAACATTGCCAGGGAGAATTGCAGGGCTCGCAACAGGAATTTAACTACTACAAAAGGCTGGTGGCAGATCCTCAACTGTCTGCTGCCACATGGAAAGGAATGCGTGCTTCGGAATTTGACCAGATCCGTAACGGCCCGATGATGGGCAGCTACGAAGATATCATCGGCCCGCAGTTTTCGGCGGCATTAGGCGCGTTGTCCACAAAGATAATACAGATCGAAGGGGAAATTCAGTCAATCAGGCAAGTCATTGCCAACCTTGAGGCCGAAGAACGGAGGGAGCGGGAACGCGCCCAGGCGGCAAAATAAATCTAGCGAAAACCTTGAACTATTGTGACAGGAAGTGATTTATATGAACGCGGAAATTAAAATAAACTATGGCGAAATCCAAGAAACACTCTCACAATTTAAAGCTGCCGCCGAAAGCATGGAAACATCTGTCCCTGCCGGAGCTTTCGGAAGCACTCAACTCGATGTTGCCAGGAAGTTGGACGAGTTGAACCAATTACTTCAGCAGGTTCTCGTCTCCTATAAATCTTTATTATTATCAAATATCAACGGTACCGAACAATCAGTCCAGAGCATGAAGGAAGCGGACCAACAGGTTGCAGGACAAATCGCCCAAATGCGTTAGATGGAGGTGCACAGCTGCGTATGAAAGTATTAGACGTCAGCGAATTGGAATCCGCAATCAGCAAATTAAAGCAAAGCCTTAAAGAAAAAAGGGAACAAGCGGAGAATACAGGAACCGCCGCATACGACTTTGTTCATACCCATACATATTTCAGCGGCCAGGGCGCAGATGCGATCCGGTCCTTCTATTCTGACGCCCATCTCCCCTTTCTCCGATTTTTCGAGAATTTCATCGATGAATACACACGATTCCTTGATAATATGAAGAACGCGCTGGAAGAAGTCGAACCATCCAGTGATGGATTTATCCACCAACAATTTCTGGAGGGCGAGCTTACGGCCGGATTGAATAAAACGAAAAATACGACCATTCAGCTTACAGACGAAGCGAACGCCATCATGGCAAGCGTTCATGATATCGTCTCCCTGCCCCGGATTGACGATCACTACTTCGTCCAGCAGGTAAGAAATGCCGAAAAAGATATCGAAACGTCCATTGAGAAGCTGGTGAAATTCGACCAGGAGCAAACAAAAGAGCTCTCCTACATTGAACATGACATCGAAATCATGAAAAATTACGTCTCAACGATCCAGTCCATGTTCCAGGGGAAAAAGATTTCCATCAATGCATACAAAAGCGGACAGTTGGATGATATCGCAGATTATAAGAAGCTTACAACCGAGTTGAGTGCGGAAGAAACCGGGAAAACCGCCTTCTCATTTCTGGACTTCTTTGCGGATATCAACCAGCAGATGAGTACGGGGGATAATATTCTGGTAGGATCACAGGTTCTAAAGCTTGGTGTGACTGCATGGTGGTCAAGGCATCTGGAAATCAATTATCTTGGCGGCAAACCTTCACTTTGGAACAGGCTTAAAGGAGATTACCGCTTTACCGTGCGGGCCCCGGAATCCTGGACGGCCAAAACCGGGTATAGCTCAAAGGTGGCAAAATGGCTTAAAGACTTTAAAGGTAGGACACCATCCAATGCATTAATGAAGCAGCTCCACCGTTGGGTATCAACTTACAACACCCCTTCCCATCTCCTCAAGCATTTAGCGGGTTTCCCAAAGAATGCAAGTGGAATTTTGAAGGGGGAAAATTTCAGCACCAAATATATTGAAAAAGTAAAATTCGGGACAAAGGATTTAGTCCAGACAGCAGCAAGAGCAAAGGGATTGACGAATGTCGCCAAAGGGATACCGGGCGTAGCCACATTTATTTCAGTTGCTTCCAATGCTGCCGAATTAGTTGATCCCGGCAATAAGAACATGGGCTTCAGCGAAAAATTTGGACGTGCTATTGCAGGGTTTGGAACAGATGCCTTGGCAATTGGTGCAGGAGCAAAAATTGGAGCCGCAATTGGAAGCTTTGGCGGACCAGTCGGGATTGTTGTTGGAGGAGCTATTGGTGGCCTTGTTGGTGGAATTGCAAGCTCTACAATCGGAGACAAAGTCAAGGACGTCGGTGGAAAAATAGGCAAAGAAATTGGAAAGGGAGTTAAATCAGCATATAAATCCATAAAAAGCTGGTTTTCCTGAACAAACCATAAACAAACAATGTCAGAATTTAAGGGGAAATGAATTCTATTGTGGAAAATTTTATAACTTATTTTGAGTACTTGTTAGCAATGATGATGGGTACCCAAGCAGTCTATGCCTTTTGTATCTTCCTGCTAGGTGAGACTATGATGACCTGGTTTGAATGGGGATATTACGAAAAACCAAAAGGAATTTACCAAAGATGTCAAAATTGGTTCTTTGACTGTTTCATAGGTATGGGCTACTACATATACAAAAAATTGGGCAAATATCCATGGGTCTGGAGAAAACTATATTTTCTAGTGATTATCACGGTAATATCCTTTGCCTTTATGTTTATTTTTATGGCAATTTCCGATTTGCTCAGATGGATGCTGTTGTGACTTTTCTTAAGGAGATATTCAGATTTCTTAAATAAGGTGAACCTTTATTAAGTGTTGCCTTTTTTGGCTAATTCACGAAGAAATGCAAGACTCAATTCGTTTAGTGAGAAGTTAGGAAGAGCAGCTGGAGGTCTTGCTACTGATGCATTGGCAATTACTGCTGGAGCAAAAGGCAGGAGCTTTAATTGGTACCGCTGTTGGGGGGCCAATTGGTTTTGCAGTGGGAGGTGCAGTAGGGGGCTTACTAGGTGGTCTTGCTAGCTCCAAATATGGTGAAGCAGTATAAGATTTTGGAGGAAAAATTGGTAAAAAAATAGGGAAAGGTGTAGACAAAGCTATTAAATCAGTAAAAAGCTGGTTTAGCTAATCATCATTAAGTAGAGTTGGGGTTATTTCCATGGGAGTTATAATAGAGTATTCCGAATATGCGGTAGCTATGTTAATGGTTGCTCAAATTGTTTATGGATTTACCCTCCTTGTATTCGGTGAATCGATGATGTCCTGGTTTGCCTGGGGTTACTATGATCGACCCGAATCATGGACACAAAAAACGCAGAACATATGGATGAATTTGATGATTGGTTCAGGTTACCATATTTATAAAAGGCTATTAAAATATTCCTGGGCTGTTCGAAAAGTTTTACTTCTGATTATGTTGTTATTACTTTCAATCCTGTTTATTATTGTCTTTAACATAATTTTCGGGCTGTTAAGATGGTTGCTTTTATAGGATTAGCAATAAGAGGTATTGGAATGGAAACCTTTATAACCTATGTTGAGTATTTAGTCGGAGGCATAATGGCCACGCAAGTTGGCTATGCATTAGCAATCCTTATTGGCGGAAGAATTGTGACAGATTACTATGAGTGGGGCTACTATGATAAGCCGGAAAGCTTTTTGGACAAGGCGCAGAACATCTTCCTCGATACCTTTTTGGGGATGGGCTACCATATCGATAAGAAGTTAAGAAAAAAATATTCCTGGATTAAAAGAAAATTGTTATATTTATTGATTATCACAGGGATTTCAATCGTCTTTATTTTTAGCTTCTTTAGTATTTCAGATCTTTTGCGCTGGCTGCTTTTGTAGCAAGCCACTATGTAAGGGGGAACAAGAATGCAGTATTTAATGACGTGTTCGACGGAGGAGCTTGCCCTGCTTGTCACGATGTGTGATTATCCACATGTCGCCAAAGGGATCGCGGAGGCCTCACTTGGTGAAAAAAGTCCCGAGGAATGGGAAGCAATTATGGAATCTGCCTCCCGACAACTGATGGTAAAAGGATTTTGGGACGATGAAAAATTTGAAAGCGGCGAAGTGCCGCTGGCTGATGAAATGCAGGAGTTCATCAAGCAGTATGTCGAGTCAAAAGGGATGCTTCGCTGCTCGGATGCGCCGCGTGAGAGCGTCCTGATGCTGCACCATCTCGAAGGCCAGAGCTGGCTGAGCCATACGATCCACAGGGATATCATCCATGAATTTGTCTACATAACAAATGAAGAGATTCCTGAAACAATTAAACAATATTACTCTTTTGAATTCGACGGCCAGCTTTCTGACCCAATCCATTTCAGCCTGTCCGATGAAGCATTCGACTTGTTGAGCGACCCTGCTGCACAAGAAAAGGTCTGCTTTATGAGTGATTTTTCTAAGGAAGAACAACAAGGCTACGAACGCTTTGTTGGTGATTTGCAGTCAAAAAACTGGATGCTATACAATATTTCATTTTTTCATATCCCGGATCTCAAGGAGGATCCATCTCTGGAGAACATCACCTTTTTCCTTCCATCACAAAGCGGAATGTGGATGATTGAATACAATGATAAGCAGGCACGACCTGTTCAAGTACAGCTTGCAGGCAGCGATGAATGGAACTCCCTTCTGAAAGGAATCAGTACAGTCACTGCATTTGCCGGCTGATTTCCTCCCACACGCAGGTCGGGCCTGACATTATGCTCATTAAGATTCTTGCTGTCAGCATTCTCGCGGAAAAGAGGGCTATACGCGCGAAAAACAGCATCATTCTTGCGGAAATAACACTTATTCTCGCGAAAACGTGGGCCATTCTTGCGAAAACATGGGCCATTCTCGCGAAAACGTGCGCCATTCTCGCGAAAACACCAACTAATTTCGCCATTGACAAAAAATAGAGAGCGCAAGCTGCTCTCTACTTTTGTCATGAAAATGCTTTTTTTAACCGCTCAAGCCCTTCTAATAAAGTCTCCTGCGGGCAGCCGAGGTTCATCCGTACAAATCCTTCTCCGCCAGGGCCGTATTTTGGTCCAGGCTCGAGTGCAAGCTTTCCTTTTTTAAGCAGGCGTTCTTTTATTTCTTCATCCGTTAGTCCCAGCTTTCGGCAGTCCAGCCATAGCAAGTATGTTCCCTCTGGCACCATCGGCTCAATGCCTGGAAGCTTTTCCCGTATGAAGTGATCAGCAATCGCAACATTCTGCTGAAGATAATCCAGAAGCTGGTCGAGCCAGTCCTCCCCATAAAGATAAGCGGCCTCCATTCCGACAATACCGAAAGTATTCAGTGTGAATATCCCCTGTTTCTGCTGCTGGGCTTTAAAAGCAGCATGAAGAGTGCTGTCAGGGATGATGACAGCTGAAGCCTGAAGGCCGGCAAGGTTAAAGGTTTTACTGGGGGCAATACAGGTAATCGTAATGTTCTTGAATTCTTCCTTAATCGAAGCAATCGGCACATGGCGATGCGGTTTAAATATCAGGTCCGAGTGGATCTCATCCGACAGAATGAGGCAGCCGTACTTCAGGCAAAGCTCGCCGATTTTGGTGAGTTCCTCTATTGTCCAGACAGCGCCTCCGGGATTATGAGGATTGCAAAGCAGGAATAATTTAACGCCTTGACGCAATTTTTGTTCAAAATCTTCAAAGTCAACCACATACCTGCCGTTTTCAAGCTTTAGCTGAGAATTAACAACCACCCGGCCATTCTTTTCGATCATATTAAAGAAAGGTGTATAAACAGGGGATTGAAGAAGGACCTTGTCTCCCGGGTTTGTGTAGGCAAGTATGGCGGTACTGATGGAAGGTACGACGCCAGGGCTGTAAAGAAGCCATGAGCTGCGGACATCCCATCCATGCCTGCTCGCAAGCCAAGCCTGGACAGCTTTTGCGACAGACGGGGGCACAAATGTATAGCCATAGATCCCATGTTCCATCCGGCTTGAGATTGCTTCTTTCACTGCCTGCGGAGGCAGGAAATCCATGTCCGCGACCCACATTGGCAGCACATCCCGGGAGCCGAACAGCTCCCTTGTCATCTCCCATTTCACAGATGCTGTATTTACCCGGCTGACCGCCTTATGAAAATCAATTTTTTCCATCATGCCACCGCCTTTATTCGAATAAGTTAATCTGCTTATATTTATGATAAAATAAATTCTAAAATATGAACAATATTAGGTGATATATATGGACAGACAACAATTGAACATCAGGCTGGCCATTGCATTGAACGAGTGGGATCCATTTGGGGTGGGGGAAGGAAGTTACGATCCCGAAGTGGCTGACAGCGTCCAGGCCGTCCATGATTTATCACGGCCGGAGGAACTCGCATCAAGGCTCCAGGCGATTTATGAATTTTCTTTTGAAAAAATAATCCCGTTCGCAAAATGCCTGGCCATGGCAATAAAATTGCTCCAAATGAAAGAAGAACAAGATTCCTGCGCGTTATAAAGACATAAACGGCGGCCATCACTGGCTGCCGTTTCCTTCAACTGAAGGTGCTTCCAATACAAAATTTTTGATATATTGGTAAACTTCGTTTGGTTTTTCCTCCGGAACCAAATGGCCTGTTTCCTTCAGGACAACTAAATCAGCGTTCTGCAAATCATTTTTGAGCCGTCTGCCTATATGAAGCGGTACCACTTTATCATGTTCCCCCCAGATGAGAAGGCAGGGGGTTTTAATTGTTTTTAAAGCTTCGGAGTTTAAATCTGCCTCCCTATGGCGGATCATGTTGGTCAGCGCTTTAAAAATATCGTCCTCCAGAAACGGGGTAAGGTAGCCATACAGCATTTCGTCATTGATCATCGAATGGTCGTACACAACTTGTTTCAGGTTTTGCTTTACCCCTGATTTCGCCAAATAAAACTTTACATATAAATAGAAGTATGGAAGGTAACTCGAGATAATAAGCGGCAGTCCGGACCTTTTTAAATACCCCGAGCTGCACAGCAAAACGGCCTTTTGTGCGACATCAGGAAAATGATAAAGAAGGTTCAATGAAATTTGCCCTCCCATTGAATGGCCGATGATATGAAAATTGGCAATTCCCAGTGTCTTCAAAAGCTCCACAACCGTTCCCGCCAAGTTTTTATATGAATATTTGAATTTCGAGGATTTACCGCTTTTGCCAAACGGAGGCAAGTCCACCGAGATGACGGTGAAGTCTTTGCGCAGCAAAGGAATGAGGTGCCTGAAGCTGAAGGATGAGGAAAGGAAACCGTGCAGCAGCACCACTGTTTCGTTCGATGAATCATGCGGATAATGTTCATAATATAAATCAATGCCCTTGACGGTAGTATATGCGGCAAAAGAATCAGTTTCGATCAAGACCTTCACTCCCTAAATGAAACTATGTATATCATTGTACCCCGTATTGCCCGATAAATCCTTGCAGCTATCAATAATGGTCTATGTCTTCTCTATTTCCCTGTTTTCAAAATCACACATCGAAAAAATGTAGAAAATAATAAGATTGGAACATATAATTTGTCAGATTCTTCTGTTATAATGGAAATATTTTATGAGGTCAAGGAGAGGGAATTTTATGAGGCTCACTGGTAAGGAACTTGAAGTAGTGGAAATACTTGAAAAAAATGCCCGGGTTTCAATTGAAGATTTGGCCAGCATGGCTGGACTGACGGAAGAGGAAGCAGAAGCGGCGATTAAAAAGCTTGAAGAATTAAAAATTGTGGTCAGGTATCCCGCAGTAATCGACTGGTCCAAAATCGATGGGCATGAAGGTGTCACTGCGATGATTGATGTGAAAGTCACACCGAAGCGCGGAGTCGGATTCGATGAAGTAGCCCGCAGGATTTACCGGTTCCCGGAGGTAAAATCGGTGTACTTAATGTCCGGTGCCTATGATTTATCAGTCATTATCGAAGGCCGTTCCATGAACGAGGTGGCCCGGTTTGTGTCTGAAAAACTATCGACCCTTGAATCGGTAATTTCGACAACAACTCATTTTATCCTGAAAAAATATAAGCATGACGGGACGATTTTCGAGCCTGGCGAAGAAGACAAACGGATCTTGGTGTCGCCGTAATGAAAGTGACGAAGAGCTATTTGTCTCAATCGGTTGAACAGTTAAAGCCATCCGGGATCAGGCGTTTCTTCGACCTTGCTTCAAGCATGGAAGGTGTCATTTCACTGGGGGTCGGGGAGCCTGACTTTGTGACACCGTGGGCTGTCAGGGAAGCGGCCATCATGTCCCTTGAATCTGGATATACTTCTTACACAGCCAATGCAGGGCTGATGGAGCTCCGACAGGAAATTGCAGACTATCTGTCAACCCATTTTTTTGTATCTTACCGTGCAGAGTCGGAAATTATCGTTACTGTCGGGGCGAGCCAGGCGATCGACATTGCCCTGCGCGCGATTGTGGACAGTGGAGATGAAATCATCATTCCCGAGCCCTGCTTTGTGTCGTACAGCCCGCTTGTAACACTGGCCGGCGGAAAGCCTGTCCATGTCCAAGCCTTAAAGGAAAATGAATTTAAGATATTGCCGCACCAATTGAAAGAGGCAATTACTGAAAAAACAAAGGCCATCCTGCTTTGTTCCCCCAATAATCCGACGGGAACGTTATTAAACAGGGGAGAATTGTTGGAAATAGCCCGCATTGCCAGGGAGCATGACCTGCTCGTCATTTCAGATGAAATTTATGCAGAGCTCGTCTATGATGAGCAATACTCCAGCATGGCAGCCTTAGAAGGAATGAGAGAACGGACAATATTGGTCTCCGGTTTTTCAAAGGGATTTGCGATGACGGGCTGGCGGCTCGGTTATGTATGCGCTCCGGAAGAAATTGCCCAGGCCATGCTGAAAATCCACCAGTATGCGATGATGTGCGCTCCGACAATGGCCCAATATGCCGCACTTGAAGCATTACAGACTGGGTGGGCGGATGTGGAAGAAATGAGGAAAAGCTATAGACGAAGGCGCAATTATATGGTCAGGTCCCTGAATGAGCTGGGGCTGGAATGCCATCTTCCAGGAGGAGCTTTTTATGTTTTTCCTTCCATCCAAAGGACGGGAATGACATCTGAGCAATTTGCTGAGAACCTCTTGATGGAGGAAAAAGTAGCCGTAGTTCCGGGGAGTGTTTTCGGAGAAAGCGGTGAAGGCTTTGTCCGCTGTTCATATGCATCGTCACTCGAACAGCTTCAGGAAGCAATAAGCCGGGTCAGCCGTTTCATGGCAAGGCATTAAAAGAGGCAGACTGGACATTTGGTTAGAACGCAAAAAAAAAAGGGACTACCGAATCCGGTTGTCCGCTTCAAAAAGGGGGGAATACTAGAAAGCCTTATGGTTTAAGGTTAACCAGTTTCCCCGTTGTTTATACAGATGATCTGATAATTTTTTAATTACAGCGGTGGTTCAGCTGCTATTTTTTTTGGAAAAATAATTCACTTCTATTATTGAAAGGATTTTGTTTTAGCATTTATCTTGTGTATTTCAAAAACATGGAATCAGGTAAATTTTAGAAATTTATTGTTAAATTAATCCACATTTAATATGATAAAGATACAAATTAATTGTTAGATAATTTGAATATCATTATACTTTATGCAACTTTAATTATCTAAATAAATTACACCTTAGATTTCCCACCATACTGTAAATGGGAGGTGAATCTATTAAGGAAACGGTGAAGTGAACAAAACTTACAGCGAGGAGACTTCTTATGAGAAATAAAACTGTTGAATGGATTGGTTTTTTCCTAGTTTTATCTTTTTTGATTGCCATAGGAATTTTAAGATACAGAGAAATTGTGTACTCGGCAGCCGAGAATATGCCGAGAATATATTGTATGTTTTGATAGGAGTAATAGGATTATCGACAATCATATATGCATATATAAAAAAAAATAAGATACTGTGAGGTAAGGGAGCGAAACCAGTCCAGGATCTTACTGCCGATGATTGCTGCATTTTAAAGATGACTAACTGCCCGTTCACTCTATTGATAAAAAATGAACCAAGATAGCAGAGAGGGGTAACCCTCTCTCTTTTAGTCTTTTCTAAACTTCACAATAATTTTTATTCTGATGACAAAAGTATTCATCTTTTTTAGTGTATAAACGTTTATCAAATAATTCCAATAATAAACACTCGTAACTATATACTCGGTAAAAAACACTCCCAAAAAAAGGAATTTTCATGGTAAATGTTTAATTACTCTTTAAAAGATTTAATTTGGAGAGGAGTAATTAAAAAGCCTAAGCGAATAACCTTTGAAAATACAGCCGTTCGAATTGAAGAGTAAAGAAAGCTATGAAAGAAACAAAGGATAAGCGCCTTTTCGAGCGGTATCAATGCATTTATTTGCTTCTTTCCGGAGAAACCCAATTGAACATTTCCAAGATTCTTAACCGCGACAACGGTACGATTGGGGATTATGTTAAGGCTTAGTTGTGCTTCCGGTTTGGAAGGTTTCAAGACGAAACATTTTCCTGGAAGGCCGCCGTAACTTACACCCGAACAAGAGAAAGAACTGTACCAGACCGTCGCAGAAAAAACGCCTGCGGATATGGGATTCCCGGCTAATATAACTATTGCAAGAGGCTGGGTATCCGTCTCAGCGGCCGGAAGCATGGACGCCCATGAAAAGAGGATGATACGGTTCAAAAAGGGTTTGCGAAAAGTGATGCATCGGAACGAAACGCAGTTGAGGGATAATTTGGGGAAGGCAAGCGCAGTTATGGGCTGGGCCTTATTCGTGCATGCCTTAAGGGCACCAGCGAAACAGTGTTCGCCGTCCAATTCCTTATATTGAATCTAGAGCGAAAGCTCAGAGTTCTTTTTTGCCATTTTTTCAGAGTGTTATTCGGAGGCTTGGCTGAATGAAGAATTATCGGTTTGTAATTCGTTCAGCAAGCCCTAAATAGCGCTTATGTTCAGATATTTTGTCTTAACCAGTGAAATGTGTTTTGAGG
Source organism: Bacillus sp. T33-2 (assembly GCF_002860205.1). GTDB lineage: Bacteria > Bacillota > Bacilli > Bacillales > Cytobacillaceae > T33-2. The sequence continues at coordinate 133,892 of NZ_PGVB01000034.1, forward strand.
GCGACACGAAGAGCTAAGGCTCTTATTTTTTTTGCTTGAAAAAGATGTAAAAACGCTGTTTCGGTTGACATGTAATAATTACGGCAATCCACAGAGTGAATAAAAAACATATAAAAGAATGAAACGAGTTTATGATAATTATTTAAATGTTTTATGTAACATTTAAATAATTAGTAACGTTGTATTAAGGAAATCAGGATAGCCCCCTAATTATAGGAGTTGATAACAATGGTCATGTAATGGCTCATTAATAACGGTATCTTTTTGGTTTTTTGTAAGTGTTGGGTACAGTTGGTTCGGATAGACAGGAAAGGGTGATAGTTTGAGCAATCTAGAGTTAGCTAATGTATTAAGCTTTTCAAAAATAAAGCTTCAGAGATTCCCGTTCTTAAAAATATTAATTTAACCTTGCATCAAGGAGAATTTGCGGCAATTGTAGGTCCTTCAGGCTCTGGAAAATCAACGTTATTAAGTATTATTGGCACCCTTGAAGAACCGACAAGCGGAATTGTCTCATTTGATAAACTCGAAGTTCAGAAACTTGATCAAAAGAAGCTGGCAGACTTCCGCTTTAATAATATCGGTTTTGTATTTCAACAATTTCACCTGTTACCCACATTAACCGCCAAAGAAAATGTCATGGTTCCCCTTGTATCAAGAAAAGTTGATTTTGATAAAAATGAGAGGGCAAAAGAGCTACTTTCGAACCTGGGTTTAGGTGATAAACTAGATTTATTCCCTTCACAGCTGTCTGGGGGTCAGCAGCAACGTGTTGCCATTGCCAGGGCACTTATTAATAAACCCACATGGATACTGGCCGATGAACCCACCGGTAATTTAGATTCTAAAACGAGTTTTGAGATATTTAATCTGCTTCGCAGCTTAAATAGCGAACAAAATTGCGGTGTAATCTTTGTCACCCATGACCTCTCACTTGCCCAGATGTCAGATAAAGTCATCGAATTAAGTGATGGCGAAATTTTGGATGAGGCGATAGTATGATCCAAATCATTTGTAAGAATTGGTGCCGCCACAAGGAGCGTTTTATCCTGGTGTTAATAGGTGTGCTAATCATTAGTTCGGGATTAAGCTACCTGGTCGGGTTGACTGAGACAAATAAAGGAACGGTAGTAAACACGCTTGAAAAGAATTGGAAAGCTTCTTATCATATCGTCGTTCGGCCACCGGGAACAAAAAGCCTGCCAGAAAAAAGTGGACTTATGGATCCAAATTATCTTAGCGGGTTAAATGGCGGCATTTCACTGAAACAATATGAAAAAATAAAAAATATTACAGACATTGAAGTAGCTGCTCCAATTGCTGTAATTGGATATTTGCCTCTAAGTGTAAGCATGGGAACCTTCACGCCACCAAAAAATGAGACGGGAATTTATAAAATTAAGTATATAGAGGTAGTGAGAAATGGCTTTAGAAACCGGATTCAGGCATTGCATGAAAATTATTTTGTATCTGGTCCTTGGAACAAGACCATAAATCAAAATAAGACTCCCTATGGAGCACATCCATGGATTAATGGACGGTAATCATACGATAACAAACAGAAACATGCTAGTAGGTGTAGACCCTATAGAGGAAGCCAAATTAGTTGGCTTAGACAGGGCAACCACATTAAATAATGGAAGCAGCAGATATTTTGTAGCGGAAGATAAACCCTATGTTTTAGATAAAAACTTAAATAATCTAAGAATCCCCATTCTTTTGAGTTCTGACCCTTTTGCAGATACAAATTATACCTATCAATTAGAAAAGTTAGACCTTTCAATTCCAGATGAGAGTGAAAAGCTTGGTAATTATATGGACGGAATCAAGGAAAAAGGAGGTCTGGCTTATTTAGAAAATATATCTTCTAAAATTACTGAAACTCGGGAATATTCATCCAGAAAAACATATAGTGTCATATTCGATAATTTACTAGGTGAAAAAGATAGACGCCTTGGGGCTTCACATGTTGACAAGAGTACCGTTTTAGATATTCAAGCTGGTCCCTTATCTTATAAGACCATTAAAAGTCCATATCCTGATAAATGGCCAAGTGCATTAAAAGTGGAGCCAGTCGACACCACACTTCCATGGGCAAAGGAAAGAACGTATGCATTTAGAGAAGCAATGGCTTTTTTTCCGAAAAGTAATGACAAAAATAAGATTCCTGAATTTGTGAGATTAGATTTAGATATTATTGGGGCTTATGATCCGAAAAAATTAAGTATGGCTAAAGATCCGCTTACTGAGCTTCCAATGGAAACCTATCGTTCCACAAGTGCTAAACTCGTATTGGATTTTAAGGGAGAACCAATTAATCCCCCAGTAAATCTTAAAGGTACCAATAATCCATTAGATTTTTTACTTCAACCCCCTACAGCTTTAACTACCCTTGAGGCTGCCGGCCTAATTTCCGAGATTACAGGTAAAAAGCCTATCTCTGCGATACGAGTAAAAATCAAGGGAGTTGACAGTATGGACGAAGATGCCCAAAACAAACTAGAAACCATAGCGGATGACATAACAAAACAAACAGGATTGATAGCAGATATTACACTTGGCACCTCACCTCAATCCGTACTAACCTACGTGCCCGAAAATAAAGGTATGCCTGCTCTAGGTTGGGTTGAGCAACCCTGGATAAAACTAGGAGCGGCCTTTACTATTTATAAAGAAACAAAACTCGGATATTCAGGCATTATTTCAGCAGTCCTTCTGGTTGCGATTGTATATGTGTTTACAACTAGATTCATCTCCTACCTGACTTATCGCAAGCAATACGCTCTATTGCTTGCGGTTGGCTGGCAACTGCAAAGTGTTAGAAAAATGATCCTTCTAGAATCAATCATCCTTGGCTCATTAACTGCTGTTATTATATGGGGAATCGAGGCCATCGCGAAGGTAACCATGGATGCACCTATATCAGTGATAGGGGTGTTTATTTCGGGATTAATCGGGTTTCTCATTTACTGTATTGCGGGATGGCTTCCAGCTCGGATGGCCTTAAAAATTAAACCGTATGAGGCCATCCGAACAGGTGAGACGAATCAAAACATGAAACGACTCCTCTATAACAACAGTATATTAAGCCTTGCTTTCCAATACCTTGCAGGCCGGATGAATAGAACAATGCTTTCCATCTTTACACTGGCAGTGTCTGTTACATTGCTCATCCTATTTCTATTTATCACCCTCAGGCTTAAAGGCGTGCTTTATGCAACTTATCTAGGTGAATATATTGCAGTGGAAATCGGGGAGATACATTATGTTGCTGTATCCATCTCCTTGCTCATTGCAATTCTGACGACTGCTGAGATAATGTGGCAAAATGTGGTTGAAAGAAAACCAGAGATAGCTTTATTGAAAGCACTAGGATGGAGGAATGGTACAGTCCGAAGTCTAATTCTCTATGAAGGATTTCTATGTGGAATGGTGGCAGGGATTATAAGCTTGTTGTTATCTGTTCTGATGATTATTCTTATTTATCACTCCATTCCTTATGAGCATGTAAGTTTATTGCTCTTTCCCGTTCTCATTCCAGCTTTTGCAGGAATGCTGGGAGCCTTAATTCCGTCAGAAATGGCAGTGAGGATTTCTCCGGCAGTGGGAATAAAAAAGTAACATCTTATTTTCCTATTTCACGTTATCATAGGAATAAAACGTATCAAATAAAAAGTCCTAAATGTAGCGGCCAATAATCATACCGTGTTGGCTGCTAATTTTAGGACTTCATAATTGACTGTTCACAGACCTTTAAGGAAATTAAGAGTGCAAAATGTAGAAGTCTATTGCAGAATTCTTGGCTGATATGCTTGTTCCATGAGTTCAGAAGCTGGTACATCAAGTACAGTTGAAAATTTTAAAATGGTTTGTGTATTAGGCACTTTTTGGCCGCTCTCGTATTTTTCTATAGTGTTAGGGCCAACCCGCATTTTAAAAGCCAGTTCTTCCTGAGTCAAATTCAGTCTCTCGCGGCAAAGTTTAATATTTTGGCCAATTGCAGACATGGTTTTTCACCCCTTTTGGAAAATATTGTCTTATTACTGATTATACCATGGAATGTTTTATATAGACGGTCATTTAATGAACATTTCGTTACATCATTAGAACGCGTCAATGAGAAAAGTTGCGAGGAAAAATTTTTTACAAGAAAAACGAAACAATCAAATAAAAAGCTTCGTTCCATGGACGAAAACAATAATAAACCGACAAAGAAAAACTGAAGGGGGATAGGGATGAACGAGGAAGATTTAATTTATCGGGCCCGGGAAGGAAGCATGCAGGCTTTCAGTGAATTGATAGACATTTATTCACCGATCGTCAGGAGATTTGCGTTTCAGCTCGGCAACCACCATGATGACATAGACGATATCACTCAGGAAGTCTTTGTAAGAGTTTACCGGTTTTTGAGCCAGTTTTCACAGGCAAAATTCACGACCTGGCTTTATAAATTTACCTTAAATGTAACCAGGGACTTTGCCCGCAGTAACCGGAGGCATATGAAAAAGGTGTGGAGGTTCAAGAACGAACCCGAGTCCTCTGATCAGCTGGTCGAGAACAGTCTACTGCGTTCGGAGGATGACAGGGTTCTGCATGAATGCATCCAAAAACTCGATGAAAAATACCAGGTCCCTATCATACTTTTTTATTTTCATGAAAAGCGCTACGAAGATATCGCAGAGATTCTTAGTATCTCCCTTGCCAATGTAAAAACACGGCTGTTAAGGGGCAAAGAAAATCTGAAAAAGCTGCTTGCAGACGCAGAAAAGAGGGAGGGTAAGTACCATGGATGATACATTGTTTGAAGAACGGATGACCAGTTTAAAGACAGCGTATGACAGCATGCGTCCAGACACTGACAGGGCAGGGATCCTCGCTGCAATTAAAAAAGAGGAAAAAAGGCATAGATCCAAGCCATTTTATGATTTCCCATATGTCGCCAGTTTTATCGGAATAGGCATGATCGCCGGCATATTTCTGATGCAAACCATCGGGCAGAACGAATCCCCCACCCAATCCCAGAATGGAAGTAAATCACCCGCCGTTGAAAGCAGGAGTAAGATCGAAGTAAGTAAGGCGGAAATCGATAATGCTTTTAAAGAGCTGCAGGATTATTATCGACAAAGGCATGAGCAAGTGGAGAAAACGTTAGGGATATCGATTGATGGGAATGTAATCGAATCTTATTTTCCAAAGTTAATAACTAATGAAAAACAAAAGCTGCTTACTTCAGAGGAAGGGGTAGGAGTTTCAGAGTTGGCAAATATCAAGAGTCAATTAAAAACTGAGATCGGTATGTCTTTCGTGACACCTTCCTCGCTGATAAAGAGTATGAATTCACAATCCCAAGATCTGGATTCCGGTAGTATCCATCAGTTAATTGGACAGTTGGACTCCTATTCAGTCGTTTATCAGGAAGTTTATAGGGTTATTTATGAATCCGATTTGCAGGAGATCTTACAAAATGGAAACCTGCACAGTACGATTGAGAAACTGAATAGCGGCGAGGGATTGGGCTTGGGCTCTGATAGATTGCGGATGTTTGCAAAAGGTGCAAGAGAAAATGGAGTGTTGTTTGCCGCAGAGGATGGCAAAATAATTACTCGCATCGATTACCGTGGAGTTGCTGAAAAACTAAAATCCACTATTTCTGACGACCTTTACAATTATTTCCACTTGAAGAGCACCCGCCTGTTTTCAAGTCAAGGTCAACTGCTTATTCCATGGAATGACCTGGGTGAACTTTTGGTCAGCTATGAAAAAAGTTTTCTCCAATCCCGGGATCCAGTGGTTAAAGACTTGATCGAAATGGAGGTTTCCTCCTTCCTGTATCCTGTATTTGTTCTTGGGCATCCTTCCAAATCTTTATTTAATGAACAATATATATTAAATGATGACGTAAAGGAAGCGTACTCCCAGTTAATAAAAAATCACCCGGAAACATTTACGGCTAAGGCAGTGGCTGATGAACTGGAAACTTTAAGACTAAATAATTTCGAAAAACCCGAACGTTTTAACAAGAGTGTGGTTTATCCTGCTTATATAACAGTTCAAGAAGAGACTGAGGAACGAAATTAAATTGGTTTAACATTAACTATTCAGAGGAAACACCCTTAATATAGAGCCATAAGTAACTTTGTATATTTCTCCTTGATGTGATATAATTTTTTATTGCGTATAAAAGGGAGAAAATATAAAAAGAATTTAGGAGTGTTTCCATGTCAGAAAATATTGAAGTAGGCAGTGTGTTAACAGGAAAGGTGACCGGAATCCAGCCGTACGGAGCCTTTGTTGCACTGGATGAAAATACCCAGGGCCTTGTGCATATTTCCGAAATCACGCACGGTTATGTGAAGGATATCAATGATCACCTTAAAGTGGGGGATGAAGTAAGCGTAAAGGTCTTATCTGTTGATGAAGCAGCTGGGAAAATCGGCCTCTCGATCCGCGCCACCCAGGAGGCGCCGGAAGTGCCGGCAAGACCAAGAAAGCCGCGCAAAAAGCCTGCCGCAGCTATCCAGCAGGATGACTCAGCACAAGGTTTCAACACATTAAAAGATAAGCTTCAGGAATGGATCGACCAATCCGATATCCAGAAAAAATAACAAAAAACCGGAGAAATCCGGTTTTTTTTATTTTTATTAAGGCTGTGAGGGGGTTCAAACAGACTTGTTAAAAGGTTACAATAACAGTGTCTACCCAATTTCAATTGGAACGGAGGAACAACATGACAACGAATACTTATTCACTGATTGAGCAAACAGAGAAATTTGGAGCGAACAATTACCATCCGCTGCCAATCGTGATTTCCAGGGCGGAAGGTGCATGGGTCGAGGATCCGGAAGGCAATAAGTACATGGACATGCTGAGTGCCTATTCGGCTGTAAACCAGGGCCACCGGCACCCAAAAATTATCCAGGCGTTAAAAGACCAGGCTGACCGGGTCACTTTGACATCAAGGGCTTTCCATAATGACCAGCTTGGCCTATGGTATGAGAAAATCTGCAAATTGACGAACAAAGAAATGGCGCTGCCAATGAACACTGGGGCAGAGGCAGTTGAAACAGCGGTTAAAACAGCGCGCCGGTGGGCATACGATGTAAAAGGCGTAGAGGAAAACCAGGCTGAAATCATTGCATGCACCGGGAACTTCCATGGCCGCACGATGACAGCGGTGTCATTGTCTTCCGAGGAAGAATACAAGCGTGGCTTTGGGCCGATGCTGCCTGGCATTAAGTTGATCCCGTATGGTGACCTGGAGGCATTGAAGCAAGCGATCACTCCGAATACCGCTGCCTTTTTGATCGAGCCGATCCAGGGTGAAGCCGGAATTGTCATACCTCCGGAAGGCTTCATGAAACAGGCCTTTGAGCTGTGCCGCGAAAACAATGTCCTATTTATCGCTGATGAAATTCAAGCGGGGCTTGCCAGAACCGGCAAAATGTTTGCATGCGAATGGGAAGGCGTTGAGCCGGATATATATATACTTGGCAAAGCACTGGGCGGCGGTGTGTTCCCTATTTCCTGTGTTGTTGCAAACAAAGAAATTCTTGGAGTTTTTAATCCAGGCTCACACGGTTCTACATTTGGAGGAAATCCGCTTGCGTGTGCCGTGTCCATCGCTTCCATTGATGTGCTGGTTGAAGAAAAACTCGCAGAGCGTTCGTTAAAGCTTGGAGAATACTTCATCAGCAAACTGAAAGAAATCGATAACCCATTAATTAAAACAGTCAGGGGCCGCGGCTTGTTTATCGGAGTGGAGCTGAATGAGCCGGCCCGCAAGTATTGTGAAGCCCTGAAAGAAGAAGGACTGCTGTGCAAAGAAACACATGATACCGTTATCCGTTTCGCCCCTCCGCTCGTGATAAGCGGAGAAGATCTTGATTGGGCGATCGGACGCATTAAAAAAGTTTTATCATAATAGTGAACAGCCCTGCAATTTCTGCAGGGCTCTATTTTGTGCAAAAATCCGTCAACGTAAGGCGGATCAATACATATCGTTTATCGCGATGGATTTGGCTGGGCCTGTTTTTCAGCTTGTTCACTTGGAGCAAACAGAAGGCCCAGGTTGATTAATCCTGCGATTCCAACCAAGCCGTAAATCATTCTTGCGACAGCTGAATCCTGTCCGCCGAAAATAGCTGCAACGAGATCGAACTGGAAGAATCCTACCAGTCCCCAGTTGATTGCCCCAATAATTGTGAGGACCAATGCCAGACGTTGTATAGTGCTCATGCGATGTTACCTCCTTATGTTGAACTACTATATAGATTGAATCCCGTTTGTGAAAATTATTCATGGGAAAATTCGAGTTTTTTCATGAAACAACTTGCTCATGCACAAAATAAAAACCGGTCGTGGCCAAGTTCCCAGATTAGGCACGGTGAGGGTAAATTTTTGCAATGGGCTGCACAATCGAACATAATAAATGTAAAAGGAAGGTGACTGATTTGGATAATTTTACATACTACAATCCAACAAAATTGATCTTTGGCAAAGGACAATTGGAACAATTGAAAAAAGAAGTTCCCCAATATGGAAAAAAGGTCCTTTTAGTCTATGGCGGCGGCAGCATTAAAAGAAACGGCCTGTACGACGCAGTCCTGAAAGAGCTTAACGAAACTGATGCCGAAGTGTTTGAGCTCTCAGGAGTCGAGCCTAACCCACGCCTCTCCACTGTCCATAAGGGAGTGCAGATTTGCAAGGAAGAAGGCATTGACTTTTTGCTGGCCGTTGGCGGCGGCAGCGTAATCGACTGCACGAAAGCAATTGCGGCTGGTGCAAAGTATGAAGGCGATGTGTGGGACATTGTCACGAAAAAAGCAGCAGCCAAAGAGGCACTGCCGTTTGGCACCGTGCTGACGCTTGCGGCGACGGGTTCTGAAATGAATGCCGGCTCTGTTATCACAAATTGGGACACGAACGAAAAATACGGCTGGGGAAGCCCGGTAACATTTCCTAAATTCTCAATTCTCGATCCGGTGAATACATTTACCGTTCCAAAAGACCAGACGATTTACGGTATTGTCGATATGATGTCACATGTTTTTGAACATTACTTCCACCTGGCAGAAAACACAGAGCTTCAGGACCGCATGTGTGAATCACTGTTGCTGACTGTGATGGAAACAGCGCCAAAGCTTCTTGAGGACCTTGAGAATTATGATTACAGGGCAACAATATTATACTGCGGAACAATGGCATTAAACGGAATGCTGTCAATGGGGTACCGTGGCGACTGGGCTACCCATAATATCGAGCACGCAGTATCTGCCGTACATGACATCCCACATGGCGGGGGCCTGGCCATCCTGTTCCCAAACTGGATGAAGCATAACCTTCACGTGAAACCAGAGCGCTTTAAGATACTGGCAGTCCGTGTGTTTGGTGTCGATCCTGAAGGTAAGTCAGATGAAGAAGCAGGGTTTGAAGGAATTGAAAGGCTTCGCGAGTTCTGGAATAGCATAGGCGCGCCATCCCGGCTTGCCGATTACGACATTGATGAGAGCACAATTGATGAAATGGCCGACAAAGCGATGGTAAATGGGGAATTTGGCAATTTTGCAAAGTTAAACAAGGAAGATGTTCTCGAAATTTACCGAAGATCTTTATAAAAACGAACAGAAAAAAGGTCCAGCACATGCTGGGCCCTTTTTGTGCTCTGTGTAGGAAAATCAGCATTTAATTTTCCTTTTATTCCTAATGACTTTTTGATTTTCCTGTGAATCGGACTATGTCGAATATCGAAGAATGAATGTAAAAACAAATTAAAGGCCTATATGTTTATGTGAAATTTTACCGGGTATTTTATGTACTGTAATCAAATTTCTTTTAAGGAATTGTTTACATAAAAATATCTCATGAAAATAGCAAACCACCTGAAAGGGTGGGACGCAAAGTCAGTAGTCTAAAGCCGCCACCTAAGTGGAAACGCTATGATCGTCCGACTGCCATGGAAAGCAACTTATTTCACTGGCAGTTTTTTTAGTGGAAAAAATGCGGGTATGTCTGCTGAAGATAAATTGATCGTTGACTATAGTGAGTAGTGCACGAAATTTGAAGTTGAAAACAATTCATAATTGATTGCGTTTACATATTATGATGTTCCTTGATTCTTGTCGTGTCTTTAGTTAAAGTGATAAGAGACTAAATAATAGGCAAGTCTAAATGCAGTTGCGGAACTTGCAGCAGCAATACAGCGGTTTTATCTGTAAGCACATAGCAACATGACAGGCACAAAATAAATTTGATCAAAAATGGAGGATCAGACATGACGCATATTCGTTTTGATTACTCAAAGGCGTTGAACTTCTTTGGTGAACATGAAGTTACATACTTAAGAGATTTTGTTAAGGTAGCGCACCATTCATTGCATGAACAGACTGGTGCAGGCAGCGATTTTTTAGGCTGGATTGACCTGCCTGCCGAATATGACCGGGAAGAATTTTCACGAATCCAAAAATCAGCTGAAAAAATTAAAAATGATTCAGATGTCCTTGTTGTAATCGGTATTGGCGGTTCTTATTTAGGAGCGCGCGCTGCCATTGAATTTTTAAACCACAGTTTTTACAATGCTCTTCCTAAAGAGAAGCGCAGCACACCGCAAATTATTTTTGCCGGAAACAACATAAGCTCTTCTTATATGAGGGATGTAATGGATCTTCTCGAGGGGAAAGATTTTTCCGTCAATGTTATCTCAAAATCTGGCACAACAACAGAGCCAGCGATTGCATTCCGGATCTTCCGCAAGCTTCTTGAGGAAAAATACGGTGTTGAAGAAGCTCGGAAACGCATTTATGCAACTACTGACAAAGCACGCGGGGCTCTAAAAACCCTTGCTGATGAAGAAGGCTATGAATCGTTCGTGATCCCTGATGACGTCGGCGGCCGGTATTCAGTTTTAACTGCAGTTGGCCTGCTGCCGATCGCTGTTGGCGGAGCAAATATTGAAGCAATGATGAAAGGCGCTGCGCAGGCAAGGGAAGATTTCGGCAAGTCTGAGCTGGAAGAGAATGCGGCATATCAATATGCGGCAGTCCGCAACGTCCTTTATAATAAAGGAAAGACGATTGAAATGTTGATTAACTATGAACCGTCCCTTACTTATTTCTCAGAATGGTGGAAGCAGCTGTTTGGTGAAAGCGAAGGAAAAGACCAGAAGGGGATATACCCATCTTCAGCAAACTTCTCAACTGACCTGCATTCTCTCGGCCAGTATGTACAAGAAGGCCGCCGGGACTTGTTTGAAACGGTCATTCTAGTGCACAAACCCCGCCATGAGCTGACGATCGAACAGGCGGCAAATGACCTTGACGGCCTGAACTATTTAGCAGGTAAAACGGTTGATTTCGTAAACAATAAAGCTTTTGAAGGAACGCTGCTTGCGCATACAGACGGCGGAGTACCGAACCTTGTGGTTTCCATCCCGGAGCTTGACGAGTACACTTTCGGCTACCTTGTGTATTTCTTTGAAAAAGCGTGCGCGATGAGCGGCTACCTTCTTGGAGTGAACCCATTTGACCAGCCTGGAGTCGAGGCTTATAAGGTCAACATGTTCGCACTTCTTGGAAAGCCAGGATTCGAAGAGAAAAAAGCAGAGCTTGAAAAAAGACTGAAATAATGTGAAAAAGGAGTACAGCGTTTGCTGTGCTCCTTTTTACTGCCTTCCATTTTACTTCATTTAAAGCGCGCAATTTGGCCAAACTATGGATAAAAATACTTGGAAGGCGGGAAATCATGATCGATATACCCTCGAAAATTGAAGCAAAACATTATGATTTGTACAAACTTGAACAACTGTTAAAGCCGCTTGGTTACTCAATCGGCGGGAACTGGGAATATGACCACGGAAGTTTTGATTACGAGATTGATGACAGAATGGGCTACCTGTTTTTGCGTTTGCCATTTAAAGCAATTGATGGGCAGCTGGATTCACATGGCTGCACCGTTGAATTGCAAAGGCCGTTTCTTATCTCGCATGTATATGAACCCGGGCTTGATAATCAGGGAGATGCAGGCAGTTTTTCAGCTGCCTTTAACCAGTTTGCTGAGCCGGTGGACAAGGATGGAACGTTTCCTGGACAAAACATTGAAATTGGCAGGTCACTTGTCAAGGAACTTGAGGCTGCGCTTCTCTGAAGTTCAATTTCCGGTAATGATGAGGAGCTGATCCTCTGCTTCCACAACTAAATCGTGCGGAGGATTGACAACGGTGTCTCCTTCCTTTTTTATACCGATTAAAACTGTTCCTTCAGACAAGAGGGCTGTGTGTGCTTCGCGAAAGATTTTCCCGCTAAAAACACTGCCAGCCGGCCGGTAGGTCACCTTTTGGCCTTGTAACTTCCCCATCAAATCGAGAAGGGGGTCGACCATGCCATTTGAAGAAACGGTGTTCATGATCACGGCACTCGTTAACAGGTTTGTTTGGATAATTTCATCCGCGCCTGCACGCCTTGCGTTGTTTACCTGTTCATTTGTCAATATCTCAGCAATGCAGCGGACATCCGGGTTCAGGCCTTTTATCGCCAACAAAGTGAGAATGGTATTCATGTCTGCCTGAAGCTCGTCAAGATTCTGGTCTGCGGTAATGATCACCGTTTCGGCGTTTCCGATTTTTGCTTTTAACAGGATTTCGTCTCTGTGGGATTTCCCTTTAATGAAATGAATGTGGTGGTACCGGACCGGATTCGATTCAAGTGTTTCATCGATTAATATCACTGGCTGCCTGGTGTCGGCCAGGGATTTAATGATCCCTCTTGAACGCTCATTCCAGCCGACAATGATCAGGTGATTGTCGCCTTTGAATCGGATCTTACCTTCGACAAAAGCGTTTTGCTTGGTGGCGGCCGTTGCGGACAGAGTGATGAAGTATGAGGACAGGAACCCCGCACCTACAAAAAGCAGCACGATGCCAGTGATTCTCCCTGGGATGGAGGTTGGGACAAAGTCACCGTAGCCGACGGTTGAGGCTGTAATAATCGCCCACCAAACACCGTCGAATGCGGTAGGGAAATTCTCAGGTTCTATGACATGGACCAGGACTCCAAAAATAAAGATGAGCGAAAGTGTAATTAAAAGTGTCCTAAGAAGAAGAGGCAAGCGGATAAATCTTATATATAAATGCCGGTTCATTTGCTTCCCCCCTATGCGCACTGTCGCTACGCTCATATACCCTGTTGTTGCCGGGTTTATATTTTATAAGGACATGATCAATATAAACATTCTTCTCGAAATGAGCGAGTTTTAATCAGCAAAACGTAAATGCTTCGGGTTTGTCCTTCATAGCCTTGTCATAGACCATTTTTCCGGTTATTTCTGAATGCAGTTGCTTCCGCCATTGTCATCACCACAAATACTCTCCTTCTTTCCTCTGGTCGGCAGATGAAAAGAACCTTTGGTCAAATTGCTGAACAAACGATTGTGTCCGGTTATTAAGATAGCCTGATCCGCTTGTGGCATCCTGGGCCTGCCACCGGCCGTCGATTTTGATTTCATTCCAGGCGTGGCTTTCTCCGTATACTACCTTTGCTTTAATGCCGATGGCCCTGTGCAGGGCAGCATTCAGATGCGAAAAGCCCATGCACATTGCTGTACCGGCCTCTAATGTTTCAGCTGCTGTTTTAAATTTAAAATCCTTAGTGTAATACGTTTTATAATAAGTGCGTGTATCATATTTAATATTTGTTGCAACCCAATGATAAATCGCCATCGATTTTTCCTTGTCTGACATTTTTCCAGAAGTGATTTCCTTTGCCAGTTTTATGATATGGGGCTCGTCGCTCTGGACGACGCGGCTAGGCAGCAGATAAGGATCTCCATTGACGCTTTTCAGTATATTGAAAGCCAAGACAGTAAAAATATCATGTCTTTCATTCCGATTCTTGCTGACTTCCTGTGCTATATTTTCCGTCAGCGTTTCTGTCAGCCCTGAAACAGCCTGGGTTTGTGAGCCAAAAAAGAAACTTAAGATCATGCCAGAGAGAATCCAGGATTTAAAAAGTTTCATATTTTCCCCCACCAATTCTTCATTTAGGATTAACACGGTAAATATGGAATTTACCATTAATATAGGTAATACCCAATTAAACATCAAAATAGTTGCTAGAAAAGTGAAAAAATTTTAAAGGGGCTTTGTAAAATTTGCGTTCAAAAAACTGTTGGGGAAGTAAGTGAATTTTACAATATGCATAGGTGACAAACATCCATACAAAAATAAAAGCGCTAACATAAAATGGGGCAAAAGGAGGGATGAAATATGCTGGAAACTGTAATTTTATTTTTTGCGTGCATACTCGCGGGTTTTGCGCTGTATAGACTTCCTGGCATTGAGATGATTTCCGGGTTAATGCCTTTCTTCCAAATAGTAGCTGTACTGGCCATCATCATTTTTACATTCTCGCTTTTATACCTCGGTCTTAGGACCTTATTTAGCCGCAATTGGCTATAAAATCCCGCTTCACGCTGGCTGCAGAAGTTACACGATAAAAAAAGGAGGCCGGAGCCTCCTTTTCCTGCATGATGTTATGCTGTTGCCTTTTGGTGAACTAACTCTTTGGTTTTGCGTGTTTTAGCTACCCTTCCATAGAAGAAGATTCCGCTTGCCAGCAGGATCATGCCGAACGTAAAGGTTTTAATATCGGCAGTGCCAGCGATGATCACCCATACAGAGTATAAAGTAGACAGAATTCCAATGACGCCATCTATCACCCTTGATTTCGTGCTTGAATAGGTTTCACCGGTTATGGCTAGTTTTATTTGGAATACCGATGCAATGAAATATGGTACTAAATAGGACAAAGTTGCAATATAAATGACAAAGTCAAAAGCGTCTGCGATCGAATTAGAAACGGTTGAAAAAATAAACAGCTGTCCAAGCATGTTTGTTACGACCAGGGAGAATATAGCAAGCCCTTTTTTATTTTCCTTCATGAACGATGGCAGGAACAAGCCTTGCTTTGCTGCCTGATACGGGACTTCCGCACTGAGCATGATCCAGCCGATTGTAGATCCGAACAAGC
This sequence comes from Bacillus sp. T33-2, assembly GCF_002860205.1. GTDB lineage: Bacteria > Bacillota > Bacilli > Bacillales > Cytobacillaceae > T33-2. The sequence continues at coordinate 148,909 of NZ_PGVB01000034.1, forward strand.
TTATCAAGCCGAGAGCGGCAAGAAGTTTGCCGCCAACCTGACCAAGAATCGTTTCAATCGCATCAATTAGCGGTTTTTCTGAATTAATGAGTGTGTTCTGGTCAAGCATGCCCATTACAAGAGTGCTGATGCCTACATATATTGCAAGTGCAATGAACAATCCTAGGACAGTGGCACGCTTTACATCCACTTGCCTTTTTGCCCTTGACGCGAATACTACAGCAGATTCTACCCCAATAAAGGCCCATAGTGTTGTAATAGCCGCATTGTTGACCTGTCCCATCAGGCCGATGGAGTTGCCTGCCTCATCGAGACGAGGAGCAGCAAATGGCAGGAGGTTGCTTGTCTGGAACGCAAAGAGTCCGACAATGATAAATAGCAGGAATCCAACAACCTTTGCCGCAGTTGCAGCGAAGTTCAATTTTCCGGCTTGCTCCAGCCCGCGGAGGATAATAAAGTGCGTTCCCCACAAAAGAATGGTACAAACTGTGAAATTCAATGCATTTCCGACCTTGATCACAACAGAACCAATAGTGAACAATTCTGCCTGGCTGGTCATGATCGGGAAGAAAGTAGATAAGTAGCCGGCAAAAGTAGTGATGATTGCTATATTCCCTGCCAGATTGCCAATCCAGTACCCCCATGATGCCATAAATCCGGATAGAGTCGATGCATGGGAACCCGGACGGAATAGTTCCTTTGCGTATATTTGCGGACCGCCGCTAAGATTTGGTTTCCTTATAGCAAGGTTGCCAAAAACTAATACTGTCATTAATACACCAAAGCCTGTCAGTCCCCATGCAAGCATAACTCCAAGCGGGCTTGCAGCCTCAGAAAGGGAACGGGGAATCATGAAAATTCCCGAGCCTACCATATTTCCAACTACAAGAGCAGTTAATATCCAAAAACCAAGTTTTTTTGATTGACTCAAAATAATAATCTCCCTTCTATATCCTTTCGGCTCAATTTCAGAGATCTATCACAAATCCTGAGTTCTGGAAAAAATAAAAAACACACCAATGGGGCGTGTCTTGTAAAACCCACACCAGACAGAAACGGATAGTTCATCATGGCTTGGCCATGACAGTCCTGCACCTGTTCGGCTACAGTCCCAGCCATACTGCAAACAGAGATTTTGCAGCGCTTCGGCAGTATTTCCTTTCGACTGACGTCTTTGAGTACTCTGGCTCTCTTTCAATCTACTCATAAATCCTGCGACCTCTACCTCACCTTGAGCTGATGAGGATAAATATTTAATTTTATATGACATTTGACATAATACAGCAGAATACGTAAACATGTCAAAGCCAAAATTTTACCATGCTAAAGTGATAGTGCATTAAAAGAAAACCCTGTTTTCATGCAGAAAACTCAGATTATTTTCGTGATAAACAAATGAATGATATGTCTAATATATAGGGGCTTTCCAAATGACAATTCGAAAATTGAACAACAGTACTTACAATTTTGAGCTTGAACCACTATAATAAAACAGGTCAGGAAATACATAATTGGGAGTGGAATTAACAGTGCAAGATTTCATATATAATGTTTTGGAATTTCTATCTGGACTTGGCTATCTGGGGATTGCGATTGGATTGATGATTGAAGTGATTCCGAGCGAGATTGTACTCGGTTACGGAGGTTACATGATTTCCCGGGGCACGATCGGATTTACCGGAGCGGTTATTGCCGGAACAATCGGGGGTACATTAGCACAGCTCTTCCTGTATTGGATTGGGGTATACGGTGGAAGGCCGTTTCTTGAAAAGTACGGCAAATACTTGTTAATTAATAAGCACCACATCGATTTATCGGAACAATGGTTTAAAAAATATGGGGTCGGTGTCATTTTTTCGGCACGGTTCATTCCTGTTGTGAGGCATGCCATTTCGATACCGGCGGGAATCGCCCGCATGTCCTTGGTCAAGTTTACCCTGTACACCGTTGCCGCAGTCATTCCATGGACGATTTTCTTTTTATATCTTGGATTAATTCTAGGGGAAAATTGGGCAGGCATCAAGGAAGTAGCAAGGCCTTATATCATTCCGGCCGCATTCATTGCGTTAATTGTTGGGGTTGGTTATTTTCTCTTTGCGACAAGGAAGAAAGCTAAATAGGATTGATAGCCAAAAGCTTCGAAGTATGCTTCGGGGCTTTTTATTTTCCCTTGAAGTAGGTCTGGAATATTTTTGTAAATAGTCACGAATATTCCGTATTTTTGAACTTTTGAATGATTGTGATAATATAGGATTAATAGATAGAAAAATAGTAAAAACCGAGGTGAGATTATGGGTCTGGTTGGATACAGGTTTGGGGAGATTCTTGAATCATTAAGAATTTATAAAGGAATGACTGTACTGGAGTTGGCTTCGGGCATTTGTTCAGAAGAAGAGCTTATTTCGTTCGAGAAAGAAGAGAAATATCCAACGATCGATCAGTTGCACCAAATAGCGCTTAAACTAAATGTAGAATTGAATTATTTCTTTGATATTGCCTCAACCGGAACCTTCAACTACGCGATTGCCGTAACGGAATTAATTAAAAAATATAAAAGGGAGAGGGATTATAAAGCAATTTATGAAATTATAAAAAAAGAACAGGAAAACCCTTTGTTCAAACATACCTCCTTAAGGCAATTCCTCCTGTGGCATGAAGGGATTTGCGTTTACTATCTTTTTCATGATAAAGCCCGTTCGCTCGCACTGTTAAATGAAGCAGTCTCGATTACAAATCCTTCAAGAGAGGAGCTGACAGAGCGGGAAATCGAAATTTTGACAAGTGTTGCGATCATTGAAAAGGATTCTGAAAACCTGGAGACGGCGATAAAGGTTTTCAGCGAGGCACTGACCAATTTGGCAAACCTGCCGCATATCCTTGATTCAAGGATATGGCTGAGGATTCTTTATGGGCTGTCGCAGGCACTTTCCAAGTCGGAAAAATATTCCGAATCACTCATATACAGCAAGAAAGGGATCGACAATTGCATTCATGAAGAAAATATGTATTTGTTTGGCGAACTACATTATCAATCAGGTATGAATTATATTAAAATTGGCGATTTAAAACGTGGGAAAGACTATTTGGAGCAGGCTGTGACCATTTTTAAAATGCAGCGCAATGATAAGTTTTCAAGTTTAGTAGAATTAGAAATGGAAAAACTTTTAAAATATTGCTAAAATTATAAATGTGGGGGAAATTCTTCTTTTTATACTATTTATGAACAAAGGAGGAGACGATGAAAAAATTAATCCTGGTTTCTGCATTAGCTTTAGGTGTCATTGGAGCAGCGGCTTTTGGTTCGGGCAATACGGATGTTGCAGACCTGCCGTCCCAGCATTCAGTCGGAGGGAAGTACTACTTGGCCGATCTTCCGTCGCAGCACTCAGTTGGGGGCAAGTACTATCTGGCCGACCTTCCGTCGCAGCATTCAGTCGGAGGGAAGTACTACTTGGCCGATCTTCCGTCGCAGCACTCAGTTGGGGGCAAGTACTACCTGGCTGACCTTCCGTCGCAGCACTCAGTTGGGGGCAAGTACTATCTGGCTGACCTTCCGTCGCAGCACTCAGTTGGAGGGAAGTACTACCTGGCTGACCTTCCGTCGCAGCACTCAGTTGGAGGGAAGTAC
>NZ_PGVB01000035.1 GCF_002860205.1 Bacillus sp. T33-2
GTCCATCAAATCTGTTTTCAAGTCCATCGATTTTGCCTTCCAGTCCATCAAATCTGTCTTCAAGTCCACCGATTCTGAGATTAATACCTTCAATTTCGGTATGCAGTCCGCTTAACTCCTCATTCATTACAGTCCTAAGAGTTTCTATTAATTCTTTGTCCAATATTTACACCTCCTTTTTTAAAGTATTATAGCATTCAATATACGTTTTATGAGAACAACTTTCGTCCATACTTCATTGTAGGTAAAACTTTGGGTAGATGTACTATATTATTTCCACTTATAAAGATAGCTTTTTTAGATAATAAATATTACACGCTATGAGTGATGTGGAAAACATGCAAAAAATTGAAAGAATACGGACCGGTTTTGGTAGCAGACATCGGTTAGCGAAATGTATCCAGTTTGGAGGAATATATATGAAAGTGTTGTCAATGATCCAGCCGTGGGCAAGTCTGTTTATCCATGGGGAAGCACAATATGAAACAAGGACATGGAAAACGAGCTACCAGGGGCCGCTCGCAATCCACACAAGCAAGAAAGTGGATAAGGATGTTTGCAGCTATGAGGTAATACAGCATTTGATCAGTAAGCTTGGATACACGACTGATACCCTTCCAACGGGTGTGATTATTGGTGTATGCCAGCTTGAAAATTGTCTAAAAGTAACAGAAGACAACCGGTCGTGGGCTGTTCTGGAAAATGGGCGCATCGTATCAGGGAAGGATTATATGCTGGGGGACTTTGATGTCGGCAGCTACGCATGGGAAGTAAGCGATAGAAAGCTTCTTGACAAATTTATTCCTGCAAAAGGAAGGCTCGGATTGTGGGAGCATGACTTAAGTGTGTGGTGAATGTGTAGAAGACAGTTAAAAAAATTGCATTTGCGTTTGGGAAACGTTGGCCTCGTCCATTGTTCACAAGAACGTGAAGCCCAGCTATGTTCCTCGAAATTTGTATTATCAAGACAACAAAACCACCCTAATAAAGGTGGTTTGGAAATTGGACAGTGAATTTTATTTCTCCTCATATCTTATGCATCAGGATTGGAACTGGAAAGTAGTCCTATGTATAGTGGGCAAAACAACTATCTATGAACTATCTCCGGAGTAATTCATCCAGCTTTTTATCAATTTTTTTAAATCTTTTGTCGTAGTGCCGATACGTGATATAGCCCGTAATGGCTTTCGCCAGGAAAAATAAAACCGCAGCAGCCGCAATCAGCACATAGTTGTTTTTTATATGGCTTAAAAAATGATTGATTTCCTCCATATGTTATCTCAGCCTTTATCTCGTTTGATCTCAATATAATTAAACTATGTCCTTTCTCCCAAAATTATTCATCCAACATGACCGCTTCCTGCCGGCTGATATGATAAAAGAATATTGTTAATGGATATACTTATGAAAGTTTTATTTTTCATATGATAGGGGAACTGATACCTGATGACAGAGCTTTTCGAGGTTATGCTACGGACGATCTTGGCATTCAGCTTGTTATTTATGGCAGCACACATATTAGGAAAACAGACCATGACACAGATGACTATTTTTGATTTCATCGCATCTGTTACTATGGGCTCCATTATAGCCAACCTCTCATTTAACTCGGCTCTAAAAACGCACCATATCGTGTTTTCCTTCGTCTGGTTCGTTGCAGTTATTTTTTTATTAGCAGTGCTCTCATTGAAGAGCAGAAAAGCGAGAAAATTTTTCGCAGGGGATCCTACGCTGATTATTGAAAATGGAAAAATACTGGAACGAAATATGAGAAAATTGCGCTATATCTTGGATTACCTAAACCAACAGTTAAGGGAGAAGGATGTTTTTAATTTGATGAAGTGCAATTTGCAATGGTCTAAATCAATGGGAAACTATCTGTACTAAAAAAACCTCAGTATAGAAATGTAAATAGAGAGGATTTATCACTCACTTCTAAATCGATGGGAATACTTCCTATAGAATTGATAATGGATGGTGAACTCATATAATAATTTAGCTAAAAATAATCTGGACACTGATTGGCTAGATTCTTTATTACAAAAGAGGAATAGCCATATGAGCGAGGTCGTTTATGCTGTCCTCGCCGGGAATGGAAAATTATATATAGATACATACAGGGACAACATTGAACATCTAATCGACAAAGAGACGCAGTAAACGGCATATTGTGCATTTCGGATTGGGAAGGTGGGAACCAATACCGAATTTCAACAGCGTCGGCCGGAAATTCCAGCATGACGCTGTTTTTTTAGGGTTGGTTCACTTGATATTCACTGTTGTCTGATGCTTCACTTTGCCCTGGGCCAAACATATTCAATACAACGACACCAATGACAATAAGTGAGATCCCGATTATGCTGCCCACCGTTACTTTTTCCTTCCAAATCAGGATGGATATGATGACAGTAGCCACTGTTCCCAGCCCTGACCAAATGGCGTACGCAATATTTAGCGGGATGGTCTTGAGAGAAAGTGACATGAAGAAAAAAGCACAGATAAAAAACAAGATCACCCCCGCAGTGGGTAAAAGTTTCGTAAATCCTTCAGACGCTTTGAGCAACGATGTACCGATCAGTTCTGCAACAATGGCAATTGCCAGATAAACGTAAGACACTACTATATTATTCCTCCTGTGTTCCCAGTTTTGAAAACGAAACAATGTATTTCCAATAGCTAGTATAAATGAATGGAGACAATCTTGCTCCCCCGGATGAATGAAAATTATTATTTTAATCCGGGCAAATTAAGCAGATGCCCTCCATGTATGATGCCGCTTTTTGATGCAAGCCCTCAACCAAAAACATATTGTCAAAAAACAGGGTAATAATGGGAAATAAATGATAGAATGAAGGAAAGATGATATTGAGGAGGAACTAAGGGACGATGGCTAATGCCGGGTTAAGTTTTGGAACAGCTATAATTTTACTTATCGTTTTGTACTATGTCATTAAGTGGGCAGTGAAGAATGGCATCAACCAATCGATGCTGTTTTCTAATGAAGATAGGCGAAAAAAATATGAGGAAGATATGAAAAAGTACGGTGCAAAATAATACACTAAGTTCAGTGATCTGTACATATAGGGGTGGCAGAGGATAATTAGCAAAAATGAGAATGAGAAACCGTCGATTATAAATAGTGAACATCTATTAAATGTACACAAAATAATGGAGAGACCAACGATACAGAGTCAGACTACTCTAACTTCTGTATCCGCGGTCTCTTTTTTTTATGTAATCTGCAAGACAATAGTTTCGCTTGAAAATAAAGCTACATCAACATTGTTCATTGAATAGTTCGATAGTATAAATGTTACTACCAGAATTATGAAAATTAATGCAATTGACCTATTTATACTCCTAGTACAAAAAGGATAAAATATGTAGGTGTAAATAGGTATATTATTGGTAATTTAGGATATTATTGTCGTTTGCAAATCTATAAATCTACAAATTATTACTTTTTCCTGGCAGGGAGGTGCTGGTAAACGTGTCTCTATCTTATCTTTATGCGAAATTGAGCAAAAAGCAGGAGGATCTGCGGCACCTAATCAGGTGTGAAGGCGAGCTCTCACAACATCAACAGGATTTCGTCCATCACCGCCATTTGTGTACGGCCCCTGAGTTGTCTTCAGACACATGGGAAGGAGATTTAGCCAGAAGTTTTGACATGATTCGTGATGAATACATTCTTACAGAATATCAAGACATCACTGGAAATCAATTTAATAAAGTTTTTCGAATTTTATCCAACAAGGTTGAAGACATCGTGCAAGACATTGAACATATTAAACAAATGATTGCTTCACTCGAAGCGGAAGAACGAAGACGGGCCCGCGAAGACAAGTAAAAAATCAAGATGGAAAGGAAGTGGTGGCACTGGCAACAGAAATAAAGATTCGTTATACAGACGTGGAACAGGCATTAGCGGAATTAAAAGCAGCCGTAAGTTCTTTGGAAACAACATTCCCCAGCTCTATTGGAGGCCAGAACCAGCTCGATGTTGTTGACAGGCTGAACGATCTGAATGGCAAACTGCAGTCAGCCATGGAAGCCTACCAGGCCCTGTTATTAAAAAATGACGAAGCAGTAAGGAAATCAGTCGAAATGATGCGCGACACGGACCGGCGTATTGCTTCCACAATTGCAAGATGGGAGGAGGACTCATAACTGGCTATGAAAGTTCTTGATGTTGACGCGTTACATTCCGGAATCGATAACATTCTCGACAAGCTCTCATCTCATACGGATCAAATCAAGCAGATCAAGGCTGGTGTTGAAAAGGTCGTTTCACTGCAGGAATCGTTGAAAGGGCAGGGAGGGCAGGCAATACTTTCTTTTTATCAAAACCAGCATTCACCGTTTTTGTCTTCCTATCAGACCTTTCTTACAGATTATCAATCGCTCTTAAAGACTATGAAAAATGCGCTCTATTCAGTGGAACCACAAAGATCTGGTTTTATTCGCCAGAGTTTTTTGGAAAATGAACTGGATGCCGCGTTAAACCAAGCACGGGTAACCACCATCATCTTGACGAATGACACAAATGCTACGATGCTGAAGGTTCAGGACATTGTCGGCCTCCCACGACTCCAGGATGCTCCCTTTTTAAGGGGGGTTGACGCCGCCAAGAAAAATAAATCCCAGACAGTGGACGAGCTGCTTGAATTTGATCACCATCAAACGAGCGCACTTGATACCATTGAAGACTCTATCCGGACTTTAACGCAGCAAATTAATTATATTGACACAGTTTTTCAAAATGGGCAGTTAAATCCGCTCACGATTGGCAGCAGCAACCCACAACTGCTTTCCAGTGAACAGCCTGTGTACACTCAGATTACTGAGGATAAGCGTTGGTATGAAAAGGTCGCCGATGCTATAATTGGGGTGATTGAAGGGATCATCCAGGCCGTGGTTGACATGCTGGTCGGCCTTTTTGAGACGCTTAAAGCATTGTTCACTGATCCAATCGGCTTCCTCAAGGGAATTGGAAACATCATAATGAATCCGATCGATACCGGAAAATACATATGGGATTCCGTTGAGGCCGCATGGGAACGTGACGTCTTAAATGGCGATGTCCGAAGCACCGCCAAATTCTTTTCGTACGGTTTCGTCTCGATCTTTGGTCTGAAGGGCCTCGATAAAATCGGCAAGGCAGGTACATTGGGTAAGGCTGGTTCCATAATTAAAGGTACCAACAGCCTCCCAAATGCATCAAAGCTGCCACAGACAGCACCGTCATCACCGTTCCCTTACAATGTGTTCAAGACTGATAAACTGAAAGACTTCATCAAACAGAACGTTTTCACATCATTGCAACGGGCAAGAGACACAGCATTACAATTTGTGCGCAGCGATTTGGTTAAGAAGACCCTCCAGCAAGCGGCAGTTTCGGTCAGAAACTCCAAAACCTTAAAACAAGTAAAGAATGTCCTTAATCCTGCCAAAATCCAAACAGCACTGCAAAATACCCTCGACGATGTCATAAGGGGACCAATCTCGAAAACGAAGGTTTGGGCAGACAAGAAATTAAAGCAGGTGCTGGATATGCGGCTGCCACATTTCGGACTTGTACCAGAAGGACCTCCAATGAGTTACACAGTCAGGGAGGGAATTAAGGATGCTGCTGATACGGTTGTGCGGATTGTTCGGGATCCGAGGCCGGATAATAAGGGAATTGATCCGGACGTAGAAATTAAGGGTACGGGTAAAGGTAATATAGTCAACGAAGTTAAAGAAATTGACTTCGGAAAGCACATAATAAAAGGTGAAAATGGTAAGAAACAACTACTCCCAAATACTAAGTATGTAACCAATGATAACTACAAATATACTACCGATGAACTTGGACGTATTGTAAATGTAGATGCTCCCGAACTTGTATTGAAAAAGGCTGATAGAAAGAAATATGCTCAGGCAAATGTAGGGGGAAAAGACAGATTACCAGATGATGATGGCGGACATTTAATAGGAGCACAATTTAATGGTCCTCCTGATATTGATAATCTTGTACCACAAAATAGTCAAATTAATAGGAGGGGTGGAGTTTGGTACGAAATGGAGACTGAGTGGGCCAATGCATTAAAAGAGAAACCGCCCAAGAAAGTCTCTGTTAGCATTGAACCAATCTATTCTAATAATTCAATGCGACCCTATTCCTTTATGGTCGAATATGAAATTGAAGGCCAATTCCCAGTGATTCGTGAGATTGCAAATAAATCAGGAGGCTGATATTGATGAGTTTTGAAATAGAATTAAACAAGTTATATAAAGAAATTGCACAACAGGTTAATGATATGATTCCAACTGAATGGGATAATTTCTGTTTTAATGGTGAAGTTAAGGAGGGAGAAGGAGGAGTATTCTTCTTTTTTACGCCCAAAGGTGAGGAGCAACACGTTTTTTCACATTATATTCCAAAATTATATAGTGTCGATAAGCGGGCTTACAATAAAGAACTACATAAATTATTTCAACTAACTGTTGAACTCCAAAAAGTTTTTATTGATAACGACCAAGAACCTTGGTTTTCAGTGACATTATTATTAAATGATACAGGAAAATTAAATGTACATTTTGATTATACAAATTGGTATGAAAGTGAATTTGGTCCAACAGCTAGAATTAATTATTTTGAATATAAATATATAAGCCAAAACAAAGAACAGCTAGATTTACATTTAATAGAGAGAATGAAGGAATTTGAAGAAAAGTAAACAATAAAGCACTTGATTGCCTTTTAGGCAACAGGTGCTTTTATTTTTGGTGAAAAATTTAAGTATAAAACAACATGAATGAGACCAGCTTGAAATTCAGAACTCATGAAGGTTGTACCCTCATGGAGTTTTGTTTAAATGATTTGGATTGCGTGATTGTAATGAGAATTGGGCGATATGACATTTTACATGGCAGGGTTATATATTACAAGGTATAGCTAACAAACTAACGAGAATGACAAAGCCCGTGGCGATGAACAGTATGTTATACAAAGAGATTCCTTGTATGCACAGGGTAAATAAAAAATGGGTTGTATTTTATTAGAGACCGTCGTAAAATACTCGCTAATCGTTAAAAACATTACGAAAATTACAGTTTATGTAACGGAAGGGTGAAAAGTTGGCCGTTGTTGGGTATATACGAGTCTCGACTCAAGGGCAAGCAAGAGATGGATACAGATTGAAATTTTAAGAAGCTTACTGATGGAATTATTGCTTACTGTGAAGAACCAAGCTTGAACTTCATACATATTTTTTGAAAACAAGTAAAGAATGTCCTTAATCCTGCCTAAATCCAAACAGCACTGCAAAAGACCCTGGACGATGTCATAAGGGGACCAATCTAGAAAACGAAGGTTTGGGCAGACAAGAAATTGAAGCAGCTACTGGATCTGCGGCTGCCACATTTCGGACTTGTACCAGATGGACCGCCGATGAATTATACAGTTAGGGATGGAAATAAGGATGCGGCTGATACGGTTGTGAGGATTGTTGGGGATCCTGGGCCGGATTTCTATTAACCTTTAAACTAAAAGATGTGCTAATGGCTACAGAACAAGTATCAAAAATCTTCCTGAATAAATTCGAAATGCGGTGGTATCTAGCTCTGACTAGTCGTTACTATATTTACAGCAAAAAGGGACTCTAATGAGCCCCTTTATTTTTTCATCTGCTCCTGGCAAATCTCTTATATGCAAGATATGCAACTACAATCAAAGCGATAATCAACAGTATTTTCATTTAGCTAAATCCTCCATCCTCTCATTTTACATTTTCTATTCCCTAATCTGGATAATAAGAAACGGTTATTATGTTTCAATTTCTAATACTTTCAAGGACGGAATATGGCGAAGATAACTTTCCCTATTGAATCAACAACCATTTCAAGCGGCAATGTTCTGGCTGACTTTCGCGCCAATCTGAATGCCGAATCACAAGGCCGACTTCAGGCAGTAAGAATATATGAAATGACAGAGAACCTCGGCGTCAAGGATTTGCTTTCAGTATTAATCGCCCGTGATTTTTACCATCAGAACCAATGGGCAGCGGCTATAGCTAAACTGGAAGAAAAAAAGGCCTCCTTGTTCCAAGCACATTCCAGCGTGAACAGGAACGGCTGGATGTCGCCTTCACCTTGTACAACTTCTCCCAGGGTGAGGCAAGCAGCACTGGAAGATGGGCAAACGGTGAAAGCCTTGATGGGCACGGGCAATATAAATATGAAAACAGCCCGCAGCCTACCGCTCCGCAGCCTAAGCTGCAGCCTACGCCACTGAAGCCCCATAATACACTTCCAATGGATGATAAATCATTATATAGATAATGTTAAAAAGCCCCCTTTAAGCATGTTGTAAACATCCATTGATTTTCCATGCTGCAAGGGGGTTATTAGCATCATTCTCCTTCGAGAGAACGCCAGAGTTCTCCCTTTTCTAGCCGCTAAATTATGATATATACACTCTGGAGTCAAATAAAAAGAAACGCCTAAAAGGCTATAGAATGCCTTTTTGTGATCCAAGCCTTCATCAATTAAATGATCAACTGTAAGCTTTTTGGTGAAGTCATAGAAACCAAATGCAGGCTATCCGGGATTGTTAAATACACTTTTTCCAGCCTGTTCTTTGTAAATTCCTGTGTAGCTGGGTGATCTATTTCAAATACTTTGATGCTGTTGTTCAACTCTGGGTGCCGGAAACTAAATTGCGTCACTGGACGAAGTTAACTCCAGATAAAAGGGGGAATCATTCCGTATGGACAGCCAAATAGTATTTCGTACAGCAAATAGGCAGATAAACTGGACGAAACGAAATCATTGGTAACAAATCAGAGCAAAAAAAAAAGCCGGATAATTCATCCGACTTCAAAAAAGAAATACCGTGATAATTACATAATAGAACATCAGTTCGATAAATGCAAGTGCTGAATGATTTTTTTGCGATGAACTAAGAGGGTAACTCATCTAATATCAATGAGATTATTAAGTTGCTTTCACTGGGCACATAATGGCATAAGATGGTATTCTTTAAAAATGATATATCAAATGGTTTGCTTCAGCAATGCCAGAATGGGGGACGATATAGTGGAGATAGGTGTAAGCACTTTCGTAGAGACAACGCCTGATGTTAAAACCGGTGAGGTCATTAGCCATGCCCAACGGATCCGGGAAGTGGTCGAGGAAATTGTCCTTGCTGACCAGGTAGGGTTGGATGTATTCGGTGTGGGGGAACACCACCGGGAAGATTATGCGGCATCTGCTCCTGCGGTCATTTTGGCTGCGGCTGCATCACAGACAAACCGGATACGGTTGACAAGTGCAGTTACGGTCCTTTCTTCAGCCGACCCAGTGCGGGTGTTCCAGGATTTTGCCACACTTGATGCAATCTCAAATGGACGAGCCGAAATCATGGCGGGCAGGGGGTCTTTTATCGAATCTTTTCCGCTGTTTGGCTATGATTTAAAGGACTACAACGAACTGTTCGAAGAGAAGCTTGAGCTTTTGTTAAAACTAAGGGAGACCGAGAAAGTCATCTGGAGAGGGGGGCATCGTCCCGCGATTCAAAATCTAGGTGTGTATCCGCGACCTGTTCAGAATCCTTTGCCTGTATGGATTGGCAGCGGCGGCAATTCCGAATCCGTTGCGCGCGCAGGCCTGCTTGGACTCCCGTTGGTTCTGGCCATCATTGGCGGCAGCCCGCTCCATTTTGAACCACTTGTCAGGCTCTATAAAAGGGCAGCCGCCCACGCCGGACATGATGTCTCCAAATTGGCGGTTGCATCTCACTCGCATGGTTTCATTGCGGAGGATACCGAAACAGCATTAGAAAAATTCTTCCCGCCTACCCAGCAAGTAATGAACAAATTAGGGCGGGAGCGAGGATGGGGCGCATATGACCGCAACAGTTTCGATGCCGCCCGCAGCTTTGAAGGAGCATTGTACGTTGGCGATCCAAAGAAGGTTGCGGAAAAAATTATCCATCTTCGAAAGAACGTCGGTGTCACACGATTTATGCTGCACGTGCCGGTTGGTACGATGCCGCATGATGACGTAATGAAAGCGATAGAACTTCTTGGGAAAAAAGTAGCACCAATCGTTCGGGAAGAAATATCAAGATGGGAAGGCAGCATCGACAAATAGAATAAGGACAAAAATTGTTAATGTCTTTATTCTCCAATATGACCGAAGATTTGGCCTTCCTGATACGTACACGAAAGAAAACGAAGTGAAGGTCTCTATTTTTGATGTTTTGATCATTGAATTAAAGAGCGTCTTTTCCTTTTGAGCAAATTCGGATAAGCAAGCAGAAGGATCTTGGTTCTTGAACCGGGATCTTTTTTTGTTCAGAGAGCACCTATAGTTTGAAATTTTTACAAATTTTAGAGGTTAAAGCTGAAGGCAGTAGCCGATAATAAAAATTGTTGAGTATAGAAGAAAGACAAGAAAGGAGAGTTAACATGCCACAAGGAGCTACTGAAACAAGCACCTTAAAAGTAGGTGATAAGGCACCAGATTTTACTTTGTTAGCGCATGGCGACCGTGTAGTTACTTTGAGTGATTACCGGGGCGACAAAAATGTGTTCATTTGTTTTTACCCATTAGATTGGACTCCGGTCTGAGGCGCGCAAATGCCTTCATACGAGGATGACCTTCCTCGTTTTGAAGATTTTGATACCCAGGTCCTGGGTATTTCAGTCGACAGCGTCCATAGCCATGATGCATGGGCAAGATCTATTGGCGGCATTTCCTATCCGCTCTGTTCCGATTTTTATCCTCATGGGGAAGTCTCGGAAAAATACGGCGTCCTCCGCAAAAATAAGGATGAGGTAGCATACGGAGCTTCAGAACGCGCGCTCTTTATCATTGATAAAGAAGGGATCCTCCAGTGGATTGATGTCCATCCTATTGACAGGCAGCCAGATAATGAAGAGCTGTTTGATGTTTTACGTAAACTCTAAGCAGGAATATTTATTAAGAAGAAAATAAGGAGGCTGTGTATGGAACTCTCGAGAAAAGCAATCCCATATACACCCAGCACGAAACCGCTGCATGAGATGACAATCATGATCGTTTCAACCTCCGGGGTACACATGAAGGATCAGGAACCATATAACACTGATCCGGCAGAAGGAGATGCAACCTTCCGTGTCATTCCTGGGGATGTGGACTCAAAGGACTTGACCGTCACCCATGCAGCGCCAAAAGATCATTACAATACAGATTATCCGAAAGAGGATATAAACTGCGTATTCCCAATCGACCGGTTAAGAGAAATGGTCGATGACGGAGATCTCGGCGGGGTAGCTGAAAAGCATCTTACGATGATGGGCTATTCCATGCGGTTGAATAAAATCAATAAAGAAACAATTCCAGCGCTTGTAAAAGAAGTGGTTAGGTCAAAAGCGGATGCTGTCCTCTTAACAGCCGGCTGACCGCTATGTCATCGCACTGTAGTTACAGTGCAGCGTGGAATCGAATCACAGGGAATACCGACCACTTTAATCACGCTTGATGTGGAGCAATCCAGCCTGATGAGGCCTCCACGGGCCATTCACCCAGTAGGGTTCGAATTCGGGCATTCGTTAGGAAAGCCTCATGACAAACAAACACAGAGGAAAGTGCTGGAGGCCGCCCTGGCTGAAATTCCTGAAAGACAAGAGCCAGGGAACATTCATGATGCGCATTTTCCGAGTTATTAGGTGATATTTAACGACAAGGGACGGCTGTGAAGCCGTCCTTTTTGTGTATGCAATATCGGTTACTAACATGATAAAACGCGCCCGCTGGATGCATATTTCCATTGTATGAATAAACTCTACTCCTGCATTTACAATTATTATCATGTTTTATCAGCACAATAAAGGGAAAAAACCTTTCGTGGAATAATATCTAATAATAAAAATGGAGGAGGAATGATGTGAGTAATTCATTAAAAAGCATAACGGAAGAAAATATTACGGTAGTTGATTCGAGTTTTGCGAGAAAATCGATGATTGGCACGTCCATTGGCAATGCGATGGAGTGGTTTGATTTTGGAATTTATTCATTTTTGGCTGTTACAATGGGAAAGGTGTTTTTCCCTGAAATCGATCCTTCGTTTCAATTGATTTATGCTTTTGCCACTTTTGCGGTGGCATTCATTGCACGTCCAATTGGCGGCATGTTCTTTGGAATGATGGGGGACCGGATTGGCCGCCAGAAAGTACTGGCTTTAACGATGATTCTGATGGCTGCCGCCACCTTGAGCATTGGTCTCATACCAAGCTTTGCAACCATAGGTATAGCTGCACAGATTTTGCTGCTTGTCGCGAGGCTGGTGCAGGGCTTTTCAACTGGCGGTGAATATGCAGGAGCGATGACTTATATAGCAGAAACGACTCCTGATAAAAAACGGACATTTATGGCAAGCGGTTTGGAGGTTGGGACTCTTGTCGGTTTCATTGCCGGAGCCGGATTGGTGACATTGCTGACTTATATTTTAGGAACAGAAACAATGGTCGAATGGGGCTGGAGAATACCATTCTTCATCGCAGCACCCCTTGGTATCATTGGCTTCTACTTCCGGAACCACTTAGGGGAAACCCCAGCCTTCGAAGCAATGAACGAAGCAATCGATGAAGGTAATCACCGCACATCTTTAAGGGAGATTTTTGCTGAACATTGGAAAGCATTGTTGATTTGTACAGCTATCGTCATTTTTTATAATGTAATGAGCTACACTGTACTGACATACATGCCATCATACTTATCTGAAGAGCTTGGATATGGTGAGCAAAAGGGACTGCTTCTGATTGTACTCGTTATGATTATGATGATCCCGTTAGTTATGGCGATGGGTTATTGGAGTGACCGACTAGGAAGAAACAGGATATTGAAAGGGGCATTGGTCGGTGCAATCGTCCTTAGCATACCGGCATTTATGCTGGTTCGTTCTGGAAACATCTATGGGGCATTTTTCGGCCTGCTAATCCTTGGCGCTCTGCTGTCTGCTCTTCAAGGTTCCCTTCCGGCCACTCTGCCATCATTATTTTTTACACACGTACGTTATGGTGCACTCGCAATTACGTACAATACGGCTACCTCGCTGTTTGGCGGAACCACACCGCTTATTGTGGCTTGGCTTGTTGGCGTAACGGATAACAAAATGGTGCCAGCGTATTATTTAATGGCCATGTGTGCGTTCGGCCTCCTGATTGTGACGCTGTTTGTAAAGGAAACAGCTGGAAGGTCCCTCCGCGGATCTGCGCCTGTTGTGGAAGATCAAAGTGAAGCTGAAGAACTGATCAACCATCCGGAAAAAGCCCTCTGGTGGTATAAAGAAGTGCCAAAAGTAGACAAATTCAATAGGGGACATAATGGCATTATGAGGACCCTTTCCAAAAGCTAAAAACTGCATAAAAATAAAAAAGAGCTGACTCATCAATTGTAGGACATTGAGTCAGCTCTTTTTTATTGCAACGATATGGGAGTACGTACAGTCTTATTCTTTATATACGCTTCAGTTTGTCATGTACATGTTAGAAATATTCTACATGTTGAGGATTAGGACGGCTCTAATGGACAAAAAGAACGAACATTTATCGCTTAAGGTCAATTAGGACGGCTCTAATGGACAAAAATGAATCAACATTTATGCTTAAAGGTCGATTAGGAGCGCTCTAATAGACAAAACAAACGAACATTTATCACTTAAGGTCGATTAGAACTGCTCTAATGGACAAAACTATGGAACGTTCTTCTCACAAGGTCGAGTAAGCAGCTCTGTCGTTAATTGAGCAAGATCAGCAGTGGAGTAAAAAAATCGGAATGTAAAGCAGACTTGCATTTATATCAAGTTGACGTACCGTTTTAGCGCAACCCCGTAAACCTCTCATGCTCTTCTTTGACCAGCATGATGAATTTCTCTTTTTCAAAGTCCATACTGGTGATCATCTTGATATTATTTTCATTTCTTAAGTATCGCATTACCTTTTTATTTTGATAGATAATGTATTCATATCGATAATCCTTTTCCAATTCGGCAAACCATGGCTCTTCCTTTAATCTTGTGAGATGCCTTTCGAACTTTGTTGCGGGTGCTAGCTTAGGGATAAAATAGCCTATGATTTCACCAGCGACATCTATAAGTAAATTAATAATAACAGTGCTAATGAAAATTTCCCCCAGTCATATGTTATGTTGTTTATATATTCTATACTATTGTTTCACAAACCTGTCGCTCGGATTAAATAATCCAAAACTATGATAAAATAAGGAAAATACATACCTTAAAAATAGAGGAAGGAGCGGGCGCACATGGATATAAAAGTAAATCACAAGATCATAAAGGAAATGTGCGGAACCGTCTCCTTTAAAAGAGGGGACTCTTTTTATCGGGCGAAAAAAATAACATTCCGCCAGTTTAGCCCTGATTTTGTTGCAGCGACCGTTCATGGAACGGAGGATTTTCAGGTCAAAATCGAAAAAGGTACGGCAGGCGGCATTCAGACAAAATGCAGCTGCCCCACGCTGGCTAATTTCCAAAAGGATTGCCAGCACGTCGCAGCCGTTTTAATAGCCATATATGAAAACCAGCGGCAAGAAATTATTCCGTTCAGCACGCAAGGGCAAACCAAATATGGACAGCTGACCGATGGCTTTATCACACTGTTCGATGACAGGCCAACCCGCAAAAGCGGACATCAGCTTCATTTTGAAAAAAGGGACGTCATTGATGTCACGTTCACCTGTAAACCGGTGTCGGTCGGGAATGGCCAGTACTTATTTGGAATCGACGCAGTGGTTGGGAATACGAGGCTGCAAAATATTCGCGGCTTTCTACAGGACGTAACACACGGGCGGTCTAGCACATTATCGCCTACATTTACATATGACCCCGGCCTTCACTGCTTTATTAACGAATCAGACGCGGTTCTTCATCACCTTATCCGGGTAGCCCGTGATGAACAGGCGTTTTTGGAAGCTTCACCTGACCTTTCAGGCTTTACAGGCAGTAATCAAACCTTACTTATTCCACCTTCAGCCTGGGTGGGGCTCGTACCTTCGCTGACGAAAGCCCCAGCGGTTACCTTTGAGCATGATGGCCATTATTATGAGCGCCTGCGAATCGTGGTTGGGCCTCCACCGACACAGTTTATACTAGAAGAAACAGAAGGCGAAAATTACCGGTTAATGATTAAGGGCTTTGACCGGATGACCGTGATGGATTCTTATAGTTCAGTGCTGTGCGATGGCAAAGTCTTTCGGCTGGAAGCTCAGGACTGCGATCGATTATCCGAGCTGAAGCAAATGCTGGAGGCGCCGGATACAAACCATATTCCGATTCCAAATGAACAAATTGATTTTTTTCTAAAAAAAATTGTGCCAGGCCTGAAAAGGATGGGCGAGGTTAAGCTGTCTCAAAAGCTATCCCAAGGGCTGATGAGAAAACCGCTTGTTGCAAGGCTTTACCTGGACCGCCTGAAAAACCGGCTTCTTGCAGGGCTGGAATTTCAATATGAAAATGTCGTGATTCAGCCCTTGGAAAGCCGGGATACTCCGGCAGGTCCAATGGTTATAAGGGATCTGGAAAAGGAAGAGGAAATCCTTCAGCTCATGGAGGACAGCGGGTTTTCCAAAACAGAGGGCGGCTACTCGATGCAAAATGAAGCACTGGAATATGAATTCTTGTATCATGTCCTGCCCAAGCTACAGCAGCTCGTCCAGGTTTATGCTACAACGGCTGTCCGGATTCGCATTGTAACAGAGAACGCGCATCCCAAAATTCGGGTAAAGGTCCAAAAGGAACGGACAAACTGGCTGGAATTCAAATTTGAGATGGATGGTATCGGTGACACGGAGATCCGCGCGATTTTAGCGGCACTTGAGGAAAAGCGCAAATATTACCGCCTTCGTAATGGGTCGCTATTGTCCCTTGAAACGAAGGAAATGGAAGAAATCCGCCGTTTTATATTGGCCGCGCCGGTTCAGGATGATGATTTTGAAGCCACCCTGAACATGCCTATCATTGAAAGCTTCAAACACTTTGATTTTGCTGAGGACAGCGATGTTTTCACAATCGAGGAATCATTCCGCCAGTTTCTTGATCATATACACAACCCGGGTGGCATACATTTCGAGGTGCCACAAAGTTTGGCCAATATTTTAAGAGACTACCAAAAACGCGGTTTTAAATGGATGAAGACCCTTGCCGGCTACGGATTCGGCGGGGTGCTGGCCGATGACATGGGCCTTGGAAAAACCGTTCAAAGCATTGCGTTTATTGTATCCGAACTTTCAGCCATTCGCGACAGGGGGCTTCCGGTGCTTATTGTGTGCCCGTCATCCCTGACGTATAACTGGCTGCGTGAAATCATGAAATTTGCGCCAGAGCTGCAGACGATTGTCATCGACGGAAACCAGTCGGACCGGCAGGCGCTGCAAAAAGATATCAAAGATTTGGATGTCATCATTACGTCATATCCATTGCTTCGCCGCGATATCTGCTGGTATGAAACCCAAAAGTTCCATACCGTTTTCTTTGATGAAGCACAGGCATTTAAAAACCCAGTGTCCCAAACAGCCCGTGCTGTTAAAAAAATAAAGGCAGACCATCTGTTTGGCCTTACAGGAACACCGGTGGAAAATTCGCTTGAAGAGCTTTGGTCGATCTATCATGTTGTCTTCCCGCAGCTTTTCCAGGGATTGAGGGAATTCAGCCATCTTCCAAGGAAAACTATCGCCCGGAGGGTCCGCCCCTTTTTGTTGCGCCGGGTAAAAGAGGATGTCCTTGGCGAGCTGCCTGAAAAAATCGAACTGCTTGAATCAGCAGAACTCCTTCCAGAACAAAAGAAGCTGTACGCAGCCTATTTGGCAAAGCTGCGGCATGATACATTGAAGCACCTCGACAAGGATTCAATCCGGAAAAACCGTATCAGGATTTTAGCGGGATTGACGCGGTTGCGGCAAATTTGCTGCCATCCGGCCCTGTTTGTAGACGGCTACAAAGGAAGTTCTGCAAAATTCGAGCAGCTGCTGCAAATAGTGAAGGAAGCCAGGCTTTCCGGAAGAAGAGTGCTGATTTTCTCTCAATTCACGAAGATGCTTGATTTGATCGGCAGGGAGCTGACAATGCAGGGGCAATCGTATTTCTATCTTGATGGACAAACTCCTTCAGAGGAGCGGGTGGAAATCTGCAATCGATTCAATGATGGAGAGCGTGACTTATTCCTGATTTCACTGAAAGCAGGGGGTACAGGGCTGAACCTGACAGGAGCAGATACAGTCATACTTTATGACCTTTGGTGGAATCCTGCAGTCGAACAGCAGGCGGCTGACCGGGCCCACCGCATGGGCCAGAAAAATACCGTTCAGGTAATCAAACTCGTTGCCCGCGGCACAATTGAAGAAAAGATAAACGAACTCCAGGATAAAAAGAAAGTACTCATCACACACATTATCGAGCCTGACGAAAAAACATCAGCAACATTGACTGAAGAGGATATTCGGGAAATTTTGATGATATAAATGCAATTAAGGCACTTCACCTTTTCGGTGGAGTGCCTTATTCAAAGTGGTGCTTTTATTGTATAAAGATATGTGCTTTTATTGTATAAAGATATGTCCTCCTCGCAGGTAGTTCTTTTAGTGTGTTATTCGCGCGTTGCCAACGTTTGCAATAATCTTATGTATCACCAGGTCTATTACAGAGGCAGTTAAAATACCCACTGTGTAACGAATGAGATCGACGAACAGGAATCCATGCCCCAGGATCAATGCTCCAAGTACAGTGCCCCTGATCTGATTTATCCAGTCAGCCTGGTAAAGCTGGCTGATTTCGATGGCAAAGCTGAATAAAAGGCTTAGCCAGCTTGCTGTTAACAGACCCTTGCTTACAAGAAGACAACGGAATACGAAATAAACCATCATGGCCCATAATGCATCACCAGCGTTCTCAGCAATAAAGTGTGGTAAAGTCAGGTTTCTGGAGACCAGGCCCAAAAAAATAACTATAGCTACTGCAGTTGAATAAACGATTCTCGCATTATTGAATGGTTGATTAGAAGAAGTCAACGGTATCACTCTTTTAAGTTTATTTATCTATGAATATACAAGGATGTAACAGGGGGAGACAATTGAAAGGGGGTGGTGCGTTGACAGGAATCCAGTCGGTATGTGCATTTACAAGTTTGATTTTGGGCTATTCTGTCATTTAACCAAAATAATAATCCCCCCTTGAGCTTCACGGCGATGGTGGATTAACTAAAACCTATATGCTGTCTCCCTTGAAGGGAACTGGCGATTGCACTGACCGATCGGTGTTACCAGCACCAGCGGTCTTTTTTAATATATGTGTATAGCTGCATTTATTATTACCGGATTTTTATTTTAAAGAAAACAAGAAGCAACAGGCAAAATCGCCTTTTGGAGGGTTATTTATTTTGTTTCAAAACGCCAAGATACTGACTCCACGGCCCAACATCAGCCCGGTATCTCTCAGCCATCACCCTGACGATTTGTGAAATATGGGTTAGATCATGGACAGCCCAGGTTGAAACTAATTCTCTTATCTTTACGGTGCCTAGTTCAGGGTGAACTCCAGTCAATTCTAAATGTGCTTTCGGTTCTATTTGACTCTTTAACTTCGCAATGTTTTCTGCCCGGATGGTCTTAAACGCTATAAGTTTTTGTTCAATCGTCCCTTCAGACTGGTTCAAATGCGCAAACCGGTCGAATGGGGGAAAGGGTTTGTTTTCACCTTCCTGAAGAATCCATTCCAAACGGGGAATCCAATTGGTCTTTTCTCCTTCAATGAGGTGGTCAATCACTTCGGTGGCGTTCCATGTCCCATCGCCTTCGCTGCAGCTAAGCCATCCGGAAGATAAACCGGATAAAAAATGCTCCAGTGTTTGCGGAGTGCGTTCCAATACCTCAATCGCTTCATCCAGATTAAAATTCATCGATATTCTCCTTTCATTTTTCAATAACAAGAATCAGCTTCCTTAACCCTTCCTGCAGCTGCTTTTCATTTACATATGCGTAACTCAAGCGAATCCATGGGGAAGGTTCTTTTAATGGGTCACAAATCTGCCCTGGGACAAAGGAGATGGATTGTTCGATTGCTTTAGCCAATAGCCCGTTTGTCGATAAGCTGTCCGGGAGTTTTACCCAAAGATTCAAGCCTCCATCCGGGCTGTGCCACTCCCAATTTGTTTCTGACAAGGCTTCCTCCATGATTTCCTTCCGGATTTGTAGCGCGATCCGCAATTTGTCTAAATGCTGCTGCAGCCTTGGTGATGAAAAATAATGAAGAAAAATCTTTTGGTTAAGAAGGGGAGAGCCATTATCCGTTAAAGCCTTGGCAGACAGGAGTGATTTCATAATGCCTGGCTGGGCAATGATCGCTGCGACCCTTAAGCCGGGCGAAATGTACTTGCAAAAGCTGCGGATATAAATAACAGTACCGGACGTATCATAGGTGTAAATTGGAGCGGGTGGCTTTTCGTCAAAGTAAATGTCATGATAGGCATCGTCCTCAACCAACAGGCACCGATACTGTTCGGCCAGCTGGATGAGCTGTTTTCGCTGTACGGTTGGCACCGAATAACCAGTCGGGTTATGGAAGGTGGGATTCAGATAAAACAATCTTGGCCGATAAAGCTTCATATACTGTTCAACCTGAACAAGATCATATCCCTCAGGGGTGATGTCAATGGTTTGGATCCGTGCACCCTTTGCCTTGAAAATGTCAATGGCTGCACTGTAGCTCGGCCGTTCTAATAATACGGTATCCCTTGGCCTGATGAACGTTTCGGCAACAAGATGGATCCCTTGCTGGGAACCGGACAGGATTAACAGATTGTCTGGCGAAAGCACGGCCTTATATTGCTTCGTAAAATAATGGGAAAGATCCTCGCGCAGTTCCTTATCACCCTGTACAGTGGAGTATGTTGCAAGGACCTTTGGATACAGGTCAAACACCCTTTTCACGTAATCAGAGAAATAATGATTCGGAAGCAAATTCGGATCGATCAGTGCCTGTGAAAAGTTAAAGTCAACTTGAGCCTGGTGGATTTCAGATAATGAATTTTTTGACACGTTGGCAGCCAGGATTGGATGATCGAAGATTTCAAATACAAGTTCCTGCGGTTGAACATAATAGCCGACCTTATCCTTTACATAAATTTTGTTATGCTGTTTCAGCAGCTTATATGCCTTCAATACCGTCAAACGGTTGATGTCAAGTTCAGCTGCCAGATGCCTGACGGAGGGAAGCTTGTGATGTTCCTTCCACTCCTTGCGCTCGATCCGGTTCAGCACATAATCGTACACCTGTTGAAAAAGAAAATCTTCCCCTGGATTGACCTTCGCCATTTTCATTCCCCCTAAATATGCCTCCATTTTATCACAGACTGGTGCGAACTGGTCTATTCCCGTTAAACTGTTCTACTCACTTCCTTTTATCATTATAGAAAAGGAGGAGTCAGGATGGTCATTATTAATTATCTGTTCATGTGCTTGATTTTTGGAACAACCTTTTTAGCAATCAAAATAGGGGTCGATTCGGGATTGCCCCCGTTTTTATCAGCGGGGATGCGGTTCTTTATTGCAGGATTATTGCTTTTTGTGTTCATGTCCTGGAGAAGGAAGACTTCTATCGGGCTGCTGTTTCAGAAGGAGTTATTTTTAACAGGTCTGGGTCTGACCTTTGGAACGTTTGCGACCTTGTATTGGGCTGAGCAATATGTATCTTCTGGAGTAGCCGCGGTTTTGTCCGCAACTGGCCCGATGATGATCCTCGTCATTCAGTATTTGATTTTAAAACAAAAAGGGAATCGGGTAGCGTTTGTTGGCTGCTTAATCGGTGTGATTGGAGTTTCGTTTCTGATTTTGCCCAGTATTTCGCTTGGTACGACCTCGATGTGGGTCGCTGGCTGTCTGGTGATCATCATTGGTGAAGTTTTTTACGCTGCGGGGGCGATTTATTCGAAACACGTGGTAAACAAGTTTCAAAATACCCATCCGATTGCGCTGAATGCTGCCCAAATGATGATGGGTGGGGGATTGCTGATCGTTTTATCATTTGTAATGGAACGTGGTCATTTTGCCTTAAATCTTAACTTCATGTCACTCGGATCACTGTTGTATTTAATTGTATTTGGCTCCATGATAGGACACAGTCTGTTCTATTGGCTAGTAGCCAGGATGAATCCGGTCTTTCCGTCCACCTGGCTATTTATATCTCCAATCATAGCTGTACTATTGGGCCATATAGTCTATCACGAAGCAATTTCCTGGTACACAGGAATAGGGACTTTAACGATTATCACAGGGACGGTTTTGGCAAATTTTCATTCAATACGTGTTCTTGTTAAGAAGAAATCATTGGTGATGGGGAGATGAAGAGACATGTACAGGTTTAGCAAAAAAATCAGTTGTAGACCGTGACCTGACAAATGAATTTAAAAACCGTTAACTAGGTTGAACCGGCTAATTTTCACAGGCCGGTTTTTTGTGTGCTTTTCCTTGGACATTCGTTTGCACCAATTCAGACCTCTTGATATTTCAAGTTACGATAAGATAATTATGTAAACTCTATAAAAAATACAGGCTAGTAATATCAGATTACTAGCACAATTATACAAAAATAAATTTTCTTAAATTGACCAACTTTTTAATTTTATAGAGTTATAATAAAAATAAAAAGTTATTTACTGGGGGAAGAGGAAAGGGAAATGAAGATTATCAAGTGGATTTTCATCGCTTTTGTGTTGCTTATATTACTTAGCTTGGTGATAGCAGCACCGGTCGCAGTCATAGGCTTTCTTATTTTTATCGCCGGTTTGTATCTATCCGGAAGGTACCGATCCGGAAAAAGCAGGTTTAGCAAATCCAGATGGGTCATGGTTCTAGGAGTAATACTGACGCTCATCCTTGGCATCACAACATTAGAACCTGCTGATTCTGCCAAAGAGGCAGTAGAACCAAAGGTATCTGATTCAGAAAAGAAAAAAGAGAAGGAACAGGAAAAAGCCGATAAAGAAAAAGCCGAGGCTGAGAAGAAGGCAAAAGAAAAGGCAAAAGAAAAGGCAGAAGCTGAGGAAAGAGAGCAGGCTGAAAAAGCAGAACAAGAAAGGCTTGCTGAGGAAAAGAAACAGGAAGAACAATCGAGACAAGAGGAATTAGCAACGACTCTTGGTCTGGAGCTTGTAACAGTAGGAAGAGTGGTTGACGGAGATACATTTGAAACATCTGACGGCCGAAAAATCAGGTTGATCGGCGTCAATACACCGGAATCCACCACAAGGCACGAAGACTATGGCAAAGATGCAAGCAACTATACTGCATCAAAACTGGAAGGCAAACAGGTTTGGATTCAAAAGGACGTATCCGATACGGACCGATATAATCGTTTATTGCGCGTCGTGTGGTTAGCAATTCCTTCAAACGATTTGGACGAAAACGAAATCCGCTCAAAAATGTTTAATGCGGACCTCGTGTTAAACGGTTATGCCGAGCCATCAACGTATAACCCTGATGTAAAATACAGCGATTACTTTGTGAAATTTGCCCGGGAGGCAAGGGAATCTAATTCGGGTTTGTGGGCTTTTGGATCCGAGGGAACCACTAAGGGGGACCTGGACACAGCATCCGCAAGCAATTCTGGCTCAAGCGCCACATCGGCATCTGCTTCTGGCTCCAGCGCGGCATCGGCATCTCCCTCTGGGCCAGGAAATCCTGCTCCATCAGCGCCAGCAGCGAGTTCCGGGTCGAGCCAGGAATTCTATCAAAATTGTACAGAATTACGTAAAGTTTATCCTGACGGAGTACCAGCCGATCACCCTGCTTACGCCTCCAAGCATGACAGGGATAAAGACAATTTCGCCTGTGAGCGTTCATAATGAAAAGAAGAAGCCTGTCCGGTTGGACAGGCTTCTTTTCATTGTATTTAAACAGATAACAAGCTGGACGGCAGAGTTAGGGCCATGGTAAACCTGTAGGCTGGAAGCAGGTTGCGGGCAAGGTGCTGCCAGCAAGACAAATCCTGTCTTCCCCATCCACGTGGCCATTTATATCCCCATCATAGCTGTACTATTTGGACTATTGCGAAGCGATTTCCTTGTACGCGATTATCACACGAACGGTGTTGGCAAAATTTCATTCAATACGTGGTCTCGTAAGTAGAAATCATTGGTTGTTGGGAATTAAAGAATAATGGTTTTAATAAATATTATTTGAATAAATTCAAATGAGCGGTAAAATTAGGCAAGGAGAAAAGTAGTCGGAGGTTTGCAATGGAGGTACTAATAACAATAACAAGTGTCTTTTCCGCTTTAATCATTATGATGACAGTTTATAATATGATGAAAGTTCTCTTGATCGCATATAAGCGGAAAGAAATTTCAGGGAGGAAATTTATTATTTTTGGAGCTATTGCTATTGTAACAGGATTTATCGTGGCTTCCGTTTTACCATACGGTTATACGATATTTGTCGAGTATATTTACTAAGTACTCTTGCAAATACAGGTGTTGTGGGAAAGCTTGTTCGCCGAAAACGTTTAACAAAAAGAAAAATAGATCATATGTTCTGATCGTTGCGATATAATGAAAGAGCAATAGAATAGGGATCTCAAGGGTAATCATTGCATCCCGATAGAAGGGGGGTGCTGATGACAGTTTTCCAAACGTTAATGTTTGCATATGCATTTTCAAGCTTGATTGTGGCAATTCTGTCATTTAACCAAAAAAATAAACTACCATTGAGCTTAGCCAGCGATAGGTGGATTATTTTGCACATTTCCTGACTTGTCCGTCCAAGATGCCAACATCCGCGGATTCTCCAATTCAAAAAAACCTTGTCCTTTATCCTTTTGTTCCGTGCTAATAAACTCCGTTATCGAGTATCTAATCATGTTCCCACATCCTCCATACTATAAAATTTACCACATTTTACCAGATTTGAATTATAATTATCGAATTATTCTTTCCTTTATTTCAATATCACTAGAGGGTTTATCCTAATTCATTTAATAGGAGTTTTTTTATTGAGAAGGTAGAAACGGTCGGAAACTTTATTTTGTCACTAAAATTTAGTAATTAGTTTATCGATAGTAATTACTATTATTTTTTAAAAGGGAAACCACGTAATTTATCGAATATTAAAACTTATCAAATGATTCTAAGATGCTGTTTTGACAAAAATTTTACAAGGAGCGGAAGGATTAACATGGATAAAAAACTGTTAAAAAAATTCGTTTTCCCGGATGCAGGTATCGATCTTTATGAAAGTAAACATGTTAAAGGGAAGTTTGTAGCTGAACATTTCCATGATCATTTTCAAATCCTTTATGCCCTAGAGGGGGAAGGAGAAATTACTCTTGATGGAAAGCCTTATGATTTTTCTAAAGACAAAGTTGTACTCATCAATCCGAAATGTGTTCACTCCATCAAGGCAACAGCCAAATTGACGGTCCTCGTATTAGCGTTTTCTGTACCTTTATTGAAAATTACCTTACAAGATGATTTCCTTTCATTTATTCAGCATTCCAAGCATTTAGAGCTTGACTTTATTACAGCAAGTGAAATTAGACCGTTATTTAGGAAAATGCTTTATGAACAAAAAAATAATGATATTTTTGGAAAGCTCTCGATGCCTGTTTATCTTCTTGAAATTATCATTCTATTACTCCGCCAACAAGATTTTACAAATGTTCAGGATGCCAATGATATTCGTTCGATTCAAATGAAGGAATATATAAAAAGACATTATTTTGAAAATATTACGGCAGATAGCCTATCCTCCCTTTTTGGAATATCTACCAGATACATGAACGATATTTTTACACGTAAATTTAATGAAACTCCGTTACAATATCTTCAAAAAATAAGAATCAATCGAGCAAAGGAACTGCTTTTACATACAGATCAAGATATTGTATCGATTTGTTTCGAGGTCGGTTATGAAACATTATCGACATTTTACCGAACTTTTCGAAATTTAGTAGGAATATCTCCAAATAAATTTCGTGTGTCTGGTCAGTCATCTTCCGATATTTCGGATACGGTTTCTTAAGGTTAGATAGAACAAATTACATATGTTCCTCCAAAATTAAGAATTTTTTTCTCAAACTCATAAGACTTTAATTGGTTGAAAATTCAAAATAGAGGACAGAGGGAAAAACAATTGCCAAGGAGGATAAAGGGACATGAAAAGAAGATGGGGAATATTTCCGGTAAGTATTCTTTTACTGATGATGCTTGTAACGGGTTGTGGAAGCACTTCCAAAACAGAGGGAAGCGGGAACCAAAAAGAAAAAGATGAATATGTCATTAAGTTTGCACATGTTGTAAGCGCTTCTACTGCTAAAGGGAAAGCCGCTGAAAAGTTTAAAGAATTATTAGAAGAGCGCACCGACGGACAGATAAAAGTGGAGGTTTACCCTGATTCTCAATTAGGGGCTGACCGAGAAATCACCGAGCAAATGCAATCAGGAGCCATTCAAATGAACGCCCCATTCACTGGAGTACTTCCTGCCTTTGTTAAACAATTTGAAGTATTCGACTTGCCGTTCTTATTCAAGGATCGTGATCATGTAAAGAACGCTGTGAACGGGGAGTTAGGAGACATCTTTAACAAACATTTGGAAAAGCAAGGTCTTCGGGCAATCGGGTATTGGGATGGTGGTTTTAAACATTTAACAAACTCAAAGCATACCATTCAAACGCCAAAAGATATAGATGGTCTAAAGATGGGTGTTTCACAGAGCCCACTGTTAATTTCTCAATTTAAAGCCATGGGTGCTGGTGGAGTTTCCATTGACTTTGCAGAACTTTATACAGCCCTCCAAACAAAGACTGTCGATGGTCAAGAAAACCCTCTAAGTAATATCGTAAGTAAGAAATTCTATGAAGTCCAAGACTACTTAACATTAAGTGCTCATGGTTATATGTCCTATCCGTTATTAATCAGTGAAAAATTCTATCAAGAACTTCCTGAAGACCTGCAGAAAGCCGTTGAAGAAGTTGCTGCAGAAGTAACCGATTGGCAATGGGAGCAATCGGCTGGGGATGAAGAGGCGTACATGAAAACGTTAGAAGAATCTGGAATCGAAATCACCGAATTATCTGATTCAGATAAGGAGGCCTTTATTGAAGCAACAAGTGGTGTTTATGATGAATTTAAAAAGGTAGAAGGTAGCCAGGAATTACTGGATGCTATAAAGGCAGCCGAATAGAATAAGGTTTTCAGGAGAATATCACTGAAATCATTCGAATTAAAAGGACGGCTGCAAGGCCGTCTCTTTTTCAAGGGAGGGACATTCATTGCAAAGAGTTAATCATATCTTGAATTACTTTGAAGAATATGTTGGCGTCGTATCGATTATTTTCACTTCACTAATGGTTTTTGTACAGGTTATTTTACGGTATGTTTTTAATTATTCGTTATCATGGTCCGAGGAAATAGCAAGATACTTGATCGTTTGGTTTGTCTTTATCGGAAGTAGTATCGCCGTAAGAGAAAAAGCACATGCCACGATGGATGCTCTCGTTACGTATTTGCCTGAGACAGGAAAGAGAATTTTTTCAATCCTAGCTAATTTCCTTTCGATCATCTTTTGCATCATTTTAATTTGGTCTGGGAGTGGGATTGTTTCTAGTGTCATAGAATTTGGCAATGTGACACCGGCCATCGGTTTGCCAATGTATCTACCATATTTAGCAATACCTGTTGGTGCCAGCTTAATGTTGATTCGATTTCTTCAGCTTCTCATTCAGGATGTAAAAGGTCTGATTTCTACTAACCGCTCAATTACCCCGCCTAAAGAGGAGGCATCGAAGCTATGACGATTATCATAATATTTGTCATTCTACTTTTATTGGGGGTTCCCATTGCCATCTCAATTGCCTTAAGTACGATCGTGGCTATTTTCCAAACGGGTGTTCCTCTAGATACCTTAGCAAGAACAATGTTTTCCGGGGTTGATTCCTTTTCTCTCATGGCCATCCCATTCTTTGTGTTTGCAGGCGATTTAATGCTCGCTGGCGGTACATCGAAGAGATTAATTGATTTCACGAAAAAATTGGTTGGTTGGACAACCGGAGGACTTCCGATTGCAGGTGTTCTTTCGTCGATGTTCTTTGCCGCGCTATCTGGTTCCAGTCCCGCAACGGTTGCGGCTATTGGGGGAATTATGATCCCGTCGCTCAAACAAGCTCGTTTTTCAGAAAAATTTTCAGTCGGTTTAATGTGCGCATCTGGTTCATTAGGGATTATTATTCCGCCTAGCATCACCTTCCTAGTGTATGGTTCTGTTGCAGAGGTCTCAATTGGCAAATTGTTTATTGCCGGAATCCTTCCAGGAATTTTTATTGGGCTAGTCCTCATGGTAGTAGGGTATGTCATTGCAAAGAAGCAAGGGCATAAGCCAGATCCAAGGCCATCTGGAAAAGAAATATGGTCATCAGCGGTATCCGCCATTTGGGGGATTATGATGCCAGTCATTGTCCTTGGAGGCATTTATTTTGGTGTATTCACACCAACAGAAGCAGCTGCAGTAGCGATTGTTTATAGTATGATTATTGGATTTTTTGTCTACAAAGAACTAACAATTAAAGAGTTGTTTGCGGTAACAAAAAGATCCATTGTCACATCGGCGATGATTATGCTCGTTATTTCCGCATCAAAGGTATTTAGCTGGTATTTGACCTATGAACAAATTCCTTCGACTGTAGCAGGTAAACTCATCGAGTATGCTGCGACACCATTTATGTTTTTAATCATTGTGAATATTATCCTATTAATTGTAGGGATGTTTATGGATTCTAGCGCAGCAGTTCTGATTCTAGTTCCCCTTTTCTTGCCTGTTGTATTGGAAATGGGGATTGATCCAATTCATTTTGGGGTCATCATGATTGTAAATCTCGCCATCGGGATGTTAACCCCGCCATTTGGTTTAAATCTATTTGTTGCTTCTGGAATTAGTAAAATGTCGTTAGCAGGAGTAACTAGAGGAACAGTACCATTTATCCTTGTTCTTATTGCGGCACTTATGGTTATTACCTATGTACCACAGCTATCCTTATATTTGGCAAACAATGTTTTTCAATGAACGCTTGATTAAGCACCTCTTCTAGAAAAAACCGGAAGAGGTGCTTTACTGTTATCAAAGATTAGGAACCGCCTTCTTCATTCATCTCCGATATTGCAAAAACCCTTCCGATATAAGTGAGATAATCCATAAGGTATTTTTTAGAATAATAAGTAAGTTCAATCATGAAGGAGGAACAGAACAATGGCAGTGAAAAATGTTGGAATTATTATGAACGGTGTAACGGGAAGAATGGGTACTAATCAGCACTTAGTCAGGTCGATTGTTGCGATTCGTGAACAAGGCGGTGTAGCACTATCAAACGGGGATAGGATCATGCCTGACCCAATCCTAGTTGGTAGAAATCAAGAAAAATTACAGTCCTTGGCGGAAAAATACAATATCGCCCGTTGGAGTACAGATCTTGATGCATGTTTAGCAGATTCACATAATGTCATCTATTTTGATGCACAAACAACGGTCAGGCGGGCTGAGGCGATTCGAAAAGCGATTAAGGCTGGTAAACATATTTATTGTGAAAAACCAACCGCTACTAGTTTAGAAGAATCACTTGAATTAGCCCAATTGACTTATGAGGCAGGAGTGAAAAATGGGGTTGTCCAAGATAAATTATTTTTACCAGGCCTATTAAAATTAAAAAGATTAGTAGACTCAGGCTACTTCGGAAAAATTTTATCCGTACAAATGGAGTTTGGATACTGGGTATTCGAGGGAGACTGGCAAGCCGGTCAGCGTCCTTCCTGGAACTACCGTAAGGAAGATGGCGGCGGAATTATTGTTGATATGTTTGCTCATTGGCGTTATGTCCTAGATAACTTATTTGGAAATGTTAAATCTGTTTCCTGTTTAGGTGTGACCCATATTCCAAAGCGACTTGATGAGCAAGGCAATCCTTATGTCTGTACGGCCGATGATGCAGCCTATGCGACCTTTGAACTTGAAGGCGGGATTGTTGCCCAAGTGAATTCATCTTGGACAGTCAGAGTAAACCGTGAAGACCTGTTCACGATTCAAGTAGATGGCACGGAAGGCAGTGCGGTTGCTGGATTAAGAGATTGTAAGGTCCAACATCGTGTTAATACACCAAAACCAGTTTGGAATCCAGATATTGAGAATCCGTTTAACTTTTCCGAACAATGGCAGACAGTTCCGGATAATCAAGTATTTGATAACGGCTTTAAAGTCCAATGGGAGTTATTCTTAAAACATGTTGTCGCGGATGAGTCATTCGATTGGGATTTATTGGAAGGGGCAAAAGGGACCCAATTGGCGGAATTAGGTCTTAAATCATGGGAAGAGCGCCGATGGATTGATGTACCAGAACTAAGCCTGGGGGTGAGACAGAATGGGGAAGTTGTTAACACTGCCAAGTAAGAACGGTGTGACCTATGAATATCGTGCCGGAGCTGCTTGTTCTTTTTCAATACCAGCAGCTCTATTCAGAAGCAGAATCGCCTTTTCCGCCGCACATGTTGTTTGTGATCCGTTTGCCAATACAGACCCTGTTCTCCATGCAAAAATAGATTGGGAAAACACCTTAGCTTACAGACGTCACCTTTGGTCTCTTGGACTGTCGGTAGCAGAAGCGATGGACACAGCCCAACGTGGGATGGGGCTAAATTGGGAACTGGCAAAGGAATTAATTCGTCGATCCTCTTCTGAAGCGAGGGCAGTAGGAGGTCGTATTGCTTGTGGAGCAGGGACCGATCATCTTCTCCCAGGTCCATCCGTCATATTAGCGGATGTTCAGGCTGCATATGAGGAGCAGTGTGAATTCGTAGAAAGAAATAATTCACAAATCATTTTAATGGCCAGTAGAGCTCTGGCAAATTGCGCGCAAGGTCCTGAAGAATATGAAAGAGTATATGCTAATATCTTAAGGCAAGTTTCCAAACCGGTAATCCTTCATTGGTTAGGTGATATGTTTGATCCAGCCCTTCAAGGGTATTGGGGTTACAAGAATCTAGATGATGCCATGGAAGTCTGTCTAAATGTCATTTGGGATAATAAAGATAAAGTGGATGGGATCAAAATTTCATTACTTGATGCCTCACGCGAAATCGAGATGCGCCGACTCCTCCCTCCAGAGGTAAAAATGTATACCGGCGATGATTTTAACTATCCAGAATTAATTAAAGGGGATAAACAAGGCTATAGTCATGCTTTGTTAGGTATTTTTGATGCGATCGCACCTGCAGCAGTTGCCGCGCTTCATGCTCTAGATGATGGAGACATCCCGAGGTATCAGTCATTATTGGAAAAAACAGTCCCACTGTCACGCCATATTTTCCAGGCTCCTACTTATTCTTATAAAACTGGAATTGTCTTTATGGCTTATTTAAACGGGCATCAATCCCATTTTCGCATGATTGGCGGCGCAGAAAGTTCGCGCTCCATTTTGCACCTGGCTGAATTATTTGTCTTAGCTGACCAGGCTGGCCTGCTGACGGACCCAGAACTAGCCACTGAAAGAATGAAATTGGTATTGAATCTAGCTGGTATTCGTCAGGAGGAATTGTATAGTGGAAAACTTTGATCGATTGAGTTTAAATCAAATTACAACTGAACAATGGAGTCTAAGGGAAGCGATTGAAGGCTGTTCCAGAGCAGAAGTACCTTGGATCGCTCCGTGGCGCCATAAGGTGGAGGAACTCGGATTAAAAAAGAGTAAGCAGTTGATTCAAGATGCGGGTCTTAAGGTTTCCAGTTTATGTAGAGGTGGAATGTTCCCGGCTTCAACAGCTGCTGAGCGTATAAAAAGGATAGAGGATAACAAAAGGGCGGTGGAGGAAGCTGCAGAGCTAGGAACGGACGTATTAGTTCTCGTATGCGGGCCGTCACCCAATCGGGATATCCTTTCTGCCCGGCAAATGGTCACGGAGGGAATTGAACAATTGGTCCCTTTTGCCGAATCGTATGGTGTGAAATTAGGAATTGAACCACTCCATCCGATGTACGCGGCCGAGCGTTCGGTTGTCGTGTCATTAGATCTTGCCAATACCATTGCGGAAGCCTATCGACCTGAGCAAGTTGGAGTGGTTGTCGACGTTTTTCATGTTTGGTGGGATCCGGATTTGTATAACCAAATCAATCGTGCAAAAGGGCGTATTCTTGGTTTTCATGTATCCGATTGGCTTGTGCCAACACCAGATATGTTAAAAGGACGCGGAATGATGGGAGACGGTGTCATTGAAATTAGTCGTATTCGTCAAGCAGTAGAAAATACGGGCTATAATGGTCCGATCGAAGTAGAAATCTTCAATGATAAAATTTGGAACCAATCTGGCGATGAAACAATAAGCCAAATGAAAGAGACCTATTTAAAACACGTATAACCAAGTGAAAGGAAGTGTCGTTTACGAGTCACTTCCTTTTCTTTAGTAAGGGAGTTTATTTAAATGAAAATCGTGATTGCACCTGATTCTTTTAAAGAAAGTTTGAGCGCGCTTGATGCATCCAATGCCATTGAACGTGGCTTTCAAGAAATTGTCCCTCATTCCATTTATAAAAAGCTACCCATGGCTGAGGGTACCGTGCAATCCCTTGTGGATGCTTCATGTGGCAGGCTTGTTGAAACCATTGTAACCGGGCCGCTTGGTGAACCAGTCCAAGCATTTTTTGGAATCCTTGGAGATGGGAAAACAGCTATCATTGAAATGGCGGCTGCCTAAGGTTTACATCATGTTCCAGCTGAAAAAAGGAATCCATTTATTACGAACAAGAGGAACAGGTGAATTAATCCTATCCGCCTTAAATTTAGGGATCACACATCTCATCATAATTTTTCTTGCTTCCGACGCAGGGAACGATGTCAGCGGACAAACGCTGTTTGTTGACGGCGGCATGAGCATACAGGGTTTTTAAAGCAAAGGGACGGTTCTTTTGCTTCCATGAAACGATGGAAGCCGACGGGGCCGTTCTTTTACTTTTATGAAACTATGCTAAATCTCGAGAGTTAAAAAAGAGCACTAGTAACGTCACACGCAAATGAGGTAGAAGATCGTTATAATTTTGTCGAAATATTATAACAATTATTGACCCATAAATATTATAAAATATATACTTAAAAAAATGGCGTCATTTCATTCTCTCAATACTGAAATACAGTCGTTTATAATAAAAAATACATATAATAGGATAACAACTTAATAGGGGGTATAGTCTTGGATTTTGATGCGATTATTGTGGGAGCGGGGCTTGCTGGTCTTGTCGCGGCGGCCGAAATTGCCGATGCCGGCAGGACCGTCCTGCTTCTCGATCAGGAACCTGAAGGATCACTGGGGGGACAAGCTTGGTGGTCATTCGGTGGTTTGTTTCTCGTTGATTCACCTGAGCAGCGACGTTTGGGGATAAAGGATTCGAAGGAACTTGCATGGCAGGACTGGCTTGGTTCAGCAGGCTTTGACCGGGACGAGGATGAGGATTACTGGGGAAAAAAATGGGCAGAGGCTTATATCGATTTTGCAGCAGGAGAGAAGCGGGCATGGCTCTATGATATGGGCGTCCGCTTTTTCCCGGTTGTCGGCTGGGCAGAACGCGGGGGTTATCTAGCGGAAGGACATGGAAATTCAGTGCCCCGGTTTCATATTGTCTGGGGCACCGGTCCTGGCATCGTTGCTCCATTCGAGCGCCGTGTCCGTGAACATGTGAAAAACGGCTTGATTGTATTTCGGCCACGCCATCGTGTCGATCATCTCATAACCGCTAACGGTGCTGTAAAAGGTGTAAGCGGTTCCGTTCTTGTACAGAGCAAGGCTCCACGTGGGGAAGACAGTAGTAAAGAGGTGATCGGCAGTTTTGAATACCGTTCTCAAACTGTCCTGGTATCAAGCGGCGGCATAGGCGGCAATCATGACCTGATCCGCAGGAATTGGCCGGAGCGGCTTGGGGCTCCTCCCACCCGCATGCTTTCAGGCGTTCCTGCCCATGTTGATGGACGCATGCTCGAAATCACTGGAGGAGCCGGCGGCCGTATCGTGAACAGGGATCGCATGTGGCATTATACGGAAGGACTGATGAATTGGAATCCGATTTGGAGCAATCACGGAATCCGGATCCTGCCTGGGCCATCATCCATTTGGCTCGATGCAAAAGGAAACCGTTTCCCGGCACCCAATTTCCCAGGGTTCGATACGTTAGGAACACTGGAAGCCATCATGAAAACCGGATACGACTACTCATGGTTTATTTTGACTCGAAAAATTATAGAAAAAGAATTTGCCCTTTCTGGATCTGAACAAAATCCGGATCTTACGGGAAAAAGCATTAAAAAGGTGTTAGGCAGGGCGCTGCCCGGTGCCACCGAACCTGTCAAAGCATTCATGGAAAAAGGGGAGGACTTCGTTGTAGCCGACAACCTGAAGGAACTGGTTGAAGGGATGAATAAATTGACCGGTGAAAACCTGTTGAATTTCAATGCTATCGAGCGGCAAATCATGGCGCGGGACCGTGAAATGGACAATACATTCACGAAAGATCTTCAGATAACGGCCATGCGCGGTGCAAGAAATTATATTGGGGACAAATTGATCCGGGTTGCACCTCCACATAAAATACTTGATCCTAAAAATGGACCCCTTATTGCGGTCAGGCTGAATATTGTAAGCCGCAAAACATTGGGAGGTCTGCAAACCGACTTGTCAGGCCGCGTGCTCAATTCAGACGGCAATGTCATTCCTGGGCTTTATGCGGCTGGGGAAGTTTCAGGCTTCGGAGGAGGTGGCGTTCATGGATACCGTTCATTGGAAGGAACCTTTCTTGGCGGATGCCTCTTCACAGGACGGACTGCCGGGAGGGCAATGGCAACGGAAATTAAATTAAGTGATTCACTTTAGATTATTTTGAACGATTGGGAATCAAGTCTTTTATAAGTTCGGCTATTTGGGCTTAATTGGACATTTGTATCACTGTACCAATGGAAAGGACGTGCTGGGGTATCCTTTAACATGTTCGAGCTTCAATATAGAAAGATTTATAGCCAAAGATAACAAGCATAAATCAAAACCCCCTTTCCAGGTAGGGGGTTTTGTTGAAAGGCGTTATTAAGTCTCAATCAGTTTTTCGATCCTGTTCAACAACCGTTCCTGGGTGCCAACTTTCTGAGTGAGGAAAATGACATCACTCTCAAGGTTTCGGGTGTGTTTGTGTGTGGCTTTTAATAGTGTGGAAAGGTCTTCTGAAGAGTGTTTTTCAATCGCGCCGAGCTTCGTTTTAATATCCTCGATTTCCTTTTTGATATCGCGAAACTCCTCTTGAATTAATTGAGCAAGCTGCAAATTATCCATAATTCCCGCCTCCGTGTCTATCACTATGTATATCTACCTGAAAAGTATACTGCGGAAACTAGTAAAAATCATGTCTTGAAATTCAAGAAGAAATGTGAGTAGTATGGGGAATTCGTAACAGGTCTGTCAATGCGATTGAGACGGCATCTTAAAATCTTCCATTCACTTATCAGGTACGTATATTTTCTACTCAAGTACTTCCGCGATCGACGGGTTGATACGCATGAGCCGATTTTGTTGAAGGAACTGCTATCCCACTAAAGTACATTCTTCCATCCTCTAATGTCATGATTCCTATTCCCCAAATAGGACAAAAGAAAAACGGATGCTTTGTATGGAACATTCAGAGTTTTAATAGTTTGAAACACGGAACTTTGTTAAAATAAGCTTAATTCAATCGTCGGGAAAGGAAGAAGGTTTGTGGTCAAGCAAGGTGTCATTTCGATAGGGGAAGCATTCATTGATTTTATTTCCACCGATAAATCCAATACAAGATATAACAAGTTTTTGGGAGGCGCTACTGTCAATGTTGCAGCAGGGTTAGGCAGGTTAGGGATCCCTTCTTATTTTCTCTGCAAATTGGGTACCGATGAATTAAGTGTGTTTGCGGAAACGGAGTTATTTAAGGAAAAGGTCAATCTGCAATACAGTACGCACTCCTCAAAAAAGAAGATTTGTGCTGTTTATGTACACTTAAACGAAGTAGGCGAACGTGTTTTCCATTCTTATGAAAATCTTTCTCCTGATGCACTGCTGACAGAAACAGAATTGGAAAAAAATCTATTCCGCGCCGCCAACATCCTTTATTTAGGCTCAGGAACGCTCTTTCACCAGACAGCTAAAGTGACAACACACAAGGCAATAAAGTATGCGAAGGAATTTGGCACAACAATCGCCTTTGATCCTAACATCCGACTAAAAAGGTGGGAGAGCGAGAAGACTTGCAGGGAGACGGTTTGTGAAGTGATGAGGCATGCGGACATTGTCAAAATGGCGGAAGATGAACTGCTTTTCCTGACGGAATCTCAAACAATGGAAGACGGACTTAGTAAACTTTCACAATGGCAAATTCCTTATGTATTCATCACCATGGGCAGCAAAGGTGCGTTCTCCATGTTTAATGGCAATACCATTCATGTGCCTGCAGTAAAAGTGAATGCAGTCGACACAACCGGAGCAGGAGATGCCTTTATGGCCGGGCTTCTGTATTGTTTCCATGAAACCGGTCTACCTGAAGATACAACCTCCTTACGCAAATATACGCAATATGCCAATGAATTGGGGGCAGTTGCTACTACGCAATATGGTTCACTTACTGCTATGCGAGGATAATTTTGATAACAGTCTGAGACGCCTGATGCCAAACTGGAATCAATGAATATGTGTTCGTGTATGGTATCAATAGCTCATTTATATCTAGAATGGGTTATCGGGACGGAAGGTTCCTAAAACCGAACCGTTGCAGTGCAAAAAAATAGAATCCCCTTGGCATAATGTTACGTGGCAGACGAATAAAGGTTTCCTGATGAGGCATTCCTTGCAGTTAACGAAAGGGATTATCTGGCCAACTTGAGGGCATGATGAAGTTTTCATCAATTTTTCACTGAGGCTAAATGCGGCGATGTTTGTGCCAATATTACACTGCAGAGTAGTGGTTGTTAGTAAATAAGTGATTAGAGGTGAGTTTTATGCTGTGGTTAAAAAATAATGTCTGGGTAAATATTGACAAGCCAACGAAAAAATTCACAATTCATCATAAATGTGCTTATACAGAAAAAATGGCCGAAACTCCGTTTAAAGGAATTAATGAGATGAAAAGAGACGGTGGCTGGTTTTCCGAAAAAAACGAGGACAGGGCTATCCAGTTACATAATAAATGTTATCCGAATTATACAATGATCAGGCATTGTTAATGATTAAAATGGAGGATTGCATGACATGGAACTAATAGACAAAGCGTTACAAGTCGCCAGCAGGGCGCATCAAAACCAGTTCAGGAAACAAACCGATATTCCCTATGTCAGCCACCCGGCCGCAGTTGGAATGATCCTATTGAAGGCAGGATATAGTGAAGAAGTTGTTGCAGCAGGAATTTTGCATGATACGGTTGAAGACACGGATATCACCTTACAGGACATTGAACAGGAATTCGGCTCAAAGATTGCGGAGATTGTCGAGGGGTGCTCGGAACCAGATAAGTCGTTGTCATGGGAGGAAAGGAAGGAACACACGATTGAATTTCTCAAAACTGCTTCAGCCGAAATCCGTGCGGTTGCCTGCGCCGATAAACTTCATAATTTACAGTCAGTTAGACGCGATTACGCCCTGGTCGGTGATTCTGTGTGGAACCGTTTCAAACGCGGCCGACTGCAGCAGGAATGGTATTATCGGAGCCTTGTGGACAGCCTGGGTTCCGAATCAAATTTTCCACTGCTTGAAGAACTAAGACAAGAAGTAGACCGCTTATTTTCCTCTAACCATGATATTCCACACAACGAAGATGATTTTTCCCTCACCGAGGACGCCGGTTTGGACAAGGATGATATACTTGGAAGAACTCATCCAAATCTGAAAAATAAAAGGTAACCCCAATTCCACAAATACGGTAGATGTAAATGTCTTTGCGATAAAGATTGTTGGAGAGTTTCTTGATTTGTAAAAACAGAAAAACGAGGCCCTGCCTTCTGTGGCGGCTCTCGTTTTCTGCGGTTACTTAGTCTTTTTTGTCTTGTTTAACCAGTTCGATGATCATCACTACGAGCATAAGCAACTGGATAACAGCCTCAGTGTTTATCGTAGCAGCCTCCTGTCCTTCAGTGACCTCATTCCTCTGGTTTCTCCAAGAAAAATAAAGACTTACGCTCCCCAGTACATACATATTTTACTTTATGATTTTTATGACATTTATAAAGGTTAATAGTATCCCTAATGTCGGCTAACAAATGTTTCAGGTTTTCTACAGGTAAGTCTGTTTTGTCTATTTTCGAAGTAAAGGCCGCCCACAAGGTAAACAAACATAACAAAATCAGTGATTGAATGCAGCTATTAGATACAGGAAATAGATCATAAAGCAGGCCGAACAACAATGTTCAGCCTGTTTTTTCAAATAAGAGCGATAACCCCTATATAAACAAAATACACTATCACATTTTTTATCAATATATTACAATGCTTATAATAAGTATTTTCTGAATAGTCTACCAATTATCATGTGATTGATAGAATTTAATTAATAGAACGGATCACAACCTATAGAAATTCATCGGAAAAATATAATTCATTCACTTGGAAATCGAGAACCAACAGCAAAGCCCAAAATAACACAGTGAAAGCCGACAAATGAAAGTCAGGGAGGTAAAAAAGTATGATAGCATTATATAAATTTAGTAATCGATTAGAAGAAAAGTTCAAGGATGTTATTTGTCATCTTGGTGAAACACCTGCTTATTTTTATTCTAAAAATGCATTACTGGATCAGGTAATGATTCCAATGGTTATCATTACTCCTTCATCCTTTGTGAACGAACTAGCATCACTTTCCGTTCCGGTAGTGCCTCTTTCTATCTCCATATCTGACATTAGGTCCGAACTACACAAAAACATACCCCAACCAAATAAAATCTTTTTTATCACAGCTGAACATGACATACCAGTTTTGACATTTGAGAACAGTATGGATCCATGTGAAGGCCTGGAAATTGTCAGCAAAAAGTGTCTTCCTGTTCATGCTTTGAACAAAGACGATGTGTTGCTGGCTCCAATCTGGGACAAGCATTCAGTGGCAACCCCTCAGATTGCAAGGTTTATCCATTATATAGAACCGACTCATTCATCCATTGTGAACGCTGTGCGACAGGCTTGCTCTCTTATTCCTTTTACCCGGGATATGGTGAGAGAAAAATACCAGGTCGAAGCGATTGTAAAATCGTCACATGAGGGTGTGATTGCAGTCGACAGACAAGGATATATTACGATTGCCAATGAAAACGCAAAGTCAATTCTTGGTCTTCCTGAAATAGAAGTAGGCAGCAAAATAACTAATTATATTCCTCAGTCAGATATGCTGCGGGTGTTGGAAACTGGTAAAGCTGAGCTTGGTGATATTGCCAAAATACAGAACAGGCAGATAGTTATCAATCGGTATCCGGTTTTGATCAATCATAAGGTAGTAGGAGCCGTATCAAATTTTAAGGAATTAACCCACATTCAAAAGATGGAAATGAAGCTAAGGAAAAAACTATATAACAAAGGCCTTGGGGCTAAATACAGGCTTCAGGATATTGTGGGGAATTCGAAGGAGATTGTTGAATCATTACAGCAGGCACTTCTTTATGCACAAACAGATGCTTCC
This sequence comes from Bacillus sp. T33-2, assembly GCF_002860205.1. Taxonomy (GTDB): domain Bacteria; phylum Bacillota; class Bacilli; order Bacillales; family Cytobacillaceae; genus T33-2. The sequence goes on from NZ_PGVB01000035.1 coordinate 38,723, forward strand.
GTTCTGATCACTGGAGAATCAGGAACAGGAAAGGAACTATTTGCACAGGGAATTCATCTTGAAAGCAGCCGGGCAAGCGGGCCGTTTGTGGCAGTGAATTGTGCAGCATTTCCAGAAAGCCTTCTCGAAAGTGAATTGTTTGGATACGAAGAGGGGAGTTTTACTGGGGCGAATAAGGGTGGAAAACAGGGTTTATTCGAGCTGGCTCATGGAGGAACTCTTTTTCTTGATGAAATTGGGGAAATGCCGCTAAGAATCCAGGCCCTTCTCCTGAGGGTGCTGCAAGAAAAATGTATCAGGCGTATTGGCGGGGAAAGAATTATCCCAGTAGATGTGCGGATAATTGCCGCAACGAATAAGCATTTGGAGAATGCAATTAGCACGAACGAGTTTAGAGCGGATTTATATTACAGGATCAATGTACTCACGCTTGAATTGCCTTCTCTTAGAAGAAGGCTTGAGGATATACCTGCTCTCGTACGGAATATGATTAATCAATTTAATCATGAGCAGCAAAGAAATATTGAATATATAGAAGAAGACCTTCTAGACTTACTTAAAGAATATCAGTGGCCAGGAAACATACGAGAACTTAGAAATGTCATAGAAAGAATGGTTCTGCTGGCTAAAGGAAAATCTCTTTGTATGAAAGATGCTACGTTCTTTAGCCAAAAGCTCACGAGTGCGTATCAATCGAATGCAGCAAGAGCAACAAATATAAAACAAAATGAGAAAGCATTAATTATGGATACTTTAAAGAAAACTCCGAACAAAACTTTGGCTGCCAGGGAGCTCGGGATTGACCGTTCAACGTTATGGAGGAAACTGAAGGAGTATAATCTATAGGGTTGAAAAAAACAACACTGTTGAAAAAAACAACATCATTTTTATTAAAACGAAAGTTAGCGCCTGAATAAATCTGAATATTTTAAATATTATTCGGTTGGCATGGAAATTGCATCTTTAAATATGAATAAAGAGTAAAAAGAGGTGAAACTATTGCAGCATTTTTCAGTCGCCTGTATTCCTGGAGATGGAATCGGACCAGAGGTTATGGCTGAGGGCCTAAAAGTGTTAAAGGCTATTGAAGAGATACATCAGGGCATTCGCTTTATTTGTGATGAATTTGATTGGAATTGTCATTATTACTTAAAGCATGGAAGAATGATGCCTGCTGGGGGACTGCAGATCATTCAAGACTACGACGTGATTCTGTTGGGTGCAGTTGGGGACCCATCTGTACCTGACCACATCTCAGTTTGGGATCTCATTTTGCCGATTAGAAGAACCTTTGAGCAGTATATCAATCTAAGGCCAATCAAGCTCTTGCGGGGAATAGAGAGCCATCTCCGATTTAAAAGCCATGATGATCTGGATTTCATTGTGGTCAGGGAGAATACCGAGGGGGAATATGCCAATATGGGAGGACGGATCCACCAGGGTACCCCATTTGAATTAGCTGTCCAAAACAGTGTCTTTACAAGGTATGGAATTGAACGGGTTATTAATTATGCATTTTCTCTGGCAGAAAAAAGAAACAAGAGAAGAGTGACAGCTGCAACGAAATCCAATGGCATTAACCACACCATGCCATTTTGGGACGAAATTGTGAAGGAAGCGATGGCAAGGCACCCTGAAATTAAAACGGATATTTACCATATTGACGCTCTTGCCGCTTATTTTATTACGAAACCTGAGGAATTCGATGTTGTAGTTGGGACCAACCTGTTTGGAGACATCTTGACGGATCTTGGTGCAGCAATTGTGGGAGGCCTTGGACTGGCGCCTTCAGGTAACATCAATCCGGATAAGACCTACCCATCCATGTTTGAGCCTATACATGGTTCTGCTCCCGACATAGCAGGCAAAGGAATTGCAAATCCAATCGCAATGATCTGGAGCATCAGTTTAATGATGGAGCATTTAAATCAGCCGAAGACCGCAAGTCTGATCCTAAAGGCCATTGAAGAAGTTTTGGTGGAAGGAATTGTACTTACACCTGATTTAGGAGGACAGGCATCTACCTCTGAATTGGGTGATGCTGTAGTGCAGCAGTTAAGAAAGATGAGTCTCAAGTCAATTTAAAAGGAGAGGATCCAATGAAAACGAAAGAAAAACATTTCGGACTATACATTGGCGGAGAACATATAGAAACGAATGAAAGCATACCCGTTTATGACAAGTTTACGGGCGACGAACTGGCTTCGATTTCAAAAGCGGAAAAACAACATGTTATGGATGCCGTCTCAGCTGCCGAAGCTGCTTTTCAAAATGATACTTTAACCCCGTTCAAGCGTTACGACGTCCTTCTGAAAACCTCCGAGCTGGCAAAGGAGCGCCGGGAAGAATTAGAATCGCTCCTTATTAAAGAAGTTGGAAAAACAAAAAAAGATGCACAGGGTGAATTAGACCGGACGATCAACACACTTCGTTTGTCTGCAGAAGAGGCTAAAAGAATTTCAGGAGAAATGGTGCCATTGCAAGCGACTGAAGGGTCAGAAAATCGACTTGGTTTCACAATACGGGTGCCTAAGGGTGTGATCGGGGCGATTACTCCATTTAATTATCCATTATTGCTCGGTGTACATAAAATTGCTCCAGCAATCGCGTCTGGCAATACGGTTGTGGTGAAACCGGCAACAATGACACCTCTTACCACGTTCCGAATTGTGGAGTTGTTAGAGGAGGCAGGGTTGCCGAAAGGGCATGTCAATATTATTACAGGCGCAGGGAGTGAGGTCGGCGAGTGGCTGTTGGATGACCAGCGGATTGCGATGTATACATTTACTGGTTCAGGTGAAGTAGGTTTGCATATCAAAGAAAGAAGTGGAATGAGGCCGGTGGCCCTGGAGCTTGGCAACAATTCACCTAATATTATTCATTTCGACGCTGATTTAGACCTGGCTGCCAGGGCTGCGGCAAGCAGGAGTTTTCACAACGCGGGACAGGCATGCATAGCGGTTCAACGGCTTTATGTACACAAGTCGGTTTTCGACGAATTTAGCGATAAATATCTATCATATGTTGGTCAGTTAAAGGTAGGCAATCCTGAGGATCCCGACACAGATGTTGGACCGATGATTAGTGAAAAAGAAGCAAGCAGGGTTGAAGAGTGGGTGAATGAAGCCATAGCCCAGGGTGCGAAGGCACTCCTGCCTGTTAAGAGGGAAGGGGCTCTCTTTTATCCAAATGTTCTAGTTGATGCCACTCAGGAAATGAAGGTGGTCTGCAAGGAATTGTTTGCCCCTGTTGTTACAATGACCCCTTATGGAACCATTGATGATGCGATCAAATGGGCTAATGATTCTGAATATGGCCTTCAGGCGGGAATCTTTACTAAGGATTTGAATGTCGCTATGAAGGCTGCAAGGAAACTTGAATATGGGGGTGTCATCATCAATGATGTCTCAACATACCGCAATGACGTGATGCCATATGGCGGAGTAAAAAACAGCGGCATTGGAAAAGAGGGACCATTCTATACCATTCAGGAGATGACAGAAGAGCGTATGGTGGTGATGAATCTATGAGCCAAGGATTATTAGCTGGTAAAACGGCGATTGTTACAGGTGCAGGGTCTGGAATGGGCGCTGCGACAGCAAGGCTTTTTGCAGATCAAGGGGCGAATGTTGTTCTGGCAGACATAAATGAAGAGGCTGCAGCTCAAATAGTAGGAGTAATAAATGATGGCAGGGCCATGGTTGTTAAAACGGACGTAACGGATGAAGCTAGTGTATCGAATTTAATCAGTAATGCAGCAGAAGCATTTGTGGGGATAGATATTCTTGTGAACTGTGCGGGTGTTCCACAATCATTTATCCCGATCGAAGAGATGGCCCTGGAGCAATGGGACAGAATTATCGGTGTCAACACTAAGTCCATTTTCCTGACGGTAAAGCATGTGATTCCATTTATGAAAAAACATAACCGGGGATCCATTATTAATATCGCCTCCATAGCAGGAGTGAGAGCCCGGCCAGGATTAAATGCTTATTGTGCATCAAAAGGAGCCGCCATCATGCTGACGAAAGCTCTTGCGTTGGAACTCGCTCCTAATAATATCCGGGTGAACGCCATAAATCCAGGTCCTGCGGAAACGCCAATGCTGGACAAATTCCTTCCCGGAAATACAGAAAGGGCGGAAGATGAGAAAAAAAGAATCTTTGTGGATAGTGTCCCGCTTGGAAAGCTCATTCAGCCGGAGGATATTGCGAATGGTGTCCTCTACCTGGCTTCGGACCAGGCGAAGATGATCACCGGCGAGATTTTAAATATTGATGGGGGAAGGGGAATCTGATGGGAGAACCTTTAATTCGTGCAGAAAATGTTTCCTTTACTTATAAGATCAACAAAGATGTGTCCATCCCGGTGCTTCAAGATATTTCATTCGACATTTTCCCAGGGGAATATGTCGCAATCATCGGGCATAATGGCTCGGGAAAATCAACCTTATCAAAGCACTTAAACGGACTTTTAAAACCCGATCAGGGTGATGTGCTTGTTGCTGGAATGAACACAAAAGAAACAAAACAGCAGCGTAGCATCAGGCGAAAGGTTGGAATGGTGTTTCAACACCCGGATAACCAGATTGTAGCAACCATTGTTGAGGATGATATAGCCTTCGGGCTTGAAAATTTGAACATTCCCAGGCAGGAAATGAAGGAGAGAGTCAATTTTGCGCTGGATGCAGTGGGTATGACAGAGTTCCGAAACAGGCCGCCGCATCATCTGTCTGGAGGACAAAAGCAGAGAATTGCAATAGCCGGCATTATTGCCATGATGCCGGAGTGCCTGGTGCTTGATGAGGCAACCAGTATGCTCGACACTTTTGGACGAAGGGATATCCTGCAAGTTGTCCGCAAGCTTAACCAGAATAAGATGGCCATTGTAACGGTAACCCATCATATGTCCGAGGTGGCGGAAGCGGACCGTGTAATTGTAATTGAGCATGGGAAAATCGTAATGGAAGGAAGCCCAAGAGACATTTTTCAGCAGGAAGAGGTTCTTCAGGCGCTTAATCTGGATGTACCTGCCGCAAGCAGGATGGCTAAAATCATTCATAACCAATATGGAGATTTCCGTCCTGACATCATTTATAAACAAGAAATCATCGAAGAAGTAAGACGGTTATCCTCCAGAAGCGGGGTGTACGCCGGATGACTTCGAAACCAATCTTGGAAATAAAGGATCTTCATCATACCTATATGGAAAAAACACCCATGGAACATCAGGCGCTTACAGGGGTGAATATGGCGATTCAGGAAGGGGAATGTGTTGCAATCATCGGACATACCGGCTCTGGAAAGTCCACGCTGATCCAGCATTTTAATGGGCTCTTAAGGCCCCAGAAAGGAAAAGTTGTCATCAATGGACAAGATATGTCTGAACCCAAGATAGATATTAGAAAGGTTAGAAGAAAGGTAGGAATTGTTTTTCAAAATCCGGAGGATCAAATCTTTGAGCAATTAATCGGGGATGACATCGCCTTTGGTCCTCTCAAGATGGGCCTTCCTATTGAGGAAGTGCGGGATCGTGTTAAATGGGCGATGGAGATAGTAGGCCTGTCATTTGAAGAATTGAAGGATCGGCTCACCTATGCGTTAAGCGGAGGCCAAAAAAGGAAGGTGGCTTTAGCAGGAGTGCTGGCGCTTAGACCTAAGGTGCTTGTACTCGATGAACCAACTGCCGGTCTTGATCCCCGTTCACGTATTGAATTATTATCACAGATTCAGCTGCTTAACAAGAAGGAAAATATGACGGTTGTATTCGTGTCCCACAATATGGAAGAGGTCGCCTATCTGTCAGATAGAGTGTTTGTGATGGCGGAAGGTAAAACGGTGCTTGATGGAAGCCCAAAAGAGATATTTTCCAATCAAAATGTGCTTGAGCAACACAATATTGGGACACCGGAAACAGTAGAGATTCTGAGCGGGTTAAAGAAAGAAGGGTATTCAGTTGATTTAAGCGCCTATGAAGTGAAAAATGCTGCTGCTGAAATTATCTCAATCTTGCAATCTGGTAAAGGGGGAGAAAGCATTGGCCGGACATGAATTCGAATTAACAAGAAATATAACGATTGGCCAGTACCTGCCGACAGGTTCCTTTATTCATCGATTAGATCCGCGGATTAAGCTGTTGTCCTTCTCTGCCTTAATTCTTGCAATGGCAATCAGCCATACATATGCGGGGAGTGTGATTGCTCTTATATTTTCCTGTTTGTTATTTTGGATGTCACGTATCCCGATCAGCTATGGGCTTTCCGGTGTGAAGCCGGCTATACCGTTTATTATCATTTTAGCTTTACTGCAGCTGCTTTTTTATAATAGTGTGGCTTCAGGCGGCACAGTGCTTCTGGAATATGGGTTTGTGATGATAACAACGGACAGTGTCAGGCTTGTGATCGTGTCTGCTATCAGATTTATAGAGATTATCTTTTTAAGCAGTGTTCTTACACTTAGCACCTCGACTACCCAAATTACACATGCGATAGAAAGCGTGCTGAAGCCATTAAAATATATTAAATTCCCGGTGAATGAATTTGCCCTAATTATTACGATTGCTATCCGTTTCGTCCCGACATTCGCAATGGAAATGGAAAAAATGATGAAGGCACAAGCTTCAAGAGGGGCTGAATTCGGTACAGGTGCCTGGTGGCGAATTATTCAGCGAACGAAGGATATGTTCCCGATCATTATTCCACTATTTACTGTGGCCATGTCACGTGCCGAAGATTTAGTACTTGCCATGGAGACAAGATGCTACACGCCAGGATCCGAACGGTCTCATTATATCCAATACCAGGCAAAATCAGCTGATTATATGGTCCTCACTGCAAGTTTATTATTTTCAATATTCTTAATATTCTTCCCGTTTACTTATTAATCAGGGAAACTTCTTGGCAATGATAGATAGCCAGTTTCATGGCTGTTTATAGAAATGGGCTTTTCTCGTAAACTTTGCTGCTTGTCATTCTTTTTCCTGTTTGAACCATGAATCCCTTAATGAGTTCAGGTTTGAAAACTATCGAAAAGCAGCAATCGTACGAAAACAGCCTAAAAAAATAATAATAGGGGTGAATTGTAGTGGAAAAAGGGTTAACAGTACGAAAGATTGTAGTTGCCGGGGTATTGGGTGCCATTGCCATTCTGCTTGGAGTTACAAGGCTTGGGTTTATCCCGGTGCCTACTGCGGCAGGAAATGCAACGATTATGCATGTGCCGGCAATTATCGGGGGAGTTATGCAAGGCCCATTTGTTGCATTGATCATTGGTTTAATTTTTGGAGTATCATCATTCCTGGAGGCTACCATTCCCTTATTCAAGGATCCCCTCGTATCAATAGTTCCTCGATTGTTCATCGGGATCACTGCCTATTTAGCGTATGCAGGATTAAAAAAATATAATGAATATGTTGCAATCGGTGTAGCTGGATTTATAGGTTCCATAACAAATACAATTTTAGTTCTGACCATGGCTGTTGTACGGGGATATTTTGCTCCGGGAGTCGCGCTTACAGTCGGTATCACAAACGGAATTCCTGAAGCGATAGTGTCAGTTATTGTTACAGTTGCCGTAGTTGCAGCCTGGAAGCAGCTTGGCAAGGCAGGGAGCAAAAAATCAAAAATTTCAGGCGGAATGTAAATGAAAGCCAATAATAATATTACTGATGTACCAGGCATCAAAGTGGGCAATGTAGAGGATGCCAATGCATACACCGGCTGTACTGTCCTGTTAATGGAGGAGGGGGCAGTCTGTGGAGTAGATGTAAGGGGCTCCGCTCCCGGCACGAGAGAGATTGATTTGTTAAATCCTATAAATCTTGTAGAAAAAGTCCATGGATTATGCCTTGCGGGAGGAAGTGCTTATGGGCTTGATGCTGCTTCAGGTGTCATGCAATTTCTAGAAGAACAGGGACATGGTTTAAATGTTGGTGTTGGAGTAGTTCCAATTGTCCCGGGTGCGGTATTGTTTGATTTGCCAGTTGGAGATCCCTCCGTCCGGCCTGATAAAAAAATGGGCTATGAAGCTTCAAAAAGAGCCTCCCGCGGAGAATTTGCGACAGGCAATATAGGAGCAGGCTGCGGGGCAACGGTTGGGAAGGCTGCAGGTTTCAATCGTGCGATGAAAGGCGGACTTGGAACCGCTTCGAGAGTATATCCAAATGGACTTATTGTAGGGGCCATAGTAGCAGTCAATGCGGTTGGAGAGGTTCGTGACCCCGTAACTGGAAGAATTCTTGCAGGTCCAAGGGACAGTATGGGAAGAATTCGAAATAGTTTAGACTTTATGCTGGAAAATTCGTTAGACCCTCTTACGGCAGGAACGAATACAACCATTGGGGCTGTCGCAAGTAATGCAAACTTCAATAAGGTACAAGCAGCTAAAATAGCATCAATGGCTCATGATGGATTGGCAAGGACCCTATACCCGATTCATACCATGTATGACGGTGATACCATTTTTTCTATTGCCACGGGGGGAGTAGATGTAAAAGTGGACATTGTGGGTGCCATAGCAGCGGAAGTAATGGCTGAGGCTGTACTGAATGCCATTTACTCAGCCGAAAGTATTGAGGGATTTCCCGCTTACAGAGACTTTCACAAAGACTAATAGTCAAGTAGGAAAGGTGTGATGTCAATGTCGATCGATTCCAAGTCTGTTTCAGTTTTAAGCTTTGTCGATAAAAATGAAGTGGTGCAGCTGACAAGGGAACTTATTAAAATCAAAAGTGTGTACAGGCCAGGTATAGAAGGCGGAAACGAAGAAAAGGTCGCAAGATTCGTTCAACAATATTTAAAAGACATCGGGCTCGAGGTAAATTACCAAGAGGTTGTCCCCGGCCGGCCCAATATTATTGCTATTTTGGATTCAGGACAGCCTGGGAAAACATTGCTTTTTGAAGGGCACACCGATGTAGTGACTGAGGGTAATCTTCAATCATGGAATTATGACCCTTTTGGCGCGGTGATAGAAAATGGACGAATATATGGCCGAGGTGCTTGTGACACAAAAGGAAACCTGGCCGCAGCAATAACTGCTGTCCACACGATTAAGAAATCCGGCGTGAAATTTACAGGTAAAATCCTTCTTTGTATCCCGTGTGACGAAGAAGATATGATGATTGGAATCAAGGACTTTATCCGTCAAGGCTGGGCTAAGGATGTAAACGGGGCGATCATTTGCGAGCCGGAAGAAAATCAGCTTTGCATCACACAGAAAGGTGCAATAAGGGCAATTATTAAAACCTATGGAAAAATGGCTCATGGAGCGATGCCATTAACCGGGATCAACCCGATAACACGGATGGCAAGACTGATCACCGAACTTGAAAAGTTGGAGCAAAGCGAAAAAGACAGAGTCGGTCAAGATCCTTATTTAGGATGGCCAAGCATTACGCCTACCATCCTACATGCACCAGTTAAGGGTGATTCTCAAATCAACGTGATGCCTGATACATGTATGGCCGCACTGGATATTAGGACAATCCCCGGACAAGACCATGAAATGCTGAAACAAAGCATTGAGGCCATTCTTGGCATGCTGTCAAAGAATGACCCGGATTTTAAAGCTAGTTTTGAAGTAATAGAAGACCGGCCATGGACGGAAACCGACAGGAATGATCCCCTAGTAAAGGCTGTAGATAGTGCATACAGGGAAATTACCGGCAAGGAGCCGATTTATAACGGGGTACCCGGCGCTACAGACGGAACTTTTCTCCATTTGGCAGGGGTTCCAATACTGACGACAGGTGCAGGCGACCGCCATATCCCCCACCACGCAAATGAATATGTGGATATTGATGAATTGGTGGAAACGGTTCATTTATATACCCTTTCAGCAATACACTTTTTAAGCTGACAAGAATAGGGTATTGATAGAAGAAAGTTAGGGTCGAACATTTTGTGTAAAGTTGCTGTTGAAAGAATGGATATTCTGATCTAATCATAACCACCAGCAGCAGCCTGGAAAGAACGAAAACCTTTTCCAGGTCCACACGCGGCATTTTTCTAACCGAACAGGAGGCAAAAGAATGGCAGTAGTCAATACAGTAGATACCTTAAAAAACTTCATAGGCGGAAAGTGGGTCGAGTCTGCAAGCAAAAATTACGAGGAAGTACCTAACCCTGCAACTGGGGAGGTCCTTGTTAAGGTTCCACTGTCAACTCGTCAGGATCTCGAACATGCAGTAAAAGCAGCAAAAGAAGCGTTCTACTCATGGAAGCAAGTACCGGTTCCCCAGAGGGCACGAATTCTTTTTCGATATCAGCAGCTTCTGACCGATAACTGGGACGAGCTGGCTAAGCTGGTAACGCTGGAAAATGGAAAAAGCTATGAGGAAGCATACGGCGAGGTCCAAAGGGGAATCGAATGTGTTGAATTTGCTGCAGGTGCTCCCACATTAATGATGGGATCCCAGCTTCCTGATATCGCCACAGGCATCGAATCAGGGTTTTATCGTTATCCGCTTGGAGTTATAGGAGGCATCACCCCCTTTAACTTTCCAATGATGGTACCCTGCTGGATGTTCCCGCTTGCGATTGTGTGTGGAAATTCTTTTATTTTGAAGCCTTCTGAACGGACTCCTCTTCTCGCAAATCGACTGGCAGAGCTCTTTCAGGAAGCGGGTCTTCCAGACGGAGTGCTGAATGTTGTCCACGGGGCTCATGATGTGGTAAATGGACTGTTGGAGCATAAAGATATTAAAGCGATTTCATTTGTTGGATCCCAGCCTGTTGCGGAATATGTTTATAAGGTGGCAGCGGCAAATGGAAAACGTGTACAGGCTCTTGCCGGAGCCAAAAATCATTCCATTGTTATGCCTGATGCCGATTTGGATTCTGCAGTCAAGAACATTATTGGTGCAGCATTTGGCTCAGCCGGCGAACGATGCATGGCCTGTTCAGTTGTGGTGACTGTTGGAGATATCGCAGATGAGCTTGTTGAACGTCTTAAAGAAGCAGCTAACGAACTTAAAATGGGCAATGGTTTAGAACAGGGTGTATTTTTAGGTCCGGTGATCAGACCTGCCCATTTAAAAAGGACCCAGAACTATATCAGCCAGGGTGAGGAAGAAGGGGCAACTCTTATCAGGGACGGCAGGAACAATTTATCTGATAAGGAAGGTTATTTTATCGGGCCGACTATTTTCGATCATGTAACGACAGAAATGAAGATTTGGAAGGATGAAATTTTTGCTCCTGTACTTTCAATTGTCCGTGCCAGAGACCTCGAGGAGGCAATAGAAATCACGAACCAGTCAGAGTTTGCAAATGGCGCATGTCTATATACAAACAGTGCGAAAGCCGTTCGAAAGTTTCGTGAAGAGATTGATGCGGGAATGCTGGGCATCAACCTGGGTGTTCCGGCTCCGATGGCATTTTTCCCTTTCTCAGGTTATAAAAATTCTTTTTATGGGGACCTGCACGCAAACGGCAGGGATGGAGTCGACTTTTATACTCGCAAGAAAATGGTTACGGCAAGATATTAAAAAGACAGGGTGTGAGGGAAGGCTATGCAGAAAGCTCAGCAAATCCAGGATTGGCAAAGCACAGATCAGAAATATTTATGGCACTCCATGAGGGGATCCGCTCCGTCACCGTCAAACTTAATTATTACAAAAAGTGAGGGAGTCTGGATTACGGATATCGATGGAAAAAAATACTTAGACGGAATGTCAGGATTATGGTGTGTAAATGTTGGATATGGGAGGCAGGAATTGGCTCAAGCTGCGTACGAGCAGCTGCAGGAAATGCCTTACTACCCGCTTTCCCAAAGTCATTTGCCTGCCATTAAATTAGCTGAAAAAATCAATGAATGGCTTGATGGAGATTACCTCATTTTCTTTTCCAACAGTGGGTCAGAAGCAAACGAAGCAGCATTTAAAATGGCCCGCCAATACCATCACCAAACTGGACAGAGCGGCAGATATAAATTCATTTCCCGATATCGGGCTTACCATGGCAGTACATTAGGTGCATTAGCTGCGACAGGCCAGGCGCAGCGGAAATATAAATACGAGCCTTTAGCTCCAGGGTTCATTCATGTCACATCACCAGATTTGTACCGCAGGCCAGATGATGTGGAAACCCTCGATAGTGCTCTTGAAATCGATAATGTAATGACAGCAGAGCTCAGTGAAACGATTGCTGGTGTAATTATGGAGCCTATCATTACCGGGGGAGGAATACTAATGCCTCCCGACAATTATATGCAGAAAGTAAAAGAGATTTGTGAGAAGCATGGGGCACTATTGCTATGTGATGAAGTCATCTGCGGTTTTGGCCGGACTGGAAAGCCTTTTGGTTATATGAACTATGGGGTGAAGCCTGATATAATCACAATGGCAAAGGGGCTGACAAGCGGCTATCTGCCTTTATCGGCGACGGCTGTGAAAAGGGAAATATATGATGCTTACGCAGGGAACGGGCAATATGACCATTTCCGTCATGTCAATACGTTCGGCGGGAATCCGGCTGCCTGCGCACTGGCGCTGAAGAATATGGAAATCATCGAAAACGAAAACCTGATCGAAAGATCCAAAGTACTGGGGGAAAGGCTTATAGAGCAGCTGGAAGCCCTCAAAACCCATCCCTATGTTGGTGACATAAGAGGAAAGGGACTTTTAGTCGGAATAGAACTTGTCAGGAATAAAGATTTTAAGGAGCCGATTGAGCTTAACAAGATTAATAGAGTAATAGCCTCTTGCAAGGAAAAAGGATTAATTGTTGGGAAAAATGGTGACACGGTAGCGGGTTACAATAATGTGCTTCAATTAGCGCCTCCCTTGATCATCACTGAAAAAGAGTTAGCGTTTATTGTTGATACAGTAACTGAATGTTTGAACGAATTACAATAAAGAAATATAAAAGTAACATTAAAAGCACCTGATTATAAGTAAAGCTGAAACCCCCTTACAACTATTTTGATGTAAGGGGGTTGTTGTCGATAGGTGCTATAAAAGTTCAATAAGTTTTTCGATCCAGTTCAGCAACCGCTTCCGGGCGCCAACCTTCTCGGTCACGAAAATGACATCACTCTCAAGGTTTTGGGTGTACATAAAAGAATTTATCAGTACACTAAATGATCATACCTCGAAAGATTTGACTGGATGGCACGTTTGCCTTGATGTATTGATTGATCTATTAAATGGACGTTATCACGCCGAATTTCCTAAAGGAAATTGGGAGAAATGGCATCAAAAATACGTTGTTTCTGTTAACGAAATAAGTAATTAGACAAATATTGATGTTTGGTGCCAGTCACTACTCAAATTACGGCGGAAATAATTGACAAAATTCGAGAGTGACAGGCACTTTTCTAATAGTCCTGAATGTAAATCATTATACGGGATCACGATGTTTCCGACTCCAAAGCAACTTTTTTAGCAACTAACCTTTAAGTCGGGTAATTTCAACAAAAAAATGTTATTCCGTCCTGGGACAAAGCGCCAGTTAAGGATAAAAGAGGCCGAAACAGGCTATTAAACAAGATTCTTATAATAAATGATAGTCGCATCTAAACTTCCGTCTTGAGACATTGCGTAGTCAGGAATCCGTCCGCCTTGAACATATCCCAACGAATTATAAAGTAGATTTGAAGGGTCTCCTTCTCTCGTATCAAGAACTAATAAGGTTCTTCCCATCTGCAAGGCCGTTTCCTCAGCCTTCTCCATTAGTAATCGTCCAATTCCATTCCGCCTGCAATCAGGGTGAGTCATCAGTTTTGCAATTTCAGATCTATGTCGGCCATTCTGCTTTGAGCATAGATGTAGTTGAACACTTCCGGCTATAACGTGATTGATCACAGCGACAAAACAGATAACGTCATCGTTCAATGCATTTTCCCAATACATATTTGCCTCTGAACGTTTCAATGGCGGTAAAAAACCAATAGAACCACCATCGTCAACAACATCGATCAGAAGTGTGGAAAGACCGCCTAAATGTTCCTCGATTGATATACATCTCTTTATTTTAATACTATTGTCTGCTTTTAAACTATTTTGCAACAATATCACCTATCTTATGTTATATGGGTTTAATATACCAAACATCCATTTTATTAAAAGGATCATATCAGAAAACCTAACAATGTTTTGCACAATATACCTATTAACCTGCACATATGTTGAAAATGGTACACTCTCCTACAGGGTTTCTTGAATATGTAACCTCTTCAAGAGGTTCTTTTTTTGACTGGTACAAATAAATCAACTTTACATTTTCCTTCTGGGTCTTCGGAAGGGTTATTCATATTAACTTCAAGATTATTTCTGTCGTAATCCGCCTCATATTCACTAGCTGGTATCCATTCTCCGTACATATATTCATAAGCAAGATTTAGTTTTTCAGGTGTGTCATAAAAGGGATACAAGGCATACTGCCCACCATCCAACGTTTTGAATTGCATATCACTATGATTCTCTTTATCAAACCCACTGGGAATTGTAACACACGCATCGTGGCGGCAATCTTTACTTTCCACTAAATCAGGATTATCTAACGAAATTCCGATATAAGATTGGTCAGGTGGGAAAAGTCCATTGTTGATTGCCCAATTAATGAGGTTTCCCCAGTGTTCTTGCGGTTCATAATAACTTCCAATACGTCTGATAAATGCTACCTCAGTTTCAGGTAATTCCTTTATTACGATAGTCATTTTTGCCATCCCCTTTATGAATAGTTACATTATTTTTTCGCTATACATCGTTTAATTCCTTCATTATGACTAGCCCCCCTGCAAAATAAGAAAAAGTCACCTGGATTACAGTTGTTTGAATGCACAACGCTTGCACCTGTTATTTGAAGAATGAGGGGATTATAGTAAATAACCGAACTTCATTCCCTTTTTAGAAGCTGTGAAATCATCCTCAATTTTCAGCCATATTTATGGAAGGACGAATCTAAAGTTTGTTCACACTTTGCCAAGGACACTTTCATAAAAATGCCCCAAATTTGCACTCGATTGATGATTTTTAACGAAAAAATCAAATGCTCGTTTTTCATTTTAAGAGATAAATGGCGAGTAATTTTAAAAATAAACGGTTCGAAGAATGGGGTCTTCGGGTACAAAAAGCTGAAAGTGAAATGAAACTCAGAAAGCAGGATAGCTTCGCATCAAACTGGTTTTAAAAAAATTTATTTCTGCCCTGTCCATTTATCTGTTTTTTCCATATATAAAAAATGAAACAAAATACATATGATGAGGTGTTTATATGTGTGGTTGGGTGAAGCTGCCCAGGGATTTACTGGAGTCAGAGCTGTGGAGGGAAGTAGTGCCGTTCAGGCTGTTCACTTTGCTGCTGATCCAGGTGATGAGAGAGGACGGCAGGATGGTGAATGGCATGCAGCTAAAACGCGGGCAATACATAAGGGCGTATTCGAAATTGGCAGAGGATCTCAGTTACCGGGAAGGAAGAGGAGAGAAGCAATATTCAAAAAGCACCATCAAGAGGGCTGCAGATAAGCTCGTAAAAAAAGGGCTGATTGCGACAGAAGAAACAACTTTCGGCACACTGTTCACCCTTCTAAAATACGATGAAATTCAAAATGGTGGATCCATTGATTTTTTTTGCCCTCCTGATCGCGGAACGGTGCCAGAACGAAAGGAAAACGAGCCCAGTACGAAGCCGGAACAAAATCAAGAAAAAGAGAATGAAGAGAAAGTAAAGAAGGATAATGGACCAGTCCCTGCAACAGGAAAGCAGGCATCCCAGAAAACCGATGAACGGATAAATGCAATCAGCCAGAGGTTTATTGAGCTTCGCAAGCGCGGTAATGTCCTGTCTTCAAAGGATATAAATGCAGCGGAGGAAATTGCCGGCCTTGACGTTCCGCTGGCCCAGCTGCTTGTATGGATGGATGAAATCCAGCGTGTCCATGCCAAAGGCTCCAGCCATGAAACGATCAACAGCCTTGTCTATTATGAAAAGGCAATCTTAACAAAGCTGAAGAAAAGCGGCAAGAAAAAGAGAAACGGTGACGAGCCACTTTTAGACCGGATGCCCAGGCTGAAGGTCTTTAAAGATAGTAACGGGAGTGTTGAAGACCGTGAATCCACAAGAAGTTTATCAGGTTCTATCAAAAATCGAAGCAGCCTATTCCCAATTTAAAATCAATGATGAAACGGTCCTCCTATGGGTCAATATGGGAAGGGAAATGGGCTTTGAACAGGTCATGCAAAAGCTCATGGCCCATATCGCCACTAAACCATTTCCACCCGCGATTGCGGAAATTGCCGCCTACGAGGACATAAAAAACGATTTCACCGAAAAAATAAAGCAATGGGAGCGGGAAGGGAGAGAACGGCTTGAACGGGATGCTGTATTTGGAAGAAGAAAGCCTCAGCCTTCATGGCTTTAATTCCCATGAACAAGAAAAACACCTGGAAGCGGAAAGTATGGTACTTGGCGCAGTCTTCCTGGAATCACATACCATTCATGAAATCATGCTCGCGCCCTGTCATTTTTCGATCAAAAAGAACCAGCTGTTGTTTGAGGCAATGCTTCAACTACGGGAAAAAAGCCGTCCAATTGACCCTGTAACGATGCTAGAACAGCTCGGCAGGGAAATCGAAAATATCGGCGGGATCAGTTACATAACCGAATTTGCAGGGGCATGTCCAACCGCTGCCCATGTCGAGCATTACCAGCAGATTGTCCTGGAACACTATAAAATCCGTGAATTGAAACGTTCAGCTGCCACCTTCCTGAACAGCGCAAGCATGGAGGGGGCTGAAAGCTTCTATCAAACCTATATCGAGATGCAGGAAGTCGGCATGAGGAAGGAAGGGTCGAAACATGATGTCCTGATGGAAATTTACGATGAAATTTACGAGGAACACGGGGACTTGTCAGGCGTCGATACAGGCTTCAATGTCCTGAACCGGATGACAGGAGGCTGGAACAGCGGGGATTTAATCATACTCGCTGCCCGTCCGTCGATGGGAAAAACAGCTCTTGCTCTAAACCTGGCCATGAACTGCTGCCAAAAAGGCGGAGTAGTAGACTTGTTTTCTCTCGAGATGCCGCAAAAGCAGTTGGTCAAACGAATTCTCAGCAGCCTGACCGGGATAGACGGCGGCAAATGGAGGAACGCTTACAAGTATTTCAATGAAGAAGACCAGGTAAAAGCAAACACAGCCATGGGTGTTTACCATAGATGGAAGCTGCAAATCCATGACCAATCGGGACAGACCGTAGCCGACATCCGTGCAAGGATCCAAAAAACAAGGAGGGACTTTCCCGGTGAGAATTATCTGGTCGTGATTGACTATCTTCAATTGATTGCGGTAACGGGAAAGCACGAGCGTCATGATCTTGCAATCGCCAGCATCACAAAGGAACTGAAACAAATCGCCAGACAATACCTGGTCCCAATCATCCTGCTTTCCCAACTATCACGAAGCGTCGAACAAAGAATGGACAAACGCCCAAGGATGTCCGACCTGCGCGATTCCGGCAGCATTGAGCAAGATGCAGACGTCATCATCCTCTTATACAGGGATGAATACTACAATACAGAAGACAAACAAAACAAGATTATCGAGATTGATATTGCCAAGCAGAGGAATGGGCCGGTGGGGAGTGTTAAATTTCTGTTTGAGAAAGAGGTTGGGAGGTTTATGGAGAATATTACCGATGAGATTTTGTCTTGATAAATATGTAAATATAATTTGATTAACTGAACTGATAAATTAATTCCTATCCATATTCAGATAATCTGAACTAAAAAAGCCGATCATAAAATAGACCCAGATAGGTAACTTGGATACGTAGGTAGGTTCTTTTTTTATAAGGAAATGTGGTGATACATGTATATTACAATTTTATCAACTGGCGGTGTTAAATCTCAATTAATTTCTGGATTGGGTTAAGTAATCGCTCCTGTGCGACTATCTTCCGTGCAAGAAAATATCAGCACACTCTATGTAAATGTGCGTCTATTAATAAGGGAGAAAGCCTTCTGAAGAATTTTTTTGATCGCGAAAAGCCTAGTTTTAATATCATTGTTTCCTATTTAATATGCGAAACCCCTCTTGAATTATTTGTGCAAGATTCAAATTATCAATAAACCATCCAGTTCTCATCTTCTGTAAGTCTACGTGAATGACTTTGCAAAATATAAATATCATCCTTTAAAATTGAGGAAGAACTGTTAATGGCCAGGTGAGCGAAATATAAAGTTAGCCATTATACTGATATATTAATGAACAGAGCATTAGAGCGGTCATTAGAGGTTACCGTTCTATTTTTTTGAAAACACAAATGAGGCAGTGATGACAATGAAAAAATTTCTTAGTTTTATATGGCAGGCTGAAAAAGCATCAAATGAACATCGTTTGCTGAAAGGGCTGAAGTGATTAATACCTCTCCAGTATCATCACATATCTAAAAAGAGCAATTAATATGCGAATGGAAGGAATTATTGAAAGAAAATATTCTAACACCCATACACCAAGAAGGATGCCCATGTTCCAAAGCCAATCATTTCTCTCTGATTCCAATTAATCTGCGGTTTTATATTAGCAAAAACGACCTCGTCAAATTTATAAATGATTTAAAAACTCCGTCGATAATCCGCCTTTCATCGGTTTTGCCTACAGGTAGGAACACCCCTCTGATATTATTTATAAAAATATATCAAACTATTATTACAAAAAATCAAACCTCTGGGATTTAATAAAGGTCTTTATAAATCAAATTTTCTATTTAGAAGGCTTCTACAAACTACTGTCTCATTTTGTAGAAAAATATAATATATTATATTTAATTGTTAATTATATGTTAAATTATAGTTATAAAGTAGGGTGTAAGAATCTATAAGCTATTAATTAGGCGGGGATGTTTCAATGGAATATGCGATTCATTCAGTAAATGATATCAAAGTCTCAGCCTCTGACCCATCTATAACAAGAGGGCCTTATTTTATATGTCCAATTTGTAGAGCACCGGTTCATCTTAGAAGGGGTAGAGGGAAGGTCCCGCATTTTGCTCACAATTATAAGCAAGCAAAAGTAGATTGTGAGCTATATTTTTCAATAGATGCTGCGGAGTTCTACCAAAAGAATAACAGTGAGCGTGAAGCGCCATACCGCTCATTAGGTTTATATTTAAGAGTATTAGATGAGAATAAACCTTCAATGAGTTGGTCATTGGAAATTAGTATTCCTGAACCTGATGTAAGCATTGGAACAATCCGATTACCCTTTGCATTAGGTGGACAAAGGACTATTCCTATATCAACCATAAAAAGTGGGGGACAACGAGTACGTATCCCACCAGGGCCGGGCCCTTTTTATTTAGTATGTGATAATGTCCCAGAAGGGAGATGGAAAAATAGAATTAACCTACCCATACCAGGTCTTAGTACGAAAGATTTAAATGTATTTAGATATTCACCATTTAGCGGTAGACGATTAAATGATAATAGTCCATTTTATTGGGGAAGATCCTATGTATTACTATGGACTATAAGCTCCAAACCCAAATCAATCCCATCTCAGGAAATAATTCAGAATGTGCCATTGAGGGGTTATACCTCTTGGGACGGAATTTTCATTCAACTACCAATAATTCACAATAAACAGGTGGAAAAATGGTTAACAGGTATAACAGGGCGCTCTATTCTACATCCTCCTGCGGAGCTTGAATTAATAACTCCGATGGCCGAAAATAGACTTTCGGATGGTAGCTATGTAATCCAGGATGGGGGAGAAGTTAACATTGGGATAATTGGAGAGCCAGGAGCAAGAAAGTGGAATAAAATAAGCTGCTACAACTCCAACACAGGAGTAACTAAAACAAGCCAACGCGAAGGTAGTGTTCCAGCTTTAATTCAACTTCAGCTTAATCCTGGACGAAATGACATTTGGCTTGATAATGACATAGAAGGAAATAAGTCAATTATTGTTGATCCTAATGTTTCTTATACCACGAACATACCAGGAATTAGTCTATTTGCAATGGATAACAAAACCTTGCAGGAATTTGAGGTATTATTAACCAATGAAGAGGCTGCAAAGTTAATAAAAAAGGCCTATGAAGGGACAGTTACCTTTACAAAGGTTAATATACCTTCGTATTTAAATATTAAAATTAAATGGAAAGATAGTAAGAATGAAGAGCAGGAGCTCAATAGGTTAGCTCAGGATGAGCATAACAGTGCTTTTGAATTTGAAGAAAAAATGCTTAATGTATTAAACAGTCTTGATAAACAAAAACAGAGTTATTTTTCAATAGATGCCGGAGTATTCGGTAACTTAAAGTTTGAGCCAGAACTAAATTTAAATATGTATAAAAGACCAGATAAAGGGCTGAATTTAGGTCAGAAATGGAGAGATAGAGCAAACCACATTTTAAACTTATCACGAGCTCTAAAAAATGAGGAATATACTTTTATTCATAAGAAAGTCGAGCTATCTTTATTTTGTGAAAGAGATCAGAAGCTATTAACAAAGATTATTTCTCAAGGAACATGGCCATTAATACTTGCTCCTCATTGCTGGACTCTCCTTAAGGAAGCGGAACAAATAATTAGTTTATATAGTAACAGGTATGGGGTGAACTATAAATGACTATTAAATACAGTTTAAATGCAAGAGAAAGAGTTAAAAAAGCCGAATACAAGAATTTTATAGAGCTTACTCAAGGTATTGATAAAAGTAAATTAGAAGAAATTGTAAGACCGTTACCAAGGGTAAAGGGATTCAGATCAGGAAAGGATACGGAGATTCGTCTTAAACTGTATTTTGGGCGCTCCTCTTCCTGGGACGAGAAGGATTGGAGTTTATTACAAAATATTTGGCTAGCATACACAGAAGACCACACTGCCTTTAAAACTATCTTAGACTTAAATAATAACGAGACGTTAGTTAATATTGTTCATGAATTACTCAGTTCTTCAGAAAAGCGCCAAGAAATAATCGAGAAGATCATTAGTAGCATACACACAGAAAACATCACACAAAAAAGCCTAAAGAATTGGTTATTGTTTAGTCCATTACCGCAAGATGATGCGGTAGAAAAGCTTTTAGCATTCGTTCCGAAGGAAAGTCCGGTTGAATTAAAGGGAAAAATAAGCTCATTAGAGAGTCAAATAAACTTAATTAAAAAGGAAACAGTGCAAGTAAATCAGTTACAAGCAACAAATAAGATTTTAACAAAAATAAATTCAGAATTAATTGAAAATTCTAAGGAATTCAACACAACCAAGAAGGAACTAGAACAAGCAGTTTCAAAAATTAATGTTCTTGAGAAAGTTAAGAAAGAGGTTATGAAGGATCTAGAAGGTCAAAGTGAAAGTCTGCAACTCTTATTCTCTAGTTATAGGGAAATAAGTTATGAAACTAAGAACTTGCGGAATGAGCTTAACTTAATAAAAAAGAGTATAAATGAAATAGATTCCAAACAGGAAACACAACAAATTACCCTAGATCAAATAAATACTGTATATCAAGAGATGATCAATAATATACAGGTGCTGATGCAGGATATTGAAGAAATGAAAAATATGAATATTTCCCACACACTCAATCCCAGCAAACCTTCAAAGAAGCATATTAGTACTGAAGTAAAGGTTAATATCCGAAATCATCCAGAAGATGCTGAGGTATTAAAATTACATTCTATTAATGAGGCTGTTGCACATCTGGAAAAAAACCTAAACCTTTTAGGGATAAAACTGCCTCATGCTAGACGTTTATCAAGGGAAATATTAGCAGCACTAGCATCAGGTCAATTGGTGTCTTTTCAAGGCTCTTTAGCATCCTTAGTTGCGGAAAGATGTGCCTCTTGCCTAACAGGAGGCATATATAAAATATTAAAAATACCATTTGGTTGTATCGATTCTTCCATTGAAGTGATTATAGAAAGAATAATAAAGGAATTTGAGGAAAAGAATTCTCCTACAGCTGTAATTCTTGAAGGTATTAATCGTTCAGCCTTTGATGTTTATGGCTTTAATATTGTTCAGTTTATTATTGATAGAGTAATTCAGACTCGGCCTATCTCAAAGTCCTTATTAATATTTAGTACCGTTTTAGAAGGACCTTCAATGCTACCTGTTGGTTCTAATCTCCTCGAAATAGGACCATTACTTAACATTGATTCAATTAAGTGGTTGGATAAGCCTTCGGCTACTGGTCCTATTGGTTTGATAGATAAAGAGTTATTTAGTTATGTCCCTACTACAGTGATTGATTACAATTGGGGTGAATCAATAATACCAAATTGGCTACATACATTAGGTGGACCTCTTTGGCGTAGATCCGTAATTACTGCGGACTCATATGGAAGAGAATTAGTCTCTTCACTTGAAACTCCATTCGAATTTTCCATTTTTGGCTGGATTATTCCAATGATCGTACATCTTGATAGCAATAAACTAGTGGATTTTATTCGTTATTTAGAACACGATGATCGTTTGAGGTATATTCTAATAAAGAATTCGCAAGAGGTGGTAGATAGATTTGAACTGGAAGTTTATTGATAATCAGGATGATCGAATTAAGCTTCTTATATCAGCTTTAAAACTTCCTACCTTTCCGAATGAACTAATGGATCAGGAGGCCATTATTTCAGAATTCCTAAGGGACAGTATTCACAAGCTAACCTATATTGAGCAGGAAGAGATTAACTGGAAAAACAATAGCTCAGTACATACAAGAAAAATTATATATTTATTACGTCAGCAGCTTGAAGCAGTTTGGCCAGCTAAGAA
This sequence comes from Bacillus sp. T33-2, assembly GCF_002860205.1. GTDB lineage: Bacteria > Bacillota > Bacilli > Bacillales > Cytobacillaceae > T33-2. Next base: position 61,440 of record NZ_PGVB01000035.1, read on the forward strand.
ATCTTGGCAACTTTCAAAGGTTAATAAGGACGATACACATCTATTTAGTAATCCATTAGATTCACAATTCATTAAGCGAAGGCTATGGAATTTAGAGCTACTTGGAGAAATTCTTCATATTGGGAATGGTTTTTGGGTTCCTACACCTATTCGTTTAATTCAATTACCTGATAAAGAAGATATTGCATTAATAGGGGGATGTTCTACAAAATACGCCCTTAATATTTCTAGTTTTGTCTCTCAAGCTGGTCTTGGAAGGTTAATTAATAAGGATAGTATTTCTAAGGGGGCTTTACAAAATAAAAATTTATGGCAACCCTATTCACAGTGGGTTGGTTGGATGCCTAAAGACTTATCCAATTGGACTGAGGCTCTGTTAAAGCAGGCACAAGAGAAGGGTGCAAGTACCATATACACCTATGACGATTTTGAGATATTTACGTCCTTTAATTCAAATCATAATTTCAAATCTGCTTGGGCAAGAGCAATTGACATAAGTGGTGCCGTACCTAATAGAACAGTACTTTTGTGTAGAACAAGTGATAAAAGGAGTTCGTATTTTCTTGGTGTATTTTATGGTGGGCAAATTACTAAGGAGTTTCCTATTAAAGATAAAGATATAATTTCATGGTTAAGAATAGGTTTAAGAAGATTACATGGAAGAAGTCTAAATGGGTATTGGTATGGAAGTAAATTAAAAGTATATCCTCCGCTACCTACTTCGCTTGATAAAATCATATTATTGTATTCCTATAAAATTAAGACAGATAAAGAAACAGCTTATTATGTACTTGATAACTATAGGGTGAGGGTGGAGGAGAATTTAAAGAATTTCGGGTATGTTTTTATAAACAGGTAAGAGGAGGAGCTTTTCTATGATAGAAAATCAAGCATATGGTGTATTTACCTTAGCAGAGGCATTACATCAAACACTTAAATCGTACCTAGAATCTGCATATCATATTCGTGATAAAAGCTTAATTGCAGAAAGACTAAAGTTGCTAGGGAATGTTGGTAACATTGTACAAGAGCCATATGTTGAGTCTACGCCGAGCTATGAAATTGGTAGGTCTTTCAGTGAACTTGATATACCTTATCCTGCAAAGAACGCTCTTAATGAGATATCGAAGCTACAGGTTGGGGTTTACCCAAGGACATATAAACACCAAGCTGAGGCACTTGAGGTATTCCTGGGAGAAAAAAATGACATTATTGTTGCAACCGGAACGGGTTCAGGTAAGACAGAAAGCTTTTTAATGCCAATTCTTGGTCAATTGGCTCAGGAAGGAGTAGAGAAGCCTGAAACAGCCTCAATGCCTGGGTGTCGTGCAATTCTCTTATATCCAATGAATGCACTGGTTAACGATCAATTGGGCAGAATTAGAAAGTTATTTGGGGATGAACGGGTTGCGAATATTTTAAAGAAAGGAAGGGATAGACCAGTTCGCTTCGGATCCTATACATCTCGAACACCGTATCCAGGAAATGCTTCATCAAATAAAAATATGACTCACATAAAGCCTATATTTGAAGAATTTTATTTAAAATACGCAAATGATCTTCAATCTGTGCAGGAGTTAAAGGATAAAGGTAAATGGCCTAGTAAGGATTTGGTTGGATTCTATGCAAAGGAAAAAGAGGTTGAAAATGCCTATAAGAGTGGCAAAAGAAAAGGGAAAAAATTTACTCAATACAACTGGCAGGATAGACTAAAGACACAGCCAAATGATAGAGAATTGTTGACCAGACAAGAAATCCAGGCAGAATGCCCAGATATACTTATAACAAACTACTCAATGTTAGAATATATGCTTATTCGACCGATTGAACGCACCATTTTCCAGCAAACAAGAGAATGGTTAGAATCAAACCCTAATAACCAGCTTATTCTTGTGTTAGATGAGGCACACATGTATAGAGGGACAGGTGGAGCAGAGGTTGCTTTGTTAATTAGGCGTTTAACTGCTAGACTAGGCATTAAAAGAGAACAGCTTCGTTGTATACTAACAAGTGCAAGCTTAGGTGAAGGTCAAGATGCTGAAAATGCAGTAATAAGCTTTGCACGTGAGCTTACCGGACTATCTGAAAACTCGCCATTAAAGTTGAAATTAATCAAAGGAGTTAAGGAGTCTAGGGTAGGTGAAAGAGCTGGAACATTAGAAGAGGCAATCGCTCTTTCTAAACTAAATCTTGGAGATTTCCAAAGGGCAGGAGTCGACCTAGATACAGCTAGGGATGCAGTTACTGAAATTGCTTCATCTCTTGGATGGGAACAACCTAGCATTAATTTAGCTGATTACCTGTATGAAAGGCTTACAAACTGGGGACCTGCTGAAATGCTGGTTCAAAGTGTAAGTGGTATGGCTATGAAGCTAAATGAGCTGTCATCTAAATTATTCCCTGAGGTTAATAAGCAATTAGCCAGATCTGCAACAGAGTCGTTAATTGCAATAGGCTCATATGCGCAGAGGGAATCAGATAGTAAAATTTTCTTGCCTACTCGTTTACACCTATTTTATCGGGGTCTTCCTGGTCTTTATGCTTGTACTAACCCTGAATGTTCAGAGAGGTTAGATAAAGAATTAGAAACACCTCCAATCTTAGGGAGGTTATATACGGTTCCTTTACTACATTGTAACTGTGATTCCAAGGCTCGAGTGTTTGAGCTATTGACACATAGGGACTGTGGAACGGCGTTTATTCGGGGATATACACGAGGCGATGAAGGAAACTTTTTGCTTCATGAGCCTACTAATTTAATTGGTGTTGATGATCATGAAGAAGAAAGATTGTTTGAAATAGAACTACTGGTTGGTCAAGAACCACATGAGAATGCCCTAAAGGATTGCATTGAGTGTTGGCTGGATGTAACAACAGGGCAAATGTATGAAAGAAGGCCAAGTAATGAGGATGGCTTTATAAGAGTATTTAAGCCTGTTGGACAGGTTGCTCACAAAAAGTTTAAGTCTTGTCCTATCTGTTTAAATAAATGGAGAGGTCCTAGTAAAATTATGGACCTACGGACAAAAGGTGAGGCTCCTTTTGCAAATCTAGTTAAATCCCAGCTATTTCTTCAACCGGCAAATAAATCTGAAACACTAGATACACCAAACGGTGGAAGAAAAGTATTGCTTTTTTCAGATGGACGGCAGAAGGCTGCTCGTCTTGCACGTGATATTCCAAGGGAGGTTGAGTGGGATTCATTTAGGCAAGCCTTGGTATTAGCTTCCTGTCGATTAAAGGAATTAAAGGGAAAAGATCCCGTAATTACTTCTATTTTATATCGATCATTTATTTCAGTAGTATCACAATACAACTTACAGTTTTTTGATGGAGAAGACAGGATTGCTTTGTTGAGTGCGGTTGATGAGCTTAGGGAGGATTATAATAATTCTCTTGACGATGCACTTGATAATGATTGGGAGGTTAAACCAACACCGAGCTATTATCGTGCATTATTACGTCAGTTATGTAATAAGCAATTTTCGATAAAGGCATCTACTTTAGGCTATGTAAGGCCTAGTAACATAAAGAATATTCAAAAGGATATTGAAAAAATTAATAATTCGATTAATGAAGAAGATATTAATGCAATTACATTTGCATTCATTGAAAACTTGTTGAGTTCTTATGCTTTTGAAACAACCCAGGTTATTTCGGAATCGGTAAGACGTGAGGCTGCCGGTTATAATACTGATGATTGGAGAGGTACGGGAAAGCTTACCGAGGAAATACGAGGATTATTAGCACAAACCTATAGTCTTTACAATACAGAAATAGACCAAATAGAAAATATGTTAAGGAACAGATTATGTCATAGGATCGATCAATCCTTTGTCATAAAAAGTAGTGCTGTTGCTTTAGCAATTGATACAGAGCAAAGATGGTTTAACTGTCAAAAGTGCACTAATTTATCACCTGTGCATTTCTCTAACCAATGTATTAATTGTGGAAGTAGTCAAATTGAGGAAATAGATCCTAACAATAATGAATATATTCGTTCTAGAAAGGGATTTCTCAGAGATTCGGTTGTTCAAACATTGGCGGGGAATACCAGACCGAAGCATATTTCTGCTGAAGAGCACACTGCTCAGCTTTCTAACAAGGATAAGGGTATAGTATTTGCTACAACAGAGAAATTTGAGCTTCGTTTCCAGGATGCAACTATTGACGATAAGAAACAGGGGCCAATTGATGTACTGAGTTGTACCACTACTATGGAGGTAGGGATTGACATTGGATCCTTGGTTGCGGTTGGATTAAGGAACGTTCCTCCCCAAAGGGAAAACTATCAGCAAAGAGCTGGTCGTGCTGGTCGTAGAGGGTCATCAGTATCAACGGTTATAACGTATGCACAAGGGGGACCGCATGATAGCCATTATTTTCATAATCCTATGGAAATCGTAGCCGGTGCACCACGCATGCCCCTAATAAAAACAGATAATGCTAAGATTGCAAAAAGACATATACATTCATTTTTGCTACAGACCTTCTTTCATGAAATGATTGATAATGGCCATTTTACTAATTTCTCAAATAACTTATTTTCGGTATTAGGACCTGCTAGTGAATTTTTTAGTGATAGTAGGAACGCGCCACTTAATCTAACGAATTTTCAGGCTTGGATTTATGAAAATGTTTTAAATAACGAGAGTGGCTTAATGACTCAAATTGTCGAGTGGCTTCCTGATGGGGTTTGTATTGATAAAGAAAAATGGATTGCTCAGGTTTCGAGAGATTTATTGAAAAGTCTCCAAAAAATTGCAGATGAAGGACTTTATCCAAAAGCATACTTGAACGAATCACAGGACGAGGGTGAAGATGAGGAGATTATTCCAATTGAATCAAGGGCTGGTAGAGATGAACTACTTGGTTTTTTATTTGATCAGGGAATTCTTCCGAGCTATGCATTTCCTACAAATTTGTGCAGCTTTGTTATTGAAAGGGCAGAAAATAAAAACGGGGGTATTAAAGTAGTTGTAAGCGAGAGACCACAGCAGGCCATTGACATGGCATTAAGTGAGTATGCACCAGGTAGGCAGATTGTGGTAAATAAAATAACTTATAAATCCGGTGGTATTACTGCGAATTCATCATTAGTGACGGATGTAGATAGGGCTGAACCACTTTTTAGCGAAAATTTAGCTCCATATGTCACCTGTCGCCGGTGTACTTATGTGCAGGATAGACAGATAGACCAAGTGGAGCTAGACAAATGTCCTATTTGTGGCGGAGGTCTAGACAAGGGAGATATGCTTATTCCTGAGGTCTTTCATCCAGATGCAGGTAAGGAGATAACAACTGAGGATAATAGCCAGGAGCTTACTTATGCAACATCAGCTCAATTCCCAGTGCCATTATCAGAGGATGATCTTAAAAATTGGGTAGATTTAGGGGAAAATCTCTCTTTCACTCATGCACGTGATAGACGACTTGTAATGGTTAATAAAGGTAATGAAGAAAATAACCAAGGCTTTTCTGTTTGTGTTAAATGCGGTTCCGCTTCTGTATATAATCCAGAAAAACCAAGAAATGGGTCACATAAGCGGCCTTACATTATAGAAAAAAGAAAAGGGGTAAACATTCCTTACAACTGTGATGGGGAATTTAGAAAGGTTTACTTAGGGTATGAGTTTAGATCAGATTTACTTTTGCTTAGATTTGAAATTAAAGAACCATTAGTTAGAAAGTCAGGTTCAAACACTTCATTAGCAGTTCTTAACGATTCTCTAAGAACAATATCAGAAGCAATCTTATTGGCAGCTAGTCAGGAACTTGATATTGATCCGGCTGAATTCCAATCGGGGTATAGGCTTGTTGGAAGCGACTCAGATGAGTACTCCTTACGCGCAGATATTTATTTGTTTGACACATTATCTGGTGGAGCTGGCTATGCAGAGCAAGCTGGGGAGAGCTTAAATACAGTACTGAAAAGGACATTTAGACTTTTAAGTGAATGTCCTGCTAACTGTGATCGTTCCTGTACTGAGTGTCTACGTCATTATAAAAACCAATACTTTCACTCACAGCTAGACAGAAGGCTTGGGGTTAACATGCTAGAGTACATTCTAACTGGGAAAATTCCTGAATTCGAAGAAATTATGGAACAGGCACTTAAACTTAAGCCGTTAATTCGATTACTTCAGTTAGAGGGCTATGAATGTGAGGAAAAAGGGAGTATTGGTGGTATAACCTACCCGTTTGTAATAAAAGGGAGACATAACAAGCTGCCTTTAGTTATTTCCCCATCATTAATTGATGATTTAGATGCAAGGAACCTTTATCCATTGGTTAAAGAGGGATTAGTGGAGCCGTATATTGTTAACGATTATTTGATGATGCACAATCTTCCTCTTATTTATAATAAAGTAAAGGATTTTTTAAATTGAAAGTATTATATGTCTGGTAGCATCTAGAAATTCTATGGCGCATGAAATACAATCATTAGCTATTGTTTTTAAAATGGCGTTTGGGGCTTTCCGTAAGGAAAGCTCCTTTTTCATGAAGTTGTATAAATATTGACTCGTACATAGCAGAGACAACGGTAACATAATACTCTCAAAGTATAAGATATTATCGCCTTTATTAATAATAATGGTATAATAATTTTTTGAGTCAGGATAACAACATAGTGTTAAGTCCCCAGATGAAATATTTCAAAGGGCGGCATATTATGATAGGAGCAGATGTTTTTATGAACAAATATATTTTACAACCGAATTTGCCAACTGGGGCAGCAGCAATAATTAATATTATTTATGACGCACTTAATAAAAAAGAAAGTATTATTAAATTAGAAAGTATTATTAATAAAGCAATATTATCAGTCGATTTCAATACCCTATTAATATATGAACAATTGACAGTGAAGCTCTTTTTCGAAATATTAATGGACTTCACTAGGCAAGGCTGGGAATTTTCGTACAAAGATAACAATCTAATTGCATATCCTCCTGATGAATTAAGTCTAAAGAGTAAAAACGTTACCGATATTAAAAATAAAATAAAAAGGGGGTTAGAGGAAGCAAGAAATAAGCAGCTAAATAAACCGGCGATAAAAAGGTTTATTTTTAATCAGGAAAGGCCAAGAATGTTTAAAGGAAGGAAAGTAAGCATTTTAAATCACTTTTTAAACCCAATTGATCTATATAATGATTTAATTAATAGACTTAATTCACCGGAAGAGTTGAGGCATGAATTGATTGCAGAATCAATTAAACCTTATATCCAATTGGTAAAACCAAATGAGCGTGATCAGTTTACAAATATTAAGCTAGGGAATATTTGGAGATATGCAAGATACAGTTGGTCTCTTCCCCTTAATAGTATGGTTGGAAGGCAACTGCGATATTTAATTAGAGATGCTTCGAGGGATTTCCACCCAATTATTGGGTTAGGTGAACTTGCTAATAGTATAGCTCAGATAAGTTGTAGAGATGAGGAAATTGGATGGTCTCTAAAAGCAATGGAAGAATCACCTAATAAAGAAGATCAATTCAATTCTTTAGAACAGGCATTAAATAATACTCTAGAAACCGAATACTACTACGAAGATTTACTGGATGTTAATGAGATAGAAAAACCAACTGATGAAACTTTAAGAAAATTAAAATGTGTGATTGATGGTCTCAAGCCAATAGTAGAAAAGAATAAACCCTATAAAAACACCAGTTCTATTATTAATGACACACTTAGAGAGGATTATACATTAAAGAGAGCTCAAGACCTAAGTGAATTACTTCACTGTAGGATTTGGTTCCAACTTTCTAAGAAAAATCATGAATCAGCCCTAAACCGATTTCACTGGCTGTTAACAAGTAAGGATGGAAAAAAGGCATTAAAAAACGCTATCAAAAATGTTAAAAAGATTTACATGGGTGCAACAATGATGGATATTTCTACTTGTGGTGCATTACCTCCATATAGTGACCTTCTAGGTGGTAAATTAGTTTCATTATTAATGGCAAGTCCAAAAGTTATCAATGATTATAATGAGAGATATAAAACTGCAGAAAGCCATATTGCTAGTAGAAAAAAGGGAGAAAAGGTGATCAAACCAGCAACCCTAACACTACTAGTGACAAGCAGCCTTTATTATACAGGTAGTAGTCAATATAACCGAATAAAATATAGTACTGAGAAGGGTACAATAAAATACTCGTGTGTTGGTAAAACAAGAGGTTTCGGTTCAGTTCATATTTCTGATGAGTCCTATAAATTAATGCACGAATTACTTGTGGAGCATCCCGATCTAAAACCTGAAGCTAATAACTTCTCTGCTGGTGTTAATTATAAAATGAGAACAATATCAAATTCACTGGGTTTTTTAGGTTTAAGGAAATTACAGCAGCATGAAAACCCAAGGCTGGTATACTTAATTCCCTTAGCTGTAAATTGGAAAGAATACCTAACAGGCGTAGATAAGTCCCCAAAATACATATTTGACCTTGATAAACAAGAAGAGGAGATAGATGGAATAATAAATTTTTGGAAAAAGAGATGGTATATTGATAGAATCAATAAGAGAGAAATTCTTAATAGCTTAAGGTATAAAGAAGGTATAAAAATAAGTAACTTTATTAATTCAACAGGTGATGATGATCTTGATCCTACGCCTTCAAATACTAACTTAAATCATCTTCCACAGTTAGAATCGTTTGGCGCGAAAATATGACAGACCATCACCCAATTTCGGAAGACTTAGGCAAGATAACATTTATTCTGGCACAGAGGACTTGAGAAAGTTTTGTCGATAATCTTCAACCGATGCAAGGCTTTTACTTTTTCATGTGAATATAATCAAGATATTGTTAGCAAATTATGATATTTTTAGTCCCCATGCAAATGCTGGGGGCTATTTCACTAAGGAGAGACAGTGGTGCCATTTATAATTGAGACAACACCAGGAGTTTTCGTATCAGAAAGTAAAAACAGATTTCTTTGTTATATAGAAATAAATGGTGAGATTACTGAGTGCTATGTACCTAGTTCCTCTCGTATAGAAAACTATTTAAATCTAGGTGGATGTGAGGTATTAGTAACGGAAAACAATAATAAAAAAAGCCGAACAAAGTACTCACTATTTGCAGTTAATTATCGGGATAGGTACATCATCTTAAATTTAAATAAGGTAAATACTATACTAGAAAGTTTAATAATAAACGGAGAGCTTTATCCCGAAACAAATTATCAGGTATCTAAAGAGAAGATAAAAGATGGATACAAATCTGATCTTTTTTTAGAAGGAGAAGACCATAGCATATTAGTTGAAGCAAAAGGAGTCATCTCTAAAGATAAGATAGTAAGGTTCCCACAAGTTAGTTCCGCGAGATCCATTGTACAGTTAAAAGCATTAAAGGAACTATTAGATCAAGGAAAAATAGTACATTACTATCTTGTCGCTCTAAGTCCAATAATAAATAAAATAGAAATAGACAATAAATCAGATTATTATTACCATTTACAAAGATGTATAAGTAAGGGATTGTTTTTAAGGGGCGTAAGTATTACATTTGATGGGAAAACGGTAAACTACAGCCACGAAATAGTATTAAACTAATGGATATCAATTACTCAACTAGATATACATTAACAATTATTCCGACTCCGACTTAAGAATTAGTAATTGAGGAATTGAAGAAGCGACTAATAGTCACCAGACGCAGTGGGGTGTACCATGTAATTAAGGATGTTGAAAGAGATGTATAATGACACTCTAAATAGATAAATCTTAAGTGATATAGAATTACTTTGTACTTTTTTCTTCTTGCATAGTGTATCGTGGGGAAAAAAATCGCTGTATAATGATTAGTTAATTTAGGTGGAAATATTAACACCAATTCTTTGCAAATTAGTGCTTTTTTGCGATTTATGAAACATTATTTCCACTTCTACGGTTTGTAAACAATTCTTAAGGTCATTGCCATGTAGAACAGCAATTAGATTAGAAAGATTGACGTGCCAAAAACATATTGTAAAACTGTATGATTTTCATCCATTTTATTAAACAAAGTAAGATTGTTGTCATAGTGGGTGATGGTTCTGGCTTACCACCCTATTCGTCTATATTCACTAACTCCAAAACATCTTGAATATTAACATTAAGGATTTCACAGATCACAGCTAAATTATCCAAAGGGATTCGCTTTGTTTGATTTTTGCACATTTCATTTATTGTTGGGTGTCTTATTCCTGTCATTCGGGCAAACTCTCTCCGTGATATTCCCCTTTCTTCGAGAATTGAATTTAACTTAATAATTATTTTCAAAATAACGCCTCCATATTGACACGTTAAACGTTACATAATAAAATTTAATTGATGTTACGTTTAACGTATCAGTAAACATCTCTGCGTAATTATATTACCACATTAATAATTAATCTCATAGAACGCGTCTTATTTATGTTAATTATCAACAAGAAAATCCGGTCATTATCCAACTTCTCTTTTATAGTTGACACGGAGAAGCCGGCAGAATTTATTCCATTCGACCTTGAGTTCCTATAGGAGCATAGCCAGTCTCTACCTTATAACTAGACCGAACGAAGGAATGTAGGCACAAAGATGCCAAGAGACATGGGAGGGTACGTCATCATAAGCAACACAGAGATCTATGGTACATCGAATAAAGATCAATTTCACTACCACCAGATTTAACCAGTAGTACAACGTAGCGCACTCACCAACTGTCGCAAATTAACATATATGTAAAATTAGGTTAGTTTACGTGTCGAAAAATATTTTTTTGACACCCCAGCAACGGCTCAAACCGTTGATAAATCAATATTTATAGGGGGAGGAAAAAATGAGGTTTCCACAAAAAGTCGAAGTTTGCAATAGTACGGAGTTAGATAATTGGATTAAAGAAAGGCACTACCTAAATTCCGTTCCGGGTGGTGCAAGACTCAGGTTGTGGGTTCTAGATAATGAGGGAGAGAGAATAGGTGCAATGATGTGGGGAAGACCCAGTGCTAGACCTTTAAATCAAGAAAAATTACTTGAACTTACAAGAATGGTAATGACTGATGAAACAGCAAAATTCGCGGAAAGTAGGGCATTAAAATTAGCCAGAAGTTATATTAGAAAACATTTCAAAGAAGTAAAGGGTCTTATTGCTTATTCTAGCACAGGTCAAAACCATGAGGGGATTATCTATAAGGCAGATAATTGGTTTGAACTGGGTAGAACAAAATCAAGAAATGTAGGCTGGAACAATAGAGAGGGAAGAAAAATGAGGGATTCTTCTATAAAAATAAGATGGGTTAGGTCGCCATAGAAAAAATTTGAATCAATCTCTATGTACATATAGTAATAAGCAGTGTCTTTGATAGTTGTATCTATATAGATTGAACTTAAGTGTTTCTTAGAATTCAGACGGATTTTTGTATGTCACCCGTCGAAATAGAGACTTATACTACATGGGCGGTGAGATGTGTTGAAATCCAAAATTGATGAATTACAAGAGGTTGAAAAATAGACTTAAAAGCGAAAAAACCCATCGCATGGATGAACGCTACCAGGCGATTCGTCTGCACCCGATGGGGAAATCCGACCAGGAACTCGCCGCCATTCTCCAGCGGACCAGCAAAACAATCGGAAACTATATCCATTCCTATCTTCCCAGAGGTAAAAAAATACGAGAACGGCGAAATTGATCACATTTTGTTTGAAGGTGACACATGATCCGGGATTACCAGGCGCTGTAATATACATGGTTGGAGAAAGGAAAGCAAAGAATTATTAAAACGGCCGGCAAACATCTTGGCGTAAAACTGTTGGCCACTATAGATTACGTCACTGGAGAAATCGTATGGCAGGAAGAAGAGCAATATACAGTGATACTAATTCCTATCTTTCCTTAAAAAAGTGACAGCAGCCTACCCAACCGGAAACATTGTAATGATTCTAGACAACGCCAGGATCCATCATGCAAATTGCTTGAACCCTTCCTCGAAGAATTGGGTGGAAGATTGAAATTTATGTTTAGGCCTCCATACAGCCGCCCAGCTAATGTTGTGAAGGACTTTGGAAATGGCTGAAATCCGATATTATTAACAATGTTTTCTACCACATCTTAAATGAAATTCGTAAAAACGTCCATGCCTTTATGGAGAATATAGATCCTATAACAGTTATTGACCGACTGTGTGTACGGATGGAGTCAAATGTAATACAGGAAAATCTTTAGTTCAACTTATATAGATAACACTCAATCACCAGAGTTAGTCGAGAATATAAGGCCGACCACAGACCAAAATGCTGATCTTATCGCACAGGGAACGCGTGCACCGAATGTCAAAAGGCGTAATAGTATAAATTTCTTACACGATGATGATGTGGGAACAGCAACCGCTGTACACGAAAAGATATTCTCAATTGATATTGAACAGAATAGAGTAGTTATTCAATTAAAAAAGAATAATAAACAGACTTATGTTTACTTCGAAGAGTCTTTTTTTGTAAATGCTGCTCGTAATGTTATCGGTATGTTCAAAATAGTGGAGAAAGCTCGTAAAAACGGTGAAGAATTATCACTTGCTTCTGTAGGAAACGTGGAGAAAAGAGAAGGAGAAATCTGCTTGGTTATCAATCCACAAAGACAAATAAGAATTAATGAAATGCCTATTGAAACGTTCGTTTTTAATTATAATAATCCTGGTTTCTAACAAAGGTGTTTATAATTTTCGCCTATTACCTGTGAATAAAAAGAAAAAGCAGTGTGTTGCCGCTTGCGGGATTCGCTGCTTATATTTTGTTTATTCTGCTTTTTCCTATGGCGTGCACATCAATTGGACAAGCTCCACGATAATAGTGATGTGATACATGTTTTTAAGAGGTTATAAAGATAGAATGTTTACAAAAGGTTTTTCAAAAAATAGGGTACTGGAGTGTTCCGAACCCTTTTTTAACCTAGCATTAAGTACATGCGGCAGAACTCGTTTACCAAGTGGTTTAGTTCGAGAAGATTCAACTTTACTTAACTGTACCTCTAGTGCTACAGCAGGTACAAAAATACTGGGAAGACATGATATAATAGTAGAAATACCCTTGTGTTTCAATGAGGGCACTGAAAAAGTCTCTTAAAAACATTTGAAGGCAGAACTCTCAAAATATGGAGAGCTTCTGCCTTTTTTTGTACTATAATTAAGCTATCAATTTTCCAGGCGGGTGGGCAGGATGATTCAAAATCAGCAATCAATGGCATTTAATCCATATATGGACCTTTATAATTTAATCGTTCCCAAGGACAACTTATTGCGACGGATTAATGATTTGGTTGACTTTTCCTTTGTGTATGATGAACTTAAAAATAAATATTGCCTTGATAACTGCCGAAACGCTATTGATCCGATTCGCATGTTCAAGTATTTATTGTTGAAATCCATTTATGACCTATCTGATGTAGATGTGGTCGAACGCTCTACATATGACATGTCCTTTAAATTTTTCCTTGGCATGGCTCCGGAGGACGCAGTGATTGACCCGATTTCTCTAATCAAGTTCCGAAAACTCCGCTTAAAGGATATAAACCTTCTGGATATGCTTATAATAAAACCGTGGAAATTGCGATTGGAAAGGAAGTAATCAAAAGCAAATCCGTTATTGTCGATGCCACGCATACGAAAGCACGATATAACCAGAAGACGCCAATGGAGATCCTGGCGGACCGTTCTAAAAAAATGCGAAAAGCTGTCTATAAGATTGATGAAACGATGAAAGTAAAGTTTCCTGCTAAATCGACTACCGATGTCTTTAAGGATGAGATTGTAAACTGCCAAAAACTCATTTAAGCGATTGAAAAGGAAGAAAGCCTGGCACAGTATCCCAGGTGAAGGAACAACTGAACCTTCTCAAGGAGACAATAGCTGACGATATCGAACACTTACAGAGCTCAAAGGATCAAGACGCTAAAGTCGGCCATTAGACTGCCGATTCGTCTTTTTTTGGCTACAAGACTCATATGGCGATGAGCGAAAAACGATTTATCACGGCCGCAATGATTACGACTGGTGAAAAAAATGATGGAAAACAATTACAGACATTGATTGAAAAAAAGCATTGGAGCCGGAATGGAAATCGAAACGGTCATCGGTGACGTAGCCTATTCCGAGAAAGATAATATCCAATTCAGTAATGAAAATGAAATCTACCTGGTGGCTCAATTGAATCCATTGATCACGCAGGGGGGATGGAAAAAGGAATACGAATTTGAATTTAATAAGGATGCCGGTATGTATGTTTGTAAAGCGGGAAATATGGCAATCCGAAAAGTCCGCACCGGAAAAAAAGGTGTAAGTAAAAATCAGAAGAATACGTATTACTTTGATATTGAACGGTGCAAGAGATGCCCCTTCAGGGAAGGCTGTTATAAAGAAGGAGCCAAAAGCAAAACCTATTCAGTTTCCATTAAATCCAACGAACACTCTGAACAGGCAAAATTCCAGGAAACGGAGTACTTTAAGGAGAGGTCGAAACAACGCTACAAGATTGAGGCAAAGAATAGCGAACTAAAGCACAGACACGGGTATGATGTTGCCTCATCCTCGGGTCTAATTGGCATGGAGTTACAAGGGGCAATGGCAATCTTCACTGTTAACCTAAAGAGGATAGTAAAACTCTTGGATTAAATAAACGTAAACCAGAGCACAAATTAAGAAAAAACCGACTCTCCCTTCCAAAAAACAGGGAATAAAAGTCGGTTTTTCTTTGTGGATAAGTTTGAAAATCCAATCAGCGTAAGTTTTTCAGCGGCCTATGTTTCAATAAGGGTATTTTTAATAATATAATAAAAGATAATAGTCATTTATTTTAAATAACTAAAAAAAGAATTTAGGAGATAGGAAAATGCCCATATACAACAAACTAGTACGTGACCGGATACCTGAAGTGATTGAGAACACCGGAAAAACGTTTTCTACCAGAATATTAAGCAATAGTGAATACATAACTGAACTCAACAAAAAAGCTTTTGAGGAGCTTGAGGAGTTTGTCAGTACTGAAACAGTAGAGGATGCAGTTGAAGAACTTGCCGACCTGCTGGAAATTATCCATGCGTTTGCAGAATATCATGGAGTTTCTATTGAGCAAGTAGAGGAAGTGCGGAAAACCAAGGCTGAAAAGCGGGGAGGTTTCAAGGAGAAGATCTTTCTGATAGAGGTTGAAGATGAGCAAGATTGAGTTTCTTACACATGGATTGGGACAGCAATTACTGAAACGAATGGAGTCAGCCACGTCGATTTGCATTTTAACATCGTTTGTCATGAAATCTGGGGTTGAATTTTTTAAGGATGGACTTAAGAAGGCTGCCGATAGGGGTGCGGATATAAAAATATGCACTGGGGATTATTTGTATGTGACCCAGCCGGAGGCTCTTGGACAATTGTTGGAGATTGATGATCAGGTTCAGGTGAGGATTTGGAAATGCAACGGGGTTTCCTTTCATCCGAAGGCCTATTTGTTTCAGTCGGATGAACAGGAATGCCTGTTTATTGGATCCTCCAATCTTTCAAGATCCGCATTAAATAAGGGAGTAGAATGGAACTTGGCGGTCAGTGATGAAAAGAGAATCTATGATCAAGCAATATCGGAATTTCTTAAACTATTCTTTTCCGACCAAACAGTGCCTTTGAACTATGAGACACTCAAGGTGTATCGACTTGATTATGAGAGAATCCATCTGGGCAATCCAAATCTGGCAAAAACGTGGTCAGAGACAGAAGAACTTGAGTTAATGTTACCTTCGGATGAGATTTCTGGTGTGGCTGAAATTGTACTTGAGCAACAGACCGACTATGGTAATATTGTTCCGCGTTTTGCGCAAATCGAGGCACTTGAGGAATTAAACAAAACGGTTGAAGAGGATTATAAAAAAGCGCTCGTCGTGATGGCCACTGGATTGGGAAAAACCTATCTTGCAGGATTTTTCGCACAGAGATTTAAAAGAATTCTATTCATCGCCCACCGCGAAGAAATCCTTTACCAGGCCCGTAATTCTTTTAAAAAAATTATGCCTGAAAGAAAGTACGGGATCTATAATGGGAGAGTTAAGGAGGACGAGGCGGATGCTATCTTTGCATCTATCTATACTCTAAGCATCAAAACACACTTGGAACGGTTCGAACGTGATGAGTTTGACCTTATTGTTATTGATGAATTTCACCACGCCGCCGCCACCACTTACCAGAGGGTGCTAAACTATTTCCGGCCGGACTTTTTGCTTGGAATCACAGCCACTCCTGACAGGAACGACAACAAGGATGTTTACGCAATTTGTGACGGGAATGTTGCTTTCAGGCTTGATTTTCTCGAGGCAATTGAACGGCAATGGTTATCTCCGTTTAAATACTATGGGATTTATGATGAAACTGATTACAGCCAGATCAGATGGCTTGGAACAAGATACGATGAAGAGGAACTGCTGCTGGCACAGCTGAGTGAGGATATGGCTGCCAAAATCCTCCATGCCTGGAAAGATAATAAACAGACACGGACAATTGGGTTCTGTTCTTCCATCAGGCAGGCTATATTTTTATCAAACTTTTTTAACCGTCACGGCTACAAAACTGTTAGTCTGCATTCCCAACAAGTAGGAGTAAGCAGAAGCAAAGTGATCAATCAGCTTGAAAAAGGAGAATTGGATGTGATTTTCACAGTGGACCTCTTCAATGAGGGTGTTGATATCCCCCCTGTGGATACGCTCCTGTTTGTCCGCCCAACTGAATCACTTACGGTGTTTACCCAGCAAATTGGCCGTGGGCTTCGGTTGTATCCTGGGAAGGAATTTTGCACGATCATTGATCTGATAGGTAACTACCGGAATGCAGATATCAAACTGGGTCTGTTTGATACACTGAGGGATGAATCCAAAACAAGAAATATTCAACCGAGAGTGCCGGAACTATGCGAAATGAATTTGGATGTTAAAGTCATTGATTTACTGCATGAGATTGCCAGGAAGAAACATCCTCGCAGGGACAAGCTGCTGAATGATTATTTAATTCTTCAGCAGGATTTAGGAAGAAGGCCCACCTACATGGAACTCCATTTAAAAGGATGGTCGGAATCAATTCAGTACCGCCAGGAGTTTAAGTCATATGCTGGTTTCTTGAATTGGGCAGGGGAATTGGATGATAGGGAAAAAGAAGTGTATGAACGTTACCACAATTGGCTCGAAGAAGTTGAAAAGACCGGAATGTCCAAAAGCTATAAAATGGTAGTGCTTCTTGCAATGTTAAACAAGGGAATTTCCGACTGGAATAAGCCAATTACTCCAACTGAAGCTGCTCCATTTTTCCACCAATACCTGACTGGAAAAGAATACCGAAAGAGGATTGACTTCTCAGATAAGTCCTCGCGAAAGTTATGGGAGTATAAAGAAGAAGCAGTAAGCAAGCTGATTGCAAAAATGCCGATGACAATGTGGGATCGTGGTCCGAATGGACTTACCAGTTTTGCAGAGGGCGTTTTTAAGATAAATTTTGATATCTTGCCAGAGGATGAGGAAATCCTCTATAACTGGACGAGAGAAGTTTGTGAATACAGGCTACATTACCATTTTGAGAGGAAGGCAATGTAATACATTACCTACTTTAAATTATTTAGCCTTTACAAAAATGTAACACAATAGATACTCTGGCATCCCTTTTATGTTGTTTCTAGTGGGCGTTCAATAGATCATTTTCAAGAAAGAAGTGGCAGATAAAATGAAAACTAAAGAATATTTCTTTAATTTATTTAAGACACAGAGAGCAAGAGCCTTTGCAATGCTTATTGATGATTATATCTATAATGCCCAAGTCCGTATAGGGATGAGGTAGAGGACTATCATGAAAGCTTTCATGGAGGAAAAAGGACCGATTGCATAGGGTATATCAGCAAAAAAGGTTCATACAAATTTGTTTCACTGACTGCTTCAAGAAAAGTATGCCTGGTTTTACATTTAGGAAAGAAGTTACATACCCAAAAAGCAGTTGAAATGCAAAAAGAACTGGACGAACTACTTGGGTATAAATATACAGATACCGATAACACTAGGTTAACTCCAGGGGAGATTTATGTAAGATTAGAAAAAGTAAAATCTTTAGGGCAAATTATTCCTTATGTAGATCAGGCTTATTATTTACGACTAGAAAAGTGAGTTTTAAAGCTAATATGTAGTAGGAAAAGGAAGAACCTGTTGTTCTTCTTTTCCTAAGCCAAATAATGTAAAAATAACTGGAAAGCATAATCAATATAGTTGTACGATTCGGGAGTATAAATAATTTTGTGTAATTAGTTTTTGGAGCTAAATTATATATAAAGGCTTTACAT
>NZ_PGVB01000036.1 GCF_002860205.1 Bacillus sp. T33-2
CATCCCCTAATCTTTTTAATTTCATTGCAGTAAATTTAAAGGCTTATATTTTCAGCAGTCTCCTTTTGGGCCGCTCTTTTTATTTTGCCGGTGCGGTGCCTGCACCGGTATACCCATCTAAAAATTTTCGTTCGCCCGCGTCAGGACTTTATAGGTAAAAACTATTTTATGACTATGTCAGCAAAGATCTTAGCCATTGTTCACTTATGGATGTGACTTTTATAACTGATAATTGGGTTTAGAGGATGCTGACAAACCTCGTACAGCCGGCGTCCGGCGAAATTGAGTTGACGATGTTACGGTCGATAACCATGTGGCTCACGCTTATCGTCAAACTTGGTTATGGAAATAAGCTTCTGAATTTCTCAATAAACTATTGCCTGTTCTGAACGAAGCAGCTTTTCCAACTTACATCGTTCATCAAAGTGTACCATCGATCGGGGGTTACGAATTGCAATTATTTTGACAATATAAGTCTCAGGTCTTAGTGGAAATTACTTCTGGGGAAGGTGCAGCCTGGAAAAAAAGCACGTTAACATAAAACCATGCAGCAAAGCAATCGTACGAGAACCTTATGAAGAGAGTTGATAGCCCATGCAGGAGGACCTTTTATGAAAAAAAAGAAAGTTTATGTTCTGCTTACCGATACCGGCACAATGTTTACAAGAATGATCAAGCTTTGCACAAGAAAACCATTCAACCATGCCTCAATTGGTTTTGATACAGAATTAGCAGAAGTATATAGCTTTGGAAGAAAAACACCCAGAAATCCTTTCATCGGCGGCTTTGTAAAGGAAAATGTCAAATCCGGGTTGTTCATTGGGGCTGGCTGCGCAATATACAGTTGTACTTTAAGCGAATGCCAATATAAAAAAATGTATCAAAAAGTAAAGAAACTAGAGGAGCAAAAACTCCAGTTAAAGTATAATTTTTTAGGCTTAATTGCAGTCTTGCTGAAGTTAAAGTTTCATCGCAAAAACGCATTTTTTTGTTCCCAGTTTGTCGCAACGATTTTACATGAATCCGGTCTTCCACTCGTACATAAACCTCTTTGTCTTGTCACACCCCACGATTTAACAACAATCTCAATATTTGAATTAGTGTACCGGGGGAAATTATCATCTTACTTGCTGATGCTTGAACATCAATCTTGTAATAAAGAATACGCAAAAGTTAATTGATTTTTCATGAACAAATAATCTGGTTTATCCAGTCACATATAGATCATATCTGCCCCAAAATGAGCTTTCTGTGCGAAACGCTCAAATAACATTTAGTTAGGAGAAAATGCCATGATGAAATCGATCATCCGCTTCAGCATGAGAAATGCTGTTGCACTGATATTAATGATTCTTTTAATTGTAGGAGGAGGAATCTATTCACTCAAACAGATTCCAATCGAAAAATATCCGAATGTTGACATTCCTTATATGACGGTTGTAATCCCATATCCGGGAGCATCTCCCGAGCAATCAATGAAGGATGTTGGTGAACCGGTAGAAAAGGAATTCATGAATCTTGAAGGAGTCAAAAAAGTATATACTGACGCATTGGCCAACGTTGCTTATGTAACTATGGAATACGAAATGTCCGTCGATATGGATGCACAAGAAAATGTCGTCCGGTCTGCACTTGATAAAGTGAAGCTTCCAGATGAAACTGAAAATCCCGAAATCATTCTGCAAGGTCCTGATGGTGACAGGACTATCTATACAATGGGTGTTTATGACAAGGATGAAAACGAGGATCTGCAGCGTGTACTAAAGGAAAAAATGATCCCTTCCCTGGAATCGATCGATGGCGTAAGTGAAGTGGAAGTGGGCGGCATGGTAGAGAAACAGGTTTTTGTCCGCTTACTGCCGGAAGAAATCAAGAAACATGGATTGACGCTTGATGATGTCAATAATGCCATTCAGGCCAATAATCTGTCTGTTCCTACTGGTGATGTTTCACTCTCAAATCAGGTTTTTCCGGTCAGGGTCAGCAAGGAATTGCAGTCAGTTGAAGATGTGAAAAATATTAAGTTGTTTTCCAAGTCAGGTCCAGGAGCACAACCAGGACAGCAGCCGGCTTTGCAAACAGTTAACTTAAGTGAGATTGCCAAGGTCACATACGAGTCAAATAACAATGCTGATTTCACGAGAATAAACGGTGAGCCGGGTGTCAGGATCGGAATCGTTCCAGACGGGGGGGCCAATGTTGTCCAAATTGTCGATGAAGTAAAAGAGACGGTGAAAGACTGGGATCTGCCGGAAGGATTTCGGGTCGACACTTTAAGGGATCAATCGGTTGAGGTCAAAGAATCAGTATATGCGATGCTTCGCGAAGCGTTGCTTGGATCATTGATGGCTGTTATCGTTACCTTATTATTCTTAAGGAATATCCGGTCTACACTGATTTCAATCATCTCCATCCCGCTTTCGATTCTGGCATCCTTTACCGTATTGAATTTGCTGGGCTACACATTAAATATCATGACACTAGCAGGTATTGCAGTCGCGGTCGGCCGTGTTGTGGATGATTCAATTGTTGTAATTGAGAACGTATTTAGAAGGGTCAGGTCATCAAAGGAACGTTCAGAGAAGCTGGTTGAACAATCAACAAGAGAAGTGGCTTCTGCGATTACTTCATCAACAATCACAACTGTAGCGGTATTTTTGCCAATGGCGTTTGTGCCCGGCCTTATTGGGCGGTTCTTCGCTCCGCTTGCCTGGACTGTCGTCATCTCACTGATGTTTTCCCTGATTGTTGCTGTCACAATCGTACCGCTTCTTTCGAAGGTATTTTTACTTAACATATCACCAAAGGAACATAGGGAGAGCAAGCTGCAGAAGGCATATCGCAAGAGCTTGACTTGGGCCCTGAACCACCGGCTGATCACGATTGCAACAGCAGTTGTCCTCCTTGCCGGGTCGGTGGGCTTGATTGCACCACAGCTTGGAACGACATTTTTACCGCAGGAAAAGGTAAGCAACTATGATGTCAACATTACTATGGAAAAAGGCACTGTTCCTGAGGAAACAAGTAAAGCTGCTGCCAGGGCTGAAGAAATCCTGATGGCGGACAAAAATGTAAAGCAAGTGAGCACAAGCGTGAACGGTCAATACGAATCGGCATCGATCACATTCGAGCTTAAGAAATCAGTGAAAGATACTGACGGTGTCATAAAAGACCTGCGAGCACAATTCAATGATATAAAAGAAGCAAAAGAAATTTCCGTAACAGGAATCGGCGGTATCGCGGGCGGCGGAGAAGCCCAATATGCGCTAGTTGTGGAAGGGCCTGATTTTGAAGACATTAAGAAGGCCAGTGGACAGATTGCCAATGTCCTAAAAGATACGAAAGGAATGGCCGATGTCCATACCTCCCTTGAGGGTGACGAACCTGAAATCGCGATGGATATGGATGAAAGCAAATTGGCAGAGCATGGATTGATGCCGGCCATGGTAGGAAAAGGAATTCACGATTTAATCAGTGGAGATGTCATCACATCAATCAGCATGGACGGTGACAAGAAAGATGTAAGGCTGCTGCTGAACATGGACGATATTGAATCATTAGAGGACCTTGGGAACCAGGAAATCAACAATGTCATGGGTATGCCCGTGAAGCTGAAAGATATCGGAAATCTTAAACATATAGAAAACCGTACTGTGATAACCCATTTGAATTCCAAAGAATTCGTGGTCGTTGTAGGGCAAATCACTGATAAGAACACAGGTGAGGTCACTGCAAAAACTGATAAGCTTATTAAAGAGCTTGATCTGCCAAAAGGAGTCACTTATTACAAAGAAGGCGCGGCCGCTGCAATGGATGAAGGCTTCACGAATATGGCCATCGCGATTGGGGTCAGTGTTCTTCTGGTGTATATGGTAATGGTGATCGCTTTTGGTGAGGGTAAGGCGCCGTTCGTCATCCTGTTTGCAATCCCGTTCTCCATCATTGGTGCCCTCATCGGATTGTTCATTGTAAATCAGCCAATCGGCATGCCGGCGATGATCGGACTGTTGATGCTGAACGGGATTGTCGTTACAAATGCAATCGTATTGATTGACCGGGTGAAACAAAATGAGAAGAATGGCTATAGCAAACATGAAGCAATAATTGATGCCGGGGTTGTGCGGCTAAGGCCGATTTTAATGACGGCCATTGCCACGGTGGGCGCCTTACTGCCAATGGCTGTTTCAAGCCATGCCGGAATAGTGTCATCGTCGCTTGCGGTCGTCGTAATCGGCGGGCTGACAACTTCCACTCTGCTAACGCTGATCATTGTTCCTGTGCTGTACAGTTTGTTTCACCGGGAACGCAAAATTAAAATTCCAGCTGAAACAGTAAAACAGCAACAAGCGATTTAGTATCAAAAAAAAGGGGCGAAACTTGCCCCTTTTTACCGTTCAAAACATTGAAAAAAATTATATTCCCGGTAAGTCGTTATTTAATGCCGGTAACCTGTATTTTCCTTGTAGCGCTATTTTGTTTTTACAAATTTTCTTTTATTTACTCGAACTATAAGAAAAGCTTATGCTAAATGATATTTATTCAGAATTATACTTATGAGAAAACTTAATGATAAAATTTATTTAAGAATAATCGCTGAAATGGGTGAGGAATATGTACACTATTTATCAAATCGGGACTGTCACCACTGATCGAAAAGATGCCGTAGATGATTACTGGGGAGAGGTTACATCAATTATTGAGATGGATGAAAGGTTCGATGAAAGCTGCCTGGACGGCATTGATTCTTTCTCTCATTTGGAAATCATTTATCTGTTCCATCTCGTTGATGATAATAAGATTCAATATGGTGCCAGGCATCCGAGGAATAACCCCGAATGGCCCAAGGCCGGGATTTTTGCCCAGCGGGGAAAAAACAGGCCTAACAAGCTGGGGGCAACGATTGTACAACTGTTGAAGAGAGAGGGCAGGATCATTCATGTAACAGGGCTGGATGCCATAGATGGCACGCCGGTTATCGATATCAAGCCAGTCATGAAAGAGTTTTTACCTGCAGAAGAGGTCAAGCAGCCAGCCTGGGCTTCGGAATTAATGATGAATTATTGGAAATGACAACCTCGGGGGATATAGCCAGAATGAAAATCAGATTAGCAAAAAGAGACGATTTGCTTGAAGTTGTAAACATACTAAATGAAGTTACATGGCACTTACATAGCAAAGGCATCATGCAGTGGGATTTTCCATGGGATGCTGCCACTGTTGCGAAGGATATAAACGACAATTATTGTTATGTTTTGGTGGATAATGGAAAAATGATTGGTACATTTGCGATAAGGAATATTGATCGCACATATACTTTTGCAATCGAACATCAAAGCAAATATCTTGGCCAAATTGCAATCCTGCCTGAATTCCAGGGAATAAAACTTGGCGAGAAGGTAACAAGCTTTGCCCGTTCACTCGCATCTGACGCAAAAAAGCCACTTTTTTTGGACTGCTGGGCAGGGAACGGGAAATTAAGAAATTTTTACTCCGATAATGGTTTTACATATTTGGGTGATTTTCCTGAAGATGATTATATGGTCAGTGTGTTTCAGTACGACAGCCATGAAAATTGTAACGATGAAATATTTTGACTTCTTTTAATGACGTTTATAATTGAAGTACTAAGAATGGACGGATCTTTTTTAAAAAATAAATGTTGAAGAGTAGGAGGGAAAGAAAGGAAGTTATAAGTGATTGTTCAAAACAAGCCAAAATAACGGAACATGAATTCCAATTACTATCATTTCCTGCTTCTTATGTTAAATTTCTGGCATTTATCTCACGATTAGGGGATGCTCTTTATACCTTTGCCATTCCATGGATTTCTTATCAGCTGACCGGTTCGGCGGTAGTTATGGGATCGCTTTTTGTAACAGGGATCTTTGCCTGTTGTGTTGTTTGGCCTGTTCGTTGGGGTTGCGGCAGATAAATGGGATAAGCGGACAATGATGATTTTTGCTGATACCACATGGTTATTATTGGTCAGTTTTATTCCGTTGTCCGCATTTTATCGGCATTCTAGAATTATGGCATCTGTATTCGATTTGCCTTCAGTGTTATCACTGCTGTTTGATGTGGCTGCTGTTTCGTCTATTCCAGATTTGGTGAAATGCAGGCCTTACGAGAGCAAACTCAGCTTATCAATTTGTAAACCAGCTTGCAGAATTGATCGGACCAGTTGCAGCAGGTGGCATTGTCGGCGTGATTGGCGGTTTTCACACTCTTTGGATTGACGCAGCGTCTTTTTTAGCAACGATTTTTATTGCCTTCACTCTTCCAAAGATGAAGGCTGGTACGTCAACCTGCCAAAAATCTGGCCTTTTTAACGAAAAGTCAGTTGGATTTCGGTGGCTTACGAAAGACCGGTTGAATATCTCCCTCTCTTTGCAGGCAATGATAGGGAGCTTCGGGGCAAGTGCTGTCCTAGCTGTTTTCATGTTTTATCTGTTATCGGAACTCTACCTTGACGCGAAACAAAGCGGAATTAATTTCATGTTGATCGGTGTCAGGGGATTGATAGGTAGCATTATCGTCGTACCGCTTGAAAGGCGTATATGGCGGGGAGTTTTGATACCGGTACTGCTCATGGCTGGAGGGATTGGTTTTATGCTGCCTCTTGTAAGCAATTTTTGGCTTGCTCCGGGAATAGCTTTCGGGTTGGCGATGATATGCAATTCTGCGTGGAATTCCCTGGCCTCAACGGTCAGGCACGAAACGGTGCCCCCCGAGCTGCTTCGCAGGGTGTTGGCTTTTTCGCGGGTATTTACACGTTTGGGAATGCCTTTAGGAGCTTTTCTTGGCACTTTGATCATGGGCGCAAATCCCACAATGGTGTTTCTTTTAGCCGCCGCTGCAAAAGGAGTCGAAGTGATCGTCGCTTTAGCCTCACCAATCAAAAAATTGTAAAACCTCCTTTTCCATGTACTGTTTTTGACATTCTTAGGTGGAACAATAAATCCCGCATTTGGTTGCGGGATTTGATATTGTTAATAGGCAATGGCCACGACTAATTTTCTCTGCATATCGTTTTTAGGTAATGCTGTATTGTGCTTTTTAGCTTTTTATGGGAAAGCTGCCCGGGTTGCACGATTCCATGCAGTGCCAGGCCATCGATCAGTGCATATAAAGTTTCAATTTCTATTTCGCGGTTTAAATCGTTCCTGGCAATTCCATTCTTAATCAGCGTATCAATGATGAATGTGATCCCCGCCTTCATTTCTTCGTAAAATTGTGTCCCCAGCGAGTGAAGAACAGGATCTGAAAGTGCTTTAATATAAAATACAATCCAAACCTCCATTTCCGCACTTCTTTCTTCATCAAGGGGCAGGAATTCAAACAACAGGGTTTCAGCATCAGTAAGGGGATTTCCAGTGAATTTTATGTTTTGGATCCTGTTTTTTACCCTTTTAGACACGAGGTTCATAGAAAAAGCAAACAAATCTGATTGTGTGGAAAAGTAGTGTCTCATTGATCCGGTGGATATGCCGGCCTCTACCGCTATTTTCCTTACTGTCGCGCCTGCAATCCCCTCCCGGCGAATAACTCTCCATGCGGCCTCAGCGACTTTTTCCTTTTGTTTTTCATGATCAACAATTTTTGGCATATTTCTATTATAACATGTATTGTTTTTTTAATACATATGTGTTATTTTGTTTTTAACACAATTGTATTAAAAAGGAGCGGGCAAATGATAGGATGGCTGATTGTAGCATGTGAAGTTGGGTTTTGGATATTAATTTTGATAGGGTTATTTACCCGGTATTTTTTAAAACAAAAGAAACTTGGTGCTTTCTTCTTATGGAGCACACCAGTAGTTGACCTTGTATTGATAGCCGCAACCGTGATTGATCTGAAGAATGGGCAGCACGCATCCTTTTTTCACGGTTTGGCAGCGTACTATATAGGTATGACAGTGGCATTTGGCCATAGTATGATAAGGTGGGCTGACGAACGATTTGCGTACAAATTTTCGAATGGGCCAATACCGCAGCCAAAAATAAAGCATGGAACTGAACATGCCAGTAACGAAAGAAAAGGCTGGTACCGTCATTTATTGGGGTGGACAATAGGAAATGCTCTGCTGATGGCAATTATTATGTTTGTTGGGGATGCCGGTCGGACGGAAGAGCTTCTTAAGGTTATGAAATTATGGCTGTTCGTTCTTGCTATTGATTTTATCATCAGCTTTAGCTATACCATATTCCCAAAACAAAAAAAGGTTGGCAATGAAACATTATAAATTATGCCGATATATAAAAGGACTCGGGGCTGAGGGGAGAAACTGAATGATTTCGGATTGGCTTAATTCTAACATTGGCTTGGAGACATTATTGTGGTTGTTTCCAATAACATTTTTAATCCACGATTTTGAAGAGATTATTTTCGTGGAGGCGTGGTTTCGAAAGAATTATACTAAGGTTCAGCCACGGGTGCCGAATAAAATGAAAAGCACGTTTGTAGATTTATCAAAAACCACCTCTGCGAGATTTTCAATTCCAGTATTTTTGCAGCTTATCATCTATATTATCGCTACATATTTGGCTGTTGAAAAACAAATATACGGACCGTTCATAGGTTTGAATGTCCTGTTTTTCCTCCACGTTTTCATGCATATAGGGCAATCATTATTTTTGCAAACCTATGCACTGGGTGTTGGCACCGCAATATTGATAACTGCCCCATATTCAATCTATTTGTTTTACCGGTTGTTAAATGAAAATATAGCCGAAGTTACTGATCTTGTGATAAACCTTCCATACGGAATCCTCACTGTTTTTGCTTTGTTGTGGGGTCATCATGTAGCACCAAAGATTCTTCGGGATTAAAAATAGGAACAAAAAACGACATTTCAACAGAAATGTCGTTTTTAACGTAAATATAAGTGGAGAATAGGGGGCTCGAACCCCTGACCTCTTGCATGCCATGCAAGCGCTCTCCCAGCTGAGCTAATCCCCCGAATCAAAACCCGAGATAAGGTACAAGAAAGATTATAGCCTGATCTTCGACAAGATGCAAGAGGAAATTTTTATTAAATAGAGGAACAGGCTGATGTGGTGTTAATGGCTTTCGATTTCAACATATTCGATGCCTTCGATTGCAGAAACAGTATAGTAAACATCGGTAATTTTTCTTCGGTAGTCTACCATGATGATCAATTGTACTAGATGGTTACCATCTTTCAAGTCTTTGATCCGGATATTTTTCAGCGAAATTTTTTCTTCTTTCATAATTTTTAATATATCGGCAATTCTGGTTTTGCTTTGAACATGAAATTGGAGGCGCAGTTCTTTTTCACGCAATTGTTTCGGACCCACCAATGTCATCAATATTGGCATGAACTCCACACTGAATATCAACAGGGCAACTCCTGCGAATGCTTCAAGATAAAATCCGGCCCCTACGGCGATCCCGATTCCGGCAGCTCCCCAAATCATCGCAGCAGTTGTCAAACCGGAAATAGTGTCATTTCCTCTGCGTAAAATGACTCCTGCTCCGAGGAATCCTATTCCTGAAACAATCTGTGCTGCTAAACGGAGGGGATCCATTGTGATATTCACATCATGATCGCCAGGGAACATATATGCTGATTCTGCTGATACAATGGTCAGCATGCAGCTGACGATTGAAATGACCAGGCTTGTTTTTAACCCTACAGGCTTTCTTTTTATTTCGCGTTCAAGGCCGATCACCAAGCCCAGCAAAGCGGAAATCCCCAATTTAATTAATATTTCTATATCAAATGTGTGCCCCATAATTATCTCCCTGGTGAAAAATGATGTAGTTTCTATATCCTAAATTTTAATAAATATTCCTCCATATTCAACATAAATGCATGGAAATATTTTTCATACTCATTGTAAAATAGTTTAAATGCTGTATATTTGTGTCTATATGTGTCTATAGGTGAAAAAGGAGCAATAATATGGAATCCCCGAAACTCAATCCTTATTTGGTTCTGGCTCTAGCAGTCATTTCAGTCTCAACCTCTGCTATTTTTGTTAAGCTTTCAACTGCTCCATCAGGTGTAATCGCTTTTTACCGGCTGTTTTTTTCTGTTTTATTGATGGCACCGGTATTTCTTATAAAATATGTTTCTGAGCTTAGTCTTATCACTAAACGGGATTGGCTATATTCCATAATCGCGGGAATATTCTTGGCGTTTCATTTTATCCTGTGGTTTGAATCACTAAACTTCACATCTGTGGCAAGTTCGACCGTGCTTGTCACCTTGCAGCCACTATTCGCTTTCGCAGGTACTTATCTATTTTTTAAAGAAAGATCATCTTTTAAAGCCATTTTATGCGGAGCCTTGGCTATTACAGGAAGTATCGTCATTAGCTGGGGGGATTTTAAAATCAGCGGGACTGCTTTATTTGGGGATATGCTTGCGCTTGTTGCATGTGCGCTGATAACGGCATATCTTTTATTCGGCCAGACAGTCAGAAAAAGGCTGTCTCTGATCACCTACACTTTTGTTGTCTATTTCATCAGCGCAGTTGTATTGTTCATATACGTATTGATGGTCGGCTACCCTTTGCTTCATTATCCATCAAATGATTGGTTTTACTTCCTCATGCTTGCCATAATTCCTAATTTGTTTGGGCATACATTATTTAATTGGTCATTGAAATGGCTCAGTACCTCGACCATTTCCATGGCGATTCTGTTCGAACCTGTGGGAGCAGCCATTTTGGCTTACTATTTCCTGGACGAGAGCCTGATTTGGACCCAGGTAGTGGGGGGCGCAATTGTTATCATTGGGATCACGCTGTTCGTGTTTGACGAAAGAAAAATCAAGAACCACTCCCTGAAGCAAAAATCAGTTGGTTAAATCAGAGATCATTTTGGCAGCAGCAGAGGGAATTCTGATGCTGCTGTACGTTGTTAATGCCGAACAATATAACGTGGTTCTATGAAGCAGCTTAGGCAAACTAATACTTTATTCGATTATATTAAGATAGAGTCTAAATTTGTAGTAAAATTATATTGCAAAAGTAAAATATCCATGTTATATTTATTTTCCCGTCGCAACGGGTCAGGAACCAATATATGAAGCAACATCTTCTCCAAAATAAATAATTAAAATATGATGTTGACACTAAGTTAAAAACCTGTTATATTAAGAAAGTCGCCTCTGAGCGACATAAACAAATTGCTCTTTGAAAACTAAACAAACAAGCGTCAACAAACAATAATCATCATGTTTCTTCTATATGAAGATCATGAGCCAACGTAACTTTAAGAGCTATATCAACTCACTTTATTGGAGAGTTTGATCCTGGCTCAGGACGAACGCTGGCGGCGTGCCTAATACATGCAAG
>NZ_PGVB01000037.1 GCF_002860205.1 Bacillus sp. T33-2
AGGAACGGATATAGCTTCCGATTGTTTTGCTGGTCCGCTTGAGGATGGCGGCGATTTCCTGGTCAGATTTCCCCATCAGGTGCAGACGAATCGCCTGGTAACGTTCATACATACGACGGGTTTTTTCGCCTTTAAGTCTATTTTCAACCTCTTGTAATTCGTCAACATTGGATTTCATGACATTTCACCGCCCATTCAGGATAAGTCTCTATTTCGACGGGTGATATGCAAAAATCCTTCTGAATTACGAAGAAAAACTTAAGTTCAATCTATATAGCTCAAACAGAAAAATTTATTGCTCTCCTGCCCAGGCAGGGGAGTTTTTAATTAAGGATGGATTGCATACTTATGAACAATGGGTCATTTTTTGCACCCGGATTTCCACTAAATACGTTGTGACAAACTTGTCAAATTTTCGACAAAATATTTCAACCGTTTTAGCAGGAATTAGGCAGGGTAAACTAGAAATGTATTTACATAGCCTTTACAAAAGGAGGATCTAACTTATGAATTATAACATTCGTGGGGAAAACATTGAGGTAACTCCGGCAATTAGAGATTATCTTGAAAAGAAAATTGCCAAGCTTGACCGTTATTTTACAGAATCACCGGATGCAAGTGTAAACGTGAACCTGAAAGTTTATCCTGATAAAAAATCCAAAGTGGAAGTAACGATTCCAATGCCAAACCTTGTCCTCCGCGCTGAAGAAGCTAACGAAGACATGTACGCTGGAATTGATTTAATTACTGATAAATTAGAGCGGCAAATCCGCAAGCACAAGACAAAAGTAAACCGCAAGTTCCGTGAAAAAGCGAATGTGAGGGAATATGCACCGATCTTCACCGAGGTCGACCAGCATGAGGAAGAAGAAGACCTGGAAGTTGTCCGTACAAAGAGCTTCGACCTGAAGCCAATGGACAGTGAAGAAGCCATCCTGCAGATGAACATGCTCGGCCACAACTTCTACGTCTTCACAAACGCCGAAACGAACCGCACAAACGTGGTCTACAAGCGTAAAGACGGCCGGTATGGTTTGATTGAAGCGCAATAAACCAGTAAGCAAAATGATGCACGCAAACGCAGTCCTATATAGGGCTGCGTTTTTCATCTTTTTAACAACCATCCAGTTTTGCACAAAAGTCTGAGCGTTATTTGGTCTCTACTTCGACAAAAAACACGCGTATATTATAGTTAAAGAAAAACGTACTTTTTTGCACAAATGAAAGTGCAAAGGAGGTAACTTGCAATGGCTTTAGATCAACGAAGTAGCGCAATATTATCACATCTGGTCCAGGCTGACTCGTATGTACCTGTGAAAGAACTGGTGGATAAATTCAACATTTCACGGCGAACTATTTATTACGATGTTGAGAAGATTAATGGATGGCTTAAGGATAACAAGCTTCCGCTGGTCAGTCATGTAAGGACTGCAGGTTTTTACCTCGATAAGTCTGCGGCTGAAGCAATCCCTGAAATGCTTGGGAAATTGAAAGCGTGGCAATACGAGTACACCACAAAAGAACGAAGGGCATGGCTTGCCATTTATGTAATGGCAAGAGAAGCACCATTATTTCTTGAGAACCTTATGGGAAAAACGAGGGTTAGCCGAAATACGACTATTGAGGATTTAAAGTGCCTAAAGGACGAACTCACTCGATTTCAACTGCAGCTTGATTTTGACCGGCGGGATGGTTACATTGTGCGCGGGGAAGAGGAGGAAAAGCGAAAGGCAATTGTTTTTTACTTGCAGCATGTCATTTCAGACAAGCACTGGCAAGTGAGTGGGCCAGTAATTCCTGTTTTTCTGAGTAATGGTGGGGATGAGAATGCCCAAGGTGTTTGGGAATTTGAAAAACTAATGGCCATTGAAAAAATTCTGGCTGAGAGTGAAAAAGAATTAAATATCCAATTTACTGATGAATTTGTTCAAAGCCTTGCGTTTCGTCTGATGTTGTTCGCCCGACGTCTTTCCAGGGGAAAAAGGGTAACTATTGATCCGGTTGAAAAAGAAGTACTGAACGAATCAACAGCATATCAGGTAGCTCAGAGAATCGCCGGCAAGCTGGCAATCCTTTTTGACATCAATTTTCCGAAGGATGAAACCCTCTATATTACAAAGCATCTATTAAGTTCACGTATTCAGTTTTCGGAACATTCAAGCATTGATATGGATGATGCACACAGGTTGGATGAAGTAGTTTCAAAAATGGTGACAGATTTTCAAAGGTATGCCTGTGTCGTCTTCCAGGATCGTGTTGAAATGGAAAAGATTCTTCTCATGCACGTTAAGCCTGCATTTTACCGTGTGAAATATGGTCTTGAGGTTGAAAATAATGCAACTGAAATGATCCAGAGGAAATACAACGATATCTTTTTAATTACCAGAAAAGTCATACATCACTTGGAGGAGGCTGCCGGGAAGGAAGTTAACGACAATGAAACAGCATTGATAGCTGCCCATTTTGGTGGATGGATGAGAAAGACTGGTGCAAAACCAGCGATACGTAAACGTGCACTTGTTGTTTGCACCAAAGGTGTAGGCACGTCCAGATTACTGCAACAGCAGCTTGAAGGTCTGTTTTCAACGATAGACATTATCGGAAGCGTATCACTGCGTGAGTATGAACAATTTGACTATGATGCTGACTTTATCTTTTCCACGATTCCACTGGACGGTAAAGATAAGCCGGTTTATGTCGTCAGCCCGATTTTGACGGACGCAGAAAAGGAAAATCTTCTGAAACAAGTGAACATATCGATGGGTACAACCACAGAGCAGAGGACATCAGTTGAAGCACTTATCAGCATCATGAAAAAGCATGGACGAATAAATGACCTTGAATCGTTGAAAAAAGAATTGAAACAATACCTTTATCAGCCAGCTCCTATGGTTATGGCAGCACATAAGCCATCTTTATGTGATCTGTTGCAACCGCAGAAAATCCAATTTATCGATGAGGTGGCTGATTGGCAGGAAGCCATAAGAATAGCAGCTCAACCGTTACTGAAAGAAGGATCCGTTACAGAAAAATATATTCACGCCATGATTGAGTCCATACAGAAAATGGGTCCGTATGTCGTCATCGCCCCAAAGGTGGCCATTCCACACGCACGGCCGGAAGATGGTGTTAATAAGCTTGGGATGAGCTTGCTGAAACTGTCACACGGGATACCATTTTCCAAAGCAGGAACACATGATGTTAACTTGGTCGTCGTCTTGGCTGCTATAGACGGTGAGGCACACTTGAAAGCACTTTCACAGTTGTCAAAGATGCTTTCATGCAGTGAAAACATCGAGCAGTTGATCAAAGCTGAAACTCCTCAAGTTATGCTGGATTTTGTCAATGCCTATTCAGTCTAGAAATAAACAGGTCACGTAAATTGTACAGAGAGGATTTTTCACCATGAAGTTTTTAGAAAAGAATATGGTAGCACTGAATTTGGATGTATCATCCCCAGAAGCTGCAATCAGGGCTGCCGGGCAATTATTAGTAGAAGCGGATGTGGCAGAGGAGAAGTATACCGATGCCATGGTTGAATCCTACCAGAAGAATGGCCCTTATTTTGTTCTTGCACCGCAGATAGCCCTTCCGCATGCCCGTCCGGAAGACGGTGTAAAGGAGGCGTCAGTAGCATTTGTACGGCTAAAAAATCCGGTAGTTTTCGGAAACCCTGCAAATGATCCAGTAAAATTTGTCTTTGCACTTGGTGCTTCCTCAAGCGGGGAACATCTTAAGATTTTGCAAAAGCTGCTGGAGCTCTTGAACATCCATGAAAACATTGAAAAACTTGGTACTGTAAATTCCTATGAAGAACTGAACCAAATTATGAGGGGGAAACAATGATGAAAATTTTATGCGTGTGTGGACTTGGACAAGGAACAAGCTTGATTTTGAGAATGAACGTAGAAACAGTGTTACGTGATCTCGGAATTACAGCAGATGTGGAGAATACGGATGTGTCATCTGCCTCAAGCATGGCTCCAGATTATATTATCACCAGCAACGAATTGGCCCAGACTTTGGCAGGCACCACGGCAAAAGTCATCGTAGTCAATAATTACTTTGACCTTGGCGAAATCAAGGCATCACTGCGGAGTCAACTGACTTAGTAATAAATAAAAATGGGGGAAAGAAAATGGAAATAATCAAATGGGTTGCAACAAATGTTTTTGGTACACCTGCGATTCTTCTCGGCTTTATCGTACTCCTTGGATTGCTGCTTCAAAAGAAAAACTCCAGCCAGGTTGTCAGCGGCACTTTTAAAGCAATTATTGGTTTCTTGATAATCGGTGCTGGTGCCGGCGTTATTGTAAACGCTTTAATGGTATTCGAACCGATGTGGAAGGAAGTATTTAACCTAAAGGGAGAGTCACTAGGCAAGTTCATGGGCCAGGAAGCTTTTAACGTCAAATATGGCAGTGCCGTAACTCTTGCGATGACGTTAGGATTCCTTATTAATGTGCTTCTTGCAAGATTCACAAAGTTTAAATACATCTATCTGACTGGCCATATGATGTTCTGGACCACAACCGTCTTTGCGGGGATTGTTGTACATTCTGTCGGTGACGTTTCTTTTGGGAAACTAGTAATATTTTTATCTATCTTGATGGGGCTATATTGGACCCTTCAGCCAGCTCTCACACAGCCATTCATGCGTAAAATCACTGGTAACGACAACATAGCGCTTGGGCATACATCTGCATCGGTTGCATTGCTTGCTGCTCTTGCAGGCAAGGTTGCAGGAAACAAGGAAAATGATTCTGAAAAAATCAAATTGCCAAAAGGCCTAGAATTTCTGCGGGACTCCAACGTTATCACAGCTTTGACAATGGGGCTTCTTTTCCTGATTGGTGCGATAATCCTCTCTACGAAAGACACTGAGGCAGCCAAGGAACTGATAGCAAAATCAGGCGAGCAGAACTTTATCATTTATTCTATCATTCAATCATTTACCTTCGCCGGAGGAATTGCGATCGTGTTGCTCGGTGTACGGATGTTCATTGGGGAAATCGTTCCAGCCTTCAATGGGATTGCGACTAGATTAGTTCCTGGTGCAAAACCTGCGCTTGACTGCCCGATCGTATTCCCTTACGCGCCGAATGCCGTAATCCTCGGTTTCGTAGGTGCATTCGCAGGGGCAATAATCTGGCTTGTTGTCTTGGGCAACACGGTAAGCTATGTGTTCGTTCCAACGATGATCGTTCTGTTCTTCCATGGTGCGACAGCTGGTATTTTCGGTAATGCGACAGGCGGTGTGCGTGGTGCTTTGATGGGCGGATTCATTACTTCGACAGTTGTGGCATGGGGCCAATATATTATGGTGAAAATGCTGATCTCGAACACTGTTCCTGATACTGCGATGTGGGCGGCAGACTCTGACATGTTCATTCTCGGCCCGGTCGTAAAATTCCTTGCACATTTATTCTTTTAATCTAGTACAAGTAAAAGGGCATTCCGATGCCCTTTACTTTTTACCATTTCATCACTTCGTTAATTCACACCACAATTTAACAAAAAACATGGGGGGGTTGCCATCATGAGTTTTATCCGAACATTGCGCGGGGACATCATGCCCGAGGAATTAGGATTTACGTACTCTCATGAGCATATCATCTGCCGTCCTGCTTTCTGGGAGGAAAGAGGCGAAAATGACCTGTTGCTTGATGATGAGGAAAAGTCCAAGAAAGATGTTCTTGATTTTAAGCAGCACGGTGGAAAAGCTATCGTCGATGCAACAGCAGTTGACTATGGCAGGGATGTAAAAGCTGTCAAGAAAATTTCTGATGACCTTAATATTCATATTATCGCGACTGCTGGTTTTAATAAAAGCTTTCTATGGGATGCGAAAATCAAAGACGACTTAAAACCGATCATTGGGGATTACTCCACTTATACCGACTGGATTGATTCCAAAAGCATAAATGAGCTGGCAGATTTTGTCGTGAGTGAAGTGGAACAGGGCCTTGAGGCCACAACATTTAAAGCAGGACAGGTGAAATTCGGGACAGGCTACAACCGAATCACTCCATTGGAGGAAAAAACGCTGCGGGCAGTGGCCCGGGCCCACCATGAAACAAAAGCGCCACTTCATTCCCATACTGAAGCGGGAACAATGGGCCTTGAACAAATAGAGCTTTTAAAAAGTGAAGGTGTGGACCTCTCGTTTATGAGCTTCGGCCATATGGATCGAAATCCTGATCCTTATTATCATGAACAAATTGCGCGGACAGGTGCATACCTATGCTTTGATGGCATTGGGAAAATAAAATACGCACCCGAAAGTACGAGGATAAATTGCATCCTGGAGCTCGTGAGGAAGGGTTATGAAAATCAAATATTAATCAGCGGTGACACGGCTCGTAAGTCCTATTACAAACACTATGATTATGGTCTGGGGCTTGAATATATAATCGCCAAGTGGGTTCCTCGTTTTATTGATGACGCAAACCGCCAGGGGTTTGACGGCACCGCCCTTGTACATAAATTCTTTATAGAAAATGCAGCGAGATGCTTCAGGTTTGCAAAATAGGGAGGAATGACTTTGAAATTTCAAAACGAAAATTCCTTTGAGGTGAGAGCCAAAATTCAAACAGTTAAGGTAGCTATCCTGCCAATCGGTGCGGTAGAGGCACATGGGCCTCATTTGCCGCTGGGCACGGACAATTATCTGGCCGAGAGACTGGCTGAAAGGGTGGCCAGTAAAACTGAGGCATTTGTATTGCCTACATTGCCGTACGGACAGGTATGGAGTCTTAAAAATTTTCCGGGAAGCATAAATATCAGTAATGAATCCCTGGTCAGTTTTTTATTTGACATGGGAGTGAGCCTTTATGAGCAGGGATTCCGTGTTTTTGCGGTAATTAATGGCCATCTGGGCAATGCCCCAGCCTTGAAGGAAGCGGCGCGGAAACTATATAGCAGGTATCCGGATTTTAAGGTTCTTTATCTCTTTTATCCTGGAACGAAACGAATTACGGAGGAAGTGCGGGAAACAAAGTCTTCACATGCTACATACTTTCATGCGTGTGAAATAGAAACATCATACATGCTGTACCTGGCCGAAGAATATGTTGATATGTCCAAAGCGATAACAGATATACCACATATCCCACTCATTGCAGACGTGAAACCTACACCTTGGGAGGAATTCACCAATTCGGCTGTGCTGGGGGATGCAACGCTTGCTACGAAAGAAAAAGGTGAAAAAATAATCGAAGTGGCCATTGAAAATATGGTCACATTGATTGAAGGTGCTAAAGATGAACTTAACAGATCTTAATAAACTTGCTGACTTTTTACTCTTTAACTTTTTGGCAAAGGACAGGCAAAATGCACAGGACATTATTGAAGCAGGTGACGGATACATCGTACCCGGCATAGTGGCGTCCGATTTCCAGTGTATTGAGGATGCAATCAACAAGGTTAAAGAATTGAAGGAAGTGGCCCCTGTCGTAAGCATCGGCTTAGGTGAGGGGGGAAATCCGGCTAACTGGGAAAAGGTATTGAAAATATCGGCTCGTTCCAACCCAGGCCATATTAACCAGCCGTTTGATAAATCAAGCTACTCCAGAGGTTACTTGCAGACGGTGGGTGCGGAACAGGTTGTGAATGGGCTGGTGGCACCAGCTGGAAGAATCGGCTATGTGAAACTTGCCGCAGGCATAGAGTTAAAAGCTGAAGAACTTGTTACACTGGCCATTTCAATGGGGATTCAATCCATTAAATTTATGCCTTTAAACGGCTTGACGCATTTAGAGGAACTCGTCTATTTAACAAGTGTTGCCGCAGAACAGGGAATCATGGCAATTGAACCAGCTGGCGGCATTTCATCGGCCAATATTGCAGAAATAGTGAATGCTGTCCGCAACACTGGAATCCCTGTCTTCATGCCGCATATTTTCGGATCGACGATAGACAAAGCATCTGGCCGCACGATACCGGAGGAAGTCGCAAACATAATGCAAAGAGTGAGGGGATGATCAATAATGCTTACTCAATACTTTGAAAAAGCAGTAGAAAAAATAAAATTGGTTGAAACAAACGAAAAAGTAAATTTGCAAACAGCGGCTGAAAAAGTGGCGGACACCATCCGCAACGGGGGCATCGTCCAGCTGTTTGGCTGCGGGCATTCTCATATCCTGACTGAAGAAGTATTTTACCGTGCCGGAGGCCTTGTCCCTATTAAACCGATATTTGTGGAACCGCTGATGCTTCATGAGGGAGCATTAACATCTTCACATTTAGAGCGGCAAAATGACTATGCTGATCGTTTTCTAAAAGAACAGGATATTCGGCAGGAAGATTTGGTGTTTGTATTATCAACTTCAGGGCGTAACCCGGTTCCAGTTGATGTTGCAAATGCCGCCCGGGAAAAAGGTGCATATGTGGTTGGTATTACTTCGCTGGAGTATTCCCAAAGCCAGCCTTCGCGCCATAAAAGTGGCAAACACCTGTATAATTCTGTCAATCTTGTGATTAACAACTACTCAGCAAAAGGAGATGCGGCACTTTCTTATGACAAAGTGGACGTGCCGTTTGGCCCAACATCGACCGTGGTTGGTGCTGTCATCCTGAACGCCATCTTTGCCGAGGCTATTAAGCAGCTGGCTGACAACGGGGATGAACCGCCAATCCTCCTCAGTGGGAATATTGATGGGGCAGACGACCATAATAATTTGTTGATAGAAAGGTATAGACACAGGATAGCGTTATTATCGTAAATCGCGTCATAAAATGATAGATTATCGCAATGTCTCGATAAGCTGGATCCAACCGCACAGTCGTTCCGAAGCGCAATGAAATAATGATTGTTCCAGCCCGCAGCCAAATATTAGCTGCGGGTTTTATTATTTCAGGAGAAGGATTTTTACAACGGATGTCGAAATATATCGATCTAGGAGGAGATATAAATGACATTTTCAATTGTTGGATATGATCCGAAAGAAAAGGAATGGGGAATTGCGGTCCAATCGAAATTTCTGGGAGTAGGTGCCGTTGTTCCATTTGCAAAGGCTGGAGTTGGCGCGGTCGCCACACAGTCATATGCCAATACAGCTTACGGCCCTCAGGCCCTTGAATTATTTGCACAGGGGAAGTCAGCTGCTGAAGTGCTGGAGATTATCACCAAAGATGATCCTGACAAAGAAATGCGCCAGGTCGGGCTGATTGACGCATCAGGCAATGCCGCTTCGTTTACAGGTACATATTGTTACGACTGGGCAGGCGGGGTGACAGGCGAGAACTTTGCCGCACAGGGGAACATCCTTATTGATGAAAATACTGTTCAGGCAATGGCCCGGACGTTCACGGAAACAGAAGGAACACTTGCGCAAAGGCTCCTGGCAGCCCTTGATGCCGGCCAGCAAGCAGGAGGGGACAGCAGAGGCCAACAGTCCGCTGCGCTCCTTGTCGTCAAGGAAAAAGGGGGCTACGGCGGCTATAACGACCGGCTGATCGACTTGCGTGTCGACGACCACCATGAGCCGATCAAAGAACTGATCCGCCTTCATGGGCTGCAGCAACTCTACTTTGCGCCGTCAAAGCCTGAGAAAGTAGTTGCGGTTGAAGGGGATGTGAAGGATGAGCTCGCGGCGAACCTGCTGAGGCTTGGGTACCTGCGACAAGAGCAGACGGGAACTGAAGAAATATTAAAAGCGTTCACAACCTATATCCATACCGAGAATTTCGAAGAGCGCGAGCAGGAGCAGGGTAAGATTGATTTAGAGGTTTTGGAGTTTATGAAGAAGCAGCTCTAAGCATGGAGAAAAAAACTGAACCGGAGCCCGGTTCAGTTTTTTGCGTTTTAACAATCATTTTTCCCAGAACCTAGTGTGCGAAACGAGGAAGCCCGGCATCGCTGCCGGGCTCTCCATTTTATTCAAAAATCGCGTTGGACAAAATGCGGAACAGGTAATCAGTATGATGACGGAACCCTGCTTACAGTCTGATCATTGTGACATCTTTATCCTGTGACAATTACCGCCTGGCCCCGGGCGTTCACCCTTTTGTTATTTGAATAGAGATCGTTCCAATACCCCGCTATAAAGAATTCGGTGCCACTTGCAAATGTGGCTTCAACCACATCTTGGTATTACCACACCGGGCGGTAGACAAACCCGAGGTCTTCCTTATTGTAGCTGGCGGTCATATTTTTACTGATATAATTACTCAGTGAAACGTGATTTTGCATATATGGGTCTAATTTATTTATATATGGGTCCAATCACCATTTTTATGGGTCTAATTTTAAATTTTTGGGTCAAAAATGTAATTTATAGGTCTATCAATCCTTATATTGCCAAATAAGTGATTTTAATCCTCCGGCCTGTAATACACTCTGCCTTTATTTTTTCCGGAATGTGGCAGATTCATGGATATAAGCAATTTTTTCGCGGTTACACGGGATGAGATATGGAGGAATTGGCGGAGCCCGTGATTGGTGATGGAGGAATTGATTAGAAGAAAGTAATCATTTAAGGCCTGGATGTGAGCATCTTTGCAAAAAGCCCGGCACTTGGGGCAAAACCAGGTTCCTCTTTTGCGGATCATCGGCAAATAATTGCAGGAGTGGCACTGCACCCCAGATAAAGTGTCCTTTGGGTTGATACCGAAACTTTTTTGAATATTTATTTCGGGCGGGGTATGGCTTTTTACCAGAAGCCGTTTCAGTTTGCGGATTTCGGTTGGGGTAACAACCTCATTTGGGTAGGTTTTCTGAAATTCATTTACTTTTTTTAACATGTTACGTGAATGGCAAACCCTGCGCTTGGCCTCCGGGTATCCCGGCGCTTTAATGATCGTTTCAGGATTAGTGATAACTACCATATACTCGATAGGTAATTGCGGTATGTTATGTTTCTTGAGCCATTCAAGAAGCTCGTGCTGTTGCCTTTGGACCTGTGCGAGAGGGTCAGGGTAGCCTTTGTCTTTTTCATTGGAGGTACGGATTACCTGGCCAAAATCTTTATCAAAAAGTAAAGTTCCAGAGTAATTTTTTGACTCGATGATCATTGCAACATGGGAGCAAACGAGCAGAGTATCAATCTGGAAATAATCCTGGCCATTACTCATCCGAAGGTCATGAAAAATTAAGAAGTTTTTTATCGGCAGTTTTTTTAAATAAAAATCGAGAGACTCCTCCCCCTTAAAACCTTTTCGTCTAGATCCCAACTCGTTTTGGATTTGCGGCCGCTTCGGGTGGTTGGCGGGAAGCCTCCTCATCAACGTTTCAAGTACCTGGATGCGCAATGGGATCGTTCTGTTTTTTACAATCAAAAAAATCACTCCTTAAATATTTCGTTTAAACAAAGTAACTTCTGCATGAATCTTAAACTTGTGGGTTGAAGGGGTCTGGTATAACTCAAAAATGAGCTGTCGTCCAAATTGATCTGGCTATTGGAAGCTGAAAAAAGATAAGGGAGCAATTACCTCTTAACTGAGGGCATTACTCCCAGAAGTTCTTTTTCATACTGAACCAAACTAACAGATCGTTATGGTGCAGGTTTTAATCTTTTTGGTGCATGTGATGCACCCATTGATTGCTTGATAAAATCTGATCCCGCCGGTTCACTGCTGTGGCATGAAGAGCAAGCCTGTTGATCTCCGGTCGGATGTCCTGTTATTGGCTGATCTGCCCCATCTTTTTCAGGCAGGGCTGGTGACCTTTGATACAGGTCAGTCGTGCCATTGTGGCATTTTAAGCAGAAAGTTCTTTCGTTGGATGCATTCCATTCTGATCCGGCCGTTTGATATTTATCAGGGTCTGAAGGCGGCTTGTTTCCTGGATTTTCTCGTAGCATTTTTAAGTTGTTGGAGCCATGAGTTTCGTGGCAATCAGCACACGGCAGGTAACCCGCTGTCTGGGTAATGTCCCCTGCAGTGAAGTAATGCCCGGAATCAGTTGTTTGATTGTAATATTTTTGTATATCTTTGAACCTTGGATCTTCTATTTCTTTTTCTATATTATGGCAGGTAAAACATAGGGGCTCATTTTCGTCCAAGGATAGTTCTGTCCATAGCTTCTTGTCATAATGATTTACCTTGTTTGTGTCCGCATTTTTTACGAACACTGTGTTGTTATCATGGCATGACTCACAAAGGATATTATTGCTATCCTGTACACCTACTCCTGCTGCCTCAGGCTTTAAAGATTGATCATGATCATAAACGTAATGATCCTTTAACAGGTTCGGATTTTTCGTGGTCCAATCCAGGTGCGGGTTGTGACAATTGGAACAAGAACTGACTTCTGAGTCGTAGTCAAAATGTGTATGCTCTTTATTCCAATTATCAGGCTGGTTGATTCCTAATGTCCCATCATGGCAGGCTATACAGTAGTTTTGGACTCTAACCCCATCTTTGTAACTAAACTTGCCGCCTTCCAACTTTCCTTTATCTGCTACATGTGTGCTGTGGCAATTTGCGCATGTGTTTGTGTTCGTCATGTAACTTCCGTGAGGGTTTTCGGTTGGATTTTTAGTATCACCCGCAGTAGAAAATTTGATAAACGTTGGAAATACCCTGTTCCCATCGCTATCCGTTAAAAAAGGATTAATATAGACGTAATATGTCTTGCTGCTGGATAGGGATGTCAGAGAAAAGGTGCTTGTAAATTTACCAGGTTCGCTTATCGTTGATTCAGGAGTATCGACAACATTTTCTCCGTCCTGGGAGGTTACGATTAAACCGAAGTTGTCGAGAGATGCTGAGTTATCTTCAATGGTAACTTGGATCTTTGACTCCAGCGGCACTCTTGCCATATCTTCAACTGGCCAAGGATTAGGATCGATCGTTGCGGGCGGGATGATCTTGATATCAGTAACAATTGGCCTTTGCGTATCACCAACCGGCTCTGCCATGGTTTGAAAAGACTCTGTTTGTGACGGAGCATCCTGGCCTGGTTCTGGTTCAGATGCAGGTACAGGGTCAGGTTCGGTCGGTACAGTGTCCGTATAGCTTTCGGCAGGTGCAACCTCAGTGGGTACGGTGGCTGTAGATCCTTGTTCCTCTGGAGTGGGGGAAGGAGTAGTGGTTTCCGATTCGGTTGTTGCCGTAATTGTACTATCTGTGTTTGATAACGCAAAATTATCAGGAAAAGGGAATAGGGCAGACCCTAAAAAAACGGTAAAAGCAGCACAATATGAAATTAACGAATGTTTAATCGTTTTTTTCAAACCAGGTCATCTCTTTCCATGTATCATTCGTAGAAGGCTTTTTGATTTATGTAAATAGCAAGGTATATACATATTATAACTGTGAAAAAATAAGCAAAGTGCTACAGAAATTATATATTTTTTGACATTTTAATGCAGGGTGGAATAATAAAAACAAGGCAGTAATATTCCTATTACCACCTTGTTTATTAATCTTATATCTCTCTAGGGGCTAACAAATAGTGGGGCTATTTGTTAGTCTTTTTTCATTTAGTTGCCGGGAGTTAATCCACCTGGCATCGGATCGTCGGAGTCGTTGCCATAACCCGCATCATTTCTTAAACCTTCAGCATGTGAAGAAGTATGACATCCCCAGCATACAGACATGTTAGTGAAACGCTTCAGAGCAGAAGACGGTGCTTTATCAAGCATGTAAGCTTGAGCATCTGTCAGGTTGGCGAATGTTCCATCGCTTACCAGGTCTTGTGCTGTTTTACCTTCCGCATCCTTCATAACAGTTACGTCAGTACCGTGTGCAAAGTGGCAGCGAACGCAAGTATAGCTGTCAGAAGTTGTTGTATGGCGGTATGCGTGGCTGTAAGCACCTGTCTCAGAACCAGATTTGGCAAGATAGTCTGTGTGGCAGGCAGAACAGAAGCCAGACATTACTACACCCTTACCAGCCCAAGCTCCCCCTGACCATAGCTTTGATACATCAGTTTTAGTGACAATCGGATCTGCATAGTTTGGATCATCAGAAACATCCAGGTCCACTACATAGGCACGTGCTACATCACCGACAGTCACGGCGTCAATGAGCGCTGTTTTCCCAGCAGGGGAACCGATCCAGTTGTTAGCCTGGCGAATATCCTGGCTCTTTTTCAAAGGATATACAATATCAGCGTCCATATAAATGGCTTTTTCATCTGCGCCATCTTTTGTAGCCCAGAACGCAGTGTCATACACTTTGTACGTATGTGTTGCATCATATGTTCCAGTGTACACCCATGGGTTTGTATCTACAACATATGCAGTACCATTCCATTTATATAGCTGGATGACAGTAGCGCCAGCCCCTAGTCTTGGGAAGTTGGCTGC
This sequence comes from Bacillus sp. T33-2, assembly GCF_002860205.1. Classification (GTDB taxonomy): domain Bacteria; phylum Bacillota; class Bacilli; order Bacillales; family Cytobacillaceae; genus T33-2. The sequence goes on from NZ_PGVB01000037.1 coordinate 14,253, forward strand.
TTGTGCTTCAGAAATGTTTTTCGTTCTTACAGCGATGAAGTCATCACCTTTTGTTGTTGGGATAGCGGTGGATTCTACTACATCGACATCGACTAATTTTTGACCAGTTGGATTTTCAGCAGATTTTACAGTCGTTGCGATACCGTTTGGATTAAAATGCAATAAACGGTCGCTGTAAGATCCGTGCGGTGCATGGCAGCTTGCGCAGGTGAACTCAGCAGACCATGATCCATGGCCGTCTTTGTTTCCACCTGGAGCGGCTTTGATGGAAACAGCCCCTGTTGCTAAGTGGACAGACATATTCCCAGATTCTGTTCCACCAAATGTACCTGCAGACTTAGAACCGCCTTCAAACACGTTATAAAAACCTAAAGTTCCGTCATGGCAGGCAGTACATGTTGCATATACACCGTTTTTAAATAAGAGGTTCTTAGAAGCAGCGGTGTGCGTTTGGTGGCAGCTGGCGCATGAGTTGGTGTTATTTGCATACTCCCCGTGTGTTTTATGGGTAGTTACAGAACCATCTTTGTTCTTCATTCCCCCTGATTTGATAACAGTAGAAAAGTTATCAGTTTGGCCGCCGACGCCAAGGCCGGTCTGGTTGGCGTTTGTGATGCCATTATCATGTTCCGCATCTGTAGCAACACGGTCAGCGCTCACTTCTCTGTTGAACTCCGGACCACCTGCTGTCATGTAGAAAATAGTTTCGGAAATTGTTGAACCATCTGCTTTAACAGCAACAATTTCCCATTCCACTGTGCTACTGTTTGCCAATCCATCTACTGAATAGCTCATTTGGCCGTCAGCAAGAGTAATTTCTTCTGGTTCTTGCCCCGGTACATGCTTGAAAAGTTTGTAATCAGCTGCAGGTGTGTGACTACTATCTTCTACAGCTGCCCAAGTAAAGTCCAAATGTCCGTCGCTACTGTTCCAGGATGTTATCTCTGGACCGGCCGAAGCAGCGAAGGCGGCTACACTCAGCATCCCAACGAGTATTAACGATAATACCATTGAGAAGCCAATTTTTAGCTTACTCATTTTGCAAATCCTCCCTTGATTTGTCTCTTTCGTAAAGCTTTCTAAAGCAAAATGTAATCCGCTACTTCCAGGCATCACCTCCTTTAAGGATCGAAAAGGGAGTTTAATAGTAAACAGCAATGCGCTGGTTAAGGGTGTCTGTAATGTACACCTGGTCTTTATCGTCGACGTACAAGCCGTTAGGGAGGTAGAACTGCTCGTTTCCGTCGCCCATACCACCAAATTGGAATACTTCCTTTCCATCTTGATCAAATGCGTAAACATAATGAGTCAGGTTGTTTACGACGTACAAAATTCCTCTTGAATCCACTCCAATACCACGTGGATTCACGAAAACAGAAGACCCTTTTCCATCTTTAGAGCCATTAATGGTGCGTACATATTTTCCGGTTTTATCATATTGCAGGATTCGTTGATTACCAGAATCAGATATATAAATATTGTCACTATTGTCGACTGTGACAGCATTTGGTGCATTGAAAACGTCTTTGTCATCTACACCCTTGGCTATCTCCAATAGTTTTTTGCCGTCAAGGCTGAACACTAACAATTTATTGGATTTAATGTCTGTCACATATAGTTTTTCGTCAAAAATCCTGATACCGGCGGGAGTGTTGATTGACTTTGCATTTTTATCCTGCTCTTCGAAATTTCTAATGAATTTCCCTTTTTCATCGTGGATTGAGATGACGCCATTATATAAATCGGCAACATACACATTGCCTTTTTTGTCTCCGGTGATGCCGTATGGGAACTTAAATTCCCCATTGCCTGACCCTTCCTTCCCAAACTGGAAAATAGGGGAGCCGGATCCGTCGAAAACCTGAACCTGTTTGTTGTTAGTATCTGTTACGTATATAAACTCGCCAATTTTCGCTACGTCCATCGGCTTATCCAGTGATTTCTCAAAATCACCGTTGATCATCTGGCTGAACACAGGAGGGCCATCGCGATCAACAATATTTCTGGCTTTTTCAACTTTAGACTGTAAACCAAAAAAATAAATGGCCGTGAACGCAGCTATCGTCAAGGTTACGATGGTACCCATCCATATATAAACCGTCTTCTTTTTCAAGGGTTCCAACTCCTTTTGCTTTAGGATTAATCTTTGGATGCAATCCGGTCAAGTGCTTCTAGTGCAGGTTTGTATAATGGATCGTAGCTTAAAGCTTCTTTATAGATTTCCTCTGCGGCATCTTTCTTTCCCTGGGCTTCCGCCACCCGGCCAGCCTCGAAAATGATGTCTGTATTGCCCGGCATTAATTTGTCTGCCTCTGCCAAAGTTTCGCTTGCTTCCTTATACATTTTTAAATTTCTGTATGCCATCCCTTTTAAAAGATGTCCTTTGTAATCCCTTGGAGAAAGTTCAGTAGCTTTCATTGCATTTTTTAAAGCATCGTCATAACGTTTTTCGTCGTTATATACAATCCCTAGGTTTAAATATGCGTTGAAATTCTGTTTATCTAAATCAAGGGCAATCTTGTATTGTTTGATAGCTTCTTCGTTTTCCTCATTTAAAAAGTACGCATAGCCAAGGTCAACACGGGCTTTTGAATCGTTCGGTTTTAGGTCCACTTGGTCTTTTGCGTGTGAAAGCCGCTGCTTTACCTGATTTTGATCAATATCGGACCAAAGATACTTGTCGCTGATCATATAAGCGGATGATACACTGATTCCTAAAGTTAAAAGCAGTATCAATGCACTCTGCCACCATTTAAAACGATCGTTTTTCTTTTTTTTTGGGGATGGTGCTTTTTCGATTTCTTCTTGAATACTTGATTGTGCCTCCATAAGAACCCTCCTTACGATTGCGTTAATAACTTACGGTTTGTGGCAGCTGGAGCATGCTGGCTCAGAGTGGCATGTATAGCAGAATTGTGTTACTTTTTGGTCGGCTTCCACAGGGACGGGATGCTTCTTTCTCCAGGACTTATTGTTTTTGTGCATGCTTGGATGGCATGAAGCGCATGAAACCATCGAAGTTTCAATTTTGTCCGATTGCTGATAATTATGGCACGCAAGGCATTTTTGCTTGTTTTTTGATGCCAGATCACCGTGTTCGCTTAAAAAGCGGCTGCCGTGGCTTGGTGGTCGTATGCTATGGCAAGCCTTGCAATAAGTATTCTGTTTGGCATAATCAAACTGGGTTATTTTTGCCTCTGTGTCTTTAACATTGTGTAAAAATTGAGTAACCGATGGCAGTTCTTCAAATCCGTTTATTTCTTCCATTGACATATCTTTATGGCACATATTGCAATCTTTAAGTTCTTTTGCTGCTTGTGATCCATGTGTTTTCATATTAAAAGATGGTTCTTTATGGCTCTCCGGAAACATCCCGGTCGTATGGCACGCCTTACACTCAGTCGTAATTTTCCTGGCTTTATGGCACTCCATGCAAGTATCCATATCCGGCTTGATATACTTGTCATCCTTCATTGCTGCGTGGCCAACCTGGTCGTCCCACTTTGCGTAGTCCGCCTGGTAGGTCATTTTCCTGTCGGCAATCTTACCATGGGCCACGCCGCTGTGGCACTGGATGCAGGAGACGCCTTCTGCCTTATGCTTGTCATGCGGTATGATCAAATCTCCGGATGGTGTGAAGCTGCGGGTGTTGATATTGTGACATCTTTCACAAGCTTCGTCCGGTATTTCACTTGGCATCCTTATTGGTGCCTCGTATGTTTTCATTTGCTTTTTGATTGCTTGCTCGATTGTGTCCACCTTGCCTTTAGCCAGGTTTTTTGCACCTGGCTCGACATGGCAGTTAACGCAGTCCACCTCGCTGTGGGATGAAGCCTTCCAGGTATAGAACTCCGGCTTCATCTCATGGCAGGAGGCGCAGAATTTTGAACTTGAGCTACCTTCAAGGCCGATGTAACCGACCGAGAAGAGGATTGCTACGAAAAGCAGGGTCAATGCTGCAATTTTGCTCCAGTTTTTGTGAAAAAAGCGGAAGCGGGGAGGGGTCTTCTTGTCGTCGATATGTTCTTCCATAAAGATCCCTCCTTGAAACTAGCATTTTTACGATTTCTTGAAGCCGGTCCGGTGGCAGAACTCACAGTATACGTCAGTTGGCGCTTTAACTTTGGATGCTTCATCAGGCTTTGCGCGCTCATGGCATACGTAGCATTCGGCTTTTTGGTTGTCTGTCTTCGCTTTGTCAGCGTGGGCTGTCAGCCATTCGTCTGACTGAAGGTGACCAGGAGGCCGGTAGGCGTGGCAGCTGCTGCAGAAATTGCTTTCGCGCGAATCGGTTTTTACGACGTGAAGGTTAGGTTTGTATTCGTCTTTTGTAGCCCCTGCTTCGATCAAACTGACAATATCCTGTTTCGGTAATTTCTTGATCCATTTTTGGTCCTGGTGGCAGTTAAGGCATTTATCAAGCTCTTCGACCGCATTTCCGCCGTGGTTCAGGTTCCAGTCGGCACTTTGGTGGTTGGCCGGTGTGCTGACTTCTTTATGGCAAGTGGAGCATTCCATGGACAGCTTCACGTCTTTTTTCTGTTTCCCGATGGCCTGGAGGATGATTTCCTGGCTGTGCTTGTCATCAAGGGCTTTTTGTTCTTCCTCGGACAACGCCACCTCGGTTGTTGCAGGAGCTGCTGCTTCAGTAGTGTCTAATGTAGCCGCTTCAGCATGGCCATCTGCTTTTTCCTCGTGCTTCTCACCGTGTGTGTTTTCAGGCAGGCTGTACTGGATGTCTTTCCAAGGACGTTCGCCTTTGTTGACTTTATCGTGGCAGTCGATGCAGGTCCCCATGTTTGGTTTCATATATTCAGCTTTTACAAGCTTTTCGGCATTTTCTTTTTTCCAGAAATCAAGGTCCTTCTGGTGGTTGATGCCCCGCTCGACAACCTTGGCATGGGCCACACCGCTATGGCAGGTAATGCACGGGATATCTTCCTTAATATGTCCTTCGTGGTTGACGATCAAGTCGCCGGTCGCTGTTACCAGCCGGTTTTCCGAGTGGCACTGTGTACAGTTCTTGTTCATGACCGGCACAGTCTGGACAATCGGGTCCGGCGGGCCGACCACATGGTAATAAACTTCTTTCAGTGATTCAACTTTATGGATGACAGTGTTCACAACACCGGGGTCGACGTGGCATTGTACGCACTTTATCTGGCTGTGTGCGCTTTCCTCGAACGTAATGAATTCAGGACTCATTTCATGGCAAAATGAACAAAACTGTGGTTCTGAGGTATAGGCGATTGCCCCATAAGCTACCCCAAACATGGCAATGGATGCAAACAGCACCACAAATAATGCCCGCCAGCGGTTAACTGGATTCTTCCAATCTATAGCGCGGAATTTTCTCCAAAGTCTTCTCACTAAACCAGGTTTTTTATCTCGTATCTCTGTTTCTTCTGTCTCTGTCTTTTTCTTTTTCCTAAAGCCCAATGTGCTCATCCCCCTTACTATCGGATTGGCTTTTTTATGTTTTTTTAGAATCTTCCCTATGTCAAAGTATCTAACAATCTCAACTGATTTCCAATGTACAAATTGTGAATAAAGTTACAAAAAAACAGATTTAACAAAGAGTTCATTTTTTAGACTATTTCTAAAAATAACCCTTTATTTATCTATTATTTTAACGTGTCCATGGTAAAAACGTTGCAAATAAATTATTGTATAATTATGTATTTAATCTAATAAACTTGTAAATGGTAAAACTATATGACATTACAGTTTTCCGCTTGAATACCAGGGGATTTTACACATGAATATGGATTTTTTATACAGGATCCCTAATAATCCGTAAATGTGCTGCAGAAAAATTCATCAGTTTATCAGGTTTGCTGTCGAAAGCAGGACAGTTTTTGTAAATCATTCCCTATAGCCGCCGATGAGTTGTCACTGCAGGGCGTAAGTGGTAAAATTAAAGAGGAATAAATCGAATTTTTTTAAAAGGGATTCGGCACAGATGTAGCGAATCTTTTTTCTTTGGTGCAAAAACCATCTTCTATGATTGAAGAGATAAAAGGAGCGTCTGTAATGGGGATTTTAAATAAAATTTTCGACCAGAATAAACGCGATATCAAACGGCTAACGAGCTTGGCAGATAAAATAGATGCCCTTGCTTCCCAAATGGAACAGCTTTCTGACGGCGAGCTGAAAGCTAAGACAGCGGAATTCAAGGAAAGATACCAAAATGGCGAGTCAACCGATGACCTGCTTTCTGAAGCGTTCGCGGTTGTACGCGAGGGTTCACGGCGTGTCCTCGGCCTTTATCCTTATAAAGTGCAGCTAATGGGTGGTGTTGCCCTTCATGAGGGGAACATTGCCGAGATGAAAACCGGTGAAGGTAAAACATTGACAGCCACCATGCCGGTTTACTTGAATGCGATCACCGGAAAGGGTGTTCATGTTGTAACGGTCAACGAATACCTTGCAGGCCGTGACGCCACTGAAATGGGCCGGCTCTATGAATTTCTCGGGCTGACTGTAGGTTTGAACCTGAACGGCATGTCCAAGGAAGAAAAACAGGCTGCCTACCACGCGGACATCACTTACGGCACAAACAATGAGTATGGATTTGATTATCTAAGGGATAATATGGTGCTTTACAGCGACCAGAAGGTTCAGCGCCCACTTCATTTTGCCGTCATTGACGAGGTGGATTCCATCTTGATCGATGAAGCCAGGACACCGCTGATCATTTCCGGTACCGCGCAGAAATCTACAGCCCTGTATATCCAGGCTAATGCGTTTGTCCGCACAATTAAGCGTGACGAAGATTACACGTATGATGAGAAAACTAAGGGTGTCCAGTTGACCGAAGAAGGGATCACGAAAGCTGAACGCGCTTTTGGCATCGAGAACCTGTTCGACATCTCCCATGTGACACTTAACCATCATATTAACCAAGCTTTAAAGGCCAATGTCAGCATGCATCTTGATGTTGACTATGTTGTACAGGACGGTGAAATTGTCATTGTCGACCAGTTCACCGGGCGTCTAATGAAAGGGCGCCGTTACAGCGAAGGCCTCCATCAGGCGATCGAGGCGAAGGAAGGCGTTGAAATCCAGAACGAAAGCATGACGCTGGCGACAATCACTTTCCAGAACTACTTCCGCATGTACGAGAAGCTATCCGGTATGACCGGTACGGCAAAAACTGAGGAAGAAGAATTCCGCAACATCTATAATATGAATGTTGTTGTCATTCCTACCAACCAGCCGATCATCCGTGACGACCGTCCCGATCTGATTTATGCATCAATGGAAGGGAAGTTCCGTGCGGTTGTAGAGGATATTTCTGAACGCTACCACAAAGGGCAGCCAGTGCTTGTCGGTACGGTTGCGATTGAAACATCAGAGCTTATTTCCCGCATGCTGATTAAAAAAGGCGTCCGCCACAACGTATTGAACGCGAAGAACCACGCGCGCGAGGCAGATATCATCGCTGAAGCAGGCCAGCAGGGTACCGTTACCATTGCGACCAATATGGCCGGGCGCGGTACAGACATCAAGCTGGGTGAAGGTGTGAAAGAGATTGGCGGCCTTGCCGTTATCGGTACAGAACGCCATGAGTCGCGCCGGATTGATAATCAGCTGCGCGGCCGTTCGGGACGTCAGGGAGACCCTGGTGTGACCCAGTTCTATCTTTCCATGGAAGATGAATTGATGCGCCGTTTCGGCTCAGATAATATGAAAACAATGATGGCACGCCTTGGAATGGATGATTCCCAGCCAATCCAGAGCAAGATGGTTTCCAAAGCGGTTGAATCAGCACAGAAACGGGTTGAGGGCAACAACTTCGATGCCCGTAAACAATTGCTCCAGTATGACGATGTTTTGCGCCAGCAGCGCGAAATCATCTACAAGCAGCGGAATGAAGTGCTTGATGCCGAGAATCTTCGTGACATCGTTCAAAATATGATTCATTCTTCTCTACAAAGAAACGTTGAGGCTCACACTCCACTGGGTGAAGACCAGGATGACTGGAACCTTGACGGTATCATTGATTATGTTAATGGAAACCTGCTTCATGAAGGCGACATTACAATCGATGACATCCGCGGCAAAGATCCTGAAGAGATCGTCGAAACGATTTTTGCGAAAGTCAAGGAACGTTATGATGAAAAAGAACAGCAGCTTGGCGAAGAGCAAATGCGCGAGTTTGAAAGGGTAATCGTGCTCCGTGCGGTTGACTCCAAGTGGATTGACCATATCGACCAGATGGACCAGCTCCGCCAGGGTATCCACCTGCGTGCTTACGGACAGATCGATCCGCTGCGCGAATACCAGCATGAAGGCTTCGCGATGTTTGAAAACATGGTTCTTGCCATTGAAGAAGACGCCGCCAAGTACATCATGAAAGCGGAAATCCGCAACAACCTTGAGCGCCAGGAAGTAGTCAAGGGACAGGCGGTCAATCCGAAGGAAGAGGGCGGCGAGAAGCCGAAGAAAAAACCGGTCGTCAAGGCGATTAATGTGGGCCGGAATGAGCCATGCTACTGCGGCAGCGGCAAAAAGTACAAAAACTGCCACGGCAAGGCCGAATAGTCTTGCTGCCCGAACCGAATCGCAAATGATGAATATTTTAAAAGGGGGTCGGCACGGGCTGGCTCTCTTTTTTCCTTATTATCGTTTATAATGAAAGTAATTATATTATGAGGTGACAAAAATGGAATTAGCAGATATCAGAAATGAATTAGAAAAAACAGCCAAAAAACTGGCGGACTTCAGGGGGTCTCTTTGACCTCGAAAACAAGGAAGCCAGAATAGCCGAACTTGATGAAACGATGCTTGCACCTGGCTTTTGGGATGACCAGCAAAAAGCCCAAACTGTGATCAGCGAAGCCAATGCGCTGAAAGACCAGGTCCATGTATTTCATGATCTATATGAAACATACGAGAACCTTGAACTGACCTATGAGCTTGTAAAAGAAGAACGCGACGCGGAGCTACAAGCCGAACTCGAAAGTGAATTGGCTGAGCTGACAAGCCGCCTGAACGACTTTGAACTTGAGCTTCTGTTAAGTGAGCAATACGATAAAAATAATGCCATCCTGGAGCTGCACCCTGGTGCGGGCGGGACCGAATCCCAGGACTGGGGCTCGATGCTTTTGCGCATGTATACGCGCTGGGCAGAGAAAAAAGGTTTTAAAGTTGAAACACTGGATTATCTTCCCGGCGATGAAGCAGGAATCAAGAGTGTCACTTTGGCTATAAAAGGCCATAACGCATACGGCTACCTGAAAGCTGAAAAAGGGGTTCACCGCCTTGTGCGGATCTCCCCATTTGATTCCTCCGGACGCCGCCATACTTCGTTTGTTTCATGCGAAGTTATGCCTGAATTCAATGATGAGATTGAAATTGATATTCGTACAGAGGATTTGAAAATCGACACCTATCGTGCGAGTGGTGCTGGCGGACAGCATATTAATACGACTGATTCAGCTGTGCGGATCACCCATATTCCAACAGGAGTTGTGGTAACGTGCCAGACAGAACGCTCGCAAATCAAGAACCGGGAACGGGCGATGAAAATGCTGCAAGCCAAGCTCTATCAAAAGAAAATTGAAGAGCAGGAACAGGAGCTTGCCGAAATCCGCGGTGAGCAAAAAGAAATCGGCTGGGGAAGCCAGATCCGTTCGTACGTGTTCCATCCATATTCTATGGTGAAAGACCACCGTACCAATACTGAGGTCGGTAACGTCCAGGCCGTCATGGATGGCGAACTTGATACGTTCATTGATGCCTACCTGAGGTCGAGATTATCATTATGATTGTTTGAGGAAGCCCTTTGCCGGCTTACGTGCGGCAGGGGCTTTTCTATTTTGGTTCGAAATGTAGCTAGCTGCATTACACTTAATTTACGTCGATTTCCTCTGAAAAATAGTATGTAATTCTTCTTCCCTCCCAATTTATATAGTACAAACCGATAAATTTGACTAAAAAAGAAGGCTTAATCCCGGTAACTTCGGATTTATTCCCGGTAACGTAAATTTAATCCCGGTAACGTAAATTTTAATCCTGGTAAACTCTATTTTATTCCCAGTAGCTGTATTTACTTAGAAAGAAAGGGGATATTTTACAGTCTGTAGTGCGGCTGAAATCAATTACATGCACAAAAAAATCTTCAGAACCTACTTCACTATGTTTAGTGAATTACTCCTTTAACACGGCAACCCGCTGGCATTTACAGCCGTCCGGACCCGTGCTATACTCACTGTCGGTAAAGACGGGACAAAGGGGTTTTAAAATTGAAGAAACGGCGGAATCATCAATCTAATCCGAAAATAGAGCGTGTACTTGAATATGTTTATGTGCTGGTTGGTTCTGGTATTGTCGCGATTGCGTTCAACCAGTTTTTGCTTCCGAACAGGGTTGCTTCGGGAGGTGTGAGCGGGATCAGCACCATTCTTGATGCTGTGCTTAATTGGGAGCCGGCGTATGTGCAGTGGACCTTGAACATCCCGTTGTTTATTGCTGGTGTTGTATTGCTTGGCGGGCAGTATGGTATAAAAACGTTGGCTGGTACGTTGTTCCTGCCGCTGGTTGTTTTTCTGACAAAGGATTTTGAGCCTTGGACACATGATCCGCTCCTCGGCTCGTTATTTGGAGGAATTGGAGTCGGATTGGGGCTCGGAATTGCATTCTTGGGCAACGCTTCCACCGGAGGGACGGATTTGGCGGCGCAGATCATGCACAAATACACTGGGTTGTCACTCGGTACATGTGTCGCCCTGATTGACGGTTTAATTGTGTTCACCGCTGCGATTGTATTTGATGTTGAACGCGGCCTATATGCCTTGATCGGCCTTTACGTAACGAGCAAAACGATTGACCTTGTCCAGGTCGGTATCGGCCGGTCGAAAATGGCCATGATCATTACTGCCCATCAGGCTGAAGTAAGGGAAGCGATATTAAATAAGATTGACCGGGGTGTGACTAAATTATCCGCGTATGGCGGCTACACCGACCAGGAACGGCCGATTCTTATGTGTGTCGTGGATCAAACGGAGTTCACAAAATTGAAACAATTAGTCAAAACCATTGACCCGGCTGCATTTGTGATTGTTATGGATGCTTCAGAGGTATTGGGGGAGGGTTTTAAACGGGTTTGAATTTGGTATAAAATAGATATGCTTGACAATGTTTCTGTGGGGGGAATTATGGTGAAAAAGAAGTTGCTAGGGTTATTGATGGGGGCTTCACTCGTGCTCGCGGCATGCGGCGGCGGTGAAGATGCCAAAGATTCAGCCGGAGCGGGGGATCCGGAAAAACTGTATGAACAAAAATGCGCTGCTTGCCATGGCGGCGACCTTGAGGGTGCAAATGGACCGAAGCTAAGCGATGTCGGCTCCAGGCTGTCCAAGGAAGAGATTGAACAGGTTATCGAAAAAGGCCAGGGTGCAATGCCTCCTAAACAGCTGGAAGGTGAAGACGCATCTGCTGTAGCTGAATGGCTGGCCGGAAAAAAATGAAACGTGTAACATCAAAGCGTTCCTTTATTCTTGAGGAACGCTTTTTCTCATTCAAACCGCTAACCATTCCTCATTAAAAAACACTTCACAAAAAAGTCACACTTTCATTTGTAATTTCATTTTTACATTTTCGCAATAAAACTGAATATTATACATATTCTATCATTTTTCCTATATCAATAAACACAGGTAAAAACTAATTGCTGACTGGCTAATTAACAAAAATTTTAATGGGGAATTGAGGTTATAGAGGAAAAGAATTCCGGTATTATAATAGATTGAAATGAAACTGTAATATTTTTAAGGGTCAATTTGCCTGTGGTTGATGTTATAATGGGTTTGTTACAAATTGTCGAATGGTAGCTTAGTGATAAGACTTACGAACTAAGGTGATACTAGAATGATAGAAATGCAAGACGTGTATAAAAGATATCCCAATGGCGTTGTTGCTGCAAACGGGATCAATGTTCATATAGAGCAAGGCGAGTTTCTGTACGTTGTAGGGCCAAGTGGAGCCGGGAAATCGACTTTTATCAAAATGATGTACCGGGAAGAGAAGCCGACGCAAGGGACAATCACCATCAATGGTGTGAACCTGTCCAAGCTGAAGGCAAGCAAAGTGCCGATGCTGCGCCGCAACATCGGTGTCGTCTTCCAGGACTTCAAGCTTTTGCCAACCCTCAATGTATATGAGAATGTCGCGTTTGCCATGGAAGTTATAGAAGAGGAACCACAATACATTAAAAAGAGAGTTATGGAAACCCTTGAGCTAGTCGGTTTGAAGCATAAGGCAAGGATGCTGCCGACCGAGCTGTCCGGTGGGGAACAGCAGCGTGTCTCAATAGCGCGGTCAATCGTGAACGCACCTAAAGTAGTGATCGCGGATGAGCCGACCGGAAATCTTGACCCAGACACCTCATGGGATATCATGAAGACTTTCGAAGAGATCAACATGAGAGGCACAACGGTTGTAATGGCGACCCATAATAGGGATATCGTTAATACAATCAAGCACCGTGTCATTGCCATTGAAGGCGGTAAGATCGTCCGTGACGAACAGAAAGGTGAGTACGGCTATGAAAGCTAGAACCTTGCGGCGCCACTTCAGAGAAAGCTTCAAGAGCCTTGCCAGAAACGGCTGGATGACGTTTGCCTCCGTCAGTGCCGTAACCGTTACACTATTACTTGTCGGTGTCTTTTTCGTCATTATGATGAATTTGAATAAAGTGGCAACCAACATTGAACAGGATGTAGAAATCCGGGTTCATATCGATCTTGCCGCAAATGACCAGGATAAAGAAATCCTTAAACAGCAAATAGACCAGGTTCCAGGCATTAAAAGCATGGTCTATTCCCCGAAGGAAAAAGAGCTTGATAGGTTAATCAAAAGCTTTGGGGAAGAAGGAGAGACTCTTCAGCTGTTTGAACAGGAGAATCCTTTAAATGATGTATTCGTCGTAAAGACGAAAAACCCAACCGATACGATGAAAGTTGCTAAGCAAATTGAACAAATGGACTATACGGCCAAAGTAGAGTACGGCCAGGGAAGTGTTGAGAAGCTCTTCAGTTTTATCAAGGTAAGCCGGAATGTCGGCCTGATCCTGATTGTCGGGCTTTTGTTCACAGCCATGTTCCTGATTTCGAACACAATCAAGATTACGATCATGTCACGGCGCCGGGAAATTGAAATCATGAGGCTGGTCGGTGCGACCAACAGCTTTATCAGATGGCCATTCTTCCTGGAAGGACTGTGGCTTGGAATACTCGGATCCATCCTTCCAATCGCGGCTGTATCCGCGGCATATTACCAAGTGTATGATTTAATCCGGGAAAAAGTTAATAATCCTTTTATTCAATTGATAGAATTCAATCCTTTTGTATACCAATTATCAGCGGTCCTTATCATTATGGGTGCAGCAATTGGTGTCTGGGGAAGCCTTATGTCCGTCCGGAAATTCTTGAAAGTTTAACAGCGTGCCGGATCGCACGGTGGTACTGCTAACCTAAAAATAGACGATGCACCAACAGAGAACAAAGAAGTTACGAAACTATGTAGTAGGAGAGGGGAAAATATTACGTGAAAAAGCAGCTACTCTCACTGGCAGTAGTCAGTACTTTAAGTGTGGGGTCATTTGTAAGCCCAGTTTCATTAAATTATGCAAGTGCTTCTAAAATTTCAGATTTGACAGAACAGAAAAAGGATGTCCAACAGGAACGTTCAGGTTTATCGTCAGATATTAACAATACGAAAGCTAAAATAAGTGAAAACCAAAGTGAACAGGCAAATATCAATGCAGAAGTCAAGAGGCTTGATGCTGCAGTAACAGACGCCAACAATAAAATTGAGGAAAAAAACACACAAATTCAACAGACAGAAGCCGAAATTGAAAAGCTAAAAAGCGAAATTGCCGTATTGATTGAGCGCATTAATAAGCGAAATGAGATGTTAAAGGACCGTGCCCGCAATTTACAGCAAAATGGCGGTACTGTCAGCTATCTCGACGTACTGTTGGGCGCACAAAGCTTCAGTGATTTCGTTGACCGGGTAAATGCTGTTTCAGCTATCGTGGAGGCAGATAAGGACATAATCGAACAGCACAAAAAGGACCAGGCAGAACTTGAGTCAAAGCAAAAAGCTGTTGAAACGAAGCTGGCTGAGCTACAGCAAATGAAGAAGGATCTGGAAGCGTTAAAAGTGAAATTAAACGGCCAAATTGCCGAAAAAAATGAGTTGATGAGCCATCTTAAGCATGAAGAAGAACAAATGCATGCCCATCAATTGGCTCTTGAAGAAGAAAATGCGATTTTAGCTGCGCAGGAAGCTGCAATTCAACAGGCAATCCAGTTGGAACAGCAGCGCCAGGCTGAACTTGCACGCCAAGCTGAACTTGCACGGCAGGCTGAGCTTGCACGCCAGGCACAGCAAAACAGTGGGGGCGGTTCCGCTGCGCCTGCTGTAGCAGCACCACCAGTATCCAATGGAACTTGGACAAGGCCTGCAGCTGGACGCATCACTTCCGGTTTAGGGCAGCGCTGGGGATCATTCCATGCTGGAGTCGATATTGCGGCATCTGGCAATGTACCGATCGTGGCTGCCGCTGATGGAGTTGTAATCCGGTCATATTACTCATCCAGCTACGGAAACGTTATTTTTATTGCACACTCTGTCAATGGCCAAACCTATACTACTGTGTATGCGCATATGAGTGCACTGATGGCTTCTAGTGGATCAGTCGTATCTAAAGGGCAGCGGATTGGCACGATGGGAAATACCGGCCAGTCTTACGGCCAGCACTTACATTTCGAACTTCACAGAGGTTCATGGAATGCTTCCAAGTCTAACGCTATTAACCCGATTGGTATCGTACTATAACAAAATTCAAGAGAGAGGCATTGCTTCTCTCTTTTTCCTTTTCCCCATATAAAGGTTGAACTAACGTGTAATTATTTCCAATAATATAGGTCTTGTTAATGCAAAACAGCTTAGCCCAGAATTTGGGCCAAGCTGTTTTTTAATATCTAAAAGCCGGAAGGGCCAGCTCATGAAAGTGTGTGAACAGAAAGTTATTTTGAAGGTTGTTATGGTAGAGTTCCAAAGCTTGCATCTGCAGGTAATCGGGTTCTTTTAAACGAATGATTTCGTACAGAATATCCGCTTTTAATAGCCCATCATAATCGGTGTCCAATGTTTCAAGTGCAAGTTTAAAGGCAGCCAGTGAACCACTATCATCATGAAGGTATGTTTGAATGAATTTCCCCTCCAGATAATGATTCTTTGCGACTAGCAAAGGGTCGCTGACTTGAAATTGTTTTGTTTTATTGATTAAAGTCTGAATAAATGATTGGTCTTCTTTATGCTTTAAATCTAAGAAAATCGCTAACTGAAGCAGGGCCAAGCTTTTTTCTCTCAGCTTTTCACATTCGCTTATTCTGGTAAGGTCACACACAAGGTTTTCTTTTGAACTATCGACAAGTTCCGAATTTGGGCAGGATGTTAATATCGCGTAAATCGTCAGGGCCCATCCCCGCACCAACCCTTCCATATGGTCGGTTTGCTGCATCTTTACTCTCAGCGACAGCAATTCCTCATTTATACCATCGTTCAACTCATCTTCTAAAAGCTTAATGAGGAGTTTAACATACTGTGTTTCAATTGGAATAATAATGTGGTTCTGGACTTTATTGATGTCCTGCAGAGCTTTAATATTTGCACCTATATAAAGGTATAAAATAGAGCGGTTGAAATAGATATTATCTCTTTCTTCTTTGGTAATGGTCGGAGTTTCTTTCGAAAGCTTTAATGCTTGAGCTAGAAGCTCAAGGCTCTTTGTTATTTTCTTTTCGGCGAAAAACATGCTGGCTAGGGCATTATACGCTTTTAGTTTTAATACCAAGTTATAGTTATTAGTATCTTCAGTTGCTATAACCTTACAGAACAATTCCTTGGCCTTGTAAAACTTTTTTGTTTTCATATAAAAAATTCCTGACAGGAAATGAAAATCTATTTTCCTGCTTGGGATCTGCTAGGATTCTATTTTTGAATGGAATTTGTTTAACTCACTTTCCATATACTCCCAATGCTCTATTCCAATCAGGTCCCCGAGTTTATGTTTAAAATACTCAAGCTCTTTTATTTTGTTTTTAATATCAGGATCGGAAAAATAGCTCATCGGAAAATCAAGCTTTTCAGAAATCCTTTCTAGTTCTTCATTCGTTACAGACCTGTGGCCATTTTCTATATTACTCATTTTCCCGAGTGAACAGATGCCATCGGCCAATTCCCCTAATGTCATACCACGCATTTTTCTTGCTTCTCTAATTTTTTCGCCAATATGCTTGTGCCTCGGTATTTTCTGCATAAGACAGCTCCTTTAGAATTAAATAGCTAGTAATTATTATAGTCGAATAATTTGCTGAAAGTACTCTAAATGTTTTAATTGTAATCATAAATAGCAGAATATGAAATTTTTTGTGAAATTTTGTAGAAAATGATTGAAAATTTTACATTGATTGCTATAATTTACACCATGTTTATAAAAGTATAGTTCTTTTATCATAGGAAAAACGAATTAGAAACAGTAGTGCATTCCCTGCTGTATAGGCCAAACCTGGCTTAAAATTCAAACGATGCTATTTCGAACATGCAGACCGACATTAGCAGGCGTTTTTTAATGTCATAAATTGTATTAACAACAGGTAAGGAGAAGGGGAAGAAAATGGGTGCTTTAAATATTACACAGTTAGTAAAGGAACGTTCTTTTTACAGTGAATTCCAGCCTCTTTGGGATACAGTAAGTGAAAATATTTTCGCTTTTGAAGCTTTTATTCGGACTGCACCAAGAATGAACCCGGTGACCATTTTTGAGAATGCCAGAAAAAAAGGGGTTTTATATGAATTTGATACGGCGTCGATATCAAATGCAATCAAGGAATTTCCTTATGTTTATCTTAATAAGTACTATCTTTTCGTGAATGTTTTTCCATCGACCATTGTACATCACGATTTTCCAATTTTCATAGAAGGACTTTTGAATGTTTACCCGGATATAAAACACCGGATAGTTTTTGAAATAAATGAAGCAGCAATCGAGGAGAACTATTGGGATCAGGAAATCTTTCTTTCACGTTTGGCTTTTTTGAAGTCAAGCGGATTTCGGGTTGCGTTTGACGATATCCCTGTTTGTAAAACCTCTTTGCAGAAAATCATGCAGCTGGCACCTGACTTTATTAAGCTGGATCCTAGCCACTCGGAACAATTGACAGATTCATTGGAAAAACAGCAGAATATTAAGTTCCTCCTAAACTTTGTTCATGCGAAAACCGACCTTGTTCTTGAAGGAATTGAAACGAAAGATGACCTTCTGACAGCAAAAAAGTTGGGTGTCACCATCATGCAAGGCTATTATATTTCAAAGCCACAAAGGTTGTAGTCTATATTTTCATAGGGGTATTGCTTAATCAGCAGCTCACAATATATAAACTGAATCAGTACTGGCTCTGTCCCCGCTGTCCGAAGATCTGCAATTGACATTGACCAGATTTAAAATTTAATGAATTTATTTGGAGGAGGGACATGCCTTCCTTTTTTTGGGGATAAGGAAGTAGAGGCTGCACTTCTTTATATAGTATTCATAACCTGTCCTGATCCGTCATATAATGGAAACAGCAAGTACTCCACTGTTTGTATCAGGTCATCCATGGAAGACGATTGGACAGGCAGGAAGCAGAAGAGTGGGAATGGGAGGATGGCAATGGACCGGAAATGGATTGCTGTTTTAATGGCTGGATCTGTGCTGACGGGTGCCGGCGGGACGTACGCTGGCATGGAGTGGCTGGAACGGACAGAAGGTGTGGCGCTGGAGGCGCAAACAGTCCCGGGACAAGCAGCGGAAGAAGAAGCTGTCAACATGGACAGCATGGAAAAAATGGAGCAGGCATACGGACTGATTTTAAGCCGGTATGTTGAGAAAGTCGACCAGGAAAAACTGACAGAGGGTGCGATACAGGGGATGCTCGCCACCCTTGAGGATCCTTACTCTGTCTATATGGATAAGGAAACCTCCAAACAGTTTAACGATACACTAGAATCTACCTTCGAAGGAATTGGCGCAGAGGTAAGCAAGGTTGACAACAAAATTGTGATTGTAGCACCCTTCAAGGGCTCTCCAGCTGAAAAAGCAGGACTAAAGCCGAATGATCAAATCCTGAAAATTGACGGGGAGAGTGTCGAGGGGCTGGATATTTATGAAGCAACTTCAAAGATCCGCGGTGAAAAGGGCACCAAGGTCAGGCTGGAAATTGGCCGGCAGGGGTTAAAGGATCCTTTGCAGGTCGAGATAGAACGGGGTGAGATTCCGCAAATCACTGTTTATTCAGATGTGAAAAAGCAAAATGGGAAAAAGATCGGCTATTTGGAAATTACCTCTTTTTCAAAAGAAACAGCTGATGAATTCCATAAGGAGCTCTCAGGCCTTGAGAAAAAAGACATCGACGGGCTCATTATTGATGTGCGGGGGAACCCGGGAGGCCTGTTGCCAAGCGTTGACGAAATCCTGAAAGAGCTGGTCACTGATAAAAAGCCGATTTATCAGATCGAGCAGCGAAACGGTGAAAAAACACGCTATTTTTCTACTCTAAAGAAGGCGAAGCACTATCCAGTTGCTGTTCTCATTGACAAAGGCAGTGCCTCGGCTTCCGAAATTCTGGCAGGCGCATTGAAGGAAGCTGGCGGCTATCCTTTAATCGGTGAAAAGACATTTGGCAAAGGAACTGTCCAGCAGGCAGTTGAAATGGGGGATGGAAGCAATATTAAGCTTACGCTGTTCAAGTGGCTTACTCCAGACGGGAACTGGATCCATAATAAAGGCATCGAACCAGAACTTGAAGTCAAGCAGCCAGGCCTGTTTCAAACGCATCCGCTGCAAATCGAAAAATCGTTGCAAAGAGACATGAACAACGAGCAAGTAAAAAATGCTCAGGCAATCCTTGACGGGATCGGTTATGCCCCGGGACGTCTGGATGGCTATTTCAGCGAGTCCACCGAAACAGCGGTAAAGGCATTCCAGAAGAAAAAGGGGATGGAAGCGAATGGCGTGATCGACGCGAAAACAGCCGCCGCCCTTGAAGATGCAGCCCGCGACGCCATGAAGCAGGAGAAAAATGATATTCAGCTTCAGACCGCTTTAAAATATATTGCAAGATAACTGAATGGCTTAAAAGGATGAAACCCGTCCTTTTAAGCCTGTTTTTACTATAAGACAGAAATTCCGTTTTCGTGCTCCCCTTTTATCACATTTTCCAAAACTAGTAATAGGCTTTAAATTGCAGATTTGATAGAATAGGTGTAACTAAACTATTGAACGAATGTTGGATGCAAAGGGGTTGGCATGGGTGATTAAGGAATGGCTTTGGGAGTTGCTGATAGGGACCGGGAAGATGTTTATTCACCCTTTGTTCTATTATCTTATTATTCTGGCGGGCATCATCGGGGTTTCGCGTGTGAAGCGGGAGCGCAAAAATTTTCACATCCGTGTGGAGGATGCGTTTTTTGAACTGCGCCAGCTGTTGCCGCTCGGAATTGTAATAGGACTTGCCATTTCATTAGTGACATTGGCGGCAGGGACAGTGATTCCTTTTGCCGCTGTTATATTAACCGCTGTTTTCACATTGCTGTGGAGCCTGACTACAAGAGTCCGGCTGCTTGGGCCAGCGTTTACAGTCGGGGCCGCTTTTTTTGCGTTAATCTTTCTTGCAGGCCAGGATTGGAGCCTGCCTGTGTTTTCAGAAGAATTTGCGGATCTTCAAGATACGATTTTTCCTGGTATTGCCGTGCTGCTTGCCATACTGCTCATCGGTGAAGGGATTTTGATACGCCGAAATGGCATAAAAGGAACCTCGCCAAAATTGATCAAGAGTAAACGGGGCTTGACAGTTGGGGTTCATGAGGTAAAGAGATTATGGATGCTGCCCGTGTTCCTCATCATTCCGGGGGATGCCCTCGCCCCGATCTCATGGTGGCCGCTATTCCCGGGTGGGGATGGACAGTATTCGTTGTTCCTGGTGCCGTTTGCTGCAGGATTCCATCAGCAAGTCCAGGGAATGCTGCCAAAAGAGGCAATCCGGGACTTGGGTAACCGGGTGGCCGTGCTTGGCCTTGTGATCCTGATTATTGCTGCTGCCGGTTATTGGTACCCGATTGTGTCGATTACAGCTGTTGCCCTTGCGATTATCGGGCGTGAAGCAATCACACAAAGCCACCGGTTGAAAGAAGGCAGCCTGCCGTTTTATTTTTCCAAAAAAAATCATGGTGTCATGATCCTTGGAATCATTCCGGAATCCCCCGCAAACAAAATGGCATTGCAGGTTGGGGAACTAATCACCAAAGTGAACGGAAAATCCATCCACGACGAAAAAAGCTTTTATGAAGCATTGCAGCGAAACAGGGCCCACTGCAAGCTGGAAGTATTGGATACAAGCGGCCAAATCCGCTTCGTCCAGCGTGCGCTATATGAAGGTGATCATCACGAGCTCGGCATCCTGTTCGTCCAGGATGAAAAGACGTGGGGCAGTGAGGCTGTTTGATGTTGTGATTTTTCATAAATGATTAGAATGGTTGCGTAATTAGTTAGAATGGGTTTTCACAATTGATTAGAATAGAGTGTTAAACGTGGCGGGTTAGTGGAAGAATCGTTATGCAAATTGACCTGAAAATCAAAAGTATTTAAAAACGCCTAAAACCCTTGAAACGAAAGGTGTCCGGCGTTTTTTGTGTCGCATGATCAAGGCATAACCGAGATTAACACGAAAAACAGGGAAATCCTTTGATTTTTATTGGTTTCCTGCTAAATTTCAGGACAAAAACTAAAAAGAACTGTTGGATATAAATTAAAGTAGTTGTTAGATTTTTCATCTTAATTAGAAAAATTTCTGATAAAATTCCTGTCTCAGCCTCCCGTTTAGTTGAGCATAATTTCACTTTTTTCGTGGTCCAAAAGACTTTGTATTTACCTCGACAGGTGCTCCATTGTTTAGTAAGTGGGTGCCATAGCTATGTCTAAGTTGATGGGGATGAATAGCCTTGTTGATACGAGCACGACCAGATATTCGCTTGATCACATATCTCATTTGGGCAATGCTCATTCTGTGAGTCCTCCGTTCTGTTACAAATAAGCCCGGGTCGGTATCAAGGCGACCGTCTATGTAGCGCTTAAGCCATATTTCGGCTCGTATATTAAAATAGACTTCCCTTTCCTTATCACCTTTTCCCCTAACGATTAATCAGCGATTGGACCAATTAATGGAACTAGAATTAAGTGAAACAATCTCTCCGATCCTACATCCTGTAGAAAACATAAATTCGAATAGATCTCTATTGGACTAGTACAAGCTTGCCTTAAAAGTTCAATTTCCTTTTCGGTTAAAAACTTCGGGATATTTTTCCGCTTTTGGGTTCTTTTATCTTGGCAGCTGGATTAAAGGGTATATGACCTTCATCGTGGCACCACCGGAACAATGACTTCATAAATCGGATTCTGTGTGCCAAACTTGAGGGTTTTAGGTCCTTCCCTGTTTTCGCCAGAAAATCTTTGAGGTTATGTGTATTTAGAGTAATTATGTTTGAATCATTGAAATAAAGTGTTAGTAGCCTAGCCTGTAATCCATAGGCTTTTAGTGTAAAAGGAGAGAAACCCTCAATTCGTTTATTTGCTTCCTTATTCCAAGCTTCGGATAATAACAAGTGAATTCCTCCTATTAATTCGGCTTCTAAGAGGAATTATTGCCAGAGTTATAGAATTATAGCTTAATAAATGAATTATAATTTCAAGAAAGTGAACTCTCATGAACAAACGGGGCAGGTTAGTTTAACCAGCGACAGTGCAACCACACTTAACCATAGAAGATAAAAAGAAAGTATTTAACTGATAAAATTGCTAAAACTCGACTCCCATTTTTTGTGTTATATTATTGGTATAAAAATACAAAAGAGGTGGGAGATTTGAAGATTACTTTGGAGATGAGTAAGGGTGCTTACGAAATTGCAAAAAAAGTATATTCAGGAAAGACATCAAGAAATCAGGGGAAAATTGAAATTAACAAAGTTACAGGCATGAATGAAGGTTCTGCACAGGCTTTTATTACCATATTTCTTGCTATGATGAATGGAGAAGAATATAAAAGAGCTTTTAATAATGATACAAATAAATACTTGCTTGAAAGTATTAGGCAAGATTTTGGCCCTGATTATTATACAAACGCTTTAAAGGCCGTTCAGAAACATATAGATTATTATTCTACATTAAGGAAAGGGAATTTAACAGGGCTGCAAAAAATAGTCAATGAAATGAAATATTAGCATATTGAAGTAAAAGGAGTGTTGACGAGCAAGTTAACACCCTTTTTTTGTAATTCTTATTGTACTAACTGGAGAGCGTCAGCAAGCAATGAAGTCCAGCGTGAACCTAGTGGTTGAACCTATTCCTTCACAGATGAGTTTTAACCAGTATATAGAGGTCGTTACTAGTAGTACTGGTTATCAATATGAAAACCAAAGGTATTATGATCAGAATGGGTTACACTGGCATGAAGCAATCAGTTTGAATCAAAGTATTAAATTATTGCAAAAAACCGTGATGCATGATGGAAAAGCATTCATATTCACTTTCGGGGCGCATCCTGTAATTTATGATCAGCAGATCCAAATATTCGAGGATATTATTAATACTGTTAAATTCAATTAATGAGTTAGAAGCATGAGGAAGTAGGTTGCATAGAACAATAAAGGGGAAATATGGTATAATTTAGAGACTATCGCATTTTCGTTGAAGTCCTAATTGAACTAAATCAGCTAATAGTTTGTCAACAAACCAATTTTTATTGTATTCCAAAATATTTATTCCTCATATAGCAATAACACACCTCCACCTTGCCAAATCTGATAAACAAGAAAACCCAATACAGAGGAGTTAGATGCTA
Organism: Bacillus sp. T33-2; assembly: GCF_002860205.1. Lineage (GTDB taxonomy): Bacteria > Bacillota > Bacilli > Bacillales > Cytobacillaceae > T33-2. The sequence goes on from NZ_PGVB01000037.1 coordinate 37,199, forward strand.
CTCTGTCACTGGTTTTTCTCTATTAGTACTATATGATGAAGGTTTCAGGATGTTGAAACTATAATGTTACCTGTCAAGAATTCACCGCTGCTATTGACCAGATGATAATGTTCACTGTAATTATAATAAAAATAAGTGTTAGTTGAGTATATTTATCTGACTTTTTCATTTTGTTTCTACTCAATCTTACAAGATTGATAATCATCAAAATTAGAGCGACTCCCCCAAGAATTTTTGCCAAATCAAAAGATGTCATTATTTATTCATCCCTTCGAGCTATTTATCTATTTTAGCATTGTGAACCGGTCCAAAATGGCTGGTCAAACATCCACTTAACTTTGGTTCCGCACCCCTCTGCACTCGCTACAGTCAGGGCCCCTGCCCCAATACCCATAAGACCAGCAGCAATTCCTGCTGCAAGCCCAGCTGGTGGAAAGATGAATGCTGCAACCGCTGCTGCTATCGTAGCTACACCAGCCCCTATTGTTAAATAGCCTATGATTTTTGTTGTTTCACAGCTATCAAAATAGGTATCATATCCGTTCCATGTATCGACAAATTTACTTGCACCCGAACACGCGGCTATGTGAACTAATCCATCGTCAGTATTGTGTTTTTCTTTCTCAACGTAAGAATTAATTTTGGATACATCAGACTTTGTTGATTCAATTAGCTGTTTTGAAACACCATTTTTTTCTGCTGCTTTGTCATTAAACTGGATGGATGCACCATCAAATTCCATGAATGGTTGGATCGCGAGAGCATTTTTTGTAATTTTATTGTATTCTTTTATTTTGTTTTTAGCATCATTTATTCTCTCTGTAGAGATACCCTTTTGTTTTGCTTTCACCTTATCTAAAACAACGAATTGACCTTCAACACCTACGGCATAATAAACTGCTCGTCTAATTGAACGGCTTTCACTAAAGCTTTTGAATAGGTATAATCGGCTTGTACTCCTTGCGCAAACACACTGCCTACTACACTGAACATTAAAATAAACGAAATCATCAAGCAGGAAATCCTTTTAGTCATCTGCCTTCATTCCTTCCTTAGATATTTGTTTGAGAGTCCATGTCCAATAGGGAATGAATATAATTATTGGGGGATTGAAAAATATCCTCCTTTTTATTAGATTCCGGGTATATGTATCTGTTAATTCCATTATATAGAAAATAAATGGAAAAAACATCATTTTTTTAAAAAATAAGTAAATTCCCCTAAATATACTTCAATAATTTGATTTGGAACTGGAAAATAATTCATTAGCCAAAGAACACGGGCACGAGCTTTTACCTACATATTATTTTAGAAAAGATCTTGCACGCCCATTTCATTTAGATTATGTATTCGCATCACAGACCTTTTTAAAGCGTTTGCGCCATTTCCAAGTAGGTAGGTATGAGGACTGGATAAACAGTAGTGATCACTTGCCTATTGTTGCTGAATTTGAATAGTACTCTTGAAAGTGATTAGGGGGATGAAGGGAAGGTAGAATAATGGAGAGAATTAGACCCGAGATCAAAAACAATTTAGAAATTCCGGTGAACATATATAAAGGGGAATACCTAGTAGCAGAATGTCCAAATATTCAAAGTGCTGCTAGATGGTTAAAAGAAGATACAAATCAAACCCGCTTTAACTGGTCAGCTATAAACAATGGGATTTGGTTTGATAAGCCGTATAGTTACAATGGCGTAACCTATTATTTTTTGACCGCTCTTGAAGCAGTTTCCAGGAAACAAGAAGAGATGAAGGAAGAGGGAAAAATTTTAATGAAGGACAATACTGACCTCTTAGAATATAGGGTGTTAGGTGGTATGGTACTGAGTGAGTTAATGGATGGCCTGGATCTGGATGGGATGATGGAGCAAGCCGGGGATGCGCTTGGCGTTGATGAAGATTCATTTAACATCGGGGAAGGATTCAGTGTTTTTTTCGGTGGCGATGAGGAATAAATGATCTCGCTCCACAAGGCTTGGCAGTTACAGAAGATGGATGACATTACTAAAAGGCATGTAACATTTGTATTTGTACATGCTTTTTTGTAGCGATGGTGGTGACTAGTTTGTGTCGGCGTTGGCTGGAAACACCTCAATCCTAATGATATGGTGATCTTCCATTTCAAGTACTTTAAACTCATACCCGCCGTAGGTTAGGGATTCACCTTTTTTAAGGTCGAAATTCTGGGTTAGCATCCAGCCACCTATAGTATCCATTTCTTCTTCTTCAATATCCGTTTTCATCAAGTCATTGACTTCGTCAATTAAGACCTTTGAGTCGAAGATATAATGCTTGTCGTTTATCTTTTGAATTTCAGGTATTTCATCTACATCGAACTCGTCGCGGATTTCACCCACGATTGCCTCCAAGATATCCTCCACCGTCACCAGACCGGCTGTGCCACCGTATTCATCTAATAATATGGCCATGTGGATGCGATTTCTCTGCATGCTTATTAATAGATCATAAATCTGAATTGACTCGATGACTTCAGTAACGGGTTTGACATAGGTTTCAATCGTTCTTTTACTGATTTCTTTTTTAAGTTGAGAAAAAACTCGCCAATTAGCGTAACGGGTTCTGATACCTGTCACAAAACCTTCATTTGTTATAAATAATGTATTGAAATATGTACAACTATTTGCACCGCAAAATGCGGTGCTTTTTGTATATAAAAATAAAAAGGGCACAGTTCTTTATAAACGAATATTTCTCAATTTTTTTATTTATCACTTGCTGGATTATTGATGGTGTTTTTTATCAATAAGGCAAGTATTTATTACAAAATGCAAATGATTATTTACATTTTGCAAAAAAACAATTACAATTATTGTAATTAATTTAAGAAGGGAAACTATATGCTGGAAAATACAGTTAGAGAATTACGTGCACGTTTTAGGTGGACTCAACAAGACTTGGCTGATGCAATTGGAGTAACTAGGCAAACAATTGGTTTAATTGAAAAAGGGGACTATTCCCCGTCAGTTACTATGGCGTTAAAGATAGCAAAGGCATTTTATGTTACCGTAGAGGAAGTATTTTATTTAAAAGGGGAGGATTGATTTTTATGTTGAGGACCATTTTAAGTTCTCCGATTTTTCCAATTAGTTTACTAATGTTAATCACTGCCGATTTAGTATTATTACTAATGTACACTCAGTCTTCAATGGCAATAATATGTTCTTGGATATCTCTAATTTTGGCGTTTGTTTGGATATTACTTATTAAATTGCATAACAATAAAAATCCCAAAAACAGAATTAAATTAAATAGTTTTATCCCATATGAATTTCGAGACATGGATGAAGGGCAACAATGGGTAACTTTTAAGGCCTGTCGTAATGTCTATATTTATTACAGTCTTGCAATCCCAGTTGTTGCCTTCATTTGCTTTATGTTTTCCCAAAATATATTCGTCCCGATTTTAAGCATAGGGGTGTTAGGCGTAGGACAATACGTTGTTTATTGGATGACAACTTTTCGTCTTTTAAAAAGGATTTAACAGAAGAGATAGGAAATCCCGTTCATACAAAAAACCTCGTCTTATAAGAAAAAAGATGGCCATTCCTTATCCTATTCTGTTCAGTTTGTTGTTTTTAGGAACTGCTTACTGTTGGTATAAATCGCATGTTTTTATAATGAAATCAGTTAGCTTTTGGAATTAAAGTTAGTCAAGATACTTATACAAAAAGTGCATTAATCCAGGCAGGGTTGATGCATTTTTTTATCAAGGCGGTGTTTTTTTATGGAACGGAGCGTAAAGGTGATAATAACTGTTACATTTCTCTTTGTTGGGTTATTCGTATTATTTATGTTTTATGTTTTCATTGGTCAGGAATATGGTTACGCAGGAAATACGCAGACAAACTTTTGGAGTATAAGGTACCTGAAAAAACAGAAGTCATTGAACAAGATTTTGATTATGGAGTTATCTATGGAGGTGGTCCATGGGGCAATGGCGGTTATCCAACTCTTGTTGCATACAAAAGAATTCTAACTGAATTGAGTGAAAAAGAAATTTTTGACCATTACAATACGAAAGACTTTGAAATATACTTCAAAGGTGCTGAAGAGTTAAAGAAGAACAATAATAACCAAATCTGGTACGAAGGGTATATTAAAAAGGAGGATGCTTTGAGTACCGAAGAGAATAATGAGCACCCAATTGAGGTTATTATTCAATATAGAACAGAATTTAGTTATCCATTTTTCATAGACTTTTATTGAACTAACCGGTGCCTTGATCCAAGAAGGATTAACCGCCTTTTTTGTTGAACTCCTATTATGCTAACGGGCAGTTTAGTTGAAGAAGGATTTTAAACTAATAAGCAGAGATAAGGGGCATAAAATACAATAATTATTCACTTATTGTATAATGTTCTTGTTTGAAAACTTACAGCTTTTGATAAGGAGTAGTGGATTTTCATGGGAAATAATACGGATGAAAAATTGTATCGTCAAATCGTTGAATCCTCCACGGAGGCAATTATTATTCATCAAGATGGGAAATTTAAGTATATAAACCCTGCAGGACTAGACCTTTTACGGGTCACTTCCAGTGAGGAAGTTATAGGTAAATCTGTATTCGATATCGTACCCGACGAGTATATAGAGCTGACAGTAAGGCACGCACAAGCGGTCCTTGATGAAAATAAACCAACTGGAATTATCGAAAAACAATTTAGACGGTTTGATGGTTCAATAGTTGATGTAGAAACAAATTGTACTCCTGTTTTGTATGAGGATAAAAAAGCAATTCAATCTGTCGTCAGAGATATAACAAAGCGTAAAGAATTCGAAAGAACACTCGAAAAAGTGTCCAAAGAAATTAACACACTATCAGCTCCAGTCGTCCCTATTTTGGAAGGGGTCGCTGTGTTACCCCTAGTGGGTTCTATCAATTCTGAAAGAGCGAATTATATTTTAGAACATGTGCCTTTAAAAGTACAGGAACAGAATGTCCATACTTTGATTAGCGATTTTTCAGGCATCTATGAACTTGATGCAATGGTAATCCAATGTCTGTTTGAAACTAGTGCCGTACTTGGTTTGCTTGGTGTTCGTTCTATTGTAACGGGAGTAAGACCCGAAATTGCCCAAAGCGTTGTTCAGCTCGGAGCCGATTTATCCCTAATACAGATATTTGGAACTTTACAGCAGGCAGTACGTGATTTGGTGTTAAAGGATAGCTTCGTAAGTGTTTGAATAGGATATCAACTATATTCCATGATATATTGTTATCCATCTTCACTACAGGTTCGTTCTCTGGAGTAATAGCCGTCATGAGACGGCTTTTTCTTATTGTGCTAATGGGGCAGTTATGTTAAAGAAGGAATATAAACAAAATTGGTAGAATAAGTAATTGGATATAAATCTTAACGTCTAAATATTAATAAGAGGAGAATGTCCATGGGAACTAACGAAGTAAAAAGTTTAAACTAAAAAAAGCACGGGGGGTAAAAAAAATATGAAACAATTGGGGACGCTATACTTTTTCTGTGGAAAAATGGGAGCTGGGAAATCAACTAAATCAAAACAATTGGCGATAGATAAACATGCGGTATTGTTGTCTGAGGATGAATGGATTTCATCTCTTTATCCCAATCAGGTCGAATCATTTGAGGACTATCTAAAATTCTCAGCACAACTCAAGCCATTGGTGAAAAAACATGTCCAAAACATATTAAGTGTCGGTACAGATGTAGTCATGGATTTTCCAGCTAACACTCAATCACTGCGAAAGTGGTTTTTGGATATGGCGTCAGAGGTCAATGCAAACCATCAACTAATTTTCCTTAATTTAAATAACGAACAATGCTTACGTCAAATTGCACAAAGGCGTAACGAACAGCCTGAAAGAGCAGCTTTTGACACGGAAGCGGTGTTTATTCATGTTACTAATTTTTTTGAAGCACCAGAAGCATCCGAGGGTTTAAATATTTTAGAGTTTAGCGGAAAAGAATAACAAGGAGTTTAATGATTCGTGTGTATAGAGTACCTTTTGTTATGGTAGGTGCTCTAATTGTGAGTAAGAAAAGTTTCAATGTGTATATGTTAAAATCGATATAACTTTGTGAAGTGGTACACTTAAACTAAGGGTGCGTTGATCCAGAAGGATTAACGCATCTTTTGTTGAATTCCTTATTGAACAAACGGGGCAGTTTAATGGAGGATAGGAGAGTACTAGAATGAAAAAGAAAATAAACATTTTATTCTCACTTTTAACAATCACCTTAATGGTTGGTTGTACCAACGTAGAAGATACATCCAATACAGTTGTAGGAACGGATACACAAAAAGCAGTCGCAGCCGAAAAAAATAATAATGCTAAAGAAGAAACTGACTCCACGGTTCCGGAGGAAACTGCCACCCAACCAAATAACGAACTGTTCTCAGGCTACAATCTTATTGAAGTTGATGGTGGTGATCTGTCTGGACATCGTGAAACTAATGTTGTGGTTGACATTGGGTATGGGGACCGTGAATATTGGGCCTTTACGAATGAATACGGGCAACTAGTGCGTGTCATTGCTGCTGAAATGATCCTACAGGATGACAGTATCGAACCAGTATTATCGACCGGCAGGTACTATCCTGATGAGGCAAAGGTTCCGGGTGCCGACAGTGACGCTTTAGATGAAGGACATATCATTGCTGATTCTCTCGGAGGGGTATCAAATGCTTATAATATCACTCCGCAAGATAGCATACTAAATCGGCACGGTGATCAAGCTTATATGGAAGATTCATTCAGGAAAGCTGGTGGTGCTACTAATTTTGAAGCAATTATCACATATCCGAATACGGAAACGCAGATTCCTTCAAGTTATCAGTATACCTATACTTTAATGGGTAACGAAATCGTTGATACATTTGACAATGTGAACCCTGATGAAGTAAACTCATCACTCGGTTTAACAGGTAGTGAGCCTTCTGATTCAACTAGTTCAAACCCAAACGGTGATATTTCTAGCGTTGATACAAACGGTAATGGACAGGTGACGCTTAAAGAAGCAAAAGCAGCAGGTTTTAGTATGCCAATAACGAGTGATGATTGGTTATACCCATATATGCAAGATAATGATAAGGACGGTATGGTAGGTGAGTAAGCCCCTAGAACTTTGAGGCAAAATAAGTGAACTAATGAACAGTTTCCTCGTTGGACGATTTATAACAATTGCGAGTGGGTGTCTGTACAGGAACAACTGAAGTTAATGGTCATATCATCTATAAAATTTGTACGGTGAAAATATAATATTTTTTACTAACGGAAGGCTTTAGTTCAATAACGTTCTTCAATTATCGGGCGCAATTCCGCAGCAAGAACTGTGCTCTTTCTTTATGGTAAGGGTCAGATTGTGGAATACGGGAAGAATATTTTTATTTAAAAGAAGGAAACATCCATTTTTAATAGAATGTTAAATATTTTAATTAGAGGAGGTTGATCTGTTGGAGAGAAGAACTTTACTGGTATCTTCATTACCAGAGTATGAAGAAGAGATTGGCCGATGGCTATGGTGTCTAGAGGATGTTCGACGTACTCTTATAAGTGAATTAACTGGAACCAGCCAAAGCTTAATTGACCGGAAATTAGGAGAAAGACAATCAATTGGGACACTCTTGTATCACATTGCATTGATCGAGGCAGATTGGTTATATGTAGAAGTACTTGGAACTGATTGGGATCAAGAAATTAGCGCATTATTTCCTTTAGAACATCGAACTGACGGCAATTTAACTCACTTGGAGGGAGAAAGTATAGAGGAACATTTTTACCGCCTTAATAAGGTACGCGAAGTATTTCTTTCCCACTTTCGTTCAATGGACTTAACGGATTGGCGAAAGCCGAGAGTACTTGAACATTATGACGTCACACCTGAGTGGGTTGTTTACCATTTGATTGAACATGAATCGCATCATAGAGGTCAAATTTTTCAAATGCTTCGGGAATTACGAAATGATTAGTGCTAAAGAGAGGGAACTATAATCCATCTGGAATAACGGAATGGCTTTAGATAATTATAAAATCAATAAATGATGTTTAAGAAACGTTTATTCCACATTAATGATAAATCAAGTAGTGTAGTTATTCCATTAAAGGGCGCAATTCCGCAGCAAGAATTGTGCTCTTTGTTTATGTTAAGGGCCATATTGCGGTATAAGCGGCACTTTAAACCGGAGACTATAATATCTTTCGGTTTTCTTTTTATAATCGGAGTCAGTATCCGTAAATTTATTTGACACTAACGCAGCGTAATACTTTAGCCTTGTAATATGGAGGTGAATTACGCTGTTTACAACGGGAGAGATTTACAAAAGAACCGGATTTACTGAATGATCTATACGATATTATTCTAATTTGGATTTATTAAAAGCAAAGAAGAATGACAACGGTCAGTTGGTGTTATCCAAATCAGACTTAGAAAACATTGTACAAATACTTGCATCAAAAATAGCAGGTTATAAACTTAAAGATTTAATAGACCAACAACCTTCGTTAAGCTTTATTAAAGATGATTTAACACAAATTATTGCAGACTTAGAAAATGTATTATTCCATTTGGATCAAACTGACTCCGAGGAAAACCTTATGGAAAATAATAAGGTTACTTCAAAATTACAATGCTAAATATTTGCGAAAGAGGTGATTGAAATGGTGATGACTTATAAAATAATCGACACATTAAGTCAATATCAAGAATTACTTGCGATTACGGATTTAGAAAAAAGAAAAGATCATTTTCGTTTTACAATGATGAAGCCATTTGAGAAGATGTGGAATTTGATTAATGTTCCCCTAAAAGCAAAAGAACAAAGTGGCTATGATGTTGTAATGGCTACAAAAATGCTTGGCTTTGCAGATGTTTCTGATG
>NZ_PGVB01000038.1 GCF_002860205.1 Bacillus sp. T33-2
TCATATAGAAGAAACATGATGGTTATTGTTTGTTGACGCTTGTTTGTTTAGTTTTCAAAGAGCGATAATTTCGCCACTCCAATTTAGAAGCAACTTTTATATGATATCAGATCAGCGATCCGATGTCAACATGTTTTTTATTTTAGGTTGAACTCTATTTTCAAGAGCAACTTTTATATATTATCAGGATAACACCCCGATGTCAACATGTTTATTCATTAATATTCGTTCGCCTTTTTCAAGAGCAACTTTTATATGATATCAGGATTGAATCCTGATGTCAACATGTTTTTCTAACTGTAACTGCCGTTCGCAGCAACAGATATTAATATAGCACCATTAGTTCTTTAAGGCAATATGTTTTTTCATCTTTTTCTTGAGTAGCCCAAAGTAAAATTATTCTTATTAATATGTAAGTTTCACCAAAAAAAAGCAAAGTGGGAAAACACTTTGCTTTCAATCGTCATTATCGGTGGCGCATAAGCGGGAACAGCAATACATCGCGGATGGACGGAGAATTGGTCAGAAGCATGACAAGCCTGTCAATCCCGATTCCAAGCCCACCTGTTGGAGGCATTCCGTACTCCAGCGCTTCAATGAAATCCTCATCCATTTCGTGCGCTTCATCGTTACCTTGTTCTTTTTCTTTCAATTGAGCTTCAAACCGCTCCCGCTGATCGATAGGGTCGTTTAGCTCGGTAAATGCATTCGCATGCTCACGGGCTACAATAAATAATTCAAACCGGTCGGTAAAACGAGGATCCTCGTCATTTTTCTTCGCCAATGGAGAAATTTCCACCGGATGCCCATAAATGAATGTAGGCTGGATAAGTTTTGCTTCTACTTTCTGTTCAAAAAACTCATTTACAATATGTCCGTATTGCATATGATCGGTGATTTCGATTCCGTGCTCTTTCGCAAGCTGCTGTGCCTCTTCTTTGATCATATTCTTCCAGAAGTCCACACCTGTGTGTTCTTTAATAGCATCGAGCATGTGGAGCCTTTTCCATTGAGGTTTTAAATCCACCACATAATCACCGTATTTAACGGTCGTAGTTCCCAGTACTTCCTGCGCGATATGGGCAATCAGATTCTCAGTAAGGGACATGATATCACGATAGTCAGCATAAGCTTCATAAAGTTCAATCATTGTGAATTCCGGATTATGCCTGGTTGAAACTCCTTCATTCCTGAAGACACGGCCAATTTCATATACCTTTTCAAGGCCGCCCACGATCAGGCGCTTTAAGTGAAGCTCTATGGCAATCCTCATGTAGAGAGTCATATCTAAAGCATTATGATGTGTAATGAATGGACGCGCAGACGCACCGCCGGCGATAGAGTGCATCATTGGTGTTTCCACTTCAAGGTAACCATGATCATCAAGGTATCGGCGCATTGATTGAATGATACGGCTGCGGGTGACGAACGTATGCTTACTTTCATCACTCATAATAAGGTCTAGATACCGCTGGCGGTAGCGTTGCTCAACATCTTTCAGGCCATGGAATTTGTCAGGCAGCGGACGAAGGGCTTTTGTCAAGAAAACAAAATCCTGCACCTTAATGGAGAGCTCACCCACTTTTGTTTTGAACAGGGTCCCTTCAACACCAACAAGGTCTCCTAAATCAGCTTCGTCAAAAACGCGGTACTGTTCCTCCCCGACAGCATCCTGACGGACATAAATCTGGATTTGCCCTGTCAAATCCTGAATGTGGGCAAAGCCAGCCTTCCCTTTGCCGCGTTTTGTCATTATACGGCCGGCAATTTTTACAGAAACATTTTTCGCCTCTATATCCTCTTTTTCCAGTTCTCCGTATTCAGCGGCCAACTGCCCGGTCAAATGCGTGCGCTCAAAACGTTTGCCAAATGGATCTAAACCATTTTCACGAAGTGCGTTCATTTTTTGCCGTCTCACGATTAGCTGGTCATTTAATTCTTCATGACTCATTTATTTTCAACTCCATTATAAAAAATGTATTTATGTAGTTCGGCTATATATACTTTTATTATTTTACACAATTCAGTGGCTTCAGACATCATAAATCACTAAATAGAACAAAAACTGCCAGTTTTGTTCACTGGCAGCTGCTGTTAATAACAAACGTATTATAGAAAAAGTGCCCGGCAATGTCAATTATACTGCCTGTGACTCTTGTTCCAGGATTTGTTCAACTTCAAATACATAATTGGTGAGTAGCGTAACCAGTTGGTCACGTGTAGTGCATTCATTGACAGCATTGCGGATCTTGGCGTTTCCGCGGATCCCTTTCAGATACCACGCGGCATGCTTGCGCATCTCACGGATTGCGATATCTTCATTCTTCAGGGCGATCAGGCGGTCAAGATGCAGAATGCATACATCAATTTTCTCACGTACAGATGGTTCTCCCATGAGTTCGCCTGTTTCAAGAAATTTAACAGTCCTGTAAATCATCCAAGGATTCCCGAGCGCGGCACGGCCTATCATGACGCCGTCAACTCCCGTTTCATCAAGCATTCGCTTGGCATCCTGCGGTGTTTGGACATCTCCATTTCCGATGACAGGAATGTTCACCGAGTGCTTCACTTCACGGATAATATCCCAGTTTGCTTTTCCTTCATACATTTGAACGCGGGTACGGCCATGCAGTGCGACGGCTTTTCCGCCGGCCCGCTCTACGGCCTGGGCATTCCTCACAGCATAAATATGGTCGGAATCCCAGCCCATGCGCATTTTCACTGTTACTGGTTTTTCTACTGCATCGGTAACAGCTGAAACCATCTCATAAATTTTATTTGGATCTAGCAGCCATTTTGCGCCAGCGTCGCATTTCGTAATTTTAGGAACGGGACAACCCATATTGATGTCAATAATGTCCGCATTCGTATTCTTGTCTACATATTTTGCAGCCTGTACCAGTGTTTCTTTCTCACCACCGAAAATCTGCAGGCTCAACGGCTTTTCTCTTTCATCAATATAAAGCATATCCATTGATTTTTCATTTTGAAAAATAATGCCTTTGTCACTGACCATTTCAGCGCAGACAAGGCCCGCCCCAAATTCTTTTACTGTAAGACGGAATGCGGAATTACAGACACCTGCCATTGGCGCGAGTACGACGGGATTTTTCATTTGAATATCGCCTATTTTAAGCATCGTTTTACCTCCCTCTTCCAGGTTGTATATTTATATTACCGTCCTCTGACGGAGCAAGTTCCTCTATGCTGACGTTTAATAGAAAGGCCGTTTGCAAAATAAGATGTTCCGTCGGCATCCGGTTGCCTCTCTCTATCTCACCCAAAATAGACACAGAAACACCCAATTCTTTTGCAAAACTCTCCTGTGTAAAACCTTTCAGTTTTCGAAAAGCGCGAATACGTCTTCCCCATTTTTCTGCTTCCATATTCGTACTCCTTCTTTATTAGGTAAACTGGCTAAAAAGCTATTAAGAGGATTCTCCATCGTCGGCACTGTGATGTTAGGACAAATTTCCAATAATGGAATGATGACAAAAGCTCGTTCTTGCATCCGCGGATGTGGAACCATAAGCTTCTCTGTTTCAATATTGTCTTGATCATACAACAAAATGTCAAGGTCTATTGTGCGCGGACCCCATTTTATTTCCCTTTTTCTCCCAAGTTCCAGTTCGATTTTTTGGCACACATCCAGTAAGTCCTGGGGTTGTAACACTGATGATACCTTGACTACCATATTAAGAAACAAATCCTGTTCTGTATAACCAACCGGGTCGGTCTCGTATACAGAAGAAGTAACTTCCACTTTTATTTTTTCATCGGAATGAAGCAGCAAAACAGCTTTTTTTAAATACTCAAACCTGTTCCCCATGTTAGAACCGAGAGCAATATACGCATGGTTTTCCAACTCTATCGACTCCTTGTAATTTCTACCGCTACCGAACGGTAATGTCCTGGAATTGGAGGGTCGGGTTTTATAACCTTTACGTGGCAGACGTAAATCATCGGATATTGCGTTAAGATCCGCCCTGATATCGTTTCGGCGATTGTTTCAAGCAGCTTGTATGTTTCTCCCTCGACTACTTCTTTACATAGATTGTACAGCTCAGCGTAATTGATGGAATCTTCCAGGAGGTCTGTTGTACCAGCCTTTTTAAGGTCGAGTTCAACTGCCAGGTCAACGACAAACCTCTGGCCCAGCCGGTTTTCTTCGGGGAAAACTCCGTGGTAGCCATAGAACTCCATTTGGTTGACTGATATTTTATCCATCATGAACCTCCTTGCCCATTAAAGCGTCCATCATTTTAGCCATGCGGGCCATTTCCTTCACATCATGTATCCTTATCAGCTGACAGCCCTGCTGGATACCAAAGCAAACGGTGGCTCCTGTCCCTTCCATCCGTTCTTCTACCGGAAGGCTCAGGGCATTGCCAATGAGAGATTTTCTTGACGTACCCAATAAAACAGGATAACCGAGAGCAACCAGTTTATCAAGGTTCCGCATCATTTCTAAATTCTCATCAAAGTCTTTTGCAAAACCAATGCCCGGATCCAATATAATATTTTGGTCTTCTACCCCGGCATTCCTGGCAAGCATTATGCTTTCATACAGATCGCTCAGCACATCCCTGACGAATACTCGATAGTCCCGATTTTTCCGGTTGTGCATCAGGATGATGGGAACATTTAAGTCAGCGGCGACAGATGCCATTTCCGGATCTGCCTTAGCTCCCCATATATCATTGATGATATGTGCCCCTGCTTCAATAGATCTTCTGGCTACTTCTGCCTTATACGTATCGATTGAGATGGGAACGTTAACTTTTTGCGCGATTGCTTCAATAACGGAGAGGACGCGTTCCAGTTCCTCTTCCGGGGAAACAGGCTGAAACCCCGGCCGGGTTGATTCACCGCCTATATCCAGAATATGAGCCCCCTGCACCACCATTTCTTCAGCCCGTCTTACCGCGAGGTCCGTACCGCTAAATTTTCCTCCGTCTGAAAAGGAATCAGGCGTTACGTTTAAAATTCCCATAACAAGTGTTTTTTCGCTGTAATCCAGCGTATATGGCCCTGCCTGTATTACTTTATTGTTCAACCGTGCCATCGTGAATCTTCCTCCAAAACTAAATCTTTGCTGCTGAATTTCCTGGATATAATCCTTATTCTGCAGCTGACAGCTTCTCCTATCCATCATACATGATGTGGACAAGCCTTTCATTTGTTATCCATAATAAATGCGATTTATTGCGCAAAAAATACCACAGTTTTGAAAGCTGTGGCATGGAGGAGAATCCATTAAAAAAGAGGCGAGCACTCGGCCGCCCCTTTCCTGATTTATTCTGTTTCGAATTGGTAAAGCGGTGTGCTTAAATAGCGTTCCCCGTTACTAGGAATGACAGCGAGAACTTTTTTGCCTTTTCCTAATTGTTTCGCAACCTGCAACGCAGCATAGATGGCTGCACCGGATGAAATTCCGCCAAGGATTCCTTCTTCTTTTGCAGCGCGGCGTGCATATTCAAACGCCTGTTCATTTTCAACGGTCAGTACCTCATCATATACTTCCGTATTCAGGACATCAGGAACGAAACCTGCGCCGATTCCCTGGATTTTGTGTGGTCCGGGCTTTCCTCCAGAGAGTACAGGAGAATCGGCTGGCTCCACAGCAACAATTTTCATGCCATTATATTTTTCACGCAACACTTTGCCAGCTCCGGTTATTGTTCCGCCTGTTCCAATCCCGGAAATGAACGCATCCAGCTGGTCACCCATCTGCTCGACAATTTCTTGGCCTGTTGTTCTCTCATGAACAGCAGGATTGGCTTCATTTTTAAATTGCTGCGGCATGAAGTAGCCATTCTCCTCTGCCAGTTCAGTTGCTTTCCTGATCGCTCCGCCCATTCCTTCAGGGCCAGGTGTGAGCACTAAATCTGCACCGTAAGCACGGAGCAAATTGCGGCGCTCCAAACTCATTGTTTCAGGCATGACCAGGATTGCTTTATAGCCCTTGGCTGCTGCGACCATCGCCAGGCCAATTCCTGTGTTTCCGCTTGTCGGTTCAATAAGGGTGTCTCCCTGTTTCAGTAAGCCTTTTTCCTCTGCGGCCTCAATCATGGCCAAAGCAATACGGTCTTTTACACTGCTGCCCGGATTCATGTATTCCAGTTTCAGGTAAACCTCCGCGCTGTTTTCATCCACAAGCCGGTTTAATTTTACGATGGGTGTCTGTCCAATCAATTCGTTAATTGAGTTTGCAATACGTGCCATTGTAAATCCTCCTCATTAATCCGAGTAATTTTATTGGTTTTATTAAAATGTATCAATCTACACGTGCGATGTCAATTATTTTATTCTATTCTTAAAATTCTAGCTGATATTCTACTTTTATAAACCTTTTATTAACAGGGGCGGATTAAAAAAGCACAAGCCCTGGAGAGACTCATGCTATGTTCGTATTACTTTTCTTCTTTGCTGCCATAAAACCAGTCCACTCCGGTTTCGGCCCAGAACGGCTGGGCTGATACCGGTACACCCATCTGCTCGAGGGCTATTTGTCTGCGTATCTGGTCCTTTACTTCCTTGAACTTGTACTCTTTCCCGTTCAGTTTTTCGTGTAAAAACAGGATTGCGTAGCCAGATTCAAGTTTGATCGGATCCGTCCATTTCTTTCGTTTTAAGGTTTGTGCTTCCTCGATTATTTCCGGAGGGAAGCGGTCATCCTCCCAAGTGACATATCCTAGGTCACCGCCTTTATTGGCGGAAAATTCATCGATAGACCTTTCCATCGCCAATGCAGCAAAGCTTGATCCTTGCTCAAGTTCTTTAATCGTCTGGTCGGCTTCTTTCTTTGTCTTAACAACGATTTGGGACAGA
Source organism: Bacillus sp. T33-2 (assembly GCF_002860205.1). Taxonomy (GTDB): domain Bacteria; phylum Bacillota; class Bacilli; order Bacillales; family Cytobacillaceae; genus T33-2. The sequence continues at coordinate 6,832 of NZ_PGVB01000038.1, forward strand.
TGGTATGCATCTGGAATGTTAAACATGCTTTTGTTCTGTTCGTAGTATTGCTTCATTTCTTCTTCAGAAACAGCGGCATCCTTTGTTAACAGCTCTTCAAGCAGAAGGTTGTGCTTGATTTGCTGCCTCCACTCCCTTTCTCCCTGGCTTCCATCCTCCAAAGAGTTGTACATTGTTTTTAACCAGGCCAATTCTAGCTCGACCGCTTTTTCAGATACTTTAATATCATATTTTTCCGCCATCTGCTCTGTTACCCGCTGGTCGATCAAATCCTTCAGCGTTTCTTCCCCGTATCTCTCTTCAAGCTCCATAAGCCATTCCTGGCGGGATATGTTTTGTCCGCCAACTTCAGCAACCAGTTCTCCGTTTCCAAAAAGCCCTGAACTCACAGCCTTCCCAGGCCCGGCCAGAAAATACACGGCGGTCAGGCAATTAAGTGCCACTAATCCTGCAATCACGAGCCAGAGGTGCTTTTTTTCCAACTTCTTTTCCCCCAGATTGATAATTTTATTTAGCCTCTGCCCTTAATGTTTCAAGTTCCTCTTTTGAGAAAATATATTTTTCGTTGCAAAAATGGCACTGAGCCTCAGCCTGACCGTCCGTGGCAATCATATCGTCTATTTCCTCCATGCCAAGGCTGACAATTGCATTTGAAAATCGGTCTTTTGAACAATTGCAGCTGAATGAGACAGGGAGTGTCTCAAGGAATTTCACATTTCCTTTTCCAAACAGTTCTTCAAGAATTTGCTCCGGCGTCAGCCCTTTATCGATGAGTTTAGAAATCGGCTCGATTGTCCCGAGCCTGTTCTCTATCGCCGTTACAGTATCTTCGGTAGCGCCCGGCATTAACTGAAGAATAAAACCTCCTGCTGCTTTGATTGTGTTATCCGGGTTGACAAGCACGCCGACGCCCACTGAAGAAGGAACCTGCTCAGATGTAACTAAATAATAGGTGAAATCATCACCGAGTTCTCCGGAAACAATCGGAACCTGTCCGGTAAAATAATCGCGCATACCGACATCCTTTACAACTGTTAGGGTTCCGGTAGTGCCTACCGCCCTTCGGACATCCAGTTTGCCATGCTCATTCAAATCAAAATGGATCTGTGGATTGGTTACATATCCGCGAACCTCGCCTTTTGCATTGCTATCAACAAGAATAAGTCCGATCGGGCCGCCTCCTTCCACTTTAACTGTTAAATTGTCATCACCTTTGAGCATCGCCCCCATCATGACTGCTGCTGACATTGACCTGCCCAGGGCTGCGGAAGCAACCGGCCATGTATAATGCCGACGCTGAGCCTCTGCGACCGTGTCAGTCGATTTTACTGCATATGCCCGGACTTGTCCGTCAAAGGCAAGGGCTTTCACCAAATAGTCACTCATAATCATGCACCTTCCTGTTGTAGGTAATCCAATTTGCATCACTTCATAGGTTCCTTATTCCGCTTATAGATCAATTGCAGCCCTTTCAAGGTCAAATATGGGTCGACTACGTCTATTATATTTGATTCGGCTGAAATAAGGTTTGCCAGCCCCCCAGTGGCAATGACAGTCGGGATGGCTTCACTTTTTGCTTTCATCCGTTTAACTATTCCCTCAACCTGGCCAACATATCCGTACAAAATGCCGGCCTGCATCGCTGCAACGGTGTTCTTGCCAATGATGTCATCAGGGCGGCTTATTTCAATCCGTGGCAGCTTCGCGGCTTTAGAATAAAGGGCCTCTGTTGAAATGTTGATTCCAGGTGCAATCGCCCCACCCATATATTGTTTCTGTTCATTGATATAACAATAGGTAGTTGCTGTTCCAAAATCGACAATAATCAGTGGGCTGCCGTATTCGTGGATTGCAGCAACCGCATTGACAATCCGGTCAGCACCCACCTCCCTTGGGTTTTCATATTTAATATTAAGCCCGGTTTTGATTCCAGGCCCAACTACCAACGGCTTGAGATGAAAATACTTCTGGCACATCCTTTCAAGGGCAAACATGATTGGAGGAACTACAGACGAAATTATAATGCCATCGATATCTTTAAAACTAAGCCCCACATAGTCAAACAGGGATTTTATGATCATTCCGTATTCATCTTCTGTTTTGTGGCGGTTTGTTTCAATTCGCCAATGGTGCTTTAATTGTTCCTGTTCGTAAACCCCTAAAACGATATTTGTATTTCCAATGTCAAAGACAAAAATCAAGCTTCTCACCACTTTTATAAATAGTTTTTCCACTCACAAACACTAACTAATATCATAACATATGCATTGTAATATCAGAATAAAATCAGGTTTGAGCGTTTTCCAACTGAACAGGCTGTTGTAATTAAACATAAAAGAAAAAGGCGCCCTGAAAAGAGCGCCTCTCACATTTATTGCTTTGGTTTGTCACTAGCATTTGGATTGAGAGGATCGATATCTGTCACAGGAGAATCATTTTCCGGATTGCCTGCGGACTGCGCTTCTTCATCCTTTTTCGTATTGATAGTGACTTTCACGTCGTTATCTTTACTGCCATCAGTTAAAACCTTTTTCGTGTCGACAGCGCTCCGGTCAGGAAGCTGGCCATGGTCAACGAGATACCTGATCTGTTCAGCATCGAGCGTTTCAACTTCCAATAGAGTATTGGCAATCAGATCCAGCTTCGCACGGTTTTCAGTCAGGATTTTTCTCGCTCTTTCATAGCATTCCTTGATGATGCGCTGGATTTCAAGGTCAATTTCATACGCAATGGCGTCCGAATAGTTTTGCTCGTTATGAATATCACGTCCCAGGAATACCTGTCCCTGTGCCTGGCCAAATTGAAGCGGTCCAAGCTTTTCACTCATGCCGAATTCTGTGACCATGCGGCGGGCGATACCTGTTGCCCTTTGGAAATCATTATGGGCTCCCGTGCTCACTTCACCAAAGACGATTTCTTCAGCTACACGGCCGCCAAGCAACCCTGTGATCTTGTCGAGAAGTTCCGGCTTTGTCATGAAATAACGGTCTTCTTTCGGAAGCATTACTGCATAACCGCCGGCCTGTCCGCGCGGCACGATTGTAACTTTATGCACAATATCAGCTTCGTCAAGAACCAGGCCGATAACTGTATGGCCGCCTTCGTGGAAAGCAACGATTTTACGTTCTTTCTCTGAAATGACGCGGCTTTTCTTGGCAGGACCAGCAATAACACGGTCTGTTGCTTCATCAATATCTTCCATTTCAATCTTTTTCTTGTTTTGTCGCGCCGCAACAAGTGCAGCCTCGTTAAGAAGGTTTTCAAGATCCGCTCCAGAAAACCCTGGAGTGCGCATTGCAATGCTCTTTAAGTTAACTGATTCATCAAGCGGCTTGTTGCGTGCATGTACATGCAGTACCGCTTCACGCCCATTGACATCAGGACGGTCAACCGTGATCTGGCGGTCAAAACGGCCAGGGCGCAGCAATGCAGGATCAAGTATATCCGGACGGTTTGTAGCAGCCACGATAATGATGCCTTCGTTGGCTCCGAATCCATCCATTTCAACAAGCAGCTGGTTCAGGGTTTGCTCCCGTTCATCATGCCCGCCGCCGAGACCGGCACCACGCTGACGCCCAACCGCATCGATTTCATCTATAAAGATAATACAAGGTGCATTCTTTTTCGCTGTTTCAAACAAATCCCGAACCCTGGAAGCACCAACACCAACGAACATTTCAACGAAGTCGGATCCGCTGATGGAGAAAAACGGCACTCCAGCCTCCCCGGCGACAGCACGTGCAAGCAATGTTTTACCTGTACCTGGAGGTCCTACCAATAACACACCTTTTGGTATACGGGCGCCGAGTTCAGCAAACTTGCGAGGGTCTTTCAAAAACTCAACAACTTCAACAAGTTCCTGTTTCTCCTCATCCGCTCCGGCTACATCCTTAAACCTTACTTTCTTCTTTTCCTCATTATAAAGCCTGGCCTTGCTTTTACCGAAGTTCATAACCCGGCTTCCGCCGCCCTGCGCCTGGTTCAAAAGGAAGAAGAACAGGATAAAGATAATGATAAACGGTATGATGGAAGTGAAAAAGGTAACCCAGCCGCTTGTTTCCTTTGCAGGGAGTATTTCAATTGCCGAATTGGCTTCATCTGCTGCTCCCTGTATTTGGTCAAGGGTCGTTGGGTTATTCCAGACATATGTCAGGAAATTATTTTCTTTTTCTCCGCCTTTATACTCGCCCCTTACCTCAAACACGCCTCTTTCAGGCTGCACTGATAGTGACTTGACATTTTTCTCCTCAAGAGCCTGAAGGAATTGGTTATAAGTTATATGCTTCGTTGGCTCGTTATTGCCATTGAAGAAACTGACCACACCGATAATGACTAAAAATATCAATAAATAAAAGATGGTATTACGGAAGATCCGATTCATCCCTTACCTCCTCCCACGGTAAACAAACTATATTAAATAGTATCATAGAAAATTGTGTAAATACAAGGATTAAGCTTGTGTTCCAACCATTGAAAACTGACCGTCAAATGTTATTTTCCCTAATTATTATTTGGCATAAACCGCAGGTTTTAAAACCCCGATATATGGAAGGTTCCGGTATTTCTCTGCATAATCAAGACCGTAGCCGACAACGAACTCATCAGGGACAATAAAACCTACATAATCCGCCTGAATGTCTGCCTTTCGTCCTGATGGCTTGTCAAGAAGGGTTACAATTTTTATGGAATTAGCTTTACGGTACCGGAAAAGTTCAACCAGGTAGCTGAGCGTCAGCCCGCTGTCAATGATGTCTTCAATGATTAAGATGTCCCTTCCTTCAACCGAAGTATCAAGATCCTTAAGGATTTTTACCTCCCCGGAAGAGACCGTTGAATTCCCGTAGCTGGATACATCCATGAAATCCATTTCCAGATAAGTATCGATCCGCTTCAGGAGGTCGCCCATAAAAGGCATGGCTCCCTTTAACACGCCGATCGCAAGTGGAAACCGTTCTTTGTATTCTTCAGTTAATTGTGAAGCTAACTCTTTTATTTTTTCTTGTATCTCTGCCTCTGTGATCAATACTTTTTCGATATCATTTCTCATCATTTGTGTGCCCCCTGGAAGAAATCGATGCTTTTTTATATATTAAAACAAAGTTTGCTTCACCTGTGTCATCACTGCCCGATACATTGGACTTCTTCAAGCCGGGCAGCCAGAGAATTTTTCCGGCCGGGTCTGTCACAACGGGCCAGGCATCTCTTTCAGCTACAGGTATTTTACTGTCAATGAAGATATCTTTAATTTTTTTGGAACCTGCCATTCCCTTCAATGTCATCCGATCACCTGCTTGCCTTGTCCGGATCTTGATCGGCAGGCTGATATCCCGCGAATTGATAAAGAAATAATCCGCACTGGCTGCTAGCTCCTCGGCATCAGCGCCATACTTTGCATCGATGACATCGCCATTTGGCAATTGTACAACCTGAGGCTTGTCAATTTCAAAATAAAAGGTCTGCCTCTCGGGAGGATTAAGCTGAAAATGGCATTTTCCATATGAACGAACGACTTTTAATCCGTTTGGAAAGTCAAGTGTTGCAGATGGATGGGGATTGCATATAATTGAAAAAACTTTTTCAATATGTAATGCGGACAGGGATGCAGGTCTTTCTTGATAAAGATAGTTTAATATTAGTTTAATCCCTCTTCTTTGTAAAGGCATTGGCATTTCCCGAAAAGGCCCTATTTCAATAGTGATCTGCCCGCTATCCCTTACCATTAGTTTGTTCATTTCCCGGCGTGTTAATTCTGCCAGCAGGTCTTCATCCATCTGCAACTCCTCACTGAACCTCTGGAAGTGTTCGTGGACGAGAGGATTTTCTTCTTTCAAGAAGGGCAATACTCTCTTTCTAAAACGATTCCGGCTGTAGGCGTCTTTTTCATTGCTCGGATCGCGCCTTGGATCAAGGCCTTTCTCTTCACAATAGGCTTCAATTTCGGACTTGGACAAACACAGGAACGGGCGGATGATACAGCCATTTGAAAAACTCCTTGAGAAAGGTATGCCTGCTCTTGCCTTTCCCGTGCTCCCTCTAGTCAACCTCATTAATACGGTTTCGACCTGGTCATCTCCATGATGGCCCAAAACGAGGTATTGGACTCCCAAAAAGTTCATCATTTCTTCAAAAAAATGATATCTGCACTCCCGGGCGGCATTTTGAGAACTCAATCCAGCTTTATCAGCATATTCTGCGACATTGATCCGCTTCATATAAAATGGGATGTTTCGCTGTTCGCAGAAATCCTTTACAAATAACGCCTCGTCATAAGACTCTTGTCCCCTGAACATATGGTCTACATGGAGAACATTAATCTGCAGATTCCGCTTCTCCCGCTCTTCCCATAAAAAATGGAGCAATGCCAAAGAATCCGGGCCTCCTGACACCCCTACGGCCAGTGATAAATTTTTTAACTGTAACGAATTTCTTTCAATGAAGGCATTCACCTTTGTGTCCAGCATAAACGTTCGTCCTTACAGCCGGCAGGCGTTTTCATCTCCCCAACGGCAAGTCAATAATCTATCGTTAATGATCTTCACTTTTATTGGTATAAGCTTATCATTTTTCACTCCCCACAATCAAAAAGAAAACAATAAATGAACAGAACCGTAAAACAGGTTTGCGTTTCATCAGTTAAATATAATGCAATCCACCTGTAAGCGGCGGAGTCTTATGTACGATTAAAGGAATAAAAGGTTTCATCAATTCCGTTAAAAAACCTGATTATATATATGGAGAAAGTAGAGCAGGGAGATGGCAAGTATGATAATAATTGTCTCCAGCACCCGGCCTTTCTTCTTTTTGTACTTATATGAACGAGTTGAAACATTTTGCTGCTGTCTGCCGGGTTTCCCGGGGGCAGTTGCCTGAATGCTTGTTACGGTGTCGGATCGTTGCTGGCCCTGCATAATATGTAATACATCATGCCGCATTTCCAGTGCGGACGAGTAGCTGCCTGTTAAAGCCTTAATTATGGCATCTTTAAAAATTTGCAGCTCGCGTTTCTTTTCTATCATACCCTTTAGCTGCTCAATCCCCCCGCCCATCCTGGTAAAGCGGCCCGGATAGGCAGTGTTGATGATGATCATCGCAACGGCGAACAAGTCATATTTTGGGTCAGCCTTTCTGCTGCCAAGGCCCCAATACCCTCTGTCAAAAAACTCCGTAAATTCTTTGATCGCCCTGCCTGTTTGGGTCGTCCCTCCGACGTCTATACACCTCACCCGCGCCGGTGGGCCGGTGACAATTAAGTTATCAGGCTTCAGGTCCCCAAACACCCAGCCGTTTTCATGGAGAAGCTGCAAATCAGATAAAAGCTGCAGGATGGCAACCCCTGTCCAGGCTGATCCTTTATTCTTTATGAATGTCAGAAGATCCGGCCCTTTTATAAATTCCATTACGTAAAAAGAAATTTTCCCGGATTTGCGATCCCAGTCATCCACATCCAGCAAAGAAGGCCCTAGGGCAGATCCCTGGACCTTGGCAAACGATTTTAACACATTTACTTCAGATGTAATCGATAACCCATTATCACTCATCTTGAGTGCAACCTGCTGATTTTTGTTTTTCGCCAAATAAACAATCCCGTTCGCGCCATTGCCCAATTCTTTAATCACTGTATACTGGTTGCAGTGCCACTTACCTTGAATGACCGTACCTTCGGTTACTTTAGATTGACTCTTCAAAGAATGGTTCATCATCACCTGACAGCAGGCTCCTTAATGATCTTTTATTCTTGAAATAAGATAAAGCTTCCCGAACGGCCGGCCCTGTAGGGGTGATCCCCCCACTCGTTAATTTCGGGAATATGCTAGACAGAGATCCCAGCCTAGGTGTCCAGTCCAGTAATTTTTCGACATCATTCTTTTTCCCGGGAAATACAAAAACAGCAAAGTGGTTGTCACCCGTTCTTGCATTTAAGCTCAACGACAGATCCAGAAGCGCTTCTTTGACGGTTGGCAGCTTGTGCTTCATGCTTGCGCTTGTGTCGACAAGAATCAGCACTTCAAGTTCGGCTGTTTCACCCAATTCGTCAACCACTTCCATTATCTCGCCCCGTTTCTCTGGCGGCAGGTCTTCAACGGTCTGGGATCCGCCAAGAATTTGTTGAAGTTCCCGGTTCACAACACCCTGCAATGTCTGGGTCATGGCTTTTCTCGTCACCATCTGGACGGTCTGCGTAAGCTGCTGGGCGTAAACAACCTGGCTGACACCCCCGCCTGCAAGGGCAATTTCTTCAATTTCCTTCAGTCCCTGCTCATCTATCACATCCTGTTCCATTACACCGATGACGTTTATCGTGATTCCTTGCTCTTTAGCAAGAGCAGACATTGCCACCGGATCCTCCCCCTGGTTTGAGCATCCGTCAGTTATCAGCAGTATTTGCCGCAATGTGCCCGTTTTCATATAATCCCCTCCAATTGAAGAATTTTGTTACCATTTTCGACGATAAGAAGAGGATTTATACGTAGTTCAGGCTCTTTTCCGGGCTGTATTTACAGGGATTGATGCCCATTTAGGGATGTTGTGGTCAATTTTTGCGACTACTACGGTCATGTCATCCTCAATTGAACCGGATCTGGAACGAATCACCTCTTCCATGATCAAATCTGCTACAGCCTGCGGGTCTTCTGTGTGCATCTCAAGGATTTTGCGTTTCATCCACAAATCGTAATTTTCCACATGCTTCGGCCCTTCAAATACTCCATCGCTCATCATGACCAAAAGATCTCCCGCCTTCAGCTGTTCACTTACCACATCTACTTCAAACTCCTGTAAAATTCCCATCGGCAAGTTGCTTGCCTGAATCTTGATCATTTTGTTGCCACGCCTGATAAAGCTCGGTGTGGAGCCAATTTTTAAAAACCTCGCAGATGCATTCTGCAGGTCCACCATGGCTAAATCAAGCGTAGAAAAAATTTCATCCGTCGTGCGCAGCGACAGAATGGAATTAACAGACTTAATCGCTACCTTTTCCTCTATGCCGGACTGGAGGATCTTCTTCAGCAGCATAAGGGTTTCAGTGCTTTCGGAATGCGCCCGCTCTCCGTTGCCCATGCCATCACTGATGGCAATAGCGTATTTCCCCACCCCGAGTTCTATCATGGAAAAGCTGTCTCCTGAAACTAAATCTCCGTCCTTTGCTGCATGGGCGACCCCTGTTGTGACCGTATAAGCCTTGGCGGACCTGAATGTTACTTGGCAAAATCCATTCCCTGACGAGGCACATGCTTCGGAATTGACAACGATTGTTTCTTTTAAAATATCAGACAGCATCGGGGCGATAAGTTTTTCACACTCACCATGACCCTGGCAATAAGGAATTGTCATGTCAATATCTATATTTCCCTGTTCCAGGCTGTATATCTCTACATGTTCTATTTGAACCCCAAAATCCTGGAGAGCTTCCAGAATCAATTCTTCCTGCTTGTGATGGTTCTCACGTTCCCGCTGGATTTCCTTCGCAAAATCCCCCATCACCTCAGAAACGCCCAACAGCTGGTCTGCAACTAACCTCCTGCTTTCCTGAACCTGTTTTTTCAGCTTACGGTTTGCCTGATAGAAAGTTAGTTGCTGCTGCATTGTTTCCATTACTTTTTTCGATCGGGTACAATGTTTCTCCCAGTCCCTCGTTAATTTCTGTGGAACGATTCCCGCATTCCGATCCATTTCCTGCATAATTTCACTCATGTATTCATAGGTTGTATTAAAGTTTCTTGTCCAGCAGTGCTCTTTTTTAAAGCATGTCTGGCAGTTTTTTTCTGTAACATTGCTCAGGAAGTAATCCATGTCCCTGTCTGTTTCTTCTTCTCCGGCGTGATCATTGATAGACGCAAAACTATTGGACAGCGCCTCAAACACATTAGAGAATTTTGCTACCCGCTGGGCGGTAACATCCCGCATCTTTCTCATGTATTGCTGTTGCTCTGCTGAATACTCTACAGTACCGGGAATATATTTCGCGATCTTGGAAGTAAGTGAGCTTGGAGTAAGAAGGAATAACAGGATAGCGGCTGACGACTCAAGCAGTGTTTTGCTGACAGTCCCCCCTCCTTCTCCATACATGCCGATCAGTAAAGTCGCAATCAACAGACCAACTGCCACACCCACTTTTTTACCCTCTTTAAGCAGCCCGCCCAGCAGTCCTGCAAAAGCAAGCAAGCTCATATGGTAGAAGCTCGATATGTTTGCCAGGCTGAATATCAGTCCGGTCACGACACCAACCGTTGAACCGACAGTGGCTCCGGCCACAAAAGAGAAGATCAGAACGAGGTATCTGGACATCACATGCTCAATTGAAAGATCATATAAAGACCATCCGATTGTTCCGGTCATCACCGAGGCAAGCATGATGATCACGCAGACAATTTCTTCAGTTTTTAACGATTGTCGCCTATTCCCTATTGTTAACAGAGGGATGCTTTGCAGAAAAATCAACGTCAGGATATACCCCAGGCTGGCCTGCACCCCTGCCATCAGCCATTCGTACATCGAGATGTGTCTGTAAATGATCAATGTCTCTAATGGTTTGCTTGCTAGCAATGTCATGAAGATAAAAACGGGGAGTGCCTTCAGCTCGTTTTTCAGCCATTTTTTCGATACCCGGAACATAAACAGGAATAGAAAGGCCGAGCTGAAGGTATAAGCAGCATTGCCAGCCGATATGGTAGCAGCTCCGGCGACCATGCCAAACAGGGCAATAGGGGCCCTGTCTTTCCTTGTAAAATAGACAGCGGCGAAAAAAGGAAGTGCAAATGGCGTCAGCTTGGATAAAATTAATGCCCGGCCAAGGAGGAAACCTATGAAAAGAAATATATAGCCTTTTTTAAGAAAAAACACTTCAATTTGTGATTGAAGCTTGATTAATCTGCCTGTTATGTCTATCCGTGATCCTTCAAACTGGACTTCCCCGATTGGTTGAATTATATTCTTTTCAACTCGTTGCATTTTGGGCTTCACTCCCCCGTTTATTTTAGGTTTGCACACAATTATAAAAGCGGGGTGTTCAAAAGTTTGTCAAAAACGCAGACAAGCCAAAAAGTTTTGTTCGACGCTTTCCCCGAGGGCATTTTTTATAAACATGTGTTTTTATAGCAAAAACGGACAAGGATTTAATGGTGTATTGTTCCTCGTCCACCAATTATCCCTTTGCCAGCAAATTCACTCCTGCCGTCTCATCCCCCGGCGGTTTCCATCCTTTCTTATAACCGAAACGATCCCTAAAAAATTATGTTGACACTTATTCAATATCTATGTATTATATTTGTTGTGCCTAAAATATTAGGACAATTTTTGGCGGTGTAGCTCAGCTGGCTAGAGCGTACGGTTCATACCCGTAAGGTCGGGGGTTCGATCCCCTCCGCCGCTATTAAAAGAGGAAAAGAGTGCCCCGGCTGGGGCACTCTTTTTTTAAAAAAATAAATAAGACAAGCCTGAAGCGGCCTGTCTTTATATGAAAAAAATGATGTCATCTATATTCAACTCAGCAGCAAGTTAACCTCTTCTGGCACCCCGTCCACCGCGTTTTGACTCTGTATTGCGCTTTAGCGACGAAAGACGGTCTTCACTATCCTTTAAAAATTTTGCCATTTTTGATTCGAAGTTTTCCGGGCGTTGGTTGCGGCTATCATTTCCTCTGCCCTGTCGCGGACGCCCAGCGTAAGGCCTTGAATCGGATCTTTCTGGTCGGGCAGGCCGTTCCGGTCTATCTACTGCTTTCTTGATCGATAAACCTATTTTCCCGTCTTTCTCAACGTTGATCACTTTGACTTCCACCTGGTCGCCGACTTTTAGATGGTCGTTGATATCTTTTACATAGTTATCAGCAACCTCACTAATGTGGACCAGTCCCGTCGAGCCATCCGGCAGCTCCACAAACGCCCCGAAATTTGTAATGCCTGTTACTTTACCTTGTAACTTGCTGCCTACTTCGATTGACATAAAAAGATTTTGCCTCCTTAAAGATATAAAAAATCAGACTTACACTATATTATACAAAATCGGGAAAAAGAGTGTCAATACGGCGCCTATTGGGATGTTGTTTCCTTTTTTCCTTCAGGCAGCTTAATGATAATTTCACCCTTTTTTGAAAGGAAATACTCACTCCTGGCCAGCTTGGCTATATATTCATCATCATTCAGCTTGATAATTTCTTCCTTAAGTATCTGTTCTTTCTTTTCCAACCCTGCCATCTGTTGCTCAAGCTTCTTTCTCTCAGACTGTTTTTGTTCCAGGGCGGATATCTGAGAAATAAAAGTGGATACCATTAAGACAGATATAACGGAAGCGAAAACAAAAAAGATCGCGAGGCGCCTGAATAACCTTTTACGTTTCCTGGTTTCTGCAATTCCTGCTATTTCCTGCTGCTGCACATATTTAGTTTCCAATTTTGCAATTTTCCTTTTCCTGATGGCACCCATTCTCCGCAACCCTCCTCATGACTTAATGTTTTTTATCCGGTTGGCTATATTAATAACATAATTCTTTATACGGACCATAATTCCTGCCATTTTATTATATAACTTCTCGACGATTTTTTTAATCCTTTTCGGCAAAAGTGCCCATAAAAATAAAAAGAACGCCTGAAACGGCTTCCAGATAATTTTGACAGTCCATAAAACGATCGATAAAGAAATTTTCAACAGTGCGTACAGGCCTCTTCCAATCAGGATGAATAATGAAAATACCAGGGTTACCAGCAATTGAAGAGGCCTTATGACCAACAGTCTGAAAAATGTGATGCCGGCATTCCCCACCGAAACGACAACCGATATTGCGACTTCCAATATTTTTAAGTAAATTCGTTTCAGCAGGCTCTGGTAGGCGGCAAATCCGCACAGCAGGGCTACAAAAATATAAAACCTAAGTTCGCCCAGATTAACCGAAAATAATACATAAAAAACGGATAATCCCTGAAAAAGCCAGAACAGTATATCGTTAATAAAGACCATCCAGTGCTTTCGCCTAGAACGTTTTAAAAAGCGATTGTACGTATCAAGCGACGCACCAAAAAAGCACCCCATTCCGATCATGGCAAGCATTGTCAGAAACTGGGTAGAAAGTGTCATCGGAACAGCTTGCTAAAGAAACCTTTAGCTTTCTCCCCATGCTGTTCATCCAAGTATACTAAATCGAATATTTTTCCCTTGATTGACACGATTCCCTTATCAACGTCCAGGTTTTTCATTTGCAGGTTCTGCCCTTTTATGGCCAGAAATCCCATCACTGTTTCAAGCAGGAATTCTTCATTATCAAAGCTCTCAACTTGTTTAACTCCTGTAATCTCAAGCAGCCGCCTGCCTCTCATCACAACATCATGGTCAGGAGAGCTGTTTTTTTGTGGATTCGATTCAAAATACTGGCTCATACCAATCCCTCACATTCACTTTAATGCACTGTTTGTACATCCTATGTGACTGATGGGAAAAATAGAACAAGCCCATTATATCCAACCGCTAAAAATAGGTTACACCCAGACAAATATTATGAGTCTCCCAGCTTTTCTTCCTTGATAATCGTAAACATCTCTGCTGCTTCTTCTTTTCGTGATGTTTCCTGAACCCTGTCAATTTTTACGGTGACAAGCTTTTGCCCAAACCGGATGGTTAATTCATCTCCGGCTTTTACAACTGTACTCGCTTTTGCCTGCTGTCCATTTACCATGATTCTGCCCTGGTCAGAAACTTCTTTCGCTACAGTCCTTCTTTTAATCAACCTTGACACTTTTAAAAATTTATCCAATCTCATGAATTTTAAAACCTCCCTAAAGTCCTCTTTTCTTCGCTTCGTCCCAATAAGAATCGAGTTGCTCCAGGCTATGCCCATCAAAGTCTGTTCCGCTTTCCTGGACCATCTTTTCAACGAATGCAAAGCGGCGGATAAATTTCTCATTCGCCTGGAACAAAGCCTCTTCCGGATCAATCTCAAAATGACGTGCGACATTGACAAGGGCAAAAAGCAAATCTCCATATTCGAGTTGCAGATTTGAAAATTCTCCTGCATCATTCATTTCATGTGAAAATTCATCGATTTCTTCCATTACTTTATCCCAGATTGGCGCAATATCCTCCCAGTCAAATCCTACTTTTGCCGCTTCCTTTTGGAGCTTGTACGCTTTAAGCAAACTTGGCAGTCCTTTACCGACACCTTTCAGAAGAGAAGCGCTTTCCTGCCCTTTTTCCTGATTTTTAATTTCCTGCCAGTTCCGCAGGACATCTTCTTCATCCTGCACCTGTACGGCTCCGAAAACATGCGGGTGGCGCCGGACCATTTTTGATGAAATTCCTTCAATGACATCCTCAATTACGAAAAACCCTTCATCCTCTCCAATTTGGGCATGCAGCATCACTTGGAGGAGAACATCCCCAAGTTCTTCTATTATATTATCTATATCGTCATGATTGATTGCATCTATGAGTTCGTACGCCTCTTCAACCAAATATTTTTTTAACGAAAGATGTGTCTGTTTTTTATCCCACGGGCATCCGTCAGGCCCGCGCAAAGCTGCGATGATCTCCCGCAGTTTGCTGAACTCTCTGTAAAGGATTTTTTCTTCCTTGACAGGCGGCACGTACACAGATGTTAAATTATTTATCCCGATCTCCCTGTCAAGTTCAAACAATGGGACAGTTTTGATTTTTTCTTCCTTGCTGCCGGCAGCGGTAACGATCGTTACTTCATATTCATCCGGCAGCTTCTCCATCAAATTGAGCTTTACCTCAGATGCAACAAATTGATCATACACCTGGCCGATAATCGTATGAGAGCTAAACTGGATTCCATGCTTCGGCATCGATGTTCCGTCCAGAAGCTGAAATCCGTCAATCGGATCAATGCGCAAAGCCTGAAACATGCCGTCAAGAAAGCTTTGTCCCCCCGCCAATCTTATCGAAATATTACGCGCCGGTCCTTTTTCGAGGAGCAATTGGACGGTCCGTTCCGCTACCAGAGGATGTCCCGGTACCGCATATACGATCCGCCCTGCGTCGGCCAGTGAAAGCAGAGATTCACTGATTTCTTCATACACTTGTTCAAACTGGCTGTGTTTTTCATATATGTAATCAAAAGAGTTAAATACGAAGCCTTGTGCATGAAGTTCCTCGATGACCGGATGCTCTTTCGTACGTAAATATACGTTAGCTTCTTTAGTTATCATTTTATATACACCTAAAGGCATTTGGTCAAGGTCACCTGCACCAAGGCCGATTATAACGATTTCTTTCATGATTTATCCTGACTCCTCCTGTTTGGCAATAAAAATCTAAGCCTGCCTCCAAATGGAAGCACCAACAATTGTTGCTCGCTCAATATCCTGTTTTTTATAATGATCAGCAAATATAAACAGCCGCCCAGTAACACGGCAGTCAGACCTTGGACAGCCGCGGCGAAGCGGGCTGAATCGAGGCAGACATAAAGAAAGCCGGTAATGCGCAAATAAATAGCTAAAAAGACAGCCATTGACAGTGCTGCAAGAAAAACCTTCAGAAGGAAAGATAGTGGAAGAATGCGTTTTTTCATGACCATCCTTAGCTTCGCCATCAACACCAGTAGAATTACAGCCATCGACATAATTGAAGCAGCAGCTGCTCCAACCGTACAAAATTGAGGGACGAGCAGGACGTTAAACATCATTTTAAGTCCAAAGCCCAGCATAATGACCATAGCCGGAAAAACAGAGTAGTTTAGCCCTTGGAGCACACTTGTCATTGTAATAATGACAGAACCAAGCAGAATCATCAAACTAAGGATTGCCAGCACCATCGAGCCTTGAGTATTTTCAAACAGCAGTTGGTTTGCAGGGCGGATAATGCTGATCAGTCCTGCTGTTGCCCCAGTTCCGATAATGACACTGATTTGCAGGGACATCTTGACATGATGTATTACTGACTCCGTCCTGTTTTTTAATGTGTCACTTAATATCACTGGGACAAGTGACAACGACATTGAGGTGGCCACGACCGTGCCAAGCTGGATTAACGGCTGTCCCCTGTCATAAATGCCTTTTGCTTCCTTGGCGTCAGCAGCCCCGATCCCTGAATTCGCCAGCAACTGGTACAGGTTTAAAGAGTCTGCCATTTGCATGAGGATAAGCAGCATCCCGCTCACGCTTATCGCAAATCCCTGTACTGCGAGTGCTTTGGCGATGGAGGATGATTCTTTGATAAGAGAAACAAGCCTGTATTTCCGAAACGGGCCCTGGTCCCTGCTTTTAAGATAGTAAAGTCCGAGAATGAATGCTGAAACAAGGCCTCCGGTTAAGGATCCAAAGGCAGCTCCGCCGGCTGCGTAATAAAGAGAGTAACCTTGGCTTATGAAAAGCGCTGATAGGGAAAGAATTGTCACAACGCGGACAAACTGCTCACCTACCTGGGAAACAGCGGTCGGCGCCATGTCCCCTTTCCCTTGAAAATATCCCCTGAAGACAGATGAAAACGGCACCAGCAAAAACGGAAAAGCGATGATCCGAAATAACAGGTGAAGCTCAGGGTCGCCCATTGCGCCGGCAATCCATTCTGCCCCATAATAAAACAGGCAGAAAAGGCTGATGCCAATCACGCTTAAGAAAAGAAAAGCAACCGCAAGCAGCCGGTTGGCCCCCTCTGTATTGCCCGTTTCTTTCTGTTCAGTGTAAAGCTTGGATATGACAACCGGAAAACCATATGTAGACAGGACAAGCACAAGCCCATAAAAGGGATATACTTGCTGGTAAATATAAAAACCTGTGTCACCGACAATATTTTGAAAAGGCACCCTGTAAACAGCACTCAGTAGCTTTGTCACAAGTGCTGCCGCGGTAAGGATGAATACCCCTTTAACCACTCTTGTTGATTCTGTAACGGGCTTCATCGCCCATCTCCTTCCAAACCAAGTATCTAAAGTATTATAACATAAAGAAAACTTGCCGATTGGCGAGCCCCTTAGGGCGAAGACAGAGGCGTAGTTGCACTTACACTTTGTTCCTAA
>NZ_PGVB01000004.1 GCF_002860205.1 Bacillus sp. T33-2
AAGACCATATAAAAAATGGTCAACCAGAAATATTTTCATATCTGGCTGACCTTATAATACGAAAGGGGCAGTTTAGTTGAAGAATTATGTCATCATTCTTAATACATATTAGAACCAAAAAGCGACGTAGGGGTGAAGTGATGAAATCGTATGTTATACCGATTTTAAAGGGAATCATAACAGGGATTTTAGACGCAAATAGGGAGAGTAGTAAGTTTATTATTAAATGTTCAAAATGCGAATGTCTTGGAGAATTAGAATATGGATTTTTCAAAGAATCTGGGGATATAGAAGTTGATAATGCTGGCGAAAACATTATATCAATTCGATGCAGCAAATGCGGAAATGAAATTTTGAGTTCAGAATATTAATGCACAGTACAAAAATACTGTTCAGTAGGAAATAAAAAAGGACGATAGCCATAAAATTGGTTATCGTCCTTCTTCAACTATTGGGTGCTTTTGTTGAATAACCAAATCCGTATATAACAAAGTAAACTCGCAAATGTTAATGCGAGTTTTTATGGTGCACTATATCCTTATGCTGTAGCAATAATATATACGAAATTAGCCTTTATTTTTTGTTTTAGGGGAAGAGGATGTTTACTTCATTGATGTAACAAAACATAAGTTAGAGAATAGAACAATTATCAGTTTTGATGATTTGATTAAGCCTCTAGAAAATGTTATTTTTGTTTTATCGTAATTACTATAATTTTGATTAGTAGTAAATGTAGAAAAGAGTTTAGGGAGGCTTTGAATTGATATTTGAAGTGGCAAAGATTCTTCCAAAATACCAAATAACTTTACCGAAAGAAGTAAGAGATTTTTTGGAAGCTGAAATAGGGGATAAAGTTTTACTCATTAATACAGAAGCTGGAATTTTAATCAAGAAACTTAATGAACCCCTGATTCAAAAAATAAAAGATAGCCAATCTAAGGAATAGTCAATTTCCTGAAGTGAAAGATTGTTGACTAAATAATTGGTATTAAAAAAATGAAGTTTTTTTGTTAATGTAATTATATCTTATATAGCCACAATATTTACGAAAACAGCCTTTTGGCTTCAAACTACGAAAAAAAGCTCTGACCTTTTATCAAAGCAAACAACGTAATAGATATATTATATTTTGGAATTTATTAATGTCTTCGCCGTAGTATTGTCTTTCGGGACATCCATTTCCTTTTCTATTTATTTATGCACTTGGCTCCTCTAAGCATGTTCCCTGTTTAATTTACTCTGAACAGAAATCTCCCTACTCCAGGCTTTAACAAACTAGCGATTACCCTTAATACTTTTGTATGGATATCTATTTTTGGGGTATGATAACAGTAGATCCATTGGTGTGTCACCACCAGGCCTCCCAAATATTCCGCTGGGGAGGCTTTTTAGTTTGAAGCATTCGATATCAATTACTTTGTTCTTAAGATACTTTTTAATTATCACACAAAGAATCAAATATATGCTTTTTAATATCGCAAATTTAAGGGTCCTCTAGCCTAAGTCGAGACAAATTCTTAATCCCACTTCAAATTTTACTAAAGGAAGAGATTAATGCTTATTGAACATACGGGGCATGTTAATTGATTAACAGCTAAAACAATATTTAATGAAAAAGGCTCTTCACTATAGTAGTCATTAGATAGTAAAAGTAGACGGCTGCTTGGTGAAATACCAGTTATGTTGCGATAAAAGGTATAGGTAGGGATACAAAATCAAAGACTCGTTTTGCTTTTTAGTAAATGGAATCATACAAACCCTGAATAACTAGGTCCTCAGTTTCTTCCGGCCTCTTTTTATAATGGTCATTTTCTTTTACACTTAATAGATCGAACGTTTTTAAAAGAGCTTTTGAGGCTCTTTTTTATATGATTAGATAAACGTGAAAATGTCTATTCCTGGTTATTATTCCTTATG
The DNA here is from genome assembly GCF_002860205.1 of Bacillus sp. T33-2. GTDB lineage: Bacteria > Bacillota > Bacilli > Bacillales > Cytobacillaceae > T33-2. Next base: position 1,918 of record NZ_PGVB01000004.1, read on the forward strand.
GTATTCTAATGGTAATAACATATTAAGGTGGCAATATTATGACCCAAAATACTTATAGGGACAAACTTAGGATTTTATTGATTCTTTACTTTTTTTCTGAAAATATTTCTGAATATTCTGAGTTTCACCCAGAATATGTAAAGGTGTTCAAAAGTGAAGTTAAAATACAAAAAATCGATTTTTTGATTAGATATCCAGATTACTTGGCCAATGAATTGTTAAATCTAATTGAAGAAAAAGAGGTAGGAAAGGAAAAAATAAAACAACATGTAAAAGATATCTTTAGTTCAGAAGAACCTGAATTAAGGCGAGAAGATATGCTGCGTTATTTCTTTGGGGCCTATGAAGAACTCGATTATATCATTTCTTTTTTAGTATCGTTTGGTTTTATTAAGTTTGAAAGTAGGAGAAATATTTCAGGTAGAATTTTTGATAAACTATATTATCTTAGTCAGTATGGAGTAGATAAAATCGAAAAAGAAATTTTGATAGATTTAGAAAAAGCAAACTGGTATCAACAAAGAATGTTGTTAATAAAAGAATATTTTGGGGACCTTTCGGGAACGGAATTAAAAATTCGACAGTATGAATACGAACAATATAGAACTACCCCTATTAATCAATATATTCAAGGTATTCAAAAAGAAGTTTGAGAGAAATACTTACAACTTTTCGGGGAGGAACTTTGATGTTTAATTTAGCAAGATTTGTTGAAGACTTGCATAAGGAGTACAGTGATAAATTTACGCTTGAAGAAATTAAAAACATAGTCTCGGTTGATGATTATGATAAAGATAGGCCGCACTCACTAGGGAAAAGCCTAGTTTTAAAAAGAGTGAAAATTAGTGGTAGAAAAAACAACGGTGAGGTAATAGACTTTGAAAAGTATTTTTTAAAAGGGGTAAATGTTTTATTTGCTGATAATAGTAAAGGAAAATCCTCTTTATTTAAAATTATAAAATTTGCCCTTACAGGAGATAAAAGTTCTATTAAAAAGGATGTATTGAATTGGCTACATTTCATTTTTCTTGAGTTCAGTATTGGAAATGTAACATATACTGTGTATATCAATTTAACAGGCAAACGTACTTTTAGTGGCCTTTATAGGACTGACTTAGATAATTTACTTGCATATTTTAATCAAAATATACCATTAGAGGCCCATCTAATACATTGTGAAGCTAATACCGAACAGAAATTTAAATCTAATATGGAAGAGTTTTTCTTTGATGAGTTTTCTTATTATAGTTTGAAGTGGACTAGTGGTAATAAACATTCTATTGATTTAATAGATAACCAGACTTCTTGGAAAACATACTACAAGACAATATATTTAGAATCAAAAGATTATAATGTTTTATTTTTAAATGAGGATTTTGGTGGACAAGGGAAAAAAATTCTTGAAATGTTATTGGGGCTTCAATTAACAGCGGCTATAAATTCCTTAAGTTATTCACGAGACCAGCTTGAAAATAGTCTTCGTAAACAAGAGTTTGTATTAAAAGTGCAAGAAACGAGTAAAATTGATACAGAAATCAAAGATAAATTAACCGAAATAGACAAAGAAATTGAAAAAATAAAAGAAAATCAAAAAAAGGCTTTTCAAAAGAGTTATAGTTTAAAACAATATAATGAATTAGTTGATCAGATTAAGGGAATTGAAGATGAATTGAATAGTCTGTCTTTACATAAAGAAGAGGTTGAAAAACAGAAAAACCAAGTTGTTAAACAAATTAATCGGTTAGAAGAAGAATTAAACTTTGGAATGTTTTTTAGTAATTTAGAAGTTAAAGTTTGTCCCAGATGTGAACACGATATTGAACCAGATAGAAAGTCAATAGAAAAAAGCCAACATAAATGTATGCTCTGTGAAAGTGATATGACAGATGTAGATGAAAACCAGAAGGAAATACTAGAATATAGATTGAATGAGTTGAAAGAACAACTAGAAAGATTGAAAGAGGGATATGAATTACTAATTAAAGAAAGTCTATTTAAAAATCAAGAAAAAGAGTTAAAAATAAGAGACTTAAATAAAATAGAAAATGAGCTAAAAACAGCCAATTTTGCTGAAACAGATATAGAAACATTAACAAATCTTATTGAAAAAAAACTTGAATTAGAACTTAACTTTAAGCAATTTACGTCAAATGAGCAAGTTAGAACTGACAAAACAAACGAAAGAATATCAGTTATAAATTCTGCTATAAGTTATTTAAACGCTGCAAGAATTCAATTGAGTGAAAGCATTCTTAGAAGTTTAAAAACACTTATCCTACAACAATTAGATATCTTTGGATTAACTAGCGTATCAGATGTTGTTATAACAGAAAGCCTTGATATTCAATATATACAAAACGGAGAGTTAACAAAATTTAGTGAACTAAATGAAGGAGAACAATTACGAGCAAAAATAGCCTTTTACATTAGTTTAATACAGTTGGATATTAAGTTTTCTGTAGGCCGGCATCCTAGATTGCTTATTATTGATTCTCCAGGGAAAGAAGAGGTAATTAGTAAAGACTTAGAAGGAATGTCCTCAATATTTAAACAGATTGAAGATATATATAATGATGATTTACAAATAATTATTGGTACAGCCTTAGATTCTTTAAAAACTGCAAGTATAACAGAAAAAGTAGATTCAAGAGAGCCGGGACAAAGTGTATTTTAACTAAAACATAGGGTGAACTTAATGGATATTAAATATGAGGACTTTTCAAGTTGGAAGGTGCCCGACAAAATCTCCTTCATTGAAGATTGGTTTTCGGAAGAAAAAAACTTAGAAAACATCTCCGAAAAAAAAGTAAAAAAATTTTTTAGAGAAATACTTGAAAATGAGCAAGTAGGTTACATAAAAGTACTTGCTATTGAAACTCTGATCTTTTTAACAACATTAAAAAAAATTCGAAGAGGATCAACTCTAGATATTTTGTTAGACATAGATAATGAGGATGATTCATTCGTAATTATTACAACTTTAAGATATTTAACTATGTTTTTGGAAGAGCATGAAGATATTTTGCATAAAATAGATAGTTTAAAAGGCCATGATAATCCAGAAGTATCATCGGAAGCTTATTTTAGATTAGGGCTATTAAACTTTTTAGAAGCTAATAGTTATCGAAATAAGGCAGAATTTATAGATTCTCTCAATAAAAGCATAAGCTTGTTTAATTATTCAAGAAATCAAATTGAGAATAGGACCGATGCAGAGTACTTTTATCATGTTAGTAAATTTTTAGAATCCTTTATTATTATAAATGAGGAACAAATGAATGATTCATTTAATTCTTTATTCAAAATCACGTTAATTAGACAAGCGTTCCATTATAGCGATAATTTACTTGCTATAGAATATAATATTAATAAAGTCTTCTTGAATTTAAAGTATATTTATAATTCTACAAAAGGTCATCACGCATGGGTGGATTTTTATAAGGAATTTAAACAATTAGCAATGTACCATTTTGAAATTTTAGAATGTTCTCTTTCCACCAACGAATTTCAGAAAGTCTTACTCTCCAAAATGAAATTCCAAATCAGTAATAATATTGTTAAAAATTTGTACCTAAAGAGTTTTTCATATTATGAAACAAGAATAAATACATTATTAAATATGTTTGATACAGATGGGATATTAGTGGATTTTTTGGTCTACTTGTTAGAAGTCATTAAAATAGAAGATAAAAAAAAAGATGAAATTGACATTGTTGAAATGTGTGCAAAAATTGACAGTATAGTTAAAGGTCACACTAGAGAGTCCAAAATATTAGACTTGGTAACTAAGTTTAAGACTACACATGATATTGAAAGTATAGATGATACTAGAAGTTATAGGACAATATACAGAGAAAGTGCATTCAAGAGATTTTGGCTACATTACTGGTTTTGATGTTGGAGAGGAGATATTTTATAACTTAAATCAATCAATTTCAACAATGCTACCAAATTATAAAGGCGAAAAACTTCAAGTTTTTTTACAGATAATGGAGGAAATTATAAGGTATCTTGTATTGACCGTACGATATAAACGTGATGATATGTTTGGGTTTTTATACACGGAGGAACGGGGAGGGAAAGGAAATAAGGCTTCTGAGCAAGATCTTCAAGATAGTTTACTTAAACATTTTCATTACTCAGGAATTGCGTATGGAGCAACAGAAGAAGTGAACAATTTTGCGGATGGTGGAAGAATAGATATAGTATACTCAATAAACAATTATACTTTTCCAATCGAATTAAAGAAGACAAAACAAAAAATTACAGATGAAAGTATAAAACAAAAATATTTAGAACAAGTACATTCTTATGTCTATTCATATCAGCAGCTAGGGATTTTTGTACTCTTAGATTTAAATGAAAAAGATAAACCTGTAAATGATGTGAGGGACTTGGTTTATTTAGACCATTTAGAACCGTTGTATGAATTAAAAAATCAATATCCAGACTATATTGCTGTGGTAATTATTCCAGGTAATAAACCCCTACCAAGTGACAAATCAACTTATAGCTAAGCATAATTATGAACATACATTAGAGTATTTGAGGAGATTGAAGGGTAACCGTTTTATTAAAATTAAAATATTAGCGGTTAAGTAAACAACTAAGTGAATTCTAAACAAATCAGTAATCTTCCATTGTGGAGCAGGGCTCTGATTTAAACCGAAAAAATCCGGTGAAATTGAAGGGTGAACTGATGAACAGCCCGTCAATACTGGGTTATATGCCACTTGTGATTTATAAATAAAAAAATCCGGTGAATTCTGATTTTCTCAGGGGATTTAATCTAAAAGTCTTAAAATAAATAATCCGGTTAATTTGGATTTTTTTTAGAGGGTAGATATTGATGGTAATGTCAATCCGGCGAATTCTGAAGTTTTCAGAAAATAAAACGTTGATTTAATAAGGGTCCAATCCGGTTAAATCTGAAGCTTTATATTTGATTGTTGTTTTTCATTAATCTTCCGGAACGCATTCACAAATCCACGGAATGATTATTCATAAAACGCCGGAATTCATTCATAATTGACAGGAACGATTATTCTTTATTTGACGGAATGTTGCTCGACATATAACATGTCGGGCTTGATTTATTTAGGGGAAGTTTACTGAGAAAAAAGGATGATCCCATCAATTCTAATAGTCATTATAAAGAGAACGGGTCCTAATCCTGCTAAAATTATTAATAAAGGTAGATAGTTAAAACTGGACAAACTTTTATGTCCACTCCGTCCTCATTCAGGAGAGATTTTAAAGAGTTTTGAATGTTGTGGGTGCAAAAATCTTATCGTTTCTAAAACAGATAGAATAGACAAATGTGTTTGTGGGTTCGATTTAACGAAGTTACCTGTAATAGATGCTCCAAAAAGCATAGTAGAAATAGCAGAATTACTCTTCTTTAAAACTCAAATTATACCTACTTCTGAAGCAGTCATTAGTAAAAACCCTCTTTATCATTTACCCCTAAAACATGTTGTTTCGTTATTAATATTTTTTTCACGCCAATTGTCGTTATATTTGCATTATGAGAGACTGACCAACACCGTATCCACAATAGAAGGTAGTTATTAAAAATTATTAGCGTAGTAGGCTAGCTGCCTTGCGGAGAGAAGTTATCTCCTTCTGCCTTTCGCAAATCTTTACGCTCATAGAGGATCCATGTCAAGCAACATCGATTTTACATAAAAAAACGGATAAGAACTTAACTTTTTTGTGTCTAAAATATTGACTCTAATCCACACCAAACAATTAACTTGATTAAAAAAGGAAAAGTATTGCCCAACTTTATAATTGTGCTTTAAAATACCTGTACTGCTAGTTTAACAAGAAAAGCCGCCTGGTCCGGCATGATCTTCAATGTAAAAATGCGGTAGTTTAATACACTAATGAATACACAAAAGACTCCTGACATTTATTAAAAGGAGCCCCATGTATATTCACTTAATACTGTTTATCATCGACAGTATGATAAGAAAATCGCGAAAGAATTCCTGGTACTTACTTACTTTTTAATACTTAAAAGTTGGCAAAATTAATTCGTGAAAATGGGTAAAAAGAAATTGTTTTTCTAAGTGGCCATAATATAGTGCTATTGCTTGCTTTGCACAACTTGGGGAATCCTGTATTTGACTGATTTCATAAAGGATATCTGCTTTTAACAACCCTGCATAGTCTATGTCTAGGACCTCAAGTGCCTTTTCAAAAAGTCTTAGTGAGGAAGAAGCATTTTGTGAGAATTGTTTGTGAAATCTACCCTCTAAATAATAATTTCTTGCTATTAATAATTTGTCAGGGAAGTGCGACATCAGTGGTTTTGTTTTTTTGATTAACTCTTGGATAAATAATTGCTCTTCATTTTTTGATAAATAAACATAGATCGCTAATTGATAGCAAGCCAAACTTTTTTCTTTGAAACTGTCAATTTCAGAAATCAGCTTCATATCCAATAAAAACAGCTCTTTTAATCTGTCCACTGATATAGCATAGGAGTGTGAAAGAATAATTGTATATATTGTAAGAGCCCACCCGCGAAGTATACCTTCTTGGTCATTTGCTTCTTGAAGTCGTTGTCTTAATGATAATAAGTCCTCTCTAATATCATGAATAAATTCATAATCTAAGAACCGGATAAGGAGCTTAATATAATCAGTTTCCAGAGTGTTAATAATATGGTGATTCACTTTGTTAATAGAATTTAAAGACTGAAAAGTAGACCCTAAATACAGATGTAAAATGGATCGGTTAAAATTAATAATATCTATTTCTTCTTTTAAAATAGTTGGGCTTGTCTGAGAGATTTCTACTGCTTTATTCAACAGTTCCAAGCTTTTGGACACTTTTTTTTGAGTAAATAAGATACTAGAAAGAGCATTGTATGATTTAAGTTTTAGCTTCATGTTATAGTTACTATTTTCTTCAACCTGGATCACGTTTGTTAAGAATTGCTCTGCCATTCGGTTCTGATTCGTTTTTAAGTAAAAGATTCCCGATAGGAAATAATAATCGATCTTCCTACTTGGGATTTCATACTCTTCTATTTTTTTCATAAATGTATCTAATTCGCTTTTGATATATTTCCATTGCTGTAATCCAATTAAATCGCTTATCTTTTGTTTATAATAATTAAGCTCCCTTATCTTTTCATCTATATGAGGATCAGCAAAATGACTAACCGGAAATTTTAACTTTTCACTTAACTTCAGTAACTCATCTTGAGTTACTGGTCTATGTCCATTTTCTATATTACTCATTTTTCCGAGTGAACATATTCCCCCAGCTAATTCTCCTAAAGTTAAACCTCTTAACTTTCTCGCTTCTCTTATTTTTTGTCCTATTGCATTATGTCTAGGTATCTCTTTTCTTTTCATGCTTTCCCCTAACCCAAAACTTTTTATAGGTATATCATACTATAAAATTTAATCTACTGACTATTTAAGTGTTGGTGAATAATAAGAAAAATGAAATTTTTTTGAATTATTGTGTCGAAATATGTTGAAAATTTCATTTTCATTGATATAATCAACATTATGTTCCAGTATATAGTTCAAAAGATATATTGAGCCTAGGTTTTTTTACTATAGTCAAGCAAGAATATTAGAGGAAAAATCAATTAGTGGCTAGTTTTCAATTACTTCGCACTTTTGTTTATCCTTATACGAAAAATTAAAATTTATAATAAGGAGAACTAGCAATGGGTTTACCTACGTTAAACATATCCAATTTAATAAAAGATCGATCTTTTTATACTGAATTTCAACCTTTATGGAATACTTCAAATGACTCAATTTTTGCGTATGAAGCTTTACTTAGAACTACACCAAGTATAAATCCTTTAACCATCTTTCATTCTGCTCGAAAACAGAGCCTTCTTTATGAAATAGATACGGCTTCAATATCTAATGCGGTAAAAGAATATCCTTATACCTATCTGGATAAGCATCTTCTATTTGTCAATGTTTTCCCTTCCACGATTGTTCATCCTGATTTCCCTAATTTCATGGAACTATTATTAACCAATTACAAAAAAATAAAAACCAGGCTTGTTTTTGAAATTCATGAGGATCCTTTTGAAGAAAGTTATTGGGGAAAACATGAATTTTTAGAAAGGTTATCCTTCCTCAAATCAAAGGGGTTTCTTATTGCTTATGATGATTTAACTCATTCGTTATTTTCAATAAGTAAAATGATCAAATTTCAACCTGATTTTGCTAAACTAGATCGATCCTGTTCAGAAAATCTTTCGAATTCACCTAAGAAAAAGCAAAGCCTGGAATTTTTCCTGGCGTATTCACAGCAAAAACTTTTATCTATTCTGGAGGGAATTGAAACGAATGAGGACTTTGTAACTTCTAAGAAAATGGGTGTTCCTTTGCTTCAAGGGTACTATATGGCAAAACCACATCGGCTATAACTGTATTTTGCAGCCAAGAAAGGAGTAAAAAAATGAGAACAGCTTTTGTGATATTTAATGTAGGAGATAGTTTGTTTGGGATAGATATACAAAAGATTGTATCTATTGAGAAGGTTTCAGAAATTACGAATCTTCCTCAAATTCCTGAATATATACAGGGAATCATAAATATAAGGGGTAGTATTGTACCTGTTATAGACTCACCAAAACTTCTTTTTAATCAAAATATCCAAATAAATGAAAACACCAGATTCATTCTTACTGACGTAAACCAATTAACCTTTGCATTGATGGTACCAAGAGCAAATGAAATTTTAGATATTGATACAGAGTTAATTAAACCAGTGAATTTAATGGCGTCATCCGTTGACCTGTTAGAAGGTACCGTATTGCAGGGGGGGCGTATCATTTCGATCATTAATCTAGAAAGTTTATTCTCGTCTATTCTTCATTTGGACACTGTTCGCAGCGAAATTGCTAAAATTACTGTGCCAAACAGTTAATCATATAAAAGATATAAAAATACACGTTACAACAATCGAGGAGAATTCACATGAAGATTAAATTTCAATCGTTAAAAACTAAGTTAATCATTCTCTGTCTTTCCATATTGATCGTTCCTAGTGTAATCATTGGTTTTAGTGCCTATCAGATTTCAAAAAGCAATTTAGATACAGCAGGAGAAGCTCAACTAAAAAATAATGTAAAAATGGTGATTGGACAAATCAATATTTTAAATAAGCAGGTAGAGGCAGGCAATCTAACTGAAAAGCAGGCCCAGGAAATGCTTCGGCAGGAATTATTAGGGAAAAAGGATGCTAAAAATCAACGCTCGATTAAGAAAGAGTATACGGTAGGAGACACAGGATATGCTTTTGCCGTAAATAAAAAGGCAGTTTCTGTGATGAATCCATTAACTGAAGGACAAGATATATCAAACTTAAAGACAGAAGACGGTGTCATGTTAGGAAAAGAAATCGTTAAACTAGGGGAAAATGGTGGAGGATTTCTTAAATATAAATGGGAGACGCCTGCAAAAACAATAGAATCGAAAGTTTCTTATTTCGAGATGGATCCTCATTGGGGATGGATTGTGGGGTGTGGGGCTTACGAATCAGAGTTTAATACTGGTGCAACGGAAGTTTTAAATATTGTACTGATTGTATCGGTAATTTCTATCATTATAGGACTGATTGTAATTTTGTTTTTCTCAACGCGCCTTGTTAATCCTATAATAGTCATTGGAAAAGGGCTAAATAAAGTAGCTCAAGGAGATTTAACGATCGAGCATATTAACATTAAAACTAAGGATGAAGTGGGGCAATTAGCGAAGGACTTTGTAAATATGAAGGAGCAAATGACACAATTAATCCTTCAGGTCAAAACTTCAGCTGAACAAGTCGCTGCTTCATCAGAGGAACTAACCGCAAGCTCACAGGAAACAAGTAGGGCGACGGAAGAAATTACGCAGTCGATCCAGAAAGTAGCTGCAGGTTCTGAACAATCCACAGAAAACCTAGAGGATAGTTCAAAATCATTGGAAGAGGTTTCGGCCGGTATCCAAATGATTGCCGAAAATTCTTCTTCCATTGCCGAATCAGGACTGCATACCACTGAACTCGCTAAACAAGGTGGACATTTTGTAGAAGAGACCGTTAACCAAATTAACCTAATTAATAAATCTGTCAACGAAACCGGAGAAGTCATAAGATTATTAGACCGACGATCACAGGAAATTGGAGATATTACAAACGTAATATCAGATATTGCCAACCAAACCAATTTGTTAGCCTTAAACGCAGCGATTGAGGCTGCGCGAGCCGGCGAACATGGAAAAGGATTTGCGGTAGTTGCAGATGAAGTACGTAAATTAGCTGAACAATCCCAATTATCTTCTACTCAGATCTCTAATCTGATTAAAGAAATACAAAAAGACATGAATCTTTCGAATGATTCTATGGAACAAGTGAAAAAGGATGTGCAGGGTGGTTTAGGAATCATCGGAAAGACCCAGCATAATTTTGAGGAAATTCTAAGTTCCATGGAAAACATGTCTGGAAAAATCGACGAAATGGCTGCGACAGCCCAACAAATGTCGGCTGGTGCCCAGGAGGTTTCGGCAACGGTAACTGGCATTACAGCTATATCGAAACAGTCCTCAATGGCATCTCAAGGAGTGGCAGCTGCAACAGAAGAACAATTAGCTTCAATGGAGGAAATTTCAGCTTCAGCAAACCATTTATCAGAAATGGCTTCTCATTTACAGGAAATAGTAGGAGAGTTCAAAATCTCTCAATAATATTCAATCCGAGGAGGGCGAAGTTCCTCCTCGGATTAACGTATACACCCTCGGTTGGAATTAAAATTGATCCATCTTACGTCCCCAATCGTAACCCTAGGTATTTATACGTATATAGATTCAAAAATTTACAATTTACATGTAGACTTACCGTTAAATGTTCTATTATAGAATCTTGCTTACAAAAATTGGTCACGTAAATAGAAATTGATAAATTTTACGATGAAGAAATATTTTGAACCGCTGCTTCTTTCTTTAATATTGCATGAAAAGACTCCATACAGGCATTATCATACGGACACCCTTTTGACTAAAAGAATGGATCATTTTATACGAATTAATGGACTTTGAGAAATCACCGCTTGTATATTGAGACCCTAGATCAGTGTGAAGAATTAACCCTTTTGGCGGCCTTTGGGTATAGTGAGCGTTTTCTAAGGCTTTATTTACAAGTTCATTTCATAGAAGGGGAAAATGAGTAACCAACAATTTTTCTGGAATGTAAATCTAACACGGAAGCCAGGTAGCACCAGCCGTCTCTCAGCGTGTGGACGTAGGTGATATCGCGCCCCATTTTTCGTTAATGGTTGTAGTAGAGAAATCTTGCTTCAATATATTATCCCGCTCTAAAATCTTTTCTTTTGACGGATAAGGCTTAAACTTCTTCTTTGTGATCGAACGGATATTTGCCTCACTCATCAATCGCTGCACACGTTTTAAACTGATTTCGATGCCCTTTTTCTTGAGGGTCTCGTGGATTTTAATGGCTCCGTATCGTTCTTTGCTGTCCCGATGGATTTCTACAATCTTAATTGTTAACTCCTTATTTTCACGTTCCCTGTTTGATTCAGATTTGTTCAATGAATGGCAGTAGGTACTCCTTGGTAGAGACAGAACATCACACATGATCTGCACTGGAAAGTGGTCTTTGTATTGATCGATAAACTCAGTTAGCTCAGAATCTTTTACTTTCTCGCGAATATGGCCATAGCCTTTTTAAGTATTTCTAGCTCCTGTTTTAACCGTAGGTTTTCCTTTTGAATCGCTGCCATCTCTTTTGGTATCATGGACTCTCCAGACGTTCTAACAGGTGTAAAATCTTTGATCCATATATAAATGGTTACATCTGACACGTGATATTCGCTGCTTCATTCTTTAAATTGACATCTTTTAATTACGACTGTAATATTACATATGTAATATTTAATACACATGAATCACTATTGTAGAAAATAATAGAAAGGGTGACGACTTTGAGGAAAACACGTTATAGCTTCAGTATGAACAATAAATTTATATTTGCCATGGTGGTGCTATTCCTAGTAATTGTACCCCTCTCAGGCTGGTCCATGACTAGCCATTCTGACAAGTCTGTAAAGGCAGCCAAAAAAACACCAGCAACCCAAATAGTCCGTGAGTTTGCAAAACTCGAACGCAAATTTGACGCCCGGCTCGGAGTCTATGCGATCGATACCGGCACACATCGGACCGTCGCTTATCGTCCTGATGAGCGGTTCGCTTACGCATCCACCTACAAAGCTCTAGCCGCAGGTGCATTGCTGAAGCATTACTCAATTGATCAACTCGATGAGTTAGTTACATACAAAAGGGAGGACATCGTTTCGTATTCCCCCGTCACAGAGCTTCACGTAGATACGGGGATGACTCTTCGGGAAGTTAGCGAGGCTGCAGTCCGATATAGCGACAACACCGCAGGAAACCTATTATTAAAGAAACTTGGAGGCCCTGAGGGATTTGAAACAATGCTGAGGCAGATTGGCGATAACGTTACCCAGGTTGATCGCTACGAGACGGATTTGAACGAAGCTGTTCCGGGAGATACCCGTGATACAAGCACGCCAAGAGCAATTGCTAACAGCCTCCGGGCTTTCGCAATCACCGACTTGCTTCCTGCTGAGAAGCGTACAATTCTGACAGCGTGGATGCGGGGAAATGCTACCGGAGATGCATTGATCCGTGCAGGCGCACCCAAAGGCTGGGTGGTCGATGATAAGAGCGGGGCAGGAAGCTATGGAACACGGAATGACATTGCTATTGTTTGGCCTCCGAATAGATCTCCGATTGTTATCGCAGTTCTAAGCAGCCGAGATACACAGAATGCTACCTATGACAATGCGCTTATCGCAGAAGCTGCCAAAGCTGCACTTAGCGCTCTAAAGTGAACAATGAAATAATGCTTATTTAAATAACTGGGCAGGTTTGTTTAACAACATTCTAAATTAAAATAAGAGATAAAGGGCATATTTTATTTTGAGCCTTTTATCTCATCTTTATTTAAACAAATGTTCTTGTTCTTATTATTAATTCAGCAAATAGTAGGTTGATAATCCAACATAACCAGACCGCAACCATGTAGGAATTTCCATAGGGGAAATTCATTAAGTTATGTGCAATGGTAACGATAATATATATCATCATATTTGAAAATGAAAGAAAGAAACTTCTAATAATCCATTGGCTATGTAAAATCATTTTCCGTTTCTTGATGTAAAGATAACCGAGGATGGTTGTTCCAAGCCATAATGTATTTAAAATAAGAAAACCTATTGTACTTAACCATCCCCCTGTTGCAAAGAAAGCGACATAAATGCCAGGAATGAAATTTAAAAGTATCGACAGTACATATATGCGGCCATTCCAACGGTGAAAGTTAACTGATTTTACCCGAATTGCTGTAATAACTCCTAGTGGACCAGTTATAAGAGAAACAATGGCAAGTGTAATATGAGTACGGATCATAAGCACCCACAGGGATTCATTCGTTAGAATTTGATCCTTTCTAGAAATAAACTTTTCAAAAGAAGGGTCTATCATAAAATTTTTGGAAAATGTATGAAATACCCACATGATAGAGATGATCACTAGGGTTACTTTGATAACCTTTTTCATAGTACTTTTCCTCCGTCACTCGATTTGGGAAATTCGTGTTCCTGTTAATTTACATGCAGGCAGCTTCCCAGCTTTTGCTTCCCCATACATATTATTTTTTTCTATAAAAACGGAGAATTTTAAAGAAAGTCTCATGGGTTTCGTTATTGTCATACACCACTTTAATTGGTTTCCATCTAATACAAGGTTCTCTAATGTTACTATGTCTTCTCCTTGCTTGGCAGTTCCAATTATTTGTCCATCTTTAGCAGTCAAGTCAAATAAAACGGATAGTTTACCTATAGGAGTAGAAACGATGGTATCCCATTTCCCTTGAATATTAACTTTCTTATTATTTTGAATAGATGAATGGTCACGTGTCGCTTCATTTGGGTTTTCTTGATTTTTCTTTGGTGCATTTCCTTCAGCTTTCCAAACCGTACCCCTACGTTCATACTCAAACAACTGTTCAACCACGTGTGCTATACGTGGGCCTAACTCTCGTTCGACTATGTAAAGGGCAACATCAAGCCCCGAGGTAACACCTCCACCAGTGATGAGATCACCATCATCTACGATTCGTGCATTCACTGGGATAGCATTTGTGGCATTCAAAAGATCCATTCCCATATGATGTGTCACGGCATGGCGGCCTTCTAATAATCCATCCATTGCTAAAATGAGGGAACCACCACAAACTGTGGCCAGCAAGATCTCAGTTTTATGGATAGCTTCTTTAAGTAGATTGCTTAATGCTGTTTCTTTTGCCTGTTTTAATTTAACTGGTATGGAATCTAAACCATCACTAACAACTGAACCAGATGCTCCCGGAACTAGAATGATTCCTTTATAGTTTAGATCAAGTCTTTCACTTGCATGAAGCTTTAGCTGATTTACTCCACTTGTCACCATTCGTTCACCTTCGGCAGAAACAAGCTTAACGGATACCTCCTCGTGTGAGTACATTGCAGCAGCAACAAACACTTCATATGGTGCAATTACGTCTAATAAATCAAATCCATCATATAATACAATTTGAACATTCATACATTACCTCCGCTCTAAAATTCAATACATACTGGTCTGATTCATTTAAAGTTATTTCTTGGTGAAACGCTCTTTATTTTGCGAGAAATTCTTTTAACCTTTCATATTCCGCCTCGTCAATTTCTCCTTTAATTAACCGGCTTTTAAGAATTGAGGTAATGTTTCTGTCTTGTTGGTTGTCAGACTTATAACGATGTCGACTTCTTAATGTTGCAACTGCTACGAAACAGATAAGTGTAAGACAATACAAAGCACCGAACGGAAAGAATGAGAAACTATCTTCAAAACCCATTTAAAAATACCTCCCTCAAATTGTTAAAACGTGTGACGAATTATTACCCCTGTTCCACAATTAAAGAATAAACCTTGAGTATCTCAGATAAAGGTGCAAAAAAATCACAAAACAATAACAAACCATCACAAAACGTATAATTAAGCTTGCTCTTGTTTGTGAGATGATAAAATAAAAATGAGTTTCGAATGAAAGATTAGTTACTAGGTAGAGGGATAGGGGATAAGGTGGGATACTCTTGAAAGAAATGCATACAATTCTTGTTGTAGATGATGATATAAGCATTGTTGAATTATTGAGGGACTTCTTAGAGAATGATGGTTTTTATGTGAAAACCGCTTATGACACTTCTCAGGCACTGGCTGTGCTTAATAAAGAAATCATACATTGCGTTATTCTCGATATTATGATGCCAGGACAAACCGGTTTCGATTTATGTCGTCAGATACGAGCGGACAGCAATATACCTATACTTTTTTTAAGTGCCAGAAGTGATGATGTTGACAAGATAAGGGGGCTTACACTTGGAGGGGATGATTATATAGTGAAAACTGCTTCACCTGGTGAAATTGTTGCTAGAGTAAAGGCAGTGTTGAGGCGCTCAAGTTCACAGCTGGAATATAATCGAAGGGTCTTAAAATATGGAAGACTCACTTTGGATTTGTCCACAAGAGAGGTACTTGTAGATGAGAGAATAATCTCACTGACACCGAAGGAATATGAGTTGCTTCGTTTGTTTGTGGAACATCCGAAATATGTTTTTTCATACGACCAATTACTTGAAAAGTTTTGGGATGGAGTTGGTGACAAACATACCGTCCGGGTACAGCTCAGCCGACTTCGCGAGAAAATTGAGGACGAACCGAACCATCCACAATTTATAATCAATGTATGGGGCATAGGTTATCGATTCAGGGGAGAATAACATGAAAACTATTCACATTCGTAAGTTTACTATATTATGTCTATTTTTAATCCTACTATTACCGTGGTTATTTTTTGTAACTGCAAACCTTATTGAAACAAAAACGTTCGGTCTTGGAGTGAATAATATACAAAAGAAAGATTTAAATAAGACCATTCAATTGATAGAAACAAATACGGAAAAATGGAAGGACCTAGCTTGGCAAAAACAACTGAATAGTCAGTTACATAAAACGAACATGGATGTATCTATCCAATCTGAAACGGACCAGATTATTTATCAATCCGACCCTAACCGTAATTACTCATCTATACGAACGGAACATTTTTCAATTATTCAGGACGGACAAGTAATTGGTAGGGTTTACATAAATCAAATTAATTCTAGGGTAAATCAGGTGTTTGCTGCCTTCATGGGCATGTTGCTGGCTTTTTTTATTGTCGCATATGTAATGCGAAGATATATTTTAAAACCTCTTGAAAAAATGAGCACCTGTTCGCGGCAAATAGCCGATGGAGACTTGGAGGTTCAATTGCCTTCGTCCAAAATTGCAGAAATTGCTGAAGTACGTGACGGATTTATAGTTATGGTGGATGGGCTAAAAGAATCCTTTCAGAAACAAGTTGAATTGGAAGATGAACGGCGATTCGTTATAGCTTCTGTTGCGCATGACTTACGTACACCGTTATTCGCATTACGAGGTTATTTAGATGGCTTAGAGCAAGGAATAGCACACTCTCCCGATAAAGTAGCAAAGTATATCGCAGTTTGTAAGGAGAAGTCAGCCCAGTTGGATCGGCTTGTAGAGGACCTTTTCACATTTACAAAGACGGATTACTTGGAAATGAAACATAACCAAAATAAAGTTGACCTTGCACATGTAGTAAAAAATTCTATAGAAAGTATCAAGCCGCAAGCTCAACAGAAGCAAATCTGTTTAATAGAAGACTTTTCTGCAGATCTTTGCAGTATAGAGGGTGATATGCACTTAATAGAACGTGCTATTAACAACTTATTAGACAATGCTGTCAGGCATACACCAAATCAAGGGAAGATTTTTATTCAATGTTATAAGGATAGTGATCGAGTGTATTTTTCAATTCGAGATACAGGGGAGGGATTTTCTTCTAGGGAACTTAAAGATGTTTTTGATCCACTATATCGTGGTGAAGTATCGAGAAATTATTCAACAGGTGGATTCGGATTAGGTTTGACCATATCAATGAGGATAATCAGGCAACATGGAGGCGACGTATGCGCGGAAAACTCTATAGATGGAGGTGCAATTTTGAAAGGGTGGTTTCCCTTCTCTAGTTAACACTCATATATAACCAAAACAATATTTTTTTTCAAAAAGTGGGAGGCACACAGTTTATTAGGATATATATTTTATATTGAAATAGCTAAAGGAAAGGGATTGATTGTAAACAAATACACTTACTACCATGAAAATTAACTTCTGCAATTCTATAAAAAAGGCAATACTGAAGAAGACGCAGCTCATTCGTTTTTTAAAAAAGGGAGAGCGCCAATTCAGAATCTATGGTAATTAGTTGGCCTGGATTAGGATGCTTTAGGCTCTTCTAACGTTACTGTGTATCCTAAGCTTTCGAGTCGTCTCAATGAATGTCTGACAATCGATTGTTGTCTCTGTTTATCAAAGTAGTCTTCGCCTACGTCTATATACATTTCTTTACGAGTTAAGAGATAATAAGAGATACGTAACATAGCGTGAGCGACGACAATACCGGCGCGTTTCTTGCCTTTTCGTGACGCTGTACGCCTATACAGTGCTCCGAGATAGTTTTTGAATCCCCTTACCGAATGAGCTGCCTCAGTTAAAGCTGATCTTAAATACTTGTTTCCTTTTTTGGTTTTAGCCAATTTCCTTTTTCCTGCACTTTAATTCTGTCCTGGAACTAAGCCGGCCCAGGAACACACATGGGCTGCAGTGGGAAACTGCTTTTTTACATCAGTTCCGATTTCAGACAGGATTTGTTCAGCCATTCTTGTCGCAATGCCTGGAATGGAATCAAGTATTTCCACATCTTCTCGATGAGAGCTTACTCTTTTAGCGACTTCTTGAGCGAGCATCTCGATTTGTTCAGTTAGAAAATCAATGTGACCCAAAATGGTTTTCAACATTAACCGTTGATGTGAGTTAATATAGCCTTTTAAAGCTTGAGTTGGGTTCATCGTTAATTGACGCCCATTATACTAAGGGTGATTACCATCGGATTTGCTATTAAAAGAATATGTGCTATAATTTCTCTAAATACTACACCTGTAGTTTTGATTAAAAAACTACAGGTGTAGTATTTATCCTGAAGGAAATGAGGTGGGAGAGCTTGTATAGTAGAGTCGAAAGAAAAAAGAGGAAAATCAATCCTTATTATTTCTTGTTATTCCTCATTTTGGCAGGGATTGGGGGTTTTAGTTTATTCCAAATCATGGACAAAAAAGGTCACAGTGAAGTTCAGGATGCAGCGAATACTTTTATTCAACTATTAGAATACAAAGAGTATGAAAAATTAGGGAATGTACTTGAAAAACAATCATACACTTCTTTAGATTATACTTTGGAAGAAGTCATTGCTAAATATGATCGTATATTTAACGGAATCAATATTACGAATATACATGCTTCCAAAATAGCATTAGAGAAAGTCAAAAACTATGAGTATGAGCTATCTTATCAATTAAGCTTTACAACTCCGTTAGGAAAAGTAGAGAATATGAAATACCATGCGAAGATAAATAAAACAGACGGTCATTATCTCGTGAAATGGGATCCATCCTTAATTTTTCCTGGAATGGAAGGAAAAGATAAAGTAGCTTTTCAATATATGAAAGCGGAACGCGGAGAGATTAAGGATCATTATGGTAACGGATTGGCGGTAAACGAAGATTTTAAATGGGCGGGGATTGTACCAAAAGAATTAGGTCAAGGAAATGATGAAAAAGAAAATACGCTGCAAAGAATTAGTCAACAACTCGATATACCGATAGATGAGATCAATCAAAAATTAAACCAACGCTGGGTAAAAGATGATTTATTTGTTCCCTTAAAAATAGTGGAATCTAGTAATGCGGAAATAGTACCTGGAATTTCTTATCAAAATATAAAACTTCGTTATTACCCGTTAAAGGAAGCTGCAGCGCATTTAATCGGTTATATAGGAAACGTAACAAAGGAAGATTTGGATAAGAATCCAAATTTAGCGGAAGGAGATATGATTGGAAAAGCTGGATTAGAAAAAGCCTATGATAAGGAGTTACGCGGTAAAGATGGGGGAGAAATACTGATTGTCAATGAACAGGGGGACAAAAAGCAAGAAGTTCAAAAGGCAGAAAAGATGGACGGAGAAGATATCCAACTGACGATTGATTCTTATATCCAATTGGAGGCCTTTAACCATCTAAAAGGAAATGCTGGTTCTACTGTAGTGATGAACCCTAAAGAGGGAGGGCTTTATGCTGTAGCGAGTTCCCCTTCATTTGATCCTAATAAAATGGTTCAAGGTCTATCTCAACAGGAATATGATCAATATGTAAATGATGAGAACAAACCATTTATTTCAAGATTTGCTGTTGGTTATGCTCCTGGCTCCACCTTTAAAACGATAACTGCCAGTATTGGTCTTGATGCCAATGTGACATATCCAGATAAGCTTAGAAACATAAATGGTTTAAGCTGGCAAAAAGATGGAACTTGGGGAGGTTATTCAGTAACCCGTGTGTCCGATGTACAAAATGTAGATATGAGAAAGGCGTTAATTTATTCAGACAATATTTATTTTGCGCAAGAGGCCCTGGAAATGGGAGAAAAAACCTTTAGAAATGGTTTGAATCAGTTTATCTTTGGTGAGGAATTAGATTTACCAATCGCCATGAATGCTGCGAAAATTTCTAAGCATAGTACGTTTGATTCAGAAATCCTGCTGGCGGATACTGCATATGGTCAAGGAGAATTATTGATTTCACCTATTCAACAAGCCGTCATGTATACGGTTTTTCAAAACGAAGGAACACTGGTTTATCCGAGATTGCTGAAGGATCAAAGTTCACCAAAAACAAAATCAGCCATTACGAGTTCAACAGCAAAAGAATTGAAAAAGAGTTTGATTGAGGTGGTAAGGGACCCAAATGGAACGGCCCATCTTCTATACAACCCAAAATTTACGTTGGCTGCCAAAACCGGAACAGCCGAATTAAAAAAGAAACAGGGTGAAAAGGGGAATGAAAATAGTTTTTTGCTTGCTTTTGATACGGAACATGATGAATTTCTCCTGCTTTCACTCGTAGAAAAATATAAACCGGGCAGTTCGGCTACCCAGCTGAATAAATCCTTCTTAGATCAGCTCTATTCATATTTTCAGATGAGGAATGGCAACACTTCAGCACACGGGGATTAATTACCTTATGCTAAAATACACGA
Organism: Bacillus sp. T33-2; assembly: GCF_002860205.1. Taxonomy (GTDB): domain Bacteria; phylum Bacillota; class Bacilli; order Bacillales; family Cytobacillaceae; genus T33-2. The sequence continues at coordinate 22,221 of NZ_PGVB01000004.1, forward strand.
TTACGCTTTAAGCATTTGGACCATCTTGCTATAATAAATACTACAGGTGTAAAAGTAGGAGGGTCATCATGAGGGAGATTCCACAAATATCAGAAGCAGAATATGAAGTGATGAAGGTTGTATGGAAATATGAGCCCATTTCGACTCCTGAAGTCGTGGAGAAATTATCAAAAAAGTTTGATTGGAAACCGAATACTATTCACACAATGCTTGCACGTCTAGTGAAGAAAAAGGCTTTGCAGGCAAGAAAAGATGGCAGAGTATTTATTTATAGATCACTAGTCGAAAAGCACGAGTATGTTGAGCAAAAAAGTAAAACCTTTCTTCAACAGTTTTTCGGCGGCACGTTAAATTCAATGGTATTAAATTTTATTGAAAATGATCAGTTATCTAATGAAGATATTAGTGAATTAAAGAAAATTTTATCAATGAGGGATAAGAAAGAAGGGGAAAAATAATGGATACCATTCTACTGCGGATTTTACTAAGTACAATCGTGGTATCCCTCCTTATTTTCATGATTCTGTTGATCAAAAAGCTATTTAACAAACATATGACGGTGAAAGCAAATTATCATATTTGGTTTTTTCTTTTCATTCCCATCCTAGCATCCTTTTTCCCTCGGAATTATTTTGGACCTGGAGAAGGAACTCAATATGTAAAAAGCTTGCTTTTTTTTCATAAAGAAGCAGAATCTAAGAGTGAAAGGACGAATGGATTGGATGCCGCTCAGGCGCCAAACACTGGTTTATTGCACGATTTCACGGTATCTGTGAACAAGTCAACGCCAGATTTCGTCTACCATACATTTTTCACGGTTTGGGTCATAGGAATGGTTCTTTTCATTGGATTTGCTGTTTATTCCAACTATCAAATTTATCAAATGAAAAAGTCAGCTGCAGCTGTGAAGAACCATAAGATCAATGAACTGTTAGAAGAGTGCAAAAAGATGGTTGGAGTGAAAAGAAAAATAAGGCTGCGGGAAACCTCACTAATTGCCTCGCCTATCACGTTCGGGATTTTCCAGCCCTATATTTTTTTACCAAACAAAACACGGGAAGCATGCTCGTTAAATGAATTAAAATACGTTTTTTTGCACGAGCTGCACCATCATAAAAGCAAAGATGTGTTCGTCAATTACGGGATGTGGATATTTCATATTATTTATTGGTTTAACCCATTCGTATGGTATGCCTTAGAAAGGATGCGAATTGATCGGGAATTAGCTTGTGATGCTTCTGTTCTAAATCTCTTGGATGAGAAGGGATATATCGAATATGGTCATACCATCATTCGTTTTGCAGATAAAAAATATAAGCGGGCTTTTGAACAGTTTGCTCCGGGTATGGGAGGGGCAAAAAAACAAATCAAAAAAAGAATCCAGAGTATTGCCACTTTCTCCGGAGATTCTCAATTATTGAAAAGGAAAAGCAAAATAATCTGTGTGGTGTTTGGAATTTTTGTGCTATTCACTACTCCAATTACCACAGTTATAGCTGCTCCTGATGATGTGTTTCATTTTAGTGAGAAGAATACAATATATGAAGATTTAAGTACCTATTTTAATGGCTACAACGGCAGCTTTGTTTTATATGATGCATCTAAAAAACAATATCAAATTTATAATCGAGAAATGAGTGAAAAGAGAGTTTCTCCTAATAGCACCTATAAAATCTATTCTGGATTATTTGCATTGGAATCAAATGTGATTTCCACGAATAACAATGAACTGATTTGGGATGGAAAAGTTCACCCTTTTAAAGAATGGAATAAAAATCACAATTTATCTGCCGCATTGAGGAGTTCAGTGAATTGGTATTTTCAAAATACCGATCGAGAGGTAGGGAGAAAACAACTACAATACTATTTTCACAAGGTGAAATATGGAAACGAGGACCTTTCAGGGAATTTGGATAGTTACTGGATGGAATCTTCATTAAAAATATCACCCATTGAACAAGTGCAATTATTACATGGATTGGAAGGAAATGAATTTGGTTTTAAAGAGGAAAATATTCAAGCGGTTAAACAAGCCCTTTTAATAGATGAGCAAAAACATGGGCAATTATTTGGAAAAACGGGAACCGGCATGATAAATGGAAAGAATGTAAATGGCTGGTTCATTGGCTTTGTATATAAAGGCGATCATCGTTATTATTTTGCCATCAATATTCAAAATAAGGATGGTCAAGCCAAAGGAACCAAGGCTGCGGAGATTGCCAAGCAGATCCTGCATGATAAACAAATTTATTAAAAAATATACCCATAAGGGATTATACTTCCTTTTTGGGTCTTTTCGGTTCTAAATACTACAACTGTAGTATATAGCGCCTACCTTGTATACAAACTTCCCAACTAATTGGATTCTTCTTACATGAAAGGGCTGATGTGTTTTGAAGCAAAAAAGGCAGAAAAAAACGAAAATAAACAATCCAATCCGTTCGAGACTGAATGGTCTTTTTTTCATGGTCTTTGTTCTTTTTTCCATTCTGATTCTTCGCCTTGGCGTCATCCAAATAATTAAAGGGGAAACCTATGCGGCTCAAACTGAGAAGACGGATGTGACGCCCATTAGTAATTCCGTTCCGCGCGGAAAAATATATGACACGAATCAAAAGTTAGTAGTCTATAATATTCCGGAAAAGGCGATTATCTACACACCGCCGAAAAATCCACAGCCGGGCCAATTGCTTGAACTGGCAAAGAAGTTAGATACATTTCTTTTCATGAATGATAAAGAGATCGATAAAGTGACCGATCGGGATTTGAAAGATATCTGGCTGCTGGAAAATAATAATGGCGAGGATTTAATCACAAAAGAGGAGGGGAAATTATACAAACAAGAAAAACTGACCGACAAGGATTTATATCAATTAAAATTGGAGCGCATTACAGAAAGCGATCTCCAGGTAATGGACAAAAACATGGCGGCCATCTACCGAAAACTATCGTCCGCCATCGCTTTAACCCCGACTGTAATCAAAAATGAAAATGTAACAGACAGAGAATATGCGCAAGTCAATGAAAATCTGGAAAATCTGCCGGGTGTGGATGTCACGACCGACTGGAAGAGGGGCCGCACCTACGGGGATACGTTTCGGAATATGCTTGGTAAAGTAACGAGTGCAGATGAAGGCTTACCGGCAGAAAAAGTAGATTCCTATACGGCGAAAGGGTACAAACTGAATGACCGTGTCGGGAAAAGTTATATTGAAGAGCTTTATGATGGCGTATTGCAAGGTCAAAAGGAAAAAGTAAAAACCGTGACAGATCAAAATGGAAATGTGCTGAGTACAGAGACTGTTTCGGAAGGGCAGAGCGGCAAAGATATTATCCTGACTATTAATATGGAATTCCAAGCCCAAGTGGAAAAAATCATACAGGAAGAGTTAGTAAATGCGATACAAAAGCCGCATACAGATACACTTGACACTACCTTTGTCGTGGCAATGGAGCCCAAAACCGGCCGCATTCTGGCTATGTCAGGAAAAGTCTATAACAGGAAGTCCAAGGAATTTACCGATTTTACACCGGGAACCTTCACTTATGCCTTTGAACAAGGGTCCGTTGTAAAAGGGGCCACCGTATTAACCGGATACCAAACGGGTGTTAGGGATTTCGGGGAAACTGAACTGGATGAAGTCATGCGATTTAAGGGCTCGGGAACCTTTTCCTCTTACCAAGTCATGAACAGAATTAACGAATTAAAGGCATTGGAGCGTTCATCAAATGTTTATATGTGGAAAACCGCGATTGAAATCATGGGCGGCAAGTATATCCCAAATGGCACATTGAATATCGATCCGGAGAAAATTGAAACCATCCGCTATTATTTCAGCCAATTTGGTTTGGGGGTGCCGACCGGTATTGGGTTTGATAATGAAACAGCCGGAATAAAAGGTACCAATACAAGCACCTACTTTCAAATTGCGATCGGACAATTAGATACATATACACCGATGCAGATTGCCCAGTATATCACTACTATTGCCAATGGCGGCTACCGCATGAAGCCCCAATTGGTGAAGGAGATTCGCGAAACTAATAAGAATGGCAATGAACCGGGAAACTTGATCGATGAAATCGAACCTGTTGTGTTGAATCAGGTGGATATGAGTGGCGAGATGATGAAGCGGGTCCAACAAGGCTTTTGGCTGGTTACCCATGGTTCCCAAGGAACAGCGAGAGGATATTTTAAAGACGAACCGTACAATGCGGCAGGTAAAACCGGGACTTCTGAATCCTATAAAAATGGGGTAAAGACATGGAATCTTTCCTTTGCAGGTTATGCCCCAGCCGTAGATCCCGAGATTGCCATTGCCGTTATTGTACCGAATGCCTACCGTGATGGTTATGCTCAGCCGCACAGTGCTGCTAATATCATCAGCCAGCGAGTTTTTCGGGCATATTTTGACCTCAGAGGTGAATAGTTTAAGCCAATCGGCTAAAAGGTGGAAAACCACATAGTTATAGTTTTAAGCCTGTATCTTAATGCGGTATTAGGATTAATCAAACGGTCGAACTTTCCATTGTTTAGTATAAATCATATTGATATAATAATTGCAACTTCCATTACTAACAGAGCATTGGTCTTTTAAACCGATGCTTTTTTGTACTTTTAATTAGCTATCTGTTTTTTGTGTTATATTTTTATAGTGGACAACGTATTTATAAGTAAGATTGTGAATGAATGTACTTAAACTACCATGAAAATTAACTTCTGTAATTCAGAGAAAAAAGGCAATACTGAAGAGGACGCAGCTCATTCGTTTTTTAAAAAGGGGAGAGCGCTAATTTCATTGATCTATGGTAATTAAGTGAAGTGTATTAAGAGGCTTTGGGTTCTTCTAGCATAACGGTGTATCCTAAACTTTCCAGTCGTCTCGGGGCAGGTTAGTGTAAAAAGGTAATTAGGTGTTAAGTAGAGAAAAAGTATAGATATACATAAAAAAATAAAATACATAAGGAGAAATGAATGCCGCAAAATGGTATTGTCTTAGTAGTCAGTGTATCAATATATAGAAATGATGAAGTATTAATAATAAGAGAGAGTAAACCATCTGCAATTGATAGGTGGAACTTTCCGAGTGGACGTATAGAATATGGTGAAGACATTCTTTATTCAGCTCGTAGGGAAGTAAAAGAGGAAACAGGCTTTGATGTAAAACTTAATGGCACAACTGGTGTATATAATTTTATAAGTAGTACAAACATCAAGTTATTTTGTTTCATTTTACTGGTGAGGTTACAGGTGGTTCATTAAATCTCGTAGAAGAAGAAATTTCAGACAGTAGGTGGATTAAGTTAAATGACCTTGTGAAATTTGATAACGAAGAATTACGGGAATCAAGTGTTTTAAAGCAAATCATAGATAACTTATTAAAAGGGAAGTTACACTCAATTAATATGTATAACGAACAACTTATTTAAATAATTCTTATTAAGCTCTAACGGGTGCTTTATTGGTCACGGGTTCAGTCATTTTTATAGCAATTCATAATCATTAACAATATGTAGGATCCGAGTGAAATGGAGTCAATTATTCCCGAATTAGCCAGAGACTTTCAGGGGTATTGTATATACTGTGGTTGCAATTTTTATCACCGTGAATCTTAAAGAGAGGATAATACTCTATTGAAAGCAAATTTGATTAGGTCACTCGTCTATGCTGGTATTTGCTTGTTGTTTAAAGAATTTGCCTCTATTCCAGGAACCTCAATGGTCTTGAGCATTTGGATTGCAACTTACATTTTTCACAAGAAATTTTTAGGTACTTGGTAATTTAGAATAATGAACTAGAACTGCATAGTAATACTGGGAGATTAGTTCTAAACTAAATAAGAATAATTGATTACTAAGTCTGAAATATAAGAAATGGAATACTGTTACTGAGAACTCCTCTTAGTGTCTTATTGAATGGATTCTAAAGCATCTTTCAAAGTATTTAATTTAGAGTTGGATTCATAAAAAATATCTATCGCAGTTACATAATCATCTAGTTCTGAATAGCTTACAAAGGATCCGCTAGCATCAGCAACAGCGCGAATAAATTCTTTATTTTCGTTATTGGTAGCAATAGACCAATCGATCCCATCAGAATATATATTTAAACCTGAAGCGAGGAAAGATGAAGGAGTACTAGGAATTGCTGGAGTTGAATTACTAAGTCCAACAATCTTACCCTCTGAGTATCCTTTTTATTACCTATTTCATAATCTTCATCATCTTCATCATAACCAAGTTCATGTCCTTCATCATACCCAATTTGATAACCCTCGTCATGTATAAAAATGGTATAATAGGACCCCAATTATTTTTATTGCCAGGTGTCAAGGTAGTATCTGGACTATTTAGAGAATTCTCTCTAGTATAGATGATATCCCATTTAGTATCTAGACGAAAGGTACGGTAAACACCACTACAAGATTATCTGTACTCAACACTCAAACCACGTGGTGTGTGTGGCAAAAATCATGTTAAATTGATAAACAAAGAGCCTAATCCCGGCTCTTTTCATTATCTTTAATTCCTTCCTTCATTTCTTCCCATTTTGACACTTTTATTACCGGAAGGGGGTTCCCCATATAGGATCCACTTTCGATAATACCTTCAATCTTGATCCATTTGTCTTTTTCAATTTTTGCAGCGTCTGGAAACTCTGATAGAAACCCGATAAGGCCGGCATCTGCTATACAATGAGTGACCAGAAATCTTGAGACAACTAGCTGATTTTCTGTGAAGCCATCTTCTTTATAAACGAAGCCGTACAGGTTTACTTTTCTTCCTTGAACTTATCAGTGTTTGAACTGATTTCCTGATAGTAACTAGAATAGATACTGTCATTAAAGACGATCGTGGAGTCTTCCTCTAATTCTTTCATTATCTTGTTATATTCTTCTTCGGTTTGTTCATTTTCGTATCCAGTGACGGTTGCGGTGTCTTCTGGTACGGCAGAGTCTTGATCAGCTTGGAGGTCTGATTCTTCTACTCCTAGTTTTTCCTCACTGTCTGAAGGGCTTGGCTTAGTTTCTCCACCGCGTTTACTTGAACCCGCAATCGACAGCATGGCGCCTTTTTTATCTGCAATGGATGAGTCCAACACCTTTGCAGGAAGCATAAAGCCGGTTAGTAATGGCAGGATGATGATGGAGTACGACAGCAGTTTTTTTACTGTAAAAGGGGTGGTGCCATGGTCGTGATTATGCTCAAGTGAACAGCAATCCTCATCGTGGCTGCATGTGTCTTCATGGTGAGAACTTCGAAGTCGAAAGAATAATAGTTAAATATCTATTTAGTTAAAATACATCCTAAAGCCAATCCCTACTAATAATACAGAGAGCATTTGAATAATCACTTTTCCCGGTATTTTCTGAGAGAGGAACACACCGATTTGGGAACCAATAATGACCCCGGCGCCCCCCCATAGAACAGTTATCCAATCTACGCTGCTATAGATAATTTGTGAAACGACTCCCACTGAAGAATAAAGGGTAAGCGAGAAAATTGATGTTGCCGTAGCGTGGTGTGTGGATACTTTAAAAATATAAATTAGAATCGGAACAAGCAGCCATCCCCCGCCAATACCCAGATAACTAGATAGTACGCCCATTAAGGCCCCGATTGGAAGCAGCCATTTTGCAGCGAGACGTGGAGTCCCGCTAATTTCTGTCGATCCTTCTGGCTCATCCAGCCTAAAACTATCTTCATGGCCATCTTCTCTACAAACGTTAAAAGCTTTTTTCTTTCTAAAAAGAGTGAACGGTGAATTGCTTGCAAACAAGAAAATACCAAGAGCAACTAACAGAGTGGCAAAAACTACATAAAAGTAACTGGATGAATAAATATGAAGAAGCCAAACCCCAAGCAAAGAGCCAGGAATTGCCCCTAAACTTAAGATGATCCCCGTTCGATAGTGTATCCTGTTTTGTTTTGCATATCCTATTACTCCTGATAAAGAATTGATTAAAACTATGACTATACCTGAACCGGCTGCTAGAGCAGGGTCCATATGGAAAATAAGGAGAAGAGCTGGAACAAATATAAATCCCCCTCCGGCTCCGACAATAGTACCATAACCTCCTGCTACCAATCCGACTGCAAGCAGCAGCAAGCCTGTTGTAATTTCCACGTTTATGACCTCTTTCATTGATAATGCTAAGCTATCAAATTTTAGCTTGGATGTATATTTGAATAGTTTTATAGGATATGTTTGGCTTCGAATGTCGCTGTTTTTTGACAATACACCATACTGTTCCCAAGGAAAGGGTGCAAGAAATTCCCTAAAGTCCTTACGCATGGGAAAGGTGATCCAGACTGCATTCAAGGGGCCGCATATTATTAATTATGGACAATTTTGATTGAATTTGCGACTGATATTCAAAGTTGGAACTTAAAAAATTCCCCCCATTTGAAGTACGTCTTCGTAGATTACGAGCATATGTATTGATTTAAATGGAAACTGTTAAAATTACCGGGTAATGATCGGATGGAAAGCCACCATATACCTTGCTTCTATCAACTGTGATATTAAGTAATTGGACCTCTTTCGAAGAAAAGATATAATCAATCGGTTCCCCGGATGTTCCGCCTGAAAAGCTATGAAAAGTTAACCCAACTTCTCCTTGCAAAATGCTATAAGCATTAACCAGGATATCTTTACTCTGCAAAAACTTAATCACATTATTGTCAGGGTTTGCATTGAAATCGCCTGCTAAAAAAGCTGGGATTGTTTTTGCGTCAAGGGAGCACATGAAATCCCAAATCAACCGGATTCCTTTTTCTCGAGCTTCCTGGCTCACATGATCCAGATGAGTATTGTAGAAGAAAAACTCCTTCCCGGGAAACTTTACGAATTGGAAATGTCCCCATGTACATATGCGTGGAAAATCTGTTCCCCAGCTTTTACTGCCAGCTACTTCTGGCTTTTCAGATAACCAAAATTGTCCTTGATCACTGACCGACAAAATATCTTGATGATACAAGATTGCTGAGAATTCTCCTTTTTCCCCGCCATCACGGCCTTGGCCAATCCATTTATAGGCAGGCAGACGATCGGCGATGTCAGTCAACATGTAAGAAAGCCCTTCTTGTATTCCGATGATAACAGGGTTATGTTTAGCAATCATTGCGGCAACTTTGTCAGCACGATATTTCCAGATATTTCCATTGTCGCTTGGAATATCCACACGCAGATTAAAAGTCATGATTGAATAGTCCATATTTTCTCCTTGTTTTCGTAGTTTTTAAATCTATAGATTCAGTCCGACTTTGCCAAATAAATCAATTAAAAATCCTCGTTATAATGTTACAATAGAAAAATAGTTCTTGAAAATACAAATTTTCCAAATTAAGCGATGGAAATACAGCGTGGCCCAAAAGGGGGAATACAGATGTCAGCAGGATGCCTGACAGCCGATTATGGGAATATCGGCGTAATGTGGAAAACAGTATCAGAAGCATGTAATTTGGCGTGTGATTACTGCTATTACAGCCGTTGTGGAGGGAAACCTGGCAAGATTGTCCGAATCGATGATGCTGTCCTTGAAAAATTCGTAAAAGAATATATGGCTCTATCGAACGGAGTAGCCAAATTTGCCTGGCAAGGGGGGGAACCATTGCTCGCAGGCCTGGACTTTTTTGAAAAGGTTGTCGAGCTTCAAGCGAAATATGCACCTCCCAATACGATGATCAGTAACTCGTTACAGACAAACGGCACCTTGATCAATGATGAATGGGCCCGATTTTTAAAACAGTATAATTTTTTGGTTGGAGTAAGCCTTGATGGGCCAAAGGAAATAAATGACGCGAGACGTGTGACGGGCTCAGGTGCAGGCAGCTATGACAGTGTCATGCGGGGGATTGGCCACCTGCGCAAACATAATGTTGATTTTAATATCCTAACAGTCATACATGAAGGCAATGTAACAAAAGCAAGGGAATTAATGGAATTTTATAAACGAGAAAAGTTTACATTTGTGCAGTTTATCCCAGGCATGGATTTTCGGGCACAGGAAACGGACGCAAAAGGTGAATATTTAATTACGCCAGCTGAATATGGATCGTTCCTATGCGAGGCCTTTGATGTCTGGTATAACGATGGCGATCCGGTTACATCTGTCCGCTTTTTCGATAATATGCTGAATGTTTATGTTCACCGTGAAGCTGAACTGTGCATTCACCGTAGGTCATGTCCAAAAACATTAATCCTTGAACAAAATGGTGATGCCTATCCGTGTGACTTTTTCATCAATGACCAATTTAAGCTTGGCAATGTAGCGATTGACAGTTTGGCAGATATTTTAAGCAGCCCTGTTTATAATGAGTTCCTCCAGCTTAAACCAAACCTGCCAAAACAATGTGTAAGCTGCGAATATATCAATCTTTGCCACGGGGGATGCCCGCGGAATCGGACATGGAGTTTTGGTGAAGATGAAACACTTGTGGATGTGGACTATTTCTGCCAAAGCTACAAACAAATCTATTCCTACGCCCATGAGAGAATGGATATTGTTGCGCAAAACGTAAAAAGGCGCTGGCTGCAGGAGTATATCGATACAGGTTTAAAACTGCCGGACCGAAACGATGCATGTTTGTGCGGCAGCGGAAAAAAATTCAAAAAGTGCTGTGAGCCGCTCCAAGCGGTCGGCAAATCAAACAAATAAAAAGCATCGATCCGATGCTTTTTATTTGTTTATGCCATGATAACATAATAGCCTTCTCCTCCTTGCTATAAATCAACATCACTAGCATTGATTGCAATCAAAGAGGTTTTGTTATTTAAATTATAGGTAAAATTGTAAGTTCTTAATTTCATTTTAATGCACGTAATTGAGGTGAAATTCATTAATACTCTTGTTTAACTTAACAGCCTTGTAACGAGGAGTTCGTAAATCTTGTACAATATAGTAGAATGGCTGTGTTACTCAACAGTTTCTTAGGAATCAGTTTTCACTTTTAACCCTCATGATCATTTCAAGTTCTTTTTTTGTATTAGGATGCAATACAATCTTGTCCGTAAGGTCTAACGATGATATTTTCACTTTCCTTCCCCATTTCCTGGAAAATGAACGCCAATCACAGACCATTTCAATGAGATACTTTCTAGGCATGGGTAATGCTTGTTTATTATTCGAATCAATAACCCAATACTCCCAATGATGCTTATTTTTATGCTGATGGTGAAGCCAAGCATATTTCCATTTAAGTTCATCAACAGCACTTTTTTCTCCATTGAAAAAGAACTTCTTAGCATATGGAAAAAATTCTTTTGGTGAAAACTTCGATAAATCATGGGTAATCCCTTGAAAATATAAGCCTACTTTCCAGCATTCAACTAAAACATTTAATTTATGTTCAAGAATATATAGTAAATTCCTCCAACAGGCCTTAAACATCCAAACACATTTCTCCTCATCCAGTGACTCATTATCCATAGTATTTGCTAAACGGGCGCTTACGCCTTTTTTCGAAAATTATTATTTAAAACTTTTCCGGACGATAGCGGCGTTCCAATCGCTCTGCAGCAGCATCTCGTCCGTCTTTACGGAGTTTATTCAAATAGCCGTCAAGGGCATTATCTCCTCTTGTATGGAATGGGCCGCCTTCATGGAGTACATTCCACATTGGGTCGGTTGGATAATCAGAGCTTTTCATTTGTTCCGCCACCCAGGTATCCAATAGCCGCAATCCTTTTCCAACGACCTCAGGGCGTTTATCTGCCAGGTTCGTTGTCTCATGCGGATCGTTTTCGATATCAAACAGCATAAGCTCCGGGAATTCCTTTAATCCGTCATGATACGTACGGATCAGCATCCAATTATCAAACCTGACCGCGCGCTGGCAGGCCCATGCCTGCTGGCTGACGACTAGATACTCACGCCCAGCGGATTCACCCTTCGTGATGGCAGGCAAAAAGCTCACGCCATCCCATCTTTTACTCACTTCACTTCCTACTAGCTCAGTGAAGGTAGGGCCGAAGTCGATTTGATAGTGGAAGTCCTCATCTACATGGCCTTGTTTGATTCCCGGCCCGGCAATGATGCACGGAATCCGGCTTGTTATATGGTCAGCGGTTTGATGGTCGCCGTAAATATTCAGCTCACCCTGGTTTTCACCGTGATCTGCTGAAATTATGATTATGGTTTCTTCTAATATCCCTTGTTCTTCAAGAACGTCAAATAACTTTCCTATATGGTCATCCACATGGCGGATGGCCGTGTCATAACCATCGATCCATCTTTTGAAATCTTCACGGGAAGTAATTTCATCAGGCAGCCCTGGCCACTGTTTCACCTGTACCAGGTCGCGAGCACCCATCGGCCCGTAGCTGTCCCGGTGCCTTGCGATGATTTCTTCTGTGAGCCATTCAGGTGCCGGGTCATCCTTAAAAGGATTTCCATATTCCGCCGGCGTGCGGTAAGGAGTATGCGGATCCCAGAAGTTAAGATATAAGAACCAGTTTTCTTTTTCTGAACCTTTTTCTTTTATCCAGCGGATTGCCTCGTTTGAAACATCTCCCGCAGTTTCTCCGGCATGCTTTCCTGTGTCATGGACTTCAAGGAATCCCTCGGTAACATGCCATGCCGCATGGCGGCCGGGGAAGGGGCTAATCATAGCAGTATGGAGACCTTTGAATCTTAATTTATCCACCCATGCCTGATACTCGGTATGATGATGGTTGAAAGGGCGGTTAGGACCGATCTTTCTCATATCGGCATCTGTCCCGCCATGATTGACTACACCATTATGTATTCCGTAACGGGAACTGAACAGAGCTGTCCTCGAAGGGGCACAGGGTGCGTCGGAGGCGTAATAATTTGTAAATCTGACGCCGCGCTCTGCAAGGCTGTCCATATTTGGCGTTGTATCGCGGTGATAGCCGTAAGCACCAATATGGTCAGGTCTTAACGAATCCACATCGATATAAAGAATCTTCATTTCTAGTAAACATCCTTTCGTAAGGGAAATAAAAAGATTTTTATCGAAACGTTTCACCTAATTATAAACAGAAAAAGTTAACGGTTACAATATATATTGATATTTCTCCAGCCTATTACCGCAACTGTTTTATTGGGAAAATAATTATTGAAAAAAATAGGGTTGTTTTCCAAAAAGTATGAAAATATAATTAAACCGATTCATTCGTTATTAGAATGATAAATAAAAATATTCAATAGGAGGTCATATGCCCATTCATGAAGCCTTGCCCAATAACCTTGTATTTGAACGTCCTGTTATATTTTCTGCAAAAGCAGATATAAACGAGGATGGCAATTTTGAAGGAAGATGGCTTGCCATTACAGAGGAAAATGTTCTCGTTTATTCATCCGAAGGTGAGATTTTAATGGAAGTCCTTCTATCGGACATTAAGGGTGCTAGGCTGGATCAGTATATAGGCGGAGGCTGCCTCGTTATTGAAACGTTTCAAAGAAACGCCATTGCCCTTGTTCGATACACCTCGTCGCTCACAAATAAATTTTCGATTGCGGTAAAAGTGATATCCAATCTGGTGAATAAGGAACCTGTTCCGGTTTTATCAACAAAAGATTTGCCAAGGATCTGTCCTAGCTGCGGTCGTCCGCTTCAGGAGGGTACGAGTGTTTGTCCGGTATGTGTGGATAAGAAGAAAGTGATTGGCCGTCTGTTCAACTATACGAAGCCGTATCGGAACAAAACGATCCTTGCGGTGATCCTTTTGATCATTGCGACGCTAGTCGAGCTTGCGCCCCCTTACATAACGAAAATCATTGTGGATGATGTTCTCGAACCCCGGGATTTTGGCGGTGCATTGGGAACCTTCGTCTTTGCACTGGGTGCAACCAGCCTGCTGGTGACCATTATGCAAACGCTTAGAGGAATTTTAGGTGTTTGGATCGGCAGCAATATCATGGGGGATATCAGGAAAGATATCTATCAATCCTTGATGAGACTGTCCCTGAGCTATTTTGACAGAAGACAGACCTCACAATTTATCGGACGTGTAAATAGTGATGCTGAAGCTATAAGGCAGTTTTTAACTGATGGCATCCTTTGGATCGGCGCCCAATTCATCATGTTGATTGCCATCATTTGCCTAATGTTCACTTTGAGCTGGAAGCTGGCTTTGTTGGCCATTCTGCCAACGCCGATTGTCATCCTGTTTTCTCTTAAAATTTGGCCTAAAATCAATAATCTCTGGTATAAGCAATGGCAAGCGATTAATCGCTTGAATATAGTGGTCGGCGATTCACTCCAGGGAATCAGGGTCGTAAAGGCTTTCGGCCAGGAAGCGCAAGAAAGAAACCGGTATATGACAGGGAATAAGAGGCTTATTGCACAAACGATCAAAACGGATGGAATGTGGCAGGGTATCTTTCCACTCTTCTCTTTCCTTACCGGTACTGGCATCCTCCTTGTTTGGTACTTTGGAGGCGTATCCGTCCTGAAAGATGAAATCACTCTTGGCACGCTGATGGCATTTATCGCTTATTTAGGAATCTTTTTTGGCCCGCTGCAATGGTTTAATCAAATGATTAACTGGTTAAGCCAGGCAATCGCAGCTGCAGACCGGGTTTTTGAAATAATGGATACAGCATCTGAAGTTCCTGATAGCCCCGACGCGGCATCATTAAAGAAAGTAAGGGGGGCGGTAAAGCTGGAAGCAGTCAGCTTTGGTTATGAAAAATATCATCCAAACTTAAAAAATATTAATCTTTTAGTCAAACCAGGGGAAATGATTGGGCTTGTCGGCCATTCAGGGGCTGGGAAATCCACATTGATCAACCTGATTAGCCGCTTTTATGATCCGCATGAAGGAAAAATCACCATTGATGGAATTGATTTGCGTGATATCAAACAAGAGGACCTGCATAAACACATCGGTGTCGTCCTTCAGGAAACATTTTTGTTTGCAGGCACGATCTCTGAAAATATAGCCTATTCAAAACCGGATGCCACGCCAGAAGAAATCATGAGGGCAGCCAAAATAGCCAATGCACACGACTTTATAGTGAAAATGGCAGATGGCTATGACACAAAGGTAGGGGAACGGGGCCAAAGATTATCCGGAGGGCAAAAGCAGAGGATTGCGATTGCTCGTGCGATCCTGCATGATCCACGAATTTTGATATTGGACGAAGCAACAGCATCAGTTGATACGGAAACTGAACGGAAAATCCAGGAAGCAATCTCCAGGCTTGTTAAAGGAAGAACTACGTTTGCGATTGCCCACCGTCTTTCCACATTAAGGAATGCTGATAGGCTCGTAGTCATTGATAAGGGTGAGATAGCTGAAGTTGGCACGCATGATCAACTGCTGGCAGAAAAAGGGATTTATTTTACATTGGTCGAAGCCCAGAAGGAATTGTCGAAAATAAAAGGGGTTGAAGTTGGATGAAGGACCCATTTGACATAATCATTTTTGACTCAAAGGAGATTTCATTTACCAGGAGCGTGGGAGGGGTTTTGTCGGCAGTAATTGATGGGGCAGTTTACCCTGAGATAACCCTTCATCAAGCATTCCCTTTTAAAAAACCTTCACAATTTATATCCGTGTGGGAAAAGAATGACCGGGAGCTTGGCGTTATTCGAGACACGAAAGAGCTTGATCAGGAAAGCAAAAATGAAATCGAAAAAGAGCTTCGTTTTCGCTATATTATTCCAATCGTTGCAAGAGTGCAGTCGATAAGCGAAGAAATGGGGCTTTGGATATTCCAGCTCGTGACCGATCGCGGGGACCTGCAGCTTATCATGCAAAATATACATGAACATATTCAATTCATAGCTTCCGATCGGCTCGTCATTACCGATATGGATGGAAATCGGTGTGAAATCCCGGATATTAAGCTGCTTGATGCCCATAGCCGAAGGGAACTGGAAAAAATCATTTGACCTTACTGATCGAATTTTTTATAACCGTGAATATAAAATGAAGTAGATATCTTTATAAATCCAAATAGTGGGAATCTTTGGAACGGGATGTTGCCTATTTCAACAAATTGTTTTATTTTTTTGCAAAAAAAGTATTTTCACCCTATTGAAACCGATTTCACGCCGAATTATAATAGAGTCATTGAAACGTTTCAAAAGGGGGAAAGCCAAAGTTATTTTTTTGGGTTTTTATTGAAACGTTTCAAAAGAGAGAAAAGGGAATTTTTTTGCTCTTGCATTGAAACGTTTCAATTACAGGGGGATAGCGATGGTAACTTTAAAAGATGTGGCGAAACGCGCTGGGGTCAGTGTTTCAACCGCGTCGTATTCAATTAATGGCAGCAGCCTCATTTCAAGTGAGACTAAACAAAAGGTATTGGATGCAGCTAAAGAGATAGGCTATCGTCCCAATGGGCTGGCCAAGAACTTAAAGGAACAAAAGACGAATATTATTGGCTTGTTTTTAAGTGGATTCACAGGACCTTTTTTCTCGGATATGGTCGAAGGCATCCAGGACGAAGTGATCAAAAACGGTTTTGAATTAGTAGTATGTGCTTCAGTGGATAAACACCGTGTGCTTATCGAACGATATGTGGATGGAGCTATCATCCTGAACTACCATATGGAAGATGAATTGCTTCTATCCATAGCCAACGAGAAGCTGCCACTGATTGTCATGGATAGAGAATTGCAGGGCCCCTACATAAAGAATGTCCTTCTCCCCAATGAAACAGGTTCAGCAAGGGCGGTAAACTATCTTGTTGAAAAGGGACACAAAAGGATTGGCTTCATCGCAGGTTCACAGCAATCGTATGATGGTGAAGCACGTTTAAAAGGATTCATGAAAGAGCTAAAACAGCATAAAATCGCCTTCCGGGAAAAAGATTTCCTTCGCGCTGATTTTACGGAGTCAAGCGGTTATCTGGAAGTGAGCCATTACTTGGAGCAAATGGGCTATGACCTGCCGAGTGCAATAGTTTGTGCCAATGATGAGATGGCCATGGGCGCGATAAGGGCTGTCAAAGAAAGAATGCTGGAAGTGCCAAAGGATATTGCCATTGTGGGTTTTGATGATATTTATGTGTCCCAGTATTTTACCCCTTCTTTAACGACAATCAGGGTTCCAAGAAAACAATGGGGGACAATTGCTGCACAAACGTTATTCAAGCTCCTTGATAAACAATATGAATTTGAGCCGGAGCCAATCACAATTGAACTGATGCCAAGGAATTCAGGATGATACGAGGTGAAATATGATAAAGATTAAGGATGAAAAGGTAATCGTTAATGGGAAAGAGGCAATTCTCTTTGGAGGAGAACTTCATTATTTCCGTGTGCCAAAGCATGATTGGAAAAGCCGGATACGCCAGGTGAAAGAAGCCGGGGCAAACATGATCAGCACATACGTTCCTTGGATTTTTCACGAGATTGAAGAAGGAAAAATAGATCTTACAGGCACAACATTGCCCGAGAGGGATTTAAAAACATTTCTTCAGCTCGTCAGCGAGGAAGGGTTATATTGCCTAGTTCGGCCAGGCCCTTACGTTATGGCGGAGGTTGTCGATCATGGCGTTCCTACCTGGTTCATTGAAAATTATCCGGAAGCGGTAGCCAAAACAAATGACGGGAAGAATCATCCAACAAGAGTAGTCAGCTACATGCATCCTGTTTTCCTTGAGAAAAGTGAAAAATGGTATAAAGAGGTTTGCGCGATTATCGAACCCTTCCAGATAACAAATGGAGGACCGGTCATCCTGTTCCAAATAGATAACGAAGTTGGGATGTTCCATTGGGTAACGAATCAGCCGGATTATAACGAAGCGACATTAACTCAATTTGAAGATTATTTAAGAGGTAAATATACAAGAGAAGATTTTGAGAATACCTTCAGAGTCCCATATGAGGAAATGAAAGAGCTTTCTCACACCATGCTGAAAAAGCCTGAAGCGATTTATGCACATGCACTACGGAATGAATTTGGATTGTTTTTACGGGAACACTATCGGACTTTCCTGGAAACTCTGAAGCATTCTGCTGAAGAAAAAGGGATCAATGTACCATTTGTAGTCAATGTCCACGGCTTTCATACCATCGATCTTTTAAAAAGGGGCACGATGTATCCAATCGGCATTTCCCAGCTGTTAGAAGCGGCGAAAATTGAGAATGTCTTAATGGCCGGCGACTATTATATCGGCAATATTGAATACGACAACTATATTGATATCGTTCTTGCCAATGCCTTTACGAAGGCCATTCAATGGAAGGAACAGCCATTGTTTTCAGCGGAATTCCAGGGTGGCAGTATCCATGATAAGCCAAGGCTTCAGCCAACGACATTTGATCTGACAACAAGGCTTTGTGTTGCCGATGGGATGAACGGCGTCAATTACTACATGTTCGCTGGCGGGGAGAATTACGAAAATATCGGTTTGTTTGGGAGACGCCATGAATGGCAGGCACCCCTGTCGGCAAACGGAGACAAAAGGCCGCACTATTTCGTAATAAAGCACCTTGGTGAAATGCTGATTACTTATGAAAGTCCGCTTGCCAGGACAAAACCAGTAGCTGACACCCATCTTGGGTTTTACCCTGATTACTACATGACAGAATTTTATGATGAACATACAAAAGCCATGGTGGATGAAATTCAGCATGGAAGAGAAGTTTACTTGTACAACGGGGTTGCCAAGGGACTAAGAACAAATAACATCATCTTTGAAGGCGCCAATCTTATGAGTGAGGAAGAGCTGGATCCTGCAAGGGTGCCAACTTTATGGTTGTTTACAACTAAGTGGATGGACGAAAGAATCCAGCTCAAGCTTGTCCGGTATTTAGAAAATGGCGGCCAGCTGATTTTGTTCCCGACCATCCCGGTAAAAACAATGAAAAATGTGCCTTGCACCGTATTAAGGGATTATATCGGGGTTCAAATCAAATGCCATAAACATAGAGGCTTTGCCCATATTGATGAGGTTGATAACGTACAAGCCGAATTTATGGAAACCTATGAAATTGAAACTGGTGCATTTGCATGGAGCGAAGACGGGGACCATGACGTAATCGCTTTTGAAAAAAGCCTTGGAAAAGGTAAGCTGATTATGTTTGGAGTCGGCATGGAGTTCAATTTCAACCATCAGTTTGACTGCATTATGAATCTGGCAAAGAAAGCAGGAATTAACAGCCGATTCAGTCTTGATGATGAACTCGATATTACGCTCCGCTCAGATTCGGACGGCGGCAAGTTCATCTTCCTCCATAACTTTGACGAATATAAAAAGACCACTGTATTGAATTACAAGGGAGAAGCCCTGTTAGGCGGAAAGCAATTGGTTGTTCCGCAAAGAAGCGGGCTCATGCTTCCGATTGATGTATCTTTACGAGACGATTTAACCATTTCCTATGGATCTGGAGAAATTTATAAGATTGAACACAATCAGGACAAGCTTGTGCTTTCCTTACGGGTTACCCAGGAAGAGGAAGAATTCATTTTCAAATCCTCTGAATGGGTTCCGGTTGAATCAACTGCAGCAACAGTGTCGAACCTCGGCCCTGATCAATACAAGGTTGTAGTTCAATCAAGAATGGAAACAGAAAGCATCCATTTCCAATTGAAGCAGTAAGGCAGGGCGGTGCCCTGCGAACACTTTCGGGAATATGAACCATAAAGGTTCTTTTCTAAAAAAATACATTAAGGGAGAGTCACAGTATGAAAAAGGTATTATCCATCTTTGCGGTATTAACTCTGATTTTTAGTCTCGCTGCCTGCAGTGATGCAAAAGAAACCAGCACAGATAAAAAGGAAGACAATGAAAAGAAAGAGGAAGTAACCCTATCTTACGCACACTGGAATCTGGGAACGGAAGAGGAAAAAAATCTGGAGCGTATGATGCTTGAAGCTTTCCAGGAAAAATATCCGCACATCAAAATTGAACTGAATGAAACGGTTAATACAAAAGACTGGAATGGTACATTGGCAACAGCAGCAAGTGCCGGAACCATGCCGGATGTGTTCGCATTGCCGCAAATCCCGCTGGCTTTATCCAATGACTGGCTGTTGGATGTAACGAAAATGGTTGAAAATGATAAAGATTTTGCAAAGGTACCGAAGATCGTTAAAGAGTCTTCTACTTACGACGGTAAAATGTACGCAATCCCTTCAGCACAGCATTTCCTTGGCTATTTTGTAAACAAGGATGTCTTTAATGCAGCAAACCTTGATTACCCTGAATTTGGAGCGCCTGTAGAAGATTTTGTTACTGGAGTCAAAGAAGTTACAAATGTTAACAATGGAGTTATTGGACTTAACAATGCTATGACTGTTGCAGAATGGTACCCTGCTGCAGTGAACCCGGATATGGGCTGGTACACATTGAAGGATCGCCAATTCGCGTTAGATAGCAAAGAGTATATTAATGGTGTCAATCTATCAAAAGAATTAGTAACGAACGGCTATGCATATGACACTTTAACAGACGAACAAAAAGCCAACTTTAAGGGTAAAGACGGAAGTGAAACATGGATCCAGGGCGGAATCGGCCTTTGGTGGGATGGTACATTTGCAGCGGCAAACTTCAGTGAAAAGGCTGGCTTTGACTGGGATTTCATTGGCCTGCCTGGCGGTGTGACTGCAATTGCAAATGATTTCATAGGAATCTCAAAAACTAGCAAACACCCAGAGGAGGCTTATCTTTTTGCAAAATTCATGTCATTTGGCAAAGAGGGCTTCATGAAGCGTCTGGAAATTGCTGACAAAGAAGGAAAGACATTAAATACATTGCCAATTACAACTGATGAAGAAGTTCTTGATGAATACTTTGCAATTCTTGATGTGCCTGGAATCCGTACTGCCTATGACAATCTTGACAAGGCAATTGTAGAACCGGTTAAGGTTGTACCTGGTTATGTTGATGCAAGATATGAGGCACTTACTGGCGTGAAAACTTCTGAAGCAGAAAACGCCAAAACAGGCCAGCTGCTTAATGCATTTGTCAAGGGCGAATCGAAAGTTGAAGACTATGCAAAACAACTTGACGAATTGGCGGATAAAAAAGCAGCTGAAGCAGAGGCTGCATTGGAAAACTAAGTAATCGTGAATGTTGGGGAGGTTGATAGTATGAAGTCTAAGATATTAATTTGGTCGGTAATTACGCTGTTCTTCATATTTCCACAAGGGTTTGCATCTGCTGAAAATAACAGTGATAAAGTGCCAGCCGAAAAAATTGTCGAAGAACGCTATCATTCCGTCCTTCAAAAGTGGGAGAAGGAAGGAGTTAAGGACGCCTCAAATATTGAGGTGTCCGTTCCTTCTTCTGATTCCATAAGCACAGACCAACAGAATCTTTTGCCAGATTCTGAGAGTAAAGGATATGGGGATAGTGTTTTCTATTGGCATAACCAGGAATCCATTTCATATGAGGTTAATGTGCCTGAGGAAGGTTTATACGAACTTTCATTTGATTATTACCCGTTAAGTAACAAGGTTATTCCAATAGAAGGCGCAATCCTGGTGAACGGGGAATTTCCTTTTTATGAAAGCAGGCGAATCGTTTTTCCATCCGAATGGAAGAATGAACAGGATGTTTTTGAAAAAGACCGTTTTGGAAATGATGTTATTCCACAACAAACAACTGTCAATAAATGGAGCCGCGCCAAAGCAGAAGATGCAAGCCAGCTTCAGCCAGCACCATTGAAGTACTTTTTGAAACAGGGGAAAAACACAATCGAACTTTCCAATTTACGTGGGGAGATGCTTGTCGGAAAGTTATCAGTCACGTCTGTTTCCGAGCTTCTTGCTTATGAGGAGTACATAGAAGTAAATAAAGGACATAAACAAGTAAAAGAATTAATCGTAAATGAAGCTGAAACAAATTATACGAAAAATAGTTCTTACATAAGACCCTTTGCTTCAACTGACCCTTCTGCGGTGCCCAGTGATCCCAAGTATCTATTATTAAATACGGTAGGCGGGGATTCGTGGGCAACGAGCGGCCAGGAAGTTAACTGGAATATAAAGGTTGACAAAGATGGATTTTATCAATTGACTTTTAAAGTCCAACAGAATAAAAAGACTGGGGCACCCGTTTTCAGGAAGGTTTCCATTGATGGCGAGATTCCTTTTTCTGAAGTAGCGTCATATACCTTTGAGTTTAACAAGAAATGGTCAAACGTTACGCTCTCAAACGATAAAGGTGAACCATACCTGTTTTATTTAACAAAAGGTGAGCACACAATTGGCCTTGAAGCTGATGCATCACCGATAGAAAGAGTAGCTTATACAACCAATGAAGTCATGAAAGAAATTGAGGAACTATCACTTTCTATTAAAAAACTGACAGGTAATCAAACAAATCAATCCCGCGGGTGGAAAATCAGCGAGTACATTCCGGATATTGAAGACCGTGTGAATCAATGGGCAAAGACTTTGGAAGAGGAAAGCAAATACTTAAAGGGATTAGGCGATCCAGAAAAGGATTCAAGCGAAATAGTCTCCCTTCAATTAGCAGTACAAAAGTTGAAGAAATTAAGTGAGAAACCGGATGAAATTCCCAATAGGATGACGGAGCTGTCGGAAGGCTCTTCTTCAGTGGCACAGTTGCTTGGAAACCTATTGGTGGAGCTGCCTAAACAGCCCTTGTTAGTAGACCGCTTTTACCTGCACGGGGAACAAGAATTGCCGGCAGCTGCAATTGGTTTTCTAGAGAAGACGTGGAATGGCCTTGAGCGTTTTGCTCTTTCGTTTACTTCTGGAAATTATACTGTTGACAATCGTGACGATGAAACCATTGAGGTCTGGATGAACCGGCCTCGCCAGTATGTGGAGCAAATACAGAATTTAGCGGACCGGACTTTTACGCCTGAAACTGGCATTCCTGTAAAATTCTCATTAATGCCGGATGAATCCAAATTAGTTTTATCCAGTGCGGCAAATAAACAGCCGGATGTTGCCCTTGGGATTAGCAACTGGCTGCCATATGAACTATCCATACGAGGTGCGGCAGTTGACCTGCACCAATTTGAAGATTTCGAGGCTTATAGCAAGCAATTTTCACCTGGCGCATTCTTGCCTTTGATGATAGAGGATTCGGTATATGCTTTGCCTGAGACACAGGATTTCTTTGTGCAGTTTTATAGAAGGGACATACTGGATGCTATGAATCTGCCAGTTCCCGATACATGGGATGATGTTATCAGCATCTTGCCAGAGCTTCAAAGATTCGGAATGAATTACTATACACCGATTTCAGGTGCGGCAGGATTTAAGCCGTTTCAAACTACTGCTCCTTTCATTTATCAGTTCCAGGGGGACCTTTATGAAAAGGACGGAATGAGGACTGCGATTGGATCGGAGGAAGCGTTGGAAGGGATTCAGTTCATGGCAGATCTTAATACAATCTACAGCCTTCCGCTTCAGGTTCCGAATTTTTACAATCACTTTAGATATGCGACGATGCCTATTGGGGTTTCAAGCTTCACTACCTATGTACAATTGACTTCGGCTGCTCCTGAGATAGCTGGCTGGTGGGATATTACTCCACAACCAGGAAACAAACAGGAGGATGGAACGGTAGAGCGTTGGGCAACCGGTTCAGGCCAGTCGGCAATGATTTTCAAGGGAACAAAAGATAAAGAGAAATCATGGGAACTATTAAAATGGTGGATGGATACTGAAACGCAGACAGAATTCGCATCCAGCCTCCAAACCCTGTATGGGCCTGAGTATATGTGGAACACGGCCAATCTTGAAGCGTTCAACCAGCTGCCGTGGCCTGAAGAACATAAGGAAACCATTTTGAAGCAATGGGAGTATTTGCAGGAAGTGCCTAAAACTCCAGGAGCGTATATGGTAGAACGTGAACTTAGTAACATATGGAATCGGATTGTTTTTGACGGGGAAAATACGAGATCTGCTGTCGACGATTCGATCATCGCAATTGATAGAGAGATTACCCGCAAAATGGAGGAGTTCGGCTATATGAAAAACGGTAAAATGGTCAAGCCTTATCCGATTCCTACCATTGAGCAAGTGAAAAGTTGGGCAGGCGAAGAAAATGACAAAAAATAAACGGGACTTTAGCCAATGGTTTTTTCTTGGTCCATATATCATCTTTTTTACGGCTTTTATCATAATCCCTGTTGGTGCGGCAATTCTATTGTCCTTTACGTATTTCAATGCGATTGAAACGCCGAAACCTATCGGGCTGAGCAACTATGTAAGCCTGATAACACAGGATGAAGTGTTCATGCAGAAGATAGTCCCGAATACATTGACTTTTGCGCTTATCGTAGGCCCGGGCGGATATATCCTTTCTTTTATTCTGGCATGGGCGCTGGCTCAGGTTCCAAGCAAACTAAGGACTATCCTGGCGCTGATTATCTATTCACCCTCCATGACGGCCGGGGTGGCAATGGCTGTCGTATGGACCATTATCTTCAGTGGTGACCAAACAGGCTATTTGAACAGTATCCTGATCACCATGGGAGTGTTGTTCGAGCCGATCCAGTGGCTTCAATCTCCTGAATACCTCATGAAGATTATGATTTTCGTTACGCTATGGGGAAGCATGGGTGTCGGATTTTTGGCAATGCTGTCCGGGGTCCTGAACATCAATTCTGAAATTTATGAAGCTGGTTATATTGATGGGATTAAAAATCGGTTCCAGGAGGTTATCTACATTACCATTCCTTCAATGAAACCCCAGATGCTGTTCGGTGCGGTTATGGCGGTAGTAGGAACGTTTCAGGCAGGAGCGATCGGGGTTGCCCTTTCAGGGGCAAACCCGACACCGCAGTATGCGGGCCAGCTGATGGTCAACCATCTTGAGGACTTTGGTTTTATACGTTATGAAATGGGTTATGCTGCGGCGATTTCGGTTGTGCTGCTGATCGTTGTTTACGCATTTTCCAAAGTAGCCTGGAGACTGTTCGGGGAAAAGGATTAACAACTGGGAGTGATTAGTATGTCTGCCTTTCATGGAACCAAAATGAATCCATCAAAGTTTCATAAAAGCCAATTGAAGTTTCTTGTGTTTTTAATACCATTGGCTGTATTCATGGCTTTGCCGATCGTTTTTATATTTTTCCACGCTTTTAAACCGATTGACGAATTGTTCGCCTATCCACCCCGTTTTTTCGTCGATAAGCCAACATTGCAAAATTTCGCCGATTTGTTTGGACAGGCAAATGCAACTGGGGTGCCGATGTCCCGCTATTTATTTAACAGCATCGCCATTACCCTCATAGTTGTCTTTTTGACGATTATAATCAGCACGATGGCTGGATATGCGTTGTCAAAGAAAGAGTTTAAATCAAAGAAGATCATTTTCGAGATCAATACCATTGCATTGATGTTTGTTCCGGCAGCAGTATCGATTCCGAGATATTTATTAATAGAAGAATTAGGGCTGATCAATAACTTTTTGGTCCATATTCTGCCGCTTTTGGCAATGCCGATCGGCCTTTTCCTTGTTAAGCAGTTCATCGACCAAATACCGAATGAATTGATAGAAGCTGCCAAATTGGATGGCGCTTCGGATTTTCACATTTTTACAAGGATCATCATACCGTTGGTAAAGCCAGCCATTGCGACCGTAGCCATTCTGTCATTCCAGTTGGTCTGGAATAGCACGGAGAGCTCTACCTTGTATGTCAATGACGAAGGATTGAAAAACTTCGCATTCTATATGTCGACCTTGACTTCGGCCGCAGGCAATAGTGTTGCGGGACAGGGAATGGCGGCAGCCGCTTCGCTGATCATGTTCATTCCGAACTTAATTATTTTTATTTTTCTTCAAAGCCAGGTAATGAACACGATGGCACATTCAGGAATCAAGTAATAGATAGGGGGGAGGGAAATGAGGAAATACATAGTTATTATATGCACTTGGATCTTGCTATTGTTTCCCTTACAGTCAACCGCATATGCGTCTGCTCCGTATAAGACACAAACACTGTCCAGCGACGGGGGACTGATTGAAACACAGACGGCATTCTCTCCAATAGGAGATTTTCTATCAGGTACTGAGATCAAAGCACCTGAAGATATCTATGCCGATCCAAACGGCTACATATATGTAGTTGATTCCGGAGCGAAAAAAGTTCTGGTTGCAAATGAAAAAGGGAGTCTTGTCGCACAAATCGGAGAAGGCATTCTCGACACTCCTACCGGGGTATATGTCGACGAACTTGGAGATATATATGTAGCTGATTATTCAAAAGAAAAGGTTTTTAAATTCACTGTGGAAGGAAAGCTTGAGGCGGAATATGGAAAGCCTGACTCCCCGCTCTTTGGGAGTTCCTCTCCATATAAGCCCCAAAAAGTGGGGGTCGACCGCCGAGGCAACCTTTATGTCATAAGTGAGGGTTCAACTAATGGAATCATTCAGCTGAGCAAGGACGGATCCTTTCTTGGCTATTACGGTGTAAACAATACCGATGTTTCCATTTCATCCTTTCTCAAGAATTTGCTTACGACTGAAACTCAAAAATCAAAGGTGTTTTTGAAAACTCCTCCGGCTCCGGATAATGTTGCCATCGACAAGCAGGGACTTATTTATTCCGTGACGGAAGGAACCAAAAATGAAGTAATCAAAAAACTGAATGTTGCCGGCAAAAATATGTTATGGCCGGATGTTTCCTGGGATTCAACCTATCAGGATATTGCTGTAGATGAGGATGGGAATATTTTCACCTTGAACAGCACAGGTGAAGTCCATGAATTTGATAGCTTTGGGAACCTGTTGTTTGTTTTTGGAGGACTGGATGATGGGTCCAACCGGCTTGGCTTATTCAAGCAGCCAACTGGAATAACTATCGATCGCAGCGGCAGGGTTTATGTGACTGACAAAGAGCGGGGCATGGTCACGGTCTTTGAAAAAACAGCCTTTTCTGAGCAGGTGCATAAAGGGATTGCCTTATATAAAGAAGGTTTATATGTAGAAAGCCAGCAATACTGGAAATCCGTCCTTGAATTGAACTCATCATTCGGACTGGCCCATACGGCAATGGGAAAAGCCTATTATAAACAGCAGGACTATGACAGTGCGCTAGAGGAATATACACTTGCGAAAGATCCATACGGATATTCCGACGCATTCTGGGAAGTCCGCCAGGCATGGATGGAGGAAAATCTAAGCGCGGTGTTCCTTATTGTGATCGTGTTCTTCTTAATCTATTATTTGGTCAAGTATGTGGATAAGAAGAAAAAAATCCTGGACGCGCCGCGTGCCGGATGGAGAAAGTGGAAATCCCGTAAACTATTGTCCGAGCTGCTGTTTATATTTCAATTTTTCAGGCATCCGATTGACAGTTTCTATTATTTGAAACGGGAAAATTATGCTTCAGTTTTGTCTGCCACAATACTTTATGTTGTTTTATTCATTGAATATTTGATTGCAAAATTCCAGACGGGATTTCTGTTCGCATCCTATATTAGCGAGGATGCAAGTCTGCTAGTAGAAATATTGGTCGTGTTCATTCCAATATTATTATTAATTATTGCCAACTATATGGTAAGTACAATTAATGATGGGGAAGGAAGATTCAGGGATATTTATATCGGGACCATTTATTCGCTGGCTCCTTATATCGTCTTTATCATTCCTATTACATTAGTATCAAATGTATTGACCTATAATGAATCGTTCATTTATATTTTCTCGACTCGGATTGTATACGCCTGGTGCTTGCTAATCCTGTTCATCATGATCAAGGAAATACACAATTACTCCTTCTCAGAGACGTTTCGGAACATTTTTGTAACTCTGTTTGGGATGGTCATTATGATACTTGTCCTTTTCATCATATTTGTATTGTTTGACCAGGTGTATGACTTTGTCTACTCCATCGTGAAGGAGGTTCTCCTGCGTGCATAAGAAACTATTAATAGTGCTTATTCTCTTGATTTTGCCCATCCATGCTTTAGCAGATTCGGCATTGCAAACAAATAAGGATAATCCTTCCATTAACACCAGAAATGAACAAACCGAAATGAAGTATACTTCAGCAGCATTTACAAAACCGGAAAGCAAGGCCGGTGAACTAGTGCAGCAGGCAAATACGTTCGAAGGCTTTGAAAAGGCAGCTGAAAACAATGGGTACATACTTTATGTAAACAAGGAATCCTTAGCGCTGAAGGTCCAGGATAAGCAAACTGGTTATGTCTGGAATACCGGCCTTGATAAGCCCGATGATTATCGGATCAATAAAACGTGGGAGCAAATGATCCAATCAGCCATTACGATTGAATATGCTGACCGCAATGGGAAAGTCAGAAGTGAGAGTATCCTTACAAATGACTCCCGTCCAAATGTAAAACGTACGAAAAATGGCTTTAGTGCCAAAGTATTCATGAACCAGGCTAAAATTGCCTTTCAGCTGGATGTTGAACTGGAAGATGATCAGCTTGTGGTGACGATCCCAAAGGAGCAATTAAAAGAAAACAAGCGTACTCAGCTGATTTCAGTTAAGGCATACCCATTCTTCGGATCGGTCAATGAGAATGATTTGAATGGTTATATGTTCCTGCCGGACGGCAGCGGGGCCCTCATCAGGTATGAAAAGAGCGGCAACAAATCGGGCACTCCGTTTGTCGGCTCCGTTTTTGGAGAAGATGAAGGCTTTAAACGGACGATGGCCGTTAATGAAAAAGTTTATCCCGTCCAGCCGATCAAAATGCCTGTATTCGGGGCAGTGCATGGCGTAAAGGAGAACGCTTTTTTAACAGTCATTGAGGATGGATATTCCTTTGCCGATATTGTAGCCTATCCAGCAGGTATATCGACAGATTTTAACTGGGTATCTTCCCAGTTCCATTATCGGTATGAATATTACCAGCCAACGAGCAAGAATATGCAAGGAATTAATCTTTACCAAAAGGACACTAACGATTTCGATATTAAGCTCCGCTATATGTTCTTGAATAAAGATAATGCCGACTATGTTGGGATGGCGAAAAGATACCAGGAATACCTGGTTGAAAATGAAAAATTAAAAAAGCAGGAAGACAAGGCGCAAGTAAGGCTCGAAATCCTGGGCGGAGAAGTAAAACATGGCTTGCTGTGGGATACGGTCATCCCAATGACAGAAGTGGACAAGATCCCGCAGATTACAAAAGAACTGAAGAAAAAAGAAGTAGATAATATGTTTGTCATTTATAAGGGTTGGTCAAAGAACGGACTTACTGGTACCCTGCCATCCAAATTTCCATTGGAGAAGAAACTCGGAAATAAAGATGATATTGAGGATGTTACGAACCTCTTAAAAAAGGACAACATACCAATCTATTTTAATACAGACTATACGAAAGCGTATGAAGGTGCTTCAGGTTATTCCGGCAGTAAGGATGTTGCCAAAAAGGTGAGTTCGGAAACGATAGCCATTCAAGAAAAAGATCAGAAGCTTTTTTATCTATCCCCTTTTAAATCCTTGGAAATTGCTAAAGAGGATGTAAAGGATTACAGCAAGCATAACATTTCCAATCTGGCCATCGATTCCACTGGATACACGTTATTTTCCGATTACAATAAATCAAAATCCTCCAATCGGGAGAAGACGATTGAAACGTATAATGAATTATTCCGGGAATTGAACAAATCAATGGGAAGCATCTCCCTTTATGGACCAAATGTTTACGCATGGAACCAGTCAGACCGGTACCTGGATGTTCCAATGTTTTCATCCAATTATGTTTCAGTTACCGATACTGTCCCTTTCTTGCAAATTGTCTTAAAAGGGTATTTGCCTTACTTCGCACCATTTTCAAATTTCAATGCCAATCCGGAAGAGAATGTGTTGAGAATGATTGAATACGGTGCTTACCCGTCATTTTTATTAACGGATCAGCCTTCGAGCTTATTAATGGATACCCCATCAAAGGATGTGTATACATCCGAGTTTTCAGTATGGAAGGATGAGATCGCAGAACAATACGCAAAGGTGGAACAAAGCCTTGGGCGCGTGGAGGGAGCTGCGATTGTTGCGCGGGATGTGCCGCAAGCAGGCATTGTAGAGGTTTCCTATTCCAACGGGAAAATGATAATTGTGAATTACACGGACAAGCCTTATAGCAAAGATTCAATTCAAGTAGCTGCAAAAGATTTCGCAGTCGTAGAAAGGGGGGAATAGCGGTGAAGGGTTTAAGGGCAAAAAATAGTGCAGTCGGACTATTATTTGTTTCACCATGGATTATCGGCTTCTTGATTTTTACCGCTTTTCCTCTTTTATATTCTTTATATTTGAGCTTTCAAAAAGTAAAAATTACCACGACGGGAATTCAGACCGAGTTTGTAAAATTCGGGAACTTTGAATATGCCTTTGTCGTTGATGCTGTCTTTATCGACAGGATGACTAAGTATTTAGAGGAATTGGCCATATCGGTACCGATCATCATCGTATTTTCATTGATCATTTCCTTGCTGCTTAACCAAAAGGTAAAATTTCGCGGAATGTTCCGGACGATTTTTTTCCTTCCAGTAATCATTGCGAGCGGCCCAGTCATGAAGGAATTGATAGATCAAGGCATTACAACCATTCCTTCCATTGAACAATACGCAATCTATCAGGCTCTTAATTCGAATCCTGACGGCTTTTTCAATGGAATCCTGCTTTACTTGATCAAAAATCTGATCATGATTCTTTGGTTTTCCGGAGTTCAAATATTGATATTCCTTGCAGCACTTCAAAAGATGGACAAGCAAATTTACGAGGCTGCTAAAATTGATGGTGCATCTAACTGGGAAACATTCTGGAAAGTGACTCTCCCAAGTTTATTCCCAATGATTATCGTAAACACCATTTATACCATTGTCATGTATTCGATATTTTCTTTGAATCCTATTATCGAGCATATCCAGACCAATATGTTTAAAGTGGATACTGGTTTCGGTTATGCATCGGCGCTATCCTGGATTTACTTTCTCATCATTGCACTTGCACTGCTGATCAGTGTAGGGGCGATGACATTGAAGGGAAGGAAAAATTACTCTTAAAAAGGAGGGTTCAAAGTGCAAAACTCAAAAATCCAACAGCTTGATCAATATTACTTGAAAACGAAAAGATTCTTTTTAGGTATGCAGGGATCTGATGGGTTTCTTTTTAAAGCACTAATCTATGGCCTGTTGATAGGGATTGGATTCGTGTATTTATTCCCGCTTCTTTATATGGGGGTTTACAGCTTTAAAAGCCTGGATGACCTCCTGAATCCGCTCGTCAACTGGATTCCTACTCAATTGTATTTAGACAATTATGCGCAGGCCAATCAGGTCATGAATTTCTTTAAAACACTCGGCGAAACGCTTTACGTGACCCTTCTGCCTTCTTTGGCTCAGACAGCTGTCGCGGCTGTGGTTGGGTATGGTCTGGCCAGGTTTGAATTCAAAGGGAAAAAGATACTTTTCGTAATGGTACTTGCGACTTTTATCATCCCGCCTCAGGTAACGCTTATTCCAAGATATATATTCTTCAATGAGCTGAATATCCTTGGAAGCCTCAAGGCCTTTATGCTCCCTGCCTCCTTGGGCCAGGGGCTGAACAGTGCAATCTTCATCCTGATTTTTTATCAATTCTTTAGAATGGTACCGAAAGCCCTCGAAGAAGCTGCCCAAATTGATGGGGCTGGGCACTTTCGGATTTTCTTTACAATCGCCCTTCCTATGGCAGTACCAGGCATCATTATTTCATTCCTGTTCTCATTTGTCTGGTATTGGAATGAAACTTACCTGGCTGCGATTTATTTTGGGGATAGCCTGACTACTTTGCCATTACAGCTGCAAAAGTTTGTTGCCACTTATCAAAAAATGTTCCCGGCTGAGATGGGATTGGAAGGAAATCAAATAAATGAAGGGATTAAGATGGCAGGAACCATTCTATCGATCCTTCCTTTATTGATTGTGTACTTTATCACTCAACGTTGGTTTGTTGAAGGGGTGGACCGTTCGGGTATCACCGGCGAATAAAATGAAAATTCCATTAGTGTTCCGGCATGCGCACTAATGGAATTTTTCTTACTGGTTATTTTGCAAACAAAAGTGAAAGGCAGGGTACTTATGATTGAAATTAAAAATAAACAGATCATTATCGATGGTAAGCCTCAAATCATTATGTGCGGAGAAATCCACTATTACCGGCTTGATCGGAATGAATGGCAGGACCGGATCGATAAATTGAAACTCGCAGGCTGCAATGCAATTGCAACTTATGTTCCTTGGCTTCTTCATGAACCAGTTGAAGGTGAAGTTGATTTGCAGGGGAAAACCCGTCCGGAGCTGGATTTGGAAGGCTTCATTGATCTTTGTACGGAAAACGACCTTTACTTTTTTGTCCGTCCGGGCCCATTCATCATGGCTGAGATGAAGAACGAGGGCATACCGTACTGGGTTTACGACAAGCATCCGGAAATCATTCCGACCGCATGGGACGGTACCCCTGCTACAACTCCGACACTTGATTATAATTCTCCAGGATTTCTAAGAGAGGTTCGCAATTGGTATAAAGCTTTGATGAAAATCATTACGCCAAGATTGCATACAAATGGCGGCAAGATTATCGCTTTTCAGCTTGATAACGAAATTGGTATGCTTTCCTGGGTAAGCAATTGCCCGGATTTAACGGATTTTGTGCTTGATGAGTTCTCCAATTGGCTCATGAACCAGTACGATGAGGAAACATTGGCGTCCCGTTATCCATTTGATTTATGTGATACGGAAACAAGAAATAATGCTGTCCGTTCACCTAAAGAGGAATATGCTGCCGAGTTGATGAAGGATTTAGGATACTATATGAGGCATCGATTCGCTCAGTATGTCCATACACTGCGAACCTTTGCGGAAGAATTTGGCGTAAAGGACATACCCTTTGTTATTAATATCCATGGAACCGGCGGCGGCCGCGGATTTACTTACCCAATAGGAATAAGCCAGCTGTATGAATCCTATACACAGGCTCCTGGATATATATCTGGTTCTGATATTTATTTTGGTGATCTGGATGTCGTCACCTTCCAAGACTTATATATCATCAATGGTTTCATGGACGCTGTGCATAACCCGGACCAGCCGTTGACTTCAGTGGAATTCAACTGTGGGGATGGCAATTTTGGCAATAATTTAGGCGCAAGATATGATGTTTCTGCTGCCGATTTCAAAACGAGAATGTGTATCGCTCAAGGAAATCGTTTATTGAACTATTACCTGCTGACTGGAGGAAGAAATTATCGCCTGGATCAGAAGGTAGGAGATGGCAACGACCGGATCGCGAGCACCGGGGAACGCCATGGATTTGCTGCTCCTGTAAGCCCTGAAGGGGAACTGAACTATACATTCCCCAGGATGGCAAGAGCAATCAAAACGATGATGGCTGTTTCAGACAAAATAGCTGTCATGGATGAAGAGCGTGATGATGTAGCTTTTGCGTTTATCCCTGATTATTACATGACAGAATACCGTTACCCTCATAGTGCAAAAATGAGAGAAATCCTTACGAACATCGAACAGCATCGTAATAGAGGGGCATGGGAGATCATGGGTAAATCTATGCTCCTTGCCGGTTATCGTTTCAGTTCAGTCGATGTCCAGAACAAGCCTTTATCCGCAAGTCGAACTCCGGTGCTGGCTCTTCCTTCTGCAAGATACATGGATAGCAGGATCCAAAGAAAGCTGGTCGATTATCTGAATGAAGGCGGTGGTATCTTCTTATATGGAGAGGTGCCGCAATATGACATGGAAGGTAAAGAATGTACCATACTCGCTGATGCGCTTGGCGTCAAAGCTAAAGGAATCCATAGGGACTCACATAGACATTACCTGTCCGTTTACGCTGACAGCTGGGCCGCCCCCCGTCCTGAAGTAAGAAGCCATTTTGCCCAAACCTTTGAAATCGGGAATGCGTTACCGCTTCTGAAAGTATATGGATCGGATGAAGTATGTTCCTTTGATGCAGCAGTTGGAAAGGGACGTGCCATCGTGATGGCGAATGCATATTCCTGCGATATCGCTCTATTTAAAGAAGGCTTTGAAAAGCTAGGGGCAAAAGCGAAGCTGACCCATGATTGTAAGGAACACGGAATTTTTATGACGTCCACTTCCAATCATGAGGGCGAGAGATTTATCCATATTCTGAACCTGGATGGTTTTGACAAACAATTTAGAGTATTTGAAAATGGGAAGGCTTTGTTTGGGGGCAGGCCTATTACCCTTCAAAGCAAGGATGGAGTAATGCTGCCGGTCAATGTAAAGTACAAACAGGGGAAAATTGCTTACTCGACCGCAGAGATAACCAAATTAGGCGAGGATGCTATCGAGTTCCGACTTACTCAAAGCCAGGATACGATTGTTTATGAAACAGAGAAGGATATAGTACCTAATAACAACTACGCTATAGAAAAAATAGGCAACCTGACTGTGGTTACAAGCCATAAGCATGCAAAGGTCGACGACAGCCTGACTGTTTATTTCAGGTAGGCTGTGTTAAAGCTCATTGTTGATTTTATACACTATGTTGATTGGAGCGTCTGAAGCGGAGATCAACAGGCAAGTGTAACACAGATTTCAATTAATAAGTGGAGTGATGAAATGTCAGAGGTTACAGATTTTTATAAAGAATTGCCCGATAAGGTGAAAACTTTTTTTGACCGACAGTACAAAGATTCCTATGAATTATTTGAGGCTTCACGTAATCCAAGAACAGGTTTATATGCTGACGCCTATATGACATTAGGCGAGAATCCGGATACTAGGTGCTCGATTGCAGCTACAGGGGTAGGGCTCATCAGTCTTGCAGTAGCTGATATGGAAGGATGGGATGAGAAAGCCGCTGAGAAAGCACAGCTGACTTTACGCGCTTGCCTTGGTGAGGTAGAAGGCTGCGAAGTGGGACGTGATGAGAAAACTGGCTTTTTTGCTCATTTCGTTGATATGGAGACTGGTGAAAACATTCATTCAGAAATATCAACAATCGATACTTCATTGCTGGTTGCCGGAGCCCTTTTTGCAGGACAGCATTTTAAAGAAAAAAAACCTAAAATTTCTGAACTGGCAACAAGGCTCTTGAAATCGATCGATTGGCGTGTAGTGGTCAACGATAAAGAAAGGGGCGTAATCAACATGGTGGTCAAGGATGGGGAGGGGACCCTTCCGCTTCCGGCCTATAATGAATATGTAATGGTCGCTTATCTTGCGAGATTGTGCCAGCCTGAAGACCAGGATATTCAGGATTTATGGAATAACAATTTTGCAGAAGGGCAAATCAGGAACTTGCCGCAAATCCATTATCGTGATATACCAGTCCTTACTGACCACGATGCATCGGCATTCCTGTCTTCCTTTGTACATCAATTTCCTTTTTATCTGGTGCCTGAATATGCGACTAGCCCGACATACCGGGAGTTCTATAGGAATGCCTGTATGGCGGATCGCTTGAAATGGAAGGAACTGAATGATGTTGCATCATATGTATGGGGATATGGAGCCGGCCCGAATGATGGACTGTACGGAGGCTACCATGCAGACAAGATTAATAATGCCCCGCATGATATAGCTTCCGCTTATATAGTAGCAGGATTCCTGCCTGTTTATCCTGCCGGGATTTATGACCTGTATGCTCTATACCGCCTTCATATTCCATATGATGTCTACACCAATCCGGAAGACCAGGAAGATGAACGGAAATTCAGGGCAGCTTATAAGTATGGATTGCACAGATATTCGTGGTGGCATCTTGAGCAGCCAGAAAGATGGTATCCTACTGCTGTTACTCTGATAGACTGGAGTTCCATGTTATACGGTCTGACAGCTTTTAAACGGGGAATGACATTCTTTACCGAACGTCTTGTAAAAGGTTAAAACAAATAAAAACGCCCGCCGAACTCAGGAAAACTGGGTCTGGCGGGCTATTTCTTTCTATGCGAGACAATAACAAAATTAGTTGTTTTTCCTTTTGACAGATTCTCCTTCCAATAATGTCACTGGAATCTGTTTGTTTTCTACAGGCTGATTCGAAATCAAATTTATTAATTGCTCGGAAGCCAGCGCTCCCCAATTTTCCTTGGAATAATCAATCGTTGTTAAGCGTGGCTGTAAATAGTGGGATACCTCGATATTATCAAATCCAATAATATGGAAGTGATCACCAACGCGATAATTGGTTTTCGCCAAATAATTATACATGCCAATCGCCATTTCATCATTTAAGCAAAATACGGCAACAGGAGCAGAATACTCCCTTGCCAGTTGCCGGGCTGCTTCTTCTCCTGAAGACTTTGTAAAATCTCCATCCATTTCTATAATGGTCATGTTTTGTTTATGTTTAACAGTTTCCCTGACAGCACTAAGGCGCTGGTTGGAATCGTAAGAGCCATCCGGCCCTGACAGGATATACACTTCCGTAAAATTCTGTTTGTCAAAGTATTGAATGGCCGATTCCGAGCCGTTCTTATTATCAAGCAACACTTTCGTGATATTAGGGTGATTGATTTCCCGATCGAGAACTACCAATTTATGTCCAAGATCTGCGAAACGCATAATCTCTTCACTTGAAAACGTCTCATCCAAAATAATCGCTCCATCAATCATTCGTTCAGGTATGAAGCGATGTGATTGTGAGCCGCTGCAGACTATCAAGTCATAACCTTTTTGTGAAAGTGTTTCACGCATCCCCTGCAGCAGCTGGCCGTAAAAGGCTCCCGTATATTCTGAAAAAAAGACTCCAATAATTTTTGTTTCCCTTTTTTTCAGGTTCCTTGCAGCTGCAATAGGAGTGTAATTTAATTCTTTAGCAATGGCTAAAATTTTTGCCGAGGTTTCTGGTGTTACTTTGGAGCTTCCATTTAAAGCATAGGAAACTGTGGAAATGGACACACCAGCTTTTTTTGCGATATCTTTAATATTTGCCAAACATTATCACCTCATGTTCAATCATACACTTAACTTATCGATTATATAAAGGGGAGCAATGAAAAAGACGGCGGTTAAAGGAAACCGCCGTCTTTTTTTAAAAGATAGCTATAGTAAACTTGGCTGTTGTTTTTGGTCCAATCAAAATAGTTGAAACATAGCTTCTTTATAGATAGACCTCAATTATATTTGTATCTTTGGTCAGGTTTTGGTCAAGCTGCTGTCGATTAATCCGTAATCCGCCCTGGCGATACCGGTTTGAAATGCTTTCGGCATCCGTGATTTGACCATTGATCAATACTCGTTTTTCACTCTGATTATCTAAATGGTAGACAAACGTTACAGGGGCACCCATGATCTCAAAGTTAAAGCGCAGCTCACCAAAGCTTTGAGGAAGAACAGGGTCAATGACTAAATCAGTCTCATGGAAACGAATTCCTAGGCAATTGGAAATTAATTGATTCATATAGATTCCTGGGCCGCTGGAATAAATCCGCCAGCCGCCTTTAACCGGCACAGTCCCATTTCGCAATTCATCAAAACGCTCCTGTGCTTCATAGCGGGAGTTGAATTTACCATCTGAACTGCTAAAATACGTATTGCTTTGGCGGATTTCTGCATTTGGTACCACCTGTTTAATGCCGATTGGATTGATCACCTGCAAACCATTCCAGACTTCATCCACTTTGCCGAGTTTTGCCATAGCTTCAACGAAACGAATATGCGCATGAACATATTGGAGACCGATTTCACGCCCGAAATTCGCTGCCTGCTCAGCACGCTTGAAATGTGCGCTGACTCCTCCAATATATTTTGCCGGGCGGTTCATCAGCCGCACTCCGTCCGGGCAGAGCAATTTTTCTTTAATGATTTGATAATGTGTTTCTGCCTGCTCCGGAGTGAACAATTCGCTGATCATGCTCCGTGTCATCGGCAGGAGGCGGTAATTGATCCCTGTCTTGGTATCTTCCGGGTGGAGCATCAATTCCGCTGTCTCCGGGTTTTCCATATAGACAAAGCCCGGGATTACTTCAGTTTGCAAAATATACTTATTAAAGTCATTTTCAATCCCTGAAGCCAATTGTTTCAGCTCAACAGCTTCATTTTCATCGACTTTTCCCATTACTTTGGATAAGTGATTCAGAACCTGATAGGTCAATGAAACCGTCCAACTGCTTATCATGTATTTCTTTAACTGTGCATTCGCAGGCTGAAGCGTATCGTCCCAGTCACCGTCGCCATATGAAGACAGATGCGTGCCATGAAGGAAATTGTCCTTAATGTACGCGATTTCCTTCTTTGCATGTTCCAAAATGGTGGCTGTGTTTTCAGTAAACTGATATGTCTTTGTCGTTGTATACGGAACTTTTTCTTGCAAAATACTAAAATCATTTGTCGCGGCTATATAATCTGTCAGCATTTTAAGCGGCCATACGATGATATCACCATGGCTTTCATGAGCTTGAATGTTGATATAATTATCGAACATAAACCATTGCGGCCAGTTTCCAGTTTCTTCGTATTGATGAGAGAAAACGGTCTTGATGATATCGCGGACAGCATCGTAATTTTGGGTCGCCATGAAATATTCAGTTGGTCCCTGGCAAACATCCCTGGTTCCCCAAGCGGCACCGCTGTATTGCTCAAGGCCATGCGGTACAGAATAGTGGATTAGCATATTGTGTGTGTACCACCAGGCCAGTGCATTTACTTTTTCAAGCTCATCAGTTGTTTTTTCTTTTTGCGAAAGCTGGAAGCCGTTCATAACCTTGCGGTAGACATTGCGATAATTTTCTATTTCGGTTGATGCTTCCCTTTGCACAAACGGTATTTCTTCACCATGAAGAAGGCCTTGTACGGTCATTTCCCATTCAGGAGCAGCGCTTAATTCAAGCACCACAATGGAAGCTGATTGCGGAATCAGATTATTGCCAAACTTCCGTTCATCATCTACGGTAAAATCAGTGCCTTCAATTTTCATACGATAGGATAGATTCGGATAAGCCCTTGCATTATCAGAGTTGGAATCGGCACGGAATGTAAGCGTTTGGCTTTGGTGATCTATATGGAATGGTACTGCGTACTCGTTGTTATTCATGGACACTTGGTTTGTGACAAGGTAGCGGTAGAAATTTCCGCTCAATGAACGTACATTCAACTGGACTTCAGGAGAGTCGACCGTTGTAAAATTGGTAATAATAAACGTTTCCCCGGAAGTCTTGTAATACCAGCGCGCATAGTTAAAGCCCATTTCAAACAGGGAAGGCATAGTGAAGAGCTGGTAAACTCCCTCAATTTCAACATAAATCCGCTGTCCGGATGTTTTTAAGATATTTAAAGGATTCCTAACATTGGTTAACAATTTATTCATTGAAGTATTCCCAACTACCAGTTGAGCATTAAATACCCCATACATATAATTTGTCGTTGTGATAGTGTTTTCTTTCATTTTGCCGGTTTGGCCAGTCATGATAATATGGCCTGTGGGGCGTTCGACAAGCAATTCCTTTTCTTTTAAAACAATATGTTCATAAGTGTCTGTAAAGAAAGAAAGCAGCTTCCCGCCATCCCATTCTTCCTGGTGCCGATTCTGGAACAGGCAGTCAATTTCATCTTGATCAAAGGATAAAGTTTTTAGCGGTTCTCCAATTTGAGGGGAGATCACCGGTTTTTCGATAGGGTTGCATTCTTTTTTCGTTCCTTTTACCTCTGCCCATGCACTACGGATATCATCCTGAAATTCCAATGCAGTTATCGCTTCAGGGTGGTCTGATTTAAAGAGGCCGTAGAAAACGAACTGCGCCTGTCCAGACAATTTGATCTTCTCAGACTGAAGGGCAGTATAGGCAAATTCA
This sequence comes from Bacillus sp. T33-2, assembly GCF_002860205.1. GTDB lineage: Bacteria > Bacillota > Bacilli > Bacillales > Cytobacillaceae > T33-2. The sequence goes on from NZ_PGVB01000004.1 coordinate 61,864, forward strand.
TATTGGTAAACTTTATTGGCAAGGGACGACTTAGTTAAAACTTCCGGCTTATTCGTCTCTTTATAGGACAAACCAAAAAATTGGAAGCCATCAGTTGAAAACCCAACTGTTTTTGTCAATGAACCTTGCTGCAAGTATGGGAACCCTACTGATTGGGGCTGGTTCTGGCGGGAACAAACGATATATCCTTTAAATTCGTCTTCTAAAACAGTGTGATCAATATATTGGGCCATATATGCTTCATTGGATCTCACAGCACTCGTATCTGCAAGGCCTAAATCCTGTCCATAAATAATATCGGCCTCGATACCATTTCCATCCAGGTTGATATCCCAAAACCAAATACCCTTGTCTGAAAGCATGAAATCCACTTTATAGCGCACTTCATCGGCAGACCCTTGCCAGGAAACGTGGGAATCCGAATAGTGTAAAGTGCTTTCTGAATGTATCCCAAGCAAAGGCACAACTTTGATTCCTTCATTTTTGTACAGCCTTAAGTAAAGGTTGTTTAAAGAACCATCAATCGGGTTTGTCATTACTTGGTTCAGCATAATGTTTTTGTACGTTATTATGGAAATATCCCCGCTGTTTAAAAATTTGAAGGACAAGTCTCCTGCTTGTAATTGGATGGTTGGATTCTGTAGTTTTAACATGGTCTTCACCTCGTGAATGCTATTTTTCTAGTTTAAAAGTCAGAGCGGTTACATCTTTGCTGTTTGGCCCCATATAAGCAGTGAAAGTCCCGGCATCACTTGTATACTGAAGGTCCTCATGATAGTATCGGAGTCTCTCTTCTGTAATTGTAAAGGTCACTTTTTTCGTTTCCTTCGGCTCCAAAGTGATTTTTTGGAAATCTTTCAATTCCTTTACAGGACGGACAATTTCTCCTGCAATATCACGGATATACAGCTGAACCACTTCATCACCCGCGACATCTCCTGTATTGGTGACGTTCACTGATAGAGTAATAGGTTGATCGGCATTCATCTTTTCAGCCGATAAGCTGGCATCGCTGTATAGGAAGGTTGTATAACTCAAGCCAAATCCAAACGGAAGAAGCGGTTCATTAGGAATATCCAAATAATGAGATACATAGCGCTCATATGTCTCAGACACTTTCGGGCGGCCTGTATTAAAATGGTTGTAGTAGACCGGAACCTGCCCAACCGAATATGGGAAAGACATTGACAATCGTCCGGATGGATTCACATCTCCATATAATATGTCGGCGATTGCTGCACCGCCTTCTGTTCCTGGATACCATGCTTCCAAAACAGCGTCTGCTTCATCAATAACACCATGAAGATCGAGAGGGCGACCATTAAATAAAACAGCAACTATTGGTTTATTAAATTTTTTAATTTGGGCAACCAGTTCTAGCTGAACGGCAGGTAAACGAATATCCGCCCGGCTGCCGCCTTCTCCGCTCATACGCGAGCTTTCCCCTAAAGCCAGGATCACGACATCTGCCTGGATTGCAGCCGCCAATGCCTGATTCAGTTCATCTTCTGCACCTGTTTCAATGTCACAGCCGTTAGCTACAGTAAGGAGAGAAGGATTGATTTTCATTTTTACGCCTTCATCCAATTTAATAGCTTCCTCTTTTGAGCCATGCCATGACCAAGGGCCCAATATATCTCCGTTCTGGGCAAACGGACCAATTAGGGCAATTTTCTTGTCTAGTGTTAAAGGAAGAAGGGAGTCTTCATTCTTTAAAAGCACGCAAGATTTTGCCGCCAATTCTCGAGCTGTCTTTCGATGCTCATCGGAGAGAACAACTTCTTTCTCACGATTTACATCCGCACCGCGATTTGGATTTTCAAACAGCCCCAATTTTTGTTTTAACTTCAAAATCCGAAGTACGGCCTCGTCAATCAAGGATTGATCCACGGTTCCATTTTCAACAAGCTGTTTTAAATTATCGATATAGCATGTTGTCATCATTTCGATATCGACTCCTGCCTGAATTGCTTTAACAGCAGCTTCCGCTCCATCTTCAGCAACTCCGTGAGGGATCAATTCCTTGACTGCACCCCAATCGGAAATCAAGACGCCGTCAAATCCCCATTCATCCCGCAGCAAATCTCTCATTAACCATTTATTGCCGGTTGCCGGGATGCCATCGACCGTGTTGAAGGCAGTCATGACCATCTCACAGCCTTCATCCAAGGCAGCTTTATATGCAGGCAAGTAAGACTCACGCATTTGCCTTTCCGACATGTTTACAGTGTTATATTCACGTCCACCTTCCGGCGCTCCATATGCAGCAAAGTGCTTCACACAAGCGGCTACCCGGTTAAGGTCATTTTTTAAATCCTTTCCTTGGAATCCACGAACGAAGGCACGTGCAAAAAGGCTATTTAAATAAGGATCTTCTCCTGTGGATTCCATAACTCTGCCCCATCGCGGGTCCCTGACTAAGTCAACCATTGGGGCAAATGTCACATGAACCCCTGAAACGGAAGCTTCTTTAGCTGCAACTTCGGCACTTTTTTCAGCCAATTCCATGTCCCATGAACACCCAATGGCTAACGGGACTGGAAAAATAGTTTTATAGCCATGAATGATATCAGCCATCATTAATAATGGAATACCAAGGCGATTTGCCTCAATATGTGCCTGTTGGATATTGATTACTTCCTGGGCACCGGAAGCACCTAAAACCGAACCTGCGTTATGTACATCATCATCATTAATTCCCATCTCTGCCATTGGCCCTGTGATTTCACCTTGGTTTGCAGCGCCTTTAAAGAAAGGGGTCGCTAATTGCATTAACTGACCTACTTTTTCGTCAAAAGTCATTTGCTGAATTAATTCGTTCAATTTTTCATTCATATCTATCCTCCAGGATTTCATCGTCTTATTGAAACGTTTCGATAGCTTTCATTTCTGTATTATAAACGCTTTCATTTTTGTGGTCAACTGGAAATCGAAACGTTTCTATTATTTATCCGAAACCGGGACAAGTGCATGGCCGGCATAGTTGGGTGACGGGATCCTTTCACGCAAAAATCTAGGGTGGCTGGCTACATGTGTACTATATCAATTTCCTAATTTTCACGATTTAGTTTGATTGGGCAGGGGAATTGCTGCTTCCAAAAAAGATGGAACCTATGCAAGTACCACACGTTCAGGAGTTAGAATTGGGGAATTGGCCATAATGAAAAAAAGGATATTTGAAAAATAAAAATTTTCATGACTATAATCTAATAGAAGTGGTTGATGTTATTAAGGGTAAGTTCAATCATATTGTTATTAACAATCTCTCTAAGCTGTGAGGGCTTATTTTTTCCGATAAATTGAGAAAACTAGATATTATTTTTTCCGACTAATAATGAAAATTTCAGTTGGAGACTTTATGATAATGTTTAATATTCCGGAAAAAAATGAAAAATAGACATAACAAAGCATTGATAGTTCAAACCTTCATTCCGTAAATTATTGAAAAATTACATTTGATGTAATTTTCCATAAGTATTTGGGTTGCATTGGTAAATATCCGGAATGATTTTTGAAAACTTGTGGAACGACTATAATTAGCCGGAAAGATTTTCATAACTGACAGGAATAATAATCAAATAAAAGAGAAGCGAAGAAAAAAATCGCTTCTCTTTTGTGCTTTGTGCGGTATTTCGTTTTTCTATCACTTATATAAATGTTTGGAAATCGAAAAAACATTGAACAATTAGTTCATTCAATTTATAATATATATGAGCATATATTCATATATATGGAGGTTATAAAATGGGACATCATCATGGACATTCTCACTCACACGGACATTCTCATAATCATACTGGAAACAAGAAGGTACTATTGACCGCGTTTATTTTAATTGCAGCTTTTATGGTTGTAGAAGTTATTGGAGGTATATTGACAAACAGCTTAGCGTTGCTTTCCGACGCCGGCCATATGTTGAGTGATGCAGTAGCACTCGGTTTAAGTTTTTTTGCGATCAAACTAGGGGAAAGAAAAGCTACAAAGAGTAATACGTATGGATTTAAACGGTTTGAAATTATTGCCGCTGCGTTAAATGGCCTCACCTTGATTGGCATTTCCCTGTATATTTTTATTGAGGCATACGACCGCTTTACAGACCCGCCCGAAGTACAAAGCATGGGAATGCTCACGATTTCAGTCATTGGTTTGCTTGTTAATATTGTGGCTGCATGGATACTGATGAAGGGGGATAAAGATGAAAATCTGAATGTGCGCAGTGCGTTCCTTCATGTCATTGGTGATATGCTGGGCTCATTCGGTGCGATTATTGCCGCTTTATTAATTTACTTCATTAGCTGGGGCATCGCAGATCCAATCGCCAGTGTTATTGTGGCCCTTCTGGTGATTATTAGTGGCTGGAGGGTGACTAAAGAATCCCTTCATGTGTTGATGGAAGGTGCACCGGTACAATTGGATGTGGAAAAGGTCAAGAATTCTCTTATAAATATCACAAATGTAAGAGGAGTTCATGATTTGCATATCTGGTCGATCACGTCAGGAGCTCCGATGTTAAGTTGCCATATCGCTATCGAAGGAGAGGGAGTGCATGACGATGTTCTTCATCAGGCACAATCCATTCTTCACGACGATTTTGGCATTGAGCATAGTACTATTCAGGTAGAACGGGACAATGGCTGTCCTAGCCATCATGGAGTATGTAATTAATGATGCAAAGCATGATCAATGGTTTGTTTGAGAATGCTCATTACATGCTCGTCATCATGTGAATAAAATAAAGTGGTACCTTCTCTTCTGAATTTCACCAGGCGGAGATTTTTAAGGAAGCGAAGTTGATGTGAGACGGTTGATTGGAGCAAACCAAGATTTTCAGCAATATCGTTTACAGAATGTTCCCCCTGGAATAATAGATGCAAAATGCGTAATCGGGTAGGATCTGAGAGGGCTTTAAAGGTCTGCGAAACAATAAATAGTGTTTCTTCATCCAACGACTCAAGTTCTTCCTGTTTTTTTTCATGTTCCATTTTAATCAGCCTCCTATAAATAGTATAACGGTATGCAGGATAAATAAAAATCTCGGGATTTACATTGTCCCATGATGAATTAAGAAAATAACATTTCATGTTGTAATTTTCCATAATTAGTTGGAATATCTGTCAATATTCTTTGTAAAGCTGGTTAGTCCTTTGAGATTATAATCTCGAAGGACTTTTGTTTTTTACGCTTTGTGAAGCTATACACCTAAACTAAAGGGAATGCTTTATTTTTGTCTAAAGTCAACATTTATTATCAACAAAAACATTATATAAATAAATAAAAAATTATTGTAAATCGATAAATAGAGTGTTAAATTCAAATTGACAATAATAAGTGAGGTGCTTTTTATGAAGCGAGGGTCAACACTATTTTTAAGGATGGCAGTTTTTCTTATTGGAACTCCAGTTCTTGCTTTGTGTATATTTGGGTTGTCTTGGTTAGCTAAAAATCCAGTGAATCCAGTTTATGCCCATATTCTATATCCCATTGTAATCGGTATGTATGTATCAGCGATACCGTTTTTCGTTGCATTGTATCAGGCTTTTAGACTTTTAAGTTATATTGACCAAAACAAAGCTTTCTCACAAATTTCTGTTAAAGCTTTAAAGAATATAAAATATTGTGCAATCACAATCAGTACCTTTTATGTGGTATTGATGCCATTCGTTTATGTCGTAGCAGAGAAAGACGATGCCCCAGGTCTGATCATAATTGGAATGGTCCCTATCTTTGCATCAATGGTGATTGCGATCTTTGCTGCTGTTCTTCAAAGGCTTTTAAAAGAGGCGATTGATATAAAATCAGAAAATGATTTAACGGTCTGAGGTGAAAAACAATGCCAATTATAATCAATATTGATGTGATGCTCGCTAAAAGGAAAATGAGCGTAACAGAACTTTCGGAGAGGGTTGGAATAACAATGGCTAACCTTTCTATATTGAAAAATGGAAAGGCAAAAGCAATCAGGCTGTCAACTTTAGAGGGAATTTGCAAAGCATTACAATGCCAACCTGGAGACATTTTGGAATACAAAAGTGACGAAGACACTCAAGAATAACAGACAACAAATTTCTTCAACAGGGCGTTAGTTGAAGATCCAGTTGCCGAACCAGGCGTTTTTCATTTTGTAGTAACAGTGCAGGAACTTGTGACAAGGAAATATAAATTTTTACTTAATAGTTGATTTCCTTCTTATTAAATTTCTTAAAGGGAACTTAAGAGTGCATAATTGAAAATAAATTCGGGTAGAGGATAGCACAGATGTGAAAAAGGTGTGGTTTGATGAATTTACCCTTGGCAATCGGGCTATTCCTGCTTATTTTATTCAGCGTGGGGATAATTGGCGTAAAGATGATCAATATCCCTGATATATTACTCTTCATTATTTTAGGTATCGGCCTTTCCGCGTTATTCGAAGATACGAAAGTGATTGAAGTCGCTGGTGAAATCGGGCTGGTCCTTCTCTTTTTCCTCCTCGGAATGAAATTCTCACTAAAAAGGCTCAAAGCCAACAGCAAAAAGGTCTGGAAGGCCGGTCTGCTTGATGCAATCCTTGGGATTGCCGTCACTGCAATTATTTCCTGCCTATTTGGCCTGAATTGGGTCGAATCCCTTCTTGTAGGAGGCATTGTATATGCAACTTCGTCCTCGATCACTGCGAAACTAATCGAAGACAAAAACCGTTCCAATAATAATGAATCTGACTTTATTCTTCTCGTCCTGATATTTGAAGACTTGATTGCGCCCATTCTCCTCACTGTACTCATCGGCCTCCAGGGACAAGGTTTTACTGGAATAGATTTAATATTCATTTTTCTCAAAATTGCCCTCTTGGCTGGAGTTGCCATATTCTTCAGCAAGGTTTTCTTCAGGAACATAGAACACCTGCTGGAAAAGATAAAATACGACGATTCCTTCATTGTTCTTGTCGTCGGGATGGCGCTGACATACGGAGGGATTGCCATCCTGCTCGGGCTCTCGGAAGTCATCGGGGCTTTTCTCGCCGGAATCATGGTAGCCGAGGTGGGTGTAAAGGAGAAAATCATCAAGGTCGCACTTCCGGTACGCAACATTTTCCTTCCTTTTTTCTTCCTGGATTTCGGGATGCACATCAAACTCACTACAGTCATTCCGCATCTAGGTTTATTGATAGTTCTCATTATCTGGTCGATGGTGCATAAAATTGCCGTTGGATATTTTGGCGGGCTATGGTATGGGCTGACAAAGAAGGAGTCATTGAGAGCAGGCTTATCACTTACACAAAGGGGCGAGTTTTCCGTTATCATGGCCGGGATTGCCACTGGTTCGTTAAAAATATTCGCCGGCATATACATTCTGATCATCGCGCTTCTCGGCACATTACTATTCCAGATAGCTCCCAGGCTGAACAAGATGATTTTTACAAATGGGTTCAATAAGAAAGCAGGATAATGAAAGAAATGCCCCTTGCTGAACAACTTTTTCGGTTTTCAGGCTAAGTCTGAAAGGTTAAAGGGTCAGTAAAATTTTCGGAATGAAAAAGGAAGACAACATCCCCGGCTTAATCTATGGCTGGGGGTGTTTTTGCATGCCGTAAAATAACTACGAAATGCCCCCTCATATCATCGTACTACAAAGTAGATAGAGAGCCAGAAATGTATTGAGGCCAACGGGTAGTTCTAAAAAAATAATAAGTGATTTAACTACTGACATCATTAAGATTATAAGTTGCCTTATTTTTTGATATGATATAACCAATTAGAATCAAGGAGGTAATACATGAGTGAGCTTGTAAACCAAAATGTAAAACATCGGAAATTGACAAAAATTCAGATTGTTATTCGTGTAATTGCCATTACAACAGGTGCGTTATCCATGGCAACAGGACTTGAAATTTTCTTAGTGCCTAATCATGTAATCGATGGAGGCATTACAGGGATTTCGATCATGCTCTCTCATATTACCGGCATAGAACTAGGAATCTTTTTATTTGTCTTAAATTTACCTTTCGTATATCTCGGTTATAAACAAATAGGTAAGACATTTGCCTTTTCAACGGTCTACGGAATCACGGTTTTATCTATCTTCACAACACTTTTTCATCCAATTCCCGCATTTACGCAGGATTTGTTGCTTGCGACATTATTCGGAGGCATGTTCGTTGGGGTCGGAATCGGAATGGTGATACGGAATAGTGGGGCTTTGGATGGGACAGAAATCATGGCCATCCTGATCAATAAAAGGGTTCCCTTTTCAGTTGGTGAAATCGTAATGTTTTTCAATGTTTTCATTTTAGGTGCAGCAGGTTTCGTATACACTTGGGACCGTGCTATGTACTCTATTTTAGCTTACGTTGTTGCAGCGAAAGCAATTGATACTGTAGTGGATGGTTTGGAACAATCCAAATCTGCCTGGATCATTAGTGAACAAGCGGAAGAGATAGGGGACGCCATATCTGCAAGATTAGGCAGGGGTGTAACGTATCTTCATGGTGAAGGTGCTTATACTGGAGACAATAAAAAAGTGAATATTCTGTGTGATCACACGCCTGGAAGAGTCCAAATTAACTTCGCTCATACGTGATATTGACCCTTCTGCTTTCCTGGCAATTGCAGATATTGCGGAAGTTCGTGGCGGCCGGTTCAAGAAAAAAGACATTCATTAATACTTGAATTTGATATTCATTGCCGGCAAGCTCAATTAGTTATGTTAAAAATTCCTTTTAGATCATGATCTTGATTGGCTTCTATTTGCTGAAGCTATGAGACAAAGCTAAAAAATAACGGTTCTTTCTTTCCAAACAACAAAATCCCCTTAGCATTATTAAGGGGATTTCAAAAATAATATTTAAACTGAACGCCGGTCTTCGAATGGATAATCGTCTTCTAAGCCTGGCCGTTTCAGCAGGCCAAAGAAGTTTTCGATTTCCCGTTCTGCGCTTAAGAGGGAATCTGAACCGTGGATTACATTCTCTTCTTTTATAGCTGCAAAGTCGCCTCGGATTGTACCTGGCAGTGCTTCCAGTGGACTCGTCTTTCCGATCATGAGACGGGAAACCTCAATTATATTTTCGCCTTCCCAAACCATCGCAAAAACAGGCCCGGATGTAATGAAATCCACCAATTCACCGAAAAATGATTTGTCCTGATGTTCCATATAGTGATATTCTGCTTTGCTGCGGTCAATAGTTTGAAGCTGTGCATGTAATAAAGTAAAACCTTTATTCTCAAACCGTTTGATGATTTCTCCGATTAATCCCCGTTTTACCCCGTCAGGCTTTACCATGATAAACGTGCGTTGTAACGTCATACGATCACCTCATTGTAAAATGTTTAAATGAGAACCACCAGTCACGAATTATATGAACTTCATGTTAAGGATGACTCTGGACATTATACATTATGGCAGAATTATACAGATTTCAAACCATCCACATATAAGGAAACATAACATTCAGTTCTGTTAGCAGTATTTTGATTTATCTGGTGCCTGGAAAGGAATATTCTGGAACACTGGTAATTTTAAAAAGCGATCGGTTTGTTGAGCGAAATGAAGAGCTCATACCTACAAGTGAAATTATACCCGTTGAGAATACGGATTTTGATTTCACTCAAGGCAGGAATCTTCCAAATGCCTTTTACATTGCCCGAGCTCGTTTATGCCATTCAGTTTGCCTCAATCTTTTATGCGATTGGACTGGATGAAATGATTCCGGGACTTATCATTGTCAATCTGATTATTGGAATTCCTTATTCGGTGTTCATTTTAATTCCCTATATAGAATCGCTCGATGCAAGGCTTGAATGGGCCGCCGACTCATTGGGAGCGGGAAGGATGAGCATATTCCGGAGGATCATTGTCCCTCAGCTGGTTCCCGGCATTACAGCCTCGGCCATTAATGTTTTAATCCGCATGTTCAGTGCCTTCACGATTATTCTTTTAATCTCGGGACCAAGAACACAGACGCTGCCGGTCATGGTATTCAGCGTGCTGAACAGCGGTGGCAACCAGCCGCCGGCAATGCTCAACTCATTGGCATTGGCGCTCATGTTCCCACTGTTGTTATTCTCTTTTGTAAGTTTGTGGATTTCAGCTTTTTCTCAAAGAAAATTAGGTGAATAGTGTATGTATGACAACACAAAAAGAGGGCGCCCCACTTGCAGCACCCTCTTTATGTTTAGACTCTATTCTGCAGCAGATCAGGACATGGCTTGAAGATCTGTAATGCGTAATAATTCCTCCTGGACGTACCGCCAGTCATCGTAAGGCTCGTCAAGCTGCAGCAGCCGCCTTATCAGTTGCCGTGCGGGAAGGCTGATTTGCAACTCATCTTCCCAGCTTCTTTCCTCTGCCTGCTCATGCTCGGGTGTATAGCCAGAGTAAAGCAAGAACAGCAGGAAATGCCCGAGGCCATAAAAATCGCTGCACACTGAAAGTTCCCTGTACGGGTTTTTGGCCGGCTTTTTTGCAGGATGACGGGTACCACTCGAAAGCTTTCTGGCCAGCCCAAAATCAATCAGTTTTAATTCGTCCCCGACAATCATGATATTCGGTATCCTGACATCCCTGTGCACGATTTGCTGGCTATGGAGATAGCCGATGATCTCATTAAGCTTCATGGCAACAGACAATGCTTCATTTTCATTGTAGATTCTTCCTTCGGAGAAAATTAGCTGCTCAAAAGTTTTTCCATTAATATATTCCATCGTGAAATATGGAATCTTATTGAATTCCCCGCATTCATAAAAACGCGGAAACGCAGGGTGAATGAAACCTCGCAGCAATTCTGTTTCATTGCGGAAGCTGCTTATGTTTCGCTGTGACAGCCTTTTTTGGAGGCGAAGTGCTTTTAGGACAGCTTGGCAGCCCTGCTTGTTGTCGAATACGCGGTAACTTCGTCCGTAGCTACCGGATCCCAGATATTGCTCGACCCGGTAGCGGCCATCAACTGTATAGCCCTCCGCCATTTTAGGCTCTATAGCATCAGAAACTCCTAGAATAATTGATTTTAACATCGAAATTCCTTCCAATCAGGTGCGTTAAGGCACAGCCCCGCAGCACATGTGCTAAAAAATAAGCTTTTCACTTGTTCTATCAGCTGCTGAAGAAGCTGCTGCCACGTGAGAAAAAGCCCTTGCTGCCGTGTTTCCGCTTGTAGTAATGGTGGCCATGTCCGGTATGCCTGTGATGGCGATGCCTGTCACTTGAACTGTAATGTCTTTTGTTGAGCTTCTGTTTTAATATTGATTCAATCATTTTTTTAAGCATCGTTATTACCTCCATTTTGGCTATTATTCGTAATACGTTTCTGAACAGTTAAAGTTTCAATCCTGAGTGAACCCGCTTCTGGCACTTCTCCTCATTTTATAAACGCGAATAGAGCATCTTCCAAGAGGATAAGAACACATTGTTATCCTCTTAATCGTAATTTAAACTAGGTCATTTTTACTATTTTTGCTTTGTTATGTAAATTTTTGGCGAAAATTGTTGATAATTCTATTACTAAGTTTTAGTATAAAAGTAATAATTTGATAAAGGCAAACTTGCTGAAAGGTAAGGACGCAAAGCCGCGAGTCTAAGGTGGGGACACTATGATAGTCGGGTTGCCAAAAAGTCGGATTAATAAATATTCGTTAAAGGATGGCTTTAACGACTTTGTCCACTCTTTTTGGAGTGGGCTTTTTTAGTTGTATCACTATGAAAGAAGGAGGAAACCAGCACATGATAAAAAAAGCCGGCAAGTCTGTGAACATTGGCGATACGATCCGTTTTTCCAGAGCGGATACAGAAATCGATGGCGAAGTGAGAGTTGTCCGGGAAAACTCTGTCATAGTAAACATGCCGAGGAATTAGGCAGGCAACTGGAAATCGAAAATGCGTGTACGGTTGTCAATCATGCCAGATATGAGATCATCAAGCGGTCACCCCACCCGATAGAGCCACCAGGAGTCCAGAATATTTCACGGCGCATTATATAGTAATGAGGAAGAGAGCGACAAAGATTTGATTATTTTAAAACATTATTACCTAAGTGAACTTGAGCGTGAAAAATTTGAGAACGAGTTATTTATAGTAAACCCACACATAGGCAAGGATGACATATTATCACTTGATGACAAAGAATTGGTTGCATTGTACGAAGAACAGACACGAAACCGGCAAATATCTCGTATCGGTGCCAATTCACCCATTATGTAACGGAAAGGGCGGTTGATCACTGTGGCATTTTTCTTTGGTACGGTTGACTTTTTTGAAAGAGAAATTCTCAACCATTCAGCTAAAAGCCCACTGGGAATTTCGACTGAAGACAAGATGTATAAAAAATATAAAACATTACAGAGAGAGCTGTTACACGATTTCGTATGCGATGAAAAAATCAGAAAAGATTGTTTGGTAAACCTTGATTTTGCATACAGAAATCTGGCCGGGCAGGATTATCTGTCCGGATTGAACGGTCCATCATTTCACAAGGGCAGCCAGTGTTCTTAAAGTTAAGGAGAGGGAAAGGAGTTATTTTAATTGCTATGCCAGACTTGCAAAAAGAATTACGTTTTATAGAGGAGAACTTGGGAGCAATTCCTTTAAAAACGATCGCTGACAAGCTGGGAAAACCGGTCAATACAATTGAAATGACGTTAAAGAGAAAAAAGGGATCAGCCAGTACAAAAATACACACTGGGATGCTAACAGCTGGTGAACTTGCAAAGATCCTGAAGGTGGACCGCAATACAGTTATGGGCTGGATTAGGAGACACGGTTTGGCTTCCGTCCAGCGAGTAACTCATACTTCAAAAAGGTTTACCTTTATTGATATAGAGCTATTTTGGAGTTGGGCGGCTGACAATAAAGATAAAATTGATTTTTCGAAACTATCTCCACATGTACTTCCGCCACAACCGAAGTGGGTTGAATTCGAGAGGAAAACAAGCAAAACTATAACTAAATACAAGGCTTGGACTGTCCAGGAAGAAAAACGATTATTAAAGTTAGTCAGCACAGGAATGAACTTCGAGGAGATAGCTGCGATAATGGATAGAACACCGCATTCCATAGAAAAAAAGCACAGCAGGATAAAGGCAGCTCTCCCGAGAATAAAATAAGGGCAGCTAACATGCTCCACATAATGGACGCTGGCTACTTGCCATGCGTTTATTTTTTTGGGAAACCGGATTGCAAAATGACAGTCACACTGAAAATTTGTTAAATTCATAACAAATACAAAATTAAAACTTCTTTTTTGTGTTTAACCTTTTTACATAATGGCCGTTATAAAGTTTATGACAAAATATTCTTTGAATAGGAATGATCTTCTTTGAAAAAGGCACTGGTTTTATTGTTTTCATTTTCCTTGTTTATTGCAGTTTCTGGATGTTCTAAACAATCCCAGGAATCTGATACCAAAAGCAGGATAAAAATAGGCATCATGCTATCTGATGCTGGCTTGGGCGACCAATCCTTCTCGGATGCAGGCTTCGCCGGTCTTGAAAAAGCACGGGATGAAATGGGCGTCTCCTTTGACTATAAGGAAATTGCGGACACAAAAACATATGAAAAAGGCTTAGAAGAGCTGGTAAAGCAAGGCAATGACCTAGTTATCGGACTCGGATTCTCAATGCAGGAGGCCGTCAATAAAATCGCAAAAAAGTATCCGAAAACTTCTTTTTTGCTAATTGACTCAGAATCTGACCTGACAAATGTACATTCCGTTACATTTAAGGAGGAAGAAGGTTCCTACTTAATCGGGGCGATCGCTGGCATGAAAACAAGCAGCAATGTCGTTGGGTTTGTCGGCGGATTGGATGTTCCCCTCATCCGAAAATTTGAGAAAGGCTTTGTTGAGGGTGTCAAAGCTGTGAACCCCGACGCAAGGATCCTTTCACGCTTTGCAGGAAGCTTTGGCGACGACAAGCTTGGCGGGCAGATTGCGGCAGAGATGATCCAGCAACAGGCTGATTATATTTACCCTGCTGCCGGATTTACCGGAGTGGGTGTTTTGAATGAAGCCCAGAAATCAGGGGTTTATTCTTTTGGTGTGGACAGCGACCAATTTTATCTGGCAGAAAAGGCTGTGATCACGTCAATGCTGAAGCGTGTCGATGTCGCCATCTACAACGTGGTAAAGGAAATGGTTGAAGCGGGAAAACTATCGGAAAAACAAATGAAACTTGGTATCAAGGAAAGTGGCATTGATATTGCTCCTATAAGGGTCATTACGCTTTCGCCAGAAGAAAAAAAGCAATTGGACGTTTTTAGGGAAAATCTATCAGAAGGTAAAGTCCAGCTACTGCCGTAGCAAAGGAAAGGAGCTTACAGCATGAAACTAAAACAAAAAATTTTAATGATTTCCCTGATTCCTTTGCTTTTATCAGTCAGCCTGATTGGATATGCCGTTTTACAGATGAAATCTTTAAAATCATCCACTACTGTTATTGTACAGATGTTAGTGAATGTCGAGGAATTAAATAGTTCTGCCAAAAGCCTGCAAAAATCCCTTAATGCCTACTCATTAAATGCTAGTGCGGCTAATGCTAATGAGGTTAAGCAGGATTTACAATTCACCGGCTCTATATCTGGCAAATTAGAAAAGAAACTGTCCAGTGAAACACAAATAAAGACCATAAAGAAAATTATATTGAAATACAATCAGCTGTCCACCGCTTCATCAGAGGCCATAAAGGAAGCAAACCAGGCTGAAGCAAAACGCCAGTCTTTGCGGACAAAAGGGATGGCCAATGATGTAATTGAATTAAAAAGAATGATCAGTGACGAATACAACAGCATGCAGCTGCGGCTCCAAAACCATATCAATTGGATTGTATCCTTTTCAATCATCGCGGCGCTCATTTTAGTCGGAGCCTCTGTAGTTACCTCCATGATTTTCACAGAGCGTATTGTGAGGCCGATCAGGCTGATCACTAACCACGCCGGGCAAATTGCCGCCGGAAACCTGGCGGTGAGTAATGTAACAGTTACTAGTAAAGATGAAATCTCTGTTTTGAACCAGTCATTTCAGGAAATGGTGCGGAATTTACGGCGCCTCATAGAACAAGTCAGCAACAGTTCGAGCCAGGTAGCAGCTTCTGCAGAGGAGCTGATGGCAAGTGCTGAAGAAACAATGAAAGGTACAGAACAGATTACAACGTCCATCCAACAGGTTTCGGCTGGTGCTGAGCAGCAGACTGTGAAATCAGGTGAGTCGGCGCGGGCAGCCGAGGAAAGCACCATGGGGGTCAAAAAAATTGCGGAAAATGCAGCTTCGGTTTTAGAACTTTCTAGATCCGCCAATGACAAAACACAAGAAGGCTCTGAATATGTTAAAGAAACACTGCATCAAATGGACTTGATTCACGCCTCTGTAGAAGAAAGTGATGCGGCACTGAATGAATTAAATAAACGTTCCAAAGAAATTGGGGACATCCTCAACTTAATAACTGGTATCGCAAATCAAACGAATCTCCTTGCTTTAAACGCTGCAATTGAAGCTTCAAGAGCTGGTGAAGCAGGCAAGGGATTTGCTGTTGTTGCGGATGAAGTCCGTAAACTGGCAGAGCAGACAAGGGATTTTGTGGCACATATTGCAGAAATCACTACAGAAATGCAGCAGGACACCGGGAAAAGTGTAGAGTCAATGCAATTCGTTAAAGAAAAAGTGGCTGGCGGCCTGGCCATAGCGAGCAGGACTGAGGAAACGTTTCATGATATCCTAGATTCTGTCGAGAATGTGGGAGAGCAAATGCAAAGCATTACTGCTATATCCAGCGAAATCACTAACGAAGTATCACTCGTTTCAAAGCGGGTGATTGAAATGTCCGATGTTGCGGGCAGCACTTCCTTGGTCGCCGCCGGAGTCGCATCAGCATCCGAGCAGCAGCTGGCATCAATGGAGGAAGTAAACGCAGCCGCGGCTTCGTTGGCCAACCTGGCAGAGGAGCTGCAAAACACTATTTCGAAGTTTCACTTATAGGGATTGGGATAACGTATCAACTATTTATAGTGGTGTTAGCTTGTAGATAAGGTCTTTTTCAGACTCGTCTGCAAGCTTTTTTTATAAAAGCAGGTCTTTGATAATTAAATTATATTAATGTAGGATTTTTGTATGCTGAACAAATTTAATATGGTAAAAGAGCGATTCTTCAATTTGAAGTAACGCTCTTTTTTAATTTAACAAGAAATTCTTGACAATTAACTCTGATTAATGTTAAATACATTAATAGTTAAATAGTTGAACAGTTTCTTTATTGAATAGTTTGTCTAAAGAACAACATTGAAGAGGTGGATGCACTGTTATGTCAGAAAAGAATATACAAGACCTGGTGGATAGGTATATAGCTGTTTCGTTCTCGGTCACAAAAAAAGGGGAGTCACTGATTAAAGAGCAAATTGGCAGTGACCTGACCAGCGACCAGCATTACACATTAAGGTATATCAACCGGGTCGGCTCATGTACATCTTCGGAATTGGCAGAGGAATTTGAAGTGAAGAAAAGCGCGATTACGGCAATCATCAACCGTATGTGGGAAAAGGGGTTGATTAAGCGTACCCGGGATGAAAATGACCGAAGGGTGGTTTATTTGACATTAACGGATAAAGGGGCCGAACTGTATAAAAAAACGGAGGAACGAATTCACAAGCTTGTCGGTTCATTCATTTCAAAATTTGATGCATCTGAAATCAAGCAATTCATTGATACGTATGAAAAGCTCAACAAAGTATTAATTGAAATCAAAGATAAACAGCTGGAGGTATAACAGTGAATTTCATCATCAAGAGAAAGTGGTTTGTCATCGTTGTCTGGATTGCGGTTGTCGCCGGGTTATTCATGGCAGCTCCGAACATGGCGGAACTCGTCCGTGAAAAAGGCCAGATTAATGTGCCTGAAGGCTATTCATCGACCTTGGCCGACGAGATTATGGAAGACGTGCAGAAACAGGAAGGCGGCGGTGATGAATCACAGGTAGCCCTTGTGTTCCACGAAGATAAAAAGCTCACTGCATCACATATTGAGGAAGCCGAAAAAGCAATCCGAAAGCTGGAGGAAAAGAAAGAAAGCCTCGGAATTACAGAAATCCTTACCCATTTTAATGATGAAGCCTTAAGGGACCAGCTTGTCTCTGATAACGGAAAATCGATTCTGGCGTCCGTCACCATCAACTGGAACGGCCGGGAGCCAGGCGACGTAAGCAAAGCTTTATATGATGCGATTGAAGACGTCAACGTTGATCATTACTACACAAGTAATTGGATGATCAATGAAGATTTGGTCACAAGCTCCCAGGAAGGGCTGAAAAAAACAGAGGGCATAACTGTTGTCTTCATTTTGATCGTTCTGCTGCTGGTGTTCAGGTCAGTTGTTGCCCCCATCATCCCATTGTTGACAGTAGGCTTTACCTACCTGGCATCGCAATCAATCGTCGCTATGCTGGTGGATAAATTCGACTTCCCGATCTCAACATATACGCAAATTTTCCTTGTTGCCGTATTATTTGGGATTGGCACGGACTATTGCATTTTACTGCTCAGCAGGTTTAAAGAGGAGCTGTTCGAAAGAGAGAGTGTGGCAGAAGCCATCGTGGAAACGTACCGGAATGCCGGGCGCACTGTATTTTTCAGCGGTGTCGCTGTCATGATTGGCTTTGCAGCGATAGGATTCTCGCAGTTCATCCTCTACCAGTCTGCAGCGGCAGTTGCCGTAGGGGTTGCCGTTCTGCTCGTTGCGCTGTTCACAATTGTGCCATTCTTTATGGCAGCTATGGGCAATAAATTATTCTGGCCATCCAAAAGTTCTGCTGAACATGGTGAAAGCAAGCTGTGGGGGACAGTCGGCAAATTCTCACTGGCACGCCCATTCCTTGCTTTGCTCATTGTCGCAGCCGTCTGTGTGCCGTTTTTGGCGAATTATGACGGTGATTTATCCTACAACTCGTTAGAGGAAATCGGTGGGGATGTCCCTTCCATCAAGGCCTTCAATGCGATTGCCGATGGCTTTGGCCCTGGTGAAGCGATGCCGACACAGGTGGTGCTGAAAAACGATGACAGGCTTGATACGGCTGAATATATCGAAATAGCAGAGGGAATCAGCCAGGAGCTTGACAAGATAGATTCAGTAGAAACTGTCCGCTCTGTGACGCGGCCTACAGGGGAACCGATAGAGGAACTGTTTGTGGCTAAACAGGCGGAAAGCCTGGAGGAAGGACTTGGACAGGGAAAAGACGGTATTGATCAAATCAGTGCCGGACTCGAGGAAGCCGGGAGTGAACTGGCCAAGTCAGAGCCAGAGCTTGCCAGTGCCCAAAAAGGAATCAATGAGTTGATTGCCGGCACAAATGGAATCCAATCAGGCTTAGGTGAAATTCAGGAAAATCTGAAGAAAATTGAGGATGGAATCCGCCAAGGATCGGCAGGGTCGGACCAATTGAAAGCAGGATTGGGAGAAGCGAAAGCTGGAGCGGTAGAATTACAGGCAGCATATAGGGAAATCCTTGATGGATACAAATTCATGCAAGGAAAACTGGCCGAGCTGGATAAAGGTTACCAACAGGTTGGAGGTGGCTTGGGGCAGTTATCGGGGGCAATTGCCCAAATACAGAATGATCACTTCCTTTATTTAGAAGGGAAATATGCTGGCCTCGCGAATGAGCAGGCTTACCAAGGCATTAAAGGTACTGTCCAATCGTTGCAGCAGGAATTGCCTAAATTGTCAGTAGCGGTAAATGAACTGAACACAGGCCTTGCCGAAATCAGCGGGGGAATGGCCCAGGCAAATGCCGGCTTTGAAACGGCGATGGGCGGCCAGGGTGAATTGGCCGCAGGACTTGAGCAGCTTATCGACGGCATCGAAGCCCAGCAAGCCGGTTTGGAACAGCTTGCTGATGGCCAGGGGCAAATTGTAAACAATGTCCCACGACTGGAGGATGGACTTGCCGGTATCAATGGCGGCCAGCAGCAGTTGCTTACAGGATTCGGTCAACTGGGCGGGCAGTTGAATCAATTGACCGGCGGTCTGAACGAGAGTGCGAAAGGATTGGGCCAAGTATCTGACGGGATTGGAGCTGCCCAGGACTATTTATCCGGACTTTCTGGAACAAAATCTGCCGGTGGCTTCTATCTGCCTGAAGATGTATTGGAAAGCAAAGACTTTGAACAGGCGCTTGACGTGTATATGTCCGATGACCGCAAAACGATGACAATGGATGTCATATTTAATGAGAATCCATATTCCAATGAAGCAATCGGCCAGGTCGACGAAATCAAGGAGGCTGTTGAACGGGCGACCAAGGACACAAAGCTTGAGAACGCTACTGTAGCCGTTGGCGGGATTACAAGTGTCAACGCCGATCTGGACACGATGTCAGGGCAGGATTATTCCCGCACAGTGATCCTGATGCTTGCAGGGATCTCAATCATTCTCGTTTTCTTGTTCCGCTCTATCATTATGCCAATCTATCTGATTGGGTCATTGATTTTGACTTATTACACATCAATGGCAATAAATGAGGTCATTTTCATTGATATCCTCGGTTATTCCGGCATTAGCTGGGCAGTCCCATTCTTTGCGTTTGTCATACTGGTCGCGCTTGGTGTTGACTACAGCATTTTCCTCATGGACCGGTTCAATGAATTTAAAGATCTGTCTGTAGCTGATGCCATGCTGCTCGCGATGAAAAAGATGGGCACAGTCATCATTTCGGCCGTCGTTATCCTTGGAGGGACATTTGCGGCAATGATGCCGTCCGGAATGCTGTCATTGCTGCAGATTGCCTCAATCATTTTGGTCGGCTTGCTGCTGTACGCCTTTATCATGCTCCCACTGTTTGTGCCGGTCATGGTCAAGAATTTCGGCCAGGCAAATTGGTGGCCATTTAAACGGGAAGAGGCCTAGACCATATTAATGCTTGAGATCGCCGGACATTTCGCTGCCAATAGAACTTTAGTACTACAATAATACCCCTTACGGTGAATAGAAATTGTGGCACGCTTCTGTAATAATGAAATTAAACTAAACCTTGAAAAAGGTTTGGCCCAGCATTGGTTAGTGGCTTGCCATTCGACCAGTGTCTGGGTTTTTTTATTTGGAAAAGGGTTGAAGGAATAGTGTGTTAGTACTTTTGTAAATGAATACGGTCCGCTCCCCCTTGCTTCCGGTGTTCCTGCCAGGCCACATGCCATTTTATTGAAAGGATTGGCGGTTTGTTTTATTTGTTTTTTTAATGAATAACCGATAAAATCAAATAACAGAAAATTCAATAAAAGGGGGTTCCAGCCGTTGGATCATACATTATTTTTGAAAAGAGAAAGGTATTCCAGGCTTTTTCTTTCACTTATTACTCTGCTTGGCTGGAGCGTTATATTATTTTCATTTATGGGTTTTCAAAAAGTAGCCGATCCGGTTGTATTAGCGCTTCTAATTGCGTTCTTGTTTATCAGTGAATACTACCCGATACCTGTTTGGAGAGGGTTTACAACCATTACCTTTCCGCTTGTGTTTATAATTTACCTTTTACACGGACTCGCCTGGACGGCGCTTGTATATGGAGGGGTAGTCCTTTTCGTCAACGTGCTACAGCGCCGGGCGTTGAGGATTATCCTGTTCAATCCCGCACAGCTGGTATTAAGCTTTTATACAGCTACCCTTATCAAAAACCTTTTGCACCCATTCATAACTGCATTGACGGAAAATGTGGTCGTTCAAGGAATCACCGAGTATGTTCTGGTCCTTGGCTTCTTTTTTATCATTAATAACGGAATCGTTGACCTGGTACTCATGATCCGGCCGCAGCCGTATTCTTTAAAAATGTGGAAGCAGAAGACAATGACCGAGCTCAACAATGCCGGTGTTTCTCTCGTGTACGGAATGCTCCTTTATTTGCTTGGAAGCCAAAACCGCGGGCAAATTGATGTGTTTTCCTACTTTTTCTTCTTTTCGCCTCTGGTCGGATTGGCGCTGTTGAGTTCATCGATCGCCCGATTGCAAAAAGAAAAGAAACGGCTCAAGCTGCTTTTTTCGATTACAACAGAATTAAACCAGATGCTGCCTGATGAGGAGTGGCTTTCCACGATCAAAAAGAGCTTTAATGAGTTCATCAATGTCGAGGCAAGCATATTATGGATAAAAGAGGATGGCGTATGGCTGCGTCGCTTTGATGATGGCCAGACCAAAAAAGAATGTGAATTGTCACCCGAAACATTTGAAAAATTTTCTGAAATAAAAATCCCGATCATTTATAATGACCGCAAAAAAGATTCAGGAATTGCTGCTTCGTGTTTTGATGAAGAGCTGAAATCTTTTATCTATTCTCCACTTGTTATTGAAAATGAAACCGTGGGCATGTTCATTGTCGCAAGGAGCAGGACAAAAAGCTTTGAGGATGATGATGTGCGTTCCATTGCCACACTGGCAAACCAGATGGCAGTCGTCATAAAGACAAGAATGCTGTTCTCTGAAAAAGAAAAACGGGTCATCCTTGAGGAGCGCAACCGGATTGCCAGGGACATCCATGATGGTGTGGCCCAGACTCTGGCAGGGGCGGTAATGAAGCTTGAAACAGCCGGGAAAAAATTCACAAAAAATCCCGACGAGACAATTAAGCTTGTTGATGAGAGCGTTGCGCGGCTTCGCCAAAGTTTGAAGGAGGTCCGGGAATCGATCTATGCTTTGCGTCCGTATCCAACTGAACGGGTTGGGCTGACAACCGCCATCTCCACCAAGATCGATTCGATTTCAAAGGAATACGGGCTGGACATTGAACTGGAAGTAAGGGGAGCCGGGTTCTCTTTTAGCCCGATGGTCGAGAAGGTTCTGTTCGATACATTCCAGGAGAGCCTGCAAAACATTATTAAGCACGCAAACGCAACGAAGGTGGATGTTCTGTTAAGCAACCAAACGGAGCATATTTTAATGAAAATAAAGGATGACGGAGAAGGGTTCTCGCTTTTCCAGGCAATGCTGAAAGCGCGGAACCAGCCGCATTTCGGGATTTTGCAAATGAACGATGCTGCTGACAAAATCAATGCCTCGCTGCAAATCGACAGCAAGGAAGGAGCAGGAACAGAAGTAACGATCACGGTGCCGAAAATGGGCCTTGAAGGGGGAAATATTGTTGATCAGACTCATGCTAGTGGATGACCATGCCGTCCTGAGGGACGGCTTGAAAAATATATTGGAAACAGAAGAAGATATCCATGTCGTTGGCGAAGCGGTTTCCGGGGAAGATGCCCTGTTGAAAGTCAAGCAGTGCCAGCCTGACATGATCCTGATGGATATCAATATGCCGGTGAAAAACGGTGTTGAAGTGACCGGTATTTTAAAGAAGCTTTACCCTGACATAAAAATCCTTGTCCTGACGATGCACAGCCATGAAGAATACTTCATGTCGGCGATCCGTGAAGGGGCGGACGGCTATTTATTAAAGGATGCACCGTCTGACCAGGTGGTCGCAGCGATAAGGGCTGTTGCCCGCGGCGAGTCTGTCATCCACCCTTCCATGACGAGGAAACTGCTTGCCTTTCACCAGCAAAAACAAACAGAGCAGGAGGATAGCACGCTGACCGATCGTGAAAAAGAAGTCCTTCTTTGCCTGGTCGAAGGCTTAACCAATAAAGAAATTGCCGGGCGTTTGTACATCAGTGATAAAACGGTCAAAATCCATGTAAGCAAAATTTTTAAAAAGCTGAATGTAAAAAGCAGGTCACAAGTTGTCATTTATGCGGTCCAGAACCAGCTTGTGCCAATTCCGCCGGGCTCCTGAAAAGGGGCCTGTTTTTATTTTTCCTGAAAAAGCGACTAATCCTCCCGAATCCAATCCTACTACTTAAGTAGTAAAAAAGTTAGTACTGTGGATACGTTATTTTACCCCTTATGCAGAATAGCTGTTCCGTGTAAAACGTGAGAGAATACAAGAAAACTGGAATAGGAGTTGAAACTATGAAGCTGAAAGCTGCATTATTGTCGTTTTTGCTTTTTACGGCCACCATTTTTACTGCAGTTTTGCCAGGTGCTTCAACAAAAGCAGTTGAGGCGAACAGGACGGTCATTGACTCCAGATTAACGAAGGAACTGCTCTCAGCTGCCGGGCCTGTTGAGGTTCTGATTACATTCAAACATGGAGAAGGGGTTTCTTCTCATGACCTCAACCTATTAAGATCGGCCGGTATCACTGCAGGGATTGGATTGAAGAGCCTGCCGATTGCCGGAGCGCTCGCAACCAAATCACAAATCGAAAAGCTGGCACAGAACGATGAAATCCTTTCAATCTACATAAATAAAAAGCTGCAATATGACAACGCGGCGGCCACAGACCTGACAGGTGTTGACAAGGTCCGCACCCATGACACAATGAGAAAAATGAACGGCGGCCTGCCTGTGTCAGGCAAGGGAATCGGCGTTGTCATTAATGACAGCGGCGTTGATGGAACCCACAAAGATCTGCAATATGGCAGCCATCTTGTCCAGAATGTCCTTGGTTCGACGAATCTTCATGCAATCGACACGCTGCTGCCGATCACATATGTTGAAGGTATTCCAAACACCGATAATAATTCCGGGCACGGAACTCATGTTGCCGGGATTGTCGGCGGAACAGGCGCCATGTCGGGCGGCAAATATGAAGGGGTGGCACCAGGCGCGAAATTAATTGGCTACGGATCAGGTGCCGGGCTTGCGATGCTTGATACACTTGGCGGGTTTGATTATGCACTCACCCACCAAAAAATGTACAACATCAGGGTCATTACGAATTCCTGGGGCGATACTAGTGATGCGGGAACAGACTTTGATCCGTTCAACCCGATCAACTTAGCCACCAAGAAGCTGTATGACCGCGGAATTGTCACTGTGTTCTCTGCCGGCAACTCCGGTCCGGAAGCCTCCACGATTTCAGGCAACTATAAAAAAGCTCCATGGATCGTCGCTGTGGCCGCAGGCGATAAATCTGGCAAACTTGCAGACTTTTCGTCACGCGGCGTGAAGGGCAAAGGCGGAACTGTATCGGTGGATGGAGAATCTTGGACTTGGGAAGACCGCCCGACTGTCACTTCCCCGGGCGTCGATATTATTTCAACACGCGTGCTGTCGCCAATCCCGCTGCTCGGTGCAACAGATGACGCCCAGTATATTGAACTAGGACATCTGCCTTACTATACAACGATGAGCGGTACGTCAATGGCCGCCCCTCACGTTGCCGGGATTATTGCACTAATGCTTGAAGCCAATCCGCTTCTATCACCCAAGGAGATAAAAGAAATCCTCCAAACGACTGCTACGCCAATGGCGGGGCATGAAGCGTGGGAAGTGGGCGCCGGCTATGTAAATGCGTATAAATCAGTAGATTTGGCATTCAAAAAACGTACAGCCCTGAAAAGGTAAAATAGATACTGGTGGAGCAGCTGATAAATATTAGCCATAAAGCGCGTCTTCCTAGTTAAAATTGAAATTTATCACCCACGATGTTCAACTGTTGATGTTTATTAGCCAGATTTTTAATTTATTAGCCACAATTCACATTTTATTAGCCTAAATGACTGCTTTATTAGCCGGGATGTTCAGCTTTTGTTTAGCTGCTAATACTTATTAGCCGGATTGATCGTCTTATTAGCTAGATTTTAAATTTATTAGCCACAATTCACATTTTATTAGCCTAAATGACTGCTTTATTAGCCAGAAGCACGAATGCGCAACTCAAAGTAACTGATCGGAGATTTACTCCATAAAATTTCAAAATTACTATCGTTTCCGCCATCGGCCTGGGAAAATCCCAGGCTGATTTTTTTCCATTAATACTACTTATATATAACTTTTGTACGATAAAAGAATACATCTTCCGACACTACATTTTATTACCTTTGTGGAATAGTAGTTTTTCCTTCTTTTTAACATAATTAAGTTAGGAACTTTTAAAATATTTTCCCGTGGAGAGGAGAATTTAAAGTGAAACGATTGGTCTATGCTTTATTCGCTTTGTTGCTGGTCTTTCCATCGTTTTTTAACCGGCAGGAGGCTGTCCAGGCCAACGCTGCTGGAGCAGTGGTCGACCCGCTAATAGAAAAGGCGCTGGGATCGTCCAGTTCCTTGCAGGTGATTGTAACGTTTAAAGGTGATGGGGCACCATCGGGTGACCAGCTGGGTATTTTGAAAGCACTTGGAATCGAGACAGGACTAACATTAAAATCATTGCCGATGGCTGGAGTGGTAGCGACAAAATCACAAATTGAAAAGCTCGCAGCAAACGAAAATGTCCGCTCCATATATTTAAACAAAAAATTAAGCTATTTTAATGCAGATGCGACTGCAATTACTGGTGTTGATAAACTTACTACTGACGAATCATTCCGGAAAGCAAACGGAGGATTTCCGGTTTCGGGTAAAGGCATCGGCGTGGTAGTAAACGATAGCGGGGTTGATGGAACCCATAAAGACCATGAATTTGGAAAGAATCTCGTTCAGAATGTAATGGGATCAACAAATCTTAGTGCCCTTGCCCCTGGACTGTTGCCCGTAACATATACAGAAAACGTCCCAAATACTGATACCAACTCCGGGCACGGCACCCATGTAGCCGGAACGGTTGGCGGCACAGGGGCTATGTCTTCCGGCAAATATGAAGGGGCTGCTCCAGGTGCGGATTTGATCGGTTATGGATCAGGCGCAGCGCTGTTCATCCTGGACGGACTTGGCGGCTTTGACTATGCAATCACCCATCAGCAGCAATACAATATCCGGGTGATCACCAATTCCTGGGGATCTTCAGGCGACTTTGACCCGAACGACCCGATCAATATCGCAAGCAAAAAAGCATACGACCGCGGCATTACGGTCCTTTTTGCAGCCGGAAATGAAGGCCCTGGCGAAAATACACACAATCCATACGCGAAAGCTCCATGGGTCATCTCAGTTGCAGCAGGAGTGAAAAACGGCACCCTTGCAGATTTCTCTTCGCGTGGAACTAAAGGGGCCGGCGGAAAGTTCACTATCGATGGCAAGGAATGGACATGGAAGGATGAACCAACCATCACTGCTCCTGGTGTGGATATTGTATCGACCCGTGTGCTCGCGCCGGTATCCAGCCTTGCTGCTGATCAGGATGCAACAACGCTCGAGCCAGGCCACCTGCCTTATTACACAATCATGAGCGGAACTTCGATGGCAACCCCGCACGTAGCGGGAATCGTGGCATTGATGCTTGAGGCAAATCCTGGGCTGTCACCTGAGGAAGTAAAGCAGATCCTCCAGCAGACGGCGACCAATATGCCTGGCTATGAGAGCTGGGAAGTCGGAGCCGGCTATGTAAATGCATATTCAGCAGTTGACAAGATTTTTAATGGTAAAAATTACGGGAAAACGGTAAACCAATTCCAAACCTTCAATAGTAAAGTCAATTCGACTACTGAAAGAACAGAGTTTTCGGTAGATTATAATCCAGTGACTCTTGCTTCTGCGAATCAATACGAATTCAACGTCGCATCAGGGCTGTCAAGCCTTGTCGCAAAAGTAGACGGACAGGGATTGTTTGGGCAAACCGGGAATCCAATCAATCTGGTACTGAGTGCTCCAGACGGAACGGAACACTCTTCAGGGGTCAACCTGCTGTTCCCGCTTTACTACGACCGCACAGTTTCAGTAACTTCACCGGCACCTGGAACATGGAAAGCAGAAATCAGGGGGCTTCGCGGAAATGAAGTCAATCCAGTCGGTGCAGCGTTGCCGGAAACGGTTAAAGGAACCCTGGCGTTTACAAAAGTGAGCGGCTTTACCGGCCTGAGCGACATCAATGGGCATCCGGCAGCAGATGCGATAAAGATTGGCGTGAATGAAAGGCTGTTTGATGGATATTCAAATGGAACTTTCAAACCGGATTATCTTTTGACAAGGGCAGAGCTGACGAGATACCTCGTAATGGGAGCGGAAATCCGCCAATCGCTTCCGAACACAGGACAAAGCTCGTTCAATGATGTAGCAAGCAGCGACCTGCCATTTGCCGAAGCAGTTGCCGCAAAAGGTGCAGCTTTCCGCGACCAGCAGCATGTTCAAAAAGGAGTGATTCTTCCAAAAGCAGCCGGCAAATTCGCACCTAAAGATGGCGTCACACGTGCTGAACTTGCTTACTCGCTGGTCCAGGCGCTTGGGTTGCAAAAAGAAGCCGAGAGCTTTACAGGTGAGCTCACAGTCCAGTACAAAGATGAGCGCATTGTTGTAGAAGACGCAGGCAGCATCCCGGCTAACCTGAAAGGCTACGTACAACTGGCGCTTGACCTGAGTATCCTGAATGCCAAGTTCGCGGTCGTGCAGGGGCCATATGACCTGAAACCGACTGTCAAGGCGACATTCAGCCCGACAGCAAAAGTGGCCCGCGGTGATTTTGCGGTCGCAATGACCAGATACTATAATGCTTTTCTAAAATAAATTTTTAGAAGCAGGCCGCTTTGTCGGCCTGCTTTTTGCAATAGTATTCTTGTATTAGGCAGCCAAAACGGATATTCTTGAAGTATCGAATATTGAAAGAGCAGATTTCAGATTCAATGAGGTGTAACAATGGTAATCAAGTACCTTTCCGCATTTCTGCTGCCCGGAATTTTGGTCGTATTTTTTACGAGAGTAGCCTACAACCATTTTTTAGGGCTCGGCCTTACCGTCGCACTGATAGCCGCGTCGGTTTATAAGGGCTATACCGACTCCTGGCTGCTGATCATAATAGACGCATTTTCCTTAACCGTTGGTTTTTATTTTGCCAATCAAATGATGCAGCGGAAACGGAAAAGCTGAGAGCGGACTCTATCAAATGTAATATGTAAAACTGCCGACAGGGATTCGGTGGTTTTTTTGCGTTATGATTGCCTTCACTCACGGATTAAAAGCAACTGTGGCACGTTGTTTTAGTAATGATTTCCAGCTGTATGGAAAATAATCATACTTACTAGGAAAATAAATGCAGTTACCGGGAAATCATCGAACATACCGGGAAAATAAATGGAGTTACCAGGAAATTGATATTTTATCTTAGAAAGTACCTTGAATTCATGAAACAGGGTACAAAATCTTTCTATTTACTGCACCTGCCCCCATTTTTATCCTGTATATCCAAAAAACGAATACCCGTTCGCATATTATTGGTTTATTAATGCCTGTTTGTGATAGAATGGTGATATGACTTTTTAGGTAAATCAGCGCGGCACCCGGGCCTCCACAACCTGAACACGCTGATTGATATATAGACGATGGATCGTGTGAATTTTTTATAACAGGGGGCTATTTTGTGAAAGATCAATTTGAGTTAGTGTCAAAATATTCTCCACAAGGTGACCAGCCCGAAGCGATTAAAAAGCTGGTCCAGGGAATAAAGGAAAATAAGCAGCATCAAACGCTGCTCGGCGCAACAGGAACGGGCAAAACTTTTACAATCTCGAATGTAATCAAAGAGGTCAATAAACCGACCCTTGTCATTGCCCATAATAAAACTCTTGCTGGACAGCTTTACAGCGAGTTTAAGGAATTCTTTCCGAACAACGCAGTAGAATATTTTGTCAGCTATTACGATTACTACCAGCCGGAAGCCTATGTCCCGCAGACAGATACTTTCATCGAGAAAGATGCGAGCATAAATGATGAAATCGATAAGCTCCGGCACTCGGCGACTTCTTCCTTATTTGAGCGGAAAGATGTCATTATCATAGCAAGCGTTTCCTGTATTTATGGCTTAGGTTCCCCGGAAGAATACCGGGAAATGGTGGTGAGCTTAAGAACCGGGATGGAAATTGAACGGAACCAGCTTCTTCATCGACTCGTTGATATCCAATATGAGCGGAACGATATTGACTTCAAGCGTGGGACATTCCGGGTCCGTGGTGATGTGGTAGAGATTTTCCCGGTGTCACGGGATGAACACTGCATGCGCATTGAATTTTTCGGGGACGAAATCGACAGGATCCGTGAAGTGGATGCCCTCACAGGCGAGATTATCGGTGAACGCGACCACGTTGCGATCTTCCCGGCTTCCCACTTCGTCACCCGTGAGGAAAAGATGCGGATTGCGATTGAAAATATCGAAAAGGAGCTGGAAGAAAGGCTGGCCGAACTACGCGCGGAAGAGAAACTGCTCGAAGCGCAACGCCTTGAACAGCGGACCCGTTATGACCTGGAAATGATGAGGGAAATGGGCTTTTGCTCCGGAATCGAAAACTATTCCCGCCATCTGACATTAAGGCCGGCCGGTTCTACACCATACACACTTCTAGATTACTTCCCGGATGACTTCCTCATCGTCATAGATGAGTCGCATGTTACGCTTCCACAAGTTCGGGGAATGTTCAATGGTGACCAGGCCCGGAAAAATGTACTGGTAGAACATGGTTTCCGTTTACCATCGGCTATGGACAACCGTCCGCTTACATTTGACGAATTTGAAAAGCATGTGCACAAGGCTATTTACGTGTCGGCGACACCGGGCCCGTATGAGCTTGAACATACACCGGAAATGGTTCAACAAATTATCCGCCCGACCGGATTGCTTGATCCGACAATCGATGTCCGTCCGATTGAAGGGCAGATTGACGATTTGATTGGAGAAATCCAAGAGCGCATTAAAAAGAATGAACGTGTGCTTGTCACGACGCTTACGAAAAAAATGTCCGAGGACTTGACGGACTATTTGAAGGAGATCGGAATTAAGGTCCAATACCTTCATTCGGAAGTGAAAACACTGGAGCGGATCGAGATCATCCGCGAACTGCGCCTCGGGAAATACGATGTGCTTGTCGGGATTAACCTTTTGAGGGAAGGCCTGGACATACCGGAAGTATCGCTTGTCGCGATTCTTGATGCTGATAAGGAAGGTTTCCTCCGTTCGGAGAGGTCGCTTATCCAGACAATCGGACGCGCAGCCAGAAACGCGAATGGCCATGTCATCATGTATGCCGACAAGATGACAAATTCTATGGAATTGGCGATTAGTGAAACAAAGCGCCGTCGGGCCATTCAGGAAGAGAACAATGAAAAGCACGGGATTACCCCGCAGACGATCCAGAAGGAAATCCGCGATGCCATCAGGGCAACGTATGCCGCCGAGGAACAGGAAGAGTACAAACCGGCAGAAGGAATGAAGAAACTCTCCAAGCAAGAAAGAGAAAAGGTAATTGCAAATATGGAAAAAGAAATGAAGGAAGCAGCCAAGGCATTGAATTTCGAACGGGCTGCCGAGCTTCGTGACCTTATACTTGAGTTAAAAGCGGAAGGATGACGAACTTATGGCGATGGAAAAACTGGTTGTTAAAGGCGCCAGAGCCCACAATTTAAAAAATATTGATGTCACCATTCCGAGAGATAAGCTGGTGGTGCTCACAGGGCTTTCCGGTTCAGGAAAGTCCTCGCTGGCTTTTGATACAATTTATGCCGAAGGGCAGCGCCGCTATGTGGAATCGTTGTCCGCATATGCACGCCAATTCCTCGGGCAAATGGACAAACCGGACGTCGACGCGATCGAAGGACTGTCGCCCGCCATCTCGATTGACCAGAAAACAACGAGCCGCAACCCGAGGTCAACCGTCGGAACAGTGACGGAAATTTACGACTATTTGCGCCTTTTGTTTGCAAGGGTGGGGCGGCCATTCTGCCCGATCCACAATATTGAAATCTCTTCACAAACAATTGAGCAAATGGTTGACAGGATTCTTGTATATCCAGAGAGGACGAAGCTGCAAATCCTTGCCCCAATCGTATCAGGCAGGAAAGGGACCCATGTCAAGGCGCTTGAGGACATTAAAAAGCAGGGCTATGTCCGTGTGCGCGTTGACGGAGAAATGCATGACCTTGGCGATGAGATTGAACTAGAGAAAAACAAGAAGCATTCCATTGAAGTAGTGATCGACAGGATCGTAGTCAAGGAAGGCATCAGCGCCCGCCTTGCTGATTCACTGGAATCAGCGTTGAAGCTGGCTGACGGCAGGGTCATCATTGAAGTAATAGGCGAGGAAGAGCTGATTTTCAGCGAGAACCACGCCTGCCCGGAGTGCGGTTTCTCGATCGGGGAACTGGAACCGCGGATGTTTTCCTTCAACAGCCCGTTCGGTGCCTGTCCTGATTGCGATGGCCTCGGAGCCAAGCTGGAGGTTGACGAGAGCCTTGTCATTCCTAATAAAGAGCTATCGTTAAGGAAGCATGCAATTGCTCCATGGGAACCAACTAGTTCCCAATACTACCCGCAGCTGCTTGAGGCGGTCTGCAACCATTATGGCATTGACCTTGACACTCCAGTCAAGGACCTGCCGGAACACCAGCTTGAAAAAATCCTGTACGGCTCGCAGAATGACCGGATTTACTTCCGTTACCAAAATGATTTTGGCCAGATAAGGGAGAGTTATATCCATTTTGAAGGGGTGCTCCGCAATGTGGAGCGCCGCTATAAGGAAACGAGCTCTGATTATATCCGTGAGCAAATGGAAAAATATATGGCTGAGCATCCATGCCCAACATGCAAAGGCTACAGGCTTAAGAAGGAAACTCTCGCTGTCCTGATCTCAGGCCGGCATATTGGTGAAGTCACCGCGCTTTCAATCGAAGAAGCGCAACAGTTTTTCACCAATCTTCAGCTTTCTGAAAAAGAGATGAAGATTGCCAATCTTATTTTCCGCGAAATCATTGAACGGCTAGGCTTCTTGAATAATGTTGGATTAGACTATCTGACCTTGAACAGGGCGGCCGGGACGCTTTCAGGGGGAGAGGCTCAGCGCATCAGGCTGGCCACCCAAATCGGATCCAGGCTGACAGGGGTGCTGTATATCCTCGATGAGCCATCGATCGGGCTCCACCAGCGGGATAATGACCGTTTGATCGATACTCTGAAGAATATGCGCGATATCGGCAATACATTGATTGTCGTTGAGCATGATGAAGACACGATGCTGGCAGCCGATTATTTAATCGATATCGGGCCTGGCGCAGGCGTGCACGGAGGGGAGGTCATCTCTGCCGGGACGCCTGAACAGGTCATGAATGATCCGGCATCTCTAACTGGGCAGTACCTTGCCGGGAAAAAATTCATCCCGCTTCCACTTGAACGCCGCAAAGCCGACGGGCGCTTCGTGGAAATCAAAGGCGCCAAGGAAAATAACCTCCGGAATGTGAATGTGAAGTTCCCGCTTGGAACTTTTATCGCGGTCACGGGCGTTTCGGGATCAGGAAAAAGTACGCTCATAAACGAAATCCTCCGTAAAACACTGGCCATGAGGCTTCACAATGCCAAGAGCAAGCCAGGTCAATTCAGGGAGATCAAAGGTATCGAACATCTCGAAAAAGTGATCGATATTGACCAGTCCCCAATTGGCCGGACACCAAGATCCAATCCAGCAACATATACGGGGGTATTTGACGATATCCGGGACGTATTTGCGTCCACCAATGAAGCGAAGGTAAGAGGCTATAAAAAAGGACGGTTCAGCTTTAACGTAAAAGGCGGGCGCTGTGAGGCGTGCCGCGGCGACGGAATCATCAAGATCGAAATGCATTTCCTGCCGGATGTATATGTTCCTTGTGAAGTGTGCCACGGAAAGCGTTATAACCGTGAAACGCTTGAAGTGAAATATAAAGGCAAGAACATTTCCGATATCCTCGATATGACCGTTGAGGACGCACTCGAATTTTTCAGTAACATTCCGAAAATCAGCAGGAAGCTGCAGACCATATTCGATGTGGGTCTTGGCTATATCACGCTCGGCCAGCCTGCCACAACCCTGTCCGGCGGAGAAGCGCAGCGTGTCAAGCTGGCGTCGGAGCTGCACCGCCGTTCAAATGGGCGGTCCCTGTATATTCTTGATGAACCGACAACCGGGCTTCATGTCGACGATATTTCCCGCCTTCTCGTTGTCCTGCAGCGGCTTGTCGAAAACGGGGATACCGTGCTCGTCATTGAACACAACCTTGATGTGATCAAAGCGGCTGACCATATCATCGACCTTGGCCCCGAGGGCGGTGACCGGGGCGGCACCATCATTGCATCCGGAACGCCTGAACAGGTGGCTGAGGTGCCAGGTTCATACACAGGCAAGTACCTGAAGCCAATTCTCGACCGCGACCGCTTAAGAATGAAACAGCATGTTGAAGAGAGAGAGAAAAGTGCGAGTAGCATCTAAAAAACAAAACCCGGCCGGCAAAAGAGCTTTTCCCGTAAAATGGGAAGGGCTCTTTATCGTTCATTTATTCAAGATGGATTGGTGCCATTGAAGGATCTAATGCCTTGAATTCATAATTTTGAAGGCTTAAATACTCCAGTAATACTGGCACGTTGATTTATGTTTTTCAAAAATAAGATGCACAATGAACAAATTAACTGAAACTTCTAGCATTTAGGAGCGTATAAAATGTTGGGCATAAAACGCAGTGATTCATGGATAAAAATATATAAAACGGGAGGCACTTAATAATGAAGGAAGAACGCAAACGGATTCTGAAAATGGTTGAGGACGGCAAGCTGTCGGTTGATGAAGCTTTAACTCTGCTTGAGGGGCTTGAAAAAGCAGGCAATAATATGGAACAACCGGCAGGTGGACAAAATATAGAATCCGCCTCAACTATAAAATTTGAGGAAGTGAAAAAAGAACCAGAGGCATCCGTGAAATTTGAAGAAGTGAAGAAAGAAGAATACGGATATGACAAATTTCAGGCAGTCAAAGACCGAGTGTTTGATTTTGTTGATACCGCGCTCAAAAAAGTAAAGGACTTGGACCTTGATTTTAATTTTGGCCAATCAGTTGCTATCAGACATATTTTTCAACAAAGAGAGGCAGATATAAACAAGATTGATATTGATTTGGCCAATGGGGCAGTACAAGTGATTCCCTGGGACGAGAACGAGGTCCGGATCCAATGCGATGCTATGGTATACCGGGTGGAGAACGAGGATGAAGCAAGAAGTAAATTTTTGCAGGAGGCAATTTTCTCCGTTGAGGGGCAAAAACTCCGGCTTGCGGTTCAGCAAAAATGGATGAAGGTGGAGACTATTGTTTCTATTCCCCGGGAACAATATGACAGTATAAAAATCCGGCTGTTTAATGGACCGATTCAAACTGGGCATTTAAATGTGAAGGATTTTAAAGCAAAGACAGCAAACGGAAAAATCAAGCTTGAAGGACTGAATACCGAAAAACTCGAAGCTGAAACTGGACATGGCGCAATTGATGTCAAAGGTAGCAAGGCAAGGGAAATTGAACTGGAAACCCTTCATGGCGCGATAAAAAGTGAAGGAGATTTTGCAATTGCCGACCTGCAGTCCGTCAATGGAAACATTACCTGCACTCTTCATAACCAGGATTGTGAAACAATTGAAGCAAAAACCGCAACTGGCAGCATTGAGCTCATTATTCCGGCCGCTGCGTCGGCAAGCGGGAATTTAAAATCAAATCTTGGTGGTTTTACAGTGGATCTCAAGGATATAACAGTAGTAGAGGAAAAAAATGAGATGGTGCAGAAAATGATGCGTTTTAAGCCGCTTGTCGAAAATCAAAAGCAGATCAGATTATATGCCGACACAAAGACAGGTTCGATTTATGTAAGAAATTCTGCCGGTGTCAGTTTAGAAAAATAGGAGTGTTTTGAATGAAGCTCAGCCGTTCCAGTACGAACAGAAAACTGGCAGGCGTATTGGGAGGAATTGCTGAATCAACTGGAATCAGCGCATCCCTGCTGCGGATTTTATTCGTGATTCTGTTGTTCACTACCGCCTTTTTTCCATTGGCGATCGTGTATTTCGTTCTCATGTTTGTCATGCCTAAAAAGAAGGACGGGTACTGGCAATGAGATGGTTGATTGGAATTGTCATCAACGCTGTGATTTTCATCGCGCTTGCCGGCTATTTTGAAGAGACTTTTTTCATAACCGGTTTTGGTGCTGCATTGGGAGCTAGTTTTATTTTGTCGGTTCTTAACATTCTGGTGAGGCCAATTTTGATTTTGTTTACGTTGCCGGTCACCATTCTATCTCTCGGGCTGTTTCTTTTTGTGATAAACGCGATAACAATCATGCTGACAGATACATTGATGGGCCACTCGTTTGAAGTGGATGGCTTTGGCATGGCCCTGTTGACTGCTGTGATTATGTCGATTGTCAACCTTGTTCTTCAGAAAACCATTTTTGAAAACTCCAAGGAGTAAAGGGAAAGCCGGCACATATCCAGTTCCAATGCAATCAAGAAACTTAAATGGAAAGGCATTCATCCCCTTATGCTGAAGAAAGGGATGAATGCCTTTTTTTCTATTCTTGGGATTTAGTACTTACACTTTTCCCTTCTCATTTTCATACAAATAAAAACACAGAACAAATCGTTCGGTAAAGACGG
Source organism: Bacillus sp. T33-2 (assembly GCF_002860205.1). Taxonomy (GTDB): domain Bacteria; phylum Bacillota; class Bacilli; order Bacillales; family Cytobacillaceae; genus T33-2. Next base: position 97,149 of record NZ_PGVB01000004.1, read on the forward strand.
GCGATCCCGATTAAGATTGGCCCTGGGGAGAGGGATCATTCGAAATAAATAAACGGTTCGTATCCGTCTTTTCTCAAACGGTCAGCAAGGGCTTCAGCGTTATTTCGGTCTTTAAATGCTCCAACCTGGACTTTATATAGGCCAATTCCTGCCGGAGGGGGTGGAGGAGCTGGTTTTTTTGTCAGCCGATATTGCTCGGCTACAGCCCTGGTGATAGCATCTGCACACGTTTTCCTGTATGAATCAGAGCGAAGCAGTTTAATTTCCTCTGGATTCGTCATAAACCCACACTCTGCCAGCACGGCGGTCATTTTTGTCTCACGAAGCACGTGAAAATCAGCCGTTTTCACACCCCGGTCCTTTAGGCCAGTAGAGGCGACAAGGTTCCTCTGGATTTTTGCTGCAAGCTGTGCGGCCTCCGCAGGTCTAGTTGGGTAAATATATGTTTCTATACCGCCTGCATCATTCCATGTGTTTCCATATGCGTTGGCGTGAATCGAAACATAACAATCCACGTTTAATTGGTTGGCCTTATCTGTCCGCTCTTGTAGCGGGACTACCCTATCATCAGAATGGGCAAAGTACACCGTGACATTTTCATAGCCCTCAAGAAACTGTTTTGCGTAATTGGCAACCACCCGGTTGAATTCATATTCCTTCATTCCATCTGGGCTGCGCTTACCCGGCTCATTATACCCGTGTCCCGCATCTAGCATAATCTTCATATTACCACCTCGTTTCGTTAAAAGATGTTATTACATCTGTATAATATGAAGTAAAGCAAGAAAAGGACAGGGACTTGGCGAAAAATGGACATGAATGTGTTTGGTATCCAAAATTAGTATTTCTGCAAATCAAACAAGTCTTCCATCTTTTCAGACAGGTATTGGTAAGAATCCTGTACCCCCAGATTATAGAAGTGGGGCCCCAGCTTCTCTGTGATAAAATCAAGCAGCATCATCGCTCCGAGATCTCCCAATTCTTCTCCACGCTCCTCAAAGTAGTACTTCTGAATCAAACCAGCCATTTCATCTCTTGTTTCCTTGTTCAAAATAAATTTCTTCGCAGCCACTATTATTTTCTCCTCCCTAAAATGAATAAAGGGGCCTGACCCCCCAGCGCGTTAAAGCATTACCACGGTGGAGGTCAGGCCCCGTTAATGTATTTCAGTGCGGCTTCGTCGGCGAAAATGGTTACGTTGCCGTGATTTTTCAGTGCCGAAGCGGGGAATTGTTCATCCACTGGCCCGTTGATCAAGCGGGCCAGTGCGTCTGCTTTTGCCTCACCAGAGACTACCAAAAAAATTTCCTTGCTGTCCATGATCGTAGCAATGCCCATAGTAATGGCATGGGTTGGCACCTCTTCTATTGAAGCAAAAAACCTTGAGTTTGCTTTGCGGGTGCTGTCAGCCAACTCCACAATATGGGTTCGGCTTGAAAACGGGGTGCCGGGCTCATTAAAGCCAATGTGCCCGTTGTGGCCAAGCCCTAACAGCTGCAGATCAATTGCGCCGTGGTCCTTGATGAATTTCTCATATCGGTCGCACTCCGCATCAAGGTTTTCAACAGTTCCATCAGGAATGTATGTCTGGTCAAGAGGGATATCGATATGGTCGAACAGCTGTTGGCACATAAAAAAGTGGTAGCTGTTCGGATCCTTTTTGCCGATGCCGATATATTCATCAAGATTGAAGGTTTGGATCTGTTTATATGAGGTCCCATTCTGCTGATGGTCATTTATCAGTTCCCTGTACACTCCCTTTGGCGTGCTGCCTGTGGCAAGTCCCAATTTTAGGCCCGGATTGGATTTGATCCGCTTGATCATTTCCGCTGCTGCCATCCGGCTCATTTCCCCGTAGTCTGCTGTTCGGATGGTTTTCATAAGTTTGCACCCCTTTGTGAAAAGCTTTTAACCCCGCGGCAGAATGTCATCACTACTTGATGGTTTGCGTCAAGAATCACGACGTCCGCATCTTTTTCTGGAGCGATGCTGCCTTTCCGGTCAAATACGCCAAGCTCTTTGGCCGGGTTCACACTTGCAAGCTGTACGGCTTCCTGCAGCGAAATACCGGTGAAATGAACCATATTTTTAACCGAATCGTTCATTTTCAATATGCTGCCGGCCAGTGTCCCATCACTGAGCAGAGCCTTGCCATCTGCGACATTAACCTCCTGTCCGCCGAGATCATATATTCCGTTTTTCAGGCATTTTGCCCGCATTGCATCTGTTATCAGAATCATGCCGTCAACGCCCTTCGCATTCAGCGAAACATGAACCATTTCAGGCCGGACATGAACCCCGTCAGCAATAAGCTCTACCATCAATTCTTTAAACAAAAGTGCAGCCCCAGCCACACCCGGCTCCCGGTGGTGCATGCCCCTCATCCCATTATAAAGGTGGGTCACGTGGGTTGCTCCTGCATTGACTGCTTCAGAGACCTGTTCATAGGTAGCGTCAGAATGGCCGATAGAAGCAATTACGCCATGGTCGGCCAGATACCGCACAAGCTCAAGTCCGTGTTCCTGTTCGGGTGCCAGTGTTACCAGCTTGATCGTGTTCCCTGCTGCAGCTTGCCATTCTTTAAAAACTTCAATATCCGGCAGCAGGATATGGTCTTTCGGCTGGGCGCCTTTACGGATTTCATTGATGAAGGGCCCTTCGAGATGAACCCCGAGAATTTCCGCTTTTCCTGGTCCGTTGTGGCTCCGCTGATAGTCAGCGGCATTTTTGAGTGCCCGAGTGATCAGCCCTTTTTCCTGAGTGATCGTGGTGGCCAGAAAGCTGGTTGTCCCTTCTGCGGGCAAGACAGTTGCGATCGTTTCGAGTGCCTCAGGTGTACTGTCCATCGTATCAGCCCCGCCAGCTCCGTGAATATGGACATCGATGAAACCAGGAACGGCAACCTGTCCGGGTTCAAGCTCAATAACTTCCGTACCCTCGCTAAATTCCGGCCGGTCTTTGATCCCGCTGGCGGCGAAGATTAACCCGTTTTCAATATAGATAAATCCTTCATCTGTGATGCCCTGTTCCAGCATTATTTTTCCTTGGATTAATGTGCGGTGTTTCATTGCAGTCCCATCTCCAGTTCAAAAAATTAATACCTTTATTATAACGTTGCCCCCACGCCATTGTCATATGGTTCAATCCTTCTTTGGGTGAAGGACTGGGACTATTCCTTATTTCCTATAGATAAAAATCAATTGAAAAACTTGCACCGCCGTAAAAATTTGTATTATTCACTCAGAAAATTCGTGTATCATAAATGTATTATTTAAACTTTTGGAGGGTGACCGCAAGCAGAGTGGACAAACCGGCTTCTTTTTGTTCTACATAAAAAAATGCTAAAATAAAAAAGATTGTTATGGCTGAATTTATTTTTTTATTGTGATATAAATGGCAATCAGATTCATGAAGGAGGAACAGCTTTGATTAAAGTCCGCACAAGAGATATTATTGAGCATTTTGACCTGGAGCTGGTCAGCGGGGAGGAAGGTGTGAACCGGCCGATTACAACAAGTGATATTTCCCGTCCGGGCCTTGAAATTGCCGGCTATTTTGAATACTATCCTGCAGAACGCATCCAACTGCTTGGTAAAACAGAGCTGTCTTTTTTTGGAAAACTGAGTGAGGCAGACCGGAAATCAAGGATGGACCGGCTATGCACTGATATGACACCAGCCATCATTGTCACAAGGGACATGGAGGTGCCGGCGGAGCTGGTGGAAGCAGCTGAACGGGAATCCGTTCCTGTCCTCCGTTCGAGGCAGAAAACGACCAGGTTTTCCGGCCATCTGACCAATTACCTCGAAAGCAAGCTGGCCCCGACAACTGCCATCCATGGAGTCCTCGTTGATGTTTATGGTGTGGGAGTCCTTATTACAGGAAAAAGCGGGGTCGGGAAAAGTGAGACAGCTCTTGAACTGGTCAAGCGCGGCCATCGCCTTGTCGCCGACGACTCGGTGGAAATTCGCCAGGAGGATCAGGATACACTTATCGGGAGCGCACCTGAATTGATAGAGCACCTATTGGAAATCAGGGGGCTTGGAATCATCAACGTCATGACACTTTTCGGGGCCGGGGCGGTCCGGACATATAAGCGTATCACACTTGTTATCGACCTTGAGATTTGGGATCCGAAAAAGCAGTATGACCGGCTTGGACTGGATGAAGAGAAAATGAAAATCATCGATACGGACATCACGAAACTGACGGTTCCGGTTCGGCCTGGCCGAAACCTTGCCGTCATCATTGAAGTGGCAGCGATGAATTTCCGCCTGAAGCGAATGGGTGTCAATGCCGCAGAGCAGTTCTCGGCACGGCTTACAGGTGTAATTGACGAAGGAGACCACGACGAGCATTAAGATGGTCTCAGTAAACAACAAGCAGACGATGGTCAGTAAACAAGGGGCAGACAAGGAAACTTATATAAAGGAGAAAAAACATGGATGAAAAAATACAGCCGCTAGATCCAGTGGCATTTACGCTCGGCCCGATACAGGTCCACTGGTATGGTGTCATTATTGGGGCAGGCATAGCGATCGCTCTCTGGCTGGCAACGCGGGAAGCTGAAAGGCGGGGCCTTGGCAAAGAATTGTTTGCAGATTTAATGCTGTGGGCAATCCCGATCGCAATCATTTGTGCCCGTATATATTATGTGATTTTCCAATGGGATTATTACAGCGCGAACCCTGGGGAGATCCCGAAAATCTGGCACGGCGGCATCGCGATTCACGGGGCCTTGATTGGTGCTGTGGCGACTGCCTATGTTTTTGCCCGTTTTAAAAAGGTTTCCTTCTGGAAGCTTGCCGACATTGCCGCTCCAAGCATCATCATTGGCCAGGCGATCGGGCGGTGGGGGAATTTTATCAACCAGGAAGCCCATGGTGGAGAAGTAAGCCGTACATTTTTAGAAAATCTGCTTCTTCCCGAATTTATCATCGACCAAATGTATATTAACGGCTCCTATTACCACCCGACATTTTTATATGAGTCTCTTTGGAACCTTCTTGGCTTCATTTTGCTCATGTCACTGAGGAAGGTTAACCTGGGCCGTGGCGAAATTTTCCTCAGCTACGTAATCTGGTATTCCATCGGACGTTTCTTGGTGGAAGGACTGCGCACGGACAGCCTGATGCTGACCGAAAACTTGAGAGTTGCCCAGACAATCTCGATTGTGTTGATTATCGTTGCTGTTGCACTTATCATTTATAGAAGAATAAAAGGCTATGCAAATGTAAGGTACTTAGAGAATCAATAAAAATCGTCAACAAGGGGGATGCAAATGTTTTCATCAATAAAAAAGGGGATCGAGGTTGGCCTCAGCACCACATGGACACTGGGAAAAGTCATTTTTCCGGTAACTTTGATCGTGTCCATCCTGAAATTCACTCCTGTTTTGCCATGGATAATTGATGTCATCGCCCCTGTCATGGCCTTGTTCGGTTTATCCGGTGATGCGGCCATCCCGCTAGTTCTGGGGAATTTTCTGAACCTGTATGCTGCAATCGGGGCAATTTTAACGCTTGACCTGACTGTGAAAGAGGTTTTCATTATTGCTGTAATGCTTTCTTTCTCACATAATCTTCTGATTGAGTCGGGTGTCGCAGTGAAGGTTGGGGTGCGGCTGTGGATTGCAGTGTTGGTCCGGATTGGGCTTGCCGTTATATTGGGACTAGTCATTAACCTTGTTTGGAAAGGCGGCTCGGAACTTGCTAAGTACGGAATGATCCCGGCAAAAGAAGAGCAGTTGTCCGGGTGGCTGCCGATTGTCATGGATGGACTTGAGAAGGCCGCTCTTGGTGTTTTCCAGCTTGCCATCATTGTCATTCCTCTTATGGTTGGAATCCAGATTTTAAAGGATTTAAAATGGCTTGATATTTTCTCACAGTGGCTTGCGCCTGCAACAAGAGCACTTGGCATGAAGGAAAATACTTCGATGACCCTGGCAGCGGGGCTCCTCTTTGGGCTTGCAATGGGCGCCGGCGTTTTAATCCAGGCTGTACAAGAGGATGGGGTCAGCAGGAAGGATGTAACGATTGCGTTTGTGTTTCTTGTCGCATGCCATGCGGTGATCGAGGATACCCTGATTTTCGTACCGCTTGGCATTCCGGTGGTTCCGCTTTTATTGATCCGGCTTGGCGTCGCCATTTTGCTGACTGTCATAGTTGCATTCATTTGGAACCGCGCAGAGCTTGTAAAGAGAAAGGAAGCAGTGTATGAGCAGTAAAATAGATACGGTCCTGTTTGATCTAGACGGGACTTTAATAGACACAAATGAATTAATCATTTCATCATTTTTGCACACCTTCGAGGCATTTTTTCCAAACCAGTACAAACGGGAGGATGTCCTGCCCTTTATGGGCCCGACTTTGACGGACACGTTTGAGTCTGTGAATCCGGGTGGGGTAGCTGAAATGATTAAAACTTACCGGGAATTTAACATTTCTAATCACGACCTGCTCGTAAAAGAATTCGAAGGCGTGTATGAGACCGTCCGGATATTAAAAGAAAACGGCTTTAAGCTTGGCATCGTGACGACAAAAATGCTGAATGTCGTGCAAATGGGCCTGAAGCTTACTGGCCTGGATGAGTTCTTCGAGATTGTTGTTGCCCTTGACCATGTGCAGAACGCAAAGCCCGATCCTGAGCCGGTCTTAAAAGCGCTCGAGCTGCTTCGTTCAAAACCGGAAAATGCGATTATGGTGGGAGACAACCACCATGATATTCTTGGCGGGAGAAATGCCGGGACGAAAACGGCCGGGGTTGCCTGGTCGGCAAAGGGCCGGGAACATCTGGCGGCATTTGATCCTGATTATATGCTTGAAAACATGGCCGACATTTTGCCGATACTCGGGGTGTAGGAATGAGGAGAACAACACGTTATCCGGTTCAAGGTGCCAATTCCCTCTGGCATGTCTATAAAACAGTCCCTTTCTGGAAGGTTGTCAAAAATTTTATTGTTATCCAATTAGCCCGTTACACTCCTTTTTTGGGGATGAAAAATTGGCTGTACCGGACTTTTCTGCGGATGGAGGTCGGTGAGCAGACATCGTTTGCCCTGATGGTCATGCTGGACGTCATGTTCCCCGAAAAAATCAGCGTCGGCAGGAACACGGTAATTGGCTATAATACGACAATTCTTGCCCATGAATATTTGATCAAGGAATACCGGCTTGGAAATGTTGAAATCGGCAATGAAGTGATGATCGGTGCGAACAGTACGATTTTACCGGGAGTGACGATCGGGGACCAGGCGATCGTGTCTGCGGGGACGCTTGTACATAAAGATGTCCCGCCTGGCGCGTTCGTGGGCGGCAACCCGATGAAGGTCATTTACACAAGGGAAGAGCTGGAAATGCGTTGGGCTGCTGACCCGGTATACCGGAACAATCAATAACGTGTTGAACCCCTGCTGTCATGTTGGGAGCAGGGGTTTCGTTATTTCAGAAAAATGTTTTGAGTGAATTTTTACCCAATTCTGCCTAATACTTAATTAATTGTCTTTTCCTCGGGGTTATATTATATTTTATTAGTATAACTATTTTTCGGGGAGGGATTCGATGAAGAAAATTGGGTTGGCTTGGCAGATTTTAATAGGTTTAGTCCTCGGTATTATAGTTGGGGCAGTCTTTTACGGAAATCCGCAAATCGCGGCTTATTTGCAGCCAGTTGGTGATATATTTTTACGTTTGATTAAAATGATTGTTGTTCCTATCGTCATTTCCAGTATCATTGTGGGGATTGCGAGTGTAGGAGATACAAAGAAACTTGGCCGCCTTGGCGGAAAAACGATTATATACTTCGAAATCATCACTACTATTGCGATCATTCTGGGAATCGTCATCGCAAACATTTTCCAGCCGGGTGCCGGAATCAACATGCAAACTCTTGATAAAGTGGATATTAACAGCTATGTGGATACTGCTGAAGAGGTAAAGAACCATGGCATGGCTGATACATTGATCAACATTGTTCCTACGAATGTGTTCAACGCGATCGCGGAAGGAAACATGCTCGCGATCATTTTCTTCTCGGTTTTATTCGGCTTCGGATTGATGGCCATCGGTGAAAGAGGGAAGCCGGTGTTGGCTTTCTTCCAGGGAACTGCTGACGCGATGTTCTATATGACCAACCAAATCATGAAGTTTGCACCGTTTGGTGTGTTTGCTTTAATTGGAGTGACTGTTTCAAAGTTCGGCCTCGAGTCACTCGTTCCACTTGGAAAACTGGTGGTTGTTGTGTACTTGACCATGGGGTTTTTCGTCGTCGTAGTACTTGGCAGTGTAGCGAAAATGGCTGGAGTAAAAATCTTCCACCTGCTTTCCTACCTGAAGGACGAATTAATTCTCGCTTATTCAACGGCAAGCTCGGAAACTGTCCTTCCAAAAATCATGGAAAAAATGGAGAAGTACGGCTGTCCGAAGACGATTACTTCTTTCGTCATCCCGACCGGTTATTCATTTAACCTGGACGGATCAACACTGTATCAGGCGCTGGCTGCGATTTTTATCGCCCAGATGTACGGGATTGACCTCACGATTTCCCAGCAGATTTCACTGATGCTCGTATTGATGGTGACCTCTAAAGGGATCGCCGGTGTACCAGGAGTATCATTCGTAGTGTTGCTTGCAACACTTGGAACTGTGGGAATTCCAGTCGAAGGGCTTGCGTTCATCGCCGGTATCGACCGAATCCTTGATATGGCCCGCACAGCGGTCAACGTTGTCGGTAACTCTCTCGGAGCAATTGTCATTTCAAAATGGGAAGGACAATTCCGCCCGCAGCATATTTCTGCAGAAAATGAAAAAATGGCATCATAATTGGCAAGAGGAGCTATAATTTATGGCTCCTCTTTTTTTGCTTATTGCCGGATGGCAAGATTGGGCTTGAATTTAACGGCATGTCCAAATGGACACGAAGTGATATTTGGGTTTGACTATTCTTTGTCTTTTACATACCGCCCATGATCGGGCTTTGCAATTGTGTCGAAATCCCGGGCAAGTTTTTCAAGATTGCTGGAGAGCTCGGTTCCAGCCATTGGCCTGCCATGCCCGGTGATTGCAGCTGCCGGCTTCAATGCTTCAAGCTTGATTACTGACTGTTTGGCTGATTGCCAGTCAGGTGTCAAATACCGCGGCGGGCCGCTGATTTCTTTTTCTTGCACTAACACTTTATACAGAGATTCCTGCTTTGTCGTGACAAAAGCATCTCCGGCAATCAGTACCCTGTCCTCATCCCGGAACAGGGCTATGTGCCCTGGAGTATGCCCGGGCGTGTGGATCCACTTCCAGCCTGGCATTTCCGGTACAGTGCCATCTGCAGGCAACGGCTTGACATGGTTGCCCAAATCAATCCCCTCATGAGGATATATGGCTGAAACCTTAGCAAGCAATCCACCCTCCACTGACGGATCGGGCTCCGGGTAGTTTTGCTGCCCGGTTAGAAACGGAAGCTCAAACTCATGCGCATAAACAGGAACATTCCAGCGCTCAACAAGGTCTTCAAGTGCCCCGACATGGTCAAAGTGGCCATGGGTTAAAATGATCGCCCTTGGTGGACGGCCCTCGCCGAAAAGATTCGCGGCTTCCTCCATGATTTTATGAGTGGATTTTGGCATTCCGGCATCCACAAGAACCCAGTCACTCGTTTCGCCAAGGAGCCCCACAAAGCAAAGGTTGACAATTTGGATCGTCATATAATGCACATCCGGCGCGATTGAGTCGAGTTTCCCGCTCGCAACCGACGTCATAGGTATGACTCTGTCCTGTGAACTATTGTCCATGCTGTACTCCTCCTTTCTTTTTCCATAATGCTTTACCCATGCTCGTGAACATTAACCTTAAGGTATCCATTGGCATATTCACAATTTGAGCCTCCTTTTACGTTCTCCAAAAATCATCCGGTAAACACAAGAAAATTTGCGGTATGGATAATTCTGAGTGAGAAACGGGAAATTTACTATCTGAAAAAATAAAGCCGAGTGATCACTCAATGCCCAATTTGAAAAGTTAGTTATTTTTAGTTGACGCAATGAATATACAACGTTAAACTACAAATAACTTCAACTTACTACCACATTAGCGAACTAAAGCATTTTGATTCACATATTTATTTAAGAGATAATAAAGGTTAGCAACATACTGCCAAACATATTGGAAAACCAGACCGCAATAAAAAGGGTGACATAAATGAGCCGATTGTTCATGTTTGAAAAACCGCTCGGGATGAGAGATACATTGCCCGATTTATATGAAACAAAAAATTATATCCGATGTGCGATCGAGGATGAAATGAAACAGTGGGGCTATCAATTCCTTGAAACTCCGACTCTTGAATATTATGAAACGGTCGGTTCAGCTTCCGCGATTTTGGACCAGCAGCTGTTCAAACTGCTGGACCAGCAAGGCCATACATTAGTGCTAAGGCCCGATGTAACAGCCCCGATTGCCAGGGTAGCCGCATCAAAGCTTCTAAAGGATGATCTCCCGCTGCGGCTTGCCTATTCTGCAAATGTATTCCGGGCACAGCAGAGGGAGGGCGGCCGGCCAGCGGAGTTCGAGCAAGTTGGCGTCGAGTGCATCGGGGACGAAACGGTCAGTGCGGACGGTGAAATGATTGCACTTGCCATATCTTCCTTGAAGAAAACCGGGTTGTCAGATTTTCAGCTGTCTGTCGGCCATGTAGGGTTTGTCCAGGAATTCTTCCTGCAGATCCTTGGCACGGAAGAACGTGCCAGGACACTGACAAGATTTTTATACGAAAAAAATTATGTAGGATACCGCGAGCATGTGAAATCATTGCCGCTTTCTTCAATTGACAAGCAACGGCTGTTTGGCTTTTTGGAGCTGCGCGGGGGCGAGGAAGTCATCCAAAACGCACTTGCACTTATTGAAAATGAACAGGGAAAAGCAGCAATTTACGAACTGAATGAACTATGGGGGACGATCCAGGACTATGGAAACAGCGCCCACATAAAATTTGACCTGACGTTGATCAGCCATATGAGCTATTATACTGGCATTTTGTTTGAAGTGTACGCGGGAAGGGTCGGGTTTCCGATTGGCAATGGCGGGAGGTACAACCAGCTGCTGCAGAAATTCGGAAAAACCGCTGCAGCCACCGGTTTTGCGATCCGTCTTGACCGGCTCATGGAAAGCGTTGGCGAACTAAAGGAATCAGTTCCATTACGCTGCATTGTATTCAGCGCAGAGAACCGGAAGGATGCCTACCGCCAGGCTGCTGAATTCAGGGATGCTGGTGAACGGGTCGTGCTGCAGGATATTAGCGGCGTGAAAAATCTTGATGCCTGTGTTAGCCGGTTTTCGGAAGTCACATATTTACTCGGAAAACAAGGGAAGGAGTCTTCTGAATGAACAAAACGCTGACAATAGCAATGCCAAAAGGGCGGATATTCCATGAAGCTGCCGATCTGCTTGTCAGGGCAGGCTACCGGCTCCCTCCCGAACTCGATGAATCACGTAAGCTTATCATTGATGCTGAGGAAGAAGGCTTCCGCTTCATACTGGCAAAGCCGATGGATGTCGCTACATATGTAGAACATGGGGTGGCTGACCTTGGGATTGCCGGAAAAGATGTGCTGCTGGAAGAGGAGCGGGATGTCTATGAGCTTCTCGATTTAAAAATCAGCGGCTGTTATTTGGCAGTAGCCGGGCTTCCGGGAACAAAAATGAATGATGTCTCCCCAAAGGTGGCCACAAAATATCCGAACATTGCCGCTGCTTATTTTCGGGAGCAGGGGGAGCAGGTTGAAATTATTAAATTGAACGGTTCCATTGAACTGGCCCCTCTGATTGGGCTTTCAGACCGGATTGTCGATATCGTTTCTACAGGCCGGACGCTAAAGGAAAATGGGCTTGTAGAATACGAACAAATTACAGGGATTACATCAAGGCTGATTGTAAATCCAGTGAGCTACAGGATAAAGGATGAAGTGATCAGCAACCTTGTGCGCCGGCTGAATCAAGTGATAGAAACCGAAAATATCGAGCAAGGGTGAGCCGCTTTGAAAATATTGAAGCTTAATGAAAATATCTCCATTAAAAGAACGGTTGATGGAGGAACAGAGGAACAGCGGAAAGCAGTAAAACAAATCATCGCAGACGTCCGAACAAACGGGGACGAAGCATTAAGACACTATACTGAAAAATTTGACAAGGTTAGTCTAGCGTCTTTCCGGGTTGAGAGAATGGAGATCGACGAAGCTTATCTCCAGGTCGATGCTGACTTAGTGGGAATCATTCGCGAAGCAGCGGCAAACATCCGCTCTTTTCATGAAAAACAGCTGCGCCAGTCATGGATGGCTACAGAGAAAAATGGAACGATCCTCGGGCAAAAAGTGACACCGCTCGATTCGGCAGGAGTATATGTACCGGGTGGAACAGCCGCCTATCCTTCATCAGTCTTGATGAATGTCATTCCTGCGAAAACGGCAGATGTCGGTAAAATTGTGATGGTATCCCCACCCGGACCGGATGGGAAACTGCCCCCAGGAGTATTGGTAGCGGCTGATATAGCCGGGGTTGAGGAAATCTATAAGGTTGGCGGTGCCCAGGCGGTAGCTGCCCTAGCTTATGGAACTGAATCGATTCCCCAGGTAGATAAAATTGTCGGTCCCGGAAATATTTATGTGGCACTTGCGAAGCGTGAAGTTTTCGGTGATGTGGCAATCGACATGATTGCCGGTCCTAGTGAAATCGCCGTGCTGGCCGATGATTCCGGCTTTGCAGATGAGATTGCGGCAGACCTGCTCTCCCAGGCTGAGCACGACCCGCGCGCATGCAGTGTGTTAATCACTACATCTGAAGCTCTGGCAACAGCTGTCCGTGATGAAGTCGCAAAACAGCTGAAGGAATTGCCGAGGGCAGATATTGCGGCACAATCGATTGAAAACTATGGAGCCATTTACGTTGCAGAAACGATGGAGCAGGCGATTGACGCGGTTAACCAGCTTGCCCCGGAGCATCTTGAGGTTATCACTGAAAACGCGATGGCGCTTCTTGGCAGGATCAAGCATGCTGGCGCGATTTTTATCGGGCGCTACAGCTCTGAGCCAGTTGGCGATTATTTCGCTGGCCCGAACCATGTGCTCCCGACAAACGGAACAGCCCGGTTTTCAAGCCCGCTCAATATAGATGATTTTCAGAAAAAATCAAGCATTATAATATACAGTGACAAAGCATTAAAGGAAAACGGGGAGAAAATCGCAAAATTTGCCCGGCTTGAAGGCCTGGAGGCCCATGCGAGGGCAGTTGAATCCCGCCTGGAAAAATAGCGAGCTGATGGAGGACATTAACAATGGAACGAACTTCAACCGTTAAAAGAAAAACAAACGAGACAGATATTGAATTATCCTTTGGAGTCGATGGGGAAGGGAAATCCAGTCTGGATACTGGTGTGCCATTCCTGTCGCATATGCTTGATCTTTTCACGAAGCATGGGCAATTTTACTTGGAGGTGAACGCCAAAGGGGACATTGAAGTCGATGGGCATCACACGACAGAAGACATCGGTATTTGCCTTGGGCAGGCGTTGAGGGAGGCTCTAGGTGACAAACGGGGCATTAAACGCTACGGAAACGCCTTTGTGCCGATGGATGAGGCACTCGCACAGGTCGTCGTCGATCTCAGCAACCGGCCGCATCTTGAAATGCGTGCCGAATTCCCTGCCCAGACTGTCGGCACCTTTGACACGGAGCTTGTCCATGAATTTTTATGGAAGCTTGCCCTGGAAGCACGGATGAACCTGCATGTGATTGTCCATTACGGAAAAAATACGCACCACATGATTGAAGCCGTTTTTAAAGCGCTTGGCCGGGCCCTTGATGAAGCGACGACGGTAGACCCGCGTATTAAAGGGGTGCCTTCCACGAAAGGAATGTTATAAATGATCGGCATCATCGATTATGGAATGGGAAATTTGTTCAGTGTAAGCAAGGCCCTTGAACGGCTTGATGTTCCCTATTTCATATCAGAAAACTTGGGTGAACTCATGCAGGCAGATGCGTTGATTTTGCCAGGGGTCGGCTCATTCCGTGACGCGATGGAAAGGCTGGACCAAAGTGGCCTGGCTGACATGGTGCGGGAATACGCTGCTTTAGGAAAACCGCTTTTGGGAATCTGCCTTGGCATGCAGCTTTTATTTGAAGAAAGTGAGGAAAACGGGCTTTCAAAAGGCCTTGGATTGCTGACAGGCAGGGTGCAGAGATTTCCGGGAGTCACAGCGGAAGGTGAAGTGTACAAGGTTCCCCACATGGGCTGGAACAGGCTATCATACCTGAATGACTCGCCGCTTTTAAATGATATCAATGAAGACTTCGTTTATTTCGTCCACTCTTATTACGTTGCGACAGATGACAGGGAGGCACTGATTGCTGTGAGCCGCTACGATGTGGAAGTGCCGGCCATTGTGGGAAAGAACAATATTTTTGGGATGCAGTTCCACCCTGAAAAAAGCGGCGGTCTTGGAATGGAACTTCTCCGTAACTTTACCGGACTGGCAGCGAAAGGACGACGGTATGATGAGTGATTTTACAATTTACCCAGCAATCGATATGCGAAATGGAAAATGCGTGCGCCTGCTGCAGGGAGATTACGACAAGGAAACTGTCTATGGAGATTCCCCGTATGATATGGCCAAAAAATTTGCAGACGAAGGCGCCAGCTGGATTCACATGGTGGACCTCGACGGTGCGAAGGATGGCAAAAGGGTTAATGACTCATTTGTGATCCAGGCTGCCCGCGAGCTGGGCGTCAAAGTGCAAATTGGCGGCGGCATCAGGCGTGAGGAGGATATCGCCCATTACCTTGAAAATGGCGTGGCCCGGGTTATCATCGGGAGCATCGCTGTTTCCAATCCGGAGTTTGCGGAGGAGATGGTACGGAAATATCCCGGCCGGATCGCGATCGGCATTGATGCAAAGAATGGGTTTGTTGCAACACACGGGTGGCTGACTACCTCAGAAGTAAAAGCGGTTGACCTCGGAAAACGGTTTGCCGAAGCGGGAGCGGAAACGTTCATTTTTACGGATATTGCCACTGACGGAATGCTGTCAGGGCCAAATCTTGAGGCGATTGAGCTGATGGCTTCTGAGACGGGGAAATCGGTCATTGCGTCCGGCGGGGTCAGCAGCCTTTCCGACCTTGCTGCTTTAAAAGCGCTCAGCTTTGCAGGAGTTAGCGGAGCGATCGTAGGCAAAGCACTCTACGAAAGGCGTTTTACCGTTAAAGAAGCATTGGAAGCAGGTGGCTTGCAATGTTGACGAAACGGATCATCCCGTGTCTCGATGTTAAAGAAGGCCGGGTAGTTAAAGGAGTACAGTTCGTTGCGCTCCGCGATGCAGGTGATCCTGTCGAGCTGGCACGTTTTTATGATGAGCAGGGTGCGGACGAACTGGTATTTCTGGATATTTCTGCTTCCCACGAAGGCCGGAAGACAATGGTGGAGGTTGTAAAAGCTGTTGCTTCGGAGCTTGCCATCCCGTTCACGGTCGGCGGGGGCATCAATTCGCTCGATGATATGAAGCGGATATTGCGGTCGGGTGCGGATAAGGTTTCCTTGAATACGGCTGCTGTTTTAAATCCAGGGCTGATCACCGCGGGTGCGGACTATTTTGGCTCGCAGTGCATTGTGGTCGCGATCGACGCCAAATATGACCCTGAGTTGGGTTCATGGCGGGTCTATACCCATGGCGGCAGAAAAGCGACCGAGCGTGAAGTGATTGCCTGGGCGCAGGAAGTCGTCCGAAGGGGAGCAGGGGAAATTCTGCTGACAAGCATGGACAG
The DNA here is from genome assembly GCF_002860205.1 of Bacillus sp. T33-2. GTDB lineage: Bacteria > Bacillota > Bacilli > Bacillales > Cytobacillaceae > T33-2. The sequence continues at coordinate 112,949 of NZ_PGVB01000004.1, forward strand.
TGACGGTGAGAAAAAAGGCTTTGACCTGGCTTTGACCAAGGCAGTGAGCGAGGCAGTCACCGTTCCGGTAATAGCGTCCGGAGGCGCCGGCCATGCCGGGCATTTTGTGGATGCCTTTGTTAACGGAAAAGCCGATGCTGCGCTTGCGGCGTCCATTTTCCACTACAAGGAAACTTCAGTCAAAGAGGTGAAAACGTACCTCCGTGAAAAAGGAGTGAGTGTTCGATGAATTTGGAAGAATTGCAGTTTGATGTAAATGGGCTGATCCCGGCTGTTGTCCAGGATTCGGCCACAAAAGAGGTGCTCACAGTTGCCTATATGAACAGGGAGTCGCTCGAGAAATCACTCGAAACCGGGGAAACCTGGTTTTACAGCCGCTCCCGGCAGGAACTGTGGCATAAAGGGGCGACAAGCGGGAATACGCAGAAAATCATAGAAATTAAGTTTGACTGTGATGCAGATTCTCTTGTTGTGCTGGTTGAACCTGCTGGCCCAGCATGCCATACTGGTGAACGCAGCTGCTTCTCCGACAGCCTTTACAAAAGTGATGATGTGACGGGCCTAGCTTCTCTCGAGGATTTCTCAATTCTCGCGGAGCTTGAGAAGGTGATCCGGGATCGGGAAACTGAGATGCCTGAGGGCGCTTATACGACGTATCTTTTTGAAAAAGGTGTAGATAAAATCCTGAAAAAAGTTGGCGAGGAAGCGGCCGAGGTTATTATTGCCGCCAAGAACCGTGATGCGGAAGAATTGAAATGGGAAGCTGCCGACCTGCTTTATCATTTGATGGTCCTTTTGCAGGAACAAAAACTACCTTTAAAAGAAGTACTTGGTGTATTGGAAAAAAGACACACTGGCCAGGATAAATAATCCCGGCCGGTGTGTCTTTTGATTAAAGTTGTTTTTGTTGATTTGGCGTGTTAGCTAATAAAATGGTGGTTAGGCTAATAAATTTAAATTCCGGCTAATATGCTGCAGATTGTGGCTAACACATATAAAATTCAGGCTAATAAAAGCTTCAAACAGGCTAATAAAAAATCATGGTTTAACTGCTTCATTACTCCTGGCTAATAAAATGTTAATCTCGCTAATAAATCACCAATCTATTTTGTCAAATGATGGTGTCTAAGCAGGGATTTTGCCGTGTAATACCGAATAAACACGGATAATCCAATAAAGGAGTGATGCTTTTGATTGCGAAACACAGGACGTTGCCGGTAAGTATTCTGAAACGAGAGGCATTATTAAGGAGGCTGCCGGCAAATCACCCAAAATATTCTGTTGTTGAAGGAGATTTGTATAAAAGGAAGGCAGGATTCAGAGGTGAAGAGGAAGTGGATTATTATCTGCGGCAGCTGCCCGGCAAAAATCATATGATTTATCAAGACATTCGTTTGCCGAATGGAAGCGACCATTTCCAACTGGACACTCTTCTTGTATGCCGTAATTTTATGCTTGTGATTGAGGTAAAAAACATTTCCGGAACTCTATACTTTGATCAATCATTTAATCAGCTAATCAGAACTCAAAACGGCAAAGAAGAAAGCTTTCCTGACCCGATATTACAAGCTAAACTTCAACGGTGGAAACTGTCAGAATGGTTACAATACAACAAATTTGAAAGTATCCCAATTGAGTACCTGATTGTGATGGGCAAGTCTCCCGGTATCGTGAAAATCTCTCCAGGTAGTGAAAAAATTTTTCAAAAAGTGTGTCCGGCATCAAATATACTTTTCAAAATTAAAGAATTGGAGAGATATTATAGTAAGGAGAATATCAGCTTACAAGTGTTGAAAAAACTGAATAAACTTCTACTGAAATCGCATTGTCCGCATGATATGGATATACTCAGGCATCATTCAGTGGCTGATAAAGACATCATAACTGGGGTACAATGCCCATCATGTTCAGTATTTTCCATGGAACGGAGATACGGTAAATGGTATTGCCAAAAATGTAATACGAAATCAAAAGACGCGCATATCCAGTCTCTGAATGATTACTTCCTTCTATTCCACCCTTCAATCACAAACCAACAATTCCGTGACTTCCATCATATAACATCTATCCATACAGCTTGTAAGCTTCTTGCCAAATTGAATCTTCCTCACACCGGCATAAACAAAGGCCGCGTGTACCACCAGCCACCTTTCTAAGACCGGCATAAACAAAGGCCGGTGTATCACCAGCCAACTTTCTGAGACCGGCATAAACAAAGGCCGGGTGTATCACCGACCACCTTTATAAACAGAACCGTGTGTCGACCCAATTTTACAAAGTATCACAAAACCAACGAACAGTTCACATTCTTTCCAACACTCCCCCTCTTCTCGAACTTCCGGTACCTATGGTATAATACTTTAGTTAATAATCGATTACGGAGGATTCAATGGGAAAAGACTCTAAAGCTATTAAACAAACGGGGCAGCTTCTATCATTCGTTCCGACTGGTGAATATTATTTTGCCAAGGGGATTAAAGCCTATCATAGACGGGATCTACATAAAGCGAAGAAGTTTTTTCAGCGGGCTATGCAGCTTGAACCTGGTGAACCGATGATTGTGTGCCAGCTGGCAATTGTCTTGACCGAAATGGGTGAGTACCAGGAGTCGATTCGTCTTTTGCAAATGATCCTCGAAGAATTAGATGAAGAGATGGCGGAGTGCCATTATTTTTTAGCAAACAATTTCGCCCATATGGGTTTCTTTAAAGATGCGTACCATCATGCAAACGTTTATCTTGAACTCGAGGAGGACGGCGAATTCGCGGATGATATCGCCGAGCTGCTTGAATTGATCACATTTGAAGCGGAAGAATTGGATGAGGTCCTTTACGAAGAAGACGACCTTATTGTGAGGCAGGATGAAGCAAGGGCACATCTGGAGTCCGGACATTTTTCAAAAGCAATTGAGATTTTCGAATCTTTGGTAGAAGAATATCCAGAGTACTGGTCAGCTTATAATAATTTGGCGTTGGCATATTTCTACCTTGGTGAAGCCGAAGCAGCTTCAGAGATACTTGATGAGGTTCTCGAAAAGAACCCGGGTAATTTGCATGCACTTTGCAATGGTTTGGTATTTTCGTATTATCAGAACAAGAAGAGCGAAGTAAACAAACTCAAGAAAAGCCTCAAAAAAATAAATCCAATGCTTGCAGATCAACAATATAAACTTGGTGCCACCTTTGCTTTGGTCGGTGAATATGACTTTGCCTACAAGTGGCTGAAGCGTTTATATAAGCAAGGCTTTGAAGGTGATGGTGCGTTTTATTACTGGCTGTCGCTGGCTTCCTATTATACTGGCAGGGAACAGGCGGCCAGGGCTTTGTGGAAAAAGGTACTTGAGTTCAATCCGGAAAAAGCAGGGATCGAACCATGGGCAGGGACCGGAGAAGAGCGGAATAGTTTCCAGGTCGATTTGGCATCAATTTTGAGGCGGCTTGACAGTAATTATGAAGAGGAGAGGCTGTTGGCTGTATTTCTTGCAACTGTCTCGCCGGACAAGACTGAAATTCTTGCATCAAAAAAAATGAAACAAAACAGCAGGCAGTCTGCACTAGAAAAAGAATACCTTCATTATGTGAAAACAAATTTTAAAATGGAGGGGAATTCCGCAATAGCCAGCGGCCACCAAACGGCCATGTTTCTTTATGAAGTCCATCAGTCAAGTGGAGCGCCGGATGCAGGCCTTTATTTACTCTGGTTTTCAGTGTTTGGGGAAGCGGCCAGGGCTGGTTTGGACCTTAAAAACACGAAAGCCTGGGCTGCAGCAGTTGATTTCGTCTGGGAAAAGCTGTGCAAGAACAAACCAACAAAACAAGCAACCGCCGCCAAGTATGGCCTTTCAGTTGCTACATTAAGCAAGTACGTTAAGTTGGTAAATAAATGCCTCCGCTAAAAGGGAGCAAGGCCGGCCGGCAGCAAGCCGGCCTTTTTGTTCCCGATAAACCTGCACATTGAATCAAGTCCATAAACTTAAGGATCCGCCAGCATATTTTTTGTTCCGACTAACCCCTTCAAGCAAATTCTTGGACTGGACCTGCTTAGATTTTATAGGATATGAGTAGGCAGGAAATACTATTTTTGAAGGTTAACATCCATAAAGGGTATTCAGGAAATAAAGGAGTTGGGCACCATGTCTGAAGAAAAAATTTATGACGTCATTATTATTGGCGCAGGGCCGGCCGGCATGACAGCTGCTGTATATACGTCCCGGGCTAACTTGTCAACATTGATGCTGGAGCGCGGAGTGCCGGGCGGACAAATGGCAAATACGGAGGAAGTGGAGAACTATCCGGGTTTTGACCATATATTGGGGCCAGAGCTTTCGACCAAGATGTTTGACCACGCGAAAAAATTCGGGGCAGAGTATGCTTACGGCGATGTAAAGGAAATCATTGACGGAGCAGAATACAAAACAGTTATCGCAGGCTCCAAACAATATAAAGCCCATGCCATCATCATTACTGCCGGGGCAGAATATAAAAAGATCGGCGTTCCGGGCGAGAAGGAACTCGGCGGCCGGGGTGTTTCTTATTGCGCAGTGTGCGACGGCGCTTTCTTCAAAGGTAAAGAGCTGGTCGTCGTAGGCGGCGGAGATTCTGCCGTTGAGGAAGGGGTTTACTTGACGCGCTTCGCCTCAAAAGTAACGATAGTGCACCGGCGTGATGAACTGCGCGCACAAAAGATCCTCCAGGATCGCGCGTTTGCAAATGACAAAGTTGACTTCATTTGGAACCACACCATCAAGGAAATCAATGGTATTGACGGAAAAGTAGGCAGTGTGACCCTTGTTTCAACAACAACAGGCGAGGAGCAGGAATTTAAAGCTGATGGCGTGTTTATCTACATCGGCATGGTCCCGCTCACAAGCCCATTTGAAAACCTGGGCATCACCAACAGGAGCGGCTATATCGAAACAAATGAACAAATGGAGACGCGGGTACCCGGCATTTTTGCGGCCGGAGATATCAGGGAAAAAACGTTGCGTCAGATTGTTACCGCTACTGGTGATGGAAGCATCGCCGCACAGGCTGCACAGCATTATGTCGAGGAATTAAAAGAGGAATTGAAAGCGAAGGCGTAACGCTGCTCATTCTGTTCTCATAATGGTTAGAACCTGAATGGTCCTGACTGAAAAAGTACAGCTTTTTTTCTTTCCAACTGCGGAATAAATTAACAAAAAGTAACAGCGTTTTAATTCTTCTGTAACAGTAGTGAAATATATATGGGGTATCATAGAAATAGAAATTGACCCCCTTTTAAAAATATAATCCTTTGTTGGCACAGGTTCGCCTGTGCTCTTTTTTTGTTTAAAATAGGTGCAACAGCTTGGCTTTCCACATTATAACAAGTTTTTCGGACCAGTAATTTCAGTAAAAAAAATTATTAACAAAAATATCAATTTTCAATTCATTGTGGAGGGTTTGCAAAAATAGTATAATGAAAAGAATGAAATTATTTGCCAGCCTGTGTTTTACATACAAAATGAATGGGGTGTGAGCCTTGCAGCGGGTCACAAATTGCGTGCTTGTGAAAAATAATAAAATCCTTTTATTGCAAAAGCCCCGCCGCAGCTGGTGGGTCGCTCCGGGCGGAAAAATGGAGCCCGGTGAAACCGTGAAAGAAACATGCATACGGGAATTCCGGGAAGAAACAGGCATCTATCTGCTGAATCCGAAAATTAAAGGGATTTTCACCTTCATCATAAAAGATGGACAGCATGTTCAATCGGAATGGATGATGTTTACCTTCTATGCAACGGAGTCGGATGGCATCCATCTGGATGAAAGCGAAGAAGGGACCCTTGCCTGGCATGATCTGAACAATATAAAAAACCTCCCGATGGCAGCAGGTGATTATCATATCCTTGAATACATGGTGCACGGCCAGGGAGTCATATACGGAACGTTTACTTATACACCGGATTTCGAGCTGATCCATTATCGGCTTGATCCAAATTGACGGATGCAGGCGGTCTATATGCCAATGCAAGCAGATACACTAATGTCGTTTGCATTATGGCGGGGTTCACATTCGATTCCGCCTGGAAACCTTCAATCCGTCACTAAAATTATTGGAGGCGGTCCAAATCTCGGTCCGGCCTGCAAATCCAGCATACAACAAATTAAAAAATCATTTTCAGGGGGAAGGAACAATGAGTACCGGTGCGACAACTGATACCCAAATGGTGATCATCACAGGGATGTCTGGTGCGGGTAAGACGGTGGCAATGCAAAGCTTTGAGGACCTGGGCTTTTTTTGCGTAGATAATTTGCCGCCAACACTGCTGCCAAAATTCCTTGAGTTGATGAAGGAATCTGGCAATAAAATGAATAAAGTTGCACTCGTCATGGATCTGCGTGGGCGTGAATTTTTTGACTCCCTGTTCAAGGGCCTTGATGAACTTGCTGAGACATCCTGGGTGACACCACAAATTCTGTTCCTTGATGCGGACGATTCCACCCTTGTAAGGCGGTATAAAGAGACGCGCCGGTCCCACCCACTGGCTCCATCCGGACTTCCGCTTGAAGGAATAAAACTTGAAAGGGAGCTGCTGGAGGAGCTAAAAGGAAGGGCTCAGCTTATTTACAATACATCTGGCAAGAAGCCGTTGGAGCTGAGGGAAAGGATTTTACAGGAGTTTTCGGTCAACCAGAAAACAACCTTTACCGTAAATGTGATGTCCTTCGGATTTAAGCATGGAATCCCCATTGATGCCGATTTGGTATTCGATGTAAGATTTTTGCCAAACCCCCATTATATAGAGCATATGAGGCCTAAAACCGGGCTTGATGAAGAAGTGTCAACCTATGTTTTAAAATGGAACGAAACGAATAAATTCCTTGATAAGGTCACAGATCTCCTCGCCTTTATGCTTCCCCACTATAAAAGGGAGGGTAAGGCACAGTTGGTCATCGCCATTGGCTGTACCGGGGGTCAGCACCGTTCAGTTGCTCTTGCCGAATATATTGCCCGCCATTTTGAAAAAGACTATCAAACCCGTGTTTCTCATCGTGATATAGAGAAAAGGAAGGAACCAGCCAAATGAGTGTGCAGCCACAGCCAAGAATTGTCATCATCGGAGGGGGGACAGGTTTGCCTGTGCTTCTCCGGGGATTAAAGCCGTATCCAGTTGATATTACTGCAATTGTCACTGTTGCCGATGACGGAGGGAGCTCTGGCAGGCTCAGGGATGAAATGCAAATTCCCCCGCCTGGCGATATAAGGAACGTTCTCGCAGCCCTTTCTGATGTGGAGCCGCTGATTGAAGAAATGTTCCAGCATCGCTTCAAGACAGCCAACGAGCTGTCAGGGCATTCACTTGGAAATCTGATCCTGGCCGCCATGACATCGATTACGGGAAATTTCGTCCATGCGATACAGGAAATGAGCAAGGTCCTGAACGTCCGCGGAAAAGTGCTTCCTGCCGCCAACCAGAGCGTTGTTTTAAACGCCGAAATGGAAGACGGCACGATTGTGAGCGGCGAGTCGAAAATTCCTTATTCGGGGAAAAGGATTAAGCGGGTATTTTTGAAGCCTGGCAACGCGAGCCCATTGCCGGAAACGATCCAGGCCATCAGGCAGGCAGACCTGATCATCTTTGGTCCGGGAAGCTTGTATACAAGCATTTTGCCTAACCTGCTCGTTCGAAAGCTCGGTGAAGAAGTATGCCGCGCGAATGCAAGGAAAGTGTACATTTGCAATTTAATGACACAGGCAGGCGAAACACATGATTTTACGGCAAGTGATCATGTAAAAGCAATTTATGACCATATGAACTGTGCTTTTATTGATACTATTTTGTTGAACAACGAGGTCATACCGCCTGATGTGCAGGACCGCTATAGCGAGGAACTGGCGCAACCGGTTCACGCAGACGTGAACATGCTTTTGAAAATGGGGCTTGAAGTGGTGCAGGATGAGATTGCCGATCTGGATGGCAATGTAATCCGGCACGACACAAAAAAAGTTGCCGAAATACTATTTTCCATGCTAATTAATGAAACCAATAAGAGATTTAACGCGTAAATATACATGCAAGCGTTTGTCTGAACAGGAGGTGAAAGGATGTCTTTCGCTTCAGAAACGAAAAAAGAGCTGACGAACCTCGACATTAGAGATTGCTGCGGCCGGGCAGAACTGTCCGCGCTCATCCGGATGAATGGTTCGTTGTCTTTTTCAAACCGAAAGCCCATTGTAGACATTCAAACTGAAAACGCCGCGATCGCCCGGAGAATTTATACTTTAATAAAAAAGAACTTTCAGGTGCAGGTCGAACTTCTCGTTCGGAAAAAAATGCGGCTCAAGAAAAACAATGTTTATATCGTGAGATTGAAAGAGTCTGCAAAGGAGATTTTGGAGGACCTTAAAATTCTGGCAGAGGGATTCTCGTATATCCATCATATTTCCGATGACCTCGTCAAGAAGAAATGTTGTAAGCGCTCTTACTTGAGAGGGGCATTTCTGGCGGGCGGCTCAGTCAATAACCCTGAAACATCTTCGTATCACCTGGAAATTTTTTCGCTGTACCAGGAACATAACGAGTCTTTATGTGAATTAATGAATAAGTTTGGATTGAACAGCAAAACGCTTGAACGGAAAAAAGGATTCATCACGTACTTAAAAGAAGCTGAAAAGATTACTGAGTTCCTGAACATTATCGGTGCGCACAACGCTCTCTTGAGGTTCGAAGACATCCGGATTGTCCGCGACATGAGAAACTCTGTCAACCGGCTTGTAAACTGTGAAACCGCGAATCTGAATAAGACAATTGGCGCTGCCCTCAGGCAGGTTGAAAACATCCGCTTTATCCGGGATACGGTCGGGCTCCATATTCTGCCTGACAAGCTTCGTGAAATAGCTGAACTGCGGGTGGCATACCAGGATGTGACTTTGAAGGAACTTGGAGAGATGGTATCAGGCGGGAACATAAGCAAATCAGGCATTAACCACAGGCTAAGAAAGATCGATGAAATAGCGGAGAAGCTCCGTGCCGGAGAGGCGATAAACAAATAGAAACATTCACGAGGAGGAAGTTACATGGTGCAGCAAATGGTTGAAGTAAAATTAAAAACTGGTCTGCAGGCCCGTCCGGCCGCGCTATTTGTCCAGGAAGCAAATCGGTTTTCATCCGATATCTTTCTTGAAAAGGACGGCAAAAAAGTAAACGCAAAAAGCATTATGGGCCTCATGAGCCTGGCCGTCAGTTCAGGTTCAACGGTGAACCTAATTGCAGATGGAAACGACGAAGAGGATGCGTTGCAGATATTGGCAGCCTACGTCCAGCAGGAAAGCTGATTACCGGGAACAAGACGCAAAAAAACTCGCATTATTTATGCGAGTTTTTTGATTGAGGATTATTTCTTGGGTTTGTCAACCAATGAATTGCGGGTGATGATCTGGTCGACCAAACCATATTCAAGTGCTCTTTCAGCAGTCATGAAATTATCGCGGTCTGTGTCCTTTGCAATCACTTCAAGCGGCTGTCCTGTACGATCGGACAGAATGGTGTTCAGTTTCTCGCGCAGGAACAGGATCCGTTTAGCGGCGATTTCAATTTCGGTCGCCTGGCCTTGTGCTCCGCCCAGTGGCTGGTGGATCATGACTTCACTGTTTGGCAGGGCATAACGCTTTCCTTTAGCTCCTGCTGCAAGCAAGAATGCGCCCATTGAAGCAGCCATTCCGATACAAATGGTCTGTACATCAGGCTTGATGAACTGCATCGTATCATAGATCGCCATACCAGCGGTAATGCTTCCGCCAGGGCTGTTGATATAAATGGATATATCTTTCTCGGGATTCTCGGCTTCAAGGAAAAGCAGCTGGGCCACGATTGAGTTTGCCACATGGTCATCAATCCCGCTTCCAAGCATGATGATGCGGTCCTTCAACAGACGGGAATAAATATCATATGCCCGTTCGCCCCGATTCGTTTGTTCAATAACTGTAGGAATCAAGTTCATGTTCATTTTCCTCCTCGTACTTGCACGTTTTTAAAAATCAAATTGAGCTCGGCAATGCACATGTGAAGCAATTGCCAGAATTTCTATGTATTGATTATGATACACTGATGGTCAATAAAGGTCAAACAATTCACACTCAAACGTGGGCATGAATTGTTCGACATCTTTCTTTGCAGGGGGCCAGCGATTTTAACCATCTTTTCTTTACAATTTATTGCTCCGTTTCCATCTTACCCAACATTCGTATTTTTAAACAAAAAAACCCTCTTGCAAAGACAAGGAACATGTCCTATAATAGGTAATCGTACGACTCATTCAGTATTCCTGATTAACAGTTAATGATGCCCTCGTGGTGCAACGGATAGCACGTAAGATTCCGGTTCTTGAGATGTGGGTTCGATTCCTGCCGAGGGCGCTGCCAAAGCCTCTTGCCTATTTAGGGCAAGGGGCTTTTTAATTTCTACACTAATCGGGAAATTTTTTGTTTGCCAAATCCAATATTCTGTTTTTACGCATATCCTTTCCATTCAATATTCAACCGTTTTCATGTAAAATGGTGGAAGGGGGGATGGGGATGGATCTTAAAGCAGGGTTATGGCAAAAGCAAACCTTAAAATTGACAATGACGCAGGAGCTTTCGCAGGCCATCGCGCTTTTACAATATTCGTTTCAGGAACTAGCTGCATTCCTTGAAAATAAAGCAGTTGAAAACCCTCTGCTGCAGGTGGATTATAAAAATGTCCGCACGATGGACCCAAGGCTTGACCGGATCAGGCACACCAGGAAGCATGACGGGCAGGAGTCGAACAGGTGGATTGAGCAAATTGGGGAAAAGACCGATTCGCTTGAAGATTACCTGCTTTCCCAGCTCAATTTGCTTACGGTATCTGCCAGGCAAAAACAAATTATTATCAAGCTGATTGAATGCATAGATGAAAATGGTTACCTTTGTGCCGCCTGCCAGGATATTTCAGCAAAACACCAGGTTTCTGAATCAGAAACGGAAACAGCGCTGGCCATACTACAAAGTCTGGAGCCGGCAGGGATAGCGGCAAGGAGTTTAGCTGAATGCCTGCTGCTGCAACTGGAACGTAAACAACCGTCAAACGAGCTGGCAAAGCAAATGCTCAGTGAACACTTCGTCCTTTTTGCCGAAAAAAAGTGGAAATCGCTCGCGAAAATAATGAATACGAGCCTGCAGGAAATCCAGAAGGTTTACGATGAGATACAGACTCTTGATCCGCGTCCGGGTTCGGCTTTTCAAATTGAGAGGCCGGCGTATATTGTTCCGGACATTATTGTCAGCCGGAATGGGGATGAACTGTCGGTGAGTGTGTTCGATGATACGGTTCCAAGGATCACGTTTAATGAAGCATACTATCAGCTGCTTTCCGAATATAAAGATGATGCTGTCAAACGCTTTCTCCATGAGAAGCAGCAGGACTATCAATGGATCATGAAAAGCCTCGAACAGCGTAAAGAAACACTGATGAAGGTAGCGTTGAAAATACTTGAGAAACAGCGGGAATTTTTTTTGACCGGGCCTGACCATTTAAAACCTATGACGATGAGAGAGGTCGCCGAAGAACTGGACGTCCATGAATCGACTGTAAGCAGGGCGGTCCGGGAAAAATACATTCAAACACAGGCAGGCACCTATGAGCTGAAGTCGTTTTTTACAAGTTCAGTACAAACGGTCGAACACAACCAGGCTTCGTCCCACCAGGTGAAGGTTGCCATCGGGAAGTTTATAAAGGAAGAAGACAAACAAAAGCCTTTATCCGACCAGGAAATCGTCCATTTACTGAAGGAACACGAAGGGACGGTCGTATCAAGGAGAACAGTTGCGAAATACCGGGAACAGCTCGGCATCCCATCTTCCACGAAACGGAAGAGGTTTGAGTGAAGGAACAACGTGAACAAAATTAAGGTGCTCAAAATAATAGGAAACTGAGTGGACAAAGCAAAGGTTTACCGAGTGAAAGGGACTGCGGACGAAGTAAAGGTTCATAGACCGAAAGGGGAAACACGTGAACAAAGTAAAGTTGTACAGCCGTGAACGCTGCCATTTATGTGAAACAGCCAGGGAGATTCTGTCGGAGCTTCAAAAGGAATGGAGCTTTGAACTGGAAGAAATAGATATTGACCAGGATGACGATTTGACGGAACGGTATGGGATCATGATTCCAGTCGTCGAACTGGATGGTGAAGAGATCGAATATGGGCGGGTTAACAAATTTTCCATAAGTAAAACGTTTTCAGAAAAAAAGGTAGAGTATATTGGTTGAATTGCATTTTCACTCCTGTTAAAATGTAAAAGGAATCAGGGGTGATTTTTTTTGGGGTGAGTGGGACATAATATGTCTTACCGGGACGAAAAATGACCATCACTTCATTTAAAAGGAGAATATCATGGAGCACTCATTAATTGATATTCAAAAAAGGTTAATACCCGACCTTGTCCAGATCATGCAGAAACGCTACCTCATCCTTCAATACATAAATGCAATGCAGCCGGTCGGGCGAAGAAGCCTGTCCGGGAGCCTGGCCCTGTCGGAACGGGTTTTACGGACCGAGGTAGAATTTTTGAATGACCAGGACCTAATTTCTGTGTCAAGCCAGGGAATGAGCCTCACAAAAGAAGGCAAGGATATACTGGAAAGTCTTGATAGAGTAATGCGGGACATAACGGGTATAGACACATTAGAAAAACAACTGCAAAAACGCCTGGGCATCCAAAAAGTTGTGGTTGTGCCCGGAGACAGCGATGAGTCATCCTGGGTCAAAAGCGAACTGGGCCGCGCGTGCGCCAGCACCATGGCAGACCTGCTCCAGGAAAACAATATTATTGCTGTGACGGGTGGCACGACAATGGCTGCCGTAGCGGAAATGCTGACCCCCGATTTCGGAAAGAAGCAGTTGCTGTTTGTACCGGCCAGAGGAGGCATCGGAGAAGATGTCAAAAATCAGGCCAACACCATCTGCGCCATCATGGCAGACAAATCGAATTCCAGGCACAGAGTTTTTTACGTGCCCGACCAGGTAAGCAGGGAAATATACGAGTCTCTCATAAAGGAGCCTCTCATTTATGATGTGCTAAATTTAATCAAATCTGCTGGCATGGTTTTACATGGAATTGGAGACGCTATAACAATGGCGGAGCGCCGCAATACGAGTGCGGAGGATATGGAAAAAATCATCGCTGGGAACGCAGTCGGGGAAGCCTTTGGATATTATTTTAATGAAGACGGGGAAATAGTCCACAAGGTGCTGACGATCGGGCTCCAGCTGGATGACCTTGCCGGAATTGACAGCGTGATTGCTGTCGCAGGCGGCAAATCAAAAGCCAAGGCAATGCGGGCGTATATGAAGCAGGCACCTTCTTCAACAATCCTTATTACGGATGAAGGGGCCGCCAGGAATCTGGTACAAGGGTAAATACCCTTAATATAAATAAAACCAATACCTTTAGGAAACCAAAGGAGGAAAAAATCATGGCAGTAAAAGTAGGTATTAACGGATTTGGAAGAATTGGGCGCGTGGTATTCCGCGCAGCGTTGAACAATCCTAATGTTGAAGTAGTCGCTGTTAATGATTTAACAGATGCAAACATGCTTGCGCATCTTTTAAAATATGACACTGTACACGGAATCCTTAATGAAGAAATCAGTGTAGATGGGGACTATCTTGTAGTAGCAGGCCAGCGCGTGAAGGTTCTTGCAGAAAGAGATCCTGCTCAGCTTGGCTGGGGCGACCTTGGCGTTGAAGTGGTAGTTGAATCTACAGGCCGTTTCACTAAGCGTGCAGACGCGGCTAAACACCTTGAAGCAGGTGCAAAGAAAGTAGTCATTTCTGCTCCGGCTTCAGATGAAGATATTACTGTTGTTATGGGTGTTAACCATGACAAGTATGACCCTGCCAACCACCATGTTATTTCAAATGCTTCTTGTACAACAAACTGCCTGGCTCCATTTGCTAAGGTGTTAAATGATAACTTTGGAATCAAGCGCGGTATGATGACGACTGTCCACTCATACACAAATGACCAGCAAATTCTTGACCTTCCGCACAAAGACTATCGCCGTGCACGTGCAGCTGCGGAAAATATTATCCCTACAACTACCGGTGCTGCGAAAGCAGTTGCGCTTGTCCTTCCAGAATTAAAAGGCAAACTGAACGGTGGAGCGATGCGCGTTCCAACTCCAAACGTTTCCCTTGTTGACCTGGTTGCAGAGCTTGAGAAAGACGTAACTGTTGAAGAAGTAAACTCTGTGCTTAAAGCAGCTGCTGAAGGCGAACTAAAAGGAATCCTTGGTTACAGCGAAGAGCCGCTAGTATCTATGGACTACAATGGCGACACTCGTTCTTCCATCGTTGATGCCCTTTCAACAATGGTTATGGAAGGCAGCATGGTCAAGGTCCTTTCTTGGTATGACAACGAAACAGGCTACTCTAACCGTGTAGTCGACCTGGTTGATTACATCGCTAGCAAAGGCCTGTAATATAAGTTTTTCTATTGCAAAAGGGAAATAAATGGATAAACTACTCACGAACGACTATAATGTAGTGGGATAAAGGGGAGCGGGGAGGATTCCCCTCTCCTTTTTCCATGTAAAATAGAATATTATTCCGAACTAGATTAGTGTCTAGCTCCAGCGCCCAGCCCCTCGGCTCATAAGCCGTCTCCTTTCAGAAATCAGGATTTCTTACAGGAGCCGTCTTATGCCTGTCGGAGCTGGACAAGGTGTTTCCGCTTTTCTAGAAACCTGAAGGAGGTTCTTGCCTTGAACAAACAAACTGTTAAAGATGTGGTTGTAAAAGGAAATCGAGTCTTTTGCCGTGTCGATTTTAACGTGCCAATGAGTGAAGGACAAGTGACGGATGATACAAGGATCCGCGCTGCGCTGCCTACCATTCAGTATTTAGCCGACCAGGGCGCGAAGGTCATCCTGGCAAGCCATCTTGGCCGCCCAAAAGGCAAAGTGAATGAGGAAATGCGCCTGACTCCAGTGGCCGCACGCCTATCTGAATTGCTCGGCAAAGATGTTAAAAAAGTGGACGAGGCTTATGGTGACAAGGTCAAGGCAGAGATCGACGCAATGAATGAAGGCGATATTCTTCTTCTTGAAAATGTCCGTTTTTATCCTGGAGAAGAAAAAAATGACCCAGAGCTTGCAAAAGCATTCGCCGATTTGGCAGATGTTTATGTAAATGATGCTTTCGGTGCTGCCCATCGTGCCCATGCGTCTACCGAAGGAATTGCCCATCATCTTCCGGCTGTGTCAGGTTTCCTGATGGAAAAAGAGTTAGAAGTTCTAGGCAAGGCTTTATCGAATCCTGAGCGCCCATTTACAGCGATTATTGGCGGTGCTAAGGTTAAAGACAAAATCGGGGTCATTGAAAACCTTCTTGAAAAGGTCGACAACCTGATCATTGGCGGCGGCCTCGGTTATACTTTTGTAAAAGCGCAAGGCCACGAAATCGGAAAATCACTTCTTGAAGAAGATAAAATCGATCTTGCTAATTCCTTTATTCAAAAAGCGAAGGAAAAGGGCGTCAATTTCTATATGCCTGTAGATGTGATTGTAGCGGATGATTTCTCTGCTGCTGCTAACACAAAGGCAGTGCCTATCGAAGAAATCCCTGCTGACTGGGAAGCGCTTGACATCGGGCCTAAGACAAGAGAGATTTACAGCGATGTCATTCGGAAATCAAAGCTTGTAATCTGGAACGGGCCAATGGGTGTATTTGAAATAGATACATTCGCAAACGGGACGAAAGCAGTGGCACAGGCACTTGCCGATTCAGCCGATACATATTCGGTGATCGGCGGCGGGGACTCAGCTGCAGCAGTTGAAAAATTCAACCTTGCAGAAAAAATGAGCCATATTTCCACAGGCGGCGGTGCTTCCCTGGAATTTATGGAGGGTAAAGATCTTCCTGGCGTCGTTGCCTTGAACGATAAATAGTAGTAAACGCCGGAAAACGGTGATACGCTCTTTAATTTTGAAAGGAAGTGTCAGTTATGCGAAAGCCAATTATCGCAGGAAACTGGAAAATGCATAAAACACTGTCAGAAGCCTCACAATTTCTTGAAGAAGTGGCCGGCCTAGTCCCTGCAAAGGACAAGATGGACTCAGTTGTTTGCGCACCAGCATTATTTTTGCCGCGCTTGGCGGAGCTTGCAAAAGAGTACGATGTTGAAATCGGTGCCCAAAACATGCACTTTGAAGAAAGCGGAGCTTTTACCGGAGAAACCAGCCCGAAGGCAATTGCAGATATCGGTGTGAAATACGTGATCATCGGGCATTCGGAGCGCCGGGAAATGTTCAATGAAACCGATGATTCAGTGAATAAAAAAGCATTATCGGCATTCAAATATAACCTCGTCCCTATCGTATGCGTCGGCGAAACGCTTGAGCAGCGCGAAAATGGTGAAACAAACGAACTGGTGGGCTCCCAGGTCCAAAAAGCGCTTAATGGCCTTACAGAAGATCAGGTGAAGCAAACCGTCATTGCATACGAACCAATCTGGGCAATCGGGACAGGCAAGTCCTCAACAGCAGAAGACGCAAACGAAGTCTGTTCCCATATCCGGAGCGTGGTTGCCGGGCAGTTTTCACAGGAAGCTGCCGACGCTGTGCGCATCCAATATGGAGGAAGCGTGAAGCCAGGGAATATTAAGGAATACATGGCCCAGCCGGATATTGATGGAGCATTGGTCGGCGGTGCCAGCCTTGAAACAGATTCCTTCCTGCAGCTATTGGAGGCAGGCAAAAATGAGTAAGACATCTCCAACAGCTTTGATTATTCTTGATGGCTTTGCCATCAGGGGCGAACGAAAAGGCAATGCCGTTGCCCAGGCGAAAAAGCCCAACTTTGACCGTTACTGGAATTCTTACCCGCATGCCCAATTAACAGCCAGCGGCGAAGCGGTAGGCCTTCCTGAAGGGCAAATGGGAAACTCTGAAGTAGGGCATCTTAATATCGGTGCCGGGCGCATTGTTTACCAGAGCCTGACACGGGTGAATATCTCGATTCGCGAAGGTGAATTTGAAAAAAATGAAACCTTCCTCGATGCCATCAGGCATGTGAAAGAAAAGGGAACCGACCTTCATCTGTTCGGCTTGTTGTCGGACGGCGGTGTGCACAGCCATATTAACCATATGTTCGCGCTCCTGAAGCTTGCGGCCGCAGAAGGCGTCAAAAATGTCTATGTACATGCGTTTTTGGATGGCCGCGATGTCGGTCCGCAGACAGCGAAAGGATTCATCCAGGAAACACTTGAGAAAATGAGCGAAATCGGTGTGGGTGAATTTGCGACGATTTCCGGGCGTTATTATTCAATGGACCGTGACAAGCGCTGGGAACGGGTCGAAAAGGCGTACAGGGCAATGGTGTACGGTGAAGGCCCTACTTATTCCAACCCGATGGAGCTTGTGGAAGACAATTATAAGCATGGGATTTTTGATGAATTTGTCGTTCCTTCAGTTCTTGTGAAACCCGACGGAGAGCCGGTTGCGACGGTCAAGGATGACGATGCCGTCATTTTCTATAACTTCCGGCCTGACCGCGCGATCCAGATCTCAAATACATTCACGAACAAGGATTTCCGTTCGTTTGACCGGGGGCCAAAGCATCCAGAAAACCTGCACTTTGTCTGCCTGACCCACTTTAGTGAGACAGTTGACGGATATGTGGCCTTCCAGCCGACAAATCTGGATAACACTCTTGGTGAAGTCATTTCCCAAAAGGGGATGACACAGCTGCGGATTGCGGAAACTGAAAAATATCCGCACGTCACCTTCTTCATGAGTGGTGGCCGTGAAGCTGAGTTCCCGGGGGAAGAGCGTATTCTGATCGCCTCCCCGAAAGTGGCAACCTATGATTTAAAACCGGAAATGAGTGCCTATGAGGTTACGGATGCCCTTGTGAACGCGATTGAAGCAGATAAATTCGATGCGATCATTTTGAATTTAGCCAACCCTGACATGGTCGGACATTCCGGAATGCTTGAACCGACCATCAAAGCGATTGAAACAGTTGACGAATGCCTTGGCAGAATTGTTGATCTGATTGTGGAAAAAGGCGGCACCGCCATCATTACCGCCGATCATGGGAATGCTGATGAAGTGGTGACACTTGAAGGCTCCCCGATGACCGCCCATACGACCAACCCGGTTCCTGTCATTGTGACGAAGCCAGGTGCGGAGCTTCGAGAAGATGGAATTCTTGGCGATCTTGCACCAACCATGCTTGATCTTTTAAAACTCAATCAGCCAGCTGAAATGACTGGAAAATCATTAATTAAAAAATAAGGAGAGAATACAATGCCATTTATTACAGATGTATATGCTCGTGAAGTACTTGATTCCCGTGGTAACCCTACAGTTGAAGTTGAAGTATTTACCGAATCTGGTGCATTTGGACGCGCTATCGTGCCAAGTGGGGCTTCCACTGGTGAATATGAAGCTGTTGAGCTTCGTGACGGAGACAAAGACCGCTACCTTGGCAAAGGTGTTTTAAAAGCAGTAGAAAACGTAAATGAAATCATCGCTCCAATGCTGATTGGTGAAGAATTCAATGTGCTTGACCAGATTGGCATCGACCAAGCCATGATTGAATTAGACGGAACTGAAAATAAAGGTAAACTAGGTGCAAACGCAATCCTGGGCGTTTCCATGGCTGTTGCACATGCTGCTGCAGACTACCTTGACATCCCGTTGTACCAATATCTTGGCGGATTCAATTCCAAGCAGCTTCCAGTACCAATGATGAACATCGTAAACGGCGGAGCGCACGCTGACAACAACGTTGATATCCAGGAATTCATGGTTATGCCTGTCGGCGCTGAAAGCTTCCGTGAAGCACTGCGTACGGGCGCGGAAATTTTCCACAGCCTGAAATCAGTATTAAAAGGCAAAGGCTTGAATACAGCTGTAGGTGACGAAGGCGGATTTGCCCCTAACCTTGGCTCCAACGAAGAAGCACTGCAAACAATCATTGAAGCAATCGAAAAAGCAGGCTACAAGCCAGGTGAACAAGTAATGCTTGCAATGGACGTTGCATCTTCTGAACTGTTCAACAAAGAGGACCGCAAGTACCATCTTTCAGGGGAAGGCGTTGTAAAAACTTCTGAAGAAATGGTTGCATGGTACGAAGAGCTTGTTTCTAAATACCCAATCATCTCAATCGAAGACGGCCTTGATGAAAACGACTGGGAAGGCCACAAGCTTCTGACTGAGCGCATCGGAGACCGTGTGCAGCTGGTTGGGGATGACCTTTTTGTTACAAACACAAAGAAACTTTCTCAAGGAATCGAGCAAGGCATTGCCAACTCTATCCTGATCAAAGTAAACCAGATCGGTACTCTTACCGAAACTTTTGATGCCATCGAAATGGCGAAGCGTGCTGGCTACACAGCTGTTATCTCACACCGTTCCGGTGAAACAGAAGATGTAACAATCGCAGACATCGCGGTTGCTACAAACGCCGGCCAAATTAAAACTGGCGCCCCTTCACGCACTGACCGTGTCGCAAAATACAACCAGCTTCTTCGCATCGAAGACCAGCTGGCTGAAACAGCCCAGTTCAATGGACTTAAATCTTTCTACAACCTTAAGAAGTAATTATGCATGGCGCCGGCTGCTTGCCGGCGTTTTTTTGTTATAGTTTCGGAGGCGGCTGCGTTCACAAGCATGAAAATCAATTAAGCGAGATTTTGGGTGGATTAAGCGATAAAATTGATAATTAAGCGGTCCGGAAATTATTTAAGCGAAATTCTCTCGATTTTCGAAAAGTGCTCCCGTTTAAGCAAAACGTAATTTGCTATGAGGAACATTGGTACGACTCTTCAGACAAGTATTGTTTCAGCCCAAAAAATATGGTAAGCTAGAAATACTGCGATATGTAGGCTTTTCAGGAGGTTATTATGCATACATTTTTAGTAATTCTATTGGTGATCGTGTGTATTGCCCTTATCGGTGTGGTTCTGCTTCAGTCAAGTAAAAGTGCGGGTCTTTCCGGTGCGATTTCAGGCGGTGCAGAAACTCTCTTTGGTAAACAAAAAGCACGCGGGATCGATTTGATCCTTCACCGCATTACCATTGTGTTATCCGTTCTATTCTTTGCATTGACCATTGCAGTAACATATTTCAAACTTTAATACTTGATCATGCATCCATGCCCGGCCACTTTTGCGGCCGGGTTTTTTCACGTCATGAATCCATTCCTTCGAGCGTTTTTCTGGAATGTTGACTCCCAGTTTGTTAAAACTAATAAAGATTGAAAAAATGACGGTTTTTTTGCAAAGGGAGACATTTCAATGAAAAAGTTAGTTCCAAAACCATTTACATTTGAAGCGGGCAAACGGGCTGTATTGCTGCTGCACGGGTTTACCGGAAATTCGGCGGATGTCCGGATGCTTGGCAGATTTCTGCAGGGGAAAGGGTACACATGCCATGCACCAGTTTATAAGGGGCACGGCGTTCCACCCGAAGAGCTTGTACATACTGGCCCCGATGACTGGTGGAACGATGTAATCGAGGCATATAATTTTTTGAAAAATCAAGGATACGAAGAGATAGCAGCGGCCGGACTGTCGCTCGGAGGCGTGTTTTCACTCAAGCTTGGTTATACAGTGCCACTAAAGGGTATCGTACCGATGTGCGCACCGATGTATATTAAGAGTGAAGAGGTCATGTACCAGGGAATTCTCGATTATGCCCGGGAATATAAAAAGCTGGAAGGAAAGACACAGGAGCAAATCGAAGCAGAAATGGACGAGTTTCAAAAAACACCTATGAACACTTTAAAAGCACTTCAGGTGCTGATTGCCGATGTCAGAAATCATGTGGATTTGATCTATGCCCCAACATTTGTCGTTCAAGCTCGCCATGATCACATGATCAATCCGGACAGCGCCAATTTTATTTACAAAGAAGTCGAATCCGACCATAAGGAGATCAAGTGGTATGAAGAATCCGGGCATGTCATCACGCTTGATAAGGAGCGCGACCAGCTCCATGAAGACGTGCATACGTTTCTAGAGCAGCTAAATTGGAAAGAATAAATAAATAAGAGAACAACACAAGGAGGGATTGATTTGGGGGATACCATTCAGGGACATATTGACAAGCTTTTGCATCATATGAAGGATGAGGCGTATAAGCCGCTTACAGTCCAGGAGCTTGAGGCAGCGTTCGGAATCGAAGACTCAGTCGAGTTCAAGGACTTTGTAAAAGCACTAGTCGTAATGGAAGAAAGGGGCCTGGTCGTCAGGACACGGAGCAACCGCTACGGTCTTCCGCAAAAAATGAACTTGATCCGCGGAAAAGTAACGGGCCATGCAAAAGGATTCGCTTTCGTCATCCCGGATGAGCCTGGCATGGACGACATTTTCGTCCCGCCGAACGAAACGAACAATGCCATGCATGGAGATATCGTTTTGGTCCGCGTCTCTTCGGAAACTTCCGGCCAGAGGCGGGAAGGCACCATCGTCCGCATTTTGGAAAGAGGGATCCAGCAAATCGTCGGGACATATACTGAAAGCAAGCATTTCGGTTTTGTAATCCCTGACGATAAAAAATTCACAAGCGATATTTTTATTCCTAAAACCGCTTCAAAAGGCGCAGTTGAAGGACATAAAGTCGTTGTTCAGCTTACCAGCTATCCTGAGGGCAGAAAAAGCGCCGAGGGGGAAGTTGTCTCGATCCTTGGCCATAAAAATGACCCGGGAGTGGATATTCTGTCTGTCATTCACAAGCATGGCCTTCCGCTTGCTTTTCCGGAGGAGGTTTTGGCGCAGGCGAATAATGCCCCTGACACAATTGATGAAAGCGAGATCGCCAATCGCCGTGACCTGCGCAATGAAACAATTGTCACGATAGACGGAGCTGACGCGAAGGACCTGGATGATGCTGTTACTGTGACAAAGCTGGAAAACGGAAATTATAAGCTGGGTGTTCATATCGCGGACGTAACTTATTATGTGAGGGAAGGCACCCCGATTGATGTTGAGGCACAGGAAAGGGGTACCAGTGTTTACTTGGTCGACAGAGTTATCCCGATGATCCCTCACAGGCTGTCCAATGGAATCTGTTCTTTGAATCCCAAGGTGGACCGGTTAACACTTTCGTGCAATATGGAAATCAGCCCTGACGGCGAGGTTGTCAGCCATGAAATTTATCAGAGCGTGATTAAAACAACCGAACGGATGACCTACCATGATGTAAACCGGATTTTGGTGGACAAGGACGAAGAGCTCCGTGCTAAATATGAACCGCTAGTGCCGATGTTTGAACTGATGGAAGAGCTGGCCGCGATTTTACGGACGAAACGGATGCACCGGGGTGCAATTGACTTCGACTTTAAAGAAGCAAAAGTGATTGTTGATGAGGAGGGGCATCCCTCTGATGTGGTTATCAGGGAACGGTCCGTCGCTGAAAAGCTGATTGAAGAGTTCATGCTTGCAGCCAATGAAACAGTCGCAGAGCATTTCCATTGGATGGACGTACCATTTATCTACCGGATTCACGAGGATCCGAAAGAGGACAAGCTGAGAAGGTTTTTTGAGTTTATCACCAACTTTGGATACATCGTAAAAGGCACTGCTAATTCCGTGCATCCCCGCGCCCTTCAGGAAATCATTGAATCGGTACAGGGACAGCCGGAAGAAATGGTCATTTCAACGGTAATGCTCCGTTCGATGCAGCAGGCGAAATATTATCCGGAAAGCCTTGGACACTTTGGCCTGGCCACCGATTATTATACTCATTTCACCTCGCCGATCCGCCGTTACCCCGACCTGATTGTGCACCGGTTGATTCGCACATATTTAATCGAAGGGAAAGTTGATGAGGCGACAAGGGAAAAATGGAATGCCAGCCTTTCCGATATTGCGGAGCATTCGTCAAATATGGAAAGACGGGCCGTCGATGCCGAACGGGAAACAGACGAGCTTAAAAAGGCTGAATATATGGAAGATAAGATTGGGCAGGAATACGATGGCATCATCAGTTCCGTCACCAATTTTGGCATGTTTGTGGAGCTTCCGAACACGATTGAGGGCCTAGTCCATGTCAGCTATATGACTGATGATTACTACCGGTTTGATGAGCGCCATTTTGCGATGATCGGGGAGCGGACCGGCAACGTATTCCGGATAGGGGATGAAATCACTGTCAGGGTGATTAACGTCAACAAAGAAGAACGTTCAATCGACTTTGAAATTGTTGGCATGAAGGGCACCCCCCGCCGTGAACGCTCTGATGCACCTAAGGTATTCAAAACAGGAAGCAGTTCAAAAAAGCCACGAAAAGGCAGGGTCGAAGAGGGCTCCAAGCCCGGAGCTAAAGAAGGGGCCAAGAAAAAAGGGAAAAATCGCAAGCACTTTGAAAATGCCCCAAAAGCAAAGCGGAAGCCTAAAAAGAAATAAGTAGAGAGCCCTAGTGAGGGGCTCTCTCGTTCCATTGTGGGCTCTGCAGATTTTTGCTAAAATAAAGAGATATAGAGGGGGAGAGAGACATGCCAAAAGGTCATGGAAAAACCGTAGCGCAGAACAAAAAGGCCTATCATGATTACTTCATTGAAGATACTTATGAAGCCGGAATCGTGCTGCAGGGAACAGAGATAAAATCGATCCGGGCAGGACGCGTCAACC
This sequence comes from Bacillus sp. T33-2, assembly GCF_002860205.1. Taxonomy (GTDB): domain Bacteria; phylum Bacillota; class Bacilli; order Bacillales; family Cytobacillaceae; genus T33-2. The sequence goes on from NZ_PGVB01000004.1 coordinate 136,571, forward strand.
TTAAGGATTCATTTGCGAGGATCCAGAACGGCGAAGTTTTCTTGTTCAATATGCATGTGAGCCCATACGAGCAGGGTAACCGCCACAACCACGATCCGCTCCGCACCAGGAAGCTGCTGCTGCACAACCGTGAGATCAGCAAACTGATCGGTGAAACAAAAGAGACAGGATACTCGCTTGTACCATTAAAGCTGTATTTGAAAAACGGTTTTGCCAAGGTTTTAATTGGCCTGGCAAAAGGGAAAAAGAAATACGACAAGCGTGAAGATCTTAAAAAGAAAGAAGCAAGCCGGGAAATCGAACGGGCTTTCAGGGATCGGCAAAAGCAGTAGGCAACTGCACGTTCATCCGTCTTAAAAAGGTTTTAGCAGGGAAACTTACTAGGAAACAGCTGGAAGTTGAATTTTTTGCAGAATATGTTATAATATTAATTGTCACGAGGAGTGGCATTACGACTTTTAGCTCGGTATTCCGGGTTCTCGTAACGTCTGCATGTAAAAATGCGGATGGTAATCCTTTTACCATGGGGACGCTACGGATTCGACAGGGGTAGTTCGAGCTTAAGTTGCGAGTCGAGGGGATCGGCCTCGTTAAAACGTCAAAGCCAATAACTGGCAAAACTAACAACAACCTCGCTTTCGCTGCCTAATAACAGCTGATTGCGGTTCCTCCCTCCATCGCCCATGTGGTAGGGTAAGGGACTCACTCTAAGTGGGCTACGCCGGATTCCACCGCCTGAGGATGAAGGAAGAGAACAACCAGGCTAGCTGGCCGGACGCCCGTCGATAGGCAGAAGTGTCAGCGAAACGCGAATATATCGACTACACTCGTAGAAGCTTAAGTGCCGATGTCTCTGGACGTGGGTTCGACTCCCACCGTCTCCACCATACATAATTGTTTGGTGGTTTTTTGTTTTAATTTATCTCAAAACCTGAACTGTGCCCCATTCTACGGACAGTTAAAAAAAGCGTCTATGAGGCTAATAAGTGGCCCCGGTATTATGCATCAATACCGTACTGTTCAACATACTCCATCATTTTTTGTTCGAGTTTGTCCATCACAACCTCCAAATTATTTTCGCTTTAATTCTTGGCGAACTTCTTCGATATAAGAAATCATCCACGAAATATCTTTCCAAGCGATTGGAGTTCCCATGATTTCGCTACCTTCTAAATGCTTTTGGACTTCTAATAATTTCTCCGCCATTTCTTTAAATTCCATTTTATCACGCCTTTTCTCCAAAAAGAGCATCGTGGTGTAACACCACGAACGCGTTATCTCTAATCTTAGGTTAAGAGCTTTAATGAATGATTTAACAAAAAGACATATGGAACCGTTAGATAACTATATCAAGCAAATTGATAACATTAAGGAAGCAATATTCCCAATGCAGAAGGTAGGCCTAAAAACGTGGACCTACCTTCTACTTTTTTGTTATTCATAGATTAATTACCTTTCAATGAGCGTTCTGCAATATCCGCTAATTCTTTAGCGTTAGAACTGATTTCCAGCATGGTTGCAGATAATTCTTCACTCACCGCTGATTGATTCTCTGTTTCACTGTTGATCGTGGAAATTGATGCATTTAATTTATTGATAAGTTTATCAATATTATTAACGGAATCCCTTATCACATCAGTATATTCTTTTGAATTACCAGCCAATTTTCTGATTTCATTGGCCACTACAGTAAAGCCTCTCCCGTATTCACCAGCTCTTGCTGCTTCAATCGCGGCATTCAACCCTAATATGTTGGTATTGTCAGATATATTCCGTACCATGTTCGCTACTTTCTCTATATCACTCACGCTTTCAAGTACATTGTTGGATTGTTCTGCGATAGTATTCATATTTTCGGATAAAACTGTCGTTGATGCTGCAAGCTCTTGAATCGTTGCAGTAACTTGTTCTACCGCTCCCGATAACTTAGAGGCAACCGCAAATAACGTATTATATTGTTCCATGCTGGTACCAAGTCCGATTCCACCAACAACCCTACCAGAATCATCAAAAATCGGAATAGCATTTGCTACAATAGGAAAACCAAAGACTTCTTCGGGAACGTATTCTCTTACTGGTGCCCTTTTTTGAATCGCTTTTGTTATAGCATCATTAGGTTGAAGGGGAAAACCCGGTTCGATTCCTAGAGAAAAGGTTTTTCCCGGAACACTAAGCAAAAACTTTTCCGTATCACAAATACCAATCGTAATATCCTCTGTCATTAAATCATTTAAGAACGGAGCGATTTTTACGAAAGCGTCTAATGTAGGATGAATAATACTTGTTTGCAAATAGCACAACACCTTTCAGTAGTTTCAAAGTAGTAGTTATATTATTTATTTCTTTTTTTAGATATGTCAACTATATAAGTTGAACTAAAGATTTTCCTGAATTACATTTGATTCCATCCTTATACACAGTCG
>NZ_PGVB01000039.1 GCF_002860205.1 Bacillus sp. T33-2
ACTACTCATTTCGACATTTTGGGGAGGTACTCCTTTTTTCATGCCTTAAAAGTCTTGGGGCATTAGGGCTGAGATTTATGAAATTCATTCAAATAGAAAGGTTGATAAATTCACCATATACTTGTCCACTAACTGGAACTGCTTTTAAACACTTTTAAGGGAGATCCAGTCCCCCGGACATTTTTTAAAAAATATGAAAGGAAAAGTGAGACTTAGGACGAAAAGGATTAGTGCAGCAAATTATCTGCAGGAGGTCATTTAAATGTCAAATGTGACAAATAACATGAAAACAACGGTGGAGGATCGGGAAATGATACTGGAGCGAGTTTTTGACGCACCCCGGGAGCTTGTTTTCAAACTACATACGGACGCAGAATACCTTTCACGCTGGTGGGGGCCAAAAGGGTGGATTCTTCCGGTTTGCAACATCGACTTTCGTCCTGGCGGCGTATGGCATTATTGCATGCGTTGCATAGATGAAGTCCAGGGGGATTTTTATGGACATGACTCCTGGGGGAAGGCGGTCTATAAGGAAATTGTCGCACCTGAAAGGATTGTGTATGTCGATTACTTCACGGATGCTGAGGGCAATGTAGCTGAAGGCATGCCTGAAGCAGTCATCACACTAACATTCACCGAACATAAAGGAAAGGCAAAAATGATTAGCCGCAGTAGGTATGAAACAAACGATGCTGTTAAATCCATAATTGACATGGGTGCCGTCCAAGGCATGAGTGAAACGTGGGATCGCCTTGACCATCTCCTTAAACAGCTGCAGTAATAGAAACGAAGGGATTGGAAACTCGAACTGGGAGTTGTATCGGCAGCTCCTTTTTTCATTGGTAACAGTGTATTTAAAGATGGAATATCTCCATGGAGGGGGTGGGGTGTTCCGAATAAATTAATACTTAATCATTTCGATATAATGCTTCCGGATTGCAATTAGCTGTTTCATCAAAAGCTTAAAAGACCCTTCCAGTTCACTAAATATACTTCCGTTCACTAAAATAATATTTTTCTCTCAGATTATTAATCTTTTGTGCTTCTGACGCATTAAGTTCGATTTCGGACAGTTTGCCGAACAAAACTTTCGCGCTTTCAGAATCAATGTAGTGATTGATGATTTCTTTTTGGAAGTGCACCAACTGGTTTTCGACCGGGCGGAAAACGGCCAGGTAATCTTGCTCCAGATTATCTTCAAATTCCAGAAACATCTTGTATGTTTTCGAATCAACTTTCACGAGCTTCGACCTGATTTCCTTAACTCTCTGTACGGTGATTTTCTTGAATAAGTCTGTAGTTTCCGGAAGATAATTTTCATTCATCTTAAAGAGGTGGGTATTTCGGGATGAAGGGGAGCGCAGGATTTGTTGTTCTGGTTCAATCCGGAGTATATATTGGATTTCTTCGAGGGTCTGGCGGAGTGTGTCTATCGCATTTTCAATGTTAAGGATTTTGTAGGGAGCCTTGTCCCTCTCACTTAACTTGTTGGAGAATTCTATCGTCAATAACACCCCGGCCATCGTAATCAATCCTGACAGGATGGCCCCAAAGTAAGCCCTAAGAATGAAATCCAAGTATCTGTACTGCCATAAATCTTTCCTATGCTGAAACTCATAAGCCAATTCACGATCGGTGGGATGATTAAAATAAATAAAAAATTGAAAAGGACAAACAGGGCCATCCACCGCTTTTTGAATATCAAATGTATTCTCCTTTCATTAAAATTAGATATTTGTATTTCCAATATATTACAAACGCAAAATTTTGCAAAGGTGCTTTGTTTAGTGTTTCGAAGTTTTTTATCAGCAAGCTTTATAAGGAAGCTTATTTAAAAATTACTTAACCTGGAAGATAATGAAGGGATATACCAATCATGCAGAAAAGGCTGTCCGCTTCGTCAAGCAGACAGCCTTTGTTCATTTAACAGCAATCCTTTTGCTATAAGATTCTGATATTAATAGGATAAAGATATGGTTCATCAGGTTGACTAATTTTTTTCCAGCTGTCGATTTTAATCATGGGGAGCTCAGCTCCGTTATAGTTAGTTGTTTCCAATACTCCGCTTGCCTCAATCCATGTGTCCTGTTCCAGTTTCGAAGCGTCTGGCAGCTGTGACAGAAAACCGATAATGCTGGCGTCAGCGACACAGTGGGTTATCAAAAATCTCGAGATGACAAGCTGGTCTTGCTGAAACCCTTCCTCTTTATACACAAATCCTTTTAATTCTATCTTTCTCCCTTTAAATTTAGATATATCCTGACTTATTTCATCATAATAGGAAGAAAATACATAGTCGTCCATCTTAATAACAGGGCTTATTAACAGGTGCTGCATAAGCTGTTCGTATTCTTGCTGGGATATTTCCTTCTGGCTTCCCGGGTCAGCAGGATTGTCTGTTGCAGCGTTGTCCGGCTGATCATTTACCTCAGGTAATTTGTCGTTGTCATCCTCGTTTGTGTTCTCTTCAATATTTCCCGTTCTTTCATTTTCTGTTTCCTGCTTCTTGTTGGCCAGCATCGCCATACCGCCTTTTTTATCTGCAATTGAAGCATCAAGCACTTTGGCCGGAAGGAGGAAGCCAGTAATCAATGGGAAAACAATAATCCCATATGAAACTAATTTTTTTATATTAAATTCAGAATCCCCATGATCATGGTGATGGCTGCAGCTTTCATCATGGTCACAGTGATCATGAGAATCCTTCTTGTCTTTCCATATCCTTGTAATTTGGATAAAAAACAAAATCAAAAAAATAACGGATGCCGCCTGGCTTAAACCTATATATTTGGGATTAATATACTTTGTGATTTCACCAGAAACATGAAGCTTAAAAATGAACGCAGTGAATGAAAGTAAAATCAATGCTCTAACGGCCTGCTGAAAATGAAATACCACGATAGGGCCTCCTTTATAGAAAGCTTTGCATCAGCGTTATAGTGATGAAGACCAACGAAGCTACCAATGCCAGCACAATCATGACGAATTTAAATCGAAAAACACTGAGCATCATAAGCGTATTCTTTAAATCGATCATTGGTCCAAAAATCAGGAAACCAAGGATGGACGAAGTCGGAAAGATACTACTGAAGGAGGCGCCAATAAACGCATCCGCTTCTGAACAAAGTGACAGAATGTACGCCAGTCCCATCATGACGAGCAACGAAGAAACCGGGCCATTACCTGCCTGCAATAAAGCCTTTGCCGGCATATACGTTTGTACGAAAGCAGCCAAAAAAGCCCCCATGATCAAGTATTTGGCCATATCAAAGAACTCATCAATTGAATGAGTCAACATAGACCAGAATCGACTTGAAACAGTTTCTCTTTTCGAAACAGCATGTGTGTGAGTAATGGTCATCGATGCTTTAAATTGATTTCCTTTAAATAGCCAACTCACTGCCAAGGCCACCATGATGGCGGTGACAAAGCCTAATCCCATCCGCAATGCTGCAATCTTTGCATCATTACCGAAAGCCATATATGTAGAGGCAATCACAATCGGATTGATAAGCGGACCCGTCGACATGAAACCCATCGCAGCGTAAATGGGCACTCCTTTCGAAACGAGCCTGCGTACGATAGGGACTATACCACATTCACAGGCAGGAAATAAGGCTCCTACCACACAGCTCATGAGAACAGCTACATATTTGTTTTTTGGAATCAATCGTTCTATGTGATCTTCCTTAACAAAAATTTGAATGATGCCCGCGATGAGAACGCCTATCAAAACAAAAGGAAGGGCTTCTATTAAAATACTGAGAAAAATCGTGTTCAGGTTTAAAAATGATGGTGGAAAATGATCGACCGAAGCATTAAAGCCAAATAAGGCCAAAAATAGAGCAAAAGCAATCATAAAAAAAATGGTAACATCCATAATATTTGGGCGAAGGATTCGATTCATGCGTACCTCCATACGAATATTTCTGTGTGATAAAATATATGTGTTAAATTGATAGAGTATGTTTAAGAGATGGTATGGTCAGAATTTTACCAGAATCAAATCGTAATAATTACGGTTTATATTTTAAAATAAGTGCATAGTTTTGTAAATGCAAAATATCACCCATTTTTACATTCATATATATCCATTTGAATATGTTTGATCGAATTCAGTCTGCGTAAAAGGACTTTAGAACCCTTCTATTAGACACAATCCATCGAATTCCCTGAGCGTAAAGTTGATTAGAATCCCTCTATTGCACACAATCATCGAATTTCCTCAGGATAAAGTTGATTAGAATCCCTCTATTGCACACAATCATCGAATACCCTCATCGTAAAGTCGATTAGAACCCTTCTAATGGACACAATCATCGAATGCCCTCTGCGTGAAGTCGATTAGAACTCTTCTACGGACACAATCATCGAATTTCCTCAGGATAAAGTTGATTAGAACCCTTCTATTGGACACAATCATCGAATACCCTCATCGTAAAGTCGATTAGAACCCTTCTATTGGATAAAATCAGTGAAACTCTCTCCGCTAAGGTCATCAGAACCCATTTATTGGATAATGTAAATGGATTGTCCCTGCGAGAAGTCCATTCTATTGGCTCAGAACTGAAATCTTGTACAAAGAAATTTAAACTTGATTTTTGAAACAATATTTATTACGATATAAATCGAAATGATTACGATTTATGTAAACTATGAATTTCGTAATCGATGGAAGAATCCTTTTCATAGTATTTTTCCTGAATTTAAAAGAGGGGAGAAACAAATGCCAAAAAGAATACCTGTCACTGTTTTAAGTGGTTACTTAGGCGCGGGTAAAACAACATTATTGAACCATGTATTAACAAATCGTGACAATAAAAAAATCGCTGTTATTGTGAACGACATGAGTGAAGTGAACATCGATGCATCCATTGTGAAAAAAGGAGGATTTTCACGGACAGAGGAAAAATTAGTGGAACTGCAGAACGGCTGTATATGCTGTACGTTGAGAGAGGACTTAATGATTGAAGTGGAAAGGCTCGTAAAAGCGGGGGAGATTGACTATATCCTGATCGAGTCCTCGGGCATTTCAGAGCCAATCCCGGTTGCCCAGACATTTACCTATGTTGATGATAGTATTGGCATCAATTTAAATGAGCATTGTCGACTGGACACGATGGTGACAGTGGTGGATGCGGATCGATTCTGGCATGATTATATCTCAGGGGACAGCCTTCTTGACAGAAAGCAGGCAAATGATGAAATGGATACTCGGGAAATTGCCGACCTGCTGATCGACCAAATTGAATTTGCAAATGTTCTAGTATTAAACAAGATTGATTTAGTACATTCAGACAGTGTAACTGAGCTAAAGGCAATATTACATAAGCTAAATCCCCAAGCCCGGATTATTGAGAGCGTGAAATCACAGGTAACAGTAAATGAAATTGTCGATACCGGTTTATTTGATTTTGAAGCAGCCAGCCAGGGAGCGGGATGGATTAAGGAATTGAACGAGGAACATACGCCTGAAACCGAGGAATATGGAATTTCGTCATTTGTTTACCGCAGAAAAAGGCCATTTCACCCTGATAGATGGAGGCAGTGGCTGGAAGATTGGCCGGTTGAAATTATACGGGCGAAAGGCTTCTTTTGGTTAGCTTCCCGAAATGATACGACAGGCTTGCTGTCACAGGCTGGCCCCTCCATCATCCTTCAAGGAGCTGGACAATGGCTCGCTGCCTACCCTGAGCAGGAGAAACAGCAAATATTGAGGGAAGAACCTGAACTGCTGGAAAGATGGGATGACGAATTTGGAGATCGAATGACAGAACTGGTCCTGATCGGGGTGGATATGAACCGGGACGACATCGAGGCTGCATTGGATAAATGTTTATTGACAAATCAAGAGATGAACATGGTCTGGTCTGATTTTCACGACCCGCTGCCTGCGTTTACCGAGACGATATAAAATAATTGAACGAAGAGACAAAAGGAGCCAAAAAAATGAGAGTGAAAATTACGTTAGCTTGTACGGAAACCGGGGACCGCAATTATATTACCACCAAAAATAAAAGAAGCAACCCTGAACGGATCGAACTAAGAAAGTACAGCCCACGCCTAAAAAAACATACTTTACACCGTGAAACAAAATAATGAATGAACCCTTGGCTTAACGCTAAGGGTTCTTCCCCGTCTGGACAAGTGATACAATCATTGTCATAAGCAGAACCTTCTGATTTAGGGAGCAACATGAACATCCGTGATTATACCACCAGTTCTATTGTGGCACCCCATACATCAGCTCTGATGTTAAAAAGGCTCCAACAGGAGGTAAGCCTTGAGTGCTAAGGGGAGGTCCGGTAAGAACCGTATCGGTTGTAGCGATCCAGCTTCCATACTCACCTGCTTGCAAAGAAGGAGGCTTCATAACGATGCGTCCTCTTAACATAAAATGCCGAACTCTTATCTGGGGATCGTCAAATATCGCTAAATTGCCAGCATATGACGCATAGGGGGAATCAAATCTTATTTGTTTATTTCTTTCATCCCAAAATCCAGTGATCGGAATCCGTCTGCCACGGAAATTGACCGTACCAGTTACCCGATTATTCGAAATTGCATCAATGACGAGTGTGCCGTAAACAACCGGTCTTCCAGCTATAGCAGCGTGGATAGCCCATCGTGATGGATATGGCAAACTTGCCGTCGTTCCCTGTAAATTTCGCAAAGGCTTATCTCTCCTTATCGGCTTAACGTAATATTCGAATCTATAAAGCCCATATACTGCACTGTTAAATGGCCCAATAAAGTATATGCAGCTCACAGGAAAATGGGAATAAAAAGAGCAAAGGAACCGACCGGGAAGTGATTAAGAAATGTGAAAAAGGGAAAATAACGAAAAACAATAAAGTTACGGAGAGTGGATAGAGTGGAAACAAAAAACTTGGAATTACAAAATTCAAATATCGCCTACATCGATGAAGGAACTGGTCAACCTGTCATCCTACTTCATGGCTTTTGTGGAAGCTGTGCATACTGGGAAAAAGTGATTCCAGCACTGGCAGAGAATTTTCGAGTAATCGCTGTAGACCTGCCAGGGCATGGCAAATCGGCACCTTTGCAGGAGAATCACGCTATTGATGACTATGCGGCAGTAATAGAAGCCTTTATGGATGAATTGAAGCTTGACCAGGTGGCGATGTTCGGCCATTCCCTTGGAGGTTATATCACCCTGGCGTTCGCCAATAAGTTTGGATCCCGGCTTACCGCCTTTTCACTAGTACATTCTACTGCTTATCCCGATAGTGATGAAGCAAAGGAGGCAAGGCTGGCAAATGTCGAAAAGGTGAAGCAGGAAGGGGTCCGAGTCCTCATTGACGGCCTTGTTCCCAAACTGTTTTCTCCCGACAATCTGGACAAAAACGGAGCCGACATCCTCGCAGCCAAAGAAATTGGCTATTCAACAAATCCACAAGGTGCCATTAATGCATTGATTGCCATGAAAAACCGCCCGGACCTTAACCATGTTTTAAAACATGCAGAACTACCCGTTTTATTAATAGCTGGAGAAAAGGATCAGGTAATTCCCCCTGAAAAAACCTTTTCGGTCAGCAAAGCCAACATAAAACAGTCGCTGTTAAAGGACGCGGGGCACATGGGCATGTATGAGAAACCTGTTCAACTGATCAATGAGATGATGGGATTTTTGGCATCGAGATAGACCTGCACAAGGTCTGTCTCGATGATGAATTCAGGATGGAAGGTTGCCCAGCTTCGTTACATACTCCCTGACCATTTCCGCTGTGACGTATTTTCTCGTTGGAATGATCCGCAAATTGATCCGGTTCATTTCTCGGGTCACTTCATTTATTTTATCGGTTGTAAAAGGGATACCTTGTTTACATAAAGTTACAGCCTCTTCAATATAGGTTTCCCGCTTCTGATCCAACACTAAAAATTCTTTGTAAAACCGATTTTGTTTTTCGGCATGCAATGCCAATGCTTTGTGTACACTCATCGTTTGTGCTCCTCATAAGTTCGACATTAAGCCGATTATATCATAATTGCTTGCCTGAGGATTTATCCTATTAAACTCTTGTTTCGCCTATATTTTCAAAATGAATGGAAGGATTGGCATTAAAACGGACAGCAACAATGCGGAGGTGGTCATGGCGACGCTTCCCATAGCCCCCTCTTCGTCAGCCCATAGCAATGAACGGTTCGCCCCTAGCATTTGTGCCGATGTGCCCATTGCCAATTCTCTTGCAGCTTTGCTTTTTATTCCTAATTGTTTCAATAATTTTGGACCAAGCGTCAAGGACACGAGACCTGAAAAAATGACATAGAATACCGTAGTTGAAGTGATCCCTCCAAGGCCATCCGATATGGTTAACGCAATCGGGAGGGTAACAGACCTTGGAATCAAGGATGCGACCAGCTGCTGGCTTAAATGGAAAATATGTGCCAACACAATCACAGACAATATTCCCAGGGCCGTGCCTCCGATTACCCCTGTACAGATCTTTTTGTAGTGCTTCTTTAGAAAGGACCACTGTTTTTGAGACTCCCACGGCTAAAGCCGCAAGCCCTAAACCTTACGGTTTGACGGGTGGGATTCTTG
>NZ_PGVB01000040.1 GCF_002860205.1 Bacillus sp. T33-2
CAACCGATGAAATAATTAGTGGATGTGATTTGTTTACTCAGTATTCCTCATAATTCCGCAAACAGGCGCGATTATTGAACATGAAGTAAAGGAGTGATACATATTAGTCATGTATAATATGTATAACTCCCTATTTTTTGACTTTTTTTGTTTTAGTCTTGAGATGCTTACATTACAGGCATAAGAAAAGATAGGATTGGATTGCTGTTAGGGCTGCAAGAGGAAAACAAGATTAAACCAGCCGGTGTGATTTTCGAGTTAGAGTTTAGTAGAAAAAAACCATCCTATTTATACGGTGTAGTTGAGTATTTTGTTGATGAAACGTATCTAAAAGAAAAGGTCCAATGGTTACAAGAAAATAATAATATTGCTGAATTCGACTGGAATGCTGTGGATACAAAATGGATTGAAATAGCAGTATCAAACGATATACGTTAATTGGAGGTATATACTAACGTAACTTTGGAATTCATTCATTATTCGTTAAAAAGCAGTAATTATTGTGAATGTAATGGAATAGTTTGTTCAAAATAACTCTTTATTAACAACCAACGTGCTGGGTATGCATATACAAAATCCTCTATAACCTCAGGAGAATATATAGTGAGGCAATCAAACTGGGCCCTAGCCTGCTTTAAATCGTAAAGTAAGGCATGAAGAATCGTATAATGTCTGTAAATTTGATAGGGATCTAACTTTACTATCTGTATCTGTTGTTTTTCTATATACCGTAAAAGTTCCTCTTCCTGTAATTTAAAACTATCCTCCCAAGACAAACCATTTAAACTAATTCTGTTATTTATAAAATAGATTCCTCTCAAGAAAATCTCCCCAATTTCATTTAGCTATTAATGTTATAGCCAAATGCAGAGATAGGGATACATCTTCTGGATGCCTATTTTATGATTAAATTATGATCTAAAGTAAAGTGGAATACGCTTTTATGAACATAAATGGGAATTAATAAACGGCGATGTTGGGATAAATGAATGAAGAGAGAGGCCTATTCTCATGCTTCATTTTCAATAATGATTTAAAAAAGTCATTCAAATTTAAGGACGCTGTTAAATGAAGATTAGTTTTAATCATAAAGGAAATAATAGTGAATCAGTATGGTATTGAACGATAACTAACACGCTGAGAAGTATCAAAATATGGGTAGGGGAAGTAGAATATATGCGATTCAAAGGAAATTCAAAACGAGTAGAAAAACCAAACTTTTGGCCGAAATATAGCCAGAACGTACCTATCGAGCTTAAAGATATGGTTTATCAACAATACTTTTGTGAGGATTCGTTATTTATCTATTGCGACATGTCAATGAATAACCAGAGTCATCTTATGTCAGTTGCATGCTGTTATGTGCATAGCGGAAAGGTACAGGTTAAGCAACAATTGGTCTATCCGCCATCGGATTGTGTAAACAAAAACATTTTTGGGGAGTTTAAAGCAATTATCTTTGCATTAACCCACTTTGAAAAGTATGCGGCTAGTTGTAAAAATGTCATCATTTACTCAGATATTCGACAAATAGAGGAATATCTAAATCGGGACACCAAATTCAAAAAGAATCCCTCACTGATAAAAATTCAATCGGAATTAATATCTCTATATGTAGGAAAGAAACAAAGATTTCCGCATAAATCTATCACAGTTCAATACTTGCCTCATGATCACAAGGCGTTTAATCCTTTTTTCAAAGCGGCACATAATGGTGCTAAGCGTTTATCCAATTCTAATTAGCTGATAGTATATATATCATCACCTTTAGTTGGATGAAATATAGAGATATACTAATGCTCTTTCAACAGATTACCTTGAAAAATTTAATACATAGCAAACTAATAACCAGCAGGGGAGCGTGGTAAAAAGTATTTGCATAAATGACAAAAACCACATTACAGCTGAGGAAAAATCTACGGAAAAACTCTGCTTATGTTCAAGAAGAGTTTTTATTGTAATTCATGTATTGTTTGGTGGAAATGTTAGAATGGATGCAGTTAGCAACAAGAACCAAATGCAAGAAATAGTTCTCGTTGTAAACGCTGTAAGGTAACAAATTGATATATTGGATAGTGGATGTATCAAAATGGATATTATGACTAGCTTGCTTACTCAAAATTTAGAAGCCTTTCTTTGGGATGAAAGGCTTCTCTTTTATTGTAAGAAAACCATTAAGTGTGTCGAAACGAAGCAATAATAAAACCGTTCATTTTAATACTATCAATATAAAAAAATTTTATTATTTTAATTAGCAGGGTATGCAAATGCCTCTTAAGAACAGCGGTCAGCAATGAAATATAGAGTAAACACTTGAATTTAGACAAGTGTTTATCACGGTTACAGGCAGGCCGGAATAATCAGAAGAGAACACTTTACAACGATGAAGGACGGGGCAATTCTTGCTGGTGCAGGACATTTTTCGTGGGAAGTCGATCTAGCTGGTTTAAAAGAGGAAGCCGATTCAATCGAACGATTGAGCCCCGACATTGAGCAGTTCACCATGTCAGGCGGCCAAAGGCTTATGCTCCTCACACTGGTGGTGATGGAAATCCTATAGAAACATGGACCTTGGTTTTGCACTTCAGGCATCATCTGTCCGGTATATTGTAGAACTTCACACCGAAATGCAGACCGGACCTGAGCCAGTACCTCACGAGGTGAACATTGATGTTGCCAGTAATATGCTTACGCAGTTAATTGAATAACATACTTCAAAAGGAGCCAATCCTAGTGGTTAATAGATTCATTGAGACTATTAACCTACCAGAATTGGCTCCTATTTGCGCTTTTGATTACTTCTTATTGTTCACTTTAACTGTGAATTTTTTCCTGTTCTCGACATTACCTTTGACATCTTTAGAGAACCATCGGAAAGTTGTATCTTCTGTAATTTCGAAAACTTCTCCTGGTTCACGAATATTGGGCGGCTCATAGGTCGGTGAATCATAGGTTGGCTTACTGCCATCTGTCGTGTAATAGACAGTGGCTGGTTCGCTAAGTGAGAACGTTACATGATACGTGCCATCCGCTTGTTGCTCGCTAATCAATTTTGTATTTGCTGGATTATGATCTTTGCCGTATTCCATAGCCAATTCAAACATTTTCATGACGCCACTTGCATATTCCATGTACTGTTGATTCGCTTCTTTCCACACTGGTTGGAATCCTCCAGGTGCTAGCCAGCTTTGTTGTTCTGTATTCCACTGTTCACCGCCAACTTCCCAACCAAATGCATAAATACCGTAGTTATTGTATAATTCCTCACGTACGTTACCCGCCGAGGAATAAAGAACATCGGAAGAACCACCTACATTTCGAGGCTGAACGACCGTATCGCGCTGTCCCTTAACAGAGGACAATATTTCTTCGGCCATTTGCCAATAATACTGCTCATCTCTTAGTGGTGGACGTGGTGTTGTTACCCTGCCATCAGCTTTGTAAGAACCTGGTTGCCAGAATAGTTGGCCACCATAGCTATGGATCGTCATGAAAAATTTGATGTTCGAATAGTTTTCTGCTAGCCAAACAACATTTTTTGCCTCTGGCTCAGATAATTCTTCCGGTCCAGCAAAAGTATCAGAAGTACATAATAGTGAGCCGCCAGTGAAGCCATCATGAACGGAACCGATGGAATAGTTACGGTTTAAGTCTACACCCCAGTTGTTTCTCCGTCCTGGATCAGAATTTTCAGGGCCACAATGATTGGTCATATTACGTCGTTGCCTATTATTATCAAAAAAGCTGTAATGAGCGCCATCAGGGTTATTGGATGGGATGATTAGTATATCGACATTATCAACAATCTGGCGAGTTTTTGCGTCTTTCTGGTAGTTTGCGAGTAACCGTTCCGCAGATTCCAAAGCAACGAGCGGAGTTACCCACTCCCGCGCATGGTCTTGAGCGACAATCAGAACACCAGGTTTGGAGCCGTCACGGTTCTTACCAATCCGGAGTGCGCGCATCGGGAACGGATCGCGAGAAATCTCTTCAGGGGCGCCCAAAAAGTCATCCAACTGCGTCTTAGGTCTCTCGTCTACCACGCCGGTGCCATTCGTAGCACGATATAGGTTTGCTTTTACCAACTTGTTTGCGACCGAATCGGCATTAATCACATCGACCAATTCTTTTGCAGTCGTATCATCGGCTATATGCACCGTAATGTCCTTGCCATTAACAGAAATAGTTGGACTGTCGGCATCCTTAACAACGGTTAAACTAATATCGTTGCCACCTTCGTGGCCATACGCATTGGACGTCACATAAAAGGTACTATTCCCACTACCGAACTGGGCTTGCGCATGACGTCGGTAGCCATTTGTGCGATAAGGTAATTCGACAATTTCTGTGAGTTCCGGATATTCTTCCGCAAGCTCATCTATACGAGTAAAGAGTTCTGTTGGGTTTTTATATTCATCGAAGAAACCACTCTGATATCCAGGACGATCAATGTCATTCTCTGGATTTGCTAGCCAGTCATTAACCGCTGCTGTTTCTTCTGTTCCCAGTGAACTGGTGACAGTAATACGATCTGGTCTTGGACCATCAACTTTGGCTAGTACGCGATGGTACATGTATTCGCCAGAATCAACATATGAATCCATTTCCTGGGATCCATCTCCCCATGAAAGGGTTAAAACCGCATTACTCTTCGCAGAGGACTTAGCTTCCACCGACAAAAATCCTTGACCTTTTGTTGTAAACCAATCGACGCGTCCAATTACTACTGTGTCTTCTTCTTGCGCTTCTTGTATTTTAGGAGCTTGTTGCTTTGAGATTCGAGCTTTTGATGTTTTTTCCGCTAGACTTACACCGAGGTCTGGTAAGGAATCGAGCTCTTTTTTCGTAAGTATGGCATCTACTTCAATTCCATTTGGTACACGTTCAAATCCACCAGCAAAATCGTACCCAGCATCTTGCATAGCGTTGTAAATGTGCGTACCTGGGATAAGTATCCGAACGAGCTGCTTTTCTTCTAGTTGAAGGTAATTAGAGGATTTATTGCTTTCTGAACTTTCATTTGCAATTGCACTTGGCATTCCTGTTAAAAGTAAAGCAGAAGACAGAAACACAACCATTAACTTCTTCAAAAGTTATCTACTCCCCAATCAAATTTTTCTAACCTACACTCTACTGATAGAAATATTGATATGTCACCCCCATATACAAACTAGGAGGAACCTAATCTTGTCCTATTCCTACTTCAAGATAGGTAATCTCCTACCGAAAGTATAATACAGAAATAAACGTTATACTAAGAATTATCAGATAATTTAGATAAGTTTAGGAGGAAAGTATGGGACGCTAGGAACAAGAAAAAATATTGTATTTCCTTGTGCCTATGAAACTATTGTTTCTTATATGTAATATTTCACATCAATGGAATGAGATATATGTAGGAAGTAAATAAATCTTTTATAAATATAAAGATACCACGAAGGAGAATTATTCTTAACGTAAAGACAATCGTATTCATTTGTGTTAGCACCTGATTCGGGGCAATCTGAAGTAAGAATTGAGCCTTGAAAAAAATACCGAGAAACTATTTAAAACTATTTGAAAGACCAATCATGAAATACACCATAGAACGTAACTATCTGGGCCACTATACTAGTTCGAATATAACGAGACAATGAATAAATTTCCAATCTAATCCATACGTTTGCGGGTGGTGACAGCTACGCTGGTACTACCCCAATTTGTTCCATTTTTATTGTCATTTTAATAGGACCATATTGGATGTTAACAACAAAATCTTTAATTGTGTAACCAGTTTTTAACCAAATCCACAACAACATATTCATGGGAAAACATGCAATCAGTATCCTTATTAATCCGGTGTCCAATATTTTAGGTAACATATACACGCCAAAACCAGGAAGGAAAATCGGTGGAACAATAAAAAGAAATATGAACGTCCAAATAATAATTGCCATCCATAGGTCTTTTTTCGATGGAAAATACAATATATTCCCCTCCTTTCTAAGTACTTATATTTAAACATAAAATTCCAATGTTGTTCTCCGACTAACGTTCAGGTTAGTTTAAAAATCATACAGGTAGATTTTACAACAAGCAAAAAGTCAATACCATATATGGTACTGACTTTTTTACATTCTTCAAGTCTCTAACATTTAAAAAATTACTTTCCAGCTACTGCATCTTTAAGGGCTTTACCAGCCTTAAAAGCAGGAACTTTTCCAGCTGCTATCTGAATTTCTTCCCCAGTTTGTGGATTTCGACCCGTACGTGCAGCACGTTCACGTACCTCAAAGTTACCAAAGCCAAGTAATTGAACTTTATCACCATTTTTCAATGCTTCCAAAACGGTATCAAAGACTGCGTCTATTGCTTTGGATGCTTCTTTCTGTGAGAGTTCTGCGGTTTTAGCTACTTGATTAACTAATTCTGTTTTATTCATTTTATTAACACTCCTTTAAAGACTTTACAATCCCCTGGGGGGCGTACCTTAGTTTTAACATAGCGTACATGAGCTCGCAACTCAAATCCTTATCAGATGCTGAACTACTCGCTAAAATCACTAAATCAGATCTAGTAATCAACATTAGTCAATTTGAAAATAAATAAAACAATTTACTTCTTCAAACTAAAGGACAGGTTAGTTGACACATATAGAGAGCATATTTTGGATACCCGTGTCGTATCATTGCAAACACTTGTAATAGATGCTATCCTAAAGAGGAATTATTTTTGTTCGGTGTAAAGGATAGTATAAGTAACAACTTTTCGTCTTGATGATCACTGAGAGCAAGGGTAGTATTACATTGTGTGTATAACACACTAGGAGGCAACAAAAATGGAAAAAGGTAAAGTAAAATGGTTTAACGGCGAAAAAGGCTTCGGTTTCATCGAACGTGAAGACGGAGAAGACGTATTCGTTCATTTCTCAGCGATTCAAGGTGAAGGGTACAAATCATTAGATGAAGGTCAAGAAGTGACTTTTGACGTTGAACAAGGTCAACGTGGTGCACAGGCTGCTAACGTACGTAAAGCTTAATGATAAGAATGTATAAACAGACTCTGATACTTGAGAGTCTGTTTTTTTATTTAAGTCAAAAAAAATAAAAAACCCCACTCACGATGAGTAGGGAATATGCAAACAGTAAAGCAAATGGTAAACAAAGTGTAACATATAATTTGTGAATAGCCTAATTTCAGTTTGTTAATCAGCAACAGATATAACTAAGGGTAAATAGAGGATTCTCTCAATTCACAATCTAAATGATAGGAATCAATAAAGTGACATTTTCTTCTCTATCTAGCGACCTAGCGACGGTTACTTGCATATACAGGCGGAGCTTTTTCTTATTAAGCTAACGGTTAAGATAGAAGAACAATTAATCGAGCCTAAGCATGAGGCCATATCAGGTTATTAATCATTTGTCTCAACTTCATTTCCTCCTTTATTAAACATTCATTATAAAAATATAACGTAAAAATCCAAACTTGAGTGAAATTGACAACGAAGATAAACTAACAGAGCTTATACAAGAGTCATTAGAAGATGATAAGAAGGCAAATCAGCTTTTCAACTAAAGGGCCATTTTGTTGAGTAATTTCATGGGTGAATTGTTGATTAAATGTGTTAAAATTTTAAATAAAAGAGAGGGGATGTAAAATATGTCTTTTATTGGTTTCGCTTCCTTAGCTTCTTTTGTTATATGGTTTGTAGCAATCCAAGAGTTATTAAAACCTGAAAAAAAACAGAGAAAACGAAAAATAATAACTTTAACATTCGCAGGTTCTATACTAACACTAGTTCTAACCATTTCACTTTTTCAAAATATCCCTTTTTAAACAGGGAGTTTGATTTCCGCAAACGGGCGCTTTTCTTGAATAAGAAGGCGCTTTTTTATTGTACCTGATTCTAGAAAAACACACTTTAGGATTAGTTAGTGTGAAGGTTTCCACTTAAACTATAGGGTGCGTTAATCCCAGAAGGATTAACCACCTTTTTGTTGAATTCCTTTATTAAACAAACGGGCAGTTTTGTTGAAGAAGGTATATGGAAAAATAATGCATTTAATTAAAAGGGTTTATATAGCATAGAGTCGAAATTAAGCATAGATTTTAAAAAAGAAAGGAAAAAGGGTGGAAAAGTGAAAACAGACAACAAAACATTAGAAGTTATAAAAGTGTTTTCCCTAGTTGTAATAGCAATTAGCTCAGTTTGCATTGCATATTGGCTAGCTCAAATTATTGATATGTTAGACGTTATAGGTGGTAATTTAAATGGAATAAATACTAGCCTGTTTGATTTTTTTAATAAAGAATAAATTCTAGCCCAAATAAGAAAAAAGTACAAATAATATAGTGACTAATACTGAAAAAATACAAAACTTCCTAAACTGTACAAGTGATATTGATGATTGCCTTTCTGTGGTTTTGAATATTCAACCAAGGCAGCAGGTCAATCAGATTTGTAATAAATCTAAGAAAAAAGGCGGTATCAAAAGAGAAGTTAAGCAATGTAGTTATTGTTCAAAGGATAAATTAGTCAACTTTATATAGTTTTGGTTACGTTGCCTTCAGAATGCAACGTATTTTTTCTTGTAGCTAAACCAGCTAATAGTTTGTCAATATTTTTCATTAAAAGTTCGAAATCCATCGTGATATACTAAAAAAGGGTATACCAAATAACCTTCTTATTTTCTGAAATGGAAGGTTTTACGTTATTTAGTTAGATGTTGTTTCTATACTATATCCTGGAAAGTAGTTCTGTTCTTTAAAAGGGCAAATATCCAATG